>NZ_BJZP01000010.1 GCF_007992095.1 Paenirhizobium naphthalenivorans
GCTTTTTCGTTGTCCTGCAACGTCGCCCGCCCCAACAGGACCTACCGCACGCTCCTCAATGGCACTGGAATGCAGCCGCGCGCAAAAAAAGGCCCCGGGGCGAACCCCGGGGCCTGTCGTTCCATAGCAGCTGCGGAAAGCTTAGAGCTTGCCGGCGCGTTGCTGGATCATCATGAACGTGTCGAAGGTGTACTCGCCGAGCTGGGCCCAGAGGTAGGCATCCTTCTTGAACGCCAGTTGATCGTCGTAGATCTTCTTGAAGTGCGGGCTCTGGGCCGACAAATCCGCGTAGATCTCGACGGCAGCCTGGTAGCAGGCTTCCATGATCTCCTGGCTGAAGGGGCGCAACACCGTGCCCTCGGCGACGAGCTGCTTCAGAGCCGGCGGGTTCTTGGTGTCGTATTTCGCCATCATGTTGGTGTTGGCGAAGGCGCAGGCATCCTGAAGGATTGCCTGGTAATTCTTCGGCAGGCTGTTGAACTTCTCCAGGTTGAAGAAGCCGTGAACGACCGGGCCTGCTTCCCAGAAGCCCGGATAGTAGTAGTACTTGGCAACCTTGTGGAAGCCGAGCTTGGAATCATCATACGGACCCACGAATTCCGCAGCGTCGATCGTGCCCTTCTCGAGCGCCGGATAGATGTCGCCGCCGGCGAGCTGCTGCGGCACGACACCCACCTTTTCCAGCACCTTGCCGGCCAGACCGGCGATACGCATCTTCAGGCCCTTAAGGTCGTCGACGGTATTGATTTCCTTACGGAACCAGCCGCCCATCTGAACGCCCGTATTACCAGCCGGAAGACCGTAGAGCCCCTGGGTGGCATAGAACTCGTTCATCAGCGTGTTGCCGTTACCCTGGTAGAACCACGCGTTCGACATGCGTGCGTTGAGACCGAAGGGAATGGCAGTACCGAAGGCGAAGGTCGGTTCCTTGCCCCAGAAATAGTAGGAGGTGGTGTGAGCTGCTTCGACCGTACCGGCAGCGACCGCATCGACGGCCTGCAGGCCGGGCACGATTTCGCCGGCAGCGAAAACCTGAATGCTGAAATTGCCGTCGGTTGCGGCGGCGACACGCTCGGCGATATCGACTGCACCACCATAAATGGTGTCGAGCGACTTCGGGAAAGAAGACGTCAGGCGCCAGGTGATCTTGGGGTTTTCCTGGGCAATGGCAGGCGCTGCCAACACCGTGGAAGCCGCGACGCCGGCACCGCCGACCCCCGCCTTCTTGATAAATGAACGACGATCCATGAATTGACCTCCCATCATGGTTTTGCTCCACCGAAAGAAATCTTACGCCCCTCCCGATGGCAATGGGGGCGAGATAACCATTTTGTCCAAGGGCTTTCAAGCTTTGCCGCAATATTCTTTCGACGTAGAGAACACTTACGTCTGCCTGCGCGCAAGATCCCGATCGAATACTAGCATTCATTGCTTTTCAACCAGCAGGCGCAGGCCGAACCATCGACAACGGAGTGGTTCTTTGTCAATTCGACGCGTCACGGATTTGGGCTGAGCCGAGACAACCCGACAGAGCATCGTGCCGCTTTCGGATCGGACAGCCGAAGCTGAGAAGGCGCAACTCGAAGACCCGGCACGCGACAAATATAAGATATTGACTTAAGGCCCCGGCTCATTCCAAGAAAAGCAATGCCGCCTCGGCTATCTCGGAGTTCCCCCATGCCCAAACCGATCATCGCCATTCCCGCCGACATTCGCGAGTTCGACGGCACCACTTGGCATGCGGCGCAGAGCCAGTATGTCCGCGCCGCCCTCAACGTAGCGGACGTCATGTCCTTCATCATACCCGCCTTCGAGGAAGGCAACGACACCGACGCCATCCTCGACCGGATCGACGGCCTTCTGGTTTCGGGTTCCGCCACCAATGTCCACCCCTCGCTTTATGGTGCCGAGGCGCGCGACAGCGACGGCCCGTTCGACCCGGCCCGTGACGCGACGGCCCTGCCCCTTATCCGCCGGGCCCTGGAGCGGGGCATTCCCCTACTGGCCATCTGCCGCGGCATCCAGGAACTGAACGTCGCTCTCGGCGGCACGCTGGCCACAGAGATACAGGAACAGGAAGGCGTGTGGGACCACCGCAAGCCGCAACACCCGGACCGCGACGTGATGTACAGCATACGTCAGGACGTGATCGTGGCCGAGGGCTCCTGCATCGCCCGCTATCTTGGCCCAGGTTCGGTTCAGGTCAACTCGCTGCATCGCCAGGCGATTTCGAAGACGGCACCCGGCCTGCAGGTCGAGGCACTGGCCGAAGACGGCACGATCGAAGCTGTTTCAGTCATCGGCGCCAAGGGTTTCGCGATCGGTGTACAGTGGCATCCTGAATACTGGGCCGAGACAGATGCACCATCGCGCGCGCTCTTCGAAGCTTTCGGCGACGCGGTCCGGACCTACGCGCAGACCAAGGCCTGACGCAACAGTTCCAGACCACGGAGCGGGTCAGGCTTTTTGCGGCGTTTCCGGCACGGGTGTCAGCGCCCGTCCCGTCTCGAACCAGGAAATCAGATTGTCGACCACCAGATCCGCCATGGCATTGCGGGTCGGAACGGACGCCGAGGCGACGTGCGGCAATAGCGAGACGTTCGGCAGGTCGATGAGTTCCTTCGGCACCTGAGGTTCATTGGTGAAAACGTCGAGACCAGCGGCTGCAATCGTTCCGTTCTTCAGCGCCGCGATGAGCGCCGGCTCGTCAACCGTGGTGCCTCGCCCGACATTGATCAAAACCCCACGCGGGCCAAGCGCCCTCAAGACGTCCGCGTCAATCGCACCGATCGTCTCCGGGGTCTTCGGCACGATGGAAATCAGCACATCGACCACCTCGGCGAGACCGAGCAAGGTTGGAAAATGGGCATATGAGACATCGGTTCGCGGCCGCCGCGTGCAATAGCTGATGCGTACCTTGAAAGGCTCCAGCCGGCGAGCGATCTCCAGACCGATGCGGCCAAGCCCATGAATGCCCACATGCCGCCCCTTGAGCGACAATGGCGACAGCGGGAAAGGCCCTTCGCTCGCCCAGCGCCCCTGACGCAACCAGGTCTCCGCCTGCGGCAACTGTCGCACTGTGTTGAGCAAAAGGGCGATCGTGGTATCGGCGACCTCGTCATTGAGCACGTCCGGCGTGTTCGATACGACGATGCCACGCGCGGCCGCGGCGTGAACGTCGACGCCGTCATACCCCACACCAAAGCTGGCGATCATTTCAAGATGCGGCAGCTTGGCGATCCAATCCGCCGTCAGCTGTCCCGAAACAGCCACACCACGAACCCTCTCCGCCTCCTGCGGCGAAAGCGCCAGTTCCGTGCCATGCGGCACGGCAATCAGCTCGAAACGTTCGGAAAGTCTCTCGGTGACACGCGGACTGATCCGGCCCGGCACGAGGATGGCGACGCGCGAATCCGGCATAGGACCTCCAGGCGTTCAGCGAGTGTGGATCGGGCCGGTGGACTGGCGTATCCGCATTTCCGGCTTGATCAGATGGATGCCGTCCGGCTCGTGACTGCCGGCCAGTTTGTCGAGCAAGGCGCGTGCGGCAAGCCGACCGACTTCGGCCTGACCGTTCCACACGGTGGTCAGCGACGGCGTGGCGATCGAGGCCTCCTCGAGATCGTCATATCCGGTGACCGAAATATCGCGGCCCGGCACCAGGCCGGCGCGGGCGATACCATTCATAAGGCCGATCGCGACAAGATCGTTCCAGCAGACGGCGGCGGTCGGCTTCTGCGGCAACGACAGAAAATGCACCGCCGCCTCGAAACCGCCCTGCTTGGTGCGCGGACCGGGAATACGCAGTTCAGGGTCCACTTCGATGCCGGCCTTGCGCAGCGCGTTGACATAGCCTTGGTAGCGGTCGCGCCCGGTCGACGTCTGATCCGTGCCACCGATCATGGCGATGGTCCGGTGCCCTAGCCCGATCAGATGGTTGGTGGCGAGCGAAATGCCGTAGCTGTCGTCGCCGCGATAGGTCGGCACCTCGAGACCTTCCATCTGACGGGCGATCAGGATCGCGGGCATGCCGTTATCTTCGGCAAGCTTGATGTCCTCGACCGGCGTGCCGATGGCCGGCGACATGATGACGCCGTCGCCGCCGAGTTGCAGGAGCGTCTCGATGAAGGTGCGCTGCTTCTCAACCGAGTCATAGTGATTGGAGAGAATAAAGGTGTGGCGGCTTCGGTCGAGCTCGCTCTCGATCGCTTTCAGGATCTCGCCATAGAAGGGGTTCATGATGTCGTGCACGACGACTCCGATGATACCTGATCTGGATGTTCGTAGACTGGCGGCACGACGGTTATAGATATAACCAAGCGCGCGGGCCTTCTCCTTGATCTTCTCCCGCGTGTCGGCGGCCACCAGCGGGCTGTCGCGCAAGGCGAGCGAAATGGTTGCCGTCGAAAGACCGAGCGTCTCGGCGATCGTTGACAGTTTGACCTTCTGAGCCACTTTGCCTCCCCTGGCGAACCGATGCATGCTGCGAGGCCCCGTATGACGTGCTTAAACAGTTTAATTAAATAATTTAAGTGCCCATTTCAATTCCCCCATTCGTCGGAGAACAAGTGCGTCTTCAGGACTTCTCCGGCTGGTCGTGCAGATTTCGCTCGACCTCCGCCAGCAGTTTGACGAGTTGCTTCACCTCCTTGCCGGACAAGCCCTGGGTTGCCAGCAACTCGGTCTCAGCCGAAGCCTGGGCAATGGCCTCAAGCCGCGCGCGCCCCTCTGCCGTCAGGTGGACCATGGTCAATCGCCCATCCGCATCCACCGTGCGGCGTTCGACGAAGCCCTGCGCCTCCATCCGGCCGATCGTCCGCGTCATGGTCGGCGCCTTGACACCAAGACGATGCGCCAGTGCGCCAGGCGTCAGCCCGTCCTCCTCGGCAAGCAATTGTACCACCGTATCCTGTCCGGCATAGAGGCCGCTATCAGCGAGACCACGGGACAGATGCGTACGCATGGCACGGGAAGCCTGGGTTACGGCCGCCGCTACGGATGGGCTGCGTGAACCGGATTCCTTTTTCTTGGAAGACTTGTTTTTCTTGTCGCCCTTGTCTTTTTTCGCCATTCTCCCCCCTGACACCGGTTGTCGCGGCAACCGCAATTGTTGTGACGGCTAACACTCAGCGCCCAAAATCCATAGCGAAGAACCAGGATTGACGCCAGATGTCGCTGCCCAAGTCCAATTTTCTCGACAATGATCCTTCCCTGCCGCCCGAGGCGCGACGCGACTGGATCGCTGTCCTGCCGCTCGGGGCCCACGAACAGCACGGACCACATCTGCCATTCGAAACCGACACGCTGATCGTCGAGGGGGTCGTCGCCCGCCTGGCGGAACGGCTGCCGGCCGACCTGCCGGTGACCTTCCTGCCCGCCGAACCTGTCGGATATTCGATCGAACACATGGATGTGGCGGGCAGCAAAACCCTTGCCTATCAGGAAGCCGTGGATCGCTGGCTGTCAATCGCCGGGGACCTGTCGCGCAAAGGCATTCGCAAATTGGTCATGCTCAATGCCCATGGCGGCAATTCACCGCTGATGACCATTGTCGCAACCGAGGCACGGGTGCGCTTCGGCATGTTGGCGGTCGCCACCAGCTGGACACGCTTCGGGTTGCCTCAAGGCGTGATCAGTCCTGAGGAAAAGGCCATCGGCATCCATGGCGGCGAGATCGAAACGTCGGTGATGCTGGCGCTGAACTCCGAGCGGGTCGCGATGGATAAGGCCAAGAACTTCCCTTCGCGGCAGTCGGTGTATGCCAGCCGTTTCACCCACTTGCGCGCCTACGGCCCGCATGCCTTCGGATGGAAAATGAGCGACCTCAACCGCCAGGGAGTAACCGGCAATGCTGGAGCCGCGACAGCGGAAAAGGGCGAGAAGCTCATCACCCACGCGGTTGGCGGACTGATCGAATTGCTGCGCGACGTGCAAGCGTTCGACATCGATACTTTTGTCTGCGCGGGCGATTGAGTTGCCCGAAACAAAGCCTTTGAACTGCCGCCGGTCAACGCCTATATGGGGTAACACCATTACAGGCGCATCGTCTGCGCCCACCACCCGATCGAGGTTTTCATGACCGAAGCTGCCGCAAAACCCATTCCCGTCACCGTACTCACCGGCTATCTCGGCGCCGGCAAGACGACGCTTCTCAATCGCATCCTGTCCGAGAGCCACGGCAAGAAATACGCGGTTATCGTCAACGAATTCGGCGAGATCGGCATCGACAACGACCTAATCGTCGAGTCCGACGAGGAAATCTATGAAATGAACAACGGCTGCGTCTGCTGCACGGTTCGCGGCGACCTGATTCGTGTCGTCGAGGGTCTGATGCGCCGTCCCGGCCGCTTCGACGGCATCATCGTCGAGACCACCGGCCTTGCCGACCCGGTGCCGGTCGCCCAGACCTTCTTCATGGATGATGACGTGCGTAACAAGACCGAGCTCGACGCGGTGGTCGCCCTGGTCGATGCCAAGCACCTGCCCCTGCGCCTGAAGGACAGCCGTGAGGCCGAGGACCAGATCGCCTTCGCCGACGTCGTCGTCATCAACAAGACCGACCTCGTCAGCCACGACGAACTGCACCGCATCGAGGACATCGTCCGCGCCATCAATCCGTCGGCCCGCATCTATTCGACCACCCGTTCGGGTGTGGATCTCGCCAAGGTGCTGAATCAGGGCGCATTCAATCTGGAACGCGCGCTCGAAAACGATCCGCACTTCCTCGACCACGATGATCCAGACCATGTCTGCGGTCCGGATTGCGACCATGATCATGGGCACGATCACGGCCATGATCATCACCACCATCATGACCACGATCACGGGCACGACCATCATCACCATGATCACGGCCCCTCGGCGATCCATGACGTGACGGTGATGTCGATCTCACTGCGCGGCGGCGAGATGAACCCCGACCGTTTCTTCCCCTGGATCCAGAAGGTCACCCAGACCGACGGCCCCAACATCCTGCGGCTGAAGGGCATCATCGCTTTCAAGGGGGACGAGGAACGTTACGTCGTGCAGGGTGTGCACATGATCATCGAGGGCGACCACCAGCGCCCATGGAAGGAAGGCGAGAAGCATGAGAGCCGCCTCGTCTTCATCGGCCGCAACCTCGACCGCGAAAAGCTCGAGAAGAGCTTCCACGCCTGCGAAGCGACCGCATGATGCCGGGATGTATAATGCAGCTTTCATCTGATTTCGTGCCTGCAAGAAGGAAAGCATGATGCCGACGGTTGCTCCCCTCGACATTGAAGGTCATGTGCTGACCGCCACTTTCCTCGGCGACATTCCGGTCTTTGCCGCGGCTTCAGGCTCCATCCATAGGCTCGACGGCGGTGAGAAGGTCATCCAGGCCCATCAGGGTCTGCTTGCCTGCGTCAAGGACCCCGCGACCCAGACGCTGGTATCCGGTGGTGAAGACGGCAAGGTGCTGCGCATCAGTCACGACGGCAGCGTCATCGAATTGGCCAACGTGCCGCGCAAATGGATCTCGGTGGTTGCCGCCGGCCCACAGGGCGCGGTCGCCTATGCGGTTGGCAAGACAGCTTATGTGCGGCTCGCGGACGGCACGGTGAAGGAATTCACCGAGGATCGTACCATCGAGGCACTCGACTTCGCACCGAAGGGCCTGCGCGTTGCAGCAGCCCGCTATAATGGCGTGACCCTGCACTGGATCGGTACCACCGGCGCGCCGGTCGACCTCGAATGGAAGGGCGCCCACACCGGCGTCACCTTCTCGCCCGACGGGCGCTTCGTGGTCACCACCATGCAGGAAAGCGCTCTGCACGGCTGGAAGCTCGACAGCAAGTCGGCCGACACCCGCCACATGCGCATGACCGGCTACCCGGCCAAGGTGAAGTCCCTTTCATGGTCGGTCAAGGGCAAGTGGCTCGCCTCGTCGGGCGCCCCGGCCGCGATCGTCTGGCCTTTTGCGGGCAAGGACGGCCCGATGGGCAAGGCACCGCTCGAACTCGGTACCCGCGCCAATATCATGGTCACCCAGGTTTCCTTCCACCCGGCGGAGGAAGTGCTGGCGATCGGCTACATCGACGGCATGATCCTTGCTGTCCGGATTGCCGATGGCAAGGAGGCTCTGCTACGGCGCCCCGGAAAAGGCGCGATCACCTCAATGGGCTGGAGCGCCACAGGCAAGCTTCTGGCTTACGCCTCCGAAGCCGGCGATTGCGGCGTCATCGACATCTCCGCGTGACGGAACGTCGTTTCACCCGAACACAGTCCGTCGCATTCTGCGACGGACTGTGACGGCTGGTCCGCCCCGTCTACTGCGGATTGATTGCCCGCTCTCGGGCGCATCGCGTTGCTTGAATTGCCGCCTACGATAGGCTATCGCTCAACCATGGTGAAAGACAGCTCCAAGCCCGTAAAGAAGACCCTGCGCTATAAGCTCCTGCGCGCGCTCAAGCTCGCTGACGAGCCGGAGCGCGACAACCTGATCTACTACCAAACAGGCGGGGTGAAACGCAAAGCGCATGCGACTTGGTATCGTGGCGAGGCCACTAACTTCTTCCCCGACAAGAAGGCCATTGCCCAGCAGAATGCAGTCGATGAATATATCGGCAAGGGCTGGTTTCCGGACGCCCCCTTCATTACCCGCAAGCATTACATCACCGCCTTCGGCAGCTGTTTTGCCTCCGAGGTGACGAAATACCTCTACCGTGAGGGCTATCAGGTTTTCGGCCGCGACATGCGACTGAACTCCTATGTGGTGCGCAGCGGCGAGGGCATAGTCAATTCAGCGGCAATCCGCCAGCAATTCGAATGGGCCTTCGAGGGCAAGACGCCGAAGATCGAACTGTGGCACGACAAGGAAGGCGTTCCGGGCGATTATTCCGCCGAGGTTCGCCAGGCCACGCGCGCTATCTTCGAGAAGTCCGACATCTTCATCCTGACACTCGGGCTCTCCGAGGTCTGGTATGACAAGCCCACCGGAGAAATCTTCTGGCGTGCTATTCCTAAACGCGACTTTGACGCCGCACGACATGGCTTTCGCGTGCTGGGCGCCGTGGAGAATCTCGACAACCTGCGCCAAACCTACCAGCTCATCCGCGCCCACCGGCCCGACGCGACTGTGATCATGACGCTCTCGCCCGTGCCGCTCGCCGCAACCTTCCGGCCGGTGTCCTGCATCACCGCAAGCTCGGTTTCGAAGGCTTCTCTGCGGGTAGCGATCGACGAGCTGATGCGCGAGGTCGGGCCGCCCGCCGAAAGCAAGCTTTACTACTTCCCGTCCTACGAGATGGTAACGTCCTTCCTGCCGAACCCGATGAAGGACGACTTCCGCCACCCGAGCGAGGAATCAGTCAAATTCATCATGCAGACCTTCAAGCGGAACTTCCTGCGTTAAGGGCGCCCGGAGCGCCGGCAGGTGATGAAAGGGCTTTCCTCTCCTGGCGGCAGCGTTGGTGGTGTATGACAGCAGCACATCACCAAACGGAACGCTACTGCAGCTGGAAGAGGGAAGACTGCAGAGTGGCAGAACACGCTTTCCGGCTGGCAGGTCGAGCGCTTCTCGCGAAATTCCGTGAGCGCCACATTTAGGCTCCGCATTCTGGAAGCCTCGCCGCGGTCGACAACTTCTTCGTCGGGACCCTAAAGGGCGCTGGCAAGATCTACATGCAATCGGCCATCGATTGCTAATCAAACGAATTCCGGGAGGCGGGTTACTCGGCAACCTCAAACCGCCCGTCCGATTGCACGAGCTTGCGAACGAAGACCTCTTCCCGGTCGAAAGCATGTGGCGCGTTGGCTGCCGTTTGATGTGACGATGACGACTGGCTCCGATAGAAATCAAATCCAAAAAGAGTAGCTTTCGACAGACCCGATTTCGATAGCAGATCGATGGCCGTTATCCCTGTCGTAGCACGAGACAATCCTGCTCGTTTTTCTAAAGAACGAATCTGTTCTGTAGGATGCACATAGAGGTTCTGAATGGCTATGGTTTCAGAGGTCATTTTCCTTGTGCGAGGCGAAAGCCACAGCAACCGGTCAGCACCGAGATCATCAAGGCGACGCTGCGTCACCGGAACGCTGGTAGCGACCCAATTCGTCTTGAAACCGTGCGACTTCCGAGAGACGATTGGCACGCGGTTAAACCTCACGACCAAGTCATACCCATCTATGGCCCCACCGTAATCCTTGGCTGCAAGGGAGCGAGCATTCCCAACGATTGCGACTGTTTTACCCTCAATTTCTTGAAATAAGGAACGCTGGCTTGTTGTTCTTCCCAGCAGCAGCCGAAGCTTGAGAGCAGCCCTGTTTACGAGCCGGCCCAACTCAAACCGAGTCAAAGACTGCCGCCGCAGCGACGATATCTCGGATCTGATCGCGGGACTGATAACAAAATTGCTTATTGCGACGTCGCTACTCTCGAAAGGCCCTATTCTGTCCACATCATCGAAGTGTTGTCGCATCGCCGCTTCCCACCATTTTGGTGGCTCCACCGTTTTGCTTTCGTTGGATCCATCTTCCGATATGACATCCGAGTAATAGATCGATGCAACAGCCACCAGCTTCGATCTCATCACCGACGCTTTTGACAACACCTGGTGAACTTCATCTCGCTCTAACCTCGAAAGCGAATCGGTCAAATCAATCAAGGAGCCGGCGAACTGTCCTGCCCGCAACTCGGCTACCGTCGGCTTCGTCATTTCCGCGGCGGGAATGTTTTCGTACCGGCCGATGATCTGCAGGGCTTGCTGATAAAATTCATCGCGCGTCATTAGTAATCTGGTCCGTTTGGTCTTCGATAAGCCGTCGCCTTCAACATCGATCCGCTGAGAGCCAGATTTACCACTTCCCGTCTTACGAGATGGTGACATCGTTTCTGGCCAAGCCGATTGAGGACGAGTTCCGCCATCCAACCGAAATCAGTCGCACTCATCATGCACACCTTCAAGCATAGCTTCCTGCGGTAAGCACGCTTAAGCGCCTGTCGGCTAAAGGCCGGATTAACCTTTAGCGAGCGCCGCAGCGATGCGCGACTTGATGTCGGCGCTGACGCGCTTCTTGGTCTCGGCGATGTCGAGCGGCTGCGGCCAGGCCTCGATCCTGCGGGTGAAGGGGTGCTTCAGCGGATGCCAAGCATCGTGCCGGCGAAGGCCCACTTCCTCCACGATCTGCGTGCGGTATGTCTTCGGCCCGACGAAGATCACCGGAATGCCCATCGCGATGCATGGCATGGCGCAATGGATGCGCATGGTGACGACGAGCGCCGCCTTCTTGCCATAGGTCTCGACGATTTCCTTGGCATACCGCAGACGCGTTTCCGCCGAGACGTCGATGATGCGATGGCTGACCTTCTTCACCAGCAGCCCCTTCTTGAACAGCTTCCGCGACAGTTGGTGGCGATCAGCTTCGACGAGATAGATAGAATCCGGCTCGCGGTCGGCCGGCGCGTTGAAAGTCAGCGTGTTGCATAGCGACAGATAGGCCTCAACGCCGAGCGAGCGGATGAAATCGACGGTGGCCTGATCGCGGCAGCCGATCGGCTCATGCTTCTTCAGATAGGCGGCATGGCGCGCGATCGTCGGCTTGGCGTGCTCCTGCACGTGGAAGCCAAAGAAGATCGGCTTGATCGATGGGCTCGGCGGCCAGTTTTCAATCTCCGCCAGGAACCAGCCGTTGGTGACGAGCAGCGTCTCCGGTCCGTCATAACTGTTCAGATGATCGCGATTGAGAAACACATCGACCGGCGGCAGATGCTGCATGACGGCAACGCTCTGGATATCGTCGCCGATATTGTTGCTGTTCCAGCTGAGAGCACCGATCTTCATGCAGTCATGTCCCCTTGAGAGCTAAAGGGCGGGGATAATACGGGGCAGAGGCGATTGCAACCCCTGCCTTCCTGCGTGCGACACGGCCAGAAAAACACACCTGCAATATTACCTCAACTCACAAGTGCCGAAAAAAGGCCGGGAACTTGCGGTCCCGGCCCTCGACCTTGCATTAGATCTCAGTCTCTTAGAAACGATAGGTGACACCGGCGCCGACGAGCCACGGGCTCAGCTTGGCCTTGCCGCTCACGTCCGCGCCGACATTGGCGGTGAAATCCGGTTCCAGGAAGATCTTCTTGACGTCAAAGTTCACGCCCCAATGCTCATCGACCATATAGTCGAAGCCGACCTGAAGGGCCGCGCCGAAGGCGTTGTCGATGTTGAGATCGGCGGCATTTGCCCCGTCTTCATTGTAAAAAATCGTATAGTTCAAACCGGCGCCAACATAGGGTTTGAAGGCGCCGAAGTCGGTGAAGTGATACTGCAGGGTCAGGGTCGGCGGCAGGATCCAGGTGCGACCGATCTTGCCGAGTCCTGCGACTGAGCCTTCACCCCAGACATTCGCATAGGTCGTGCCAAGAATAAGTTCGGCAGCGATATTGTCTGTGAAGTAATAGGTGATGTCGAGTTCAGGGATCACGGTATCGCTATAAGACAGATCGGACCCTGCGATGCCGTTGACGTGACCTTCATCCTGCGAAATCACGCCGAGACCACGCACGCGGATCTGCCACGGGCTCTGGGCCGCAATGCTCGAAGCCTCAGGCGCCGCGTAGTCCACCGGCGTCATGTCCGCCGCGCCGGCCGCCTGGCCGATGAGCAAAAATGCGGTGGCTGCGGCAAGGGCGCTGATCCGCCGCGTGCTGGTCTTGGTCATGGGGTCTCTCCTTGAATAGATCGATGGCTTGTGCCGCGCACAAAATACGTCGCCGGAAACGCGAGGTCGTTTGAGCTAGATCAAAAGACAACTTGGAAATCAGGGAGATGGCACTGCTGCGATGCCGTTGTCACAATTTGGCCACAGCGTCACTTGACGATTGAGAATCTTGGCGCGTGGCGCGCTCCCGAGGCGCTTGGGAAACGCCCCCTCCCAGTTCCTGCCGCTCTCCCGAGGAGGTGATTCTCGCCTCGGTCCGGAAGCGACAATGAGAACGCGAGCAAGATCTGATGGTCGAAACCGGCACCGCGTGCTCAGCGCGTCCCACGAGGACCCGGAAGCGCGGCAGAGCGCTGTACCAATGGCACCGATTTTCCCGAACACGGCCATGCCACGCTTCCAAACCGCGCCCATAACGGTGGGCAGCCTTTCGGCAACAGATGCGAAGACGCCCCCTCTTCGCGAATGAAAAGGGGGCGTCGTGCGAAATCAGCCAGCGCTCGGCCAGGGCCGCCAGCGAGATTAAAGGCCTAATCGGGAATTCCGCCGTGGAGGTCTCCCAAGCACCGAACTGATCGGCGAGACCGGCAAGGCACCCGACCGGATCCAGGGCTTCGTCGCTCAAGTCGACACCAATATCCATGCCCCCGCCACTGTCGCGAGGGAACAGGCCACCAGCTTGCAGGAAAGCAGCTCGGCAATTCATCAAATCGACCAGATGACCCAGCAGAATGTCGCCATGGTGGAGGAAACGACCGCCATCAGGGCACACACTGACGGAAGGCGCATCACACCTGACCAAGCTTGTCGGCCGCTTTCAGTTGAACCACCGCATCGCGATCCACTAGGCGTGGCTCCGTACGGGGCGGAATGTGCTATCGGCTCCTTTGCGAGCTGCCTGATGGCAACCGAATCGGCACCTCGACGCCGGGCAGTTGCGACCGGATGCCGGCCAGCATCTTGGTGGCAGGCGGGGGCGGGACTAGACCGCGCTTCCGGACTCGGCCGCCGCGTGTACGCCGTCGACCACCACGCAATTGCGGCCGCCGTTCTTGGCCCGGTAGAGCGCCGCATCGGCCCGCTCCACCAGATCCTCGGCGCGGAAGCTCTCGCCGAGGCGCGCCGTCGCCACCCCGAAACTTGCCGTCAGCGGCGCGCCCTCCACGGGTTCGACGTGCGGAATGCCGGCCGCCTCGAGCGCATAACGCATGCGCTCGGCGATCGCCGCTGCGCCATCGGCCTCGATGCCCGGCAGAAGAACGATGAATTCCTCTCCGCCATAGCGGAAGACTGCGTCGCCCGCTATACGGACTTCCGCCGCCATGATCGCCGCCACTTGCTTGATGCATTTGTCGCCGGCCGGATGGCCGAAATGATCGTTGAACGCCTTGAACTTGTCGATATCGGCGATGATCACCGCGAGCTTGCCGTTCCCGGCGGCATCGGCGCTGATCCAGGAAAGCGTCCGCTCCAGTCCGCGCCGATTGCCGAGCCCCGTCAGGGCGTCATGGGTGGAAAGGCTCTCGAGCTCTTCCGTCCTGAGGCGCTGCCGCAGTGCCTGAAGATAATCGATACGCTCGTCGCGCTCGATGGTATAGCCGGCAACAAGCGCAAAGACCGAGGCTGCGCACATTTGCAAACCGGCCATCAATTGAGACGGCAAGGTCAGCGCCTCGATGTTCCACATCGCGAACCCGTGGAGTACCACGCAGCCGACACTGACCGCCACCGCACAACGGAAGCGAAGGCGCTGCGCGATCATGCCGAGCAAAGGGACCAGCAGCATCCCGTAAAGATAGTCCTTCGCCAGGAGATTTGAATGCGCCATCATGATAACGACGATGGCGACCGCTGCCGCCAGGACGACAGTGGAGATCGCGCCTTCGCGCAGGACGGGCGGGGGATCGCGCGAGATAAGCGCCAAGACGAGCAAGCCGAAAATCGTCACGCCCAGTCTTGTTAACAGCGCAAGCCCGAATTCTTCCGGTATCGCGAGGTAATCGATAATCAGGAAAGAATCGAAGGCCATCAAGGCAATGAACCCGCGCAACACAAGTTCGCGACAGCGCCCGGCGCGCGTGTCGGCCTCGAACCGCTGCTCCAAGACCGCGGGAAACTGGAGAAATCCTCCCCTTATCGCGATGGTGCGGTCGATCAGCGCACGATCCACGCCCGACATTCTCCCACCCGGAGAAGGTTTGGCATTCACGGTCAAAGAAATCCCTCCGCATCGTCAAACTTGCGCGCAATATACATTAGGGACAACGGATTGAAACCCTTGGCGAAGTATTACGAATTGCCGCCCGACCGAGGTTCACGGGCGGCCGAAACAGCGGCCGCGGAAAATGGTTCCGCAGCCGCCGGGCGGTGGATTTTCAAGAAATGCGAATCCGGTATGCCGCGAGGCTTCAGGCGGCCTGACGCAGCGCAGAACGGGAGAGCTTCCGGCCCGAGGCGACGATCATCCCGGCGACATTGTCGAGCCAGCCGGCTTTCAGCTCCAGCCCGAGAAAGCGGGCGCGCGCGAACGGACCCGGCATAATGAGATGCTGCGCCTTGTCGGCAAAGAAGCCGAAACGCTCGTAGTAGGCGGCATCGCCGACCAGCAGGATGGCGCCGTGATCTCGCTTCTTCGCTTCGAGGATCGCGGCGCGCATCAGCGCCGAGCCGATCCCCTTGCCCTCATGGGCCACATCGACCGCCAACGGTCCGAGCAGCAGCGCATCGATCGATCGGCCCTCGCGGCTCACACCAGCCTCGACATTCCACAAACGCACGGTGCCGATGACATGGCCCTCGCTGTCGCGGGCGACCAACGCCAGTCCTTCCGCCGGCACCCGGCCCCTGCGGATCTTCTCCGACGACTTCTTACGCCGGTCGCCGCCCATGGTGCGGTCGAGCAAGGCTTCGCGAGCGACGACGTCGGCCGGCGTTTCGTGATCGATGACAAAGGCAGGCGCAGTTTGCGGCGCGAAAAATGCGCGCACGACGTCCAGAACAGCGGCCATTGTGGCCTCCCGTACCAAAAGGTGTTTCCGATGATTGTTCTTGCGCCGCGCCGGTTCAACCGGCGCGGTCATAGGAAAGGTCCAGGAGGACCTTAGATAACGTAGGACCGTAGCGGCTCGAAACCGTTGAACGCGACCGCCGAATAGGTCGTCGTGTAGGCACCGGCGCCCTCGATCAGAACTTCGTCGCCAATCGTCAGAGAAACCGGCAGCGGATACATGTTCTTCTCGTACATGACGTCAGCCGAATCACAGGTCGGACCGGCGAGCACGCAAGGCTCCATCGCGTCGCTATCGCGCTCCGTGCGGATCGGATAGCGGATCGCCTCGTCCATCGTCTCGGCCAAACCGCCGAACTTGCCGATGTCGAGATAGACCCAGCGGTGGTTGTCGTTGTCCGACTTCTTCGAGACAAGAACGACTTCCGCCTTGATCACGCCCGCATTGCCGACCATGCCGCGACCCGGCTCGATGATGGTCTGCGGGATATGATTGCCGAAGTGCTTCTTCAGCGCTCCGGCGATCCCACGACCATAGGCCTCCGCCGACGGAATGTCGCTCAGGTACTTGGTCGGGAAACCGCCACCCATGTTCACCATCTGCAGGTGGATGCCCTGCTTGGCGAGCGAGGTGAAGACGCGCTTGGCATCGGCCAGGGCCACATCCCAGGCATCGACCTTGGTCATCTGCGAGCCAACGTGGAAAGACACGCCGAACGAGTCGAGACCGAGCTGATGCGCGTAGACGAGCACGTCGACGGCCATCTGCGGCACGCAGCCGAACTTGCGCGACAGCGGCCATTCGGCACCTTCACCGTCGGTCAGCACGCGGCAGAATACCCGAGCGCCGGGCGCTGCACGGGAGATCTTCTCCACTTCCTCATGGCTGTCGGCGGCAAACAGATCAACGCCGAGGGCGTGGGCGCGGGCGATGTCGCGCTCCTTCTTGATCGTATTGCCATATGAGATCCGGTTTGCAGTCGCGCCGGCATCAAGGGCCATCTGGATTTCAGCGACGGAAGCGCAATCGAAGCTTGAGCCCAAAGAGGCGAGCAGCTTCAGGATTTCCGGAGCCGGATTGGCCTTGACGGCATAGTAGATCGAGCTGTCCGGCAGGGCGTGACGGAAGGCGTCGAAATTGTCGCGCACGACGTCGAGGTCAACCACAAGGCAGGGACCTTCCGGACGTCGGGTATTGATGAAGTCGAGGATACGAGCGGTGGTCATGGGTCTATCCCTCTCAAGTTCCAAGGTTCCCGCACTCGTTGCCGAGCACGGAAGGACAAAGGACGACGAGAACCCGCTCGAAACCAGCCGGTGGAGACGCTGGTACCGTACGAGCGCTCGAAGCGCTAATAATGAACCGACACCCTGCCAAGAGCGTCAATTCGGCTTTGTCTGCCATGGATTGGTGGGATTACCCGACCGCACTTCCGGCAATGATGGTGTGCCTCTTCAGTGACCCCGGCTGATGGAAAGCCGGAAGAGAACCAGAAAGGCCCGCACCGTCGTTGCTTCAAGATGTCCTCGCATTTCCCGGTTGGCCGGAATAGCGACTGGAGGGGTTAGTTCCAGGTACCTTACCGATGACCTCACCTAATCGAGGGTCGGCGGACACCCACAGGCACGTGCGACTTTGGGCAGACCGGAGATAAGAATGTTCGCAGTCATAATCAAGCGTTTTTTTGAGCATGCCGGCAGAAATCAATTGAACGACCTCGCGGTTATGTTCACAATTCGAGCACAGTCTCAGAGGATCCGACCCATGGACACATTGACGCGCATCCGAGCCTTTATCGACGTCGTCGAGGCCGAGGGTTTTTCCGCCGCCGCGCGCAAGACCGGACGGTCCAAAGCGCTTCTGTCGAAATATGTGCGTGAACTGGAGGACGAACTTGGCGCCTTGCTGCTGAACCGCACGACGCGGCAGTTTTCGCTGACCGAAGCCGGACACACTTACTATCGCAGCGCGACCGAAATCCTCAAGGAGATCGACAGTCTGGCGGACCTCGTCCGCGAGAACAACACCGATCTCAGGGGCAAGCTGAAGGTCACCGTGCCGCGCACCTTCATCGATGCCGAAGTGGGCCAGTCGCTAATCGATTTTGCCACCGCTCATCCTGATCTGTCGCTCGAAATCGTTGCCGAGGACCGCTTCGTCGATCTGGTCGAGGAGGGTTTCGATCTGGCGATTCGCATAACCAAGCTCGACGATTCGGCGCTCATCGCCAAGAAACTCTCGGACTTCCGTGTCTATGCCTGCGCCACACCGGCCTTCGTGCAGCAGCGTGGACCGCTCAACCACCCGCAGGATCTCTCAAGGGTGCCGTTCCTTGTCGACACCAACTCCCGCTCGCATAACAGCGTGCGCTTCATCGACCCCGATGGTTCGGTGATTTCAGTCAGTGTAAACGGACCGATCGAGGTCAACAGTCCACTCGCCACCCTGCGCGCCGCACGCGCCGGCCTCGGCGTTGCGATGATTCCGGACTTCATTGCCCGCCCCTATATAGAAAGCGGCGAACTCGTCTCCCTGTTCGACGACTATCTGCCGAAGGATCGCGGCATCTATGCCGTCTACCCACATCGCCGTTATCTGCCAGCCAAGGTGCGCGCCTTCGTCGACTTCCTTCACAACTGGTTTCGTTCGCGCGGCTGACGCCACTGAACTCCAGGGGCAAGAGGTCCCATTTCGGTCGAAATTGTCAGACAGGAAGAAGCGGGATTCGGGCGCAAAGGCGAGAACGGCATGAAAATACGACTGGCACTGATCATGGCACTCGTCGGCGTGCCTCTTCCTGCCTTCGCTCATCCGCATATCTTCGCCGAGGCCCGCCTTGAGATTATCGCCGGTGCGGACGGAACGATTTCCGAACTGCGCAATGTCTGGCGCTTCGATGACGTCTTCTCCTCCAGCGTGCTGATGGATTTCGACAAGAACAGCGACCTGAAGCTGGACCATAGTGAACTGAACGAGATCGCCAAGACGATTAGCACCTCGCTTGCCGACTATGGCTTTTTCACCTCCATCACCAGCAATGGCGCAGCCGTTGCTGTCGACAAGCCGGACGTCTTCAACGTCGACTTCAAGGACAACCAGCTCCTCGTCTTCTTCATCGCCAAGCCGGAAAAGACACTGCCGCTGAAGGGCAAGCTCAGCATCGGCGTCTATGACCCGACGATGTATACGGCAATCGACTTCGAAAAAGACGAGGACATCACCACCGAAGGCGACGGCTTCAAGGCCTGCAAGCGCGCGGTAATCCGGCCCGATCCCGATACGGTCCTTGCCCAGAACCAGGCAAACCTGACCGAGGCCTTCTTCAACGATCCGGCCGGCACCGATATGAGCAGACTGTTCGCCACCCGGCTCGAGTTGACATGCTGATGGGCCGTTTGTTCACTCGGGTCGTCTCGACCACGGCGCTTCTGCTGCTCGCCGCCTCGCTCGCACATGCCGCCTCCCCGCTCGGGATCGGCACGGCCGAACCTTCTTTTCAGGTCACAGGCCCCTTCGCCGGCTGGCTGGCCTTTATCAACGCGAACCAGCAGGCGTTCTACCGCTCGCTCACCGGCGCACTGAAGGCCATGCGTCAGGATTCGGGCCAACTATGGACATTGGTCGGCCTTTCCTTTGCCTACGGCATCTTCCATGCGGCGGGCCCCGGTCACGGCAAGGCGGTCATCTCCTCCTACATGATCGCCAACGAGACTGAACTGAAGCGCGGCATAGCCATCTCCTTCGTCTCTGCCTTTCTCCAGGGCGTGGTGGCGATCGTTCTGGTCGCCATCGGCTATGCCGTCTTGCGCGGCACGTCCATATCCATGACAGACGCGACGCAGGCGATGGAAATCGCCAGTTTCGCCCTGGTCATCGCCTTCGGCGTCTGGCTGCTGCTGCGTAAGCTGAAATCGCTATGGATCGCGCGCCGCGCACCGGTCAGCGCCGGGCTATTCGACACATCGGCGACGACCGGTATATTTGGGGCACCCGCGCCGGTACCCGCCCCCCACACGCCCTCCGGCAAGAGCAATGGCTCCCGACTGTCGTTCCAAGCCCTGGCCGTCGAACACGGCCATGACCGGCTCGCCCCCGGTTCGGCCTGCCCCGATTGCGGCATGACCCACCTGCCTGACCCACGCCTGCTGTCAGCGAAAGACTTCAGCCTGCGCGCAGCATGGTCGGCGATCATCGCCGTCGGCCTCAGGCCCTGCTCCGGCGCGCTACTGGTGATGACTTTCGCCCTGTTGAACGGGCTCTATCTTGGCGGGATTCTATCCGTTTTCGCCATGGCGCTCGGCACGGCGATTACCGTCTCGGCGCTTGCCACTCTTGCCGTTTCGGCAAAGGGTCTGGCCGTCCGGCTCTCTGGCCCGGGCTCCACGACCGCCCGGCATGTCGCCGACACGATCGAGATCCTCGGCGCCCTTGCAGTGATCGCTCTCGGCGCCCTGCTGCTCGCCGCCGCCCTCCAGCCGTGAACCGGGAGACTACTGCTGGTCGCGCCGTCGCTGGTAGCGAGCTCTCAGCCACAGGACGATAAAAAAGGACATGATGCCGACGGTGCCGACCGCCGCCGCAAGCACCGGCGAATAGCCGCCAATCCACAGCACCAGCTTCGGCAGGCCAAGCAGCACGAGACCGAAGCCGAGAACGATAGCGAGTGCCGCATAGGCAGCCGACCGGTTGCTACCGCTCCCGCTCATGCCGTCGCCCCCTTGGCAAGATCAGCCCGGATGTCCTCAAGCCTGCGCACCTGCTGGCCATCGGCACCGAAGTTCTCCGGCGCAAGCCAGGCCTTAAAGGCGGCCCCGATCAGCGGCCATTCGCCATCGATCATCGAGAACCAGGCGGTATCGCGGTTCTTCCCCTTCGACAACATGTGCTGGCGGAAAACACCCTCGAAGGTGAAGCCGTAGCGCTTGGCGGCCGCCTTGCTCGGCTCGTTCTCGTTGTGGCACTTCCACTCGTAGCGGCGATAGCCGAGATCGTCGAACACATGGCGCGCCATCAGGTAGTGCGCTTCCGTGGAGATCGGCGTGCGGCTCATCGCCGGACCATGGGCGACCGCGCCCACTTCCACGACACCATTGGCCGGATCGGCACGCATGTAGCTGGACATGCCGACGACCTTACCGGTCTTGTTGTCACGGAAGACGTGCGCCACCCACCCCCAATTGGTCTGGACGCTGTCCAGCCATTTTTCGAAGTCTTCGATGCCGGAAAAATCGTAATTGGTGAAGTAGAGCAGCAGCGGATTGATGCCCATGCCACCGAGACCCTCCCACAGAGCTTCGAGATGTTTCGCCTTGTCATAGGGCTCGACGGTGACGAAACGGCCTTCGAGCCGAACCGGTTGCGGCGTCGGGCAGCCTTTGAATGTGGAAAGATCGCGCATGTTTGCCTCTTGCTGTGTCGGCAAACGATTAGGCCAGCCGCCCGGCAAAGGCAACTGGCCAAAGAATCGCGATGCAGAATGCGTCAGACCTGGGCGGCCGCAACAGTCGCCTCGATATGGTCGACCAATCCGTCGGCAAGGCCGAGCCGACCTGCCAGCATGTCAAGATAACCGCGCTCGGCCCGACTGTCTGGATCGATCGCCAGTCGCGACGCGGTGTAGAGCTCGACCTTTTGCTCCTCGCTCACGGCCGCGCCGACCAGAGCGTCGACATCGATCGGCGCAGCCAGTTCCGCTTCAATAAAGGCCCCGGCCTCCGCACCAAGCCCGGAGAGCTGGATCTTGTCCATAATCCGAGCGCGCTCGGCCGCGTCGATATGGCCGTCGCACTTGGCAGCGGCGATCATGGCGCGCACCAGCGTCAGGGCGAAATCATTGGAAGCGGCGGGCGTCTCGACACTGAACGGCGAACCAGCCGGTGGTGGCAGAAGCTTTGGCTCCACCTCGGCGGCATCCTGCGGCGCCTTGCCGGCCTGGTAATTCTTGTAGGCTTGGTAACCGAGACCGGCAATCGCCGCGAGGCCACCGATCTTCAGCGCGCCGCCCGCCAGTTCGCGCCCGGTCTTGGTACCGAGGAGCATGGCGACGATGGCGCCGGTGGCAAGCGGGTTGTCCTTGGCGAGTTGTACGGCATCGCCGGCCTTCTCTTTCACCGTGCCGGTTGTGCCCGGCACCTGGGCGCCGAGAAATTGGTCAAGCAGCTTCTTCGCGTCGAACATCGGGATCTCCATCGGCTTCAGTCTCGACCGCTAGATAGGTGGTCGAGACTGAAAATACAAAGAGACCCCAGGGTTTTCGATGGCGTGCCTGTCAGCCCGCGAGCGCGCCCGCCTCGGCAGCCAGCCTGGTGATGCCGGCCCAGTCGCCTGCGGCGACCAGCTCCTTCGGCGCAACCCAGGAACCGCCGACGCACACCACGTTTGGCAGCGACAGGTAGTCCCTGGCGTTCTTCAGCGAGATGCCGCCGGTCGGGCAGAACAATGTACCGGCAAGCGGCGAGGAAAGCGATTTCAGATAGGCGGCGCCACCGGCCTGCTCGGCGGGGAAGAACTTCAGCACCTGATATCCCTCTTCGCGCAGTTGCATGACTTCGCTGGCAGTCGCCGCACCGGGAAGCAACGGAATGTCCGAAGCCCGCGCCGCGTGGATGAGTTCCCGCGTCGTACCCGGACTGACAATGAACTGCGAACCAGCCTTGACCGCCGCTTCGAAATGCGCGGGGTTGAGGATCGTACCGGCACCGACCACAGCGCCCTCGACTTCCGCCGCGACGAGACGGACCGCCTCGAGCGCCGCTTCGGTGCGCATGGTGATCTCGATCGCCTTCAGCCCGCCCGCCACCAATGCCCTGGCAAGCGGCACAGCGGCGGCCGCATCCTCGATGATCAGCACCGGCACGACCGGCTGGAGCTTCAGGGTGGAAAGGAGCTTTTCGGTTTTATCAGTCACGGCCGGCCATCCATTTCAAACGATTGAATTCCACGGAAGGATTAACGCGATCCCGTGTCATTGTCGAGACAAATGAGCGCGCTAAGGATCATGGGCGTTTGCATGGGGTTCCAAGTGCGTTAGTGTTGAAACAGGTTTTTGACGGTGGACAGCGAGATGGCAAAAGAAATCGAGCGCAAGTTCCTGGTAACCAGCGACAAATGGCGCGAGCAAGCGACATCCGCGACCGCGCTGCGGCAAGCCTACCTCTCCGTCAATCACGACCGCTCGATACGCGTACGCACCAGCAATGACGAGACGGCCAAGCTCACCATAAAATTTGGCAAGACCGCACTCGTTCGCGACGAATTTGAATACGATATACCCTTCGCAGAAGCCTTGGAAATGATCACCTTCGCCATTGGCATCGTCATTGAGAAGGTCCGCTATACGGTTGAGGTCGGCGGCTTCACCTGGGAAATCGACGTTTTCGAGGGCGCGTTCCAGGGACTCGTCATCGCCGAAGTCGAGATGAAATCCGAAGACGACCGGCCGGAGCTGCCGGGCTGGCTGGGTCGCGAGGTCACGGGCGACCGGCGTTATTCCAACCAGGCGTTGGCCACTGAGCGGCTCAAGCCCGAGGTCGTGCATGCCGTATCGAATTAGGCCCGACCAACCCTTGGGCGAGGCGGTTCGCGGCGCCGCGACCGAACAGCTGGCCGATGCGATTTCGGCTCTCGAACAGCAACCGCAAGGTCTTCATGAAGCCATTCACGAAGCACGAAAGAAGTTCAAGCGCGTCCGCGCGCTCTACCGTTTGGTCGCCTGCGATCTGAAGGAGTTCCGGACCACGGAGAACACGCGGTTGCGCGACGTCGCCCGCACCCTGTCCGTGGTGCGTGATGCGACAGCCCTTGTGGAAACCGTCGCCTACCTCCAGGACCGGGCGGTGAACGACGAGGAGAGAAGCGCACTCGCCCATGCCCGCGATGTCCTGGCCGAGCGCCGCGACGCCTTGGCACGTGCCGAGACCGACCTGCCGGGAAAAGTCGCGGCTGCGATTGCAACCTGCCATGAGGCGATCGCGGCGATCGAGACGGCCAACTTTCCGAAGCGCCCGCGCAAAACGGCCAGATTGCTGGCGACGGGCTGGGCAAAAGGGTTGGCCCGTGGCCGGGCGGCGCTGGAGGATTGCCATCACAGCGTTCACGAGGAGGTCTTTCACGAATTGCGCAAGGCCTCTCAATCCTATTGGATGAACCTTTCGCTGCTGCGCGGCATCTGGCCCTCGGCCATGAATGCCAAACGCGCCCAAGCCAAGATGCTGGTGGAAACGCTCGGCCACGAACACGATCTGGCCCTGCTCGCCGGGTTTCTCGATCGCGAGACCGGCCTGATCGGCGGTGGCGAGGAATTCTCCCACCTTCTTGGCGCGATCATCCGGGAGCAGCAGGAGTTGCGTCGCAGTGCGTTGGCACTCGCGGAGCACGTTCTAGGCGACACGCCGGAGCGGGAGGGCATGATCATCGAGGCCCTGTGGATTGCGGCCGCAGCCGAATAGGCCACCGCCACTTTTTGACAGCATGACCGGTATAATCGCACAATGAGTCGCTCCGCACGCCTTTTGTTCCTGTTGCAAATCCTGCGGCGCCATCGCCGGCCGGTGAGCGGAGCCGTGCTGGCATCGGAACTGGGCGTTTCGCTGCGCACCCTCTATCGCGACATCGCCATCTTGCAGGCGCAGGGTGCCAATATCGAGGGCGAAGCGGGCGTCGGCTATGTGCTGCGTCCCGGCTACATGTTACCGCCGCTGATGTTCTCCCGCGAGGAAATCGAGGCGCTGGTCCTCGGCGCCCGGCTGGTGACCCAGCGGGCAGACCGGGGACTGGCGCTTTCCGCCCGCGATGCCCTGGCCAAGATCACCGAAGTCCTGCCGGGCGAACTGCGCGACGAGCTTGTCACCAGCACGCTGCTGGCGGGCCCCGCCCCCCATCGGCCGGAGGATCGTGTCGACCTCGCCCGCATGCGGCAGTTCATCCGCTCCGAGCAGACGTTGAAGATCGCCTATCGCGACGAAAAGGGTGACGCAACCGAGCGGGTGATCTGGCCCTTCGCCCTCACCTTCTTCGAAGGCGCACGCGTGGTCATCGCTTGGTGCACGCTGCGCAACGACTTTCGCAGCTTCCGCACTGATCGCATGGACCTCATGGAGGAGCCGCTCGGCCGCTACCCGAAGCGTCGGATGCAACTGCTCAAGACCTGGCGACAGCAGAAAGGGATTCCCGAGCGGATGCTGTAGGATGCTGTCATTTTTTGGCAGCATGTCGTCGTAGTGTCGGGCTCTCAACACAGGAGAAGCCAATGACACCGAACCTCATCATCCTCTATGTCGACGATCCGGATCGTAGCGCCGCTTTCTATGAAAGCCTGCTCGGCGCCAGACCGGTCGAGCGCTCGCCGGCCTTTGCCATGTTCATCTTCCCCGGCGGCATCAAGTTGGGCCTCTGGTCCCGCAAGGCCGTGGAGCCGGTCGTGGCCGGAGGCACTGGCGCATTCGAGATCGATGTGCCTCTGTCGAATGCCGCCGAAGTCGATGCGGTCTTTGCCCGCCTGTCCACCGCTGGTCACACGATCCTGCTGACACCGACCGATATGGAATTCGGCCGCAACTTCGTCGTCGCTGATCCGGACCACCACCGCATCCGCTTCTACAATCCGCCGGTGTGACCGATGGCCTGGATCATTGTTGCCTCTGCCGACCACGTCGCAAGAGGGGTTGAAGGCGGGTTCGTCCAGTCCTGCCATGGAAAGGATGCGCCGCTGAGGCGCATCCGGACCGGCGAGACCGTGATCGTCTACTCCCCAACCAAGGTCTTTGGCGCCAAGGATCGCCTGCAAACCTTCACCGCGATCGGCACGATGGAGGAGCGCGTACCCTACCGGGTGGAGATGAGCGCCGCCTTCCATCCCTTCCGGTCCGACGTCGATTGGCGACCTAACCGATCCGTTCCCATAAAGCCCCTTCTCGACCAGCTGGAACTCACTCGGGGCAGGCGAAATTGGGGCCATGCCTTCCGCTTCGGCACTGTCCGGATCTCTCAGGCGGACGCCGACATTATCGCCGCGGCGATGGAGGCGCCCCCTGTGACCGGCAGCGGAGACCCGCCTGAGCAGGCGACATTCCTTCCCCTGCTCGGCATTTGACAAAATTCAAAGTACGGCCCGACACGCGAAAATCGTTGCGCGGCAAGGGCCGAGGCAGTATTCCCCGGCCATGACAGATGATCTCTTGACCCCTCGCCACGAAGAGGGCGGCGCCTTCTGCGTCGCCGCGCTCTACCACTTCGCCCGCTTCCCGCGCTTCGAGAGCTTTCGCGCGGAACTCGATGCCGTCGCCCGTGAAAATGGCATCAAGGGCACGTTGCTGCTGGCCGCCGAAGGTATCAATGGCACCATAGCCGGCACCGACGAGGGCATCGCCAAGATCCTCGCCTTCATCCGCTCGCAGCCGGAATTCGCGGAGTTGGTGCACAAGGAAAGCCGCGCGGCGAAAATGCCCTTCCTGCGCATGAAGGTGCGCCTGAAGAAGGAAATCGTCACGATGGGCGTCGAGAACATCGACCCTAACAAGATCGTCGGCACCTATGTCGATCCGAAGGATTGGAATGAACTGATCTCCGATCCCGAGACCATCGTCATCGATACCCGCAACGACTATGAGACGGCGATCGGCATCTTCAAGGGCGCGATCGACCCGAATATCAAGACATTCCGCGAATTTCCCGACTGGATGCGCAACAATCCCGGCCTGCACAACAAGCCGAAGCTCGCGATGTATTGCACCGGCGGCATCCGTTGCGAGAAGTCGACGGCCTTCGCCAAGGAAATGGGCTTCGACGAGGTCTATCACCTCAAGGGCGGCATCCTTAAATATCTCGAGGAAGTGCCGGCGGAGGAAAGCCTATGGGATGGCGCCTGCTTCGTGTTCGACGAGCGCGTGTCGATCACCCATGGCCTGAAGCAGGGCGAGCACACGCTCTGCCATGCCTGCCGCTATCCACTGACGGCGGAAGAGGTGAAGTCACCGCTTTTTGAGGAAGGTGTCTCCTGCCCGCATTGCTACAAGGATCGGACGGAAGCGGACAGGGATCGTTATCGCCAGCGGCAGATGCAGATCGCGCTCGCCAGGAAACGCGGCGAAAAGCACATCGGCAGTTGAGGAAAGCGGCCGCGCTCAGGGCGTGTGGGCGCGCCTGCCGGCTGAGCGGCGGCGCCGGTCCTCGATGGCCTCGGGTGCACTGGGCTTGCCAAACAGATAGCCCTGCAACTCGTCGCAACCGGCAAGCCTGAGCGCCACGGCCTGTTCCTCGGTCTCAACCCCCTCGGCCGTGACCGGAATCCCCATCGAACGGGCAAGCGCCACAGTTGCCTGCAGTGTCTCGACCGCATTCTGTCCGCCATCCAGCGCCGAAACCATGGACCGGTCGATTTTCATCCGGTCGAAGCCGAACTTGCGCAGATAGCCCACGCTGGAGAAACCGGCGCCAAAATCGTCGAGCGCGATCTGCACGCCGATCTTGCGTAGCCGCTCGAGTGCCTGGATGGCGCGCTCTGGGCTGCGGACGAAATAGGTTTCGGTCATTTCCAGCACCAGATGATGCGGATTCATGCCCGTATCGGCAAGTACGGCGGCGACCCGGCTGGCAAAGGCGGGATCGCGGAACTGCCCCGGCGACACGTTGACCGAAAGCCCGAGTTCGGGCCAGGCCCGCATCTGCGCGCATGCCTGCCTGAGGACACTGATCCCGAGCGCATCGATCATGCCACTGGCCTCGGCAACCGGAATGAACACGTCGGGCGGAACCAGGCCATGCCCCGCCCTGTTCCAGCGAGCCAACGCCTCGACGCTGACAAGCTCGCGGTCTCGTACATCGACCACCGGCTGGTAGACCACGGTGATTTCGTCGTTGTCGATGGCGGCCCTGAGATCAAGCTCCAGGCGGTTGCGTTCTTCCCGCTCGTCATCCATCCTTGGGTCATAGGAGGTCCAGCGGCCGCGACCGTTCTCCTTGGAACAATACATGGCCATGTCCGCGCGGCGGACCAGTTCCTCGCCCTCCGTCGCGCCTCCCGCCGACACGCAGAGGCCAATGCTGCAGCCGATGATGGCAACGCGTTCGCCGATCGAAAAAGGTTCGCCTAGGAATTCCAGGATGCTGTTGCACAGGCTGACCGACCGCGCCTCCGCGTTCGCTCCCGACACGACGATGGCGAATTCGTCACCGCCGACACGAGCGATGGTGTCGCCCTCGGCCACCAACGTTCTCAAACCTGCCGCCACACCCCGGATCAGTCGATCGCCGGTTGCGTGGCCGTAGGCATCATTGACCTCCTTGAAGCCGTCGAGATCAAGATAGAGCAGCCCAACATCCTCGCCGGAAAGACGCGCCCGCCCGACCCGGTCAGCGAGCCCGACAAACAGGCCCTCCCGATTGGCAAGACCACTCAGGCGATCGGTACGTGACATGCGCACGGCGGCGGCCTCATCGGCGCGGACGCGCCGTAGTTCCTTGGCGCCGACCAGCACCAGCAACAGGCAATAGATGCCAACGATCACCGTTGCGCTGGTGACGAGCGGCCGTACCTGCTCGCGGCTGATGTCGCCGGGTGCACGTGGCTCCCAACCCAGCGCGCCGAGCCCGTAACCAGAAGGGGAGCGGATATTCACCCGGTGCGAAGCAGTGATATAGGCAGGCGTCAGTTGAAGACCTGGCAGAACATAGGCTTGCCCCACCCGCGCCACCGTTTGCGCACTCAGATGCCGCATAAAGACCAGATAGGCAGGGTTTGCGGGCGGCTCGAGATTATCGCTCGACTTCATCCGGATCATCGCAATGCCGGCAGCCGCCACACCCTTGGCCGTTTTGGTGAAACCGACCATCTGCGGCATCCGCCCGGCCGGCATCGACTTGACCTGATCGAGCATCAGCCTGACGTCCGCATTGACGAATTGCTCGATCGGCTCGGTGATCGGCTCGCCATCGGAATAGGCCATCACGCTGCGACCATGCTGGTCGAGAAGGATTGCGACGTCGAACAGGTCGCTCTCGAAGGTCATGTCACCGAAATTACGGACGATCCAGTCGGCGTCCTGCTTATTGTAGACATACTCGGCGGCGTCGTCCCAGTTCGCGTAGTCATTGAGCGTGGCGCCAAGCTGGTATTTGAAAGTGCGAATGGCCCCCGTCACCGTCTCGCGCGATCGCTCTTCATCGAGGCGGTTGGCGTAATCTGCTACCCGGTCCAGTGCGGTCAGTACGATGCTCGTCACAATCACCCCAGTTGCGGCAAAGACGAGCAGCATGAGCATCACCGCGAAGCGGCGATCGAATGAGGCGTGGCGCCGCCTGAGTTTGAACGCACTGAAACGCATAAGCCGACCTTGGAATGATAGGCCAGCCTGCCGCAGAATGTGTTCAATTTGACTTAACGCAAGATTGCGACAAGGCCTCAAAGGGCCCGCAACGTATGAAAAACCTCCCCCGACAAAGTCGGGAGAGGTCAAAGTTCCATCCGGCCAGTAACCGAATGCTCAGCCGTCACCAAGCGGCGACGATAGCACCCTTGAATTCTTCAGCGATGAATGCCTTGATCTCGTCGCTGTGGTAGGCCTCGACGAGGGTCTTGACCCAGGGGGCATCCTTGTCGGCCGAGCGTACGGCGATGACATTCACGTAAGGCGCCTTTTCACCTTCGATGGCAATCGAATCCGTCTTCGGGTTGAGGCCGGCCTCAATGGCGTAATTGGTGTTGATCACCGAGGCATCGACGTCGTCGAGCGAACGCGGCAACTGGGCGGCATCGAGTTCGACGAGCTCGATATTCTTCGGATTTTCGATGACGTCGGCCGGGCCGATCTTCAGACCCTTGGCGGCGTCGACCTTGATCAGGCCCTTGTCGGCAAGCACCAGCAGCGCGCGGCCGCCGTTGGTCGGATCGTTCGGGATGGCGATCTTGGCGCCTTCGGCCAATTCATCGAGGCTCTTCACCTTCTTGGAATAGACGCCCATCGGAAAGTTGACGGTGGGGGCGACGCTGACAAGATCGAAGCCACGGTCGGCGACCTGATTGTCAAGATAGGGCTGATGCTGGAAGGAATTGGCGTTGAGGTCACCATCGGCCAGCGCCTGGTTCGGCACGACATAGTCGGAGAACTCGAGGATCTCGATGTCGAGCCCCTTGGTCGCGGCCACCTCCTTCACCTTCTCCATGATCTGCGCATGCGGACCGCCGGTCACACCGACCTTGATGGTTTCAGCCAGGGCCATGCCGGCGGAAAAGAGAGCGGCGAGAGAAGCCGCGAGGATCAGTTTCTTCATGGAAATCACTCCTTGGGTTTTCTGAAGAAGGAAATGTTTCAGTTCTTGCGACTGCGCCTGTCGAAGCGCCGCGCCAAGTGATCGCCTGCGCTCTGTACCGCCTGGACGAGAACGATCAGCACGACGACCACCGCCAGCATCACGTCCGGCATGAAGCGCTGGTAGCCGTAACGGATACCAAGATCGCCGAGCCCGCCGCCGCCGACCGCACCGACCATCGCTGAAAAGCCGATCAGGCTGACCAGCGTCAGCGTCAGTGCCAGCACGATGCCAGGCCGAGCCTCGGCGAGAAGCACCTTGGTGACGATCTGGAGCGGCGTTGCACCCATGGCCCGCGCCGCCTCGATCAGCCCCTTGTCCACTTCGCGGATCGAGGCCTCGACAAGGCGAGCGACGAAAGGAATCGTGGCGACGGTCAGTGGCACAATGGCCGCGGCCGTGCCGATCGAGGTCCCGGTGATGAACCGCGTGAACGGAATGATCGCCACGACGAGGATGATGAACGGCGTAGAGCGCGCCGCGTTGACGATTAGCCCGACGATGCGGTTGACGGCCGGCGCGGCGAAAAGCTCGCCCTTGCCGCTGGTCGCCAGGAAGACACCGATCGGCAAGCCGATCACCGTACCGATCAGGCCGGCGACCGTGACCATCTGCAAGGTCTGCCACAGCGCCTTGGCGAGAAGACTAAAGAGCATGTCAAACGCCATAACCGAGCACCTCCTTGGCAAGACCGGTCTGCTGGTAGAAGCGGCTGGCGCGCTCCAGCGTGACCGGATCGGCGGGATAGGACACGACGAGCGAGCCGAAAGGCTCCCCGGCGATCTCGTCGATCGCACCGGCGAGAATATTGACATCGGCGCCAAGCTCGGCGACCAGCCGCGCGGTCAAGGGCTGGAAAGCCGTCTCGCCGAAGAAAACCAGCCGCACCAGGGCACGATCACCCGGCGCCGGCTCGGATTTCAGATCCGAACGGATCCATTCGGGCAGCTTGGCGCCGATCGAGGCGGAAAGCTGCGCCTGCGTCGTCTCGTGTTTCGGCGCGGTGAAGACGTCGAAGGTCCGGCCATGCTCGACGATCAGCCCCCGGTCGATCACCGCGACCTGCGAAGCGATGGTCTTCACCACTTCCATTTCGTGAGTGATCAGAAGAACGGTGAGACCGAGATCGCGGTTGATGGTCTTGAGAAGCTCGAGGATCGACTGGGTCGTTTCCGGATCGAGCGCCGAGGTCGCCTCGTCCGACAGCAAGAGCTGTGGTTCGGTGGCGAGTGCCCTGGCAATGCCGACACGCTGCTTCTGGCCACCGGACAGTTCCGCCGGATAGCGTCTCGCCTTGTCGGCAAGCCCGACCAGATCCATCAGCGGCTTTACCCGCGCGTCGATGGTCTGCCTGTCCACGCCGGCGATCTCCAGCGGCAAGGCGATATTGTCGCGCACGGTACGCGAGGACAACAGGTTGAAATGCTGGAAAATCATCCCGACTTCGCGGCGAAGCGCGCGAAGGGCGGCATCATCGAGCCCGCCGACATCGACGCCGTCGACCAGCACCTTGCCGGATGACGGAAGCTCCAACCCATTGACCAGCCGGATCAGGGTCGATTTGCCCGCACCGGAGCGGCCGATGATGCCGGTGATCGCGCCTTTCGGCACGATATAGTCAATGCCCGCCAGCGCGGTGAAAGCCGGCTGGCCTTTCGTGCCGCCGAAGCGCTTGGTGACGCCTTCGAAGGCGACCATGGGGCGCTGGGTAAGTTGATCAATGGGCGCACTCATCGGAAGCCTCCATTCGAGGCGCAGCGCGGTATGGATCGATTGGTCATGGAAGTCTCTTCGGTGAGCGCCGCGTCACGCGGCAAAGATGATGGCCTGCCGGATGGTCTATCGCGACATACACTTTCGGACGATTCTGCGCCGCTCTAGCATCTTTGGTTTCACCTTTTCAAACCCGCCGGCGCAGATCAGCCCTGCATTGCGGAAAACTGATCCGCTTATGCCACCCGGTAGCGCGCTGGAACAGACATGATTTTCCGCGCCATTGGCGATACGGCGGAATATTCGTCCAAATCCATTGAACTGCACTCCGTTTCCGACAGCCGTTTCCTGAACCGGCGACATGCAAGCCAGCAGCCCTTGAGCACTCACGGAAATCATACCGCCCCTTTTCCGCATCAAAATACGGCTACTCGAAGGGGCTGACCGGCGGGCCGGGTGCTTGTTCCCACCAGTGCCCGAGGGCGTTGAGCAGCTGATCAGAAGCTCTTCGCCCGCAAGCTGAAAGGCGCGCCCACCCGTAAGCAGGCGCCCTTTTATTCGCGATTAGTTCAAGACGGTGACGAATTTCTCCTTGGGACGACGAACCTTCTTGAGGTTCACCAGCCAGTCGCCTTCCGCCTCGCGATAGCCGAGCGGCATGATGGTGACCGAGCGCAGACCGCGCTCGCGCAAGCCCAGGATCTCGTCGAGCTTGGCGGCATCGAAGCCTTCCATCGGCGTTGCGTCCACGCCTTCAAAGGCCGCAGCCGTCAGCGCAATCCCAAAGCCGATATAGGCCTGACGGGCGGCATGCTCGAAGTTCACCTGCGGATCGCGCGGGACATAGGTGTTGAGCAACATCTGGCGATAGTTTTCCCAGCCCTCGTTGATCAGTCCGCGTTCCTCGTTGACCAGATCAAACATCGCATTGATGCGGTCCGCCGTGTAATTGTCCCAGGCGGCGAAGACCAGCAGGTGCGAGCCATCAGTGACCTGGGCCTGGTTCCAGGCGATCTCGCGGATCTTGGCCTTGGTTTCCGGGTTCTTCACAACGATGATCTCGTAGGGCTGTAGACCGCTGGAGGTCGGCGCGAGACGGGCGGCTTCGAGAATGCGTTCGACCTTGTCTTCCGCAACCGGCTTGGTGGGATCCATCTTCTTGGTGGCGTAGCGCCAGTTGAGCTTTTCGAGTAGCAAGATAGTGCCTTTCCTGGTTATCCGCGCGTATCGCCCTTGCCCCCGGGAGGCTGGGAATGGGCGAAGCACATTCGGTATATTTTCGTAACCTGGTCAAAATAGGTAACTTGAAATCCGACGCAAGAAGGCACATTTTTGTAACCGGTGACCAAGGGGGAGGACGATGCCGAAACACTACGACCTGTCAAAATGCCAGACGGTCAGCGAGATGCTGTCGCGCATCGGCGACAAGTGGAGCGTACTGGTCATTATGATGCTGGGTGACGGACCGTCGCGTTTCAGCGACCTGAAGCGCGCGGTTGTCGGCGTCTCGCAACGCATGCTGACGCTGACGCTACGCGCGCTCGAACGCGATGGATTGGTGAAACGCACCGTCTATCCAACCGTCCCGCCACGTGTCGAATATGAGCTGACCGAACTCGGCCAGTCACTGCGCGGTCCAATTCAGGCAGTCGGCGGCTGGGTGTTCAACAATCATGACAAGATCCACGCCGCCCGGACCGATTTCGACAAGCGCAACAACATCGAGCACGCCGATACGAAACTCGCTCGCCTGGGCTGACGGGCCAAGCCCTGCCGTTGTGCGCCGGCTTGACCGAGACGAGCCGGAACTCACCCCGCCTTGTGATTGCCCTTGGGGAATTGCGCGGCAAGCTCACCATACCACTTGCCGCTTTTCTTTACCGTGCGCACCTGGGTGCCGTAGTCGACATGGACGAGGCCGAAACGCATACGATAGCCTTCGGCCCATTCAAAATTGTCCATCAGGCTCCACGCGAAATAGCCCCTCATCGGTATGCCATCCTTGATCAGATCGGCGACGACGGAGAGATGCTCGGCGTAATAGTCGAGCCGCGGCTGATCGTCGACCTCGCCGTTCTCCACCTCCATGTTGTAGCAGGCGCCGTTCTCCGTGATGTAGCAGACCGGTAGTTCGTAGCGGTCGTAAAGCCCCTCAACCAGCGACTTGAGCGCCGGCGCATAGACTTCCCAGCCAATATCCGTCTTGACCTTGGAGACCGGCGGCGCACCGATGGTCGCGGGGAATTCCGCGCCCGGCGTTGGATCGTCGGCGACCCGCATAGGCGTATAATAGTTCAGCCCCCACCAGTCGAGTTTCTGGCCGATGACCTCCATGTCGCCGGCTTCGATCGTCGGCAGCCGGTCGCCGAGTGCCGACAGGAAGTCGGCCGGATATTCACCCTTGAACACCGGATCGAAAAACACACCGTTGTGGAACTGGAAGGCTCGCTCGGCGGCGACCTTGTCAGCCGCACTGTCGGAACCGGGAATGACCTCATGAGCATTCAGCACCAGGCCGGCCGGGACCTGAGGCGCCACCTGACGGATCGCATCGATACCGAGGCCGTGCGCCAGATTGGTGTAGTGCAAGGCATGCAGCGCCGCATCCATGTTCCTCTCGCCCGGCGCATGCACGCCGTAAAGATGCGACAGCCAGACAGAGCACCACGGCTCATTGAAGGTCGCGACCGCATCCAGTCGGTCGCCGAGCCGGGCCATGACGATCTTGGCGTAGCGCTGGAAGGCATAGGCCGTCGAGCGCGCCGTCCAGCCGCCATCGCCCATCAAGGCCAATGGAAGATCCCAATGGTAAAGGGTGGCGAACGCCTTGATGCCGCGATCCTTCAACCCGTCGATCAGCCTGTCGTAGAAGTCGAGCCCGGTTTCGTTGATCCGTCCCGTTCCCTCCGGAATAACGCGCGGCCAGGCGATCGAGAAGCGATAGGCCGATTCGCCCATGTCCTTGATCAGATCGAGATCGGCTTCCCAGCGGTGATAGTGGTCGCAAGCGACATCACCGTTCTGCCGACCATAGACGTGGCCCGGCATATTGGCGAAAGCATCCCAAATCGACGGCTTGCGGCCATCGGCTTTGGAGGCTCCTTCGATCTGGAAGGCGGCGGTCGCCACGCCGAAGGTGAAATCGCCGGGGAAGCGGCTTGCGAGGAGCTTGGGATCGATCATGGGGCCCGCCGATAGGGTTGCGCGGCCCGTAAGCCGTCGTAAAGCGGCGATTTAACCAAGCCCGGCGGGCTTGTACAGAGCAGCCCACAGGAATCTGTAACGTTTCAGCCCAGTAAACCTCGACAAGAGCATGATCGACAGGGCCATTACGCCCCGAACCAATGCCTCTGGAAGATCGCCTTGACCACGCGCATACGCCCCTCCATACGGATCTCCATTGTCATATGAAGACGGTCGCCACGGAGAATGAAGTCAATCGAGAACGGCCGCCCGCGCAAACCGCTAGTGAGCGTCGAACTCCACCGGCCATCACCACGCAGCATGAAACGTCCCTCAGACACACCGGGCCGCAGCGTGGCGGACCAACCATTATTGGCCGCCACGGAGAGACCTTGGTCGCCGTCGACGAAGACGATCTCGCATCGATCACACCTTCCCGCGTTGGACGCCACTTGCTTCCACGGTCCGATATAGTCGTTGAGCTCTGTAGCCGCATGCGAGAGCGGAACGCAGCAAACGACAACCATCAAGATTGCCGAGCAGATCAGTTTGGAGATCAAAAGCATCCAAGCCTCTATTTCCTTCATCACACGAAACTCTCAAGAAACGGCTGCCATTTGCGCGCGAGTTGATCAGATCCCGTTCGGTCGGCAGGGTCGTACAGTCACACCTTCACCCACGCCCCATTCTTCTTCGATGACGTCACACAGGCCTCGACGAAGGCCACCCCCTTCACCCCGTCGTCAATGGTCGGATAGGTGACCGCCGGGTCGACCGGCTGGCCGGACTTGACGGCATTGATGGCCGCCGCCGCCTCCACATAGATCGTGGCAAAGGCCTCAAGATAGCCTTCAGGATGGCCACTTGGAATGCGCGTCACGCGCTGGGCGGCCGCACCAGCGCCGGCGCCGCCTCGCGTGATCAACTGCTTCGGCTCGCCGAGCCGAGTGAACCACAGGTAGTTCGGATCCGCCTGCACCCATTCGAGACCGGCCTTGGTACCATAAACGCGGACCTTCAACCCGTTCTCATGGCCGACCGCCACCTGGCTGCACCACAACAGCCCCTTGGCGCCACCCTTGAAGCGCAGCATCACGTGGGCGTTGTCGTCAAGCTGCCGGCCGTCGACGAACGTGTGTACGTCGGCAGCGAGTTCCTCGATCTCCAGACCGGAGATGAAGCAGCCGAGATTATAGGCATGGGTGCCGATGTCGCCTGTCGATCCGCCGACACCCGACTGCTTGGGATCCGTGCGCCAGGCCGCCTGTTTCTGGCCGGTCTGCTCGATCGGCTCGGCCAGCCAGTCCTGCGGATATTCCATCTGCACCAGCCGGATTTCGCCCAGCGCACCCGATAGCACCAGTTCGCGCGCATGGCGCACCATCGGATAGCCGGTGTAGTTATGGGTCAGCACGAAGAGGGCCCTGGAAGCGTCGGCGACCGCCTTGAGCTTCTTCGCATCTTCAAGATTTGACGTCAGCGGCTTATCACAAATCACATGGATGCCGCGCTCGAGAAAGGCCTTGGCCGCCGGATAGTGCACATGGTTGGGCGTGACGATGGACACAGCCTCGATGCCGTCCGGCCGCGCCGCTTCCCTCTCTGCCATCTCCTCGAACGAACCGTAGCAACGCTGCGGATCCAGTCCCAATTCGCGGCCGGACGCGAGCGACTTCTCCGCCGTCGAAGACAACGCGCCAGCCACCAGTTCGAAGCGGTCGTCCAGTCGTGCCGCCATACGGTGCACACCGCCAATGAAGGCACCCGAACCGCCACCCACCATGCCGAGCCTGATCTTCGCGATCCGCTCTTCTGTCTTTCCCTCGATCGCCATGAAGTCCTCCCTTGTTTCTCTGATGCGGCGCGGCTGGATTTGCCAGCGATGCGACGCTATTATGTGTGTCTGAATGAGAAGGATGCCCTGACAGTGACCCTCTGAGGACCCGCCTCAAGCGAGGCAGAAGCAACAGACCGCCAGTTCTCCCCCGGGCGATTGCGGTCCCTGTTCACGCTCGAAAGGTCTTCAAATGCCCCTTCTCAATCCCGAACTCGCATTTCCCATCACGCTTGCCGGCGGCACGCCCTACCGGCAGACCATGTACCTGAAGAATGTCATCGACCATCCCCGCATGGAGATCGGCGATTTCAGCTACTTCAGCCATTCCGCGCCCGCGGAAGAGACAGCGGACATACTTGCCCCCTATCTTTATCCCTTCAGCCGGGAAAAACTCACGATCGGCAAATTCGTGCAGATCGCCCGCGGCGCCTTCTTCATCACCTCGTCCGCCAATCATGCGATGGGCGGCCTCACCACCTATCCGTTTCGCGTATTCAACCCGGACACCATTGGAGGCTACGATGACTTGCCGTTCAAGGACACAGTCGTCGGCCACGACATCTGGATCGGCCACAACGCTACGATCATGCCCGGTGTGACGATCGGCCATGGCGCCATCGTCGCCGCCGCCTCGGTCGTGACCCACGACGTGCCGCCCTATGCCATCGTCGGCGGCAACCCTGCGCGACTGATCCGCATGCGCTATCCCGACGAGGTCATTGCCGAACTCCTCCAGACCGCCTGGTGGGACTGGCCGCTGGACAAGGTCGAGGCGAATCTTGCCGCTCTCGAGTGTGGTGACATCAAGGCATTGAGAGGAGCCCGCTAGCGCTAACCTCTTGTCCACCTGACGTATCCGTCCGCCGAAGCCCACCCGTCCGTTCACCTTTCCTCAAGCCCCCCCCTCCGCCTGCCGCCATCCGCCCACAATGGGGGGAGGGAGAAAGCTGAAAGCGCCGGCCCTTCGAAATCGGGGATACGCGGCGCGGCGGGTTTAATCCCTCCCCCCTTGTGGGGAGGGATTGGAGAGAGATATTACTGCTGATTACAGCCCCAGCATCCGGCGGTTGGCCGCATCGTCCGTGCCGCCGGCGGCGAAGTCGTCGAAGGCATGGTCCGTCACCCGGATGATGTGATGCCTGACGAACTCGGCCCCCTCGCGCGCGCCGTCTTCGGGATGCTTCAGCGCGCATTCCCATTCGACCACGGCCCAGCCGTCAAAATCGTTGGCTGCCATCTTGGAAAAGATCGCGCCGAAATCCACCTGGCCATCGCCGAGCGAGCGGAAGCGTCCTGCCCGGTTCACCCAGCTCTGATAGCCGCCATAGACGCCCTGACGCCCGGTCGGATTGAACTCGGCATCCTTGACGTGGAACATCTTGATCCGCTCCTTGTAGATGTCGATGTTGTCGAGATAGTCGAGGCATTGCAGCACGTAATGCGACGGATCGTAGAGCATGTTCGCGCGGGGATGGTTTTTAACCCGCTCAAGAAACATCTCGAAGGTCACGCCGTCATGCAGATCCTCGCCCGGGTGGATCTCGTAGCAAACATCGACCCCCTGCTCGTCGGCGTAATCCAAAATCGGCGCCCACCGCTTCGCCAGTTCATCAAAGGCGACCTCGACGAGACCGGCGGGACGCTGCGGCCAGGGATAGAAATAAGGCCAAGCCAACGCCCCGGAAAAGGTCGCATGGGCATTGATGCCGAGATTGCGCGACGCCTTGAGAGCATATTTGACCTGTTGCACGGCCCATTCCTGGCGGGCCTTGGGGTTACCGCGCACTTCCGGCGCGGCAAAGCCGTCGAACGCCTCGTCATAGGCCGGGTGCACGGCAACCAGCTGGCCCTGCAGATGGGTGGATAGCTCGGTGATCTCGACGCCGTTCTGGCGTGCGACGCCGGCGAGTTCGTCGCAGTAATCCTTGGATTCGGCCGCCTGCTTCAGGTCGATCAGTTGGCCCGCCCAGGTCGGCACCTGCACGCCGAGATAGCCCTTGTCGGCCGCCCATTTGGTGATCGCATCCCAGGAATTGAAGGGTGCCGCATCACCCGCAAACTGGCCGAGAAAGAGGGCTGGCCCCTTGATCGTCTTCATGATTTCTCCTCCCCTGAGCATTCCTGCAACGTTGCAGTTTTCCTATCAAAGAATGCCGCCGGGGAAAACCTCTCTTTCCCCGGCGGCGTACACTGCGATCAGACGTAGCGGTTGACCACGTTCTCGAGGTATTCCTGACGACCCGATTTCGGCTCGGGGTTGATGTCGGCGTCCTCGACCATTTTGGCGATCGCCTCGAGCGAGAGTTCGCCGCGCAGCATGCGCTGCGCCTCCGGGCTGTCCCACTTCGCATAGCGCTCCTCCAGCGGCTTCGACAGGGCGCCATCTTCGATCATCCTTGCCGCCGCCTTGAGGCCGCGGGCGCAGCAATCCATGCCACCGATATGGCCATAGAGCAGGTCGGCTGGATCGAGCGACTGACGACGGAGCTTGGCGTCGAAGTTCGTGCCGCCCGTGGCAAAGCCGCCGCCCGCGAGGACGTGGTAATAGGCAAGCGCCATTTCCGGGACATTGTTGGGGAACTGGTCGGTATCCCAGCCGGACTGGTAGTCGTTGCGGTTCATGTCGATCGAACCAAAGATGCCGAAGGCATTCGCCATGGCGAGTTCGTGCTCGAAGGAATGGCCGGCGAGGATCGCGTGGCCCTGCTCGATATTGACCTTCACCTCCTTCTCCAGCCCATGCTTCTGCAGGAAGCCGTAGACGGTCGCGACGTCATAGTCGTACTGGTGCTTGGTCGGCTCCTGCGGCTTGGGCTCGATCAGGATCGTGCCCTTGAAGCCGGTCTTGTACTTGTACTCGACGACGAGATTGAGGAAGCGTCCGAGCTGGTTAAGCTCGCGCTCAAGGTCGGTGTTGAGCAGCGTCTCATAGCCTTCGCGACCGCCCCAGAGCACGTAGTTCTCACCGCCCAGACGCATGGTCGCGTCCATGCAGGTCTTCACTGTCGCCGCAGAGAAGGCGAAGACATCCGGATCGGGATTGGTCGCGGCTCCCGACATGAAGCGGCGGTTGGAGAAGAGGTTCGCCGTGCCCCAAAGGAGCTTGACGCCGGTCTCGGCCTGCTTTTTCTCGAAATAATCGACGATCTCGTTGAGGTTCTTCGTGTTCTCGGCGAAATTGCGACCTTCCGGGCGCACGTCCGCGTCATGGAAGCAGTAGTAGGGTGCGCCGAGCAGCTGGTAGAATTCGAAGGCGACATCGGCCTTCATCTTTGCCGCTTCCATTGTGTCGGAGAACCACGGGCGTTCAAAAGTCTGCCCGCCGAACGGATCGCCACCCGGCCAGGTGAAGCTGTGCCAATAGGCGACGGCAAAGCGCAGATGGTCTTCCATCCGCTTGCCCATAACCACCTCATCCGGGTTGTAGTGGCGGAAAGCCAGCGGATTGCTGCTCTCCGGCCCCTCGTATTTCACCTTGGCGATGTCGCCGAAAAATCCTGTCGACATGGGAACTCCTCCTGTTTGTTTTTCGAATGCAGTTCAGTGTTCAGCGTGGCGGCGATAGGCCCTCCCCTCCGCCACCGCTGGCCTGCGGGGTTGCCATCTGGTCTTCTCCCCCTTGTGGGGGAGATGGCAGTCAGGCCAGAGGAGGCCTTGCCTCAGAACCCGCGGATTGCCGGATAGAGCGCCCGGTAGCGTCCGTAGGCCGCCTCATAAGCGTCCGTCAGCGCGGCAACCGGTTCAATCGTCTCAGCCGTCCTCGGCGCCGTGCAGACGGCAAGCGGATCGGCGCCCGTCGCCGCGATCAGCCCGAGCCTTGCGGCGCCAAAGGCCGCACCGAAATCGCCGTCCGCCGGAATATCGATCGGGACACCGAGCGCGGTGGCGATCGAAGCCAGCCAGTAGCGCGAACGCGAGCCGCCACCGATTGCCGTCACCCGAGCGAACGACGTTCCGGCCGATTTCAACGCCTCGAGATTGTCGCGAAAGGCGAAGGTCACGCCCTCCAGAACGGCTTGGGTCAGCACCGGTCGCGCGCTCTCGTGACCCAGCCCGATAAAGGCACCGCGGATCGTGGCGTCATTGTGCGGCGTGCGCTCGCCTGAAAGGTATGGCAGAAAGGTGACGCTGCCCGGCGCCTTGAGATCGTCACCGAGTTCCCCGGTCAGATCACCGGCCGCCTTGCCGGTGACACCACTCAGCCAATTGAGCGCATCGGTCGCCGACAGGATCACGCCCATCTGGTGCCAGGTGTTCGGCAGCGCGTGGCAAAAGGCATGCACAGCGCTTTCCGGTTTGGGCAGATAGGACCCGTTCGCCGCGAAGAGAACGCCCGACGTGCCAAGCGACACGAAGGCCTGCCCCTCGGCGACCGTGCCCATGCCGCAAGCCGAAGCCGCATTGTCGCCGGCCCCGCCTGCGACCACAACATCCGCACCCATGCCCCATTCGTCCGCCAACTGGTCGCGCAGCGTTCCGGCGTGTTCGGTTCCCTCGACGAGACCCGGCATCTGGTCTTCGCAGAGACCGGTTGCCGCCAACAGTTCGCCCGACCATCGGCGCTGGGCCGTATCGAGCCAGGCGGTGCCGGCCGAATCCGACATGTCGGAGAGATACTCCCCGGTCAGCCACAACCGCAGGAAATCCTTCGGCAAAAGCACCTTGGCAACCTTGGCAAAAATCTCCGGCTCATGCTTTGCCACCCAGGCGAGTTTTGGCGCGGTAAAACCTGGAAAGACGATATTGCCCGTGACGGCGCGGAACTGCGGATCGACGTCGAGGACCGCTGCCTCGGCATGGCTGCGCGTGTCGTTCCACAGGATGCAGGGACGCAGCACCTGATCTCCGGCATCAATCAGCGTCGCACCGTGCATATGGCCGGACAGGCCAATGCCTTTGACGGCCGCAAGTGCCGCCCCCTGCGAGACCTTGAGCCTGCTGACGGCCTCTCGTGTTGTGCGAATCCAGTCGAGCGGGTCCTGCTCGGACCAGCCGGGATGCGGTCGAGAAACGTCGAGTGCCGCGTTGGCGACAGCGACCACCTTCTGATCGCTGTCGATCAGCATCGCCTTCACGCCCGAGGTGCCGAGATCAAGCCCCAGATACATGTCTTCTCCCCATCCCTGGCCCGTCAGGGCAGGTTATCTTTCAAAAAAATGTCGATGCGGATGCGCTCCTGCGCAACGAGAACCGGCAATCCGTCAGCCGTAGCCTTCAGCACGCGGATGGCACTACGCACCTCGTGTCCGGCATCCTGGTTGAGAACAGCATCGACCAGCCCTTCACACAGCGCGCTTCGCGTCGTCTCCGTCAGTTCGTGAGCAATGACCGCCGGGCGCTGCGGGACCTCAGCCTTGCGCAGCGCGGCTGCGAGACCGCGATTGCCAGCGCCGAGGCTGTAGACGCCTCGAATGTCAGCGCGGCTGCGAAAAAGCTCTGTGAGCTGTCGCTCGACCAGCGTCGGATCATCGCGCCCTTCGATGACATCCAGCAGCACCAGATGCCGAGAGTTGTCGGCCATGACCGAGCGAAAACCGTCCAGGCGCTCGCGGTGGTCGCGCACCAGCAGCGATCCGGCAAGGATGGCAATGGCACCGCTGCGCTCGCCCACGAAACGCCCCAGCAGGCTCGCAGCCGTGCGGCCGGCCGCCAGATTGTCGATGCCGGCATAGTGGACACGCCGCGACGCCGGAACATCGGAAACCAGCGTCACAACCGGAATGCCAGCCTCGACAAGCCGATCCACAGCAGCCACCACCTCCGGCGCATCGACCGCGACAAGCGCCACGCCAGCCGGGCGTTCATCGCAAACCGCGTCCAGCGCCTTGACCAAAGCCGCAGCATCGAATGGCGGCACCTTGACGATCCGGATATCGGTGCGCTCCGCCGGCGAGCGAACCGTGGCATCGCCGATCGCCTTCTCCAGCTCCCGCATGAAGGAATTGTCATTGGAGGGCAGGATGAAGGTCAGCGAATAGACGCGCCCCTTGGCGAGATTGGCAGCGGCCACGTCACGCACAAAACCCAGCGCGACAACGGCGGCCTCGACCTTTTCACGTGTGCGCGCGCTGACGCCCGGTCTCTGGTTCAGAACCCGATCGACGGTGGCAAGGCTGACGCCCGCAGCGGCTGCGATATCGTGAACGGTCGGCTTCATATTTCCTCCGACCGCACTCCTACCGCAGGATCCGAGACCCGTAAATCACTTTTTGAGGTACGTACATCAAAAAAGCCACGGCAACGAAAAGGGCCGTTTCCCCGGTGGAGGAAACGGCCCTCGGCGCTGCGGTGGATTGCGGAAGAGGTGGAGGCGGGCTCAGTGCCCGGCGCCGGCCGGAGCGGCCGCGCTTGGCTTCTTGATCAGCAGAGTGAGAAAGACCAGTGAGAAGAACAGAGCGGTCAGCCCGAGGAAAACATCCATGAAGGACATCACCCATGATTGCTGGGTGATGACGCCAGAGAGTTTCTTGATCGCCACCGCCGTGCCGTCGAGACCATAGCTGTCGTAATTGGCTCCGACACTGGCAAGCCAGTCGAGAGCGGCGGCATTGCCCCAATGAACCTGTTCGGAAAGCCGCGCATAGTGCTCGTCCGAGCGCTGGGTCAGCACGGTGTTGATCACGGCGAGACCAACAGCCCCGCCGAGGTTGCGTGTCAGGTTGAACAGGCCGGACGCGTTTTTCATGCGATCCGGCGGCAGCGTGCCGAGCGCGATATTATTGATCGGCACCATGCACAGCATCAAAGAGCAGCCGCGTAGGATCTGCGGAATCAGCAGTTCCTGGAAGTCCCAGTCCGCGGTCATATAGGTCATCGTAAAGGTGCCGGCGGCAAAACCGGCAAAACCGATCATCATCATCACACGCGGGTCGAGCTTGTTCGACAACGCGCCGGCCACCGGCGCAGTAAGGAACATGGCCGCTCCGGAGACGAACATGGTCTCGCCGATCATCATCGAATCATAACCCCGGATCCGGCCGAGATAGACCGGATAGAGATAGGTCAACCCGTAGAGCCCAATCCCCATGACAAAGGAAAACAGCGATCCGAAAGCGAAATTGCGATTGCTGAAGGCCCGCAGGTCGACCACCGGGAAATCAACCCGGAACACCCGCTGAAAGAAGAAGAAGCCGCCAATGACCATCGCCACCGTGCCCATCACGATATGCTCGTCGTTCAGCCAGTCCTTGCTGTTCCCCTCTTCCAGAACATACTCCATCGTACCAAGGAAGAGCGCCATCCAGAACAGGCCCCACCAATCGAACTTTCTAAAGAGCTTGAAGTCAGGCTTGTCGAAATCGATCAGGCTGAAAGTCACCGCCGTGACGATGATGCCGGGAATGACATTCACCAGGAACAGCCAGTGCCACGACATGGCATGGCTAAGATAGCCGCCGATGGTCGGGCCGATGGTCGGCGCGAGCGTTGCCACAAGGCCGACGATCGGCGAGACGATGTTACGCTTGGACGGCGGAAAGATGGTGAAGGCGGCAGCGAAGACCGACGGGATCATGCCGCCACCGATGAAGCCCTGAATCGCCCGATAGACGATCATCTGATCGATATTGGTCGCCGTCGCGGCAAGCGCGCTGGCGATGGTGAAACCGGCGGCGGAGAAGGAAAAAAGGATGCGCGTCGATACAATGCGCGCCAGCGCGCCCGACAGCGGGATCATGATCACTTCGGCAATCAGATAGGAGGTCTGCACCCAGGCGATCTCGTCCGAGCCGGCACCAAGACCAGCCTGAATCTCGGCGAGCGAGGCCGAAACGATCTGAATGTCGAGGATCGACATGAACATGCCGAACACCATCGCGAAAAAAGCGATGATGCGCTTTGGGTCCATGTGCTCCTCGGCCAAGGGCATAGCGACTGCGCCTGCTGCTGTCGTACCGGCTGCGGCCATTGTCGCTATCCCCTGCCGAATGGCGTCAGTTGGCCGCGAGTGCGGCACCGTTCGGCGCCGTGCGAGTGTCGACATCGACGATCACGCTCAAGCCAGCCCGCAGATGTCCCGACGCGAGAACGTCCTTCGGAATCGCGATGCGAACGGGAACGCGCTGGACAACCTTGGTGAAATTGCCCGTAGCGTTTTCCGCAGGCAGCATGGAAAAGACCGAGCCCGAAGCCGGCGCAATCGACGTTACCGTGCCCTCTATCGGCTTGTCCCCATAGGCGTCGACATGGATCGACACCTTGGAACCGGGGACCAGCTCGGCGATCTGAGTTTCCTTGAAATTGGCCTCGATATACAGCTCCTCGACCGGAACCAAGGCCGCAAGCCGCTTGCCAATCGAAACAAGGTCGCCCGTTTGCACAGATAGATTGCCGACGACACCATCATAAGGTGCCTTCAATACCGTGAAAGCGAGATCCCGCTCGGCCTTTTCCAGTGCCAATTCGGCCGAGCGCATACCACCCTCGGATTCTGCGCGTTGCGCCTTCAGGACGGAGATCTGTGCGTCGGCGGCGGCAATATTGGCGTCAGCGGCGGTCAGGTTGGCCTTGGCCTGCTCGAGCTGGGTTCGCGCACTGTCAAGGTCCGCGGTCGAAGCCACCTTCTGCTCCTGCAAGCCGCTGACGCGCGTGAAGGAGAGTTCAGCAAGGCTGAGCGTCGCCTGCGCTGACCGTTTCTGGGCATCAGCCTGTGCCAACGCCGCCTCGCCACCCTTGACTTGGGCATCAATGCGCTGAAGCGTCAGCTTTTGTATCGCGATCTGCGCCTTGGCCTGCTCCGCGGCGATCCGATAGTCGCCATCATCCAGCGTCACCAACGGATCCCCGGCCTTGACGTGCTGGTTGCTGACGACGTTCACCGCCTTCACATAACCGGACACCTTGGGCGAGATGATCGCAATATCGCCATCTATATAAGCGTCGTCGGTCGAAACCATGAACCGGCCCTCGGTCCACCAGCCATAGCCGAACCAGCCGGCACCGATGACCAAAGCAGCCAAGATCACCGGCAATACCGGCCGGCGCTTCTTTTTGCCGACAGCCGATTCGCCATCGGCAGCATGGGCCGCGGTCTGATCTGCGCCCGTCTCCGAGCGCGCCTCGACAACCGGGAGCTCGTCAATGGTCGGCCGCTGATCGGCGGCGTTGACGGAACGGACGGCACTCGTCCTTTGGGATCCTGACATGATCAAACCACTCGCTGGCCAACAAAATGAATCGAACTGAACCGTTCGGTTCGATTGACATAACGGCTCTTCTGACACATATCAAGAGGGAGAGAGCCAGTATGTTTCCAATCTGGCTTGTTGAAGTTAATTTTCGGATAGCCATGACCCGCAAGTCCAAAAAGGTAGAGCAAAGCGCCCCGACCGAATTCCCCTACCCCGTCGTTCCCAGTCGGTTTCCGGCAGGTGGAGACCCGGTCAAGCGCGAACAAATCCTCGACGGTGCCAAGCAGGTCTTCATGAAGATGGGCTTCGACGCGGCGAGCATGAATGACGTGACACGCGAGGCGGGCGTCTCCAAAGGGACCATCTACGTCTATTTCCAGAGCAAGGAAGATTTGTTCGCCGCACTGATCGAGCGGGAAAAAGGGCGTTTCACGGAAGCGCTGCGCGACATTCTCGCCGACAGCCAGGATGCCGAACAGGGGCTGCGCCGCTTCGCCGAAGCCTTCGTTCGCCAGGTCATCGAAACCGACATGATTCCGGCCATGCGCACGGTGCTCGGCGTGATCGACCGCATGCCGGGCCTGTGCCACCGCTTCCTGGCGAACGCCCCGGCCAATGCCCGCAGCGTACTTGAAGACTTCATCCGCCGCCAGGTCGACCAGGGCGCATTGAGGACGGAGCATCCGGAGACGGCTGCGCGCCAGTTCATCGAGCTCTCGAGCGGCACCTTTTTCAAGCAGCGCCTGTTCGGCGAAATGCGGCACGCTCCATCACAGGAGGAAGTCGACCGATCAATAGAAAGTGCGGTTCGCGTTTTCCTCTGCGCCTACAGCACGCGGCCCTTTCCAAAGCCGCTCTGACGGCGGGACAGCGGACTTTTTTCCGGCGCTTTTCCACAGCCCCTTGCTCTGGTGCGGGTCATGCTCCATTTCTGCAGCCGCTCGTCTTCACCAACCGGAAAGTCCACATGCAGGAAATTGTCCTTCTCCTTCAGGATCCCGCCGCCTGGATCGCTTTGGTCACCCTTGTGATCATGGAAGTCGTCCTCGGCATAGACAACCTCGTCTTCATCTCGATCCTGACCAACAAGCTGCCCAGTGAGCAGCGTGAGAAGGCGCGTCGGGTCGGTATTCTTCTGGCGCTTGTCCTGCGTCTCGCTTTGCTCGGCACGGTCGCCTGGATCGTCAAGCTGACCACACCGCTGTTCGAGGCTTTTGGCCACGGTTTTTCGTGGAAGGACCTGATCCTGATCGCCGGGGGCCTTTTCCTCGTCTGGAAGGCGACCAAGGAAATCCATCACAATGTCGATCCGGTCGACCACGAGGAGGATTTCATCGCGTCATCGGCAACAAGCACATTCGCATCGGCGATCGGCCAGATCCTCTTGCTCGACCTGGTCTTCTCGGTCGACAGCATCATCACCGCCGTGGGCATGACAGATCACCTGCCGATCATGATCGCTGCGGTGATCATCGCGGTCGTCATCATGCTGATCGCCGCCACGCCGCTCGCCAATTTCATCGAGCAGAATCCGACCATCGTCATGCTGGCGCTGGGCTTCCTGCTAATGATCGGCATGACGCTGATCGCCGACGGCATGGGCTTCCACGTGCCCAAGGGCTACGTCTACACGGCGATGGCCTTCTCGGGCCTGGTCGAGGCGCTCAACATGTTCGCAAGGCGCAAACGTCAGGCGCAACGGGACGCCAGGAAGAAATTGCACTGAGGCGCGCAGGCCCTAAAGCCTGCGGCACCATCGCGGGTCCCTGTTCCTTTGTGCCAGGGCACACCCACCTTGGAACGGGGAACAAAGGCCTGCGGGCGGCATTGATAGACCGTTCCGCGGGCCTCTATAGTGCCCTTGGCCACAACACATCCGGAGTTCCATGACCACCGAGCAAATCCTTGCCTTCGCTGTCATCGGTGCGATGATGGTTGCCTTCATCTGGGACCGCCTGCGTTACGACGTGGTTGCCTGTCTCACGCTGGTCGTCGCAGTCACCATCGGCCTGGTCCCCGCGGAGAGGGCTTTCTCTGGTTTCAGCGACGACATCGTCATCATCGTCGGCAGCGCACTGGTGGTCAGCGCCGGCGTGGCCCGCTCCGGGATCGTCGACCTGGCGATCAAGAAGTTCTTTCCCGCCCTCACCTCGATCCGCGGCCAGATGCTGCTGCTGGTCGTGACCGTCACCATCCTCTCGGCCTTCATCAAGAATATCGGCGCACTGGCAATCATGATGCCGGTCGCCTTCCAGTTCGCCCGCCGCTCCGGCACGCCGGCCTCGACATTCCTCATGCCCATGGCCTTCGGAGCCCTGCTCGGCGGCCTGATGACCCAGATCGGCACGTCGCCGAATATCGTCGTGTCCCGGCTGCGCGCCGAGATCACCGGCGAAGCCTTCACCATGTTCGACTTCACCCCCGTCGGTGCGACACTCGCCCTCACCGGCACCATCTTCCTGATGTTCTTCTACTGGCTGGTGCCCAAACGCGAAAACCTGAATCCGTCCGTACAGGAAGCGCTCGAAAGCTCGACCTTCGCCACCGAGGCGACCGTCGGCAAGCAGTCGCCCTTTCTCGGCAAGTCCCTCAACAGGCTTCTGTCGATCGCCTCGGGCGAGGTCATCGCGACGGCGATCCTGCGCGGCCACACCCGCATTTCGCCCTTCCCCGACATCATACTCAAGGAGAACGACGCGATCCTGCTCGAAGGCGCCTCCGAACCGCTCGACCGCATTGTCTCGCAGGCCAAGCTGTCGCTCTCCGGCAAGCCGAACGGCAAGAGCGAAACCAAGCTCAGCGGAGAGATTGCAGCGATCGAGGCGGTGATCAGTCGCGATTCCGCACTGATCGGTCTCTCTGCCCGCGAACTCTCACTCTACAATACCTACGGCGTCAATCTCCTCGCGGTCAGCCGCAAGGGCAAGCGCATCCGCGAGCGCCTCGGCGAACTGACGCTACGCGCCGGTGATGTGGTGGTTCTGCAGGGACAGCGTCAGGCGTTGCCCGGACTTTTGCTGGAACTGGGGTGCCTGCCGCTGGCCGAACGCGAGATCCTGCTGGGCACCAGCCGAAGCGCGATCCTGCCGCTCGGGATCCTCGCCGCCGCCATGGGAGCGACGGCCTTTGGACTTGCCCCCGTGGCCGTCGCCTTCTTCGCCGCAGCACTCGCCATGGTCCTCCTGAAGGTTATCCCCCTCAGCGAGATCTACCGGGCGGTGGATGGGCCGATCCTTGTCATGCTGGCGGCCCTCATCCCCGTCAGCGACACCCTGCGCACAACGGGCGGAAGCGAGTTGATCGCCGGCTGGCTGGGTGCTGCTGCTGACGGTTTGCCCGCCTATGCCGCGCTGGCGCTGATCATGGTCACGGCGATGGCGGTCACCCCTTTCCTCAACAATGCCGCAACGGTGTTGGTCATGGCCCCGATCGCCGCGAGCTTCGCCACCGGCCTGGGCTACCGGCCCGACGCCTTCCTGATGGCGGTGGCAATCGGCGCCGGCTCCGATTTCCTCACCCCCATCGGTCACCAATGCAACACGCTGGTCATGGGGCCGGGAGGCTACCGTTTCAGCGACTATCCCCGCCTCGGCCTGCCGTTGTCATTCCTTATTGTCCTGGTGTCGATTCCCATGCTGCTGATGGTTTGGCCGGTGAACTGATGGACCGGCGCCAGCAACCGACAGGACGGCTGCCACGCATTGTTTTCATCGCTGCCACACTGGGACAAGGCAGCCATGCCGTGCAATGCCGCAGTTTTCCTTGACGCCTGCGGCTGAATATGGCCTAAGGCCAACCGATGGATTTTACGGGACAAGCGCGCTCCTGAGGCCGTTTCCCGTCTTTTCCTCCGATCGTTTTTTCCCGTTTCGATGATCGGCGGCTTCCGCTCGATCACACCGCACGTCACCACGAGCAAGATTCCCATGAGCACTTCCGGCGTCCGCGTCCGCATCGCACCCTCCCCGACCGGCGAGCCCCATGTCGGCACCGTCTACATAGCCCTGTTCAACTACCTCTTTGCCAAGAAGATGGGCGGCGAGTTCATCCTACGCATCGAGGATACCGACGCCAATCGCTCGACGCCGGAATTTGAGCAGAAGGTGCTCGACGCGCTGAAATGGACCGGACTGACATGGTCGGAAGGTCCCGACGTCGGCGGCGCCTACGGTCCCTACCGGCAGTCCGAACGCAAGGACATCTATCGCCCCTTCGTTGAGCAGATGGTGCGCGACGGCCACGCCTTCCGCTGTTTCTGCACGCCTGAACGCCTGGAGATGATGCGCGACGCGCAGCGCGCCAAGGGCCTGCCGCCGAAATACGACGGCCATTGCCTGAGCCTCAAGGCGGAGGAAGTCATCGAGCGCATGGAATCCGGCGAACCGTCGGTCGTACGCATGAAGATCCCGGCCGAAGGCTCCTGCGACTTCAACGACGGCGTCTATGGCGACGTCTCGATCCCGTGGGACGCGGTCGACATGCAGGTTCTGCTGAAAGCCGATGGCATGCCGACCTATCACATGGCCAATGTCGTCGATGACCATCTGATGAAGATCACCCACGTCGCGCGCGGCGAGGAATGGCTGGCCTCCGTGCCCAAACATATCCTGATCTATAAGTATCTTGGCCTTGAGCCGCCGAAGTTCATGCACCTGTCGCTGATGCGCAATGCTGACAAATCGAAGCTGTCGAAGCGCAAGAACCCGACCTCGATTTCCTACTACTCGGCTCTCGGTTACCTGCCGGAAGCGCTGATGAACTTCCTCGGCCTGTTCTTCATCCAGATCGCCGAAGGCGAAGAACTGCTGACGATGGAAGAGCTGGCGGAGAAATTCGATCCAGACAACCTCTCCAAGGCGGGCGCGATCTTCGACGTGCAGAAGCTCGACTGGCTGAATGGCCGCTGGATGCGCGAGAAGCTGATGCCGGACGAATTCCTCGCCCGCGTCTTCGACTGGGCCTCGGAAAACAGCCGCCTGACCGAAGGCCTGAAGCTCGCCCAGAGCCGCATCACCAAGCTCGGCGAACTGCCGCAGCTTGCCGGCTTCCTGCTTGCCAACGACGTTGGCCTCACCCCCGCCTCGTTTGCCGGGCTGAAGACCTCGCCGGCCGAAACACTGGAGATCGTCAACACCGTAGCCTTCGATCTCGAGAAGATCCTCGAATGGAACGTCGAGACGATCGAGCAGGAATTGCGCGACATCGCCGACCGCCTCGGCAAGAAGCTGCGCGTGGTCACACCACCGCTGTTCGTCGCCATGTCCGGCTCGTCGCGCTCGTTGCCGCTGTTCGATTCGATGGCGCTGCTCGGCCGCTCGGTCGTGCGCCAGCGCCTGAAGGTCGCCTCCATCGTGCTCACCTCCATGGTCGGCCCCGCCTGATTGACGAAAGACGCTGATATGACCGACAAGACCGTAGCACCCACCCTCTCATCCGACGTGACCGAAGTCCGCGCTCAAAAGCTCGCGCTGCTGCGCCAGCAAATCGGCGACGTCTATCCGGCGCATTTTCACCGCACCATCACCAATGCCGAGCTCGCCGAGAAATACGCCGATCTTGAGCTGGACACCGAATCTGGTGACACCGTCACGGTCGCCGGCCGCGTCTATTCCTCGCGCAACTCCGGCATGTTCATGGACATCCATGACGCCTCGGGAAAGATCCAGATCTTTTCCCACAAGGACACGACACCGGAAGAGGCCCGCGCGCTGCTGCCGATGATCGACCTGGGCGACATCATCGGCGTCACCGGTACGGTGCGCCGCACCAAACGCGGCGAGCTGACGATCAACGCGCATGAGATCACCATGCTGACGAAGTCGCTGCTGCCGATGCCGGAAAAATACCACGGCCTCGCCGACATCGAGACGCGCTACCGCAAGCGCCATCTCGACCTCTTGACCAACGAGGAATCGAAGCTGCGCTTCCAGCAGCGCTCGAGGATCATCTCCGGCGTCCGCCGTTTCATGGAAAATAACGGCTTCATGGAAGTCGAGACGCCGATGCTGCAGACCATCTACGGCGGTGCGACGGCCGAGCCGTTCAAGACCCACCACAACACACTGAAAATGGACATGTACCTGCGCATCGCGCCGGAACTGTACCTGAAGCGTACGCTGGTTTCCGGCCTGTCGGACAAAGTCTTCGAGATCAACCGGAACTTCCGCAACGAAGGCGTCTCTACCCGGCACAATCCGGAATTCACCATGATGGAGTGCTACTGGGCCTATGCCGATTACGAGGACATCATGGACCTCGTCGAGCGGATGTTCTCCGAACTGGCGATGACCATCCACGGCACGACCGAAGTGCCCTACGGCGACAAGGTCCTGTCCTTCAAGGGTCCGTTCCGCCGCATCTCCATGCCCGGCGCCGTCAAGGAGAAGACCGGCATCGACTTCCTCGCCATCAAGACCGACGAGGAGGCGCGCGCCGCCGCCCGCCATGCCGGCTTCGAAGTCGAGAAGGATTCCACCTGGGGCGAATGCCTCGCCTTCGTCTTCGAGGAAACCGTCGAGGGCGACCTGATCCAGCCGGCCCACGTCATCCACTTCCCGAAGGACATCTCGCCCTTTGCCAAGGAAGTACCGGGCGAGCCGCGCCTGGTCGAGCGCTTCGAGACCTATATCAACGGCTGGGAACTCGGCAACGCCTTCTCCGAACTCAACGATCCGGAAGAACAGCGCGCCCGCATGGTCGAGCAGCTGATGCAGGCCCATGCCCGCGGCGAAAAGGAAAAAGCCCTCGACGAGGACTTCCTGGACGCCATGGATCAGGGCATGCCGCCCGCCGGTGGCCTTGGCATCGGCGTGGACCGCCTGATCATGGTGCTGACCAATGCACCGTCGATCCGCGACGTCATCCTCTTCCCGGCCCGCCGCCACAAGGGCGACTGATCGGAGGCGCGCACCTTAAGACGCGCTCCACAACGACAAGCAAAAAATCCCGGCGCAGTCACCTGCGCCGGGATTTTTTTCGTTGGGCCGAGACCAGAGGGCGTAACCAGATCAATGCGTCGCTTCGGCGTGCTTTTCGGTAGCGGCCTTGTCGCTCGCCTTGGACGGCAGGATAGGGCTATCCTCTGCGGGAATTTCATGGGCCGACTGTTCGCCGTGCTGGTCTGTGGCCTGACCATCGGCCGCGCCCTCGAGCGGTTTTGCCCGTAGCTTTGCCAGCCATACCGCCCCGGCGGCACTCGCCTTGTTCTGGCCGTCAGTCGGAGCCTCCGGCGCGGAACTGTGCTGCTCCTCCGCAGCCACGGCCTTCTCCGCCGCGTCATGCTCGACCGTGGCGGCATCTTCGGCCCTTACAGGCACCTCATGTTCAGCAGCGGCATGATCTTCCGGCGCAGCATGTACCTGATCTTTCGCAGGGGCCGTTTCATGGCCTGGCGCCGCCCCATCCTCATGGCTCGCAGCCGCCGGCTTTTCCTCGCCGGCTCCAAGCACCATGCCCTTCAACGACGAGAACCAGCCTTGGCTTGCGCCATCCGGATGGACCGGCTCGGCAACCGCAGCGGCTCCCTGCGTATCATCCGTCGTGTGTGCAGCACTTTCGCCCGCCGGAGCTTCAGAAGCATGCGCCACCGCCGGCGCGGCGGCCCCTTCGACGGCGTGCCCCACATTGTCTCCGTGACCCTCTGCTGGCACGGTTCCATGCCCGTCCGCAGGAGCGGCAGCCTTACCGTGCCCGTCGGCCTCGGGCGCTTCCCCGCCACCGCCGAACAGGCCGGTGATCGAGCCGAGCCAGCCCTTTTCCTTCGTCACACCATGCCCATCGGTTTCAGCCTCAGCGTCGCCGTGCCCTTCAGCAGCCGGGGCGCCGTGCCCTTCGGCCGGCGCTTCCGCACCATGACCGGCTGTATCGCCGTGGCCAGTATCACCACCGTGACCTGTGTCTCCATGACCCGCATCCGCTCCGTGGCCGGCCGGCGCACCATGCGCGTCAACCGCACCGTGTCCCTCGGGGACGACGACTTCGGGCTTGATGCAATCCGTCTTGTCATCCAGCCGTGCGACCAACTGTTCGATGTCCGCTTGCGGCATGGCGATTCTCTCGCCGTAGAAAAGCCCTTCGGCGCTGGCCGCCTTGTCGACATAACGGGCCGTGAACACCTTGCCGTTCGCCTCCTCAGGCACCCGGCTCGGATCGGCGATATAGACAACATCGGCGCCGACCGCGCGACCACGCATGTCGGCGCGGTCCTTCGGTCCGCTCTTGTCCAGCACGACCACCTGCACCAGATCGGGTTTTTCCGCCTCATAGACGGCACCCGCCACACGCAACGCGGTCTTCACCCGCGTCAATCCATCGCCCGGCTTGTCGGTGGTGATGTACTTGCGGACCCAGAAGCGGTCCTTCTTCTTGATATTGACGGTCTTGACCTCGGTGCATTCCAGGCCGTTAAGCTCGGCATAGGAGGGCCCGAGAATCTTGTCGGCGCCGATGAACACGGCGGCCGCGCCGGTCGCGCCGCACAACACGAAAACACCGCCGATGGCGAGGACGATCTTGCGAGAGATCCGGATCTTGCTGAAAAGACCCTTCACGCCATGAACTCCGACATCAAACTCGCCCCACTACATCACGCAATACTAAGCTCGATACTTGTCATATCGGTCTTGACGAAGGTTTAATCCGTTCGGAACAATCCAAACAACTCGGTGCAGAAGGAGCGCCGTCATCGTCAGTGACACAGCCTTTGGCATCACCATGAAGATGTCTGTTGGACAGCAAACCGGTCGCACAATCGTGCTGATGACGACAGCCGTGTTCATCCCGGCTTTCCGACGCAAGGTCTTGAGAACGGGCGTTGTCCGACATCAATGCGGCTTTCGCCCGTACCTCTTTTTCTCTAAATGGGAATGATCAACGAGGACGGGTTCCATGATCCAATTGAAGCTGCTGACCGAGCCGAACCGCCACCTGTTTTTCACCGGCAAGGGTGGTGTCGGCAAAACCTCGATCAGTTGCGCAACGGCTATCGCGCTTGCCGACAAGGGACTGAAGGTCCTGCTGGTCAGCACCGATCCGGCCTCAAATCTCGATGAAATGCTCGGCGTGGTACTCGACAGCGAGCCGAAGCCCGTGCCTGGTGTGCCGGGCCTCTTTGCCATGAACATCGACCCCGAGGCGGCGGCCGAAGACTACCGTCGCCGCGTGCTCGATCAGATGGGGCCGACGGCCACCGACAAGGAAAAGGCAACGGTGCGCGAACAGCTGTCCGGCGCCTGCACCACAGAAATCGCCGCCTTCGACGAATTCGTGGGCCTGCTCGGCGACGAACAGCCGGAATTCGATCACATCATCTTCGACACAGCGCCTACCGGCCACACATTGCGCCTTTTGAGCCTGCCCAAAGCCTGGACCGGTTTTCTCGAGGCCAACGAGCGCGGTGCCTCCTGCCTTGGTCCGCATTCTGGCCTGAAGATGCAAGAGGACCGTTTCCGTGAGGCGCTGGAATGCCTGGGAGATCCTGCCCGCACCACCGTCGTGCTGGTGACCCGTGCCGAGCGCGGCGCGATCCGCGAAGCCGCGCGCACAGCCGGGGAACTGAACGCGCTCGGGCTGTCGAACCAGATGCTTGCCGTCAACGGCCGTTTCACGCCCTCCGACGCCAAGGACACGGTCGCCGCAGCCTTCGCCGCCGAGCAGACGGCCGCACTCGCGGCTCTGCCTGCGGAACTCGCGGGCCTGCCGCGCGACGAAGTCCCCCTGCAAGCCTTCGACATGGTGGGGCTCGACGCTCTGCGCGCGCTGTTTGTATCGACAGATGCAGAGCCGTCTTCGGATGCCAGCGTGCCGCTGTCCATTCCCGACCTGCCGCGTCTCTCCACGCTCATTGCCGAGATCGCCGCAAGCGAAAAGGGGTTGGTCATGGTGATGGGCAAGGGCGGCGTCGGCAAGACGACGATCGCTGCCGCCGTCGCTGTGGGGCTCGCCGCCCGAGGCCATTCCGTGCACCTGACGACCACGGATCCGGCCGCTCACGTGTCCTTCGTCGTCGGCTCGGAGGCCATGCCCGGCCTCACCGTCGACCGGATCGACCCCGAGGCTGAAACGAAGCGCTATATCGACAAGATCATGGCCACCAAGGGCCGCGATCTCGACGAGGACGGCAAAGCCCTGCTGCGCGAGGATCTCGCTTCGCCCTGCACCGAGGAAGTCGCCGTCTTCCACGCTTTCTCCCGCGTCGTCGGTGAGGCACGCAGCAATTTCGTCGTCATCGACACAGCGCCAACCGGACACACCCTGCTGTTGCTCGATGCCACCGGCGCCTATCACCGCCAGATGACCCGGCATCTCGACGAAAATGCGCCGGGCCGCATGGTCACGCCACTGATGCGCCTGCAGGACCCGGCCTATACGCGCGTCCTGCTCGTCACACTGCCGGAGACCACCCCGGTCTCCGAGGCCGGCGCCTTGCAGGAAGACCTGCGCCGGGCCAAGATCGAGCCCTATGGCTGGGTGATCAACAAATCGATGGCGATCACAGGCACACGCGACCCCTTGTTGCGCACGCGGATCAAGGGCGAAGCCGCCCAGATCGAGCGGGTGAAACGCGATTTCGCCAACCGGGTCTACGCGCTGGATTTCCGCGCCGTCGCGCCGGTCGGGCTGTCGGAACTTCGAAAAATCGGCGATCTGACATAACAGGCAAAGCGGCCGCAGGCCAATGGCGGCAAGCAAGGCCGCCGGGACGGCCCTTTGCCGACAACGCCGAAATCAGAACCGCACGTCCAGGCGCCCCTTGACCTGCTGTTCCCACGCGCCATCACCAGCCTGGCCGGCATAGCTCAGGCTGACCAACGCATTCTTGCTGACCGCAAGCGAAATCCCGGCTTCCATCACCGCGACATCACGCGCCGAGGGCACACCATAGACGGTAAAGCTATCGCTGCCCGCAAAGGCCAGACGCGCGGCCGGCACGCCATCGCCGAAGTCATGCCGCCAGCCGGCCATACCGTGCAGCAAGGCCTTGGTGTCGCCAAGGGCGATCGGCGCCTGGGCGCGAAGTCCCAAAGTGCCGTAAGTCGTATCATAGCTGTCCCCATCGGCGGAAACGGCCGTCATGCCACCCGTTTCGGAAAAGCCATCCGTGCGCAGATGGACATAGGCGAGGCCGGCGAAGGGCGAAATCCGACCGAGGCTGGTTTCGATGTCGTAGCTCGCCTCGCCGAACAACTGGGCCGTGCGGGCGTCATAGTCCGCCTCATTGCGGCCGTGGAGACTGCCGACATCGACCGTGCGTTCCGTGGATATCTGGTGCCAAGTATAGGCTGCGCCGAACCTCAGACCGAGCGGTCCGAGAGAACGGCCTCCGTAGAGGCCGAGCGAAGCGTTGTCGGACGTGCCCGAGGCGTCGCGCGACGCCTCATCGAACGCCGTCCGGCTGTAGGCGCCGGCGAAACCCAGCCGCCAGTCGTCGGCGAGAACCGTGTCGGCGCCGCCGGCGAACCCCCCGGTCGAATGGGCGAGCGAACCGGCATTGCCGTCGCTTTCCGAGCGTGCCCAGGCACCGAACGCTGAGGTCCAGAAACCGTATCCCTGCGGATCGCCGCCCAGCAGACGGGCGTTGAAGGCATCGCGCACATAATGGCTGTCATCGATAAGCATGCCCTTTGTCGAAGCGTGAATGTCGGCGGACAGAGCATCGAAAGCACCGGGGACATCAGCGGCGCCAAGAGCGGCTACCGCGTCGTAGAGTGCGTCCCCGATCACAAACGATTCCAGCGCTGTGCCAACGGCGGCCTGATTGCGCGTCTCAGCCAGGCTCGAGAAAGCGATGTCGTTGCGCAACAACGTCAGGAAGACATTGTCGGCATCATAGGTCAGGCGCCCGTCGAGAAAGGCGAAACTGTCGGTCACCGATCCGAAGGTGCCGTTCACGCCGCCCGCAGCCGACAGGATCGTGTAGACGGTTCCCGAAGTATAGGTCGACCCGTCGTCCGTACCATTCTCTGGCCCGACGGTCACCGTCGCGCCGCTGTTGATGGTGGCTGTTCCGGAAGCGTCAATCAGATCGCTGTTGCCGAGATCGTCGACCTCGACGGCATAGAACGAACCGGACGCAAAGGTGATGTCGCCAACGCTGATCGTGCCGATCGAATTACCGGGCGCCACGGTTCCCCCGCTCGCGACCGCGACATTGCCGAGCATCCCGTTGCCGCCGAGCGTTGCGCCGTCCAGCACGCTGGCGGCGACCGAAAGCGTGTCCGTGTTGACTGACACCCGTCCGCCCTCGATCGACAGGCCGCCGGTGAAGGTGGAGTAGTCGCCGGTCAGTTCGGTAATGCCGGACAGGAAGGACAGCGTACCTGTGCCCGCCACATCCGCACCGAAGACATAATCAGTCGCCGTGTGGTTGAAGACGATTTCGCCGTCGCCATCGCCGAAGATCACGGTGTCGGTGTCTATGACACCGGCGGCTGTCGCCGCGTCTCCGGCTGCCGCGCCGATATTCAGGGTCCCGCTCGAACTCGCATCGTCGGCAATGACAATACGGCCGGCGCTCACGGTCCCGCCGTCAGCGACGGTCAGTTCGCCATCTCCCTCGATGCCGATCGACAGGCGGTCGGTCACCGTCAGGTTGGAACCGGCACCCGAAACGACCGCCGTACCGGAAGAGCCGGCCTCGTTGGCGATGTGCAGCCGGTTCCCGGTGACCGAGCCGCCATTGAGGACCGACAGGTTACCCGTGCCGTGCCGGCCGACATTGAGGTCCCCGGAATAGAGGATCGCCGGGTCGACGGTGGCCGACCAGGTCGAACCCGCTCCCGTCACCGTCATGGTGCCGACCGAACCGGAAAGATCGCCGAGAATGCCCTGGAGGCTACTGATCGAGCCTCCGCCGTCAACGGTGACCGTCCCTTCCGCACCGGTATTGTGACCGACGAAAAATGCCCCATCCATGGTCCAGGCGGAGCCCGCACCATTGATCCGAAGCTCGCTGTCGGAGCCGTTTTCCGTACCCACATAACCGTCGGTGCTCGTGACAATGGCACCGTCGGCGACGGTCAGGGAACCGTACCCCAGATTGCCGACATAGAGCGTGCCGGTATTGTCCCACCGGCTACCGACGCCCGTGACAGTGGCGGTGCCCGTGGCGGTCGAGTTCCAGCCGAGGATGGCGCCATTCCCGTTGACGGTTGCCCCGTTGCGGATCGTCAGCGACCCAGTGCCGTCGTAGCCGACACCGATGCGGTCGGTGACGGAAAGGGACGCATCATCGACCACGATCGAACCACTGCCAGCGACGCCATATCCCAGATAAGCCGCCCCGATTTCGACACCGCCGCCGTCCGTGATTTTCAGGCTGCCGGTCCCATCCGAGCCGAGATACAGATCGCCCAGGATCGACCATTCACTGCCGGCACCGTCGACATTGACGTTGCTGCCCGAAGCGGAGGCGAGATTGGCGACGGTCGCGGTGCCGCTCTGGACATAGCCGCCATTCGTGACATCGAGGGTACCAACGCCGCCGCCGCCGACAAGCAGGCTGCCCGTCGTGTTCCAGCTGGAGCCGGTCCCGTCGACGAGGGCCGCTCCGGTGGTATTGGTGCCGTTGGCGATGATGCTGTTGGCGCTGGTCACGTCTGAGCCGGACAGGACGTTAAGATGTCCGTCGCCGCCGCTGGTCGCGTCACCGCCAAAGCCGACATAGAGATAGCCGGAGGTGACCAGACTGGAATCATCCTGCAGGTTGACTGTGCCGGTCGATGTGGTTCCGGAGGCAATATTCATTTCCCCGGTCGAAACCGTCGCGCCATCGAGGATATTGATGACACCGTCTCCGCCGTATCCGACATAGATCGCCCCCGAATTGGCCCAGGTATTTCCTGCGCCGGTGATCGTGGCCGTGCCCAGCGAGCCGCTGTTCCAGCCCAAAGAAACGGAGTCCGAGGTCAGGTCGTCTTCGATTGTCAGATCGGCAGTGCTGCTGATCCCAAGGAAAAGAGTTCCGACATAGGCGCCGGCTCCGCTGATCACCACGCCCGTCGTGTCGATACGCGCGAAATCGCCGGCATTGGGCGTGTGGCCGTCCCAGACCCAGTTGCTGTCGACGAACCAATCATTGGTGATGCCGTTCCAGTAGACCGAGTCGGCTTTCGCGGCGCCGGCAAATCCGCCGGCAAGGCATAGCGCCAGCGCGCTTGTCGATGAAAGACGCATACGACGCGCAAGACGGGCGGCTTTCATGCTGGGCCTCCCGGAGACAGCGCGACGGAAAAACCAACCGTCCCGACAACTCCAAAGTGATAAATGAATCGATCCGCTCCTTGTCCCAACTGCGGGTTCGGCCCGTCAATAGAAAGCACGCGTCCCTTTTCGTTACACCCGAAAATGGTCGCGGATAGCAGCGTACTCGGCGCAAGCCATCACACAGCGATCGGTTTCACCGCTCTACAGATGCCGCGGCCGCATTGCGTCGAGCGATCACGTTCTCCCGCCAGACGGTGAAAAGGCCGGCGCCGACGACGATTGCCGCGCCGATCACCATATTCACCCTCAGCACCTCGCCGAAAACCACGACGGCCATGCCGGAAGCAAGCACAAGCTGGAGATAGGTAATCGGCTGAACGGCTACCGCATGCAGCGTGTCATAGGCCTTGATCAGCGAAAAATGCCCGGCGATGCCGGTGCAGCAGAGCAGGATTATCCACTTCCAGTCGGACGGCGCGATCTGCGTCCAGAAGAATGGTCCGGCAATCGACAGTGCTACGGCGCCGACCGTGCCGATATAAAAAAAGCTCGTCATCGGCCCGTCGACGCGACTGGCGAGACGGGTCATCAGCCCGTACAGGGCGCCGATCACCGCGGTTGCGATCGGCAGGATGATCAACGGGCTGAACTGGTCGCCGCTCGGCGACAGGATCAAAAGCACGCCACAAAGACCGACACCGATGGCCGTCCAGCGTCGCCAGCCAACCTTCTCGCCGAGGATCGGCACAGAGAGCAGCGCGACGATCAGCGGGCCGGCGGCGAAAATCGCCTGCGACTGTGCCAAACCGACCTTGGCGAAGGCGGAAATGGCGATCGGGATCTGCAAGGCCAGCAACAGGCCGCGCGCGATCTGGAGACCCGGCCGCTTCGTCGCCACCGCAGCCCTCAAGCCACCTTGAGCCCGCATGGCCAACAGAATGGCGAACAGGGCAAAGGCCCAATAGCGGAACATCGCCACCAGCACCGGCGGATAGGCCATGCCGAGATGTTTCGACACGGCGTCCTGCACCGAGAATATGGTGAAGGCGAGAATGGCGAAGGCATAGCCAAGCGGCGTGGATTTCATGAAACTGACTGACGTGTGGACGAACGAAACGCGGTTCGGCGCAGAGAAATGGACGAATCGATCGTATACGTCTCTTGGCATTTGCAAAGGCGGATCTTTGCAAATCCGCCGTGGGCGAGGCGCGCCGCTGGAATGGCCTGACACCGGCTTGCCCTTGCGCCCCTGGCCATGCTCTAACGCGCCATGGCCTTCACGCTTCGCCAATTGCAGTATTTCATTGCCGTCGCCGAGCAGGGTTCGGTGACGCGGGCAGCGCAGAATCTGTCGATCTCACAGTCTTCGGTCACCGAGGCGATCAAGGAACTCGAGGGCGATCTCGGAGTCGAGCTGTTCGAGCGCCACCCACGCGGGCTATCGATCACCTACAACGGCCACCAGTTCCTGCGTCACGCTACCAAGATCCTCTCCAGCGTCTCCGATGCGCGTAACGCCTTTTCCGAGACCAAGGAGAACACCGGCGGTACGCTCAACATCGGCGTGACCTCGCTGGTCGCCGGCTATGTGCTCTCCGACCTGCTGGCCCGCTATCGCCGCGCCTGCCCTGGCGTCGAGGTCTCGGCGATTGAGGACAATGGCTCCTACCTCGAGCACCTCTTGATCGGCGGGGAACTAGATGTCGCCGTCATGGTCATATCCAACCTGCGCGACCGCATGGCGCTACAGGCCGAGATTCTCGAAACCTCACCCTATCGGCTGTGGCTACCAATGGGCCATCCGTTGGTGTCAGCCGATATCATTTCAATCGCCGACATCGCCCGCGAACCGCTCATCATGTTGACCGTCGACGAAATCGAGGAGAACACCGGCAAGCTCCTGTCGGCGCTCGGCGCCCGCCCGCATGTCGCCTTCCGCACCCGCTCTGTGGAAGCCGTGCGCAGCCTGGTGGCGACCGGCGCCGGCGTGGCGCTCCTGCCGGATCTCGTCTACCGCCCGTGGTCGCTTGAAGGCGACCGCATCGAAAGCCGCGACGTTTCCGGCGCACTGCCTGTCGTCCAGGTCGGCATGGTCTGGCGCAAGGGCTCGAGCCTGCCGCAATCCGCCCGCGACTTCGTCGGCATCGCCGAGGCGCTGAGGAGCGGACGAGGACGGTAAGGCTGCCTCATCGTTGGAAATCCCCTGGCCTGCCGGCCATTTCCCCCCACCAGAGGGAGAATAAGCGCCGACTGTCTTGCCGAAAACTTGGCTTGGCTTTCGAGGGCGAAGGCCCTCCCCCTTGCAAGGAAGGGGTTGGAGCGGGATTCGCCCCTGATCTATCGGGAAAACCGATAGCAACTTTCTGACAAATGAATTTGCGAATGCGGCGATTTCACGTCACCTTCATCCTTGGGAACAAACGCCGCGATAAGGCGGCCCCGAACAGGGAGAAATTGCCATGAAAAAATTATTGCAGTCCTGCACCGCAATCATTGCCGTTGCCAGCTTCGCAACCAACGCCGTCGCTCAGGAGCCCCTGAAAGCGCTCGGCAAGGGTGAAGGCGCCCTCTCCATCGTCGCCTGGGCCGGCTATATCGAGCGCGGCGAAACCGACAAGGCCTATGACTGGGTCAGCAAGTTCGAGGAGGAGACCGGCTGCAAGGTCACCGTCAAGACCGCAGCAACCTCCGATGAGATGGTTGCCCTGATGAACGAAGGCGGTTTCGACCTCGTCACCGCTTCGGGCGACGCTTCGCTGCGCCTTGTCGCCGGCAAGCGCGTTCAGCCGATCAACACCGATCTGATCCCCTCGTGGAAAAATGTCGATGAGCGCCTGCAAAATGCAGCCTGGCACACCGTGAAGGGCGTTCACTACGGCACACCCTATGTCTGGGGGCCGAACGTGCTGATGTACAACACCGATGTCTTCAAGGAAGCACCGACCAGCTGGAACGTCGTCTTCGAGGAAATGACGCTCTCCGACGGCAAGTCCAACAAGGGTCGTGTCCAGGCCTATGACGGCCCGATCTACGTCGCCGATGCGGCGCTTTACCTGATGAAGCACAAGCCGGAACTCGGCATCAAGGACCCCTACGAGCTGAACGAGGACCAGTACAAGGCAGCGCTTGACCTGTTGCGTGTCCAACGCACGCTCGTCGGCCGCTATTGGCACGACGCCATGATCCAGATCGACGACTTCAAGAACGAGGGCGTCGTGGCTTCCGGTTCCTGGCCGTTCCAGGTCAACCTGATGAAGGCCGAAGGCGACAAGATCGCCTCGACATTCCCGGAGGAAGGCGTCACCGGCTGGGCCGACACCACCATGCTGCACGCTGACAGCGAGCATCCGAACTGCGCCTACATGTGGATGGAGCACTCGCTCTCGCCGAAGGTTCAGGGTGACGTCTCGGCCTGGTTCGGCGCCAATCCCTCCGTTGGCGCAGCCTGCAAGGGCAACGAATTGCTGACCGACGAAGGCTGCTCGGCCAACGGCTACGACGACTTCGACAAGATCAGCTTTTGGAAGACGCCGACCTCGAAGTGCGAAAGCCAGGGCGAATGTGTGCCCTACCATCGCTGGGTTTCGGACTACATCGGCGTGATCGGCGGCCGCTAACAGCAAACCAGGAGAGGGCTCGCCCCTCACCTGCCCCTCTCCCCGCCAAGCGGGGGGAGAGGGAACATGCCCCGAACGACCGCCGCAAATACGGCAACCGACAGATCCGCAAGGCCGGAGAGGTTCGGCCTTCTTCCCGCATGCGGGAGGAAATGCCGGCGGGCGGATGACGGGCAACTCAAACTTTCCCTGGAGTACACATGAACGCAGCCGTTGAATTCTCGAAGGTGTCGCGCCATTTCGGCGCCGTCAAAGCCGTCGATGCCGTGGACCTCAAGATCGCGCCGGGCGAGTTCTTTGCCATGCTAGGCCCCTCCGGTTCAGGCAAGACCACCTGCCTGCGCCTGATCGCCGGCTTCGAGCAGCCGTCCGCCGGCCATATCGAGATCTTCGGCGAGACTGCGGAAGGCGTGCCGCCCTATCGCCGCCACGTCAACACGGTGTTCCAGGACTACGCCCTCTTCCCCCACCTCGACATTCTCAACAACGTTGCCTACGGGCTGATGGTCAAGGGTGTCGAAAAGTCCGAACGCCTCCAGCTTGCCGAACAGGCGCTCGACCTCGTCAAGCTGCCAGGCTACGGCGCCCGCAAGCCCGGCCAACTCTCGGGCGGCCAGCGCCAGCGTGTGGCACTCGCTCGGGCGCTGGTCAACAAGCCCAAGGTACTGCTGCTTGACGAGCCGCTCGGCGCGCTGGACCTCAAGCTGCGCGAGCAGATGCAGGACGAGTTGAAGACCCTGCAACGCTCGCTCGGCATCACCTTCATCTTCGTCACCCACGACCAGGGCGAGGCGCTCTCCATGGCCGATCGCGTCGCCGTGTTCAACGACGGCAAGATCGTTCAGGCCGGCACGCCGGAAGACATCTACAACCGCCCGAAAACGCGCTTCGTCGCAGATTTCGTCGGCTCTTCCAACGTGATTTCACCAGCCGAGATGCAGAAGCTCGGCGGCGAGGCGAAATGGGCGAGCCTTCGCCCCGAGTCGATCCGGCTTGTTGCCACAGGTGGTATTGCCGCGACCGTCCGCTCGAGGAGCTTCCTGGGGGCGGCCACGCGACTGACCGTTGCGGCCGGCAACACCAACTTGACGGTTATGGTGCCGGCAGGCCAACCCGTGCCGGATGTCGGCTCCGGCACGGGTCTTTCCTGGCAGCCGTCCGACCTGCACTACATGGATGACGCCGCATGAGCGACGTAGCGAACACATCGATCCTGCCCGGACGCGGCGGCCTGATGGGAAGCCTGTCCGACCTGTTCTGGCGTCGACCGGCCCTCCTGCTGGCGCTGATGCTGATCCCGCCGCTCCTCTGGCTCGGCATCATCTACGTCGGCTCATTGCTCGCCTTGCTGCTGCAAAGTTTCTTCTCGATCGACGAATTCTCGGGAATGATCAGCTACGAGCTGACGCTTTCGACCTACGGACAGCTGCTCAACCCGGCCAATTTCGACATCATCGTGCGCACCGTGCTGATGGCGGCCGCCGTGACACTGGCCGCGGCGGTGCTCGCATTCCCGATCGCCTATTACGCGGCGCGCTACGCCACCGGAAAATGGAAGGCTTTCTTCTACATCGGTGTCATGCTGCCCTTGTGGTCGAGCTATCTGGTCAAGGTCTATGCCTGGAAGCTGATCCTCGCCAAGGAAGGCATCCTGACCTGGGCCTTTGCCAAACTTCACCTGAGCTGGCTGCTGGACGCCATTCTCGCCATCCCGGTGATCGGCGGCAATTCGCTGTCGATCAGCTACATCGGCACGTTTCTGGTCTTCGTCTATGTTTGGCTGCCCTTCATGGTACTGCCCGTCCAGGCGTCGCTCGAGCGCGTCCCGGGGAACCTGATCGAGGCCTCCGGCGATCTCGGCGGCCGACCGGGACAGACCTTCCGCCACGTGATACTGCCACTTGCCCTTCCGGGTATCATCGCCGGCTCGATCTTCACCTTCTCACTGACGCTCGGCGACTACATCATCCCGCAGATCGTCGGCTCCTCGCGCCTCTTCATCGGCCAGGCCGTCTATGCCCAGCAGGGCACCGCCGGCAACGTGCCGCTCGCGGCCGCCTTCTCGGTCGTGCCGATCGTCATCATGGGCGCCTATCTCTGGGCTGCCAAACGCATGGGGGCTTTTGATGCGCTCTGACCGTTCCTCCGGCGCCACCTGGCCGCTGAAACTCGCGGCCGCCGGTGGCCTGCTTTTCCTGCACCTGCCGATCCTCCTGATCTTCGTCTATGCCTTCACCACCGAGGAGAAGAGCTTCCAGTGGCCTCCACCGGGCTTCACCACCAAGTGGTTCGCCGTGACCTGGGGCCGCCCGGATGTGTGGGAGGCACTAGGCCTCTCGGTCAGGGTCGCCTCGATCGCAACCGCTGTCGCCTTGGTGCTCGGCACGCTCGCGGCCGCCGCCGTCTCGCGCACGAAATTCTTCGGCCGGGAGGCGATTTCACTGCTCGTCATCCTGCCGATCGCGCTTCCCGGCATCATCACCGGTATCGCGCTGCGCTCCGCCTTTTCGCTCGCCGAGATCCCCTTCTCGATATGGACGATCATCCTCGGCCATGCGACCTTCTGCGTGGTCGTGGTCTACAACAACGCCGTCGCCCGGTTCCGCCGCACCTCCGGCTCGCTGATCGAGGCCTCGATGGACCTGGGCGCCGATGGCTTCCAGACCTTCCGCTACGTGGTGCTGCCGAATATCGCGACAGCGCTTCTCGCCGGCGGCATGCTCGCCTTCGCGCTGTCCTTCGATGAGGTCATTGTCACCACGTTCACCGCGGGCCAGCAGGCGACCCTGCCGATCTGGATGCTGGAAGAGCTGATCCGCCCGCGCCAGCGCCCGGTCACCAATGTGGTCGCCATGCTGGTGGTGATCGTCACCTTCCTGCCGATCCTCGCCGCCTACTACCTGACCCGCGACACCGACCAGATCGCCGGCAGCGGCAAATAGAGACTTTGAAACTCAATAGTTTGAGGGAGAACAACATGGACACGCAAATGCTGATCGGCTCGACGTTCGAGGCCGGCACCGAGACCGAGGAAAAGGTCCTCAACCCGAAGACCGGCGAGACCATTCTGGAACTGCCCGAGGCCTCCCTCGCTCAGGTCGACGCCGCCGTCGATGCAGCGGAAAAGTCCTTCGACAACTGGTCGGCGACCACGCCGTCCGAACGATCGGCCTATCTGCTCAAGATCGCCGACGCGATCGAGGCGGATGCCGACGGCTTTGCCGCTCTTGAATCGCTCAACTGCGGCAAACCGATCAATGCCGTCAGAAACGACGAGATTCCGGCGATCGTCGATTGCTGGCGTTTCTTCGCCGGTGCCATCCGCTCGCTCCACGGCCCGGTCGCCGGAGAATACCTCCCCGGCCACACCTCGATGATCCGTCGCGATCCGGTCGGTATCATCGGCTCGATCGCACCGTGGAACTATCCGTTGATGATGATGGCCTGGAAGCTGGCACCGGCGATCGCCGGCGGCAATACCGTCGTCTTCAAGCCGTCGGAACAGACCCCGCTCACGGCGCTGAAGATGGCGAAGCTGCTGGCCGACATCCTGCCGGAAGGCGTCGTCAACGTTGTGCTCGGTCGCGGCGAAAGCGTTGGCAATGCGCTGATCAACCACCCGAAGATCAACATGGTGTCGATCACCGGCGATATCGCCACCGGCAAGAAGGTGCTCGCCGCTGCCGCCAAGTCGGTCAAGCGCACCCATCTGGAACTCGGCGGCAAGGCCCCGGTCATCGTCTATGACGATGCCGACCTCGAAGCCGTCGTCGCCGGCATCCGCACCTTCGGCTTCTACAATGCCGGCCAGGATTGCACCGCCGCCTGCCGGATCTACGCCAGCGACAAGATCTACGACAACTTCGTCGCCGACCTCGCCTCCGCCGTCTCGACGCTGAAGTTCAACCAGGCCGACGACACAGAGAACGAGATCGGCCCGCTGATCTCCAGGCGCCAGCGCGACCGCGTCGAGAGCTTCGTCACCCGCGCCTCCGAACACAGCCACATGGAAGTCGTGGCCGGCGGCAAGGTCTCCGGCGAAAAGGGTTTCTTCTATGCTCCGACCGTTATCGCCGGCGCTTTGCAGGACGACGAGATCGTCCGGCGCGAGGTCTTCGGCCCGGTCGTTTCGGTCACACGCTTCTCGGAAACCGACGATGCGATCGCCTGGGCCAACGACAGTGACTACGGCCTTGCCTCCTCGGTCTGGACCAAGGACATCTCGCGCGCCATGAAGACGGCGGCCCGCCTGCGCTACGGCTGCACCTGGATCAACACCCACTTCATGCTCTGCAACGAGATGCCGCATGGCGGCCTGAAGCAGTCCGGCTACGGCAAGGACATGTCGGTCTATGCGCTGGAGGACTACACGGCGGTCCGCCATGTGATGATCGCCCACTGAACTCGCTCGAAACGATCACCAGGACGGCGCGGCTCCGGCTGCGCCGCCTTTTTTGTGGCCATCAGCGGGCCCGCTGCAAAAAGGCGCCATTCGCCTGAAGTGCCTCGGCCGCCCCGGCGAGTTGCCCAGCCTCGCGGCTGTGCGCCGCCGCCAGCCGCTCCGCCGCGCGTGCCATGGCTGACGCGGCCTTTTCCGGCGCCGACCGGACCTGTTTCAGCCGTTGCAGGGCGGCCCGTGCCGCCCGCTCCGCACCCGGTGCCATAGCGCCGGAACGCACGAGATCCTGCAACATCAGGATCGAACGGCCGACCGACAGAACCGCTAGACCGCCTTCGGTGACTTCACGATGGGTACCGCCGCTGCGCTCCGCATAGCGGATGAGCCGCAACAGGCGATGATACAGCCGCGCCCGCCAGGTCAGACGATGCTGCGAAGCATCCTCCGCCCGCGCCATGTCCTGCAATTCATGCACCATCATGACGATCAGCATGTCGAGCCGTTTGCCGGCATCAAGCGGGAAGATCGCCTTGTAGGCGACGAGCGCGATCAGCGGCGCCATGAGCAGCGCGACGATGCTTGACAGCATGGACGGGAGATCGCCGGTCAGCGGATAGACGGGGTGCAGCAACAACAGGGAGACCATCGCATAGTCGAATGCGGTCGGGAGCGTCCGGCGATGGGAGAAAAACAATGGGCCGACCAGGATGAACGGCAAGGTCAGGAGCACCACCTCCAGCTCGTTGCCGGCAAGCGGCCAGGCGACAAAGCGACAGAGCAACGCCCCGGCCGAACCCAGCACCTGCCCAAGCAGCACGTACCGCATGGTCTGGGCCGGGTTCTCGAAGGTCGAGAAGATTGTCGTCATGATCGACAGACCGAGCAGCAGATAGGGTGCCGAGGCCCAGCCCGTCACCACCCACAGGAAGCCGACCGCCAGCATGCAGGCGGTTGCACGGATGGCCGCCTGCCGCGCGCCGATCCAATCGCGGTGTAGGACAATCGGGTAACCGGCTGAAGCCGACGTATTCGCCGGGGCCTGAACATCCTGCCCGAGCGCGACGCGGTGAGTGCGGATCGCCTGGCTCAGCGACTGCAATGCGGCCCCCAGCTCACTTTCAAGCCCGGCGTGATCTGCCGCCTGATCGATCGCCGCAAGCGGCGCGTCCGCACTGCCACCGCCTTCGAAGCCGCTTGCGGCGCTGTCTAGAAGAGCCGCCACGGCCTCGTCGTGCGGGTGCGCGCCGCGACGGCCAGCCAAGAGCAGCGAGACCTGCACCGAAAGCACGGTACGCATCGCCCGCACGGTCTGGCGCGAACGGCGGGAGCCTGCACCATGCGGATCCAGGAGTTCGTCAATCGCCGCCATCTCCGCCAGCAGTGCCTGCTGTTCATCGCCGAGCGGAGCAGCCGTACCGGTCTTAAGGCCGAGCGCCAGATCCCGTAACAGCCGCGCCGTCACACGGCGCATCCGGCCCGTCATTTCCTGCTCGGCGGTCGCCGGCGTCAACAGCCAGCCGATCACCACCGCCGTCGCCACCCCGACCATGATAGTCGCCGCGCGGTCCGCGCCAAGAGAGAGAACATGGTCCGGGTGGCCGCTGTCGAGCAGCGCCACCATGGAGGCGGAATAGCCGGACAGCATCGCGCCATAAGAGACATAGCCCCGCAACAGATTGCCGGCAGCCACACAAATGCCGATCCAGATCGACAGTCCAATGACCAGTGGCGCCGGATGACCGCCGGAGAAGGCGACCAGGCCAACGCCCACCGCCACACCGATCAGGGTGCCGAGGGCGCGGAAAAAGCCCTTCTCCAGCAATTGCCCCCGGGTCGGCTGCGCCGCGGCCCACACAGTCATCGCCGACCATTGCGGATGCTCAAGTCCGATGGCCCAGGCGACGAGCAGCGCAAGGCAGGCGGCAAGGGCCGTGCGCAGCGAAAAGCCAAGCCGCGGCATATCAAAGCCGAATTGGATCATCCATTGCTTCGGGGACATCGATTAACACCCATCCGGCTCGCATCCACCCCGGATGCGCGCTTCAATCTTCTCGAAGGCGGAAAGCACAACGGCAATCTCGGCATCACCGAGATCCTGCAGCAGGTCGTTCTCCAACGGCACGAGGCGGCCCATGATCTCCTGCACCCGCTCCGTCCCGGCTGAAGTGAGATAGAGACGCTTCGCCCGGCGGTCATCCGCCTCGGTGTGCCGCTGCAACAACCCCAGTCCCTCTAGGATGTCGAGCAAGCGCACCAAGCTAGAACCGTCGAGACCTATGCGGGCGGCGAGCTCCTTTTGCAGCAGGCCTCCACCTGCCCGGTGGAGGTGAAAGAGCGGAGCCCAGGTCGCGTCACTTAAACCCGCGGCGGCCACGCCCTCGTCGACATAATGGCGCCAGCGGCGCGAAAGGCCGACCAAACGGAACCCGAATTCTCTGCGCTGATTTGCTTTCATGAATTTACATTGCATACAAATTATTTGCTTAGCAAGTATTTTAGGCCGACGGTGAACAACACCCTGTCGCCCATGGCTGGATGGCTTTTGGACAGGCCCCGTTTACCTTTGGCCAAGATAATCTGGCGACGTTTCGGCCAGTGTATTATCGTCCGCCGCGAACAGAGGAGTCTCCGCATGCGTCTTGTCCTGCCCGTCCTTATCGCCCTTGTGGCCACGCTCCTGCCGGCGACGGTGGGCGCGCAGGAGCTGCAGGTCATCCCGGCTCCGGACCTCGGCGGAAACCCCTCCGACGACGCAGCGATCTGGCATGTCTATGGTTTGATGCCCGATGACATGCTCAATATCCGCTCAGGCCCAGGGCCCGCCTTCCGGGTGATCGGCGCGCTTCAGGAGAGCCAGCCGGTGCGCAATCTCGGTTGCAGCGAACGCGATGGTGGCTTCTGGTGCCGGGTCTCCACCTATGACCAGCCGCGCATCAGCGGCTGGGTGAACGGGCGCTACATCACCGATGAATGGGTGCAACCGGGCGGTCGACTACTGCAAGACGACGAGGAACGCGTGATCCCGGGCACCGCTTATCATGCCACAGGCACGATCCGCTGCCAGACGCTCGGCGATCCACGGGTCGGGGCCTGCGCCTACGGCGTCGTCCGCAACGGCCCCTTCGCCGAGATCGACCTCACCTTTCCCGATGGCTATACGCGCTCGCTCAGCTATCGCGCCGGCCGTTTTTCCGCCAAGGACGGCTCCGAGGTACGCTCCCGCAAACAGGGCGGTGTCGCCATCGTCACCATTAACGGCGAAGAGACGTTCCATATTCCCGATGATGTGGTGATGGGCTGGTAAGGGCACGTCCTCCTCGCCGAGGAGAAGCGCCTGAAGCCTGAGCGAAAGGCCGTTTCAGGTTCCCCCAAGGCGAACGAGAGGGAACCTGATCGTTGCGTTTTAAGCCGCAAGCGCCTTGGCGACCATGCCGCGCAGCGTGCCGAGGTCCTTGGCGAAAGCGCGAATGCCTTCGGCGAGCTTTTCAGTCGCCATGGCATCCTCGTTCATCGCCCAACGGAAGGCCTTCTCGTCAAGCGAAACGCGCGGTTCGGGCGTGGCCTTTTCCGGCGACAGCATCTGCTGCAACGCGCCCTGATCGGCATCCAGCTCATCAAGCAGCGCCGGGCTGATCGTCAGGCGATCGCACCCGGCCAGCGCTTCGATCTCGCCGGCATTGCGGAACGAGGCACCCATGACGATGGTCTTGATGTCGTTGGCCTTGTAATAATTGTAGATCGAACGCACCGACAGCACGCCCGGATCGGTCTCAGCCGTATAGGTCTCGCCGGTCGACTTCTTGTACCAGTCGAGGATACGACCGACGAAGGGCGAAATGAGGAAGGCCTTGGCCTCAGCGCAGGCGATCGCCTGGGCCTTGGAGAAGAGCAGCGTCAGATTACAGTCGATACCCTCGCTCTGCAGCACTTCCGCCGCACGGATGCCTTCCCATGTGGAGGCGAGCTTGATCAGGATCCGGTCGCGCTCAATGCCGCGCTCCTTGTAGCCGGCGATGATCTCATGTGCCTTGGCGATCGAGCCCTTAGTGTCGAAGGAGAGATCGGCATCGACCTCGGTCGACACACGACCGGGAACGATCTTGGCGAGTGCCGCGCCGACCGAGACCGCCAGCCTGTCGGCCACGATCGCCGTCACCGCCTCGCCCGATCCGCCCTGCGCCTTGCCCCAGGCGATTTCCGCCTTGAACGTTTCGGCGAAGGCCTCCGTACCAAGCGCTTTCAAGACGATCGTCGGATTGGTGGTGCAATCGACCGGCTTCAGGCGGGCCACGGCCTCGATGTCGCCGGTGTCGGCGACCACGGTGGTCATAGCGCGAAGCTGTTCGAGTTTGGAGGTCATCATCGTCATCCCTGTTTAGAAGGCGGCAAGGCCGGAAAAATCGAGCCGACTATCACCAGCCACAGACGGCAAAGTCAAGAATGTGGGAAAACGAATCTAATCGATTAATTGATCCATCGGCACGAACAGTCAGCCGGAGATTTTCCCCGCCTCCCAGCCCAGCATGGCGCGCTTGCGCGTCAAACCCCAGTGATAGCCGGTGAGCGCACCACTTTTGCCGAGCGCCCTATGGCAGGGCACCACGAAGGAGATCGGGTTACGGCCGACGGCCGCGCCCACCGCCCGGCTTGCTGTCGGCTGTCCGATTCTGGCGGCGATGTCGGAATAGGTGACCGCCTTGCCAAGCGGAATTTCCAGGAGGCTTTCCCAGACCCGGACCTGAAAATCGGTGCCGATCAGAACGACGCGCAAGGGCTGTTCGCCGGACCATCTTTGCGGGTCGAAGACGCGCGCCGCGTAGGGTGCGGTCGCCTGCTGGTCGGCCACATAATGGGCCGCCGGCCAGCGCCGCGCCATGTCATCGAAGCAGGCGGCCTCCCCACCCGGATCGGCAAAGGCGAGACCGGCAAGTCCCCGATCGGTCGCCATCACCAGCGCCTGCCCAAAGGGCGAGGAATGAAAGCCGTAACGAATGGTCAGCCCGGCCCCCTTTGCCTTCCATTCGCCCGGCGACATCGCCTCGTGCGTGACGAACAGATCATGCAGCCGACCCGGCCCGGACAGCCCGAGTTCGATGGATGTCTCCAGAAGCGGCATGCCTTCCTGCCCGAGCAGCCGCTTGGCATGATCAAGGGTGACCGCCTGCAAAAAACCCTTCGGCGTCAAGCCGGCCCAGCGGGTGAACGTCTTCTGCAACTGGCTTTGCGAAAGGCCGAGTCGTGCTGCGATGGTGTCCAGCGAGGGCTGCGCCTGATAGTCGAGCGTCAGCATCTCGATCACGCGACGCACCGTTTCATAGTCAAAGCCTTCTGGCGTGATGTCGGTCAAGGCCGAAAGGTCGATCTGCTGGGCAAGGGTCATGGCGAAATCCTCAGTCTCTTGCCGCAACTTGACCACGAGCCGACACTTCTCGCCACCCGTTTCTTGCCGGAGATCGGGAATTCATCGGCTGCAACATGGCCGTCATCTCGGACCTGCCGAACCTGTCACGCGCCAGGTTCAGATCCGCTGCTTGGCGGTCGCCAGCGCGCCCTTGAACGCCTTGGCGAAGCTCTCCCGATCATCAGGATTGAGAAACGCGCCAATCTCGGTGCGTCGCCCCTGCCCGGTCACCTGCATCGAGACGATACCGATCTCGGCGTGCCGCTTGACGAAGAAGCGAGCCCAGAAAGGGTTGTACCAATATTCGGTCATTCGCCCTGACGGGGTGAATTTGCGAATCGCGACATCGGTTCGTGAGACATAGACCTCTTCACGCGCCCGGCCAGACCGATAGTTGAGCCAGAAAGCGCCGTAGAGCAGCAGGAAATCGAGACCGAAGAACAGACCGATCGGCCAGGCGCCGGTCACCATGAAGAACATCGCGTGCACCGCGCACACGCAACCCGTGATCATCAGCAGGATGCGGAAGCCCTTCCGGCCGAGCGAGCGGTAGGGAACAAGTTCGGCAGCGAATATCGGCTGCTCCACGACGGTGTTCACATTGCCTTCTGTCATTGTGGCCGACTATAGATTGTTCATGACGAGTCCGATGAAGAAATCCAGCACCCAAACGCTGAAAAAGTCAAATCCCGAAACCGCGAAGCGTAAGCCTGCGGCCCGGTCTGCCTATTCCAAGGCCGAGGTCGAAGAGATCTTCCGCCGCTTCTCGATCCAGCGCCCAGAGCCGAAGGGCGAGCTTGAGCATGTCAATCCCTTCACTCTCGTGGTCGCGGTCGCGCTCTCCGCGCAGGCGACCGATGCCGGCGTCAACAAGGCGACGCGCGCCCTGTTCAAGGTCGCCGACACGCCGCAGAAGATGCTCGATCTCGGCGAGGACAAGGTCCGCGACTACATCAAGACCATCGGCCTTTTTCGCAACAAGGCGAAGAACATCATCGCCCTGTCGCGGCGGCTGGTCGAGGTCTACGGCGGTGAAGTGCCGAAGACGCGCGAGGAACTGGTGACGCTGCCGGGCGTCGGCCGAAAGACGGCGAATGTCGTCATGTCCATGGCCTTCGGTATTCCGACCATCGCCGTCGACACTCATATCTTTCGCATCGCCAACCGCATCCGCCTCGCGCCGGGCAAGACGCCAGACGAGATCGAGGCCAAACTGATGCGGATCATCCCGAAGCAGTATCTCTTTCACGCCCATCACTGGCTGATTCTGCACGGGCGCTACTGCTGCAAGGCGCGCAAGCCCGAATGCGAACGCTGCATCATCGCTGACATCTGCAAGTCGCCGGAAAAGACCTGCGACGTGCCGGCGCCTCTGGTGGAATTGCCACCGCAATTGTTTGGTCCGACGGACTAGTCAGGCGACGGATACGCCGCGCCGCGTCAACATCTTGTGCAGATGCACCATCAGCCCAGCGGCAAAGAGCGGCGTCAGCAGATTGACGAAGGGGATCGCCAGGAAGCCGGCGATGAGCAGACCGGCGACGAAGACTGTCCCGGCATGGCGGGAGCGCAACTGCCGCGCCTCCTCGGGCGAGCGGAAACGCATGGCGGCGAATTCAAAGAATTCCCGGCCCAGCAGATAGCCGTTAACGAGGAAGAAGGCGAAAATATTGACGCCCGGCACAAGCAGCAGCAGCAGCGCAATGATATTGCCGACGATCACGATGCCGAAGAATTTCAGCGAGGAGACTATCGCCGCGCCGATCGGCATGGCCGTGCCGGGACGATCGGCCGGATAGTCGCGTTTTTCAATGACGTCCGCGACGTCGTCAAGGAAAAGGCCGGCGATGATGGCCGTGACAGAGGAGAGAAGCAGAGCCAGAGCCAGAGCCAATCCCACGCTGGCGAACATGCCGATGACGAAGGTCAGCCAACCGGCCCATTCGGGCGTGCCGGGGACGAGCACATCGACCCAGGGCATGGCGTAGGCCACGAAGGCTTCGCGCAACGCAAACCACAGGCCGGCCAGCACCAGGAGAGTCAGACCGATCACCTTCCAGAAGACCGAGCGGGTCTCCGGCGCGAAGAGATTGCGCAAAGCAAGGCCAGCGGCGTCAAGGATCATTCGGAACCTCCATCATATCGCTGCGGATGTAGGATGCCGGGGACCGCCGGACAAGGCCGAAGGCCAGGCTGCTCCCTGTCCCTGTCGCGGCTACGCTCCGTCACCCCAGCCGGTAAAGATCCGGCCGCCGATCGATGAGATAGGGGTTCTGCTTTCGGCAGTCGTCATAGGCGGTCGGATCGATTTCACTCACCAGCAGGGTCTCGCGCAGGCCTGCACGCGCAAGCTCGTCGCCGTCCGGACCGACGACGGCCGAACGGCCGCTATAGGAGAGCGCACCCTCCTCGCCACAGAGATCGGCATAGGCGATGAAAAGCCCGTTCTCGAAAGCCCGCGTCGGCACCACCATGTCCGCCACCCGCCGGCTGATGATCCCGGCCGGCAGCGCTGTCGGCACCAGAACAAGCTCCGCACCCGCCAGCGCCAGGCTGCGGACATATTCCGGAAACTCGACGTCATAGCAGATCAGCATGCCAGTGCGGATGCCGGCGAAATCGAAGACGCATGGGCCTTCCGTGCCCGGAGCGAAAGCGGCGCGTTCGCCATCGCCATAGAGGTGGGTCTTGCGGTAGAACTCGGTGCCCCCCTCCGGCCGTACCAGCACGGCGCTATTGTAGACAACATCCCCATCCCGTTCGGGAAAGCCGGCGCAAACAGCGATCTCGAATTCGGCGGCGATTTCCCGGAGCGCGCCGATGATGTCGCCATCGCGCCCCTCTGCAATCTCGGAGAACTGGGCAGGGCTCAAGGCATAACCGCTGACGGAAAGCTCGGGCGTCACCAGCAGGTCCGCCCCCATGTCGGAGGCCGCCGCCGCCGCCTGGGCGATCTTCGAAAGATTTCCCGCAGCGTCGCCGGAAATCGGCTGCATCTGATAGAGCGAGATCAACATGGCATGTCTCCAGGGGGATGATCGAAAACCGGACGATAGGCCGCCCGCCCGCACATTGCAAAGCGTCTCCTGGCTGAGGTCACAGGTTTCCGACGTTCAGAACACCGTTGCCGTGAGCAGCAGGATGAAACCCTTGACGAGCGCGTAGAGCACCCCGGCGACGACGGTGAGCGACACGCCGAACATCACCGTCCCCAGAAGGACACACACACCGTCACGCTCAAGAATACCAAAGGAGAACAGACAGATGGCAATCGCCGGCAGGATATTGCCGAGCGGCACAGGCAGGGTGAGGATGACCGCCAGGACGAGACAAAGCAGGCCGATGACATATTCGGCCGGCGGATAGATGAAAAAGCTCAACCTTGGCCGGAGCATCCGCTCGCCACGTGCCAGCCAAGGGGCGAGGCGAATGACGATCGAGGCGAAATCGGCACGGCTCATCGACCTTTTGGCGATGATCTGCGGCAGCCAGGGCACCTGGCCGAGCATGAGTTGGGCGGACAGGAAGACAAGTGGCGCGCCGGTCAGCGCCGAGGTTCCCGGCGGGGTCGGCACGACATTTGGCAACGCGAAGATCAGAATCAAGGCTCCGAAGGCGCGGTCGCCCATGGCCTGGAATATGTCCGCGACGGAAACGCGATCACGGCTCTCATCCATGGCAAGACTCGTCAGAATCTCGGAGAGCCGCCCGCCCCGCTTACGCGCGTCGTGGTCCCCCGATTCGTCCACCTTTGCCCCGTCGCTTTCCGCCATACTGCTCCCTGCCCCCCCTCCACCCGAGGGTTTGATCTTAGATGCAGACAATGACGAATGTTTGTTTAAGGACGAATGAAGCGATGACTGGCAACGATTAGCGCTGCCTTCGGCAAAGGCGCCCGCCAACCACGCGCCATAGCCTCATACCTGGACCAGATGCCCGGCCGACACTTCGCGGTAGGTCCGCTTCGGCGGCACATAACCGACCGGGCGGATCGGACTCTTGATCTCGTCGGTGGAAACGTTCCGTTTCAGGCTACGCCGGGCCGGATCGGGGACCGGCACCGCCGCAATCAGCTTTTTCGTGTAGGGATGCTGCGGATTGTCGAACACGGCCTGTCGCGGGCCTATCTCGACGATTTCGCCGAGATACATGACCGCCACCCGATGGCTCACCCGTTCAACCACGGCCATGTCGTGGGAAATGAACAGATAGGCGAGATTGAAGCTCTGCTGCAGATCGAGCAGCAGATTGCAGACCTGGGCCTTGATCGACACGTCAAGCGCCGAGACCGCCTCATCGGCGACGATCACCTTCGGATCGAGCATCAATGATCGGGCGATGGCGATACGCTGGCGCTGGCCGCCGGAGAACTCATGCGGAAAGCGATGCATCATATCGGCTTTCAGCCCGACCCTTTCGAGCAGGTCCGCCGCCTTTTCCCGTGCCTCGGCTTTGGCGCCAAGCCCATGCTCGATGAAGGGCTCCATCACCGCGCTACCGACGCTCATGCGCGGGTCGAGGCTGGCGAACGGGTCCTGGAACACCATCTGGACACTGCGGCGCATCTTACGCAGCGCGATCCGGTCAAGATTGACGACGTCGTAGCCATCGAGCGAAATCGCCCCTGCGGTCGGCTCGACCAGGCGCGTGATCGAACGCCCTGTCGTCGACTTGCCGCAGCCGGATTCGCCGACCAGAGAGAGCGTCTCCCCTGCCCGAAGGTCGAAGGAAACGTCTTCCACCGCATGGACCGCGCCGCTCTTGCGACCGAGCAGGCCCGAATGGATGTCGAAGCGCGTGGTGAGGTTCTTCACCTCGAGAACCGGGCGCGTGCTTTCATCGACCCCGCCGGCTTCTGTCTCCGGGATCCGCGTCTCGCCGGTGGCGATATCGATCACCGGAAAGCGCATCGGCCGCTCGTGACCGCCCATCGAGCCAAGCTTCGGCACAGCCGAGAGAAGCGCGCGGGTATAGGGGTGCTTGCCGCGGTTGAATATGTCGTCGGTCGTGCCCGTCTCGACGGCTTCGCCGCGAAACATGACGATGGTCCGGTCTGAGACTTCCGCCACCACGCCCATGTCATGGGTGATGAACAGGACCCCCATGCCCTCCTCTTCCTGCAGCACCTTGATCAGGTCGAGGATCTGGCCCTGAATGGTCACGTCGAGCGCCGTTGTCGGTTCGTCGGCGATCAGGACCTTCGGCCGGCTGGCAAGCGCCATGGCGATCATCACGCGCTGGCGCATGCCGCCGGAGAACTGGTGTGGATAGTCGTCGAAGCGGCTCTTGGCATTGGGAATGCGTACTTTGTCCAACAGCCGCAGCACTTCCGCCTTCGCCTCGGCCGAGGAAACACTGCGATGGCAGGTGATCGCTTCGGCGATCTGCTTGCCGATCGGAAAGATCGGGTTGAGCGAGGTCATCGGCTCCTGGAAGATCATGGCGATCTCATTACCGCGGACCCTGCGCATGCCTTCGTTGCCGAGCGTGAGCAGTTCCCGCCCGTTGAGCTTGACGCTGCCCTCGATGCGGCTGGCATTCTGTGGCAGAAGCCGCATGATCGACAAGGACGTGACGCTTTTGCCCGATCCCGACTCGCCGACGATCGCGACTGTTTCCCTCGGCGCCACGTCGAAACTCACGCCCTTGACCACCGAACGCCATTCATCTCCCACCCTGAAGGAGGTCGTCAGGTCCCGGACCGAAAGGACCGGCGCCGCACCCGTAAGACTGCCATTAGAGATTTCCACCATTCGACCGATCCTTGAAGCCTGCGGTTTCAGACAAGAATATGCAGTCGCGGTATCAGGCCGCGAGCGCCGTCTCCGCGAGCGTCACCCAGTAGCTGATGCCGTAGGGGATGGCCTCGTCGTTGAAATCGTAGGCCGAATGGTGGAGGTTGGCGCTGTCGCCATTGCCGATGAAGACGAAAGCGCCGGGGCGGGCCTCCAGCATGTAGGAAAAGTCTTCCGCCCCCATCATCGGCGCAATTTCGCTTTCAACCGCCCGGTCGCCGGAAATACGCCGGAGAACGCCAAGCGCGAATTCCGTCTCGTCCGGGTGATTGAAGGTCACCGGATAACCGCGCCGATAGTGCACATCGACGGTTGCGCCGAAGGTTGCGGCAATACCGTTGGCCACTTCGTTCAGGCGCCGCTCGGCGTAATCACGCGTCTCGGACAGAAGCGTGCGCACGGTGCCGGTCAGCTTGACGGTATTGGCGATTACGTTGCACGCCTCGCCGCCATGCACGGACGCGACCGTCACCACAACCGATTTCAGCGGATCGACCTCGCGCGAGGCGATTGCCTGCAGAGCGATGACGATATGCGAGGAAACCAGCACCGGGTCGATGGTCGTGTGCGGCTGCGCGGCATGGCCGCCACGTCCATGTACGACGATCTCGAACTCGTCGGCCGCCGCCATCACCGAGCCCTTGCGCGTGGCGAAATGACCGACCGGCATGCCGGGATGATTGTGCATGCCGTAGACCTGGGAGATGCCGAAGGTTTCCATCATGCCATCCTCGACCATTTTCAGGCCACCGCCGCCGCCTTCTTCTGCCGGTTGGAAGATCAGCGCGACGGAACCGCGGAAATTACGGGTCTCTGCGAGATATTTCGCCGCCCCGAGCAGCATGGCCGTGTGCCCGTCATGGCCGCAGGCATGCATCTTGCCCGGCGTCTTCGACGCCCATTCCTTGCCGCTCGTCTCGTAGATCGGCAAGGCGTCCATGTCGGCGCGGAAACCGATGACCGGTCCGTCGCCGCGGCTGCCCTTGATGATCGCCACGACCCCGGTACGGCCAATGCCGGTTTCCACCACATCGCAACCGAAGGACTTCAGTTTCTCCGCGACGAATTCGGCGGTCTCTTCGACATCGAACAAGAGTTCCGGGTTCTCATGGAGATGGCGGCGCCAGGCGGCCACCTCGCCTTGCAGTTCGCTGGCACGGTTCAACACGGGCATGTGTTCGATCCTCGCATTTTTCTTGTGGTTCCCACTTTTATCCGGTCATACTGCGCTGCCTCAAAGCGCTTTTGCAAGCCGCAATTTTCCGCCTTGAACACAAAATAGGCCTATGCTTAGATGGCTCAAATTTTGATCAGTCCCGCATGTTCCGGACAAGCATCCGAGACGATCGGAGACCTTAAGCGGAGACAACAGAGTCAAAATTACGAAACAGGGCCAATAAGATAACTGGGACTGGCCTTGACCGCCGGGAGAACGGGAACTCTCCTCAGGCAGCACTGACGATCAAAACTCCAACGATAAAAACAGGGGAATGACGACATGCAGAAATTCCGTATTCTATTGGCAGCCTCGGCTGCGGCGCTGGCCGTGCAGGCGGCACCCGCCTTCGCCGAGCGAGGCTCGGACGGTGACCTTAAAATCATCTTCTGGCAGGCCGTCTCCACCCTCAATCCCTATCTCTCCGGCGGCACCAAGGAAGTGTACAGCTCATCCATGGTGATCGAGCCACTCGCCCGCTACGACGAGACCGGCACACTGGTTCCGATGCTGGCCGCAGACATCCCGACCATCGAGAATGGCGGCGTCACGGCCGATATGAAAAGCATCACGTGGAAACTGAAGCCCGGCCTCAAATGGTCGGACGGCACGCCGGTCACCGCCGATGACGCCATTTTCACCTGGAAGTACTGCACGGCGCCGGACGGCGGCTGCGCCCAGGCCGCCTATTACGAAGGCGTGACCAATGTCGAGGCGATTGATCCCTCAACCATCAAGATCTCCTTCTCCGAGCCAAAGCCCTATCCCTACTCCGCTTTCGTCGGCGCCCAGTCGCCGCTGATCCAGGCAGCCCAGTTCAAGGATTGCATGGGCGCCAAGGCACCGGAATGCACCGCCGCCAACTTCGGTCCGATCGGCACCGGCCCGTTTGTGGTCAAGGAATTCAAGCCGAACGACGTCATCACCTTTGAAGCGAACCCGAACTACCGCGACCCGGCCAAGCCGGCCTTCGCCACGGCAACGCTGAAGGGCGGTGGCGATGCCGCCTCCGCGGCCCGCTCGGTTCTTGAGACAGGCGAATACGATTACGCCTGGAACATGCAGGTCGAACCGGAAGTGCTCGAACAGATGATGCAGGCCGGCAAAGGCAAGATCGAGGTGGCCTTCGGCACCCAGGTCGAGCGTATCGACCTGAACCCTTTCGGCGTCGACCCGTCGCTCGGCGACAAGCGTTCGACCAAGGAAGCCGGTCCACATCCTGCATTGTCCGACCCGGCGGTTCGCAGAGCGCTTTCCATCGCCATCGACCGTGACATCCTGGTCGAGGCCGGCTACGGCGCCAACGGCAAGCCGACCTGCAACATCCTGCCGGCTCCGGATATCTATGTCTCGACCGCCGTTGACTGGTGCCTGAAGCAGGACATCGAAGGCGCCAACAAGCTGCTTGAAGATGCCGGTTGGAAAATGGGGCCTGACGGCATCCGCGAAAAGAACGGCGTCAAGCTCTCCTTCCTCTACCAGACCTCGACCAACTCGGTCCGTCAGGGCACCCAGGCGCTCGTGAAGGACATGTGGAAGCAGATCGGCGTCGATGTCGAGCTGCGTAACATCTCGGCTTCCGTCTTCTTCGGCGGCGACCCGGCTTCCCCGGATACCTTCCAGAAGTTCTATGCCGACGTGCAGATGTACACCAACAACTTCGACGGAACCGATCCGGAGAAGTACATGGCAGGCTGGAAGTGCGACAAGGCTCCGACCCCGGCCAATGGCTGGCAGGGTGAGAACGAGCCCCGCTACTGCAACCCGGAATATGACAAGCTGGTCGACACCCTCGGCAAGACCGGCAAGCTTGAAGAACGCGCCGCGATCGCCAAACAGCTCAACGATATGCTGAGCAACGACGGCGCCCAGATCCCGCTTATCCATCGTGGCCAGCCGTCGGCGGTCAACGTCACGCTCGATGGCGTCAGGATGAACGCCTGGGACTCAGAGCTTTGGAACGTCGCTGACTGGTCGCGCAAGAAGTAAATGTATCTCACCGGGCCCGGCACCCGCCGGGCCCGGTAGCATTTTCTTCGTGACGGTCTGGAGACTATCCGATGTTCACATACACACTGCGGCGGTTGCTGTTCGCAATCCCGACATTGCTGATTATCAGCTTCATCATTTTCGCTCTGCTGGACCTCGCTCCCAACGATCCGCTCGGCGACCTGCCCCTGACCATTCCACCGGAAGTACGCGAACAGATGCGGGCGGCGCTTGGCATGGACCAGCCCTTCTTCATTCGCTTCCTCAAATGGTTGCAGCAGTTTTTCATCAATGAACCGCTGAATATTTTCGAACAGCTCACCGGACTGACCGTCGGCACCGGCGAGCGTCTGCGCGTGCTGTCGTGGGCAACCCGCAGCCCCGTCGTCGACCTGATCGTCCAGAGACTGCCCCAGACCCTTTGGGTCGTTGGCATGTCCTATGTCTTCGGTGTCATGCTGGCGATCCCGATCGGCGTCCTTTCGGCCTACAAACAGTATTCGGTCTTCGATCAGCTGGGCACTTTCATCTCGATGATCGGCTATTCGGTGCCGACCTTCTTCACCGGTGTCCTGCTGATCGTCGTCTTCAGCTCCTATCTGCAATGGTTCCCGTCAATCTACGACACGAACCTCGTCGTTCACGACTGGTCCAGCTTCCTTGCCCAGGTCAGGCAAATGTTCCTGCCCGTGCTGGTTTTGACGCTTTACAATACCTCGCAGATCAGCCGGTTCGTACGCGCATCCATGCTCGACAATCTGCATCAGGACTATGTCCGGACCGCCCGCGCCAAGGGCGTCAAGGAGAAGGTCGTGCTGCTCGTGCATGTCCTGCGCAACAGCCTGATCCCGGTCGTCACGGTCATCGCGCTCGGCGTACCCACGATCTTCTCCGGGGCGATCATCACGGAGCAGATCTTCCGGGTCAACGGTCTCGGCCAATTGCTGATCGTCGCCATCCAGGGCGCCGATATTCCATTGGTCCAGACACTGACCTTCATCTTCGCCATCCTGATCGTGCTCTTCAACCTGATTGCCGACGTCCTTTACGGCATCCTTGATCCGAGGATCCGCTATGACTGATACAACTGCGGTCGTTGAGGACCGCCCTTCCCGATCCTTTGCCGGCGACCTCTGGCACCAGTTCAAGGCCCATCCGGGCGGTGTCGCGGGCCTGATCGTCTTCGCCTTCATCCTGCTTGCGGTTTATGTCGGCCCGCTGATCCACACCGTCGATCCCAACAAGCTCGACATCCGCGCGAAAAACCAGGGGATGTCGCTTGCCCATCCCTTCGGCACCGACAACCTTGGTCACGACATGTTGGCGCAGGTCATGGCCGGCGGGCAGATCTCGCTTGCCGTCGGCATAACGGCAATGCTTCTGGCTCTGTTCCTCGGAACGCTGGTCGGGGTTCTGGCCGGTTATTTCAAGAGGATCGACGGCTTGCTGATGCGCATGACCGATCTGTTCCTGGCGCTGCCCTTGCTGCCCTTGCTGCTCGTCATCATCATGCTTTTCCGTGACACATTGCGGGCCGCGTTCGGACCGGAGACCGGGATCTTCATCCTGATCGTCTTCGTCATCGGCATCACCAGCTGGATGCACACGGCCCGCATCGTTCGCGGTGACGTGCTGACGGTGAAGAGTCAGGAATTCATCCTGGCGGCGAAATCGAGCGGCATGTGGGAGTACCGGGTGATCCTCAAGCACATCCTGCCGAACGTCATGAGCTCGATCATGGTCTCCGCGACGCTTGGCATCGCCTCGGCGATCATCACGGAATCGGCCCTGTCTTTCCTCGGCCTCGGCTTCCCCTCGGATTTCCCGACCTGGGGCCGCCTGCTGTTCGATGGCGCCAACTTCCTGCAGATAAACCCGTCGCGCGTCTTGTGGCCCGGCCTGGCGATTTCGCTCTCCGTGCTTTCGGTCAACTATATCGGCGATGCCATCCGTGACGCGCTCGATCCGCGCCTGTTGAAGCGCTGAGCCGGCGATTGCGCAAGTGACAAGGGGCGCCGCGGCGCCCCTTTTTCGTATCAGCCTCAGACCCCGCTGATGATCTCGATCTTCGAGCCGTCGAAGAAGCGCGACAGACGAAAAGCCGTCGGATCCACGCAAGGGGTATGTCCGGTGACAAGGTCGGCCATGAGGCGCCCGGCCCCCGGCCCGATACCGAAGCCGTGGCCGGAGAAGCCTGTGGCGATAAAGAAACCCGGCACCGCCTCGACCGGAGAAATCACCGGAACGGCGTCGGGCGAAACGTCGATATAGCCGGCCCAGCGCTGCTCGATCTCGGCCTTGGCGAAGACCGGGTAATCTTTCTTCAACTGCGCAAGCGCGTGATTGGTCCACTTGTCGGAGGGCTTGGGATCGAGCACGCGGCATCGCTCGAAAGGTGTCTCCTCATCCATCCGCCAGCGCTGCGCCATACGGCCCTCCTCCAGGAAGCGGCCGGAGACGCGAAAGCGCAACGACCGCCACTCGCTTTTCAGGGCGGGGAGGAACTTCAGCATGTAGCGGAAGCTGTCGGGGACGATCTCGACGATATTGTCGTAGCGCGAGGCGATCGTATAACCGCCGTCCTGCCGCTTGCGGAAGGCGAAATCCCGGCCATACAGCGTCTGCTCCGGCCCGCCTTCGATCGGCTTGGTGCGGATGACGGTGTTCATCACCTTGAGCTGCGGCAGATCGACCCCGGCATTGCGGGCAAACAGGCTCGACCATGCCCCGCCGGCAAGAACGACCGACGAGCAGGCGATCGAACCACGCTCGGTCACGACCCCCGAGATCTTGCCACCCGATGTCTCGATACCACGCACCGCGCAGTTGGTCAGGATATGCGCGCCTTTGTCGCGCGCCGCTTCGGCGATCGCCGGCGCGGCCTTCTGCGGTTCGGCGCGGCCGTCGGCCGGCGTAAACAGAGCGCTTTTGAAGTCGTGCTTCATGCCCGGATAGAGCCCGTTGAACTCCGCGCCATCGATCATGCGCGACTTGAGCTGATAGGCGCCGAGCGCCTCGGGCCATTCGGCGTTCTTCGCCTCATAGGACTTGTCGAGCGAGGCGAACACGATGCCGCATTGCCTGTAACCGGTGTCGCGGCCGGTTCGGGCGTCCAGCCCCTGCCAGATGCGGATCGCTTCGGCCATCAGTGGTACTTCGCGCGGATCGCGCCAGGAAATGCGTACCCAGCCCCAGTTGCGGCTCGACTGCTCCTCACCGATCCCCCCCTTCTCGCAAAGCGCGACCGATACGCCGCGTTCGGCAAGCTCCAGCGCCGTCGACGAACCGATGATCCCGCCGCCGATGACGACGACATCGACGCGGGCGGGCATTTGCGCGTCACCTTGAACGGGAACGACCTTGGGACCGGGCATGGGGGATCAACTCCTGAAAGACAAAGGGGTCCGGCAGGAGAGGAAGGAAGGGAATGCCCTGCCGGTGCAATGACCACGCTATAGCACCGTGAGAGCACAGCGTCACGTCGGTGCAAAGACCTGGCCATGTGGAAAAGCGACAGCGGAAAACGGAAGCGTCCGTGTTCAGTGATACTTCGCCTTTTCGGCAACCAGGATATGGTCCGCGTCGAGCGCTGCGATCGGCAAATCTGTATTGGCCGGTATATCCCCGGACAGCTGGAGCGCCAGATAGCGGCCGCAGCAGACGCGAAGGAACGAGGTGAAATTGCCGAGATCGTGCCCGGCATCGATCGACTCGTGATAGAGCTTGGCGATCAGCTGGATCACCGTCATCCCGTCGCGCCGACCGACCTCTTCCAGTGTCATCCAGAAGAAATTCTCCAGCCGGACGCTGGTCACCATGCCGTCAATGCGCAGCGATTTCGTCTGGCTTTCCCACAAGGCCGGATCGGCCTGGATGAAGAGCTTGCACATGGTTTCCTCCCGGATGCGCGGTCCTCGGTAACGTCAGACCCTAGAGAGAAACGACGGAACCGTGAAGCCCCGCCGTCTCGTTCCATTGGGCCGCGATCAGGCGGAAAGCACCGCCATGAACTGTTTCAGCCATGCCGGATGCGCCGGCCAGGCCGGTGCAGTCACCAGATTGCCGTCGGTCACGGCCGCGTCGATGGCGATGTCGGCATAGGTGCCGCCGGCCAGTTCGACTTCGGGACGGCAGGCCGGATAGGCCGAGCATGTGCGGCCCTCAAGCACGCGGGCCGCGGCCAGGACCTGCGCGCCGTGGCAAACGGCGGCTACCGGCTTGTTGGCATCGAAGAAGTGCTTCACGGCAGCGATCACCTCCGCATTGAGGCGCAGATATTCCGGTGCCCGACCACCGGGAATGACCAGCGCATCATAGTCCGATGCCTTGATTTCGGCGAAGGTGGCATTGAGCGCGAAATTGTGGCCGCGCTTTTCCGTATAGGTCTGGTCGCCCTCGAAATCATGAATCGCGGTGGCGATCGTCTGGCCGGCCTTCTTGCCGGGGCAAACGGCATGCACGGTGTAACCACAGGCAAGCAACGTCTGGAACGGCACCATGGTCTCGTAGTCTTCGGCAAAATCGCCGGCAATCATCAGGATCTTCTTCGACATATCATCCTCCCGTTCTGGAATGTCGGGCGGACGCTAGCAAATCGGCCGAAGGGACGGGTATTATCGCATTACTACAGCGCCGATTTCCGAACACGCGCCGATCCGGCGTCCGAAATCCGCCCGGTCTGTTTCGATCCTGGCGCGGGTTGATTCCGATCACGGACCGGGTCACTCTCCACCCCGTATTTTCCAGCCGACAGACAGCTCTGTCCAACCGAAGCACGTACGAATACGAGGTATGGCATGACGTCCCAACTGAACCTGCTAACCGATGTCGAAGGTGTCGCCGTCGGTCACGCCACGGACCTGAAGCTCGGCTCCGGTGTCACGGCAATCGTCTTCGACCGCCCGGCCACGGCTTCCGGCAGTGTGCTCGGCGGCGCACCAGGCGGGCGTGAGACGGCGCTGCTCGATCCGGCCATGACGGTGGAGGCGGTTGACGCTTTCGTGCTCTCGGGCGGATCAGCCTTTGGCCTTGATGCCGCCGGCGGCGTACAGGCTGGTCTTCGCGCCATCGGTCGAGGCTTCCCGGTCGGCGATGTCCGCGTGCCGATCGTGCCCCAGGCAATCCTCATGGATCTGCTGAATGGCGGCAACAAGGACTGGGGCCTGCACTCGCCCTATCGCGACATGGGTTATGATGCCTTCATGGCGGCCAGGCATGGTGCCTTCGACCTTGGCAGCGTCGGTGCCGGCACCGGCGCGACGACAGCAACTTTCAAGGGCGGGCTTGGTTCGGCCAGCGCTATGACCAGCGGCGGCCATACGATCGCCGCCCTCGTCGCGGTCAACGCCATGGGCTCGACGACGATCGGCGACGGCCCGTTCTTCTGGGCCGCCCCCTTTGAACTCGACGATGAATTCGGCGGCATCGGCCTACCGGCCAATTTCTCCTCGCCCGATACGATCCTGCAGGCCAAGGGCATCAACCTGACCGCCACCACCATCGGCGCCGTGGTGACTGACGCCGCCTTGACCAAGGCGCAGACACACCGCCTGTCGATCATGGCCCACGGCGGGCTTGCCCGCGCGGTGTTGCCGGCTCATCTGCCCGCCGATGGCGATACGATATTCTCCGCCGCGACCAATCGCCGGCCACTCGCGAATTCCACCGATTTCATGGAACTGTGCCATCTTGCCACCCTCGTCATGGCCCGCGCCATCGCTCGCGGCGTCTTCGAGGCGACCTCTTTGCCGGTCGAAGGCGCGCAGGCCTCCTGGCGCGACCGCTACGGCTGATCCGCTTCGGCGGCAACCGGCACCGCCCGACGATCGACATGCGCCTTTCGGGTAAGGCGGCATTAGGCTTTAGGCAAGGCTTTGATTGAATAGCGGCGGCAAAGGCTTATATTGCACCGCAATACAAGCGTGTCGAAGCGCTCATCATTTCGTATGCGCGTCACGAATCCACGTTATTCCCCTGTCGGAGTGACGGACCTATTGCGGGAGAAAGAGACATGTCGACATCCAGCATCATCCGGGCCGGAGATCCCTCCTCCGCCAATCTCGACACGGCGCTCGACGCTCTCGGTTTCGACGACGGCTCACAAGCAGCAGGTTTCGACGCCCTCAATCGCATGAACGAGGTGATGATCGCGCCGTTCACCGGCGGCATCTCGCCCGCCGCCATATCACTTGCCGTCTACGACTGGGCGATCCATCTCGGCATGGCACCAGGCAAGCGGCTGGAACTGGCGCAGAAGGCATTGCGCAAGAGCCACCGCCTCGCCACTCATCTTGCGGCAGCCGCCGTTGACCCGCAAACACCCCCCTGCATCGAGCCCCTGCCAGGCGACGAACGTTTCAAGGGCGAGGAATGGCAGCATTTCCCTTATAATATCATGTCCCAGTGTTTCCTGCTAAACCAGCAATGGTGGCATAAGGTGACCAACGACGTGCCCGGCGTCGCCGCACACCACGAGGACGTGATTTCCTTTGCCACCCGCCAGATCCTCGACGTCTTCTCCCCATCGAACTTCCCATTGACCAATCCGGTGGTGATGAAACGCGCCGCTGAAACCGGCGGCATGAACTTCCTGGAGGGATTCAGGAATTTCATCGAGGATGCCAACCGCGAACTGACCAAGCAGCCGGTCGCCGGTACCGAGGACTTCGTACCTGGCAAGACCGTCGCAACCACTCCCGGTCGCGTCGTCTATCGTAACCGCCTGATCGAGCTGATCCAGTATTCGCCGGCAACCGAAACCGTCCACGCCGAACCGATCCTGATCGTTCCGGCATGGATCATGAAATACTACATCCTCGATCTTTCGCCGCACAATTCGCTGATCCGCTATCTCGTCTCCCAGGGCCACACCGTCTTCTGCATCTCCTGGCACAATCCGACCGCCGCCGATCGCGACCTCGGCATGGACGACTACCGCCGCCTCGGCGTCATGGACGCCCTCGATGCGATCAACGCGATCATACCGGATCGCAAGATCCATGCTGCCGGCTACTGCCTCGGCGGCACGCTGCTATCGATCGCAGCCGCCGCCATGGCGCGCGCCAAGGATGAGCGCCTCGCCTCCGTGACCCTGTTTGCCGCCCAGACGGATTTCTCCGAGCCAGGCGAGCTCGCCCTTTTCATCGATGACAGCCAGCTGCATTTCCTCGAAAGCGTCATGTGGAACCGCGGCTTCCTCTCGGCCGACCAGATGGCCGGCGCCTTCCAGCTATTGCGCTCAAATGACCTTATCTGGTCGCGCATCGTGCACGACTACATGATGGGCGAGCGCACGCCGATGATCGATCTGATGGCCTGGAACGCCGACACCACGCGCATGCCCTTCCGCATGCATGCCGAATATCTCCAGCGCCTCTATCTCGACAACGAACTCGCCGCCAGCCGCTTCATGGTCGACGGCCACCCGGCAGCGCTGCAGAACATCCGCGTTCCGCTTTTCTCCGTGGGGACCGAACGCGACCATGTTGCCCCCTGGACCTCCGTTTACAAGATCCATTACCTGACCGACACCGACGTCACCTTCGTTCTGACCAGCGGCGGCCACAATGCCGGCATCGTCAGCGAACCCGGTCATCCGCACCGCCATTTTCGCATGGAAACCAAGAAGGCTGTGGATCCCTGCGTGAGCGCCGAGGAATGGATGGCCGAGTGCCCTTCACAAGAGGGTTCGTGGTGGCCGGCGTGGTCTGCCTGGCTTGTGTCCCATTCGTCGCAGGAGAAGGTTGCACCGCCGCCGATGGGGGCAAGCGAAAACGGTTATGTCGCAAAGGAAGCCGCGCCCGGCACCTATGTCCATCAGAAATGAGAGTGAAATGACTGAAACCCTCCTGACGAACCGTACCTTCGACGAACTGAAAGTCGGCGACAGTGCGACGCTCAAGCGCTCGGTCGATCTCGAAAGCATCAAGCTCTTCGCGCGTGCCTCCGGCGATTTCAATCCGGCCCATGTCGATGCAAAATTCGCCGAAAAGGATTTCTTCGGTCACATCATTGCCCACGGCATGTGGACGGCCGCCGTGGTGTCGGCCGTGCTCGGCACCAAGCTGCCCGGTCCCGGCACCATTTATCTCGGCCAGGAACTGCGGTTCGAAAAGCCGGTTTTCCCCGGCGACACGATCACCGCGATCGTCACCGTGACGGAAAAGCGTCCCGACAAACGGATCGTCGTGTTCGACACCCGCTGCACCAACCAGAAAGGCGAGGAAGTCTTATGCGGCCGGGCGACCGTTATCGCCCCGTTCGAACGGATGGAATGGCCGCAGGTCACCCTTCCGGAAGTCGTGGCGCAGCACCACGACCGCTTCGATGACATCGTCGCCGAGGCACGTGCGCTCCCCCTCATCAAGACTGCCCTCGTTCATCCCTGCTCGCCCGAGGCAATCCAGGCAGCTATAGAAATCCGTGACGAGAACCTGCTCGACCCGGTTCTGATCGGCCCCGAGGCCAAGATTCGCGCAGCCGCCGAAAAGGCCGGCATCTCCCTTGACGGTTTCGAGATCATCTCCGTCGAACACAGCCATGCTGCCGCCGAAAAGGCGGTCGAACTGGCGGTTGCCGGCAAGGTGTCCACCCTGATGAAGGGCAGCCTGCACACCGACGAACTGCTGGGCGCCGTCGTGGCTCCCGGCTCGGGACTGAGGACCGCGCGTCGCATCAGCCATGCCTATGTCATGGACGTGCCGGCCTACGAGAAACTGCTGGTGGTCACCGACGCGGCGATCAACATCGCTCCCACCCTCGACCACAAGCGTGACATCTGCCAGAACGCCATCGACCTGCTGCAACTGCTCGGCAATACCAAACCGAAGGTTGCCGTGCTCGCCGCCGTGGAGACGATCAATGACAAGATGCAGGCGACGCTCGACGCGGCGGCGCTGACCGTCATGGCTGCGCGTGGCCAGATCACCGGCGCCAGCGTCGACGGACCGCTTGCCTTCGACAATGCCATCAGCCTTGAGGCCGCCCGCACCAAGGGGATCGTCTCCCCCGTCGCCGGCCAGGCTGACATCCTGCTCGTGCCCGATCTCGAAGCCGGCAACATGTTGGCCAAGCAGTTGCTCTATTTCGCCGGTGCTGACGCCGCCGGCCTGGTACTCGGCGCCCGCGTGCCGATCATCCTGACCAGCCGTTCCGACAGCCTCAAGGTCCGCATCGCCTCGGCGGCACTCGCCAAGCTCGTTGCCGCCAAGCGCGCCGCCCAGGGACTGCCGGCTCAATGACGGAAAAGCTGCTCCTCACCTTTAACGCCGGCTCCTCGACGGTGAAAATCGGTCTGTTCCTGCGCAAGGAGGACAAGGCGGTTCGCATCGGCAAGGGCATGATCGACTTCCGCCACAAGCCGCTGACCTTCCATCTGGTCGAGGGTCCGGAAGTGTTCGACGTGCCGCTCGAAGCCGAGGGCGGCGACATGTTGCACGAGGTGCTGGACGAAACCTTCGGCTGGCTGGCCAATCATTTTGACATTGATGCGGTCACCGCCGTCGGACACCGTGTCGTTCACGGTGGAGACATGTTTTCCGGCCCGGTGCTGATCGACGATCGAGCCTTTTCCGGCATCGCCGCGCTCACACCGCTGGCACCACTCCACCAGCCGCAGAACCTCAGGCTGATCGAGGCAATTCGCCACCTGAAGCCTCATCTGCCGCAGACGGCCTCCTTCGACACCGCATTCCACCGCAGCCAGTCGCCGACCGTACAGCGTTTCGCCATCCCGCGCACCTATTTCGACCAAGGCATCAAGCGCTACGGCTTTCACGGCCTTTCTTACAAATACATCGCCGGTGCGCTGGCCAAACTCCGGCCTGAAAACGCAAACGCTCGCACCGTGGTCGCCCATCTCGGCAGCGGCGCCAGCATCTGCGCGATTGAGGGCGGCTTGAGCCGCGACAGCTCGATGGGCTTTTCGACCATCGACGGCATTCCGATGGCCACCCGCTCCGGCGCGCTCGATCCCGGGGTCATCTTTCACTTCATGGCGCGCATGGGGCTTTCGCGCGAAGAAGTCGAGGACATCGTCTACCACAAGTCCGGCCTGCTCGGGCTGTCCGGCATCAGCGCCGACAGCCGCGCGCTTCTCGAAAGCACCGCACAGGAAGCCAGGGAGGCGATCGACGTCTTCACCTTCCGTATCGCCGGCGAAGTCGCCAGGCTTTCCGCCACCCTCGGCGGGCTCGATACCCTCGTCTTTACCGCCGGCATCGGCGAGCACCAGCCGGCGATCCGAAGCGCCGTTTGCGAACGGCTCGCCTTCCTTGGTGTCCGGCTCGACACCAGCGCCAACGCGACCAATGCGGCGACGATCTCGGCGCCCGCCTCAGGCGTCGCGGTCATGGTCATCGAGACCGACGAGGAACAGGTTATCGCAGACGAAGCCCTTTCCATCCTCTGAAACGGAGACACGAACAGATGTCGCTGACGAGCCTTGCAGGAAAACGTGGACTGGTCGTCGGCATCGCCAACGACGTGAGCATCGCCGCCGGCTGCGCCGCAGCCTTTCGCGCCGCCGGCGCCGAACTCGCCGTCACCTATCTCAACGAGAAGGCCGAGCCTTTCGTCCGGCCAGTCGCCGAAAAACTGGACGCGGAAATCTTCGTGCCGCTCGACGTGCGCATTCCGGGCCAGTTGGAGGCGGTGTTCGGCGAAATCGAACGCCGCTGGGGCAAGCTCGATTTTCTCCTGCATTCCATCGCCTTCGCCCCGCGCGAGGACCTTCACACCAGCGTCGTCAATTGTTCGGCCGAAGGCTTCGCCATGGCCATGGACGTCTCCTGTCACTCCTTCATCCGCATGGCAAAGCTCGCCGTGCCGCTGATGAGGAACGGTGGCAGTCTGATAACCGTCAGCTTCTACGGCGCCGATCGGGTGGTGGAGAACTACAACATGATGGGGCCGGTCAAGGCCGCGCTGGAATCGAGCGTCCGTTATCTCGCAGCCGATCTCGCCGAGAGCCGGGTCCGCGCCTTTGCCATCTCGGCCGGCCCGGTCAAGACCCGTGCGGCCTCCGGCATCGACCGCTTCGACGCTCTTCTTGACAAGGTGCGCGAACGCACCCCCGCCCACCGCCTCGTCAGCATCGAGGACATCGGCCAGATCGCCGCCTTCCTCGCCAGCGACGCAGGTGCGCCCATGACCGGCTCGGTGATCTATGCCGACGGCGGTTTCCACACCGTCGCCTGAGCGGGCCCGCCGACACAGAACCTTCACACGACGGGTCTAAGCACGGACCCGGACGGGCGCCGGCGAGTCGTCGTCGAAACAGGGCCCCGGCATTCAAATCGGAAAGGTCAGGCTATGCTGATGGACGTGCGTGCTGAGGGTCATGAAAACGATGCGACCGCCCGGCTGACAATCGCCAATGCCCGGATCATCCTGGCCGACGGGATTGTTCACGGCACACTCGTCTCTGAAGCCGGACAGATCGTCGCGATCGAAACCGGCTCGCAGCCAAGCGGCGCGCTGGACTTTGGCGGCGACTATCTCCTGCCCGGTCTCGTCGACATCCACACCGACCATTTTGAAAAGCACGTCTATCCCCGTCCGCACGTCCGCTGGGATTATATGCGCGCCGCCCTTGCCCATGACGCCCAGATTATCGGCGGCGGCGTGACCACCGTTTTCGACAGCCTTTGCGTCGGCGTTTCTTCCGAAGACAGCGAACGCGCGGAGATCCTGAGCCCGATGATCGACGTGCTGGAGCGCGCCCAGGCAGCCGGCATGCTGCGCGCCGAACACTTCGTCCACCTTCGCTGCGAAGTGGTCGATCCGCGTACGCCGGAACTCACCGCCGAGAACATCGACCGGCCACTGGTGCGCGTCGTCTCGGTGATGGAACATCTGCCGGGCATCCGCCAGAGCCGCGACATGGACGCCTACGTCAACCGCCTGCAGAAGGCAGGGGGCGAAAGTGAGGCGGTCATCCGCGACCGCATCGCCCAGATGGTGGCGGAGAAATCGGACATCGGCCGCACGGTGCGCCCCGAGGTCGTGGCACTCGCCCGCGCCCGCGGTCTGCCTCTGCTCAGCCATGACGACACCGACATCGAGCATGTCGATCTGGCGGCCGACGAAGGCGTGGCGATCTCCGAATTCCCCTGCACGCTGGAGGCCGCCCGCGAGGCCCGCAGCCGTTCCATGCTGATCGTCGGCGGAGCGCCAAACATCGTGCGCGGCGGCTCGCAATCGGGCAATGTCGCGGTGCGTGAACTGCTCGAGGAAAGGCTCGTCGACATTCTCGCCTCGGACTACGTGCCACGCTCCATGCTCGATGCCGCCTTCCTGATCGGCAGCGATCCGGCACTCGACTACGATCTGGCCGCGGCCGTTCGCATGGTGACAAAGGTGCCGGCAGAGGCCGCAGGCCTTGCCGATCGAGGCGAAATCGCCCTCGGCAAACGCGCGGATCTCATCCGCGTCGGCCTGCATGATGGTCATCCGTTCCTCAAGGCCGTGTGGCGAAAGGGGCAACGGGTCGCCTGACGGTTCAGGCCTCCCGCACAAACCCTTCGCTCGCCACCATCAGCTGGCGCGTATAGTCGGTCGAGAACTCTCGCGAGCGTAGCTGCGCCACATCGAGCGACTCGACCACCTTTCCGGCCTTCATCACCGCCAGCCGCTCGCACATGTGGCTGATCACCGCCAGGTCATGGCTGACCATGACGAAGGTCAGGTCGCGATCCTTGCGAGCCTGTTCGAGCAGGTTGAGGATCTCGGCCTGGATAGACGCATCGAGCGCCGAAGTCGGCTCGTCGAGCAGCAGGATCTTCGGTTCGACGATCAACGCCCGCGCAATGGCGATGCGCTGGCGCTGACCACCCGACAACTGATGCGAAAAGCGGAAGCGGAAGCCGGAACCGAGCCCCACCTCGTCGAGCGCGCGGGCGATCCGTGACTCGGCGTCGGTGAAGCCATGGATGGCAAGCGGCTCGAGCAGCAGCCGGTCGATCGTCTGGCGCGGATGCAGCGAGCCATAGGGGTCCTGGAACACCATCTGGACGGTCCGGTAGAACTCGTGGTCGCGGTCCTTGCCGGAAAAGCTGCGGCCATCCACCAGGAGGCTTCCGCTGTCGAAACGGTTGAGTCCTGCGACAGCGCGCAAAAGCGTCGACTTGCCGGAGCCGGATTCACCGACGATGCCGAACGACTCGCCAGCGGCAATATCGAGACTCACCTCGTTCAGCGCCCGAAAGCCGCTGAAAGTCACGAGCATGTCGCGGATCGAAATGGCTGGTGCGGTCATAGCGCCCACGCCTCCTGGCGTTCGAGGACGGGCAAGGGGTGGTGATCGGCATCGATCTGCGGCAGACAGCTGAGCAACCCACGCGTATAGGGGTGCTGCGCCTCGGACAGACGTGAGGCCGGCAGCTCCTCTACGACATGCCCCGCATACATGACGAGAACCCGGTCACAGAAGGATGAGACGAGACGCAGGTCGTGGCTGATGAAGATGAGCCCCATGCCGCGCTCGGAGACGAGCTTGTCCAAGATCGCCAGCACTTCGAGCTGCACGGTGACGTCGAGCGCCGAGGTCGGCTCGTCGGCAATCAGCAATTCCGGGCCGCAGATCAGCATCATGGCGATCATGATGCGCTGCCCCATGCCGCCGGAGACTTCATGCGGATAGAGATCGAAGACCCGTTCGGGGTCGTTGATCTGCACCGATTCCATCATGTCCAGCGCCCGCTGGCGCTTCTCGGCTGTGGACAGACGCTCGTGGGTCTGCAAGGTCTCCATGATCTGCCGACCGACCGGCATGACCGGGTTCAGCGAATATTTCGGGTCCTGCAGGATCATGGCGATTTTCTTGCCGCGCAGCGAACGGCGCTCGCGGCGCGAGATCGACAGAAGATCGGTGCCGCCGAATGCGAGGCGGTCGGCTGTGATCCTCGCATGCCCCGGCGTCAGTCCCATGATAGCGCGGCCGGTTTGCGACTTGCCGGAACCGGATTCGCCGACAATGCCGAGCCGTTCCTTGCCAAGCGTGAAGTTCACGCCGCGCACGGCCTCGACGAGACCGGTGCGGGTCGGAAAGCTGACCTTGAGATTTTCGACAGTCAGGAGAGGCGTCATTGTCCGGCCTCCTTCGGATCCAGCGCATCGCGCAAACCGTCACCCAGGAGGTTGAAGCCGAGCGAAACGATCAGGATGGCGAATCCCGGCATGGCCGCGACCCACCACTGATCAAGAATGAAACGGCGGCCGGAGGCGATCATCGCCCCCCATTCCGGCAACGGCGGCTGAGCGCCGAGACCGAGAAAGCCAAGACCAGCGGCCGTCAGGATGATGCCGGCCATGTCGAGCGTAACGCGGACGATCAGCGACGACATGCACAGCGGCATGATGTGGAAAATGACGATACGGATCGGAGAGGCGCCCATCAGCCTGACCGCGGCGATGAAATCCGAATTGCGGAAGGTCAACGTTTCGGCCCGCGCGATACGCGCGTAAGGCGGCCAGGAAGTGATGGCGATCGCAAGCACGGCATTCTCGATGCCCGGACCGAGAGCGGCGACCAGCGCCAGCGCCAGAACGAGCTTGGGGAAGGCCAGGAAAATATCGGTGATCCGCATCAGCACGGCGTCCACCCATCCCCCGGCATAACCGGAGACAGTGCCGACGATCAGACCGATCGGCGCGGCGATGACCGCCACCAGCACGATGACGAAAAGAGTCAGTCGTGAGCCGTAGAGCAGGCGCGAGAGAATGTCGCGGCCCTGGTCGTCGGTGCCGAGCAGATAACCGGCGGTGCCGGGTGGCAGGAGCCGGGCATTGCGCAGATCGCCCTGCACCGGCGAATGCGGCGCCAGAACGTCGGCAAAGGCGGCGACGAGCAGCAGGCCGATCAGGATCAGCAGGCCGAGCACCGCCAGGCGGTTCTCGGAAAAGCGCCGCCAGATGATGTAGAGCCGGCCAAGACGGGCCTGCCGGCGTGACTGCGGGCGATCGGAGAGAAGCCAGTCGCGCAGGCTCAGGTCGGTTTGCATGTCGGTCTGGCTCATCGGCTGCGCGTCCTCGGGTCGAGTGCGTGATAGAGGATATCGGTCAGCAGATTGATCGCAATGAACACGGCGCCGATGACCATCGTGCCGCCCAGCACGGCGTTCATGTCGGCGTTCTGCAGCGAATTGGTGATGTAGAGGCCAAGCCCTGGCCAGGAGAAGATCGTCTCGGTCAGCACCGAGCCTTCGAGCAGACCGGCGTAGGAGAGCGCGATCACGGTAACCAGCGGCACGGCGGCATTGCGCAGCGCATGGAACCAGATGATCCGTGTCTCGGACAACCCTTTGGCGCGCGCTGCGACGATATACTCCTGGGACAGTTCATTGAGCATGAAGCTGCGGGTCATCCGGCTGATATAGGCCAGCGAGAAATAGCCAAGCAGAGCACCGGGAAGGATGATGTGGCGGAAGACATCCCACAAGACGTCCCACTGGCGCTGCCAGGCGGCATCGAGCAGGAAAAAGCCGGTAATCGGCGTGAAGGAATATTCATAGACGATGTCGATGCGCCCCGGATAGGCAACCCAGTGAAGCTTCGCGTAGAAGAGCACCAGCGCCAGAAGACCGAGCCAGAAGATCGGCACGGAATAGCCGATCAAGCCGATGACCCGAACGATCTGGTCGGCGATCGAGCCGCGCTTGACCGCGGCGAGCACGCCGAGCGGCACGCCGAAAAAGGCGCCGATCACCGTGCCGACGGAGGCAAGCTCGATCGTCGCCGGGAATACCCGGCGGATGTCGGTCATTACCGGATTGGTGGTCAGCACCGAAATGCCGAAGTCGCCGGTGAGCGCCTGTCGGACATAGATGAAAAACTGCTGGTAGAGCGGCAGATTGAGGCCAAGCTCCTCGCGCACGCGTTCAACGACATGAGCGGGCGCACGGTCGCCGACGATGGCGAGCGCCGGATCGATCGGAACGACGCGGCCGATGAAGAAGGTCACGGCCAGAAGACCAAGATAGGTCGTCACCACGGTCACGAGGAACCGCAGCAACGACATGGCGAAGGCCGAGGCGCGGGCGCCGGAGCGCCCCGCCTCGGTTTTTGTTTCGACAAGGGCCAAGGGCCTTAGTCCTTGGACACGGTATAGACGAAGTTGGTGTCGAAGCTCGGGCCGAGCTTGTAACCCTTCACCTTATCCGAATAGCCGGCGACTTCCGTCTGCTGGAAGATGACGACGAACGGACCGGTGGCCAGAACCTGCTTCTGCAGATCCTCATAGATGGCGGCGCGCGCGGCCGAATCCTTCTCGAGCAAAGCTGCCTGGGTCTTTTCCGTCAGGTCCGGAACGTTCCAGGCATTGCGCCAGGCCAGCGTCTTGCTCTTGCCTTCATCGGAATTGTCCGGATTGGCGGTGAAGGTCTCGGCGTTGGAGTTCGGGTCGAAATAGTCCGAGCCCCACTGGCCGATGTAGATGTCGTGCTGGCGGGCGCGGTACTTGGTCAGCGTCTGCTTGCCATCGCCGGGGATGATCTCCAGCTTGATGCCGGCCTGGGCGAGCGTCTGCTGGACATTCTCGGCAATGCCGGTGACAGGCTGGGTGTTGCGCACGTCCATGGTGACGGTGAAGCCATCGGCGAGACCGGCCTTGGCCAGCAGTTCCTTGGCCTTGGCAACGTCGAATGTGTAGGGGTTGTCGTTCAGCGCGCCGAGCTGGCCGGCAGGAAGGAAGGTCTGGTGGATCGTGCCGATGCCCTTGATCAGGGTTTCACCGATCGCATCATAGTCGACCAGATACTTGAAGGCCTCGATGACTTCCGGCTTGGCCAGCGTCTCGTTCTTCTGGTTGAGGCTGAAGTAATAGAGCGTGCCCTTCGGAGCGGAAGCGAGCGCCATGCCTTTCTTCTTGGAAACGGCTTCCACGTCACCCGGCTCAAGGTTGCGCGCCACGTCGATGTCGCCGTTCTCGAGCGCCAGGCGCTGGCCCGCGCTTTCCTTCATGTGGCGATAGATGACGCGCGCAAGCGCCGGCTTTTCGCCGAAGTAATTGTCGTTGCGCTCCAGAACGACCACTTCGTTGGCGCGCCACTCGCGGATCTTGTAAGGGCCTGAACCGGCATAGCCGGTCTTGAGGAACTCGTTACCGAAGTCGGTGTCGTACTTGTATTCGTCGGAAGGCGTGACCGCCTTGGCGTGCTCCATCACGACTTTCTTGTCGACGACGGAAGCAGGGGTCGAGGTCAGAACGTTCAGAACGAAGCTCGGCGCATAGGGCTTGTCGACGGTCAACACGAAAGTGGTCTCATCGGCGGCCTTGGCCTTGTCCGTAACATTATCGCCGTCGAGGCCAAACTGGGTCAACAGGAAGGCCGGGGACTTGTCGAGCTTGACGACGCGTTCGATCGAGAAGGCGACATCTTCCGCGGTGATCGGATTGCCGGACGCGAACTTCATACCGGGCTTCAGCTTGAAGGTATAGGTCAGGCCGTCGTCGGACACGGTCCAGCTGTCGGCAAGCTCACCGATGACCTTCGACGTGTCGCTCATGTCGAGGTTGACCAGTTTGCTGTAGGTGTTGGCGGTGACCTCGGCGGTCGAGATTTCAAACGCCTCACCTGGATCGAGCGTGATGATGTCGTCGAACGCCCAGCCTTCGACCAGCGTGTCGGCCGGCGTTGCGGCAAAAGCCTGCGGCGCCGAAGCGAGCAGCAAGGCAATGGCCGCGCTGCTGGTCATAAGGCGCATCGTCTTATTGAAGGAATGCATCATTTCCGTCGTTCCCCTGTTGTCCCTATTGGTCTTTTCGAAGCATCCGCAGCCTATTCGTGCCAGGCGGATGCCAGAACTCTCAGCCAGTTCTCCCGGCATATTTTAGCAAGATCCAGATCAGCGTATCCGGCTGCTTTCAGGGCGGCAACCAGTTTCTGATTGCCGCTCGCGTCGGCGAGTTCGGCTGGAATCGTCGCTCCGTCGAAGTCGGAACCGAGAGCCACGCAGTCGATCCCCATGCGCTCCACCATATAGTCGATATGCTTGACCATGGCGCTGATCGGCGTTGCCGCGTTATCCTGCGCGTCGTCGCGCAGCATGGTGACGGCATAATTAAGCCCCACCAAGCCGCGGCTCTCCTTGATCGCGTCGAACTGCTTGTCGGTGAGGTTGCGCGCCACCGGCGTCAGCGCATGAACGTTGGAATGGCTGGCGACCAGCGGCTGGTCGGTGGTCTTCGCCACATCCCAGAAGCCGCGCTCGGTGATATGGGCGAGGTCGACCAGAATGCCGAGCCGATTGCAGGCCTTGACCAGTTCAAACCCGGCATCAGTCAGCCCCGGCCCTGTATCGGGCGATGACGGATAGGCGAAGGGTACGCCGTGGCCAAAGATATTGTTGCGGCTCCAGACCGGTCCGAGCGAACGAAGCCCGGCGGCATAAAAGACCTCGAGCGTGTCGAGATCCTCGTCAAGCGCCTCGCAACCTTCCATATGCATGACCGCCGCAAACACACCATCGTCCATCGCATTACGGATCTGTGCCGTCGAGCGGCAAAGCCGCCAGGCACCTGCCCGATCAAGACGAAGGGCGATCGAGGCCATGTCGAGCGCGATGTCAAGTGACGGCTGGCGGGCGAGCGGCGCTTCGAGCGGCGTGGAATAGTGGCCGTTGGCATCCGGCTCCTTGAGCGAGAAATCACCGTTGGAGGGGATATAGATGGCACAGAGTCCACCGGCCAGCCCGCCCGCCTTGGCGCGCGGTCCGTCGATATGCCCTTCACTGGCGCCATTGGCGAATTCGACAACCGGATCAACTCCCTTCGCCCGTCCCTGCCAGAGCCGCAACAGAACGTCGTTGTGACCGTCGAAAACCAGTTCCATGAGAAAAATCCCGCTGTCCGAGAACCAATGATGGGAATGCAATGAGCAACGGAGCCCCCTTCCCGCAGCGGCTATCACCGCTTGTTAAACTAACGTAGAACTAAATCACACGCCGGTTCAAGCCAAAAAAAGCTGATTGCAAACAAGGCGATGCACGGGACGGTAGAACGTCGCGTTTTGACCTCCCGTCAATACCGCATCCGCTTCCAGGTCGGCGGAGGCCCGGCAATTTCCGCCGTCAGCGAACGTCGCTCAAAATTTGCACCGACTGACGAAATAAAAATGGTCAACCGACCAAATTTGCGGCACGATGCAGAAATTCCGCCTCGGCGGGATGGGGCTTGGAGGAGCCTCGGGAGACGAAACCTACAGCACACATCGCTGTTTCTATGGCGGTTTGCGGGTTTCAGAGAGGACAAAACGGGGAGGGATTTCTCAGATTTCAGCGCGTGGCACGCATATTGCGTCGCCATCATCGACGAGCCAACCGGCGCGACTGAATGTCGGCAACACTGGAACGCGAGTTGTTGTCGGAAAAGGTCCACTTCCAGACTGGGGATATTTCTTGAGTTCAACATCGAAGAAGGCCGCAATCGAAATCCGGGATGTCGGCCGTATCTACGGCGCCGGAGCGGGTCAGGTCACCGCACTCGACCGGATCAACCTGCTGATCCGGGAAAACGAGTTTTTCACACTCCTTGGCCCCTCGGGCTGTGGCAAGACCACTCTACTAAGACTCATCGCTGGCTTCGACTTCCCGACCAGCGGCGAGATCCTGCTGCACGGCGAAGACATCGCGCCATTGCCGCCGTTCAAGCGACCGGTCAACACAGTCTTCCAATCCTACGCGCTTTTCCCCCACATGACCGTTGCCGAAAACATCGGCTTCGGCCTGAAGATGCTCGGCAAGCCGTTGGCCGAGATCAAGGCGCGCGTCGATGAGATGCTGGCGCTCGTTCACATGGAGAAGATGCGGGACCGCTCGGTGGCCCAGATCTCCGGCGGCCAGCAGCAGCGCGTGGCGCTCGCCCGCGCACTGGCGCCGAAGCCGAAGGTTCTGCTGCTCGACGAACCTCTGTCAGCGCTCGACTACAAGCTGCGCAAGGAAATGCAGATCGAACTGAAGCGGGTCCAGGCCGAGACAGGCATCACCTTCATCTTCGTCACCCATGACCAGGAAGAAGCCCTGACCATGTCGGACCGCATCGCCGTCATGTCGAATGGCGAGGTGCGTCAAGTCGGATCGGCACACGAGATCTATGAGCGTCCGGCCGATCGTTTCGTCGCAGATTTCATCGGCGAGTCCAATTTCCTCGCCGCCGACGTCATCGATCTTGGCGAGAGCACGGCCACCGTCCGCCTTGGCGGGGGCGCCGTCATCGAGGCTTCCCTCCCCGAGGGTCTCCGCGCGTCGGGCCAGGTCACCATCGTCGTGCGTCCCGAACATGCCTCACTGGCCGAACCCGGCACCGGCAGCTTCGACGGCACGCTGGCCGAAGCCATCTATTTCGGCACCGATACGCATTTCCAGGTACTGCTCGACAGCGGTGACAGCTTTGTCGTGCGCGAACAGAACATGCGCAACGGCACGGTGCCGCACGAAAAAGGCGCCCGCGTCGGCGTCCGTCTCGGCCAGCAGGCCGCACAGATCCTGAGGGGCTGACGCCATGAGCACAGCCGCCGAAGCCGCCGCCACGGCAAAAAGCAAGGAAGTCCGGGACCGCTGGTTACTCAGCGCCCCTGCCCTTTTGCTGATCGCGCTCGCCAGCGTCGGTCCGCTCCTCATCGTGTTGATCTATTCTTTCCTCGCCCCCGGCGCCTATGGCGACGTGAAGTGGCAGTTTTCGACCGAGGCCTGGTTCAACGTCTTCCTGTCTCGCGACATCTTCGACGGAACGATCTCGATCGCCGATGCCCATCTGTCGATCCTCTGGCGCTCGATCAAGCTGGCGGTCGCCACCACCGCCATCTCTCTGATCTTCGGTTTTCCGACCGCCTACTTCATTGCCAGCCGCCCGCCACATATTCGCTCGGTCTGGCTGTTCCTGATCACCATCCCCTTCTGGACAAACATGCTCATCCGCGCCTTCGCCATCCAGGAAGTGATCCGCAACGAAGGCCTGGCCAACACGATCCTGATGAAGCTCGGCGTCATCTCCGCACCGATGCAGATGCTCTATACCGACTTCGCCATCCTGCTCGGCATGGCCTATGTCCACCTGCCGCTGATGGTGCTGCCGCTCTATGCCAGTATGGAGAAGATCGACTTCCGTCTCGTCGAGGCCGGCTACGATCTCTACGCAACGCGTTTCCAGGTGCTGCGCCGGATCATCATCCCACTGGTCAAGCCCGGCATCATCGCCGGCTCGATCCTCGTCTTCATCCCGGCGCTGTCATCCTATGTCATCCCGCGCATTCTCGGCGGCGGCAAGAACCTGATGATCGGCAACCTGATCGAGTTGCAGTTCGGCCAAGGCCGCAACTGGCCGCTCGGTGCCTCTCTGTCAATCACGCTGGTCATCATCGTCCTGGCGGCCATGCTCTACTACGTGAAGAATGCTGGAAAGAGCGGAGACGGTCATGCATAAGGGGTTCAACATCCGCACGCAGACGGGCTTCGCCACGATCGCCATGATCTGCTTTTTCATCCTCTATCTGCCAATCGCCACGCTGGTGGTCTACTCTTTCAATTCCGGCACTTCGATCGCCGTCTGGGAGGGTTTCTCGCTGCGCTGGTTTTCAGCGGCTTGGAACAATGACCAGGTGATCGAGGCCTCGATCCGCTCGGTGAAGATTGCCGCCGTGGCGGCCGTGGTTGCCACAGCCGCGGCAACGCTTGCGGCCATCGCCACAACCCGCACCGCCGCCTATCGCGGCCTGACCTTCAAATATTCCTTCATCAACATGCCGCTGATGGTGCCGGAAATCGTCACCGCCGTGGCGCTCCTGATCTTCTTCTCGCGGATCAAGGTCTGGACCGGCTATTCCGGCCTCGGCTACCTGATCATCGCCCACACCGCTTTCTGCATTCCGTTCGCCTACCTGCCGATCCGCGCCCGTCTCGAAAGTATGGACCTGGCCCTGGAGCGCGCCGCAGCGGATCTTTACGCCACGCCGTTCAAGGCTTTCCGCTATGTCACCCTGCCACTGCTCTGGCCTGGCATACTGGCCGGCATGATGCTCGCTTTCGTCATCTCGCTCGATGACGTGGTCATCACCGAATTCGTGAAATCCGGCGGTCAGGACACGCTCCCGACCTACATGCTCGGCCAGTTGCGCCGCGCCATCACGCCGGAAATGAATGCCATCTCGACAGTCTTTCTGCTGCTGTCGCTGGCGGTTGTCACGATATTCTTCTTCCTCAGCAGACCCAATGAAAAAACCGAGTAGAAACAGGAGTGGGAACCATGAAAAATACCTTGAAACTCGTCACCGCCGCGGCGGCATTGCTCGCATCGGCGGCCTTCGCCCATGCCGAAGGCGAACTGAACATCTTCAACTGGGGCAATTACACCAATCCCGAACTGATCAAGAAATTCGAGGAGACCTACAAGGTCAAGGTGACGCTGACCGACTACGATTCGAACGACACGGCGCTTGCCAAGATCCGCCAGGGCGGCCACGGCTTCGACATCGTCGTGCCTTCCGCCTCCGCGATGCCGGTGTTCATCAGCGAAGGGCTGCTGCTCGAATCGCGTCCCGACCAGTTGGAGAACTTCAAGAATGTTGACCCGCAGTGGGTTGACGTTCCCTTCGATCCGGGCCGCCATTACTCGGTTCCATGGCAGTGGGGCACGACTGGCGTCGCCGTCGACAAATCGGTCTATTCCGGCGATCCGAACACCTCGGCCATTTTCCTCGACCCACCGGCCGAACTGGTCGGCAAGGTCAATGTCGTACCGGAAATGTCGGATGTCATGCACCTAGTCGTCACCTATGCCGGTGGAGAACCGTGCACCGGCGACCTCACTGTGCTGAAAAAGGCGCGCGACCTTCTCGTTGCTGCCAAGCCGAAGTGGATCTCGATGGATTACGGCACGGTGGAGAAGTACACTAAGGGCGACCTTGCCGCCTCGGTCGACTGGAACGGCGCCACCTTCCGCGGGCGCCTCGCCAACCCGAACATCGTCTATGGCTATCCGAAGGAAGGCTATCCGATATGGATGGACAACGCTTCGATCCTCAAGGATGCCAAGAACGTCGAGAACGCCAAGCTGTTCCTCAACTTCATCATGGATCCGGAAAATGCCGCGATGATCTCTGCATTTGCCCGCTATGCGAACGGCATCAAGGGCTCGGAGGCCTTCATGCCGGAAGACATGAAGAACGCCCCGGAAGTTAACATTCCAGAAGAGTTCAAGGCTGCCGGCAAATTCAACCTCGCTTGCGCCCCAGAAGTCCAGGAACTCTACACCAAGATCTGGACGGAAGTGCAGAAGTAAGCCCCGGAGCTTTCCAACAGTCGACGAACGGGAGGGCCGCAAAGGCTCTCCCGACCGTAAGGATTACGCACAATGACCACCGCATTCGAGAAGACCCACGGCTTCGCCCGCCGCGACGTGACCATCGCCAACTGGCGCACAGCCCCTTACAGCCGCTGGTCCTTCCAGAACCTGCGGGAAATGGTGCCGACAGCGGAAATCCGCGCAAGCGCCGAGGCGCCGGAGGAGGTCGCGACCTCATCGCCGCTGCTTGACGCCGCGATGGACACCGGCCTTGCCGGCAAGGACAGCGCCCGCGCCTTCCTCGACCACGCTCATACCGACGCCTTCGTCTGCATGAAGAAAGGCCGCATCGTCGCCGAGCATTATGCGCCCCATGCCGATGTCAACGCTCGACACATCGTCTTTTCGATCAGCAAATCGCTGACCGCCCTTGTCTCCGCCGTGCTGGAAGCCGAAGGCACCATCGATTCCGATCGCCCGGTCACCGACTACATGCCGGAAGCGAAAGGCTCCGCCTGGGGCGACTGCAGCTATCGCGACGTGCTCGACATGCGCGTCAGCCTCGATTTCGAGGAAGCCTATCTCGACCGGCTGGGCGCCTTCGCCCGCTATCGCCGCTCGACGCTGTGGAATCCGGCCGAACCGGACATGCCGACGGAAACCCTCACAGACTTCCTGCTCACCCTGAAGAAAGCCGATCGCCCGCATGGCGGCCGCTTCTTCTACGCCTCGCCCAATTCCGACATGCTCGGCATCCTGATCGAGCGCGCCAGCGGCCGCCGCTACGCCGAGCTGTTTTCCGACCTGCTGTGGAAGCCGCTCGGAGCAAGGAACCATGCGCTGGTCAGCGTGGATGGCGCCGGCACCGCCCGCTCCGCCGGCGGCGTCTGCGTCACCGCCCGCGACCTCGCGCGCGTCGGACAGATGCTGCTCGACGGCGGCACAGCCGATGGCCGCCAGGTTGTCCCCCCCGCCTGGGTTGAAGACATGAAGGCCAACGGTGATCCCGCGGCGTGGGCCGAGAGCGGCCCGACCTTCCTGCCCAACGGCCGCTACCGCAGCAAATGGTATCAATCCGGCGAGGCCGACGGCGCCTTTTGCGCCATCGGCATCCACGGCCAATGGCTTTACGTCGACCCTTCGACCGAAACCGTGATCGTCAAGCTGTCGTCGCAACCCAATCCACTCGACGACGAACTGAAACAGGACAATTTCGCCTTTTTCCGTTCCCTCAGCCTCGTAGACGCTTGAAGCGCCTAGCCCATCCAGGACCGAAGACATGCCGCAGATCGCCGACCTCATCATTCGCAACGCCCGCGTCCTGACCATGGACGCCGACACCCCTCGCGCCGAAGCCGTGGCGGTTGCCGGAAACAGCATCCTTGCCGTCGGATCGAGCAATGAGATTACCACGCTCGCCGGCCCATCCACGCGGGTGATCGACGCCAAGGGCGCGACTGTCCTGCCCGGCTTCAACGAAGCCCATATGCACATCTTCCCTGGCTCGGTCTCGCTGCGCCAGCTCAACCTGCACGGCATCCAGGGTTTCGACGCCCTGAAGCAGGCGATCCTCGGCTATGCCGCCGCCAATCCCGATGAACCGTTGCTCATGGGCTTTTCCGCCGACTATTCGATCATCGGGCTCGGCGAACCCGTCACACGCCAGCACCTCGACGCCATCCTGGCTGACCGTCCGTTCATGATGTTCGCGCCGGATCATCATACCGCCTGGGCCAATACCGCCGCGCTGAAACAGGCCGGACTGCTGAACGGCAAGGATGTCGGAATCGGCAATGAGGTCGTGATGGGTGCTGATGGCCTCGCCAGTGGTGAGCTGCGCGAAGGCAATGCCTTCGGACCGGTCGCAGCACTTGCCTCCACCGGTGGCCGCGAGGAACTCGGCATGGTGACCGGCATGGATCCGGAAAACGTCACACCGGAGCAATATGCGCTTGACCGCGCCATCCTGAAGAACGGGCTCGAATATTGCGCCTCCTGGGGCGTGACCTCGATCCAGAACTTCGACGGCAACCATTACCAGTTGCGCATCATGCGGGACCTGGAGCAATCCGGCGAACTGCCCTGCCGCATCCGCATCCCCTTCCATATGAAGAACTTCATGGACCTGTCGGAGATCGACAAGGCCGCCGAATGGAAGAAGGAATTTTCGACCGACATGCTGCGCGGCGACTTCGTCAAGGTCTTCATGGACGGCGTTCTCGACAGCCAGACGGCGTTCATGCTCGACGGCTACGGCGATCGCCCGGACTATGACTATGAGCCGCTGTTCACGGAGCAAGCCTTCAACGCCATCGCGACGAAGGCCGACGCGCTCGGCCTGCAGGTCGCCGTCCATGCGATCGGCAGTGCCGCAATCCGCCAGACGCTCGATGGCTATGAGTCGGCGCTCAAGGCCAACGGCCGGCAAGACAATCGCCACCGCATCGAGCACATCGAGATCATCCACCCCGACGACATTCCGCGCTTCGCCGAACTCGGCGTCGTCGCCTCCATGCAGCCGGTACACTATCCGGGCGGCACCTGCTTCCCGGCCGAACCGACGACGGCGAAGATCGGTGAGGATCGCTGGGCCTACGCCTATGCCTGGCGCACGATGAAAGACGCCGGCGCGCCCGTTGTTTTCGCTTCCGACTGGCCGGTCTCGCCCGTTTCGCCGTTCCAGTGCATCCAGGATGCGATGACTCGCAAACCGTGGAAAGACGGCCTTCCCGACCAGCGCTTCACGCTGGAGGAATCGCTGGAGGCCTATACGGCGATCGGCGCATGGGTCGAATTCATGGAAGATCGAAAGGGCAAGCTCAAGCCGGGTTACCTCGCCGATATCGCTATCCTGTCGACCGACATCGAAAGCGTCGCTCCGGACACCATCATGGACACGGTCCGGGCCGCAATCACCATTTGCGACGGCCGGATCACCCACCAGGCCTGACACCCAAGCACGGAACAGAGACAATGAGCACCACCGCCGACATTATCATCCACAACGGCCGCGTCCGGACCATGGATGACTCGCGTCCCTTCGCCGAAGCCGTGGCGCTCGCAGGTAACAGCATCCTTGCCGTCGGCTCCGACGCGGAGGTGAAGGCGCTCGCAGGGACCACGACACGTCTGGTCGATGCCAGGGGCGCAACCGTCATGCCGGGGTTCAACGAAGCCCACATGCATATCTTCGGCGGCTCGGTCGGCCTTGGCCAATTGTCGCTGATGGGCGTCAAGGGCTTCGATGCCCTCAAGTCCGCCGTGCTCGCCTATGCGGCAGCCAATCCGGACATGCCTTTGCTGGAGGCGCTTTATGCTGATTACACCATCTTGTCGGAGGACGAGCGCGTCTCCCGCCACCATCTGGATGCGATCATAGCCGACCGTCCCTTCGTGATGATGGCACCCGATCGTCACACCGCCTGGGCAAACACCGTAGCCCTCGACAAGGCCGGCATCCTCAATGGACGTGACGTTGGCGTCGGCAACGAGATCGTCATGGGTGCGGATGGGCTTGCCGCCGGCGAATTGAGGGAAGGCAATGCCTTCGGCCCGATTATGGCGCTGAGTGCGACTGGCGGTCGGGAAATGCTCGGCGGCGCCACCGGTGGCGACCCGGCTCACGTGACACCGGCGGAAAGGGCGACCGACATCGCCGTCCTCAAGCAGGGTCTCGCCTATTGCGCCTCGCTTGGCATCACCTCATTCCAGAACATGGACGGCAATCTCTATCAGCTGGAAATGCTGCAGGAGATCGAAGATACGCAGGGCCTCCCCGTTCGCGCGCGCATGCCCTTCCACATGAAGAATTTCATGCCGCTCACCGATCTGGAAAAAAAGGCCGCCGCCTGGCGCGCCCGTTTCGACAGCGACAAGCTGCGCTGCAACTTCGTCAAGGTGTTCATGGACGGCGTCACCGAAGGCGAGACCGCCGTCTTCGTCGACGACTACGCCCACAAGCCCGGCTGGAAGGGCGAGCCGCTGTTTTCGGCCGGGCATTTCAACGAGATCGCGGTCGAGGCGGACCGTCTCGGCCTGCCGATCGCCGTCCACGCCATCGGCGACGGCGCGGTGCGCATGGTGCTGGACGGCTATGAAGCGGCAAGGGATGCGAACGGCAAGAGCGATCGGCGCAACCGCGTCGAACATATCGAGGTGGTCCATCCCGACGACATTCCGCGCTTCGCCGAACTCGGCACCGTTGCCTCGATGCAACCGACGCATCCGCCGGGCTCGGCAGGCCTGCCGCTGGAACCCTATCTCACCTATATCGGCCGCGAACGCTGGCCCTATGCCTTCGCCTGGAAAAGACTGGTCGAAGCCGGTGCGAAGATGGTCTTCTCCACCGACTGGCCGGTCTCGCCGCTATCGCCCCTGAGCTGCATTCGTGATGCCATGACCCGCAAACGCTGGGCCGACGACATGCCGGACCAGCGGCTGAGCCTCGACGAGACGCTTGCCGCCTACACCCGTACCGGCGCCTGGGTCGAATTCATGGAGGATCGCAAGGGTGTGTTGAAACCCGGCTATCTGGCAGACGTCGTCGTTCTCTCCGCCGAGATCGGCCAGGCGATCGCACAGGAAACGGCCGACATCGCCGTCGAAATGACGATCTGCGATGGCCGGGTGACCTACGAAAAAAGCTAAACCATGGACGACAACGACCAACCAGCGCCTCCTCTACCCTCCACCCGGACCCCGGGCGCCACCCGCAAGGGAGTGGAAACACGCGCCCGCATCATCAGGGGGGCATTGGAGGCGCTGGAAAGCGGCGGGATGGAGACGCTGACGACCCGCAAGATCGCCGCCAGCGCCGGCGTCAAGCTCGCCACGCTGCATTATTACTTCGACAGCAAGGAAAACCTGCTGCTCGCGGTGCTGGAAGACCTGATCGCCGACATGGCCGAGGCCTACCGGCAGGACATGTCCATGCCGTCCGACCCGGAAGAGCGCATCGAGGCCCTGATCCGCTCGATGTGGCGCTATGTCCAGCGCACCCGCAACAAGCAGCTCGCCCAGACCGAACTCACGCTCTACGCCCTGCGCACCCAGGGCGCGGAGTGGCTCGCCGCGCGCCAGTACAACGCCTACATCGACTTCTATTGCCGATTGGTCTTCCACGGCATGGGCGAACTGACCGAGGAACAGCGCAAGATCGGTACAGCAATCGCCCGCTTCATGCTGATCGGCATCGACGGGCTGATCCTGCAGAACTTCGCGCTCCACAACAACGGTGACACCAATGAGGGTGTGGAGACCCTTGTCATCGCCACCCGCGATCTCCTGCATCGACTGAGATCCGAGGCCGGGATCCAGCCGGGCTGAGCGCACATTCCGCCAGCCCCGTGTTAGGATGGTCGCGAAGTCCACAACAAGCGGCCCGACGATCATGCCCGACACCGGTGAAGCATCCAGGCACCTTCCCCGCCCCAACCGGGTGACGCCGTTCGGCGACCTCGAATCCACCGCGGCACGCGGCGCCCTGATGGGCAATCGCGGCGATCTGCACGGGCAAGACGGCACGATCCGCAGGCACCATCTCGGCAAGGCGTGGATCTGCTGCACGCTCACCGAGAAAAATGGCCGTCGCGCGATCTTCGACACCAAAGGCCACTATACGCCGCTGTTCTTCCACGACGAAACCGTCGCCTTCGCCGCCGGCCACCGCCCCTGCGCCGAATGCCGCCGCGCCGATTTCCTTCGCTTCAAGCGCTATTTCAATCGGGCGACCGGCCTATCGGAAGAGCACTTCGTCGCGGCCGGCGAAATCGATGCCCAGTTGCACCGGCAGCGGCTGGACGGCCGGGAAAAACGCCTCCATCGTGCACGCCTCGTCACCCTGCCGGATGGCGCCTTTTTCATCCTCGAAACCCGGCCGCAGACACCCTTTCTGCTGTGGCGGGGCAAGGCCCATCCATGGAGCCATGAAGGCTATGGCACGCCTGCCGCCTTGCCTGAAGACGGCGACGTGTCCGTCCTGACGCCGCCCTTGATCGTCGGTGTGCTGCGCGCCGGCTATCAGGTCGAGCCCCGTTTCTGATCCCGCAAGAGCCGGTTCATCATGCCATGGCGACACGGCAGGGACCTCACCCTCGAGATCCAATGCGCTTGCCAACAAGAAGGCCGGACGTCTCCGCCCGGCCTTCGTTGTTTTATATGCGGTTTTAAGTGCGGCCGCGCTTACTTGACCATCGGCAGCAGTTCGGAGACAGACTTCTTGGCGTCGCCGTAGAACATCCGCGTATTCTCCTTGTAGAACAGAGGGTTCTCGATGCCGGAATAGCCGGTGCCCTGGCCGCGCTTGGAGACGAAGACCTGCTTGGCCTTCCACACTTCGAGCACCGGCATGCCGGCGATCGGCGAGTTCGGGTCTTCCTGAGCCGCCGGATTGACGATGTCGTTCGAGCCGATGACGATGACGACGTCCGTCGCGGGAAAATCCTCGTTGATCTCGTCCATCTCCAGCACGATGTCGTACGGCACCTTTGCTTCCGCCAAAAGCACGTTCATATGGCCCGGCAGACGTCCGGCCACCGGATGGATGGCAAAGCGCACGGTCTTTCCGGAGGCACGCAGCTTGCGGGTCAGTTCGGAAACCGCCTGCTGCGCCTGCGCCACCGCCATGCCGTAACCCGGCACGATGATCACCGAATCGGCCTCGTTCAAAGCCGCCGCCACGCTTTCGGCATCGATGGCGATCTGCTCGCCCTCGATCTCCATGGCCGGACCCGTCGTGCCGCCGAAACCGCCGAGGATGACCGAGATGAAGGAGCGATTCATCGCCTTGCACATGATGTAGGAGAGGATCGCGCCCGAGGAGCCGACCAGCGCGCCGGTGACGATCAGCAGATCGTTGCCAAGCGTAAAGCCGATCGCCGCCGCCGCCCAGCCGGAATAGCTGTTGAGCATGGAAACCACGACCGGCATGTCGGCGCCGCCGATGCCCATGATCAGGTGGTAGCCGATGAAGAAGGCGAGCAGCGTCATCAAGATCAGCGCCCAGACACCGGCCCCGTTGAAATAGAGCACCAGCAGGATCAGCGAGGCGATGGCTGCGGTGGCGTTGAGCATGTGCCCGCCCGGCAGCTTCTTGGCCTTGCCGTCAACCTTGCCGGCCAGCTTGCCGAAGGCGACGACCGAACCGGTGAAGGTAACGGCACCGATGAACACGCCGAGGAAGACCTCGACCTTGAGGATCGCCACCAGCGCGCCGGTCGGGTCGGCCAGCTTGTGCGCCAGAACACCGGCAAAACCGGTCAACGCATGGCGGGCCGCCTCGTCCATGCCGGCAACGCGGCCGAGATCAAGCTCGGCATTATAGCCGATGAACACGGCAGCCAGACCGACGAACGAGTGGAGTGCGGCAACAAGCTGCGGCATTTCCGTCATCTGCACGCGGGAAGCCACGTAATAGCCCATGACAGAGCCACCGGCGATCATCACCAGAATGATGAGCCAATTGCCGACGCCGGGTCCGAAGACCGTGGCGAAAACGGCAAGCGCCATGCCGGCAATGCCGTACCAGACGGCGCGCTTGGCACTTTCCTGACCGGAAAGCCCGCCGAGCGAGAGGATGAAAAGAACGGCCGCAGCGATATAGGCGGCGGAAACGATACCTATCGTCATGACTTACCCCTCCCCGATCAGGATTTCTGGAACATGGCGAGCATGCGCCGGGTGACAAGGAAGCCGCCGACGATGTTGATCGTGGCGATCAGCACTGAGAGCGCCGCGAGAATCACCACCAGCCAGTTGCCCGAGCCGATCTGCAACAACGCGCCGAGAATGACGATGCCGGAAATGGCGTTCGTCACCGCCATCAGCGGCGTGTGCAGCGAATGGGACACATTCCAGATCACCGAGAAGCCGATGAAGCAGGCGAGCACGAAGACGATGAAATGGCTCATGAACTCCGCCGGAGCATAGGCCCCGACCAGCGCCATGAGCAGACCGCCGATGACCAGCAGGCCGACCTGGCTGCGGGTCTGCGCCTTGAAGGCGGCAATCTCCTTGGCCCGTTTCTCCTCCGGCGTCGGCTCCTTGACCTTCTCCTTCGGCTTGGCCGCGGCGATCGCCTTGATCTTCGGCGGCGGCGGGGGATAAGTGATTTCGCCGTCCTTGGTCACGGTTGCGCCACGGATGACATCGTCTTCCATATTCTGGACGACCTGGCCATCCTTGCCCGGCGTCAGGTCCGTCATCATATGGCGGATATTGGTCGAATAGAGCGTTGAGGCCTGGGCGGCCATACGGCTCGGGAAGTCCGTGTAACCGATGACGGTAACGCCGTTTTCCGAAACGATCTTCTGGTCGGGAACGGTCAGGTCGCAATTGCCGCCCCGTTCGGCCGCCAGGTCGACGACGACCGAACCCGGCTTCATCGCGGCAACCATGTCGGCGAGCCAGAGCTTCGGCGCATCGCGACCCGGAATGAGGGCCGTGGTGATGACGATGTCGATATCAGGCGCCAGCTCGCGGAACTTGGCGAGCTGCTTCTCGCGGAATTCCGGAGACGACGGTGCGGCATAACCGCCGGTCGCCGCGCCGTCCTGGGTCGCCTCGAAATCGAGATAGACGAATTCTGCCCCCATGGATTCGATCTGCTCAGCCACTTCCGGGCGAACGTCGAAGGCATAGGTGATGGCGCCGAGCGAAGTCGCCGTGCCGATCGCGGCAAGACCGGCGACACCGGCGCCAATCACCAGTACCTTGGCCGGCGGCACCTTGCCGGCGGCCGTCACCTGGCCGGTGAAGAAGCGGCCAAAGTTGTTGCCGGCCTCGATCACCGCACGATAGCCGGCGATATTGGCCATCGAGGAGAGCGCGTCCATCTTCTGGGCGCGCGAAATACGCGGCACCATGTCCATGGCGATGACGCTGGCACCCTTCTCTTTGCAGAGCTCCAGCAACTCCTTGTTCTGCGCCGGGTAGAAGAAGGAAATGAGCGTCTTGCCGGGACCGAGCCGCTCCACTTCCGCCGTTTCCGGCGGACGCACCTTGGCGATCACGTCGACACCGGCATAGAGCGCCTCCGCCCCGTCGACCACCGTCACACCGGCGGCGCGATAGGCCTCGTCGGAAAAGCCCGCAGCCTTGCCGGCGCCGGCCTCGATGACGCATTCATAACCCAGCTTCTGCAGCTGAACCGCGCTGTCGGGAGTCATGGCAACGCGTGCCTCGCCCCCGAACAACTCCCGTGGTGAACCGATCTTCACTCCCATCTCCCATCTCGCTTAGGCTAAAGTCCAACAATTGCGGCGTGAAAACGAGCAGAATGCGACGTCGCTGTCCAGCCCACTTTCCCCCTGATGTACGGGTTTCGCGCGGAACATACAGCTACGTCAACGATTTATTGACAACTGTCGCGATCTGCCGCGCTTGATCCGTCGGCTTATCTCATGCCTCGCATGGAACAAATCCGCCGGGCCGCGGTTGAATGGTCGGATATCAAGAAAATGGAGTAGACCATGCTGCAATGGATCCTGATCTTTCTGGCGATCGCCGCCGTCGCCAGCCTGCTGGGTTTCCGCGGGGTCGCCGGCGCGTCAGCGGGAATCGCCAAAGTTCTGATCTTCGTCGTGCTGGTCATCTTCATCATCGCGCTTTTCGCCGGCTTCATCGTCGTCGCCTGACCGCGCAAGTCCTGGCACACCGACGCCATCGCCACGCCGGGAAGCTAGGTCGTTGCCAAAGACCGACGCAAATGCGGGACCGTTGTGCCGAGTACGAGTGCACTTTGGCCGCGCTCAAGGAAGGCAGAACCTTCGACGTTCATAAGAGTGCCCCCATGCGGCGGTCAATCCGCCACAGGGCAAAGGGTGGCGATCAGCCGACCGTCACCCAGCGCTGTTCGGCAAAGGACTGCGCCATCGCGTGGACACTGCGCTCGATGCGCAGGCCGTCGTCGAAACCGATCACATGCGCCTTGTCACCGCCGATCGCGGCAATCAACTCGCGGCATTCGATGACCTTCAGGTCGTTGAAGCCGAGACCGTGGCCGGGCGCGGGGATGAAACGGTCGTAGGGCTTGTGGTGGGGTGCAGCCAGAATGGTGCGGAAGCCCTGCTCTTCCGGTCGACCGGACGCCTGATAGAGCTGGAACTCGTTCATGCGCTCCTGGTCGAACAGGATGGAGCCGGCCGAGCCGAAGATCTGCACCGCGATGCGCCCCTTGCGGCCCCAGGCCGAACGATTGGCCATCAGCGCCGCGGAAATGCCGCCCTCGAGGCGCAGAAGCACGCTGGCGATGTCGTGATTCTCGACCGTCCGGCTTCCGCCCTCGGTCAGCGGCCGTGTCTCATAGGGTTTCACCATGTCTGTCACCACCACCTCGACATGGCCGAACAGCGTGAACAGCAGCGAGAGTGGATGGACGGCGAAATCATCGAGCGCGCCATAGCCGGACGAGGCTTCGCTCTTCCAATAAAAGGGCTGGGCCGGGTCGGCCATGAAATCCTCGTCCATCTCGACGCGGACATGGTTGACCGCACCGATCGCGCCCTCGTCGATCAGCCGGCGGATATGGCGGATCATCGGGTTCTGAATGTAGTTGTAGCCCATGACCGCGACCTTGCCCGACCGGGCGGCGGCGTCGCGCATGCGGGTCGCATCCGCCAGCGCCGGCGCCATCGGCTTTTCGCACCAGACATGCTTGCCGGCTTCGAGGGCTGCGATCGCCATTTCGGCATGGAAGGCGTTAGGCGTCGTCACCGAGATCACGTCGATCGACGGGTCGGACAACAGGTCGCGCCAGTCGCCGGTCGACTTGGCAAAGCCGAGCTCTGTCGCCTTCTTGGCGGCAAGCTCGGCATTGACCTCGGCGAGCGTTACCAGACGCGGCCGATCGACGTCGCCGAAAATGCTTGAAACATTGTTCCACGCCAGCGCGTGGCACTTGCCCATATAGCCCGTGCCGATGAGCCCGATGCCGAGACCCGCCATGTCTTCCTCCCAGAAGTCGATAGGTGAAATGTCGATCAACGCTTACGGATTGTCGCGTTTGAAAATCCACTCGTGATCGGGATGGTTCTGGAACCGCCACTTGCGCAAGGGGCCGGCCATGACGTTCAAGTAATACATCTCATAGCCATAGGGCGCGCCGCAGGGGTGGTGCCCCTTCGGCACCAGCACCACGTCGCCGTCGTTCACCGCCATGGTCTCGTCGAGCGAGCCGTCCTCGGTGAAAACGCGCTGGAAGCCGAAACCCTGGGCCGGATTGAGGCGGTGGTAATAGCTCTCCTCGAGATAGGTCATCTCGGGAAACCTGTCCTCGTCGTGGCGGTGCGGCGGATAGGACGACCAGTTGCCCGACGGCGTGAACACTTCCGTCACCAGAAGCGCGTCAGCGACGTCGCGCTCCTCCATGGCGATCGGATGAATGTAGCGGGTGTTGGCGCCCTTGCCGCGTTCGACCAGCGAGATGCCGGTCGGTCCGATCACCAGCGCCTCGCGGCCGGGCATAGCCGGTGCCGTACAGACAGCAAGCGTGCAGTCGGTGGTGGCGGTCGCCGACCAGTCGGCACCGGCCGGCACGTAGACGCAATGCGGCGGAGTGCGCTCGAAGACGCTCATCCGGTCGCCAAGTTCGCCGAAATCCTTGCCGGCGCCTGAAATCTTGGCCTTGCCCTCGACCAGAACGAGGATGACCTCAGTCTCGCCGGTCGGCTCGGCGGCTTTTTCACCGGCTTTCAGCCGATAGAGGCCGAAGCCAACATAACCCCAGCCGGCATCCGCCGGCGTGATGTCATGCACCTTGCCGGAAGAACCCTTCGGCTTGCGCAACAGATTGGTCATCCCTCGTCTCCCTTGTCGTCCCTGGTCGCCTCGTCCACCGCAGGCGTCGTATCCGGCGCCGGCTTGGCCGCCAGAAACAGCTCGTAGCCCGCGTAGGCCGCCGCTCCGAAGAAGACGATGGCCCAGCCCGCCTCACCGTTCCAAAGTTCGACGAAGGCCCAGGCCGCCGGTGCGACGACGGTCAAGATACGGCGCCAAAGCGGCTTGAAGAACGGATGCTGCGGGTCGAGAAATTTCACGCTGTCTCCTTGTCCAGCCCGGCCTCCCGGGCCATGGCCTTCAGCGATTTCAAACCAAGGTTCTGGTATTCGAAGGGATTGCGGACATCGGGGTCCTGCTCGGCTTCGATGACCAGCCAACCTTGGTAACCATGCTCGGCCGCGATCCGCAAGACCGGCACGAAGTCGACGCCGCCTTCGCTGTCGCCCGGCACGGTGAACACGCCGCGGCGCACGCCTTCGAGGAAGGAGAGATTTTCGTCGCGCACCTGCCGGGCAATCACCGGGCGAATGTTCTTGGCGTGGATATGCCCGACGCGGCTCATGTGGTTCTTCGCAACGCGCTCCGGATTGCCGCCGCCGAACAGGCAATGGCCGGTGTCGAGCAGGAGCTTCGCATGCGGACCGGTATGGGCCATCAGCTTGTCGATCTCTTCCTCGCTCTCGACGATGGTGCCCATGTGATGGTGATAGACCAGCGAAATGCCCTGGGTGGCGGCATATTCGGCCAGCGTCTCAACGCCTGCGCCGAACTTTGCCCAGTCGGCATCGGCAAGTTTCGGACGGTCGTTGACCGCCATCGCATCATTGCCGTGGATGGCATTCGACGTCTCGCAAACGATGATGACCTTCGAACCCATGGCCTTCAGCAGATCAAGCGCCGGCTGCATCGCTTGTCTCTCGTCCTCGACCGACTGGGTGAGCAGGTTCAGCGAATGCCAGCCCGACACATAGCGCAGGCCGCGCGGCTCGAGCACGGCCTTGAGGCCGGCCGGATCCTGCGGAAACTTGTGGCCTTTTTCGATGCCGTCGAAGCCGATCTTCGCCGTCTCATCGAGGCATTGCTCAAGACTGATATGGGCGCCGAGCGTGTGATCGTCATCGTTCGACCAGGCAATCGGATTGGTACCGTAGAAGATCATGCTTAGCGTCTTTCCTTCAGAGCCGCCTCATAGCGGGCACGGGCTTCAGTGACTTGCGCGCGGGGCGAAACCTCCGGAACGGCGACGTCCCAGAAATACCCGCCGGCGTCCGGCGTCGGATAGGGGTCGGTATCGATGACGATGACTGTGGTGACCGTCGCTTCACGGGCGGCGGCAAGCGCCTCTTCCAGTTCCGCGATCGAGGCGACCTTGCGGGCGCTCGCCCCCATGGAGGCGGCATGGGCGGCAAAGTCGATGGAGATGGGGTTCACGTTGGTGTGGGCATAGAGATTGTTGAACTCGGCCCCGCCGGTTCCCATCTGCAACCGGTTGATACAGCCATAGCCACGGTTGTCGGTGATCACCAGGGTGATCTTGACGCCCATAGCGACAGAGGTCGCCAGCTCCGAATTCATCATCATGTAAGAGCCGTCGCCGACCATGACGATGACGTCGCGGTCGGGTTCGGCCATCTTGACACCAAGACCGCCGGCCACCTCATACCCCATGCAGGAGAAGCCGTATTCCATGTGATAGGAGAGCGGCAACTTGGCCTTCCACAGCTGATGCAACTCGCCGGGCATGGTGCCTGCGGCGCACATGACGACGGTATTGTCGCGCGACTGACGCTGCACGGCGCCGATCACCTGCATGTCGGTGGGAAGTGCATTGCCGTCCATGGGCGGTGCCGTCACGGCATCGGCCTTGGCGAACCAGCCGGCCTTGATGCCGGAATCCGGCGACGTGAAGCGATGATCGCCAAGCGCTTCTGACAGTCTCTCCAACCCGATGCGCGCGTCCGCCGTCAGCGGAATGGCGTCATGCTTGGCGCTGTCATAGGCCTGCACATTAAGGGCCAGGATACGCCGATCCGGGTTCTTGAACAGCGCCCAGGAACCGGTGGTGAAATCCTGGAAGCGCGTTCCGACGCCGAACACCAGATCGGCCTTCTCGGTGATGGTGTTGGCGCAATCGGCACCGGTCACGCCGACCGGGCCGAAGTTCTGTTCATGATCCCAGGCGAGCGCCGACTTACCCGCCTGGGTCTCGACGACCGGAATGCCGTGCTTTTCAACAAAGCCCTTCAGCGTCTCGGTCGCACCGGAAAAATGCACGCCGCCGCCGGCGACGATGACCGGGTTTTTCGCCGCCTTCAACGCCGCAACCGCCGCCTCGAATTCCTGCGCGTCGGGCTCCGGCCGGCGCTGGCGCCAAACCTTTGGCTCAAAGAAGCTCTCGGGATAATCGTAAGCCTCGGCTTGCACATCCTGGCAGAAAGACAGCGTCACCGGCCCGCAATCGGCAGGATCGGTCATGGTGCGCATGGCGCGCGGCAGCGCTGTCAAAAGCTGCTCGGGGCGCATGATACGGTCGAAATAGCGAGAAACAGGCTTGAAGCAGTCGTTGACGGTCATCGTGCCGTCGCCGAAGTCTTCCAACTGCTGAAGGACCGGATCGGGGCCGCGATTGGCGAAGACATCGCCCGGCACGAACAGCACTGGCAGGCGGTTCACATGGGCAAGCGCTGCCGCCGTCACCATATTGGCCGCGCCCGGACCGATTGATGACGTCACCGCCATGGCACGGCGCCGGCGCAACTGTTTCGTATAGGCGATCGCGGCATGCGCCATCGACTGTTCGTTCTGGCCGCGCAAAGTCTGCAACCGATCCCGGACGCCGTGAAGCGCCTCGCCGATACCGGCGACATTGCCGTGGCCAAAAATCGCCCAGACACCGGCGATATAGGGAACGCCATCCTCGTTCATCTGATTGGCGAGGTAGCGCATCATGGCCTGCGCCGCCGTCAGTCTCACCGTCTTCATGCCTTTTCTCCCTAGACGCACGCCGTCTGTCGCGCTTTGTCCCAAACGGAACAGAGGCTACGGTAACGCTGCGCCATTTCCTCCACGGCCTGCTTGTCACTGATCGCGCCGGAAAGCCATTTGCGCGCCGCCTCGCCGAAGATCGTCCGGCCGACAGCGAACCCCTTGACCAGCTCGAAGCGGGCGGCGAGTGCGAAACTCTCCTCCAGTTCCGCCTGCGGCGCATCGAGCCCCAGCACGACAATACCGCGCGTATAGGGATCGTGGCGTTCCACGGCGGCGCAGGCATTGGCCCAGGACGCCTCGGTGCGCATCGGTTCGAGCTTCCACCAATCAGGATAGACGCCGATCTCGTAGAAACGCTCGATGATCCGCGCGACCGTATCATCATCGGTCGGACCGACCTTGGAGGGGATCACCTCGAGCAGCATTTCCAGCCGGTTGCGGCGGGCCGCGGCGAACAGCCGGAGCACGGTCGCCTCCTGCTCGGCACGCACCTCAGGCGCGTCGTCGGGATGATAGAAGCACAGTACCTTGACGACATCCTCGACCGGCCATTCGACCAGCCCGCCGAAATCCGGTCCGATCTCGGGCTCCAGCGTCAGTGGACGCGAACCCGGCCATTCAACCGGGCGGCCGATCCAGAGACCCGAACCGCTGGCCGCATAAAGTGCATCACGACCAAGTCTGCCGTCGCACAGGATTCCGTAACCGGGGGCCCCGCCGGCAACACTAAGTGCCGCATTCAGGCAGAGCGTCTTGAATGCGCCGATCCGCTCGCGGGCCACGCCCGCCTCATCGGCCATGGCCTCGAGTTGCAAACGATGATCGAAAGCGAAGACCCGCATCGTCGACCAGTCGCCTGTGCGATTGGTCGACCAGTGCACCTGCTCCAGCGCCTCGTCCTTGCGCAGCGCCTTGTTGCGGATGCCGACCCTGAAGAAGTATTGCAGCTCCTCCCAGCTTGGATAGGCCGGCGTGCAGCCGTGACGTGAGACGGCGAAGGCACCACAGGCGTTGGCGAGCTTCAGGCTGGTCGGCCAGTCCTCATCCGTCAGCCAGCCTTTCAGCAGCCCGGACATGAAACCGTCGCCGGCGCCCAGCACATTGAACACCTCGATCGGAAAGCCCTCTCCGGTCTGTCCTTCGTCAAGGCTGTCGGGAATAGCCCCCTCGAACACCACAGCGCCCATGGCGCCACGCTTGCACACCAGCGCCGCCTTCGACACGCGGCGCACGGCTTTCAGCGCCTCGATCGTATCGGTGGTGCCGCCGGCGATATGGAATTCCTCTTCCGTTCCGACGATCAGGTCGAACAGATGAAGCGTCGCCTGCAACTTCGTCGTGACCGCCAGGGATTCAATATACCGGCTCTCGCCGGCCCCATGGCCGGCCAAACCCCAGAGATTGGGGCGGTAGTCAATATCAAGCGCCGTCTTCGCCCCGCCTTCGCGGGCGATCTTGAGCGCCTTCAACACGGCAGCCTCCGTGCGCGGATGCGAAAGATGGGTGCCGGTCGCCAGCACGCAGCGCGCTTCGCCGACGAAGGCCGGATCGACATCCTCCTCGCACAGCGCCATATCGGCGCAGTTCTCGCGGTAGAAGATCAGCGGAAACTGGTGTTCGTCGCGAATGCCGAGGAGAACCAGGGCGGTCAGACGCTCCGGATCGGTCTTCACGCCCCGCACGTCGACACCCTCGCGCACCAACTGCTCACGGATGAAGCGGCCCATGTGCTCATCGCCGACGCGCGTCAGCACGGCCGACGTCAGCCCAAGCCGGGCCGTCCCGGCGGCGATATTGGTCGGCGAACCGCCGATATATTTGTTGAAGGACGCCATGTCCTCGAGCCGACCGCCGACCTGCACGCCGTAGAGATCGACCGACGAGCGTCCGATCGTGATCAGATCGAGTTTTGCCAAGCGAACCTCCCTTCAGGCGGCGGGTCGCTTGCCTCGCCGTCCATTCCTTCGGGACACAGCGAAACCGCCGCATCCCTTCCTCTTGGAATGGACTTTAAATTCTATTTTTAGAACTTTCAATACAAATATTCAATTATCCTGTCGCGCTGTTCCGACTGCGACGGAGAGCGTGATGGCAAGGCATAACGTCGCCGACAGGGAGCGGAAGGCGCCGAAATCGACTTCCGAGACCGAAAGCGTAATGGCGTCGAACTTGCGCAAGGGGCTGACGATCGTGTCGGTGATGGCAACGATTGGAATGCCCTCCTTCGCGACGTCCTCGACCAGCTCCATGGTCTCGGCCGAATAGGGCGAAAAGGTGATAGCCAGAAGCACATCGCCCGGACGGATCGCGTGATGGTTTTCCAGTTTGCCGACCGCGCTGTGCAACATGGCCGGGACATTCATCTTCTCCAGCGCATAGGCCATGTAGCTCGCCACCGGAAAGGAACGGCGCAGGCCGATGATGTGGATCATCCCGGCGCCCGCGAGCACTTCCACCGCGCGTTCCAAGAGCGGTGTTTCGACGGATTTCAGCAACCCCTCCAGCGAGGTACGGCCGGCCTCGACGAATTCGGCCAACAAAGCGGTCGGGCTGCCCTCGCCCAGCTCGCGAATGTGTTGAAGACGCGTCGAATAGTCCGGCCAGCCGCCGACGAAGGAATCGCGAAACAGCTTCTGCATTTCGGAAAAGCCGGAAAAGCCGAGGATCTGGCAGAAGCGCATGAAGGCGGAGGGCTGGACGCCCGCGCCTTCCGCCATTTCGGCGACGGTCGACACCGCGATCCGATCCTTGTTGGCCGCGACATAGTCGGCGCATTGGCGCAGTCGCTTCGGCAGGTTTTCCGACACTTCCAGCAGCCGCTCCTCGAAGGCCTTGATGCTGGTTGGCCCGCCGGTGTCCGTCATGACTGTCCTTTCCGCATTGTCGCTTGACACAAACAATATCGCAATCTAGCAAAATAGAACGTATATTCCAAATGGAGTTTTGGAGCGTTCATTCGAGCCTGTCCCTGCCCAAGCCCGTTTAGACATAATGGGGCGGCAGGAGAGTGGCTGGCGCAAACAGTGTCTAGGGCGCTTGAGGCCGTTTCGGCAAGGTGACCAAGGGAGGAGAGAGAATCATGGTAACGAAATTGGCTCTTTTGGGCGCCGGCCGAATTGGCAAGGTGCACGCGCGCGCGATCGCCGAAGACAGACGGGCGAAACTTGTCGCCGTCGCGGACGCCTTTCCCGAGGCTGCCAAAGCGATTGCAGAAGCCTCGGGCGCGGCTGTGAAGACGATCGACGAGATCGAGGCCGACAAGGACATCGACGCGGTCATCATCTGCACGCCGACCAACACCCATGCCGACCTGATCGAGCGTTTCGCCAGGGCCGGCAAGGCGATCTTCTGCGAAAAGCCGATCGATCTCGACGTCGAGCGCGCCCGCGCCTGCCTGGAGACAGTGCGCAAGGTCGGCGGCAAGGTCATGCTCGGCTTCAACCGCCGCTTCGATCCACATTTCCAGGCCGTGCGCAAGGAGATCGACAAGGGGACGATCGGCAAGGTCGAGATGGTCACCATCATCAGCCGCGACCCCGGCCCACCACCCGCCGAATATATCAAGGTCTCGGGCGGCATCTTCCGCGACATGACCATCCATGACTTCGACATGGCACGCTTCCTGCTCGGCGAGGAGATCGACACCGTGATGGCCTCCGCCTCCGTGCTGGTCGACCCGAAGATCGGCGAGCTTGGCGACTACGACTCGGCAAGCCTGATCCTCACCACGAAGAGCGGTCGACAGGCGATCATCTCCAACTCGCGCCGGGCATCCTATGGTTACGACCAGCGCATCGAGGCACACGGTTCACTCGGCGCTGTCTCGGCCGAGAACCAGCGCCCGGTCTCGATCGAGGTCGCCACCAAGGACGGCTATACACGCCCGCCGCTGCACGACTTCTTCATGACCCGCTACACCGCCGCCTATGCCGCCGAGATTTCGGCCTTCATCGATGGACTGGAGCAAGGCACACCGCTTTCGCCCTCGGCCGAGGATGGTCTGATCGCGCTGGCACTCGCCGATGCAGCGATCAAGGCAGTGGAGCAGAAGACGGCGGTCAAAGTCGTCTACTGAAGTCCTCACCCACACGAAACAGACGCCGCCCCTTCGCACCGGGCGGCGTTTTCGTTTCAGTCGATGCAAGGGCACAGGGTCCAGCCAGCCGCCCGCTCTTTGCCATTTCCCTTGCGAACGTCTGCCCCTTGGTCAAGAAATGGGATCGGTCGCGGCCCTCTCCCCGGAGAAACCGGCAAGGCGGCGCGAAACCACGAACGCAGAAGGCATCGGTACGGCATGCGCACTTCCCTCACGGCGGCAAGCGGCTCGATCATCGTTATCGGCCACATCAACCACGACCGCATCTGGCGGCTGAACGGGCCCTTGCGGTCCGGCGCCCGGATCTCCTGGTCGGACCGGCGTGTGCGGCTGGGCGGTGGGGGATATTACACCGCGCGACGACTGATGGACCTCGGGCATTCGGCAAGCCTCGTCGCGACGCTGCGGGACGACCGCCTCGGACGCTGGGCTCTGGATGCCCTGACGGCCCGACACTTTGACCTCACCCATGTCGACATCGCCAAAGGCGAGACCGAATGCGCCGACATTCTGCTCGAGCCCAATGGCGAACGGACCATCCTGTCGAGCCAAAAGCGCATCAGCCGCAGCTTCTCGCTTTCGGCGCCGATCAAGGGGGAAGCCTTCTACGTCAATGGTGCCCACCTGTGCGACAATATCGTCCAGTCGCTTGATAAGGCGCGGCTGGTGGTCTCGCAGTTTCCCTTGGGCAATCCGACACCAAGACCCGCCGACGTGATGGTCGGCTCCAAGGCCGACTTTCCGGGTCAGGGTCTTGAGGAAATCTGGCAGGCGGCAAGCCGGATTGGAGGCAGCCGTCTGAAGCAACTGGCCCTGACCGACGGACCGCACGAGATCACCCTGTTCGACGGTGGGAAGCGTCAAGACGTCCACATCCCCCACCCGGTCTCGACAGGCGATACGATCGGTGCCGGCGACAGTTTCAGCGCCGCCATCCTGCATGCCCTGATCGGCGGTGCCGGCCTGGCGGAGGCGGCGCAATGGGCCGGTGATGCGACCGCCAGATGGCTGCTACAGCGCGACGCGATCGCCGGAACCGACTGGGCGGACGAGCCGGCATGATGCCGATGGCGGACAGATCCTCCCCAACACCGAAATCGATCGCCGGACAGCGCGTCAGGCCGGCCGTCCGACCTTCGCCTTCCGCCCGCTCCGGCAAATAGGCGGGGCTTGTCTCGCTTCATCGCTCCGCTTACGGTTTTCGCCGCCGGCCGGCGTTCGGCCAGGACAAGACCAAGGCGGCAAGAACACAGATGCAGATCCGGGCGCTGATCTATTTCGACGAACTGGTACGCGCGCGCTCTATTCGCGGCGCCGCCGACAAGCTCAACATCCAGCCGACGGCGCTTTCGCGCCAGATCGACCAGCTGGAGCACTATTTCGGCACGGCGCTGATCGAACGCTCCAGCCGGGGCGTGCGGCTGACATCGGCCGGCGAATTACTGGCCGCCCGCGCCGGCAAGACATTGCGCGAACTCGATCATGTCCGCCAGCTGATCGACGATCTCGAGGGCTTGAAACGCGGCCATGTCAGCATTTTCGCCAGCGGCGCGACAGTGGCCAATCTGCTCGCCCCGGCGCTCGCCGATTTCAGCCTCAAATATCCCAATATCCGCTTTTCCGTGACCATCGCCTCCGCCCGAGCCGCCATCGAGGCGGTCGCCAATGCCGAGGCCGATATTGCCGTCACGCTGTTTTCCGAGGCGCAGTCGGGCACCCGCGTGCGGCTGCGCGCCGAGATCGTCTACGACGTGATCGCCGCCGCCAATCATCCTGCGGCAAGCCATGCCGAGCTGACGATCGCCCAGCTCACCACCTATCCGCTGGCCGTTCCCGACCAGTCCTTCGGCGCCAGACTGGCCTTCGATGCGCTGTTCAAATCCGCCGGGCTGACACTCGACCCGGTCTTCGTCACGAGTTCGCTCGACATGCAGAAGGAGCTCGTGCTGCGCGGCGCCGCCGTCACGCTTTTGCCGGCGCTCACCGTGCTTAGGGAATGCCGGGCCGGCCAGCTGGTGGCGATCCCGATCGCTGGCGGCAAGGGGATCCGCACGCCGATCGATCTCTGCATCGCTGCCGACCGGCAGCTCTCCTTTGCCGCCGCCAAGCTCACCGACGCCATCGACCGCTTCATGCGAGAGGCCATGCCGGGGAACAAAGGCAAGACCGCGTAGCGTTTTTCGCTACACGGGGCACACAAAAAACCGCATTGTGTGCGCGCCGGCAAGATGACAGTATTTTTTGCAATGCGCCATCGGCTAACATGTCGACCACAACGAGCGCCAGGAACAGGGGAATTTCAATGACCAATGCAATGCTTGCCGCCAGGCCCAACTCTCTCAGGGATTTCGCGCTCGGCCTTGCCGCCACCGTGGCCGTGATTTTCTCGAGCCCGGCACTGGCCGCCCAAACGGATCTGACGCTCGGCATGGCCATCGAGCCGACCGGGCTCGACCCGACGATCGCCGCACCGGTGGCCATCGGCCAGGTCACATGGCAGAACATCTTCGAAGGTCTCGTCACCATCGACCGCGACGGCAAGATCAAGCCACAGCTGGCAACAAGCTGGGAGATTTCCGCAGACGGGCTGACCTATACGTTCAAGCTCGAGGACGGCGTGAAATTCCATGATGGCGAACTCTTCGATTCCGCCGTCGCCAAGGCTTCGCTGGAGCGAGCCCGCGGTGCCGACAGCGTCAATCCGCAAAAGCGGTTCTTCGCCGCCATCGACACGATCGAGACACCGGACGCCGCAACGCTGGTGCTCAAGCTGAAGGAACCGGCCGGCAGCTTGCTCTACTGGCTCGGCTGGCCGTCATCGGTGATCGTCGGCAGCAAGAGTGCGGCCGACGACAAGACCACGCCGATCGGCACCGGGCCATTCAAGTTCGTCAACTGGGCCAAGGGCGACAAGGTCGAACTGGCCGCCAACCCCGACTACTGGAACAAAGACGTCAAGGTGAAGCTGGACAAGATCACCTTCCGCTTCATCGCCGATCCGCAGGCCCAGGCCGCCGCGCTCAAGTCGGGCGATGTCGACGCTTTCCCCGAATTCGGGGCGCCGGAACTGGTCGAGACCTTCAAAGACGATGAGAAACTTGCGACCGTGATCGGCAATACCGAGCTCAAGGTCGTCGCCGGCATGAACAACCAGCGCAAACCCTTCGACGACAAGCGCGTGCGTCAGGCGCTGATGATGGCGCTCGATCGCTCGGTGATCGTCGACGGCGCGTGGTCCGGCTACGGCACACCGATCGGCAGCCATTACACGCCGAACGACCGCGGTTACATCGATCTGACCGGCACCTATGCCTACGACCCGGAGAAGGCCAAGGCGCTGCTCGCGGAGGCCGGTTATCCGAACGGCTTCACCTTCACCATCAAGACGCCGCAGATGGCCTATGCGCCACGCTCGGCCCAGGTCATGCAGGCGCTGTTTGCCGACATTGGCGTGACGATGAACATCGAACCCACCGAATTCCCGGCCAAATGGGTGCAGGACGTGTTCAAGGGCCACGACTTCGACATGACCATCGTGGCCCATGCCGAGCCGATGGACATCGACATCTACGCCCGCGATCCCTACTATTTCGGCTACAAGAACCCGGCCTTCGCCGACACCCTGAAGAAGATCGAGGCGACCTCCGACATAGCCGAGCAGGACAAGCTCTACGGCGAGGCCCAGACGATCCTCGCCGAGGACGTTCCGGCGCTCTTCCTCTTCGTCATGCCAAAGCTCGGCATATGGGACAAGAAGCTGAAGGGCCTGTGGGAAAACGAACCGATCCCGTCGAATGTCCTGACGGACGTCTATTGGGAGGATTGAGGACTGAGCGCACGCCGCGCTGATCTTCTGTTCCTTGCGAGATAGGTTATGAGCATGACATTCCTCTCCGCCCTGCCGGGCATCTCTCCCTTCCGGGGGGAGATCGGCTGCGGCTGTCTTTCGCTGATCACGGTGCCGGTCGGCGGCCGGGTCATTGCCCTGACACGCTCCGAGCCTGGCCTTGCCGCGCAAACCGGGGGCGCGCAGGCAAACAACAAGCAGAGCGGGAAGAGAAAACGCCCATGCTGACGCTCCTTGCCCGAAGGCTCGGCAGTCTCGTGCTGACGCTCGCGGCGGTTTCCGCCCTGATCTTCGTCGTCATGGACGTTCTGCCCGGCGATCCCGCCGCCATCATGCTGGGCACATCCGCAAGCCCCGACACGCTTGCCGCGCTGCGCCATGAGCTAGGCCTCGATCAGCCCCTGCTCATGCGCTATGCGCAATGGCTGGGCGGATTGCTGACCGGTGATCTCGGGACCTCCTATACCTATGGCGTGCCGGTTGCGGGCCTGATGGCCGAGCGGCTGGCGGTCACGCTGCCGCTCGCCGTGATGGCGATCATCATCTCCGTGGTGATTGCCATACCGCTCGGTGTCGCGTCTGCGGCCAAACGCAATTCCGCCTTCGATTATCTGGCGAGCGTGCTGTCGCAACTGTTCATCGCCGTTCCCGGTTTCTGGGTCGCGCTGCTGCTCATTCTCACGTTCTCGATCTCGCTCAGCTGGATGCCCGCCGGCGGTTTTCCCGGCTGGAATGAAGGTCTGTTTCCTGGCCTGCGCGCGCTTTTGCTGCCGGCGATCGCTCTGGCCCTGCCGCAGGCGGGAGTGCTCACCCGCGTTACCCGTTCCTCGGTGCTCGAGGTCTTGCACGAGGATTTCGTCCGCACCGCCCGCGCCAAAGGCCTGCCGCGCCGCGCCGCGCTCTGGCGCCATGCCGTTCCCAATGCGCTGGTGCCGGTGATCACCATTCTCGGCCTGCAATTCACCTTCCTGATCGCCGGCGCGATCCTGATCGAGAACGTCTTCAACCTGCCCGGTCTCGGCCGGCTCGCCTATCAGGCACTGACCCAGCGCGACGTCATCGTCATGCAGGATGTCGTGCTGTTCTTCGCTGGTCTGGTCATCATCATGAACTTCCTCGTCGACCTCTCCTACCTGATGCTCGACCCACGCCTGAGGGGAGGCAGCCGATGAACGCACCCGTAGAAGACAAAAAGACGGCCTCCACAGCCTACCGCCCCTGGCTGATCGTGCGCCGACCCAATCTGGCGATCGGCGGCGCGATCATCCTGGCATTGCTGGCCATCGCCCTTGTGTCGCTCGTCTGGACACCGCTGCCGCCGGCCAAGATGCAGATCATTCACAAGCTGAAACCGCCGCTGGCCTACGGCCTGCTCGGCACCGACCAGTTCGGTCGCGACATCGCCTCCATGCTGATGGTCGGCGCGTGGAACTCGCTGTCGACGGCGGCGGCCGCCGTAACCCTCGGTGGTGCCCTCGGCACCGCGCTAGGCGTGCTCGCCGCTGCCCGCAGAGGACTGACGGAAGCCTTCGTCATGCGCGCCAACGACGTGATCTTCGCTGTGCCGCCGATCCTCTCGGCCATGATGCTCGGCGCGCTGATGGGCTCCGGCCGGTTTACCGCGATCATTGCCATCGCCGTCTTCATGGTGCCGGTTTTCGCCCGCGTGACGGCGAGTGCCGCCCAACAGATCTGGTCGCGCGACTATGTGCTCGCCGCCCGAGGCGCCGGCAAGGGGCAGTTCCTCATCACCGTGGAACATGTCCTGCCCAACATCTCCAACCAGATCATCGTCCAGGCGACGATACAGCTCGGCCTGGCGATCCTGACTGAGGCGGGCCTCAGCTTCCTTGGTCTCGGCATGCCGCCGCCTGCGCCGACCTGGGGCCGCATGCTGGCCGACGCCCAGACCTATCTGGCGATCGCGCCATGGCTCGCCATCCTGCCGGGACTGGCGATCGCGCTGACCGTCTTTGGTTTCAACATGCTGGGGGATGGTCTGCGCGACCTGCTCGACCCACGCGAAAAGGGGCGGATGTGATGACACCAGATCACACGAGCAACCCGCAGGCAGAGGATCGATCGACGCTGCCCCCCACCCCACTCCTGTCCGTGCGCGATCTCTCCGTCTCGGTTCGTCTGGGCGATGGAAGCCGCATGCCGATCCTCACCGACGTCGCCTTCGACCTCGAAGCCGGCGACACGCTCGGAGTGGTCGGTGAAAGCGGCTCCGGCAAGTCACTCCTGTCACTGGCGATCATGGGGCTCCTGCCCGGTGTTGCCGAGGCGAGCGGCACGATCGCCCTCGAGGGCGAGAACCTGCTCGCCGTGTCCGAGGATCGGCTCTGCGAAATCCGCGGCAACCGCATCGGCATGATCTTCCAAGAGCCGATGACGGCACTCAATCCGGCCATGACCATCGGCGACCAGATCGCCGAAGGCCTCGTTTGGCATCGCGGCCTGTCCTGGCGGCAGGCCCGCGCCGATGCGATTGTTCTGCTCGACCAGGTGCGGATCCCGGATGCGGCGCGGCGGGCGAAAACCTACCCGCACGAAATGTCCGGCGGCCAGCGCCAGCGGGTCGGCATCGCCATTGCGCTGGCGCTCAAACCGGCGCTGATGATCGCCGACGAACCGACGACGGCGCTAGACGTCACCGTGCAGGCGGAAGTGCTCGACATTCTCGATGAGCTTGCCCGCGAATACGGCATGGGGCTGATCCTCGTCAGCCACGATCTCGGCGTGATCGCCCGCATGTGCAGGCGCACCATCGTCATGTATGCCGGCCGGCGGATGGAGGAAGGCCCGACGCGCGACGTGCTGACCCGGCCCCGCAACCCCTATACGCGCGGTCTGATCAGCGCCGTGCCGAAGCGGGTCGGCGACGGCGGGCGGCTCGCGACCATTCGCGGCACCGTGCCTGGCTTCAATCGGCTGCCGTCCGGTTGCGTCTTCTCCGACCGTTGTCCGGAGCGGATCGACGCCTGCGACAGCGCCGGGCCACCCTGGACGTCCCTTGCCGACGGACGTGGTGTGCGCTGCATCCGGGCGATGGAAGGGGAGAACGGCAAATGAACAGAGCCCCTCTCCTCGATATTCGTGCCTTGTCCCGCGACTATGTCAGTCATTCGCTGTTCGGAGCACCCCACCACACCCGCGCCCTCGACGCGGTGTCGCTGACGGTCGATGCCGGCGAGATCTTCGGCGTGGTCGGCGAGAGCGGTTGCGGCAAGTCGACCCTGGCGCGGCTCGTCATGGCGCTCGACAAGCCGACCTCCGGTCATGTCCTGTTCGACGGAGACGACCTCTTCTCACTGTCGCCGAAGCACCTCATGCGCAAGCGCGAGAACTTCCAGATGGTGTTCCAGGACCCCTTCGGCTCGCTCGACCCGCGCCAGAAGGTTGGTCGCATCATTGCCGAACCGCTGCATGTGCTGGCGCGAAAGCCCGGCCGCGCCGAAATTCGCGACCGCGTCGTCGACATGCTCGAAAGCGTCGGCCTGAAGGCCGAACACGCCGAACGCCACCCGCATGAATTCTCCGGCGGCCAGCGCCAGCGCATCGCCATCGCCCGCGCGCTGGTGACCGAACCGAAACTGGTGGTCGCCGACGAAGCCGTCTCGGCGCTCGATCTCTCGGTGCAGGCGCAGGTGCTGAACCTGCTGATGGACCTGCGCGAGAAGCGCGGTGTGACCTTCCTGTTCATCACCCACAACCTGGCCGTGGTCGACTGCATCGCCGACCGGGTCGGGGTGATGTATCGCGGCCGACTGGTCGAAACGGGACCGGCGCATGCGGTGTTCGAGCAGCCGCTCCATCCCTATACCCGCGTGCTGGCGGATGCCGAGCCAAGCATCGACCGGTTCGGACGGCCGGACGCTTCCGAACGCGCGCCGCCACCCGCCCCCTTGGGCGTGGTCGAAGGTTGCGCCTTCCGCAACCGCTGTCCACTCGCGGTCGACCGCTGCGCCAGTGAGCGACCGGAACTGAGGACGATCATCAAGGGACGGCAGGCCGCATGCCATCGGGCCGAGGACATGGCCGCCCGACCGCCATCCACGGTCTGACCACCGATCATAGAACCCATTCATTGCAAGCAGAGACGGAAAACCGATATGACCGATCTACTGGATTTGACCATCAGGGACCTTCTCGCCAATTTCCGGGCGAAGACCCTCTCACCTTATGAATACTGGCTGGCGGTGGAGGCGCGCATCGAGGCCTTCGAACCGCATGTCGCCGCCCTCTATGCCTATGACCCGGAAAGCGCGCGCGCCCAGGCGAGGGCTTCGACGGAACGCTGGCTGCGCGACGCGCCGAAAGGCACCCTCGACGGCATCCCGGTGACGCTCAAGGAACTGATCGCCACCAAGGGCCTGCCGGTGCCGCTCGGCACGGCGGCGGTCGAACTCGTTCCCGCCGAGACGGACGCGCCAATCGCCGCGCGGATGAAGGAGGACGGCGCCGTCATCTTCGCCAAGACCACCTGCCCCGACTACGGCATGCTGTCTTCCGGTCTTTCCAGTTTCCACCCCTTGAGCCGCAATCCCTGGGACGTCAGCCAGAATCCCGGCGGCTCGAGTGCGGGTGCCGCTTCGGCTGGCGCGGCGGGCTACGGCCCCTTGCATATCGGCACCGACATCGGCGGCTCGGTACGCCTGCCCGCCGGCTGGACCGGGCTCTTCGGTTTCAAGCCGAGCCACGGCCGCATTCCGGTCGATCCCTATTATGTCGGCCGCTGCGCCGGGCCGATGACACGATGCGTCGATGACGCGGCGGTCTCCATGGCAACACTATCGCGGCCCGACTGGCGCGACGGCACCAGCCTGCCACCCAATGATTTCGACTGGATGGATCAGGACATCGACGTGCGCGGCATGAAAATCGGCGTCATGCTCGACGCCGGCTGCGGCATCAGCCTTGAGCCGGAAATCCGCGACGCGGTTCTGGCGGCGGCGAAACGCTTCGAGGATGCCGGCGCGATCGTCTTCGAAGTCGAACCGGTGATGACGCGCGTCATGCTCGACGGGCTGGACAACTTCTGGCGGGCCAAGTTCTGGGGCGACATCCGCAACCTGAGCGACGAGCGCCGCGCGAAGATCCTCCCCTATATCTACCAATGGGCGGAAAAGGGTGCCGACGTCACCGGTGTCGAGGCAGTGCAGGGCTTCGGCCAGACCATCGAGATGCGCAAGACCTGCGGCAGACTTTTCACCACCGTCGACGCCGTGCTGACACCGACCAACCCGATCGTCTCCTATCCCGCCGACTGGGCCTCGCCCACCAACGACCCGGAAAAGCCGTTCGAGCACATTGCTTTCACCGTGCCGTGGAACATGTCGGAACAACCGGCGGCCTCTATCAACTGCGGATTTTCGAAAAACGGCATGCCGATCGGCCTGCAGATCGTCGGTCCGCGCTTCGACGATCTGCTGGTGCTGAAGCTGTCGAAACTATTCGAAACATGGACCGGCGGCATCACCCAATGGCCAAAGCCACCGGGGATCTGAGAGCAGCGGTCTGTCCCATCTCACGCCCGACGGGCCACCCACCAGCTGCAGGTCGCGGTGAAAAAACCAGCAAGCCGAACGGGATCATTGTCGCTCTCGCCTTCGTCCTCTCTCTGGCGGCAGGCGACGGCTATTGTGTCTGGCAATCGCGGGAAGAACGAGGTCGCTGGTTTTCGCCAGCTGCCCGCCTTTTCAGGCATCGGTTTCCGCCGCATGTCGGCGGCGCGCGGCAACCGGCGTGATCGCGAACTCCTTGCGGAACTTGCGGATAAAATGGGAAACATTTTCGAAACCTGTCTCCAGCGCGATGTCGATCAGCGGCTTGTCGGTGAACACCACGAGCCGCCGTGCATGTTCCAGCCTCAGGCGGATATACATGGCAACCGGCGTGGCCCCGAATTCGGTGCGAAACAACCGCTCCAGCTGACGGCGCGACAGGCCGACAGCGTCGGAAACGTCGTCGATGGAGACCACATCCTCGATATGCTGCTCCATCATGATCAGCGCCAAGTTGGTGCGCTTGTCGCGCACCGGCGTCGACCCGAGCGGATTGCGCGTCTGCATCTCGCTTGCATCACGACGGCGGGTGATCTGCATGATCTCCAGCGCATTGCGTTCGGCCGCCTCGCCGACATGGCGACGGATGAGATAGGTGGCGAGATCGGCGACGCTCGACCCGCCGGCGCAGGTGATCCGGCCATTGTCCTCGACGAACAGGTGTTTCGAGCTTGCGTCGATCAAGGGGAAGCGCGAGCGGAACTCGACATAATGCAACCAGCTGACGCAAGCCGTGCGACCGTCGAGGAGCCCCGTTTCCGCCAGGATGAAGCTGCCGGTGCAAACCCCGATGATCGGTACGCCGGCGGCAGCGGCCTCGTTCAGAAAGGCGATCGCCTCGCGATCGATCGGCTCGGCAACATTGAGCCGGCCGCCCACCACGGCGATGTAATCGAACTGCTTCGGATTGCCCAGCGGCGCGGTCGGCGCTACCTGAATACCGCAGCTCGAAGTGATGAAATTACGCGTGCTGCCGAGCACCGCCCAATCACAATTGACCCGGCCCGACCGATCCTCGACGTCACTGCCGAGGCGTAGCGCATCGGCAAACAGCGAGAACGCGCTGAGCGTGAAACTGCGCGCCAGAATGAAACCGATGCGCAGCGCCGGTTTCCCCTTCGGTGGCTTCGTCTTGCTGGCGATTGCCTGGGTCATGACCTTGTTGCGGCCTCGGTTTCACTGTCTGACGCAAATAGCAAAGACCGGGCCATATATCCACTGTTCTCAACATGCCCCCAAACGCCGACCGCCCGGCAGCATGGAGCCAACCGGGCGGCCGAAAGGGTATCAGTCCGCGTGTCCGCGATCAACTCGCCCGAACGGCCGGACGGACGCGCTTGGCCATGCGGGCGCGGATCGACTCCACGTCGGCGCGCGGCGTCGCCGCGAACAGCGTCTTGGTGTAGGCGTGCTGAGGATCGGAGAATACCGCATCGCGCGTGCCGTATTCGACCGCTTCTCCGTAATACATCACCATGACCTCGTCGGCGATGTAGCGCACCACCGAAAGGTCGTGGCTAATGAACACATAGGTCAGCCCGAACTCTTCCTGCAGGTCGGAGAGCAGGTTGAGAACCTGGGCCTGAACCGAGAGATCGAGCGCCGACACCGGCTCGTCGAGCACCAGCAGCTTGGGGTTCAGCATCAGAGCGCGGGCGATGGCGATGCGCTGGCGCTGGCCACCGGAAAACATATGCGGGTAGCGGTTATAGTGTTCCGGCCCGAGGCCGACCTTGACCAGCATCTCGTTGGCGCGCTCACGGCGCTCGGCCGCGCTCATCCTGGTGTTGATCAGCAGCGGCTCACCGAGCACGTCGCCGATCTTCTGGCGCGGGTTGAGCGAACCATAGGGGTTCTGGAAGACGATCTGCACCTTCTGGCGCATCTCGGCGCTCAGGTGGCCCGGACGGGTATCGACAATCTTGCCGTCGATCAGCAACTCGCCCGAGGTCGGCTCGTCGATGAAGGTCAGGATGCGGGCAAGGGTCGACTTGCCGCAGCCGCTCTCGCCGACAATCGCCAGCGTCTTGCCGGTATCGAGCTTGAACGACACACCTTTGACCGCATGCACAACCTTCTCCGGTTTCAGGAAGCCGGTCGGCACATGGTAGTCGCGCGTGATGTCGCGGATTTCAAGCATGGGAACAGTATCGGTCATGCGTTCTCTCCTGCTGCCGCGCCCGCCATGAAGTCGGAGACGGTGGTGAGGCGATCGCCTGTGGCGTTCTCCGGCAGGGCCGAAAGCAGCGCCTTGGTGTAAGCGTTCTTCGGCGCCTCGAACAGCGAGAGCACGTCGGCCTCTTCCATCTTGCGGCCCTTGTACTGCACGATGACGCGGTCCGCGGTCTCCGCGACGACGCCCATGTCATGGGTGATCATGATGAGACCCATACCGGTCTCGGTCTGCAGCGTCATCAGCAGGTCGAGGATCTGCTTCTGGATCGTCACGTCGAGCGCGGTGGTCGGCTCGTCGGCGATCAGGAGCTTCGGATTGCAGGCAATCGCCATGGCGATCATCACGCGTTGGCACTGGCCGCCCGACATCTGGTGCGGGAAATGGCCGAGCCGCTCGGCCGGATCGGGCAGGCCGACCAGCTTGAACAGTTCGATCGCCCGCTCGCGCCGCGCCTGTCTGCCAAGACCCATGTGGATGCGCAGGACTTCCTCGATCTGGAAGCCGACGGTGAAGCACGGATTGAGGCTGGCGACCGGCTCCTGGAAGATCATGGCAATGTCCTTGCCGATCAGCTTGCGCCGCTCGGCGGCCGGAATGCCTTGGATGTCACGCCCCTGGAACAGCATCTTGTCGGCGGTGATCTTCGCCGTCCACGGCAGAAGACCCATGACGGCAAGCATGGATACCGACTTGCCGGAACCGGATTCGCCGACGATCGCCAGGACTTCGCCGGGTTCAACCGAGAGCGAGACCCCGTCGACGGCCTTGAACCAGCCGGTGGCCGTCTCGAACTGGACGGTCAGGTTTTCGATTTCGAGAAGCGCCATGTCAGGACCTCTTGAGCTTGGGATCGAGGGCGTCGCGCAAGCCATCGCCCATCAGGTTGATGGCGAGAACCGTGATCAGAATGGCGAGCCCCGGGAAGGTGACGACCCACCAGGCCCGCAGGATGAACTCACGCGCCTCAGCAAGCATCGTACCCCATTCCGGAGCCGGCGGCTGGGCGCCCATGCCGAGAAAGCCGAGCGCGGCCGCATCCAGAATGGCATTGGAGAAGGCCAGCGTCGCCTGGACGATCAGCGGCGCCATGCAGTTCGGCAGGATGGTGCGGAACATCAGGCGGAACGGGCCGGCGCCGGCAAGCCGGGCGGCGGTCACATAGTCACGGCTCTTCTCCGTCATGACGGCGGCACGGGTCAGTCGCACGAAATGCGGCTGCAACGTAAGCGCGATGGCGATCATCCCGTTGGTCAGGCTCGGGCCGAGGATGGCGACGAGCACCAGCGCCAGAAGCAGCGAGGGGAAAGCCAGGATGATGTCCATCAGCCGCATGATCACGGTGTCGATCCAGCCACGATAATAGCCGGCGATCAGACCGACCAGAATGCCGCCGGTCAAAGACAGCGTGGTGACGAAGACACCAATGAACAGCGAGTACTGCGCGCCGTAGATCAGGCGCGAAAGGATATCGCGTCCGACCGGATCGGTGCCGAGCAGATAGCTGGAATTGCCGCCTTCGAGCCAGGACGGCGGAAGCAGGGTCGCTTCGCGATACTGCTCGAACGGCGAATGCGGCGCAATCAGCGGCGCGAAGACGGCGATCAGCACGAGCGCGACGAAGACGACGAGCCCGATCACCGCACCGCGGTTTTCGGAGAAGTAGAACCAGAATTCGGCCAGCATCTGGCGACGCAGCGCCGCGGCGGAGACTGGTGTTTTGGCGGTATCGGCCATGGGATTTTCTCCTTCTAGTGGCGGATGCGCGGGTTGATCAGGCCGTAGAGCAGATCAACAATGAGATTGACGACCATGATGATGCCGGCGATCAGCAGGAGACCGCCCTGGATCACCGGATAGTCGCGGCGGAAAACACTGTCGACCATCCACTTGCCGATACCCGGCCAGGAGAAGATCGTTTCCGTCAGGATCGCACCGGCGAGCATGACGCCGATCTGTAGGCCGATCGTGGTGATGACGGGGATCATGGCGTTTCTGAGCGCATGCAGCCCGACGACGCGCAGCGGCGAAAGACCCTTGGCGCGCGCGGTGCGGATATAGTCTTCCGACAGGACTTCCAGCATGGCCGAACGCGTCTGGCGGGCGATGACTGCGAGCGGGATTGTCGCCAGCACGATCGATGGCAGCGCCAGATGGCTGAGCGCCGAGACGAAGGCACCCTTTTGCCCGGACAGCAGCGAGTCGATCAGCATGAATCCGGTGACCGGCGGAAAGAAGAACATCAGCGAGATACGGCCCGAAACCGGCGTCCATTGCAGGATGCCGGAGAACAGGATCATCAGCAGCAGCCCCCACCAGAAGATCGGCATGGAATAGCCGACGAGGGCGACGCCCATGACCGACTGGTCGAAGAAGGAGCCGCGCTTGATCGCCGCGATGACGCCGGCGGGAATACCGAGCGCGACGGCGATGATGATGGCACAGAGCGACAGTTCGACCGTCGCCGGAAACAGCGCCAGGAACTGATCGAGAATGGGCGACTTGGAGACGATCGACGTGCCGAAATCCCCGGTCAGGACACCGCCGAGATAGTCGAAATACTGCACGACGATGGGTCGGTCGAGACCGAGATGGGCACTGATCTCGGCGTGCCGCTCGGGCGACATCACGCGCTCACCGGACAGCAACGCGACTGGATCGCCCGGCAAAAGCCGGATGAAGGCGAAGGCGATGACGGAGACCCCGATAAACGTCGGGATCAGAACGGCAATCCGCCGCAAGAGAAAGCCAAACATGATGGACCTGCTGTTGTTATTCTTGGAGGTCTGGAGCCGCTGGTCACGCAGCGGACGTATTTTGCCGGATATGACAGCGTCTTTCCGGAGGATCGCGGCGATGCCGCGCATTGACGTTTGTCCTGACGCAATGCCGCGGGACAGGCAAGCTGTCCCGCGGCAAAATTGTCAAAGACAGGCCGTTACTCGGCGATATCCACGTTTTCGAAGGTGAAGTCGCCAAGCGGGCTCTGAACGAAGCCCGAGACTTCCTTGCGCATCGGAACGACGGACAGGGAGTGGTCAAGGGTCGCCCAAGGCGCTTCGCGCTTGAACACGACCTGGGCATCTTCGTAGAGCTTGGTGCGCTCGGCCTGGTCGGATGTGACCTTGGCCTTCTTCACCAGGGTGTTGAACTCCTCGTTGCACCACTGGGCGCGGTTGTTGCCACCAATGGCTTCGCAGCCGAGCAACGTGTCGAGGAAGTTGTCCGGGTCGCCGTTGTCGCCGGTCCAGCCGAGCATGACGGCGCCGTCACGATCCTTGGCCTTCGAACGGTCGAGGTATTCGGCCCATTCGTAGGAAACGATCTCGACCTTGACGCCGATCTTGGCGAAATCGTCCTGGATGATTTCGGCAGCGCGGCGGGCGTTCAGCATGTAGGGACGCGAAACCGGCATGGCCCAGACCTTCATCGACAGGTCCTTGACGCCGGCGTCCTCGAGCATCTTCTTGGCGGCGTCGAGGTCGTAGGTGTCGTCTTCGACCTTGTCATTGTAGGACCACATGGTCGGCGGGATCGGGTTCTTGGCAGGAGCTGCCATGCCCTGGAACACGGCGTCGATGATCGCCTTCTTGTTGATGGCCTTGTTGAGGGCCTTGCGCACTTCCGGCTTGTCGAACGGGGCCTGGGTCGTGTTGTAGGCGAGGTAGGCGACGTTCAGGCCTTCCTGTTCCATAACCGTCAGGCTCGGATCAGCCTTCATCGCTTCAACGTCGGCTGCGTTCGGGAACGGCATCAGGTGGCACTCGCCGGCCTTGAGCTTCTGGTAGCGAACGGCGGCATCAGTGGTGATGGCGAAAACGAGGTCGTCGATCTTCGGTGCGCCACCCCAGTAATCGGCGTTTTTCTTGTAGCGGATGACGGCGTCCTGCTGGTAGCCGACGAAGGTGAACGGACCGGTGCCGACCGGCTTCTGGTTCAGCTGTTCCTTCGTTCCGGCCTTCTCGAGGCTGTCGGCATATTCCTTGGAAAGGATCGAGGCGAACGGCATCGCGAGATTGGCGAGGAACGGTGCTTCAGGCCGGTTGAGCACGAACTTGACGGTCAGGTCATCGACCTTCTCGATCGACTTGATCAGTTCCGGGAAGCCCATGCCGGCTGCATATTCCCAAGACGTGCCGGCGACATACTGTGCCCACGGATGATCGGCCTTGATCTGGCGCTCGAGCGAGAAGATCACGTCATCGGCATTGAGTTCGCGGGTCGGCGTGAAGAAGTCGGTGGTATGGAACTTAACGCCTGGGCGCAGCTTGAAGGTATATTCCATGCCATCGTCGGAAATGGTCCAGCTTTCAGCAAGACCGGCTTCCGGCTTGGTCGTGCCCGGAACGAATTCGAGCAGACGCGAATAGACCGGATGCGCCGAAGCATCGAATGTCGTACCGGCGGTGTACATGCCGGGGTCGAAACCTTCGGGCGAGCCTTCCGCGCAATAAACGAAAGTCTTGGCGCTTGCGGCGCTGGAAAGGAAAGTGGCCGCCAGCAGAGCTGCTGCGGCAAAACCGAACTTGTACTTCATGGCATTCTCCCCTTCGCGTTCTCTCGGCGAGGCCGATGACGCTGGTTTCGATCATAAAACGGCGCGCCCCAAAAATCGCGCCATGACTGTCATGCCCGTGACATAAGCCACGAAAGCTGGAGCCCCCGGGCTCGGGCAAACAGGCACTCGAAGCGCTTGCACACCCCGCCTGAAAGCCGTTCCCAGCGGCACACTCCCTTCGTCTTATCCGTTGTTGCACACTTGTAAAGAGAGATTCTGCCGCAGTTTCGCTGCATCTTGAACAAGCTTTTGTTATATTGTGGATATCCTCAGAGTTTCGCAGCGCAACAAGAAGATCGGAAAACCGAAAGAAAATCGAACCTCGGTGACATGACCAGACTGACGACATGGCCCAGCGGCCCACTGCCGGTTCATGCAAGCGTGCCCGACCTGCCGGGACACTAGCCGCCAGCTACCGCGGCGATCCGCTTGGCCCGGATTTCGCGCCAGACGGTGAAGACGCCGGCACCAACGACGATCAGCGAGCCGATCACGACATTGCTACCGAGTACCTCGCCGAACAGCAGGACACCGATGAAGCAGGACATCACCAGATGCAGATAGCTGAATGGCTGCACCAGCACTGCGTCGAGATGATCGAGCGCCTTGATCAGGCAATAATGACTGACCATCCCGGTGCAGCACAAGGCTGCCATCCACCCCCAATCGGCGCGCGCCATAGGCTCCCAGAAGAACGGACCAACGAAAGTCATCGCCACCGCGCCAACCACGCCGATGTAGAAGAAGCTCGTCATTGGAGGATCGTTGCGTGCGACGAGGCGAGTGGCGAGCGCATAGCCCGCCAGCATGAAGGCATTCAGGACGGCGAGCAGCAGGACCGGATCGAAGATTCCGGCATCGGGCTTGAGGATGACCAGCACACCAATGAAACCGGCGCCGATCGCCAGCCAGCGCCGCCATCCGACATGCTCACCGAGCACCGGCACGGAAAGGGCCGCCACCAGCAGCGGCGTCGCGGCGAAGATCGCCTGGGAATGGGCAAGCCCGACCAGCCAGAAACAGAAGATCGCGGTAGCGATCTGGGTTGCCAGCAGCACGCCGCGAAAGATCTGCAACCACAGCCGGCTCGATTTCACCGCCACCCTGAGCCCACCCGGCGCGCGCATGGCGAGCGCCACGGCGAACGCGCCGAAGGCCCAGTAGCGGATCATCGTGATCATCACCGGAGAGTAGGTCTGGCCGAGATGCTTGGAAATGGCGTCCTGGCTGGCAAAGATCACATAGGTCGCCAGGGCAAAAAGATAGCCCGCTCTGTCCGATTTCATGCGCACCTGCGGTCTGTCCCCGTTTTGCCGGAGGCGACCAGTAGCCGGGGATGCGGTGGAACCGCAACCCCTCAGTTTTGTCGGAGACAGATCAACAGTGTTCCGACCGCGCTCGCAGTTGCCCAAGCGCCGATCGGATGGCCGAGCCCGCAGGCCCACCTCAGCGCGGCTGCATGCGCAAGGCGCCGTCGAGCCGGATCACCTCCCCGTTCAACATACTGTTCTCGCAGATGTGCCGCACCAGCGCGGCATATTCCTCCGGCCGCCCGAGACGCGGGGGAAACGGCACGCTCTTACCAAGCGAGTCCTGAACCTCCTGCGGCAGGCCGGCCAGCATCGGCGTCTCGAAAATACCGGGTGCGATCGCCATGACCCGGATGCCGAAACGCGCAAGTTCACGGGCGATCGGCAGCGTCATCGCCGCGACACCACCTTTTGAGGCCGCATAAGCCGCCTGTCCGATCTGCCCCTCGAAAGCGGCGACCGAGGCCGTGCTGACGATCACTCCGCGCTCGCCTTCGACGTCGGGGGGTTCCCTCTCGATCGCCTCGGCGGCAAGACGGATCATGTTGAACGTGCCGACCAGATTGATGGACACCGCCCGCGCGAAACTGTCGAGCCGATGCGGCCCTTCGCGACCGAGCACTTTTTCGCCGGGCACGATGCCAGCGCAATTGACCAGTCCGTGCAGGTGGCCGAACGACGAAAGAGCAAGGCTGACGGCGGCAATGCCGTCATGCTCACTGGTGACATCGGTCCGCTGGAAAAGCGCAGGCGCTCCGAGCGCGCTGGCCACCGCCGAACCGGCTTTATCGTTGACATCGGCGATCACAACCCGCGCGCCGGCCGAAACCAGCATCCGCGCCGTCGCGGCCCCGAGCCCGGAGCCGCCTCCCGTCACGATAAAGACCTTGCCATCAATGCGCATGAACCACTCCTCCCCTGGGTCGATGCTGGAAGCGACAGCCAGACCTTTGGCGGCTGCCGCGCCGGAACCCGGCTCAGCCGTGCGCCGGATTCTCGATGATCACGGCGATCCCCTGACCGCCGCCGATGCACATGGTGGCCAGACCATAACGGCCGCCGGTCCGCTTCAGTTCATACATCGTCTTGATCAGGATGACGGCACCCGAAGCGCCGACCGGATGGCCGAGCGCGATCGCGCCGCCATTCGGGTTGACCTTGTCCGCCGGAAAGCCGAGTTGCTGCGAGACGGCGCAGGCCTGCGCCGCGAAAGCCTCGTTGGATTCGATCACATCGAGATCGGAAACCGTGAGGCCGGCCCGCGAGAGAGCCTGCTGGGTTGCCGGAACAGGGCCAAGCCCCATGACCTCCGGCGCAACGCCGCCAAGGCCATAGGCGACGATGCGGGCAAGCGGCTCGACGCCGCGCGCCTTGGCCACGCCCTCTTCCATCAGCACGACCGCGGCGCCTGCGTCATTGAGGCCGCTGGCATTACCGGCCGTCACGCTGCCGTCTTTGCGGAAGGCCGGACGAAGCTTGGCCATATCCTCGAGCTTGACGTCGGGACGGACATGCTCGTCGGTGTCGAAGACGAATTCCTTGCGGCCCTGCTTGACGGTAAGCGGCAGGATCTGCTCGACGAAGCGGCCCTCGGCAATCGCCTCAGCCGCACGCTTGTGGGATTCGAGGGCGAAGGCATCCTGCGCCGCGCGATCGATGCCGCCGCGCTCGGCGATGTTCTCGGCGGTGATACCCATATGGCCATTGCCGAACGGATCGGTCAGCGCCCCGATCATCATATCGACAGCAACAGTGTCGCCCATCTTCTGGCCATGGCGCGCCTGGGTCAGCAGATGGCCGGCACGGCTCATGCTTTCGGCGCCGCCGGCAAGCGTGATGTCGGCATTGCCGAGCATGATCTGCTCGGCGGCGGTGACGATGGCCTGCAAACCTGAGCCGCACAGACGGTTGAGCGTCAGCGCCGGAACTGTGTCCGGCACGCCGGCCCGGATCGCCGCGACACGGGAAATATACATGTCTTCAGGCGCGGTATGGATGACATTGCCGAACACCGTTTGACCGATGTCGTCCGCCGATATGCCGGCCCGGGCGATAGCCTCGCGGGCGACGCTGGCGGCGAGATCACAAGGCGAGATCCCGGCAAGGGAACCGCCGAAGTCGCCGATGGCGGTACGGACGCCCGAGGCGATGACAACTTTTCTGCTCATGCTACGTTCCTTTTCCCCGCGCCCGACGCCCGGACGCTCAAACCCTTGTGAGGCGACCCGAAACCGGAAGGCCCCCACCTGGCCTGAGGGCCTACATCCTTCCCGCATCGAACGGCAAGCCCCCAAACCCTGTCATGCGGCTCGACGCTATCCGTCGCGCCTGCAAATGGCGGGAAAAAATGGCCGCCCGATGGATGCTTCCATATCAAACATGAAATCGGCGCTTTTCGCACCCGCCCCTTGCCCGCGCGACCCCTCACTGCGCCGGCCGGAAAGCCTTGATCCTGGCCGGATCCGTCTCGATCCGCCCGGCGCCGATCAGGTCGAGGCAATAGGGAACGGCGGCGAAAATCACATCGAGGCTGAAGCGGATTGAACTTGGCTTGCCCGGCAGATTGATGATCAGCGTCTTGCCACGGGTGCCCGCCGTCTGGCGAGACAGGATCGCGGTCGGGGTCTGTTCGAGGCTGGCGCGACGCAACTGTTCGCCAAAGCCCGGAAGCTCCTTGATCAGCACCTCGCGCATTGCCTCCGGCGTCTCGTCACGCGGCGAAGGGCCGGTCCCGCCAGTGGTGAGGATCAGATCGACGGCGCTCTCGTCGCACAATGCGATCAGCGTATCGCGAACCGAAGCGACACCGTCCGGAATGACCCGCTTGACGGTCTCGTAAGGCGAGGTGACCACCTCTTTCAGCCATGCCTCGATCGCCGGACCGCTCAGATCCTCGTATTCCCCGCTGCTGGCCCGATCCGACACCGTGACGATGGCAATCTGCATATTCTCCCCTCCAGAAACCGGCATGGCGCGCGATACCACCAACGATCGCGCGCAATTTCAAGTGTCCCTGGATTTACACGCAAGCGGCGTGCGCACAAGCCTGCTCAGCCAGATCTCGCGATCCTACCCGCCTGGCTTCGCACGCGTTGGTCTGCTCTCAGAACAGCGCGTCGTCGAAAAGCTCTTCGTCGGATGTCGGCACAACCGACAGACCGGCACCGACCTGACTCACCGCCGGAGCCGGCGCCGCACCGAAGATCGCGGCATGCAATTCGCGCTCGGCGGCCATCGTGTAAAGCCGTCCGATGCTTGCGCCGATCTCGCTCATCGGCCCTTCGATATCGGAAGTATCCGGGATGGCCGATGGCGCGTCTCGCCCGATCTGCTCCGCGCAAGACTCGAGAATGTCACCAAGTTCAGCCTGGAAATCGAGCTTGCGGATAGTCGTCTCCATCTGCTGGACAGCCTGTTGCCCCTGTCGGTCGACAGCCGTCAGGCTTTCCTCCATCCGGTCGGCGGCCTGACGAATATCGTCGAGGGCGGCGGCGAGGCCTTGGTAGAGGTCGACGTCCCCATCGTCCGACGCCTCCGCCCCGCCGGCCAGGGCGCCGGCGAATTCCTCGAGCCGGTGCAGTCGCACCATGATGCTCTCGGCGCTTTCGTCCATCTGGCCCGCGAAGGCCCGCAGCTCGGAGGTCACCACATTGATGGCCCGGCCCTCTTCCCCGATGCGGCTGCATCGAAGGTTGGTATTGAGCGCCATATACTGGATGTCGGTTCGCACGACCCGGACGATTTCGATCCCGTCGAGCAATTCACGAACGATAAGACCCGTGCTGCGGCTCAGTTCATCGGACTCGCTGGCGGCTGAGGTCACCGTCCTGACAACGTCCTGGGCGCTCGCGATATTGGTCTCCAGCTGACGGATCACGCTGTTGCCCGTGCCCTCGTCGTCATTCATTCCCTTGCGCAGGGAGAGGATCGCCGAGATGTCCGCATTGAAGCTGCCGACGGTGGAGACGATCTTGGCCGTATCGCGCTTGAAATCCACGCGCGTCTGGTCAAGCTGGCGATAAACCAGGCTGAGGACACAGGCCCGCAGCCTTGCGCGCTGATCACTGCCGAGCGCCCGGCCGGCACCGCTTTCGAGATAGTCGTCGATGACCGCAAGGCTGGACTGGCAGTGCTCGATGCGCTGGCGGGTGATGTCGCCGATCTGCATCGCCGAAAGCACGGTCGCGAGTTTGGTCTGCACCGCGCCGGCGAGCTTGCGCACCGACTGCGCCGCCACGGCAAGCTGGCGATGATGCTCCGTCAGTTGAGCCGCGCCGCGCTCCAGTTCTCCGGCGATCTTCGGCACGAGATCGCGGTAACTCGCCAGGATCTGCTGGCCGCGCACCGCGGCGGGCTTCAGCTGCTGGGAAAGGCCGGCCAGTTTGGCCGCGAAGCTTTCGACCTGATCGCTGCCGTAGCGAATGCGCTCGATGATTTCCTCGGCAAAACCGGCAAATTCGCTGACGCCGGCGCCGGTGATCTTCGCCGTGAGCGCGAAGGTACGCAGATAGCGCAGCGTCTCGCGCATTCGGCTCACTTCCTCGCCCAACTCCCGCTCGATCTCGCCAATCTGGGTCAGGCCTTGCTGCCTGTCTTCCTCCAGACGCGGCAGTCCCGCCAGCCGTGTCATGATGTCAGCGAGATCGGCCCTGGTACGCTCCGCCGTCTCACCGCTCAAGGAAGCCATCATGGCGTCGAGCGTTTCGATCATCTTGGAAACGGAATCAAGCACACCGAGCAAGACGGTGCCGCCCTCGAGAAAGCGTGTTTCAATGCGGGAACGGGCATTCTCCAACCCGTCAGAAAGGTCCGCTGTAAGTTCGACGCCTATAGCCAAGGCTGCGCTGTGGATCCCCGACACCTTTTTCTCCGTTCCGAGAGTTTCTTATTGTTCTAAATTACAAGTCACGCACGTTTTACTATAAAAATACAAGAAAGCGGAAAACAAGCCTCCCCAATTTTGGGGTGACGCCGGTTTGCCTCGACAAGCGTCGCCTTTGCACTGCACCATTGTCCGGCACGAGTTAACATCGTGATAAAAATGAAGAAAACGCGATATTCTTAGTTAACGCACCACCACCAAGGCTCTCAATATTCTCACCTGCCATTTCTTGGGAGCACAAACTCGCGAGCGGCCTTCATTGCTCGTTAACGTACTCCCGCCAAGATTTTTGGCAGCGATAGAAACATCACGGATGATTCGAAGTAATGATAGACAACAAAGAGCAGACAACTGTCTTCAAGTTGGATCAGATCGCGAATATTCGGAACATTTCTAATATTCACTCTGAAATCTCATCCGCACTTTCCTCCAGCCCTGCGCTCACGCTGGACCTCGCCGACGTCCCTGACGTCGACCTCAGCTTCGTACAGCTCTTGGAGTCGGCCCGTCTTCAGGCAAGCCTCGAAGGAAAGCAGCTGACGCTGTCGCAGCCGGCAAGCGGCACTTTGCTGGATGTACTGCGCCGCGCAGGCGTCATCGAAACCGCGTCGCCTGAGGACGCACAGTTCTGGCTTCACAAGGGATCCGTCCAATGAGCGCACACATTCTGACCGTCGACGATTCGGCCAGCATTCGAATGACGACCAAGATCGCGCTTTCCAATGCAGGCTACACCGTCACGGAGGCCGTCGACGGCGCTGACGGCATCGCCAAGCTCTCGACCGGCACCTTCGATCTGATCGTCACCGACCTGAACATGCCGAACATGGACGGCCTGACCATGATCCGTGAACTCAGAAAAATGCCGGCGCACACCGGCGTTCCGGTCATCTTCCTCACCACCGAATCCGACGGCGAGATCAAGAGCCAGGCCAAGGCCGCCGGCGCGACCGGTTGGCTGACAAAGCCCTTCGATCCGGAAAACCTCGTCAAGATCACCAGGAAAGTGCTCGGCAAATGAGTGAAACCGATCCGATTGCCGTCTTTCTCACGGAAGCCGCCGAACTTCTCGAGCAGATCGAGATCGGCCTGCTCGACCTGACACACAGGCTCGACGACAAGGATCAGATCGACGCGGTTTTCCGCGGCCTTCATACGCTCAAAGGCTCGGGCGCCATGTTCGGCTTCGATGCGCTGGCGGCCTTCACCCACCATTGCGAAACCGCTTTCGACCGCGTCCGCAAGGGCGACGTTCCGGCGAGCCAGGAGCTGGTGGCAGCCGTGCTCGCAGCCCAGGATCATATGCGCGCCCTCATCGAGACCCCACATGGGGATCATGACGAGAAGAGCAGCGCCTTGCTCGGCTCACTGCATGCGGCAGTCAATGGCAACAGTGACACGGCCGACGTCCCTGCCCACGCATCAGGAAACAAGGCGGAGGTCGCCCAGGACGACGGCGATCGCGCAGGCTGGATGCTAAGCTTCCGGCTCCCGGCCAATGCTATGGCCAACGGCACCAATCCACTCGGCCTGCTCGACGAGCTGCGCGAACTTGGTGAATGCCGCGTCACCATCGACAAGAGCAGGGTGCCGCCGCTCGACAGCCTCGACGCTGCCGATATTCATCTGGGATGGACGGTGGAGCTTTTGACCGACGCTGACCGGTCGGCCATAGAGGATGTATTCATCTTCGTCATGGACGAGATGGAGCTCTCGATCGAGCCTATCCTCAAAGAGAAAAAGCCAGCGCTCGAAGCCGTCAGTGAGCTCGGTCGCGGAGCGACACCAGCACCAGCTCCCGAAGCTGCGAAAAAGGCCGCGCCGCCTGCCCCGCCTCAGGCACCCCAGGCCGCTGCAACCGAGCAGAAGCACGCAAAGGCTGCGGAGAACGTCCGCGTTCCGGCCGAACGCCTCGATGAGCTGATGGACCGTGTCGGCGAGCTGGTCATTGCTCAGTCGCGGCTCTCGCAGCTCGCCGATGCGAGCATCGAGATCCAGCTGCGCTCCGTCTCCGAAGACATCGAACGGCTGTCCGGCGAACTGCGCGACACGATGATGGTTCTGCGCATGATGCCGGTCGCCAGCCTGTTCGGCCGCTTCCGCCGTCTGGTGCACGACCTTTCGCGCGAAACGGGCAAGATCATCGAACTGGAAACGGAAGGCGAAACCACCGAGGTCGACAAGACCGTCATCGACCGCCTGGCCGATCCACTTGTTCACCTTGTGCGCAATTCGATCGACCACGGGCTCGAAACGCCGGACGAACGTCGCGCCGCAGGCAAGCCGGAAGCCGGCCGCGTACTCTTGTCGGCGCGCCAGTCCGGCGGTGAGGTCATCATCACCGTCAAGGACGACGGTCGCGGCATCAACCGCGAAAGGGTCAGGGCCAAAGCCGAAGCGTCTGGTCTTGTCCAGCCGGGTGCCACACTGGCCGATCAGGAACTGCTACAGCTCATTTTCCAGCCGGGCTTTTCCACCGCACAGCAGATCACCAACCTGTCGGGCCGCGGCGTCGGCATGGATGTCGTGAAGAAGACGGTCGAGGCCCTGCGCGGTGCGATCGAAGTCTCCAGCACTGCCGGCAACGGCTCGGAGATAGCGCTTCGGATCCCGCTCACGCTCGCCATTATCGACGGCCTTCTGGTGCGCGTCGGTACCGGCGCCTATGTCATTCCGCTGTCTGCGGTCGAGGAATGCCTGGAGCTCTCGCCGGAGGATGATCTGCGCTCACGTGGCCGCAGTTTCATTTCGCTCCGCGACAGTCTCGTTCCCTTCATCCGCCTGCGTGAGCTGTTCGGGACCCATACCCAGCCCGACCCATTCCAGAAGATCGTCGTCATCTCGACCGGCGCCGAGCGCGTCGGCCTCGTGGTCGACCAGATCATCGGCGATCACCAGACGGTGATCAAATCACTCTCGAAGCTTCACCATGATGTCGCGACCTTCTCGGGCGCCACCATTCTCGGTGATGGCAATGTTGCGCTTATTCTGGACGTCGCGCACCTCGTGGCGGCCGGACAACAACAGGAGGCGCAATTGCGCGCGGTGGGATGATGCAGACGGCAGTTCAACAGACGACCGATCAATGGGGCGAAGATGACGAGCGCGAGGTTCTGACCTTCGATCTCGCCGGCGAGACCTTTGCTTTCGACGCCGCGATGGTCCAGGAAATCCTCGATCTTCTGCCGGAGACCGCTGTGCCGGGCGCGCGCCCGTTCGTCGGCAGCGTCATCAACTTCCGCGGCAAGGTCATCCCGCTCGCCGACATTCGCCTGGCCTTCGGCATGGCGGCGACCGATGCCACCATCGATAGCCGGATCATTGTCGCCGAACTGGAAATCGAGGGAGAGACGACTTTGGTCGGCGTACGCACCGACAAGGTTCACGAAGTGACGACGCTCAGCCGGGCGGCGCGGGAGAACCCGCCAAGCATCGGCATGCGGTGGCGCGCCGACTACATCGAATGCCTCGTCAAGCGAGGCGCAGACTTCATCATCATTCCGAACTTGAACGAAATATTCGCGGCCAAACGGGACGTTTCGGCGGCGGCTTGAGCCAGTGGCTCTTTAGTGGGGGAAGATACACGTGACGATTAAACTTAAACTGTCGATCGCCTTTGCCGCGATCATCTTGATGCTGGTGGGCATCACGCTCTATGGGATCACCAGTCTCAGCACGATCAACTCGGCGACCGAGGAACTCGTGAAAGGAAACGTCAAGCGCCTCGAACTGGCGCTGCGGGTCAGTGCGGCCCAGGCGGAAGCGGTCCGCGCGCAGAAAAACGCGCTGCTCGCCGAGACCCGCGATGACATCGCCAGATATTACGACAAGGCCGACAATCAGATCGATAGCCTGCTCGACTACTCCAAACAGTCGCTGGCGATCTCGTCGGAGACCGGACGGCCGAAGTGGCAACGCACCGTCGAGATTGCCCAACACTTCAAAGAACTCAACGACAAGATGGCAAAAATGCATCTTGCCGGTGACATGATGGGCGCAAAGGCCATCTCGACCGGCGAACTGCGTACCTTGCTTCCGGAAGTCCTCGAACTGGCCGACGGCAGTGTGGAACGCAACCAGACGGCTCTTGTGAATGCCGTCGCCGACAACGACGCGCTTTACGAAAGCACGCGTACACTGTTGATCGGCGTTGCCAGCGTTGCGGTTCTGCTCGCCGTTGGCGCAGCGATCTGGTTGTCGCTGTCGATCAGCCGTGGCCTCACCCGGGCCGTTAACGTCGTGCGGGACGTAGCCGAGGGCGACCTCACCAAAACCGCCCACATCAATAGCCGCGATGAGATCGGCGAGCTGCTTGGCTATGTCAA
>NZ_BJZP01000011.1 GCF_007992095.1 Paenirhizobium naphthalenivorans
GATAAGGCCATGCTCGGGGCTATCCCAGTTCGCCTGAACGATCCGGTCGACGTCGGCATCTAGCAGGTCATCGGGATCGAGATCGGCGTGCAGGTTCACGATGCGGCCGACGACGGTGACGGTTTGCGCGTCGTCCTCAGTGGTCAGTCGGGCTGATGCATCCTTCAGCAGCTCCCGATACCGGGCGTCGATGTGGAAGGCCGGCGGTGGCGGAACGTCGGGCTCCCACTCGGGAGAGAGCACGAAAGCGATATCGATCCGGGGGATCTCTGTCCGATCGATTATGCTGACCAGCTCGCTGCACATGTTTGCATTGAGACCATCGGCAGCTTCGAGGATCGGGGATACGCTGTCCTCATTGAAGGACTTCACAACCGACTGGAGGCCATTCGCGATGCGGCGGATCACCTTGCGACCAAAGGGGATCGTTGGTTCGATGAAGGCAAGTTCTGCCTGGTCATTGAATCCTACAGGAGACTCGATGGCGAGACCGAAGCTTCCCTTGAAGGTGTGCGCGAAACGGCACCTGTCCGCGTAGTCCGACGCTTCCTTGTTCGTTCTCCGGAATGTCCGCTCGCCTGTCAGCTCGCTCATCGCGGATGCTGCGATCAGTCCCTTCATCCCATTGAGGTAGGATCTGGCTGCACGAAGCTCTATGGATTCGTTTCTGATGTAGTCGTCGGGGATCGTGGCGAGGATCTTGTCGAACGCCAGGGACGTCAGGCCCGCTCGCAAAGCCGGTTCGGACAGGCTGTAGACCTGCCTGATCACCTCCAGTGCGGCAACAGCTTCGTTCGCTCGCACGTCGAGATCGTCGGTGGTCGAGAAGAAGATGTTCACCGCTCCGTTCAAGCCTTCGCCGTCAGTGAGCTGGTACCTTATCAACGACGCGTCTGCGCTTAAGGGAAAGACCCTCGGAAACAATGTCGAATTGTCCGAACTCGTGCTCTCTCGCATGATGATGACAATCAGGGATACTGTTCGGAATGCCAAAGGTCAGCAGGTGCTCCGCACCCTCAAGGACAAGAGGCTCCTTTGCTCCGAGCCGGAGATGAAGGCTCACCTCGCCGAACTGATGGTCCGACAGGAAGGTCTCTGTGCCATCACCAGACTGCCGCTGCATGTCGATGGGCAGGAGGATCTCGACTATGACATGCTCGCATCCGTAGACCGGATCGACAGCAACGGGCACTATGAGCCGAAGAACGTTCAGCTCGTCTGCCGCTTCGTGAATTTCTGGAAGTGCTCGCAGGAGAACGGCAAATTCATGGAGCTGCTGGACAAGGTCGTGTCGAACAGCCTCCAACCTCAAGCCTGAGCTGATCCCCGCGCTCTCAAGTACCTGTCAGACGCCCGCCGTAGTGCCGCCGCACGCTCCTGCAGCGTGCGGATCTTAGCATCACTACGCCGTCCTGCATGAGGGTGATAGGTGAACACCGAGATTGCGTCACCTAAGAACGGCGCATAGTCATCGATAAAGGCCCGGCACCTTGCGGGCTACGAGGTCGCAGCCGTTCGCTTCGTTGCTTTCCGTGGGCGTTTAACAGGCGGCTCCTTTGTCGGCGTGATAGGTGCCGCACGCCTCGCAGCCCGTACCTCCGCATCGCGGCGCATCTCAACGGCATCTTCTATCAGAGGCGGGATTTCTTCCCGTGCTCGTATCCTCTTTATGCGCAAGCGAAGCATGGCTGAATCTGTTGCGGCTTCCCGCTCCTGAAGAAGCTCGAGGACCCTCGTAATCCATGGCAGCTCGTCAGAGAGTTTGTCGAATAGAGACATCGGCTTGTAACGGCTCGCCAGGCCACCACTGATCCAGTACCAATTCTCGCCGGGCGCCTGCATCCAAGCATCCACGAAAACGACAGGGTCTACCGCAGCCAAGACTGGCACGACCGATAACGGATCGGTTTGTACGTTGCTGTCGCAGACGCGTTCGAAGAACGCGGTTGCTCCTGCGTTCAACAGGGCAACGAGTTCGGCTCCCCTCTGGGGAAATGTCGCCTCCAACGCGCGGGACCGTGCTTCGTGGATGTAAGCGTCGATCTCCTGGAATTCTGCGCGGTATGAGTCTTCAACCCAATAGGCGATCCCTTCAGAGACTTCACGTCGCCCGGCGGGCCTGCCGTACCATACGCTTTCGACGACCTCGATGCGCCCCTGCCGCTGAAGGTCGTCGACGTAGGACTTGCACTGCGCCAAGACATCCGCGCGGCCCGCATCGATCAGACCGTGTTCGGCCATCATGAAACGAAGCGCGAAATGGTGCAGTAGATTGCCGTGCCCATCGATCTGCCGATCCTCGAACTCCTTGAGAAGGGTAGCCTGTGCTGCAGCGGACTGAGCTTCAGGAAGGCTGTCGAAATCCATGAACATCCGCCAAGCTGGGACAGTTCCGAGCGAAGCGAAATGAGGATGGCCATCGAGGGAGGCTGCTATCGCTTCGTGGTCGAAGTGTCCCGCGAACAGCATATCCTCCAGCACAGCGTCTTTCAGAAGTGTTCCCGAGAGATCGGAGGCCGGATACTTCTCCTGGGCCTTGCCGAAGGCTGACATCTCTACTTCCTCGTTTCCACGACGATTCACACGAGCAACCGTGTTCTGCATTCTCGCCCCGGCGCGGTTGCTGATTTCCGTTTGCGTGAGGTTGCCCATTCGAACCTCCAGAGACAGGGCCGTGAACAGTCTCACGAGTTCCGTCATCGCGGAGGCGTTAGTAAGGTGCTCTGTGCGGAGGCTCGCACGGAGCCGGCACAGATCATCAACGGCATTACGGAGATTTCTCAGCGACGCGCAACCGGAAGACTTGAAGATGTCGATGATTTCGGAGCGGTGGTTCGCAAGAAAGAGCGCGTCCGCCTGCAGGTCGTGACGTTTCACGAAGGCATCGAAGGCACCTTCGATCTGCACCGAGACGCGGATCGTTTGGCCAAACACCTTCTCTTTTATCGGCCCGAGACCGGCCACTTCCTCGTCGTGAGCGATCACGACAACTCTACATTTATGATGCTCGACATAGCGATTGATCACGCCGAGAACATCGTTGATCGGTAGCTTGCATCGCTCGAGGTCATCAAAGATGATTATGCGATCGGTCTCGACATTGTTCCCAACCAGTGCGCCGACTATTGCCGAGGGTAAGCCCTTTGTACCTAGTGTGCCATAGCCTCCGGTCGAAACGTTCACGCCGTCAGCGAAAGCGGCTATCTTCTTGAAGCGATCCTTCGTCGGATACATGGCAGCGAATACGGACGCCCGTATTTCATCAGCGGACTGGAGCCCAAACAGGCTGAGATAATAGTATTCCGCGGGAGCAAGCGCATTCTTGATCTGGTGCGTCTTTCCAGATCCCCATGGCCCCGTTACGAGTACCGCGAAACCTGGCTCGATCATGCCTTTGTAGTGGTCCAAGTACGACGTGAGGTAGGATTCGATGCGCTCTCCACCGGACGGCGTGGGGTCTTCTGCTTTTACGGTTGCCTTCATTCGGCGTAAGAATCCTATTGCCATGCTCTCGCTTGCCATCATTGACTCCGCGTTTCCGCGAATAGGATCGGAGCATGAGGTCTGAGTTGCAATCGAAAACTGAGGACGACTGGCCCGGAAAACGCTTCATCGATGCGGCAGTTGTCGGTCATGGGCTTTCGCGTATCGCGCTCGATATCCCCGTTGTATTTTTGACCCGTCACTGGAAATTCCGCGCCTTAACCTTCAAGCGGTCGATATGCAGGTCTCTGATGTAGATGTCCCTCGCCTCCGGCATCGGCTTCGGTCGGTCCTCGCATCACCGCCTCCCGCAGATCCGTGCGCGATCTCGTCGCCGCGTCCCGTCGGAAGCTTGAAGTCGATGTCGCGGTCAGCCAGCCCGGACAGATTTCCAGAAAGATCGAGGAGCTGCTGCGCGACCAGATGAACGACATCGCCCTCACGCTGGATCCGGCCGTTAATTGAGATCATGCTGGAACAGCTTCGGCCAGACCACGAGGTTCGCCACTCCGATCGCGTTGGTCGGAAGTGACGACATCATGCCACCGAGAATGCTTTACGCTCCCCTTCCGTTCCTTCATGTGAACGGAGCCAAGTCGGTCCGATTTAGGAATATTGTCACATTCCGTCAGCGATTTCGCAGATTTTCTTTTTGAATCAGCCTGCTAGGACACACCGGTAAGTGACCGGCTTTATTGAAGAAAATTTCGTCGACCTAGCCAAGAGAGGCTGTCGGGACCTTGAACGAGTTCTCCACCAGGATATTGTCGGCCGCTCGGACTGACGGACGTCCGCTTCGCACCTTCGTTTCCGGAGCCGCAACATGGCCATCTCGCTCGCACGCATTGTCGATCTCTTCCGCAGGAGGAAGCCCACGTTCGCAGAAGCTCTCGCGAAATCCGGCTTCCGGCCAGCCAAGACCGCGCGGATCGCAGTAGGAGAGCGGCGCAATCGGGAAAGGCTTCTCCGGCATCGCGGATGACGAGGCTCGAGGCACCGCCCGGTGGAGATGAGGCTATCCTAGCCAGTTTTCGTGATTGTCTTTGATGCCGACGGTGAGGCCGGGCAGTATCTGTAACAACAACAGTGGATAGGGTCAGGCGTATGCAGTGGAAAGACGAGTTCGAGCGAAAGTTCAAATGCAAGGTGCATATGTGGGGGCTGAACATGCAACGCGTCATGGTTCTCATCGACCAGGAAGATGTGCCTTCGCTATCAGAAATCGACCTGTTCTTTACTCAAACGCTACCTGATGTGTCGAGCGTAAGGGTCGTCACTGACGGCGACAAATATGTCCATTTCGTCCGGCCTTCGACCGATCAGGCGTGGCGTATCTCCAAGGTTGGAACCAACACGTAAAGGGTTGCCACTCCACACATCGGGATACGTTCAACCTTGTTTTGCGCGGCCCTTAGGCTAATCTTACCTTCGTTTCGGTGGGGCCGCACGACCGACGATCTCTACAACTTCCTAACGACCGATCCCAACGAGGTCGTCGCGCCGATCCACAAGGAGGCGATGCCCGTCTCAATGCTGGCCGAAGAAGAGGTCGATGTCTGGATGCGTGCCGGACGGGATGAGGTCAAGGCACTCGCCCGCCCGGAACCGGACAACGCGATCATGGTGACATCCAGGGAGGAGTACGGATCCAGCATTATTTCGAAAGGAGGCGAGCCAGTTCAAGCTCGCTTTCTCTGATATCGAGAGGAACACGAATGATTTCGAAGCATCTAATGATTGCCGTCAACTGGTACGGCCCTTACTGGGATCTTGATGAGGTCCGGGCCGAGGCGCGGGCGAATTGGAACCACGGACTTTACATGTGTATCGGCATGCGGCCTTATCAACGGAAGGTGAGCATGCAGTACATCGGCATCGGAGGTGCGGTCCATACGCGAATGACGCACGACCATCACAAGCTTCGCGAGGTCACACGCGAGCGGGCGATATGGCTAGGCGACATTGCCACAGCGGAACCGTCCGGGAAGCGTCTCAAGGCGACTAAGACGACACTCGACTACGCAGAGTGGGTTCATGCGCGTTTCATGCAGCTTCCGCTCAATGAGAAGAAGACGAAGAACTTGCCTTCGCGGAGCGTCACGGTCCTGAACCGCTGGTTCAAAACCGATTACGAGACGCTAAGAAAGAATCGCCCACATCCCGACTGGCCGGATCTAATCGACTATCCCGACTATGACATGCCTGCGCGGATGATCTGGTTCGGCGGCCGCCAGCAGTACTTCCATGCTCCGGACTATGCGCGGCCGGAGCCGGCAGTTCGACCGTCGAAGCGCGTGCGGGTATCCATCGAGGTTGCCGAGCAGGAGGCGTCTGAAGATTGAGGCATTGGGTCGACACCACGACAGATGAGGAAGCTCGCGCCCTGGATCGCGGCATGTGGGAGATGGTGGGCAGCAAGCAGCCCGACGGGACTTTTGTCGCACAGGCCGCGGGACCCGCTCCTGAAGGCGGTGAGTTCTGGTACGACGCTCTCAACCGCATCAAGGACGATCCCGACAAACGGTACGCGATGGCACGTCGCCACCTTCCGCTACCCGCAGCGTGGCGCGAGATGGCCGTCTCGCTACGAATGAAGATTCGGAAAGCTCGGAAGGCGAAGACCGGATACGAAGCCGAGCTGCGGGAACTTCATCATCTTGCAGCGATGAGCAGTTACGCTGGTTACGGCGTAATCCAGCGTGTTCCCTACGCCCGTCTTGCCGCTCTCGACCTCTCATACGACCGTGTCGGATGTGACCACCTATCTCTTCTCGGTGTCACCGATAGCAAATGGATGCGGGAACTCTGGGGTGAGGCCGATAACCATTCCACCGCCTCGGAACTCTACGAGGACATGCTGGCCGCCGACATCCAGAGGATCAAAGCGGATGAGAAGCAGGAACGGGACGAGCTGAGCGAACGCCTATTCGGCAATCTATCCCGCGAGATCGCTGAGGAAAGCTCATCGTCGGCGTCGCCGCCCGAGAGGAGGCGACGCGGAATATTCGGCTGGCTATTCGGACGCTGACCTGCTTCCTGCTAGCCCGATCGAACCGCCCGTGGCTCGACGCGACCATCGGCATCAAGTGCATCCAGCACTTCCTGCCCCGAGAGTTCGAGGCCGGCCACCAAGGCATCCACTAGCCTCTCGCACGCCGGACGATGCCGCTCCAAGATTTCCGTCGCGCGCAGGAGCTGCTCGTTGAGAACTTTGTCCACCCTGGCGAGGACACTGCGATCCATCCGACTGACGTCGATCATCGGTGCTTCTGAAATGTCGCCGAGCGATGCCAACCCATCGCCCATCCCGAACGACCTGTCCAACAGGATTGCCGTACGGGTCGCATCATACAGATCAGATCCCAGCCCTCCAGCCACGCCATCATCGTGACACCCCAGCAGCAACTGCTCCGCTGCCATACCTCCCAATCCCATGGCGATGGCATCGAGATAGTGCGCCTTCGTCCGACGCGCCCAGGGCCGACGTCCGAATGTCGCCTTGCCGACGGGCTGGTTCTGCGTTGTCAGAAGGATCCGTGACGAGATCTCGACGCTGACCAGTTCCATGCCGAGAACGACCCCGACGACCGCGTGGCCGATCTCGTGAACGGCGTTGATCCTTAACGTCTCCGGAGGGATCTGCGCCGGAATGGGAAGGTGCAACAGGACATCCGCCAATTCGACAGGCCTTCGAAGCCTCCTAGCCCGGCGGTGGGCGTTACGGACAATCTTCTGGATGTCGGCGCCGGAGACCCCCTCGGACAGTTCGGCGAAAGATTTGCAACGGCCTTCGTCGAGCGCGCCTCGCATGTGCATTCGGAAGATAGCGGTCCGAGCTTTCAGATCCGGAAGCGGAATTTTGACCTGCTGATCCAGGCGACCGGACCGAAGGATCGCGGCGTCAATCTTATGCGGATTGTTGGTGGCGGCGACGACAATGACCCCTTCGCGCCCTTCAAGGCCATCCAACTGCTCAAGCAAACCGTTGATTGTCTTGGTGTCATAGGATTCATTCTGTGTGCTGCCACTGTCCCTCGATCCGAAAGCGTCGATCTCGTCGATGAACAGGATGCAGGGCGCGTTTTTCTTCGCCTCCTGAAAGCTCCTCTGCATCGCCTTGAGGAAGTCGTTGAGGTAGCCCCTCGCCTGCCATTTCGCATAGGAAGTGACCACGAGACCTGCATTGCAGGTGGCTGCAAGCGCCTTGGCGAAGATCGTCTTCCCGGTTCCCGGAGGCCCGGAAAGCAGAACACCTTTGTCGACGTCGTCCCAGGTGATCTTTCCCGAACGCCAATCATCGAGATCGCGTGCGAGGTCGAGACCCCAGACCTTGGCGTCGCCGTAGCCTTCCATGTCTTCGAGCCTGATATCGGCAAGGATCTCGCCAGTCTTACTTGGTGCGCTTGTTACACTTGGTGCGTCTGCCCGCACCATCTTCTCGACGATGGCAAGAACGCGCGGCATGGGGCGGCCCCACGTCATCGCAAGCTTGAGGCGCCGCCAGTCGCAGTTGATCAAGGCTTCGGCCTGGTCGTCGGTGACCGTGGTCTTGTAGCCCCATCTGACGACCCCGCGCACTTGGCGGATGTCGGGTGGCTCGATCTTCACAACGATGTCGAGAGCGAAGCGGAGATCTTCCGGGATCGCCTCCTCGGACCGGAAGAAGATGATGGTCTGCTTGTGCTGCAACATGTCCATCACCGCTTCGATGTGGTGGTCCGAACGGGTCTCATCGAAGATCTTGACGTGATCCTGGAAGCGGTGGTCCGACCGCTTGTCGATGAACATGACCGCCGCCTGGACATAACTTGTCTTCCGTTCCCAGTTCTCAAGAACAAGGCCGATGGCAAAATGTGGTACGCGTCTGTAAGGCCGCAGGGCCCGGCTGATGCTTGCATAGGCGAGGAATTCCGGTAGCGAGAAGCCTGCCCGGTCGCGAAGTACGTTTTTCATTGTGTGTGATCCCGAATTGAAGATGATGCGGTCGGCGCTCATGGGCGCTATGCGTCATCCTCGTATCCGGCGAACCTGGCTCTCCGGGCTCAACAGGTCATAATCGAGATCGACCTCCAGGAACCCTTGAAGGATCAGCGACGCCAGTGTTGGCATCGGCCGGCCTTCCTGGATCACCGACAGGCATTCCGCGATGGTGAGCGACCCCATTTCCTCAAGGCCGGCCAGCAGACGAATCCTGTCGCCGAGCGCCGGCCGGTAGAACCCGTATCGGAGAAGATCCTTCGCGTTCCGGAGACGGACGCTTTCGGCGAAGTCGATCATGGCCACGGATCGGTATCGATGACCCATGGATTTAATCTCGGCGGATAGCCAGATCGGCGGCATCGGCTCCTCCTGCCCGACATCGATCAGGAAGGATCCGCCCTCTGTAAGGACCATGAAATCGAGCTGGTACTCGTCGTCTCCGTTCCGGAGTAGCGGCGGCGCCGTACTCCATCGGGCGACGTCGGGGTCGAGATCCAACAGGCAGGCGAAGTCCCTCGCCTGCTGGGATCGGAATTGCGCACGGCCATCGCACTTGATGGTCGCCATCGGTGTGTAAATTGGAGAAGGCGTGACCTTGTGCGGGACGGCATCGTCCCTTCGGTCATCTGAGACTACCTTCATGGCATCCCTCGAAAACGAAACGCAGAACAGGGCGACACCGGACAAAGCCGGAGTGCGTCAGCGTATTCGTAGCGAGTGGTGCGCGAAGGTGCTCATGGACGGGAACGAATACAGAACATGCGGGAGGGCGTCAAGACCCATTTGCGGCGGCTGGGCTGGGTCCCGGCGGCCAACGGTTAATGCATGCCACTGGGTATCGGCCGGTAGCATCTACCTGCAACATCAATATGTTGAGATTTGCGGCATTTCAACTTGCGGAATGATTTCAACTAAAGGTAATCATTGTTGTATCAGGTTCCGATGCAACGGAGGGGGAAAAGTTGCGTCTGAAAGAGCTTTCCGATCACGATCTGCGCATCGAGTTCAATCGCAGCCGCGATAACATGGTTCGTCTCGAGGAAATCAGCGGAGTGCTGAAGCCTCGAAAATCAGATGAGGCGATCGAACTCCACATGGAGGTTCTTGGCCTGCTCCGACGTTTGAGGAAATCGACGGGTGTCACCCAGAAAACGCCGACTAGGCATTGGAATGCCGCATTCCTCCTAAAGCGCGGTCTTCACTCTCCAGATGGACGTCCGCTGCATCAGTATCGGATGACAGATCAGGAGTATGTAGAGCTCAGGCAGAGCTTGCGCTTGTCTACCGCGAGGTTGTTGCAGGAGGATGGTCCTGCGGCGAGCATGTTTGTGGCCTTCTGTGCGGAGTGGTTCCGACGCGAGGCAACAACGCTGTTCCTGAAATGGGACGCGGTTGCCGCTGAAGTTCTTCGCGATATCCCGGACCACACCAAACGAAATCTGACGAGTATTGGAGTCGGCTACTGGAAGCGTCGGCTGATCAGATCGGAATCGAGTCGAGAATTCCTTCTCACGCTCGCACTTGAGGGCGGGATTTCGGCGCACCTCCTGGCAGATGGTGGATCGACTTGGCTTGCCGACTACCTGCGAACCATCATGCGGTTTGCCCTTACAGGCGTGGATCGTGAGCACATCCATGGATTTGCTCACGACATGTCGTGGAAGGTGCCCACTTCATATCGGCAGGAAGGATTAGTCGACCTCTGTTGCGAACTTATCGTCGAACTCGTGAAATGGCGTAAAGCACTTGATCAAGCGCCGTCGAACATCGATCCGGTACGATATCTTGATGCGCACAATCCGGACTGGAAAGAAAGCCTTCCGATCTACATGTCTGCCGAGCACGACGAGATCGCGCGGAAGCTGTTGGGCGGCCTGCTCAACGAGAAGGTTGGCGCGATCTCCGGATCAGGCATCGGCGCTGAACGTTACCTCTGCTTCAATGGAGAGAGGTGGCAGCCGGCCCTCCTTTTGAACGCTGAAGGTGAAGTACCAGCTAGCCGTCTGGCGGAAATCCCGCTGAATGGTCGGTGGAAAGCGAGTCCTTCGGGATCCCTTGCGAACTTTCTTCCGAGCCAGATCGCGCTGTTTGAGCCTCCAGTTGAGGGGGCGCACGCGTGGCGGGTTCGTCCGCTGGTATCGCTGGGAAAGCTGATTGTCGGCTTTCCATTAAGTGAAAGTGTGACGGCGAACCTTACTTGTGGATCGGAGGCCATCTCCGTTGTCTGGCCCAAAGGCGCGCCCGTCACCTCACAAATTGCAACATTCATTCCGGACGAGGGATCGGATCCGGCACTGCCTCGGAAGATGAGGCTTGCAAAGACCGGATCCGCAAGTCTGCCCCCTCCTCTCGTCTACGTTCTGGTGCCAACCGACTGGAAGGCGACGGCGGCGGACGGGACGACCCTTGGTCAAACTTGGTCCGTCGACAATTTCCGCACACTTCACGCCGTCTCCGGCACCGTCTATTTCGCGAAACCCGGCGCTTCGACCGGAGAGCGATACCGTGTCGAGGCCGGGAAAGATGAACGGCAGGAAAGCCTGGAAATACTGTCGTCGGCGTCGGCTACGATCCATACGGACGACGAGTTCGAGCTCTGCGAAGGATCGGTCAGTTTCAAGATCGCTTTGCCCGTCGGGTCGCGTCAGCCAAGACGAGGTGAACTCCAGTATCGGCGACTTGGAGAAGTGTGGAGGCCGGTTCTTGATGGGAGAATATCCGAGCATGGGCTTTTCGATGTCTCTTGGCGAGATCCGGTCGCCGACATCCAACTGGAACGACGACGTATAGCCGTCCTACCCAATGGAGCCAGGATCCAAGGTCGGATGACAGGTGCCACCGAGGGTGTGATTACCTGTGAATCCCTGCCCGACTGGAACGTCGAGCTTCCCGACGACATGAACCTGATCGAACAATCCGGCGAGGGATTGAAGTTCTCTTTCGTTGGGAAGCCTCGCTACAAGGTCGCAGTCAGGTTGCGGACATGCGGCGGTCAATACTTCTCGGCCACCGTTCCGCTTAGAGGCCGAGAGGCATCTATCATCCTCAGCGACGGGAAGGTTGCCTCGGCCGGGCAAGAGATCGATATCACCGCACTACGCGGTGCGATCGCGGTGTCCCCGCACACGACGACGCTGACGGTTGCTCCTCGGATCTCGAAATCGAATTCGCTGCAGTTCAAGTTTGCTGACGAATTTCCTTTGTCGGCTCTGAAGAGAGTAATGGAGGAGTTCATTGCACAAATCGGGGATCAGGATGCCGTCTTGGAACTCGATTTCCTCGGTGACTCCCGAAAGCCGATCTGCCTGAAGCAATATCGCTACCCTCGGCCAAGGATGCTCGATGGCGCTGTGGTGTTCTCCTCCGAATTCACCGAACAGCCCGTCGCGCGAATGATCATGAGCCCTGAAAGAGAGCATCTCCTCAGGGCTACGGCAGACGGCGCGTACGAGCTCCCGGACTGGTGTCGGGGGCCTTGCCTTGTATACCTGCGCGATGGTCCAGATGTCGTATCCCGTCCATTGCTCGTGCACTTGCAACTGGAGAAAGCTCCGAGAACACCATTGCAGTCCGCTCTCGCACAGCAGGAATACGCAAGGCTTCGGTCCGAGTTGCAGATGGCCGTCGATCTCCTGATGGAAGGACAGCTCCCCAACGAAGATGTCAGGTTTCTGGTGGGACTCGTAGGCTCACTGAACGGTCTTCCGGCATCGGCATTCGAGGTGCTGAAACAGATCGCTCTCCAGCCTCGTGCCCTGGTCCGCTTGCTTTTGTCTGCGGCGACCGACGGTGAACGCCAAGCGATCTGGAATCTGCAGGAACAACTACCGTTCCTTTGGCTAACCATTCCTTCCAGCGCATGGGAGGAAGCCTTCGTCGCAACGCGTGATGCGCTCGAAGCTGCTCTTTCGATACTTCCCGAAGAGATGCGACAGAACCTGCTTATCGAACAACTCAAATCGATGCGTGCCAGCGTCCTTGCGCTGGAACCGGGATTGGATCGAATGTTCGTGAAATTCGGCTTTCCGGAAACGGCAATGCCTACGCTCGAGGATGTCCTGCAGAATTTCATGCGGGAACAGAGGATGTTCGACGACGACACGGTGATATCGGCCAAGCGGAGAGATCCAGTTCTCGAGCAGGTCCTGTCTGCAGGAATAAGACTGCCTACCATATTCCATAACTTCAGTGTCGAGGACTTCGACGGGGTCGTAGCTCCTGTTGCATTGGCGGCCGCGTCTCGAGGGATGCTGACGATCACCCCTTCCAGCGACATCCTGCTGCGAAAAGCTCTTCGCGAGCACAGCAGATACGTTTCATTTGCATACGCACACGTCGTGCGCCATTTCGAGGTCACAAATTGAAGCCGTTTGCCACTCTCTCCGAGATCCGTCGTCGATCCGCCGAAGCAATCATCTCCCAGTCCGGCATTCGAGACACGCATCTGGTCGATCATCTTCGGCGGGTTTTCAATGCTGAAACTGCCGCCGCCGGCGGATTGCTTCAGCAGCCGATAATCGAGGGTGCACATCCATTCATCCCGGCCGCGGTCAACATGGCTCGCGTCCCTTCGAAAGTTCTGCACCCTCGATTTGTCGAGGTGATAGATGGGCTCGCTGAAGGCAGCGATTATCGGTTTCCGAAGACCAGACGTCCGTTCAGACACCAGTTGGAAGCTTGGGAACACCTCTCGAAGCAAGGCGCCCCGCAGTCGGTCCTTGTTACATCTGGCACAGGCTCCGGAAAGACGGAATGCTTCCTCTTCCCAATCCTAAGTGACCTCGTATCGCAGGCAACCAGCAGCAATGGAAAGATCGAGGGGGTGCAGGCGATAATGCTGTACCCCCTAAACGCCCTGATCGAGAGCCAGCGCGAACGGTTGTCGGCATGGACTCGGCCATTCGGTGGAAGCATTCGATATTGCCTATACAATGGTGACCTGCCGAACTCGCAGCCAGAAAGCCTGAAGCGCGTCACTCCAGAACAGCAGATCGATCGAGAGCAGCTCCGATCAAGCCCGCCGCCGATCCTCGTGACGAACGTGACGATGCTCGAGTACATGCTCGCGAGGGCCGAGGATCAGCCGATCATTGAAAAATCCAAGGGCCAGCTCAAGTGGATTGTCCTGGACGAAGCGCATTCACTGGTCGGTGCCGCAGCGGCGGAGATAGCCCTGCTTCTTCGTCGAGTCCTTCTGGCATTCGACTGCAAGCCCGAGGAGGTACATTTCGTCGCTACGTCCGCGACCATCGGATCGGGAGACGACATCCAGAACCAGTTGAAACGATTCCTCGCGGATGTCGCCGGGATTGCCGACGCGAATGTGCATGTGGTCGAGGGCGAGAGGCAGCTTCCGGTTCGACCCGCCTCTCGGGCAAGGCTACCAAGTTCTGACAGACTTGAGAAAATGGACGGCGGTGAGCTGTTCAATGCTCTCGCATCGGACGACACAGCGTGGGATTTCGTCGCGAACAAGCTGTTTGTTCGCCCTCAAACATTGTCGGAAATGGAAAACGTCGCGAGGCGGCTGGGACTCGATGCTGAACGTTTCATGAGCCTTCTGGCGAATGCGAAGCGGACCAATCCGGAAACTGATGAGCCTGAAAACCTTGCGCCGATGAGGATTCATGGATTCGAGCGTGCCGTTCCGGGCCTATGGAGCTGCGTCAATCCCAACTGCAAAAGCGCACCAGCAGGCTGGGGATTCGGAGAAATCTTCATCGACCCGAGGGATGCGTGCCCGACATGCTCCGCGCCCGTGCTTGAGATCATAAGTTGCCAGGAATGCGGCGAGGTAGTCCTTGAAGCGCACGACGATGCAGCAAACGACAGGATTCAGTCGACGCGTCGCGGCATCGACTCAGATGAATTCGAGTTCGAAGCTCTTCGTGACCAGGACGACCCCGAAACAGATGACGAAACTCAGGGCGAGGAGACGGTCGGCGTAGCCTATCCTGAGGTCCGTAGAACAATCCTTCTGCGGCCTGAAGGGGCAGCGGGATTTCGACCTCTGCACCTCTCGACCGAGGGATGGCAGACTAGACCAGCCAAGGACGCTGACACCGTGACGGTGTCGTATGAAGAGAAGGCTGATTTCTGCCCCTGCTGCGGTAAGACCTCTACCCGAGGTGTTGATAGCCTGCTCAGGCCTGCCCGCTTCGGAGCGCCGTTCATGATTGCCAACGCGGCTCCAATCCTTCTGGAGGGTGTGGATCCTGGTCGGGTGGATATCTCGGTCCCATCACAGGGGCGTCGACTTCTATCCTTCACCGATAGTCGTCAAGGTACTGCGCGGATGTCGGCGAAGATGCAGGCAGAAGCCGAGCGAAACTTCGTCCGTTCATTTGTCTACCATACCGTTCAGCATTCGATATCTACAGCTACCCAGGTTGATACCACGGCGCTCAAGGAGGAGATTGCAGGGCTGGAAGCAGTTCTGGCTGCCACGCCGATCGTCGCGGTACAGAACATTCTCGAATCCAAGCGACGTGAGCTTGCCGATGCTGGTGCCGAGCGTCTGGAGGGGATTGCGTGGAACGAGATGGTCAGCCGCCTCAGTGAAAGAAGCGAGGTTGATCGGTGGCTGAAGGAGGTGTGGGCACCTAGAGATCCGCGTCTATTTAGTGGCAGTGTGGAACTCGCGGAATTCCTGCTTCTCCGGGAACTCGCAAGACGTCCGCGAAAAGCTCTGTCCCTTGAGACCCTTGGAATGGCGCGCTTACGCTTCCCGGTGATCGATGGTCAGCAGGCGCTGCCCACCCCATTCGCACGGCGAGGGAAAACCATCCATGACTGGCGGGCTTTCCTTTACGCGATCACCACGTTCTTTATGCGAGGTAACGCAGCGGTTTCGGTTCATGGCGATTTGATGCATTGGATCACGCCCCGAGCCAAGACCAAGGGAATCCTGAGCCCCGGTGCAAAAACGCTTGGGGATCGCCGTAAGTTGGCATGGCCGGGTGTACCACGAAATCTGGCCATGCTCTCAACGCCGCAAGCGTTGCTGGTGAGCGGGCTTGGGCTTGATATCACGCTTGCCGATCACCGGGCTGACATCGAAGAATGCTTCGACAGGGCTTGGCACAACCTCCTGCCCTTGTTCAGCGATGACCCGGATAAACGTGCGCTGGACCTGCGGAAATCCTTCATCGCTCCTGTTACTGATGGATTCCTATGCCACACGACGCGCAGGGTTCTCGATTTCGCTCCGTTTGGCACCAGTCCTTTCGCACAGGGCACACAACGGTCAAAACCCAGTCCCGCCGAACCCGTCCAACTGCCGCGGCATCCGAAACCCCTTCTGGGCGAGGCAGATCCCGCGGCGGCCCGGGCAGAAATTGGTCATTGGCTTGAAGAAGCCGAAGCTGTCACGCGCCTTCGAGCATCCGGAGCCTGGAACAATATCTCGGACCGTGTCGCGCTCTTCGCGGAATATGCACGATCCGCCGAACACTCAGCTCAACAGGACAGCGCCCTTCTGCGCACGTACGAGCAGAAGTTCAAAGATGGTGAGGTCAACATCCTGAACTGCTCGACGACCATGGAGATGGGCGTCGATATCGGTTCCGTCTCCACAGTCATGATGACGAACGTGCCACCTTCCGTAGCAAGCTATAAGCAACGGGTCGGTCGTGCCGGTCGACGTGGTCAGGCTTTCTCTCTGGCCTTTACCTTCTGCCGTGATCGTCCCTTGGACAGGGAAGCCTTCGTTTCCCCGATCAGCTACCTCAATCGATCACTCGCCGCACCTCGGGTGGCCCTGAGCAGCCGCCCGATCGTTCAGCGGCATGTAAATGCTTTCCTGCTTCGGCGGTTCATGGTGGGTCGCGGCGGGGACCCGATCCGGATGACCATCGGTGCATTTCTAGGTGTGCCGGCCGCTGTGGGCGAGCGGCGCTTACTGCTGGAGCAGCGTCCGATCGCGCATTTCAAGGAATGGCTGCAGGCACCTACGACGGCAGCGGTCGTCGAGACCGAACTGGAACGTCTGGTCAGACATTCGGTGCTTGAAGGCGAGAAGGTGATGATCGACGCCTGCCTTCAGGCGGTCACGGATCTTGAGGAGTTGTTCCAGAGTGAATGGGACGGTCTCCAGGCTCTTGCCAAGGATGAAGGCGTTAAGGGTGCTGGTCGCAGCAGAATGGGCATGGAGCTTCAGAGGCTCTGCGACGAATTCCTGCTCAGTGCACTTGCTGATCGTGGTTTCCTTCCTGGTCACGGCTTCCCGACCGGGGTGGTGACGTTTCTTCCCCATCGCTCAAAATCGGATCAGCCGACGGATGGTCGGCGTGCAACTAGATTGTCCGGTCCTCAAAGGTCACTTGATCTGGCGATTAGGGATTATGCGCCAGGATCGGAGATCGTTCTCGATGGACTGGTGCACAAATCCGCCGGTGTCCTGCTGAACTGGAAGCGACCAGCCACAGAGGAGAACATTCGAGATGTTCAGAGCCTGAAATTCCACTGGAATTGCAGACGATGCGGAACGAGCGATTCCAGTCGGACAAGACTGACTGCATGTTCAGCATGTGCAGGGCCAGTGACTAGCACACAATACCTGCGTCCGGCCGGTTTCTCAGTTGATGTTCGAGACAAGGTCCACGCGGAAACCGACATGATCTCCTACGTGGCTCCCGAAGAGCCGAGTGTGTCGGTGAGAGGTGCTCCCTGGGTCTCTCTTCCTATCCCGGAGCTGGGTCGTTTCCGGAGCACAAGAGAGGGAGCTGTATACTACAGCAATAGAGGTTCATCCAAGAACGGCTATGCTCTTTGCCTCCATTGCGGGAGGGCCGCACCCGATCACCCGATGCTAGACACCGGCGATGTCGACCAAACCACGCCATCCCCCCTCGCAGCACACGCGCCCCTGCGATGGAAGAAGGACGAGAGCGCTCTCGTGTGCGAGGGCAACAGCAATGCCTGGTCAGTCCGCAGGAACTTGGAACTGGGCTATGAGATCACGACCGATGTGTTCGAGATCCAGCCTTCAGCTCCTTTGAGCAAGGCGGCTGCCACCGCACTGGCGATAGCGATCCGTGAGGGTACCGCTCGCGTCCTTGGCATCGAGGCCGACGAGATGGGCTTCGCAACTAAAACTTCCGAAGGCTTCCTTGGTGGGCGGGCGGCATCTTTGTTGGTGTTCGACAAGGCAGCAGGTGGCGCAGGTTTCGCGGCCTCAATTCCCGGACATCTTTCGAGGGTCCTTTTTGAAGCCACCGAGGTCCTAGACTGCGCCAATGCTGGTTGCACAAGCGGATGCGCAGCTTGTGTTCTGGTCCGCGACGCCCCTTTCGAACCAGGTTCGCTCGATAGGATCAGCGCGCTCCGCTTCGTACGGAATCATCTCTCATTCGACTTGGAATTGAGCCAGGAGGATAGGATTTCGAAAGACTCGACGATCTCGACCTCCGTTCTCGACGAGGTCGAACGTGCGCTGAGGGAGGGCCAGAAGCCTAGCTTGCAGGTCTATCTGCCTGCAGAAACTGATGCCGGCGAGTTGGCGGCATGGCCACTCATCTCGGTACTGGATAGATGGCGCCTCCATGGCCACGCCATTGGATTTGTGGTGTCCGAAGAGTTCATGAAGGCCAGCGACACCGCCGGTCGGCTTGCCCTCTACGATCTGGGCAAGAGGTTTGCCACGAGTGCCACGCCGTTCCCTCTCTTTGTGGGGCCGATTCCTGCCGCTGGCAACGGCAGCAAGATAGGAGTTGCAGTGAGCAGCAATGGTATCAGCATGGTCTGGGCTTCCAGGGACGACAGACCATGGCTTCCGGGGGATATGTGGGGTGCGCCAGTGGAACGACCGATCGTCAGGGGGGCGTTCGAACTTTCTCGTGACATCACACCACTGGATGAAACGGCACTCCTTCCGTCACCGGGTTCGAAGTACGAGACCATCACGAACGAACTCGACCGTCCCGCATCCTTGTTCGGTACCGCGATGGCGAACAGGATTCGCAGCCTGGTTGCCCAGCTCGGCGTCCCGAAAGGGCAGAAAGTAACATCCATCAGGTATAGTGATCAGTATGTGCGGTCGCCACTGGTGGCGAAGCTGTTCATCGATACCGTGGCTGATTTGGTGAAAGGATCAGCTCCGACGATCGAGCTGCTTACCTCGCCTCCCACTCCTCGTAACAACATGCAGTATCGGGTTTTCGATGACTGGCGGGACGGCCCGGAAGCGGAGCAGTCAATTCGCGCCTACGCTCAGGAGAAAGGACTGACCATGGCTGTTCAGTTCGCCCAGATCCCACATGGAAGGTACATGGATGTCATATTCGAGGGCGGCCTCACGGTGACTCTGGTCTTTGACCAAGGTTTTGGCGCGTGGCGAACGACAGCAAGTGGCGGAAACATCCGTCATGATTTTGGGGCTCCCCTTGTTCGTCAGGCGAATGCGCTTGCTCGTCTTTCGATCCCTCTTGCTCGCAATGGGCACGGGCCGACGTACATCGTGGCGTCAAGGATAAAGTGAGAGCGTGTCCCGGCTCGTGGTCGAGAGGCGCTGACGTAGCTTATGATAGGGGAATGAACTCTGGTCGGTGAAAAGGGTGGACAATGAGCCGGGATTTCGACGGTGAATTTGCGACGGTTAATCTGATACTCGAATCCGAATGTCAAACCCGCGCCGTGGACGGGTTCTGCCTCGCTTGGATAAAGCTCGAGCGGCAACTACGAAAACTCACGGCTTATCTGCTTTACCAGGCATCAGAGATTACCGTACGCGATGCAGGGAAACTCCGAGAGGCGTTCTATGGGCACGGAAGTCTCGACTACACCAGCTTCATCGGAGCCATACATCATTTAAGTGGCGTTTCCGTCGGCAACATGATCGGAGAGCGCTACCGTCCTCTGAGGAAGGAAATCCAAGGCTGCTACCGGATCAGACAGAAGATTTTTCACGGCCAGCAAACGGGTCAGAGCCTCGACAGAGAGGCTCTGCTAACCCGCATTGCCGCAATTCGGGAATGGTGCCGACTGTTATCGTCCGGAGCCGCGGATCATCTTGGATATGATGGCTTCTCCGGGAACACGTCACTTTTCAAGATCGATCGCCCTGATATTGTCACCGCTGTCGACAAAGCGCTCCTGCGTCGTGGCTGGCTGGAGTACGCCAAGACGTTCCAACGCTGACTTAGACGGGGCAGCGCACGTACGGATCTGCCGGCGTCTCGAGGAACATCTGCTTGACGAGAATACCATTCGCTTCCGCCTGGCTCCTCGCCATACTCGGCAGTTCCTTCTTTGCTCGCCGGACATCATCGAGGCCCATGTGTTCATCGCGTTCGTCGAGATCGACGCGGAGAATGTTGGGCTTCCCTGCAAGCAGATAAGCCTGGCCGAGGGCGTTCTTGTTCTGAGCGCGAGCGGAAAGCCTAAACAGAAGCGGCACCGTCGAAGACAAACCCCACGCGAGCTTGCCTCCTTCGAAGTGACGTTTGGCAAGGGTGACGGTCTCTTCTCCGGTGCCAATGGACAGGATTCGGATGTTCTCGCGCGGGACATCGTAGCAGGCTAGCGCGTCAACCAAAGCATTCATGATCGGGTTATTCGCCCATATGCCGCCGTCCAACATGAGATGACCGTGACTGTAGACGGCTGACATATACGAGGGAGCGGCCGAGGTGTGCAAGGCGATGTCGACCAAAGCCTTGTGGCGATCCTTCTTATAGTCTGGATGATGCGGCGTCTTGTAAATGAATGGTTCGCCGTGAGTTCCTTCAAAACAGGGCACAACTGCGCGGCAGGTAGAGGAATCCAGAACCTCGTGACCGAAGACACGGAGCAGCTCGTCCCGAAGGTTGGAGCTTTGATGCTTCGGACGGAAGAACGACCTTACGCGATGCCAGAGGCCTGTCCCGAACTTCGGATCCGGGAAGATGAACTCGCCTCGCTCGCTGTAGATCTTCGAGATTTCCGCAGCCGACTTTCCGGTTGCGAGGCCAAGGGCAATGATGCCGCCAGTCGACGTGCCGGCGACCATATCGAAGTAATTGGCAATGGATTCGCCGCCAAGATACTTTCGCTCGATCTCGGCGAGATAGGCGGCTCCGAAGAGGCCGCGAATTCCACCGCCGTCTAGCGAAAGGATTCGGAACGGACGGTCCTTCGGCCACTGCTGCTTGATCCGAGTGTGTTCGGTGGTTCCATCGGAGCGCCGCGGAGGAATATAGTTCATCGGTGGTTCCCACATTATGTCGGGTTCCGGTCAGCGGAGGATGTCGACCGCCCCCTTCCCACACGCCAGTCATCAGCCAGAATTCGTAACAGGCGAGCCAATCGATCGCCCAAGGAACCGTCGTTTCCGAAATCAGATCCCATCCGCTCCATTCATGCTTTGCCGGATCGAAAAGACACATGAACGGATCCCTGTCGCGATTGTAGACGTGCGGCAGCGATCCCTCGGGATTATCCGGGAGTCGTGTCAACGACGGGCTTATCACGCAGACGCGCGGCCCTGAGATCACGAAGTCCGTGCAGTAGCTGATTGCGATGTCGTACGTCCGCATGAGAGGCTTCAAGGGGCCTCTCCATCCGACGACATCGTTACCGACGGTCTGGCTTCCGAATGACGGCCAGGTCGCGCGCATCGCCGCGACCTGCTCCCTGATGGTGTGAGGAAGCAGCGCCATCAGAGGGGATCTCCGAAGAAGGTATGGCGGCTCCCGGAGACGGCAGCGGCCGCTGCCTTCGGGGCGGCGACCGCGGGTACCGCCACGGCCGCTGGAACCATGATTCCGCCCGCTCTGGTGTACCCCTGCGTCCCGCGCTGTACGGTTCCTCCGAGTTCCTGGCCAGCCTTGCGAATGGCTTCAGTCACGACGAAGTCGCCGAAGAGTTCCTTGAGGGCAGCCGGCAGATGTGTCGGATCGAGCTTGCCATCCTTGAGCAGGCGAACTGCGTTGACAAGCCGGACGAGATCGTCAGCAAACTCATCCTGCTGGGCGACAGACCCCGGCCAGCGGTCCGTGAACTCGTCCTCGTCCCAGGTGGGGTTGAAGACGGTGAGCGTGTGCCCCAACAACGAGGCGCGCCTTATGTCGGTAATCAGCAAGACGCAGAGGGAGATCAGTGCATCGCTCAGGGTGAGGCCGGGCCTAGAAGACCGTGCAGCGTAATGCGCGAGCAAGATCGACGGCGCCATCCGTCCCGATCGATGCTTACGGTCGTGATTGATGTTGCGGTAGCGCTTGACAAGCTGGAGCGCCAACGTCGCCATGTTCTTCACGACGAACGGCGTCTGGTTCGGAACATCATCCACTTCCGCGTCGGCGCGGATACGATCATAATCGTTCCACCTGCGCTGGAATGCCTCGGACACGGCGGTCTCGATCGGTGTCTGAGCCTTGTAGTGCTCCGCGAACCCGTATGCGTTCGTCGGAACCTCGCAGTCTCCTGCACCAGGGTTCGGACCCTTTGCGTGCATGATGTGACTGCGCCGTTCCTGCGTGCCGTGCTGTCGAAACGCCGTACTGACATCAAGGTGCATCTTGTCGCTGTAGACGAGAGTGACGCACCGGGTCTGCCGAATCACCTTCTGAACAGGATAATCCGAGAGGGCATCCTCGAGAGCCTTCAGAACTCCGAGAGGGCCCATGCGACGATACTTGGCATCGAGCTGAGCAATAATGTCGATGTCATACTCATCGTCAGTGCCGCGGGTTGAAATCGTGGCATCGATAGCCATCGAACCCTGCGGATAGAAGTGCTCGATGCCGTCGGCAAAGAAGGTGGTCGCTTCAAGATGGCGGCGTACGGCTTCGTAACGACTGACCGCCTTGGCGTGAAGGGACGGAGGAAGTTGGATCTTGAAGGCTATCTGCGCGAGAATCGCGTCAGCCCAATCGTGGAACGGGTCAATCCCTGTGAATGCTCGAATATTCATGGTGCAGGTCCTCTGGAGGTTTCTTGGTTGAGTCGATGATAACGATGCGCATGGTGGCTCCCCTTTGAGTTCGCTATAATTTGTCTAAAACTATCGCTACTCCGAACAAGATGGGGTTGTTGCTTTCCGGAGTCAAGGCCCTTATTGTATGGCTACACCGAACAACAAAAACAACGAGCGGTTTCACCATGACCCAGCCAACATTCGGCAAGAAAATCAAAGAGCTACGCACCACGAAGGGGTTGACGCTCGATCAGCTTGCGACAGAGACCGGTTCCTCCAAGAGCTATATATGGGAGCTGGAGAACAAGGATCCTCCGCGCCCGTCCGCCGAGAAGCTAGCCGCCATCGCCGTCGCGCTCGGCGTCACAACCGACTACCTGATCGGGCGCGAAGAAGTCACTATTGCTGATGCGCAAGACAAGGCCTTCTTCCGCGAATACAGCAAGATGCCAGACGATACCCGCGAGAAAATCCGCGCCATGGCAAAGCTTCTTGGAGGCAAGAAGGAGTGACGCCGAAGTCGCCGCGAGGCACCGCCAACAACATTTCGCTGATGTTGAACACCGTCCTCGGAAAGGACAGGTTCGATAAAGGTCCGGTCGATGTTCAAGAGCTTGCCGTCGAATATACAAGGCAGATCGCTCCGGACAGCCACATAGAGCATGTCATTGCAGAAGATCTCCCTGGCTGTGACGGAGCGCTCGTGCCCGGCGATAGCCAGCCTCGACGTTGGGCGATCATGTACGATCGCAAGCAGAACGCAGGGCGACGTGCCTACACCATTGCTCACGAGCTCGGTCATTTCATGCTGCATCGTGAGCTTGTTGACAACGACCCGGACTTCGACGGCGGTTTCTATTGCTCGAAGGAAGCCGTCGAGCACGGCGCTGGCAGGGACATCGAGAAGGAGGCCAACGAATTCGCCGCGAACCTTCTAATGCCTCTTGACGATTACCGTCGACAAATCCCCTCGGATCAACTCGCCAGCTTGGAACGCCTGGGCGATGCAGCTTCTCGTTACGGGGTCTCGCTAACCGCTGCGTCGTTGCGATGGCTGGAGTACACAACAACAAGGGCAATGGTCATCGCATCCGTCGATGGATTCGCTCTATGGGCGAAACCAAGCGAGGCGGCCTTCAAATCCGGGCGCTTCCTCCGAACGAGGAGCGACCCGTTCGAATTGCCTGCGGCGTCTCTCGCCGCCCGGAAGGCTCCCGCGAAGGAATCGCTTGAGGGGATACGTCAGAATGCGGGAATCTGGTTCCCGGAGCCAACCGTTGAAATGTGCATGCGTTCCGACAAGTACGATTTCGAGCTGACCCTGCTTCATTTTGAAGGGCGGGCTCCTGCCTATCAGGCAGAGGATGAGTTCGAGGACTCGTATACACAGTTCTTCAAGATAGGAGCGCGGGGTTAAGGCGGTGACCTGGAAAGTCCTGGAGCAATCTTGGTCGGGGCTTTCACCGAATGCTGGTAATCGCCGCCCTCGCTGCCGCGTCAGCGAGTTCGTTGGCAACTATCCCCGAGTGCCCCTTGCACAACTGAATCCTGACCTGCGGATTTCGCTCGAGCAGTGCATCGAGCTCTTGCCACAGCTTCACATCCGGGATCGGCCGATGTCTTTCATGAGAGTTCGCCCTCACCCGCTTCCAACCGTTGCCGCGCCAGATCGATCGCCATCGGCTGCAGCCTTCGACCACGTGAGCGGAGTCGGTCGAGATGAACGCCGTGGCAGTCGGCGCTTCGCTGGCGAGCCAGGATACCGCCTCAACGACCGACATCACTTCGAAGGTGTTGTTCGAGGAGCCAGTGGCGGCCCCAGCGGCAGCGTGGATCTGGCGGTTGGCGTCCATAACTACGAAGGCCCAGCCTCCAGAACGGGAGGCGGCATCGAAGGAGCCATCGGCGTAGATGTGAAGGGTATCGGTCATCGAGGACAGTCTAGCATCGGGATCGAACAATGCTCCAGCTTGATGCCGGCCGTGATCGGGTCGATTCTGAGTGTGGAACAGGAGTCCATGATGACGACGAAATATCCGCGCGATCCCGATTCAACGATCCGAATTTTGAAAACCTTCTACAAGATGGGCGATGTCGGCGCCATGTACTACTATAACGACCTTTGGGATCTCGAAGCCGCTGAAAAGAGCGGCGAACAAGAGGTCGCGGCCCGTGAACTCGAGGGACTAATCATCGAGATGCGAGCTTTCGAGCGAACCCATGGACGAGGTAGCTGTCTCCAGCTAGAGCACCCGTCGGTGATTGCGCTGATTGCAAAGGGCCATTACCCAGACGATGTTATAGGCAATGCCCAAGGGGTCGAATGGACGCCCGCGGCCTACCCAGGGTGGGAATATCCAGGCGTCCTTCCAAGGAATAAGGACACGTCATCGAAGTAATCGTAGGCGGGCGAGTTTGTGGCAGCATTCCGATAGGTGATCTTAAACTTGCTGCCCTCACCAGTGAGATTGACATCGACTTCAAGGGCATCGAGTCCTGTCTTGCTGATATCCGCAAGCGCGAAGTGCAAGGCCGTCGCTTCCTCCTGATCCATTGCACCGAGAATGACGCGTATCAAATCCAAGCCCTCGCGATCAATGCCGCAAACAATGTGACCGCTTGCGGCCCTCGCCCAGTACAAGACACCCTTCGTCCCCATGGAGGTTATCTCCACACGAGCCCCGTCCTGCTGCCATATCGTCAGCTTAACAAAGCTCTTGCTGAAATCGGTGATGATCGTGGACATCGAATTCTCCTTTGAAGAGGTCGTAATTCCACAGTCAGGTTAAGAAACGGTCTCAGCAAGGCTCTGAAAGTCGTGGTGCAAGCCACGCACAACCCCTCTCTTGCACAATCGCACCCAGTCTCGATTCCGCCTCGAAACGGCACCAAAAAGTTCAGTGTACGCTGTTGCCAAGCAGAGCGATGTCGGTGCACGCTGTTGGCAAGCCCAGTGTACGTTTTGGTGATAGGCCGATCCAGAAAGCTCAATGATTTCTATGGGGGCTGGTGTATTCTGATTCCAAGCGCCACAATAACCCTCTGAAATTATCTATTTATCAGTCTTCGCCAGAGCGAATAGCCTGCCTCTCCGTAGTCACATTGGCAATGCGACAGGACAATGACCTGTGCCCCCTATGGGAGACGAAGGAGGCTTACACCTATCAATCTGTCGCCCAGAAGGGCTCCAAATTGCCGGAGCTTTGTAAAGGCCCGATGTTATAATTCTATCACTTGAACGCCTGCCATCGTGCTCGCTTTGGACGACAAGCCAATGACGACAATCGGAAGGGACAGGCCATATTGATATGAGTCAAGGTGGAAAACCGGCCGGACGACTAGACTTTTTTCAGGATTGAAGGAGGGAGGTGACGGTCATTTTCAAGATGAAAGGCATTCCTGCTCGTTTCTTGCTTGCCGCTATGGCGACTGCGGCACTTGGTTGGAACGCTCGCGCAGGGGAGACATGCTGGACTGAGGGTGCCGGTCAGTTTTTCGATGCAATCCATTTCTGCGTGAGTTCCACCCTGGCGCCGGGAAAGACCTGGCGATACGGGCCGGAAAACCTGGTCGGCGAGGAAGGCGGCCAGCATCTCGCGTGGTGCGAAGGCGCGAGAGGTAGCGGGATCGGCGAGGCGATTACGCTCAGGATCGATAACGGCGCGCGCTTCCGCCGTTTGCTGTTCTCCAACGGCTACGGCAAGACGGAAAAGTCCTATTTTGACAACGCGCGCGTGCGCATTCTGAACGTGACGACCGACACCGGTCTACGCACGTCGATTGCCGTTCCCGACCAGAACGAACCGGTCGTCCTGCCCCTGCCCGAGGCCGCTGCCTATCGCTGGATACGGCTCGAAATCGGCGGCGTCTACGCCGGCAACCGTTATCCGGACACCTGCGTCGACTTCGTTTCTCCCGATTTCGAATATGAGGACATGATCGGCGCAGAGACGCCAGCACCTCCGCTGCAATTGCCGGACACGACGCCTGGGGACGTCGGCATGACCCCGCCCGCACTCCCCGAGCCGGAACCGCCCGCCTCGTCCACGATGAGCTCCGAGCCGGCCGACTCTTCAACCGATCCTTTTGGCGATCTCGGCATGCCGGATCCCGATCAGTTGAGGCTGCCCGAACAATGATGCGTCTCGGCAAGGTCATCGCGCTGCTGGCGTTCCTCTTTCCCTTGCCGGTAACCGCCACTGCGGAGCCCCTTGTTCAGATCCAGTACCATCCCGATCCTTGCCAGGAGATCGCCGCAATCGCCGAGGGCGAGACCGCGACGGTCGGCAAGGTGACGATATCGCTGCAGCCCTTCTACTACGCCGCCTGCGAGCGCGTTCGCGAACAGATCGTCGACAGCATCAAGGCCCGGGCGACCGTACTCCGCGGCGATCTCGAAACGGAATTCAAGGTGCGCGCCAGCACACTCTATGACCGCTTCCTCACTTGGCTGCATGATCTGGTCGACAAGCAGGCGGGTCCCGCAGGTCTGACGGCGGAAGAGCGGGAGCAGTTTTACCGGGCATGGCTACAGAGCCCCGATCAGGATCTGTCTATCTATGTAAACGCCTACATGGCGGAGAAAATGCCCGACGTGCAGGCCGCGTTGGAACGCTATCAGAAGGACAGCTCGCGCGAAATTGTCACCGGGCTGCAGGCGCTGTGGGACGAGGCACGCAAGAAGCTCGAGGCTCTCGACGCGGCCTATGACGATCTGAAAGACGCCGAACCCGAAACGAAATATACGGATATTCTGGAAAAGCATGGCCTTTCAGGCGAGTGGATCGACAGGCTCGGAAACTATGAAGCGCAGTTCGACCTGCTCGACAAGAGCTATGGCCTGCTCGATACGGCACGCGTCATCCATAGCGCCTTCACCGCCGACACCTATGCCGGAAGGCTCGAAGGCATGTTCTCGCTGATGGAGAAATTCGGCGGTTACCTGAGCGATTCCCGCGTTCCAGGCGTTTCCCTGCTGGGCACGCTGGTCCAGTCCTACGGAAAGATCGCCAAGGAGACACTGGCACGCGCCAACGCGCTCAAGCTGCTGATCCGTGCGCGCGAGGGCTATTGCGTCGGCCTTGCAACACATACACTCGACGATGCGCGCGGACGGGCCTTCAAGGCGCTCGTCGGCGACGGCATCCAGGCCTGCCCGCTGAACGAAAATCTGCCGCTCCTGAAGGACATTTACGTCCAGAGCGAGCCGGAGGACTTGAGTCAGCTCTACTTCTGGCTGGACGGAGCCTTCATCAAAGGGCGTGAAAACGGCGGCGGAGCCTCGGCCGTGAACAAGGCGCAGGCTTTCATCCGTGACGCGGCCGATATCGGTTTTTCGGACTATGTCGGCAAGGATGCCGACATGGCGACCATCGCCTCCGTCTACAATACCCCTTACGGCCCGCAAGACTATCTCACGGACCTCCCCGGGCACCGGGCCGTGCCCGGCCTTGCCGGCATCATTTCCGAGGGTGACGCCGTCATCGACGCGATCGGCGAGCGCATCCGCGCGCTTCGGACAGGCCTCGCCCTCGACTCCTTTTGCGATGACGCGGCCTTCGAACGTCTGCTCGACAGCGAGGCCAGTCTGAAGCTCTCGGCCTATCCGCTTGACGACACCAATCAGCTTGGCAGGCTCAAGGTGTCCTACGCGCTGGGTTTCATCCAGCAGCACCGGGAGATAGCCGGCGGCACCGCCACCAGAACCGAAGCCTACCGCAGATATCGCGAGATCTGGGAGCGGCTCAAGCTCCTCTCGGTCGTCCGCATTGAAGGCCAGTTGCTCGACGAAAGTCGGAAGGGCGGTGCCTGCGACCGTTGCGGCATGGCACCGGTGACGGTGCGGGTTTCGAACGGTTCGGAAATGACGGGATGCAAGGTCCCGAACGCCGATGCCCAAGGTCGCTTCACCGCGCGCATCGTCACACGTTCCACCGAAGTCTCGATCGATCCTGCCGCAACGGTTGGGGACATTACATCCAAACCTGCCATAATCGATGCGCGGCATCTCGACCTTACCGGCGTGCGGCCGCCTTTCGTCCGCCAGTTCAGCGTCAACCTGTTCATGCCGTTCGTGGCCGGAGAGGATCTGACGGATGCACTCAATGTCCTGCGTGGATTACACGGCGCGGTGATGGAAGCAGCTGCGAGTGGGCGCATCGCGTGCTCCGCAGGCCATATGGCCTATTCCGAGCTGAAGACGGCTGCAGGGACACTCGCGAACCGGATCACCGCACTGGAACAGGAGGTCGACAAGCGCTCGCCGCAACTGGCCGCCCTGGAACGAGCCGGCGAGCGCAGCCGGCAACTGGCTGACGAGGCGCAACGCGCGGCACAGGCAGTTGCCGACGCCAAACAGAAGGCTGAAGCGGCAGCGCTGACGGCATGCGACAGGGCCGCAGAGCTACGCAAGGAGACCGATGAAGCCCTGCAGCGCCGCAATCTCACCGAAATCCGCAGCGCGGTCACGGGGGCCAAGCTCCAGGCACGAACGGCGACAAACGAGGACCGCAAGGCCCAAGATGCCGCATCCGCCACCGAGGAACTTGTTCAGACATCACTACCCACCATTGAGGAAATCGGCGCCGTGCCAGCACGGATTGCCGCGATGGCGTCGGAGAAGGGCGGGCTGCAGGGGACCGCCGACGATGGCACAGCCCGACGCGCGGCGCTTGGCGAAGCCGTCCGATCGATCGAAGCGATCGTACCCCGCGCCGAGGCCGCCCATCGGGCCGTCTTGTCGCTCGCGGCGAAAGCGGGAACGGAGGACGCTGACACGGCAATCGCGGAGACCGACAGGCTTTTGGCCGAAATCCATGCTGCAGCCGGCGAACTGGCCGGATGCAGCGAGCAACTCGACAAAGCTTCCGCTGTCGCAATGTCCGAGGGCGGCCTGCTTGCAGAGCGACTGGAGAGACTCTCCCAGCGGATCCACCCCATCGGGTCGCGCAATGGCGGGCCAGCTCTGATCGACGCGCTTCGCTCGGCCGCCTCTTCGGCGAGAGCAAGCGCCGACGTGTCCGAGATCTTCGCCGAAGCGACAACGGCCGCCGCCGGCGATGCCGCCCGTTGCCTGGCCTTGGGCGAAAGCGCGCTGACGACTGATCGAACCGATGACAACGCGGCCGCCGCCGAAGCGGCGATCGCACAATGCCGGTTCGAGGACGCAAGACGCCTTCTGGAAGGCATGACGGGTTCACCACGCTATACCGAACTCGCTGCCAGCTACCAGGCCGCGGTCGACCGGGAAGGTCAGACGAAGGCCGACTACGACCGGGCCCAGGCGCTCTATCAGGCCGGTACGATCGACGCCGCCCTGGACGCTCTCCGGAAGGCACGCGCCAATACGCAATGCGACAATTTCCGCATAGCGATCGATTCCGCCACGACCAAGATCGAGGCTGGTGCAAACGACCCGCTCACCAGCGCGATCCGCGCAGCCATCGATAGTTGCGACTTCACCGCCGCCAGAGACGGGCTGGCGACGCTCTCCGCCGCTGGTCATCCCCTCGTGGCGGAACTGAGAGCCTCTTACGAGTCCGCAGTCGATCGCGAAACCCAAACACAGGCCCTGTGGGATCAGGCTCGCACGCTGAACGGCGAGAACAAGACGACTGAAGCCGTTGCTGTTCTGCGGAGCGCGCGCAGCAATACGCGTTGCGGCGCCTTCGCCAGCCGAATCGATCGAGCCCTGGCCGCGCTCGGCGCGACGCAACCGGGCCCTCCGTCCGACGTGACTGCGGTGATGAACTGGGAGCAGCCCTGGAGCGGAACGATCAAACTGACGCAACTCCAGATCAATGGAGCAACGACGAGCCTGCCAAGCGCAGTCCAGATGCTCGACCGCGACTGGCGGCGCGCGAAGGCACAGGCCGAACGACAATCCGACGGGATCAAGGGGATCGGGACAATGCTGGCGAGCCCGATCGGCGAGGCTATCGTCGGCGCGGCAAAGGCCACCCTAGACGTCCTTGACCAGGGAATCCCCATGGGCTTCGCCCTGACGGCACAGGAGGACGGCTTCCGCGTCGTGCCGGTCGGCGAAATCGATCCTGGCATGCAGAAGAATGTCGACCGCATTCCATTGTTGAAGCCGGAGGAAGAACGGCTGCTCCAGGCCAGCTATACCAATCCGATCGGCAGTCTGAGCCTGAACGTCTCCATGCGTGCCGCCGACACTTTCGACCAGGTGGAGTTGCAGATCGAGCTTGAAGGACGGCGCCCGCCGGATGACGATGCCGGATCGGAGATCAGGACCGTCAAGCTGACTATATCGGGATCACTCAAGCCGGGATGGATCCCCACATCCTTGCTCGCCACTGAAATCACCACGCGGTTCCAGAGCGCGATGAAGCGCTACGCGTCAAAGCCATCAAACCCGTGATAGCGGCGACGGCGGCGTGGTGAAGGGCATTGCGCCCGACGAGGGGGAGACATGTTGTCGACCTTCATGCACTCATTTCCGCCGTTCGCCGGTTTTCGTTTAACCAACACATTGAAACCATCGGCAATTCCCGCAAGAATGGTGATACGGCGGACCGGGTAAACGGGGCCAGCGGAGCAGGCCGCGGGCGCGCATCCGGTCAGAGCGCTTGGAGGGAGTGAGTTTGCATGATGAGGCTCTTTGAGCAGGCCGCGCTTGCAGCCGGGCGCGCCATCCTCGATGTTTGCGCAGCAGGCCCGCATGTCACGCTGAAGTCTGACGCCTCGCCGGTCACCGAGGCCGATCAGCGGGCAGAGACGATCATCCTCGCCGCGCTCGCCAAAGCCATGCCGGACGTGCCCGTCGTCGCCGAGGAGGCGGTGGCAGCCGGCAATGTTCCAGATACCAATGGCCGGAGCTTTCTGCTGGTCGACCCGCTCGACGGAACCCGCGAATTCATCGCCGGTCGCCCGGAGTTCACCGTCAACATCGCGCTGATCGAAGACGGCGTGCCGCTGGCTGGCATCGTCTACGCACCGGCGCTCGGCGTCGCCTACCTCGGATCGAAGGCGGGCGCCGAAAAGCTGACGGTATCGCCGAACTTCGAAGTCACCGAACGCCACCCGATCACCGTCCGCCCCTGCCCGTCAGTCCCCCTTGCGGTGGCCAGCCGATCGCACAACAGCCCCGAGACTGAGCGATACCTGAAGGACAATGGCATCACCGAGCATTGCTCCATCGGCTCGTCACTGAAATTCTGCCTGCTGGCCGAAGGCGCGGCGGACATCTATCCCCGCTTCAGCCGGACGATGGAATGGGACACGGCCGCCGGAGATGCCGTCCTGCGTGCAGCCGGCGGCGCAACCTTGTGTCTCGACGGAAGGCCTCTTGCCTATGGCAAGAGGCATCAGCTGAGCGACGTCGACTTCGCAAATCCGTTTTTTATCGCCCACGGAGCGGACGCAAAGGCGTCGTGTTCAGCCTCTGGGGCCGACAGCGTGGCCCCTTAGCAAAGTTGCTGGGAGCCGCCGATTGACGGTTCCGCGCAGGCTGTCGAGGCCCCAGATCAGGACGTCGCCCGGCCAACCTTCGAGCATAGGCGGGCAACCTGAGGCGCGCCAATCGCCTTGGCTGTTTTCGCCGCCTCGGCACTGCGACGCACCCTGCGGTAGAGGGTCGATCGGCTGACCCCGAATTGTCGTGCTGCCATGGCAAGCGAGACGCCCTGCTCCAAGGCCTCGAGCGCCGCCTCAATCTCGTCCGGTTGCAGCTTTGCCGGCCGTCCAATTGCGCTACCGCGCGCCCTTGCCGCCCACATTCCGGCCTTGGTGCGTTCCGAGATCAGCGCGCGCTCGAATTCGGCAAGCGCGCCCATGATATGGAAGATCAGAATGCCGCCGGCCGAGGCGGTATCAATCGACTCGCTGATGGAATAGAGGCCGATCTCCCGTCGCCCAAGCTCAGCCACCACCTCGATCAGATGCGACAGAGACCGACCGAGCCGGTCCAGGCGCCAGATGACCAATGTGTCGCCAGCCGCAAGGCTGTCCCGCGCCTGCATCAATCCCGGCCGGGTCCGCGATGCGCCCGACAGACCATGATCGGTGAAGATCCGCTCACACCCGGCACCTGCCAGCGCATTAAGCTGCATGTCGATGTTTTGGTCATGGGTAGACACTCGGGCATAGCCAATTCGCATCGTCACTCGCACCCCAGGCCGCCCGGCGGCCGTCAGCCTTTGTCGGGTTGGCCGACTGTATCATAACCGTTCCCTTTTGAGCACATCCATAGATTACTGTCAAATAAATAATACACGCATAAGTAACAATCCTCATAACTTGCGTCATGGAACGGAACCGCCTGCGAAACGGGAGTTCCCGGCAATCGGGCCGATCGGGCGTCACCGCTCCAACGGTAAAACCGACCACACTCAGCGGTTGAGATTTCTAGCTTTTCGGTTGTGCAAATAGGAACGCTTTAGCGACGCGTGGCGCGTCCTGCGGCAAGCCGAGAAACCTTAGAGAAGGAAGGAAATTACCATGCCAAATTATTCACTGACTCTCAACATCGATCCCACCGACCTCAACGTCATCAAGGCTGCCGGCCAGCGGCTGACGCTGGCCAAGCCGGTCGGCAGCGGCGACCCGAACGTCGTCTGGCTGTCGATCGACCCGTTTCAGTCGACCACGGTCGAATGGACGGAGGAATACTGGATCTATGCGTCGACGACCGGCGTGACCCAGGGCAACACCATCTCCAAGCTCTCGGAAGTTACGCCCGGCCCGGCCCTCGACGCCGGCTACTACCCCTTCACGCCGGCGGCAACTTTCGGCGTGTTCCAGAACAGCCCGGAGATTCCCAGCGGCACCTTCGCCGCCGAGAATATGATGCCCTATACCCAGTACCCTTCGCTGACCTTCGGCCTGTCGCAATCGGCCATGGTCAGCAAGAAGCTGGCCGAGCGCAAGCCGATCTCGGCGCAGTCGGTGCTGTCGCAGCAGCAGATCCAGATGACCCCGTTCACCAACGTCTATGTCTGGCTGCAGAGCCAGTTCGCCAGCGAAACGATCATCACCAAGATCGTCGGCAACAATGCCGTCGCCCGCTTCGGCGGCGGCGTGACCGACATCACGCTGAAATATGACCCGAACCGTGGTGTTTTCGTCCCGGATGTCAAGTCCGAGGGCTTGATCGAGCGCGGCATGATCGAACTGCGCATGCCCCTTCTGGTCTGAGCCAGCAGCAAATATCGGTGGCCGGATAACTCCGGCCACCTCCCCATCTCCAAACCATCGCAGCGAGACAGGAAAGCGCTCCGTAAGGGATGCGCTCCCCTACCCTCGCGACCGACATGCAAAGAGGATCAGGACAATGACGAACCTATATGGCGCACAGCGCCGCACCGCCTCGGCCCTGCTTTCCCTGGCGCTCGCCGCCTCGGGCGCTTCAGGCGCCTCGGCGGACGATCTGACGATCGAAAACCTCACGAACACCAAAGGTCTCGCCTTGCTCAATGCAGAGGATCTGGCAAAGGCCAAGCCTCTGCCCGGCGTGGAAGTAACGCCGAAGCAATTGGAGGAGATGCGGCAGCGGTTCAGAACGCTCAACCCGAACTCGCTGGACCTCAAGGCCGTACCCGGCAAGGAAGGCACCTTACTCAAGGGAGTGCCGGAGAAGGTCGATGATCCGTCTGCCGCAGCCCCTTACTGGAGCACGGGACGGCTGGTATTCCGCGACGGTGACGGCGATCTTTCGGCCTGCACTGCCCAGTTTGTCGAAGGCGCCTCGGTCATCCTGACAGCCGCCCATTGCGTGATGGATGAGCACACGGGCAAGTGGTTCTCCAACTTCACCTTCCAGCGCGCCTATAACGATGGCCAGACGGCGCAGACGGTCGGCTGGCGCTGCGTTTCACTGTTTGACGCCTTCCACACGCCGGCCCCGAATTACGCCTATGACTATGCCTTCATCCTGGCGGACGGTGAGGATGACAAGGCGCCGCTGGAATTGGCCACCGGCACGCCGGCGAGCACAGCCCTGACCGCGATCGGCTATCCCGCCAACTTCGGCGACGGTCGCTTCCTCTACAAGGTCGACGGCGAATGGGCTGCTATCTCAGGTGGCATCGTTACCATGCAGGGCAATCCGATGCGCTCCGGCAATAGCGGCGGTGCATGGTTCACCGACTTCAAGGTCGACGGCGGCATTGGAGAAAACCGCGTCATCAGCCTCAACTCGCACCATGTCGTCGGCAATACACAGGACGAGAACGGCCCCTTGTTCACAGTCGACACCAATCGCCTGCTGACCCATGTCAGAGACGCAAAGTGCCTCGACTGACGCGCCAAAGCGACAGCCATACGCAAACCCGCCTTGCGCGGGTTTGCCTGCGAACAGGATTTATCGCACCCATTTGTCGCAGCCCCAAGCCCGCAGCCACTCTTGCCCCGAGGTCGCCAAACCGGCAAGAAGAGAGCAGTATAGCGAGGCTGACCACGTGACAGAAGAAACGATTACACTCTATGAAGCGATCGGCGGAGAGGCGACCGTGCGCGCGCTGTGCCACCGCTTCTACGAATTGATGGACACCCTCCCGGAAGCCGCCCGCTGCCGCGCGATCCATCCGGCAGACCTCCACGGGAGTGAGGAAAAACTCTACGACTATCTCACCGGATACCTCGGCGGCCCGCCGCTCTATATGGAGAAACGTGGTCATCCGATGCTCAGACGGCGTCATCTGGGGGCGGAAATCGGCCCGCAGGAGCGCGATGAGTGGTTCTTGTGCTTCCGACAGGCGCTCGATGAAACCGTGCAGCACGAGAAGCTGCGGGAGATCGTCTGGGCCCCGATCGAGAAACTCGGCTACCACATGCAAAACAAGGAATAATCGCCATCATGGGAATCTGTGACCGGATCCGTCCGCTCGTTCTTCTTCTGGCGGGCCTGATCGGCGCATCGGGCGTCGCGCTCGCGGCCGCCGCCACGCATATGGGTGGAGCCTTGCTGGGTCCGGCCTCGGCCATGTGCCTGGCCCATGCACCGGCCATGCTGGCCCTTTACGCCGGCCACAAGCTGATCCGGCCGGCGACCGGCGCAGGTCTTCTGATGGGGATCGGCACCGTGCTCTTTGCCGGGGATCTCGCCCTCAAACAATTCTACGGGACAAGCCTCTTTCCGATGGCGGCACCGACAGGCGGCGTTCTGATGATGATCGGATGGCTGGTAGCCGCCTTGGGTGCATTTGTTCCTCTCAAGGCGTCCTGACACCCCCGAGGTCTTGCGGCACCTCGGCCGGAATGCAAACTGCACGACTGGCTGTCAAACCGGTGAATGGGCCGGTTTCCGGATGAGATCAGAGACTGGCGGTCTCGCGACGCCCAAAGAGCAGCAGGTTGCCGTGTGGATCGCGAATGTGGAAACGGGCGACCTGTCCTTCCTGGTCGTCCTCGCATTGGATGCGGCCCAAACCTTCCACATCCCGGGCGACGAACTCTTCGTAGAGCGGGGTCAACGAATCGCTGCGGATAAAGACCGAACTGTTGACCGCCACATGCGGATCGTCGCAGCGCCAGAAATTCAGAACCATGCGTCCGCGCCGGAGCACGAGATAGTCTTCGCAGACTTCAGGCTGCCGCTCGAAACCGAGCGTGTTCACATAAAAGTCGCAAGTTTGATCATAATTGAGAGACGGAAGGATCGGCGTCACGTCGACGGCGCCAAGATCTACGGGGTTGATCGCATTCATACGATGCAGTCCTTAGAAGGTCCCGCTCCGCCGCAAGGGCCGGTTCTACCCATTCTTGCGCAAGGCATTCCTTTGCCATTTCGGTGCAGGAAAGTTGATAATCGTAGCATCGCCATAGGGCAACAGCCCTGACATGGGCTTGCTTCGACGCTGATGCAAGCCCGGCAAGGGAACGACCACTGCACCCTGTTGCAGAATTGTCTCAGAACCGACAAGGCGCTCAGGCGGGTCGATCGGCAAACCGGCGTCGAAATCATCGTTGATCATGAATTTTCATTCCTATCGTTCAGGGTCTGCAAAGCCCGCTCAAGACTGGACTTCGAACCGTTGCGCAACGGAATGAAGGTCTTGCCGAACTTCTTGCAGCCACTCTTAACCCTCAGACACGCATCATGGCTGATACAGTCGATGGGGCAAAAGACACAGTCAACCGAGGGCAGAACCGTGTCGATGCGCGACACAGCCTCTCTCAGACCGCCGTCGTGGTGGATCAACTCGGCTCCGTGATCGCTGGCGATACGGCGCAGATGCGCCACCTGGCAATCGCGGCCGCCGACATAGAGAAAACTACGAACGCTTTGCGCGACCCGGGCGCTCCGAACACCGGATACGCCCGGATCGGCCTTCGCGGCCTGCCTCTGCTCTGCAAGCTTCCTGCTCTTCTTCGCCATGCCCGCTCCTCCATTCTCGGCCTGCTCACACGCAGCCGTCCTGCCTGGTAGGGTTGGACCATAGTAAACATGACTTTTAGAGTAAAGATTAAAACATGATGTTTTTTATCATATTTTTCCCGAAACGAGTTCGGCCGGCTGCAGGGCAACCGGCCGAACCATCAAAGCAGGGCTTGGGAGAGATTAGTAAGGCAAGCCTACATAATTCTCGGCCATGGCGGTCTGGGCCGCGGTCGAGCCCGACAGGTAGTCGAGTTCGGCCTCCTGCACCTTCTGGCCGAAATCGCCGTCCTCGGGGAAGCGATGCAGCAGCATGGTCATTGACCAGGAGAACCGCTCGGCCTTCCAGATGCGCGACAGCGCGCGAACCGAATAGGCATCGACACCGGCCGACGACCGCTCACCATAAAACTCCTGCAGGCCCTCGAAAAGGTAATGCACGTCGGAGGCCGCGAGGTTGAGACCCTTCGCACCAGTCGGCGGGACGATATGGCCGGCGTCTCCAACCAGGAACAGGCGGCCGAACCGGAGCGGCTCGGCGACGAAGGAACGCAGCGGAGCGATCGACTTCTCGATCGACGGTCCGGTCACCATGGCCTCGGCGACATCGGCCGGCAATCGGCGGCGGAGTTCATCCCAGAAGGCATCGTCCGTCCACTGCTCGACCTTGTCAGTCAGCGGCACCTGGACATAGTAACGCGAACGGGTCAGCGAGCGCTGCGAGCATAGCGCAAAGCCCCGCGCGTGGTTTGCATAAATCAGTTCATGATCGACGGGCGCGACATCGGCTAGAATGCCGAGCCAGCCGAACGGATAGACCTTCTCGTAGGTCTTGAGCCCCCGGCCCTCGACGGCGGCCCGGCTCGGACCATGATAGCCGTCGCAGCCGGCGATGAAATCGCAGTCGATGCGGTGAGTGACGCCATCCTGTTCATAGGTGAGATAAGGCTTTTCGCCGTCGAATTCGTGCGGCGTGACATTGGCGGCATTATAGATGGTCCGGCCACCCTCGGCCTCGCGCTGGTCCATCAGGTCGCGCGTCAGCTCTGTCTGGCCGTAGACCATAACCGAGGTGCCAGTCAGGTCCTTGAGGGCGATACGGTGGCGACGGCCGGAAAACGACAGCGAAAACCCGTCATGGACCAGTCCCTCCTTGTGCATCCGAGCGCCGGCGCCGGCGCGATCCATCATGCCGACGGCGCCCACTTCGAGCACACCGGCCCGGATACGGCCGAGAATATAATCGCGATCGACGCGATCGATAATGACATTGTCGATGCCGGCCTTGCTGAGCAGCTGACCGAGCAAAAGGCCCGAAGGCCCGGAACCGATGATGGCGACCTGAGTGCGCATGAAAATCCTCCCTGAATTCTTGCCGAATGATAAGCCGCAGAGGCTTGCCGGCAATGGAAGATTCCGGCACACTTATGGATAATTCGAACATGGAGCGGAGAAGTTGCTTTGCCCAGAGCGGTTCCAATCTACAGCCTCTACGGCGAGAAACCCACCGAACACACGGAATTCTGGGCCCATGCGGAGACGATCTTCAGCCGCAGCTCTTTGCACAGCTGGGAGATCCGGCCACATAGGCACGAGCGTCTATTTCAGATTCTGCACATTCGCAGCGGCCATGGCGAGGCCCTGATTGACGGTCACTGGCATCCCTTCGGGGCCCGCACGGTGATCGTCATGCCGGAGCGTCAGGACCACGGATTCCGCTTTTCCCGTGACGTCGACGGTGCGGTCATCACGCTGGTCGCGAAGCGGTTTGCCGCCGAACTGCAGGGGCATTCGGGGCTTGGCGAATGGCTGCGGCGACCCAGCATGACCCCCATGCCGGACGACCACCCCGACAGCCGATATCTTGGCGAAAGCCTCGATCGCGCCGAACAGGCGATCGTGCAGAGCGGAGCGCGGCCCGCCCCTCTGGTCGAGCCGCTATTACGCACCGTGCTTTTGCTGACGTCGCGCCTCGCCGGCGCCGAGCGCGGTCAAGGCGAGACCGACCGCGACCGGGAACGACTAGCGGAACTGACCCGAATGATCGGTGAGAATTTCCGCACGCGCCTTCCGGTCGAGCATTATGCCCGGCGTCTCGGCATGTCCGCGACCCATCTCAACCGCATCACCCGCGCCCTGGTCGGCAAGCCGGTGAGCCGTCTGATCGCTGAGCGCATCATACTGGAAGCCAAACGCGACCTGGTCTTCAGCGCCCTGTCGGTCCAGCAGGTCGCCACCCGACTCGGCTTCGAGGACCAAGCCTATTTCAGCCGGTTCTTCGCGCAGAATGCCGGCATGCCGCCTAAGCTCTACCGGGAACGGGAAAAGGCCCTTCTGGAAAGCTAGAGCCCCTGCTCCGCAAGCCTTCCGCAAACATCATCATGCAAAATTTTACCGTTTGATAAATTTTTTTTCCTGAGTTAGCCTGCTCCCAATCGCTCGATAAAAAAGGGGAACCACGATGCGACGACTGGAACCGGGCCTGAAGGCCGGGCGGCTGGACGCTGCCGACTATTTTGAGAATTTCTCCGATCTTCATCCGCGTCTCGACGACCACGAGGCGCTTGTTGCGTCAGATCGTTGCTACTTCTGTTATGATGCGCCGTGCATGACGGCCTGTCCGACCTCGATCGACATCCCGCTTTTCATCCGCCAGATCTCGACCGGCAATCCGACCGGCTCGGCCAAGACGATTTTCGACCAGAACATCCTTGGCGGCATGTGCGCGCGCGTCTGTCCCACCGAAACGCTCTGCGAAGAGGCCTGTGTGCGCAACACGGCCGAAGAGCGCCCGGTCGAGATCGGCCGGTTGCAGCGCTACGCCACCGACATCGCCATCGAGCAGGGCCGCCAGTTCTACACGCCGGCCGCGGCGACCGACAAATCGGTCGCCGTCGTTGGCGCAGGCCCGGCTGGCCTTGCCTGCGCCCACCGGCTCGCCCTGCACGGCCACCGCGTGACGATCTACGATCACCGCGAGAAGGCCGGCGGCCTCAACGAATACGGCATCGCCACCTACAAGACGACCAATGACTTCGCCCAGAAGGAAGTCGACTACATCCTGTCGCTCGGCAATATCGACGTGCTCGACGGCCAGATGCTCGGCCGCGACTTCACCCTCGCCGACCTCCAGACCAAGCATGATGCAGTCTTCCTCGGCACCGGCCTTGGCAATGTCAATTCGCTCAACATCCCGGGCGCGAACATCAACGGCATGATGGATGCCGTCGAGTTCATCGCCAACCTGCGCGAAGCCACCGACAAAGCCGACGTCCCGGTCGGCCGCGACGTCGTCGTGATCGGCGGCGGCATGACGGCGATCGACGCCGCCGTGCAGGCCAAGCTCCTCGGCGCCGAGAACGTGACAATCTGCTATCGCCGCGGCAAGGAGCACATGAACGCCTCGACGTTCGAACAGGATCTCGCCGCCTCCAAGGGCGTCAATATCCGCCACTGGCTGCAACCCAAGGAAGTGGCCCATCACAACGGTCACGTATCGATGATCACGCTCGAATACACCCATGTCGAAGACGGCGTGATGAAGGGCACCGGCCACAAGACCGAAATCAAGGCCGACCAGATTCTTGTCGCGATCGGCCAGAAGCTCGATGCTCTGGGCGTGGAACAGGTGCAGATCCAGGGCGGCAAGATCGCCATCGATACCGAAGGCCGCACCTCCCTCCCCGGCGTATGGGCCGGCGGCGACTGCGCCTTCGGCGGTCAGGACCTGACGGTTTCCGCCGTCGCCATGGGCCGCGATGCGGCTGAATCCATCAATCGTTCTCTCGCCGTCCAGTCGGCGGGAGCAAGTGCTGTCGCTTGAGCCGAAGAACATTGAGAGGAACGAACCATGGCTGATCTTCGCAATAATTTCGTCGGCATCAAATCGCCGAATCCCTTCTGGCTGGCCTCCGCGCCGCCGACCGACAAAGCCTACAACGTCGAGCGCGCCTTCAAGGCCGGCTGGGGCGGCGTGGTGTGGAAGACACTGGGAGAGGAAGGCCCTCCGGTCGTCAATGTCAACGGGCCGCGCTATGGCGCGATCTGGGGCGCCGACCGTCGGCTGCTCGGCCTGAACAATATCGAGCTCATCACCGACCGTCCGTTGCAGGTGAACCTGCAGGAAATGAAGATGGTCAAGAAGAACTGGCCGGACCGCGCCCTGATCGCCTCGATCATGGTGCCCTGCACCGAGGAAAGCTGGAAGGCGATCCTGCCTCTGGTCGAGGAGACCGGCGCCGACGGCATCGAACTGAACTTCGGCTGTCCGCACGGCATGTCCGAGCGCGGCATGGGCGCCGCCGTCGGACAGGTGCCGGAGTATATCGAAATGGTGGTGCGCTGGTGCAAGCAGTACACCCGCATGCCGGTGATCACCAAGTTGACGCCGAACATCGCCGACATCCGTAAGCCGGCGCGCGCGGCGAAAGCCGGCGGCACCGACGCGGTCTCGCTGATCAACACGATCAACTCGATCGTCTCGGTCGACCTCGACAATTTCGCCCCCAACCCGACTGTTGGCGGAAAAGGCACCCACGGCGGCTATTGCGGCCCGGCGGTGAAACCGATCGCGCTCAACATGGTGGCCGAAATCGCCCGCGATGCGGAAACCTATGGCCTGCCGATCTCGGGCATTGGTGGCGTCACCACGTGGCGCGATGCGGCCGAATTCCTGGCGCTCGGTGCCGGCAACGTGCAGGTCTGCACCGCAGCCATGACCTACGGCTTCAGGATCGTCGAGGAAATGATCACCGGTCTTTCCGACTGGATGGACGCCAAGGGCCACAAGACCCTCGACGACATCACCGGTCGCGCCGTGCAAAATGTCACCGACTGGCAGTATCTCAACCTCAACTACATCGCCAAGGCGCATATCGACCAGGACGCCTGCATCAAGTGCGGCCGCTGCCACATCGCCTGCGAGGACACATCGCACCAGGCCATTACGGCCGAGGTCAATGGTCTGCGCCATTTCGAGGTGAAGGAAGACGAGTGCGTCGGCTGCAATCTCTGCGTCAACGTCTGTCCGGTCGAGAACTGCATCACCATGGTCGGACTCGAGCCCGGCGCACTCGACCAGCGCACCGGCAAACCGGTCGACCCGAACTACGCCAATTGGACGACCCATCCGAACAATCCAATGGCGGTCCAGGCCGCGGAATAGCAATGTTTCGGCCTTGCTTGATGAAGCCCCCCGAAAGGGGGCTTTTTCTTGAGATATATTCAACGGAACCCAAGCAAGAAAACGCCGGGCGAGATTTCGTCAATGTGATTCAGCAATTCTCAAGGCTTTCATGAGAACTTGCCGATTTACCGTAGATCAATTCATAATCCGTTTTGTTTCAGCTTACCGAGTGGAGACTTTGGGCATGACGGAGAGCAGGGAAAAGAGCCATTGGGGAGCGCTTGGCGCGTCTCTCCAATACTATATCCCCGCCGTGATTGTGGTGATCGCGGTCGCCATCGCCATTTTCTATGCCGACAGCCAGAAGAACCGTCTCCATCAAGAGAATCTACGCAACCAGGTGGCCGAGGAGCTTGGGCTGATCCGCGCCAGACTGGAGGGCGGCATCAACGCCAATATCCAGCTCGTGCAAGGTATGGTCGCCGTCATTGAGACCGAGCCGCAGATAACGCAGGAACGCTTCGCCACCCTCGCGCGCCGCATCTTCAATACGCCCCACCTATTGCGCAATCTCGCCGCAGCGCCGGACCTTGTCATCCGCTTCGCTTATCCACTCGAAGGCAACGAGCGGATAATCGGCTTCGACTACCGCAAGAACCCCACGCAACGGGACGTGGCTCTTCAGGTGCGGGAAACCGGGCGCCTGGTGGTGACCGGACCGATAGACCTCATCCAGGGAGGTCGCGGCCTGATCGCCCGTTATCCGGTTGTCATTGGCAACGGCAAGGGTGGGCGGGATTTTTGGGGTATCCTTTCCGCCGTCATCGACATGGACAAGCTCTACGTTTATGGCGGGCTTCGTTCGGATGGCCTCGGCATCGACGTGACAATCGCCGGCAAGGACAGGGACGGCAAACGCGAAAGAACGTTCTACGGCGACGGCGCGATCTTTGGCGAAACTCCCGTCGCGATGCCCATCAACTTTGGCGGCGAAAGCTGGGAAATCGCCGCCGTGCCGAAAGGCGGCTGGGACCAGCCGGCGCCGGATCTGTGGCTCTCGCGAATCCTGATGCTGCTTGTCGGAATAATGATCGTCGCGCCCGTCGCCTGGGTTGCCCGACTGCTCAAGGAGCGGCACGCCAACATTGCCGCCCTGCGCCAGCGTGAGGAGGAATTGCGTGCCCTCTCTCACCGGTTGGAGATCGCCCTCGAGGCATCGCGCATCGGGGTCTGGGAACTCGACATCGGTAGCGGCGAACTGCACTGGGACACCCGGATGCAAAAGCTGTACGGGGTGGAGGGCGATGGTCGGTGTACCTACCAGACCTGGGTCAATGCGCTGCATCCAAATGACGTCGAGGAAGCCGAACAGGTCCTCGCCCGCGCTCTGAAGTCCGGCAAGGACTATGTCACCGAGTTCCGCGTTGTGACAGCCGGCGGCGAAGTGCGCCATATCCGCGCCTACGGCACAACCTACCGCGATCCCCGCTTCCGCAAGAAGCTTGTCGGCGTCAACTGGAACGTGACGGCGGACATCCGGCTGCAAGAGGAACTGCGCGAAGCCAAACAGCAGGCGGAACTCCGGAACCGGGAATTGGAGCAGGCCCGCCAGCACATGGAGCACAACTCTCTGCATGACGCGCTGACAAACCTGCCGAACCGCCGCTATCTCGATCAACATTTGATGCGCCTCGACGTGGAGGGCGAGATGCAGGCTCAGGCCACCGTGCTGCATATAGACCTCGATCGCTTCAAGGACATCAACGATACGCTCGGCCACGGGGCAGGAGACGCAATCCTCAAGCACGTGGCGACCAAGTTGCGTGAGAGTACGCGCATGGAGGACTTCGTCGCGCGCATCGGCGGCGACGAATTCGTCGTGGTCTGTGCCGATAATCTTACGGAAGAGCAATATGGAGACCTCGCCTGCCGGGTGATTGATGCGGTCAACACGCCGATCACCTATGCCGGATATGAGTGTCGCGTCGGCGCTTCGGTCGGCATCGCCACGCGTGAACTGTCCGACGGCAAGGCCGAACAGCTGCTGGTCAATGCCGACATCGCCCTTTACGAGGCCAAACGCCACGGTCGTAACCGCGTCGAACACTATACCGACCGGCTGAAATGCCTGACGATCAACACCAAGAAGACCGCCGACGCGATCCTCAAATCGCTGGAGCAGAATGACTTCATCGCCTATTTCCAGCCCCAGTTCGACGCCCACACGCTGGAAATCAGCGGCGTGGAAGCTCTGGCCCGCTGGAACCACCCGGAGGAGGGCATTCTCAGCCCGGACCGCTTCCTGGAGATTGCCGAAAGCCTGAACGTCGTGTCGCAAATCGACGCGGCCGTCCTCGAACAGGCGCTGCTGCAACGCGCCCGCTGGCTGGCGAATGACCTGGCGATAGACAAGGTCTCGGTCAACATTTCCGCCCAGCGACTGTTCGATGAGAACCTGCTCCAGCGGCTGGAGCAACTGGACGTCGTGCCCGGCAGCCTGTCCTTCGAACTGCTGGAATCCATCTCCTTCGACGACAAGGGGGCCGCGGTGACAGACAGCATCGAACGGATCAAGTCGCACGGAATCGACATCGAGATCGACGATTTCGGCACCGGCTATGCCTCGATCCTCAGCCTGCTGAAACTCTCGCCGCGCCGCCTGAAGATCGACCGTCAGTTGACCGCGCCGATCATCGTGTCTGCCGCCCAACGCCGCCTCATCAGCTCGATCGTCGACATTGGCCGCTCGCTCGGCATCGACATCGTCGCAGAGGGCGTCGAGACCATGCAACATGCCGTGATCCTGCGCGACCTCGGCTGTCATACCTTGCAGGGCTATGCCCTCGCCCGACCTATGGACAGCAATGCCCTCATCGATTTCGCCCGAGCCCGGTCATGGATGCCGACGCACCGGGCGCAAGCCGTTTGACGTCTCAATGCACGTCCGCTGCGGCTTTCCTTTACCCCCGACCGCATGTTAAGCAGGCGCCTCCGCCGTTGACGGCACTCCACCTAGCCAGCTGAAGCCGTCCGTGAGCAATTCCGAGAACATTACAGGCCACTACAACCTCCACGCCAGGGGAATGGAAAAACTGAAGGCCCATTTGGCGGTCCTTCTCTTCGCCCTGCTGATTTCAGGCGCCTTTTCTTTCGGCGGCGTCGCCACACGGATGATCGATCCGTTCGCCCTGCAGGCGTTGCGCTATGCCCTCACCATCCTCCTGATCGGCCTCCTCTGCCGCAAGATGGGGATTTCGCTGGCATGGCCCAGAGAACCTTGGCGCTTCGCCGTGCTCGGCTTGCTGATGGCGGTCTACATGATGACCATGTTCGTGGCGCTTCAGTTCACCAAACCTGTGGCGACCGGCGCGGTCTTCACCCTGATGCCTTTGCTGAGTGCCGTCTTCGCCTGGTTCCTGATGCGCCAGCACACCCGCCCTGGCGTGCTCATCAGCCTGCTGATCGCGGCGGCAGGTGCTGTCTGGGTGATTTTTCGTGGCGACATCAACGCCCTGCTCGCCTTCGATGTCGGCCGCGGCGAAATGCTCTATTTCGTCGGCGTGCTATGCCATGCGGCTTATGTGCCTTTGCTCAGACTGTTCAATCGCAAGGAGGCTCCGCTCGCCTTCGTCTTCTGGACAGCGGTGGCAACCTTCCTCTTCATCCTGCTGCCGGCGGCACCCCGGCTCGTCGAGGTGGATTACAACAACCTGCCTCCGATGGTGTGGATCGCCGTGCTCTACCTCTCGGTATTCGCAACCGCCGTAACCTTCTTCCTGCTGCAATACGCCTCGGTCCGCCTGCCCGCATCCAAGGTTCTGGCCTATGGTTACCTGACGCCAACCTTCATCATCGTCCTCGAAGGACTGATCGGCCATGGCTGGGCGTCCGCCACGGTCCTGCTTGGAGCCCTCGTCACGGCCTGCGGCTTGGTGGTTCTCGCTCTGCTGCCGGACTGATCAATCACGCTCGCGCTTTTGTGGAATCAGGCCTCGGACGAATAGGCCTTCCAGGTAGCGGGCCGCATCCTCGAAACGCGTGGCGCTTCTGTCGCCGTCACCGAGTACGGCCCTGACCTGCACGTCGAAATCGGCATAGTGCTGGGTCGTCGACCAGATCGAGAAGATCAGGTGATAGGGATCGCAGTCGTAAACCTTGCCGGCCCGGATCCAGGACCGGATGACATCGACCTTCTCGTCGACCAATTCCTTCAGCTGCCCCTTCAACATGTCGTCGATGTGGGGCGCCCCTTGCAGGATCTCATTGGCGAAGAGCCGGCTCTCGCGAGGAAAGTCTCGCGCCATTTCCAGCTTGCGACGGATATAGGAGCGCACCTCCTGTTCCGGATCCCCTTCCGCATCGAATGCCTTCAAGGGTTCGAGCCAATTGTCCAGCACCCGGTCGATCAGCGCCCGGTGCATGCCCTCCTTGGTGCGAAAATAGTAGAGCAGGTTCGGCTTCGACATGCCGGCCACCTCGGCGATCTGGTCGATCGTCGCACCGCGAAAGCCGCGCAGGGAAAAGACGTCAAGCGCCGCCTTCAGGATCACCTCCTCCTTCTCTTCCTGGATGCGGGTTCGCCGCTGCGTCTTGGCCGCTCTGGGTATCGCCATGCAATCTGCCCCAACTCTCGCCTGACAAGCCTAAAAGCTTGATCTTTTTCAATTTTGTCGCTGCATCTTTTTCAGGCAGATGCTCGCTATTTTGTCGTGTTTTTTTCGTCTTTTCCGTCTTGAGTGCCACGACGGAAGCTGTAATGTTTACCAGTCGGTCAAATTATCGGACAGGTGCCAATCAAAGGCAACCGGCCATTTTTCCAGCCAAAGAAGCAAGAAACAACGGCTGGGACGACAAGGGGAATAACAGGGCATGCCGTTTGCATGACCCTTTGAAAACAGATGAGGAAAACTGCAATGACGGCTCAAACCGGCGTGAACTTGCGCGTGAACGGCGATCGGCTCTGGGACATGCTGATGGACATGGCCAAGATCGGTCCTGGTATCGCCGGTGGCAACAACCGCCAGACCCTGACCGATGCAGACGCCGAGGGACGCAGGCTTTTCCAGACGTGGTGCGAAGACGCCGGCATGACCATGGCTGTCGACAAGATGGGCACAATGTTCATGACGCGTCCCGGCACCGATCCCCACGCCCTGCCAGTCTATGTCGGCTCCCATCTCGACACCCAGCCCACCGGCGGCAAATATGACGGCGTGCTCGGCGTGCTGGCCGCGCTCGAAATCGTCCGCTCGATGAACGATCTCGGCATCAAGACCAAGCATCCGATCGTCGTCACCAATTGGGCCAACGAGGAAGGTGCGCGTTTCGCCCCGGCCATGCTCGCCTCCGGCGTCTTCGCCGGCGTCCATTCGCTCGACTACGCCTATGCACGCCAGGATCCGGACGGCAAAACCTATGGCGACGAACTGAAGCGCATCGGCTGGCTCGGAGACGAGGAAGTCGGCGCGAGAAAGATGCACGCCTATTATGAATACCACATCGAGCAAGGGCCGATCCTTGAGGCCGAGGAAAAGCAGATCGGTGTCGTCACCCACTGTCAGGGACTGTGGTGGCTGGAATTCACGCTGACCGGTCGCGAGGCCCATACCGGCTCGACACCGATGAACCTGCGCGTCAATGCCGGCCTTGCCATGAGCCGCATTCTTGAGATGGTGCAGGATGTCGCGATGAGCGAGCAACCCGGCGCCGTCGGCGGCGTCGGCCAGGTATTCTTCACGCCGAACTCCCGCAATGTTTTGCCCGGTAAGGTCGTCTTCACCGTCGACATCCGCACACCGAGCCAGGAAAAACTGGACCGCATGCGCGCCAGGATCGAGGCGGAAGCCGCCAAGATCTGCGAGGCGATCGGCGTCGGTTGCTCGGTCGAGGCCGTCGGTCATTTCGATCCGGTCACCTTCGATCCGAAGCTGGTGGAAAGCGTCCGCAACGCCGCCGAACGTCTCGGCTACAGCCACATGAACATCATCTCCGGCGCCGGCCACGACGCCTGCTGGGCCGCCAAGGTCGCCCCCGCCACCATGATCATGTGCCCCTGCGTCGGTGGTCTCAGCCATAACGAGGCCGAGGAGATCTCGAAGGACTGGGCCACCGCCGGCGCCGACGTACTGCTGCAGGCCGTGCTGGAGACGGCGGAGATTGTGGAGTGAGCGCCAACATCACTGTCGAAAAGCCAGAAACGGCAGACGTCCTTGAACTGATCGACCGGTCAGACGCTTATATCGCGAGCCTATACCCTCCCGAGGGGAATTTTACGGTCGACGTAGGTGCCCTCAGGCAGCCCGACATTTCCTTTGTTGTCGCCCGGACAAAAGGACAAGCGGTCGGCTGCGGAGCGATAAAGTGGCTTGAAGACGGCACGGCAGAGCTGAAACGCATATTCGTCGCCGATGAGGCAAGAGGCAAAGGGATTGGCCGGCAGATCATGACAACCTTGCTGGAGATGGCCGAAGTGCACGGCATTGAATGCCTGTATCTTGAAACAGGGCCACGCAACACCGAGGCTGTCAGCCTCTATCAAACTCTAGGCTTTCGTGAGTGCGGCCCTTTCGCCGGCTATCAGGAAAATCCCTACAGCCTGTTCATGGCAAGACAACTCGTCAACGCATAATCAAAGGGTAACAGCATGTCGAAGGTTATCAAGAACGGAACCATTGTCACCGCCGATCTGACCTACAAAGCCGACGTCAAAATCGAGGGCGGCGTGATCGTCGAGATCGGACCGGACCTCCAGGGCGATGAAACCCTCGACGCGACCGGCTGCTACGTCATGCCGGGCGGCATCGATCCGCACGTGCATCTCGAAATGCCCTTCATGGGCACTTATTCCGCCGACGACTTCGAAAGCGGCACGCGCGCGGGTCTGGCCGGCGGCACAACCATGGTGGTCGATTTCTGTCTGCCTGCTCCCGACCAGTCGCTGCTGGAGGCGCTACAGATGTGGGACAACAAGTCGACCCGCGCCAATTGCGACTATTCCTTCCACATGGCGATCACCGGCTGGAACGAGCGCATCTTCGACGAGATGAAGACCGTCGTTCAGGACAAGGGCATCAACACCTTCAAGCACTTCATGGCCTACAAGGGCTCGCTGATGGTGAACGACGACGAGATGTTCGCCTCGTTCTCGCGCTGCGCCGAACTCGGCGCCCTGCCGATGGTCCATGCCGAGAACGGCGACGTGGTGGCGGCGATGACGGCCAAGCTCCTGGCCGAAGGCAACAACGGCCCCGAAGGCCACGCCTACTCGCGCCCGCCCGAAGTCGAAGGCGAAGCGACCAACCGCGCCATCATGCTGGCCGATATGGCCGGCGTGCCGCTCTATGTCGTGCACACCTCCTGCGAACAGAGCCATGAAGCCATCCGTCGCGCCCGCCAGAAGGGCATGCGCGTCTATGGCGAGCCTTTGATCCAGCACCTGACGCTCGACGAGAGCGAATACTTCAGCAAGGACTGGGATCATGCCGCCCGCCGCGTCATGTCGCCCCCCTTCCGCAACAAGCAGCATCAGGATTCACTCTGGGCCGGCCTGCAGTCGGGCTCGCTCTCCTGCGTGGCGACCGACCATTGTGCGTTCACCACCGAGCAAAAGCGCTTCGGCGTCGGCAACTTTGCCCAGATCCCCAACGGCACCGGCGGCCTTGAAGACCGTCTGCCCATGCTTTGGACCTACGGGGTCGCGACCGGTCGTCTGACGATGAACGAATTCGTCGCCGTCACCTCGACCAATATCGCCAAGATTCTCAACATCTACCCCAAGAAGGGCGCTATCCTCGTCGGCGCCGATGCCGACCTTGTGGTCTGGGATCCGAAACGCTCGAAGACCATTTCGGCCAGCAACCAGCAATCGGCGATCGACTACAACGTGTTCGAGGGCAAGGAAGTGACCGGCTTGCCGCGCTTCACCCTGTCGCGTGGCGTTGTCACGATCGAGGAATCCACGATCAAGACGCAGGAAGGCCATGGCCAGTTCGTCAAGCGCGAACCGTTCCAGGCTGTCAACAAGGCGCTGTCGACCTGGAAGGAACTGGTGTCACCCCGCAAGGTCGAGCGTACCGGCATTCCGGCATCAGGGGTGTAGGGCGAAGAGTGGCAACGGTCGTGGCAGTTTCCCTCACCACCCCCTCCCCGCAAGGGAGAGGGGGGCGGAAAAGCCGGCGAAGCCACTCAGGTCTCACTTGCCTTCATCTGCGCTTGCGGGCCAAACGAACCGGCAGGTGGGTTTCGATGAGGTCCCCGTGCCCGCAGTGCTCGGTAATGGTCGAAATTGCCGCAAAGTCTGATAGGCCGGCCCCGACCGGCCATGTAATGATAGCATGCAAGGGGCCCTTGGCCTTTGCAACAAAGCCCATGGGTTTCATCCGATGACCGCTCCATTCTCCGTCGTATCCGCCAAGGACCTCTGTCTCACCTTCCAGACGGGGGACGGGCCGGTTCATGCCCTGTCGAACGTCAATCTGGATGTGAAGAAGGGGGACTTCGTTTCCTTCATCGGCCCCTCTGGCTGCGGCAAAACCACCTTCCTGCGTGTCATCGCTGATCTGGAAAAGCACACCAGCGGCGAGATCACCGTCAACGGCATGACGCCGGAGAATGCCCGCAAGGATCGCTCCTACGGCTACGTCTTCCAGGCCGCCGCCCTCTATCCCTGGCGCACCATCGAAAAGAACGTCGCCCTGCCGCTCGAGATCATGGGCTTCTCGAAGGAGGAGCAGAAGACGCGGGTCGAGCAGACGCTGGAACTGGTCAATCTCACCGGCTTTGGCAAGAAATTCCCCTGGCAGCTGTCGGGCGGCATGCAGCAGCGGGCCTCGATCGCCCGCGCGCTCGCCTTCGATGCCGATCTGTTGCTGATGGACGAGCCCTTCGGCGCGCTCGACGAAATCGTCCGCGACCATTTGAACGAACAGCTGCTGAAGCTCTGGGACCGCACCAACAAGACGATCTGCTTCGTCACCCACTCGATCCCGGAAGCCGTCTATCTCTCGACCAAGATCGTCGTGATGAGCCCGCGCCCCGGCCGGGTCACCGACATCATCGAATCGACGCTGCCGCGCGAACGCCCACTGGAGATCCGCGAAACCGAAGAGTTCCTGCGGATCGCCCACCGCGTTCGCGAAGGCCTGAAGGCGGGGCACAGCTATGATGAATAGTGTGGCCGTCGTGTCTGACATCTGTCCGCAAGGGGGCCGAGCATGACCTCCCCTTCCCTCTTCCGTGACCGCATCCTGCCGATTCTGACCGTTGTCTTCGCCATTCTGGTGATCTGGCACATCTTCGTCGTCTATCTGAACGCGCCCTTCGTGCGCGACCAGGCGGCGCGGGCCAATGAGACGATCAGCTTCTCCCAGCTCGTCGAGCGCACCTTCGCGCAGGACCGGCCGGTGCTGCCGGCGCCGCACCAGATCGCCATCGAGCTGTGGGACACCACGGTCAACAAGGCGATCACCTCGAAGCGCAGCCTCGTCTATCATGCCGGCGTGACGCTTTCGGCCACCCTGCTCGGCTTCCTCATTGGCACCGCTCTCGGCATCCTGCTTGCCGTCAGCATCGTCCACAATCGGGCGATCGATCGATCGCTGATGCCTTGGGTGATTGCCAGTCAGACCATTCCGATCATTGCGATCGCGCCGATGGTTATCGTCGTTTTGAACGCGATCGGCATTTCCGGCATACTTCCCAAGGCGCTGATCTCGACCTACCTCTCGTTCTTCCCGATCGTCGTGGGCATGGTGAAGGGCTTGCGAAGCCCGGACACCCTCCTGCTCGATCTGATGCACACCTATAACGCCAGCCCGAGCCAGACGTTCTGGAAGCTGCGCTGGCCCGCCTCCATGCCCTATCTCTTCACCTCGCTGAAGGTGGCGATCGCCATCTCCCTGCTCGGCGCCATCGTCGCCGAACTGCCGACGGGGGCTATCGCGGGTCTTGGTGCCCGACTTCTGTCCGGCTCCTACTACGGCCAGACCATCCAGATCTGGGCGGCCCTGTTCATGGCCGCCGGCCTTGCCGCCGTGCTCGTGTCGCTGGTCGGTTTTGCCCACACACGGGTGCTGAAGCGTATGGGAGCCAAGCCATGAACGGCTATTTCGTCTTCGCCATCGTCTTCTGGCTCGCCGCCTGGGGGCTCAACGAATGGCTGGTGCGCCAGCACTTTAAGGATCGTTCGGTTCGCCGCATGGTCAACATCGCCGTGCCCGTGATCTTCGGCGTCACGCTGCTGGTCATCTGGGAATGCGTGGTCAAGGGCTTCCACATCCCCGCGATCCTGCTGCCGGCGCCTTCGATGATCTGGGCACGCCTGATCAGCTCCGGACCGACGCTCTGGGCCGACTTCCGGCAAACCTTCCTCAAATCGGTGATCACTGGCTATGTGGCCGGCTGCGGCCTCGGCTTCATCGTCGCGATCCTGGTCGACCGTTCGCCCTTCCTGCAGAAGGGCCTGTTACCGATCGGCAATTTCGTCTCGGCCCTGCCGATGGTCGGCGTCGCGCCGATCATGGTCATGTGGTTCGGCTTCGACTGGCAGTCGAAGGTTGCCGTCGTCGTCATCATGACCTTCTTCCCCATGCTGGTGAACACCGTCCAGGGCCTGTCAGCGGCGAGCCACATGGAGCGCGATCTGATGCGCACCTATGCAGCATCCTGGTGGCAGACGCTGATCAAGCTGCGTCTGCCGGCCGCCTGGCCATTCATCTTCAACGCCCTGAAGATAAATTCAACGCTCGCGCTCATCGGCGCCATTGTCGCGGAGTTCTTCGGCACGCCGATCGTCGGCATGGGGTTCCGCATCTCCACCGAAGTCGGGCGCAGCAATGTCGACATGGTCTGGGCCGAGATTGCGGTTGCAGCGCTCGCCGGATCGATCTTTTATGGTGTAGTGGCGCTCGCCGAGCGCGCCGTCACCTTCTGGCATCCGTCTGTCCGTGGTGGACAGGCGTAAATAAGAAAGAGGGAAACAAAAAATGAAATTGAAAATCGCAACCCTGCTGCTCGCTGGCGCCGTGTCGCTGACGGCCATGCAGGCGGCCGCTGCCGACAAGGTGACGCTGCAACTGAAATGGGTGACCCAGGCTCAGTTCGCCGGCTACTACGTCGCCAAGGACAAGGGCCTCTATGAGGAGGAAGGTCTCGACGTCGAGATCAAACCCGGCGGCCCGGACATCGCACCGGCACAGGTTCTCGCCGGCGGCGGCGCCGACGTGATCGTCGACTGGATGCCATCCGCTCTGGCCACACGCGAAAAGGGCGTTCCGCTCGTCAACATCGCCCAGCCGTTCAAGGCCTCGGGTATGATGCTGACCTGCCTCAAGGAAACCGGCATCACCAAGCCGGAAGATTTCAAGGGCAAGACGCTTGGCGTCTGGTTCTTCGGCAACGAATATCCGTTCCTGTCGTGGATGGCGCACCTGAAAATCCCGACGGACGGCGGCCCCGACGGCGTCACCGTCCTCAAGCAAGGCTTCAACGTCGATCCGCTGCTGCAAAAGCAGGCCGCCTGCATCTCGACCATGACCTACAATGAATACTGGCAGGTCATCGACGCCGGCATCAAGCCCGAGGACCTCGTCACCTTCCAGTACGAGAAGGAAGGCGTCGCCACCCTCGAAGACGGTCTCTACGTTCTCGAAGACAAGCTGAAGGATCCGGCCTTCAAGGAAAAGATGGTCAAGTTCGTCCGCGCGTCGATGAAGGGCTGGAAGTGGGCCGAAGAGCACCCGGATGACGCGGCCGAAATCGTTCTCGAGAACGATGCCTCGGGCGCCCAGACGGAAGTTCACCAGAAGCGGATGATGGCGGAAGTCGCCAAGCTGACGGCTGACTCGAACGGCGCGCTCGACGTGGCCGACTACAAGCGCACCGTCGCCACCCTGCTCGGCGGCGGTTCCGACCCGGTCATCACCAAGGAGCCGGAAGGAGCCTACACGCTGGACATCACCAACGAAGCGCTCAAGTAAAAGCCAGCACTTTTCTCAAAAGAAGGCGTCGGGATTTCCCTCCGGCGCCTTTTTTCATGTCAGTTCGCAGCCAAGCCGTGCAACAGACCGCAATAGTTTCCAGGCGGACCGCACATTGCTGTGTGCAGCGCCGAAACCGAAAAAGTATATGGCTCCAGAGCCGGATAGAGGACTTGTAAAAGGCCGCGGCAATACCAACTAAAGTCCGGACCACCATAACCACCAGAATTGTCGTGCCGCCGCAAAGAAGCTATATCCCATGCTTGGGCGGGTGATGATCCACGCCGCCCGACACGCGTATTGGAACTGCTTTCGATAGCCTGCCAAGAAACATCGGAAAGGCCATATGGTTCGCTTAACGAACGTCACCGCCGGATTGCTCCTCCTGTCCGTCGCCGTTTTCCCCTTGATCGCAGCGGCGGAAGACGTACCCGAGACCCCGTCGACGCTATCGGTGCCGTCCATCGTCGTCACCGAGGCGAAAACGCGTCTTATGGTCGACCGGATCATTGCCACCGGTACGATCAAGGCGGTCGAGGAGATCTATGTCCAGCCGCAGGTCGAGGGCCTGTCGATACGCTCGCTCGAAGCCGATGTCGGCGATCGCGTGCCGGCCGATGCGGTCGTGGCAAGGCTGAATACCGATACGCTTCTGTTGCAGAAAAGCCAGCTTCTCGCCGGCAAGGCAAAGGCAGAGGCATCGCTTGCCCAGTACAAGGTTCAACTCGGCGACGCGCAGTCCGGTGCGGCCGAGGCCGAACGCCAGTTCAGACGCGCCGAAACCCTCGGCAAGTCGGGTACGCTGTCCAAAGCAGCGGTCGACCAGGCCGAGACCGCGTTGACCAGCGCTACCGCCAAGGTGGCAAGCACCGATCAAGCCATCGCCATTGCCGAGGCCGAGATCAAGGTCGTGGAAAGCCAGCTCGCCGACATTGATCTGAAACTGGCGCGCTCCGACGTCAAGACCCCGGTTGCCGGCCTCGTTGCCGCCCGCAATGCCAATGTCGGCTCCATCGCCAGCGGCGCCGGCCAGCCGCTGTTCACCATCATCCGTGACGGCGAGATCGAACTGGTGGCCGACGTCTCGGAAACCGATATTTTGAAGATCCGCGCCGGTCAGAAGGCGAAGATCACGGTTGCCGGCGGAGCTGCGACCTTGTCCGGTGCGGTCCGGCTTGTCTCGCCGGTCGTCGATCCGCAGACGCGCCTCGGCGCTGTCCACATCGCCATTGATGACGATCAGGGCGCCCGGTCCGGCATGTACGCCAGTGCCGAGATCATCATCGCCGAGGCCAATGGCATAGCGCTCCCGGTCTCTGCCATCACCTCGGGCAGCAACGGCACCACAACCCGACTGGTGAGCGACAACACCGTCAAGCAGGTCAAGATCGAGACAGGCATCCAGGACGGCGCCTTTATCGAGGTGAAGACGGGGCTGAAACCGGGCGACGTCGTGGTCGCCAAGGCCGGAGCCTTCGTGCGTGACGGTGACCACATCAATCCGGTCCGCGACGAGACGGCTGTTTCGAACTAAGCGAGAGGGCAGTATGAACTTTTCCGCCTGGTCCATCCGCAACCCCGTTGCGCCGATCCTTGCCTTCGTCTTGTTGATGGTGGTCGGGCTTCAATCGTTCTTTGCACTACCGATCACCCGTTTTCCCAACATCGACGTGCCGCTGGTCTCCGTCACGGTGACGCAGAGCGGTGCCTCTCCCTCCGAGTTGGAGACCCAGGTCACCAAGGAGATCGAGGACGCAGTGGCGTCGATCACCGGCGTCGACGAATTGCAGTCCACGGTGACCGACGGACAGTCCCAGACCGCCGTGATGTTTCGCATGGAAGTGCCGACCGACCAGGCCGTGCAGGACGTCAAGGACGCCATCGATCGCATCCGCGGCAACCTTCCCGCCTCGGTCGACGAACCGATCGTCACCAAGGTCGATGTCGAGGGCGCGGCGATCCAGACCTTTGCCGTAACCGCTCCGAACATGACGCTCGAGGAATTGTCGTGGTTCGTCGATGACACCATCAAGCGCGCCCTTCAGGGCCAGCCGGGCATCGGCAAGATCGACCGCTACGGCGGCGCCGATCGAGAGATCCGCGTCGAGCTAGACCCCGACAGACTCAATTCCTTCGGCATTACCGCCGCCGACGTCAACCGCCAGCTGCGCGGCACCAATATCGACCTCGGATCAGGCCGCGGCCAGGTGGCCGGCGCCGAACAGGCGATCCGCACACTGGGCGACGCCCGCGACGTTGAAACGCTCGCCAAGACCACTATCGCTCTTTCGGGCGGACGCTTCGTCACATTGTCCGATCTCGGGACCGTCAAGGACACCTACGAGGAGCAGAAGTCTTTTTCCGAGTTCGACGGCAAGCCGGTGGTCACCTTCGCGGTCTACCGCGCCAAGGGAGCAAGCGAGGTGAGCGTCGCCGAGACGGTCGCCGCGAGCCTTGACCAGGTGCGCGCCGACAATCCGGACGTCAGGATCGAACTGATCAACGATTCCGTCTACTTCACCTATGGCAATTATGAAGCAGCAATGGACACCTTGCTCGAGGGCGCAATCCTCGCCGTGATCGTCGTTTTCCTGTTCCTGCGCAACTGGCGCGCCACGCTGATCGCAGCTGTGGCGCTTCCCCTGTCCGCGATCCCGACCTTCTGGATCATGGGCATGATGGGCTTTTCGCTCAACCTCGTGAGCTTCCTGGCGCTGACGCTCGCGACCGGCATCCTGGTCGACGATGCGATCGTCGAGATCGAGAACATCGCCCGCCATATCAAGATGGGCAAAACGCCTTACCGGGCAGCGATCGAGGCTGCCGACGAGATCGGGCTCGCCGTCATCGCCACCACATTCACCATCATCGCCGTCTTCGTGCCGGTGTCGTTCATGCCCGGCATCCCCGGCCAGTATTTCATCCAGTTCGGCCTGACCGTCGCCTTCTCGGTATTTTTCTCGCTGATGGTCGCGCGTCTCATCACGCCGCTGATGGCCGCCTATCTGATGCGTGCCGAAGATGGAATGGAAGACCATCATGACAACGACAGCGCCTTTATGAAGGGCTATACGCGGCTGGTGCGCGCCACGACGACCCATTGGTACGCCCGCTATGCGACACTGATCGGCGCCTTTGCCTTCCTCATCGCCTCGATCATGCTGCTGGCTCAGGTGCCCGGCAGCTTCCTGCCGCCTGAGGACGCGGGCCGGATCACTCTGTCGATCGAACTGCCGCCCAATGCCACGCTTGCCGAGACCGAACGCAAGACCAGGGCAATCCACGACGCCGTCAAGGACCTCGACGGCGTGGAGAGCGTCTTCGTCCTCGGCGGCGCCTCGCCGAAGGGCGAGATGGAACTGCGCCGCGCCAGCGTCACACTGAACCTGGTGAGGATCGAGCATTCACTGCTCAAGACCATCATCAACAAGGGCATCGGTGCCATCCCCCTGATTGGCGACTACATGCCCAAGCTGCCGGTGGAAGGACGCACGCGCCCGCAGTGGGAAATCGAGAACGAGGCTTTCGCCAGGCTCCGTCCGATCGCCGACATCCGTGTGATGAAGCTCAACGATCGTGGTGACCGCGATATTTCCTTCAACTTCCTCTCCAAGAACGAGGGGGAGCTGAACGAGGCGGCAGCAATCCTCGAAGCCAAATTGAGAACCGTACCGCAGCTGGCCAATGTCAGCGCCGACGGCGCCCTGCCCCGGCCCGAGCTACAGATCCGGCCACACAAGGATGAGGTGGCCCGCCTCGGCATCACGTCGCAGCAAATCGCCGAGACCGTCCGCGTCGCGACGATCGGCGATTCGGACGCCGCGTTGAGCAAGATCGCGCTCGACGGCCGCCTGATCCCGATCCGGGTCCAGGCCTCGCTCGATTTCCGGACGGATCTCGCCGCCATCCGCGCCCTGAAGATCCAGACGGCGGCCGGTGCGATTGTGCCACTGTCCAGCGTCGCCGACATCGACTATTCCGAAGGCGTCTCCTCGATCAAGCGCAACAACCGCAACCGTGTCGTGACCATCGGCGCCGACTTGCCGCAAGGGGTGGCTCTGGACACCGCGACCGCCGCGTTCCGGGCAGCCGTTGACCAGGCCGACATCCCCGCCTCGGTAAGACTCGCTGAAAGCGGCGACACCAAGGTGCAGCGGGAAATGCAGGAGAGTTTCATCAACGCCATGCTGCTCGGCCTGCTGCTGGTGCTCACGGTGCTGATCCTGCTGTTCAAGGACGTTATCCAACCCTTTACCATCCTCCTCTCGCTGCCACTCGCGATCGGAGGCGTGGCGGTGGCACTGATCGTCACCAACAATGCGCTTTCCATGCCGGTGCTGATCGGCATCCTGATGCTGATGGGAATCGTGACGAAGAACGCCATCCTGCTCGTCGATTTCGCCATCGAGATGCGGCGTCACGGCATGGCGCGCGTCGAGGCCATGGTGGAGTCCGGACGCAAGCGTGCCCGGCCGATCATCATGACGTCGATCGCCATGTCGGCCGGCATGCTGCCCTCGGCACTCGGCGTCGGCGAGGGCGGCTCGTTCCGCGCGCCGATGGCGATCGCGGTGATCGGCGGCATTATCGTCTCAACCGTGATGAGCCTGCTGGTCGTGCCGGCCTTCTTCCTGATCATGGACGACCTGTCACGCCTGCTCAGCTGGCTGTTCAGCCGCATGGTCGGCAAGAAGGAAGAGGAGGCGCAGCCTCTCTCCGCCGAGGCGCTGACGGAACTGGCGGAGAAGAACAGAACAACGCTTTCGACCCTCGAAGGCCGCCTCACCGCCGTGGAGACGCGCCTGCCGGAGCCGCAACGCAAGGGCGGCGATGGCGCAAAGCTCATCGCGCTGCCGCCGCTCGCGGCGGAATGAGCCGCCAGACAGCGACAGAAAGCCGGGGGATTACCCGGCTTTTTTATTGGTTTCACGAAAATTTCCGGCGAAATCACCTGATCCGGCAAAGGTGGTTGATCGAAATCAATTCACTCAATCGCGACCGTGCCTATCCTCTATTTCGCTGAGAACCGATAGAAGTGAAGGTGGTTTTCTGGCGTGGGAGTGAAACGGGGAGGCTAAGGCCGATCCCCTTCTCTTTAGCCATTTTCACCGCAGCAGCGGGAGAGATCGTACACCGCATCATGGTGTGGCGATGACGACCTATGGTTGGGCGAGATGAATGCCCGCTTCCTCGCCTTGCTTCGTCGTTCTTTGGCATGACTGGCCACCGCGCTCCACCAGGAACGCAATCTGGAGCCGTAAGAACTGTGAACAAGATTTTGAAGTTGAACACGCGCGACAAAAATACCCTGCTCAGGACGCCTTTCATGGCATCCCTTGGTGCGACCGCGTTGGCTCGCATGCTTGAGATCGCGACAGTGACGAACTACGAGGCGCGCGACATTCTGTTTCGCGAAGGCGAGAACGCGGAGTATTTCTACTGCGTACTGAGCGGCTATGTTCGTCTGTTTCGGCTAAACAAGGACGGCCGCGAGGCCGATATCCGCATCTGCGGCCCAGGCGACACATTCGCCGAATGCCTGCTGTCGGTGGGCGACCGCTATCTCTACAATTCGCAAGCCGCCGAGACCATCACGGTCGCGCGCTTCGAGTTGCAGAAGGTGCGGGCACTCGCCGAACAGGAATCGGATGTGGCCAAGGCGATCATCCAATGCCTGTCCGACCATCTGCGCAACACCATGGACTGCATCGCCAATGATCGGCTGCAAACCGCACCGCAGCGCGTAGCCCACTACCTGCTCAACAATTGCCCGGTCGAAGAAGGGACCTCGGCCTCGATCCGCCTGCCGTTCCAGAAGAGCCTGCTGGCCGGGAAGCTAGGCTTGGCGCCGGAAGCCTTGTCGCGGGCCTTCTCTTCGCTCCGGCGAGCAGGCGTGACAGTTCGCGGCAGGATCATCCAGATTTCGGACATCAGCGCGCTGAAGCAGATTTGACAGGGCTCCTACCGAATCTATGGAACCAGCAGGCCTTCAAAGCCCGCCCGTTTGCTTGAGGAAACGGACAATCTCGCCAACGCCCTCGCCGCGTTTCATGTCGGCGAAAACGAAGGGCCGGGAGCCGCGCATCCGCCCCGCATCGCCATTCATCACATCGAGATCGACGCCGACATAGGGCGCCAGATCCGTCTTGTTGATCACCAGAAGATCTGAGCGCGCGATGCCAGGCCCGCCCTTGCGCGGGATCTCCTCGCCCTGACAAACCGAGATCACATAGATCGTCACGTCGGCAAGGTCGGGGGAAAAGGTGGCTGCGAGGTTGTCACCGCCCGATTCGATGAAAACGATGTCGAGGTTCGGAATGCGGGCGTTGAGATCGGCGATCGCCCGCAGATTGAGCGAAGCGTCCTCGCGGATGGCGGTGTGCGGGCAACCGCCTGTCTCGACACCGACCACGCGATCGGAGGAAAGCGCCTGCATGCGGATCAGAGCATCAGCATCCTCGCGCGTGTAGATGTCATTGGTGACCACGGCGACGGAATAGTCGTCGCGCATCGCCTTGCACAGCTTCTCGGTAAGCGCCGTCTTGCCGGAACCGACCGGTCCACCAATGCCGACGCGCAAGGGCCCATTCTGGGATTTCATTGTTCTGTTCCTGTCTTGGTAAAGGTTATGGCGGGGACCGTCATGACTGGAAGAGCCGCGAATACTGGGTTTCGTGCCGCATCGACAACAGGTCCGCCGTCACCGTCGCCGAGCCGAGATCATCAAGTCCCAGGTCGACCGTCAACCGCGCTTGCTGGAGGATAGCGGGCTCCAGCCCCGCCAGAATAGCCACTCCATGGCTCTGACCGATAATGCCGAGCCGGATAGCGGCGGAAACGAGCTGGCCGCACTGGGCCTGCAAAAAAGCGGCGAGCGTGTCGCCAAGGGCAATACCATTGGCCATCGCCACCGCCCCGACCGCCACGCTATAGGGCGTGCCGGGGCCGAGCACCGACAGAACATGCTGCGGCCAGGCGGAAGCAGCCGCCAGAAAGGCATCGCCCTGGCCAGTCGCCTCGTGGTAACGTTCGGCGGTTGCTGAAAGCGCGGAGGCAAGAGCGACCGTTTCCTGCAAACGAACCGGATCGCCACAAGCACGGTAGCCCTCCGCCAACAGGATCACGTCGTTTCGCAGCGAACCCGCGTGCAAGAGCGTTTCTATCCAGACGGCTAGATCAGTGACACCCGTGACATGCCCTTCGACGACGGCGCTTTCCAGCCCACCCGAATAGGCAAAACCACCGACCGGGAATGCTGGCGACAGCCATGTCATCAGCCGCACAAGGCCAAGCGGATGGCGAGCAGCGGCCACCGTTTCAGGCATGGTCATGATCGTGGTGACCATGTCCGCCGCCATGCGAATGATAGGCGCCACGCATCGGCTGGAAGCGCTCGGTCACCTCGACGACCGTAGCGCCGAGACCGATCAGCATATCGCGAATGACATGGTCCCTGAGGATCAGGATGCGCTCCGCCTCGATCTGCGCCGGCAGATGACGGTTGCCGAGATGCCAGGCGAGTTCGACAAGGTGCCGTTGGTCGCGCGGGCGGATTTCGAAGAGTTTTTCTTCAACGGCCCGGACCTCTATTGCCGTACCGTCATCGAGCAGCAGCAGATCGCCATGCGCCAATTGCACCGGCTGCCTGAGGTCGAGCATGACCATGTCGCCATCCTCAAGGTGCAGGAGCTTGCGCCGTAAATGCCGCTCGTCATGGGAAAGTGTGACGTAGCCGGAGAGCGTCTCTTCGGACGTCCCGGCGGGAAGATGGGATAAGGCGCGACGCATGGTTTTCTCGAACTGTTTATTTTTCAACCATGCAAAAACAAGAGGCAAACAGCAAGGCCGAAGTTTCAGCCTGCCGCAGGCGCAGGCCCGTCTTCGAAGAACAATGCCCCGGACCGCTCAGAGACAACCGCGGGTTCCTCCGGGAGAACAAGACTGCCCTCCTCGGCCTCGTGGACAATCCTGTTGCGACCATTCGCCTTGGCCCGATAGAGGGCGCGATCCGCAGCCGAATAGACGCTCCCGGGGCGACGCCCCGCCGAGAATTCGGACATACCGGCCGAAATGGTTATGTTGACCGTCGCGCCCTCGCAGCGGATGGCACGTGCTTCGATCAGATTGCGCGCCCGCTCCACCAGGCCGATCCTTTGTGCCACCCCAGCGCCGCGAACGACCACTCCGAACTCCTCACCGCCGAGCCGCGCAACGAGATGCGGCTCTCCGAACACCTCGCGCAGGATCTCCGCGACCGCCTGGATCACGGCATCGCCGACGCAATGCCCATGACTGTCGTTGACGGCCTTGAAGCGGTCGAGATCGAGGATAGCCAGAGACCCTCCTGAATCCGTCTCAGCCAGAACCTCATTGAAGGCTCGCCGGTTGAACAGACCGGACAGCATGTCGGTCCGGCTCAACCGCTCGAATTCGGCGCGTGAGAGCGACAGATCGCGAATCACCTGGCCAGTCACCAGCGCAAGCGCGCCGGACACGGCGCCGCCGAACAGCCAGGAACAGGCCACGGACAATTTGATCGCGTCGGCGAGCGACAGCGGCACAAGCCCCAAGGCATAGCCGAGCGGAAGAACAGCAAGATTGAACACAAATGCGAGCAGAACTGCCCGAAACGTCATCTTCAGCGCAAAATTATAAACAGACGCCTTGCTGTCGAAACTGCCAAGATCGACCTGAAGCAATACCCATCTCTCAAGAAGATCCACCGCGCCGCTCCTTGTTCTTTGCAGCACTGATCGGAATAGGCTTGTTCTCTTGGCCAATTGCTAATGGAATCACTAGAATTCTAGCAAAAGCCAAATAGAATTGAAGTTCTCCCGGCAAATCAAATATAACCTTTGATTGCATAAAAGGCAATATTCACGCATTCCTAAACTTGTGTATTAACCGTTCAATTGTCCATAAATACTCCCATTCTGGTCGCTAAAGCGCCGAATCACAATTCTCGAGCCGCTGAGAGACCGGAAACCACGGATGCTACCTTCCAAAGGCCGGACACCGGCGCCGAAGCGCCGATCGGACTGGCGGCGTTAACGAAAACAGGCCCGGGTACATACCCGGGCCTGTTCAATAGATTTCGGTAGAAAACGGCCTCAGGCGGCGACCTTGGCCTTCAGCTTTTCCATAATGTTCTGCGGCGAGGAAACGCCATAGGGGTCGCTCTCGCAATTGTCGGAATAGCCTTCTTCCTCGAACCACTGCTCGATCTGGCCATCGTTGATGATGGCGGCGTAGCGCCAGGAGCGCATGCCGAAGCCGAGATTGTCCTTGTGCACGAGCATGCCCATCTTGCGGGTAAACTCGCCCGAGCCGTCCGGGATCAGCTTGACGTTTTCAAGATTCTGCGACTTGCCCCAGGCATTCATCACGAACGCGTCGTTGACTGCGATGCAATAGATCTCATCGATTCCTTCAGCCTTGAACTCCGGATACATCTTTTCGAAGTCCGGCAGCTGGTAGGTCGAGCAAGTGGGGGTAAAGGCGCCCGGCAGCGAGAACAGAATGACCCTTTTGCCCTTGAAGTAGTCGTCCGAGGTCATGTCCTGCCAACGGAACGGATTGGGGCCGCCAATTGATTCGTCGCGAACGCGGGTGTGGAAGGTGACATCGGGAACTTTCTTGCCGATCAACATGGCAATCTCCTTGACTGTGAAACAATGCGGTCCATCACGCAAAAGCGGCATGAAGGGCTTTCAGATTAGAATTAAACCAAATTAGTTTGCGACGCAGCATAAAACCACCCCGCGAAGGAAAAGCATGGCAGCCATGCAAAGAACGCATAGCGACGCCATAGCACGGCATCGCCTGGCAAACGATCGGCGGCCAAGTGTCGGCGATCGTCTCAGAACAGAAAGTACCGCTGCGCCATCGGCAGGACCGTGGCAGGTTCGCAGGTGAGCAATTCCCCGTCGGCGCGGACCTCGTAGGTTTCCGGGTCGACCTCGACATGCGGGGTCAGGTCATTGAGAATCATCGACTTCTTGGAAATGCCGCCACGGGTGTTTTTCACCGCCACCAATTGCTTGGCGACGCCCAGTCGACCGGCAAGGCCGGCATCGAGCGAGGCCTGGCTGACGAAGGTGACGGAGGAATTGGTGAGCGCCTTGCCGAAGGCACCGAACATCGGCCGATAGTGCACCGGTTGCGGCGTCGGGATCGAGGCATTGGGATCGCCCATGGGAGCGGCCGCGATCGAGCCGCCGAGCAGCACCATATCCGGCTTCACACCGAAAAAGGCGGGACTCCAGATCACCAGGTCGGCCCGCTTGCCGACCTCGATCGAACCGATCTCGTGGGAAAGCCCCTGCGCGATCGCCGGATTGATCGTGTATTTGGCAATGTAACGACGGACGCGGAAATTATCGTTGTCGCCGGTTTCCTGGGCAAGCCTGCCGCGCTGGCGCTTCATCTTGTCGGCGGTCTGCCAGGTGCGGATCGCCACCTCGCCGACGCGGCCCATGGCCTGGCTGTCGGACGAAATGATCGAAAAGGCGCCGATGTCATGCAGGATGTCTTCCGCCGCGATGGTTTCCTTGCGGATACGGCTTTCGGCAAAGGCAATGTCTTCGGGGATAGACGATGACAGGTGGTGGCAGACCATCAGCATGTCGAGATGTTCGGCAATCGTATTGACCGTGTAGGGCCGCGTCGGATTGGTCGATGACGGAATGACATTCATCTGGCCGCAGATCTTGATGATGTCCGGCGCATGGCCACCACCCGCACCTTCGGTATGGAAGGCGTGAATGGTACGGCCGCGCATCGCGCCGATCGAATCCTCGACAAAGCCGGATTCGTTCAGCGTGTCGGTGTGGATCATCACCTGCACGTCGTACTGATCGGCGACGGTGAGGCAGCAGTCGATCGCCGCCGGCGTCGTGCCCCAGTCTTCATGCAGTTTGAGCGAGGATGCGCCGCCGAGCACCATTTCCTCAAGCGCACCGGGCAGCGAGGCATTGCCCTTGCCGGCAAAGGCGAGGTTCATCGGGAAGGCGTCGGCCGCCTCGATCATCCGGGCGATGTGCCACGGACCGGGCGTGCAGGTGGTCGCGAGCGTACCGTGGGCCGGGCCGGTGCCACCGCCGAGCATGGTGGTCAACCCGCTCATCAGCGCTTCTTCGATCTGCTGCGGGCAGATGAAATGAATGTGACTATCCATGCCGCCGGCGGTCACGATCTTACCCTCGCCGGCGATCACCTCGGTGCCCGGACCAACGATAATGTCGACACCGACCTGCGTGTCCGGATTGCCGGCCTTGCCGATCGCGTGGATGCGCCCGTCCTTCAACCCGATGTCAGCCTTGACGATACCCCAATGGTCGACGATCAGCGCATTGGTGATGACCGTATCGACGGCACCGTTGGCGCGCGTGACCTGACTCTGGCCCATGCCGTCACGGATGACCTTGCCGCCGCCGAACTTCACCTCGTCGCCATAGGTGGTGAAATCCTTCTCGACCTCGATGAAAAGTTCGGTATCGGCAAGCCGCACCTTGTCACCGGTAGTCGGTCCGAACATAGAGGCATAGGCCTTGCGGGACATCTTGTAGGGCATGGTATCAGTCTCCTTGGGAGGGGGAAGACAGGTTTGGGGATTTGAGCCGCGCGAGCTTGCCGGCGGCTACGAAACTGTCGATCAGGCGCCGCTCGGCGGCAAAGGGATGGCCGTGCCATCCCTCGTGGGTGAAGCCGGCAAGAACGATCTCATCATCGACACAAGCGGGATCGGCGAGAATATCGGCAATCACGATCATGCCGCTGCTTGGTGAGACATAAGGGTCTGGATGAAAACCCTGAAGCGCCTCATCCACCGCCTCATGCACATGACGCGACAGGATGCGATGACGCATGGACCGGGCCGCGGCCAGATCCGAAAAGCCGCGGCTATAGTCGTCGCAGAAGTCGTCGAGTTCCGGATGGCTGCGCTCAAGAGCTTCACGCATCTCGCGAAACTTGTCCGGATCGCGCACCGACCAGATCTCGGTGGCGGCCTGGACAGCCGGACTGCCGGACCAGTCTCCGGACAGCATCGCTTTGGCCGGACGGCCGGTGTTGCACACGGCGATCACATCGGTGCGGCTTCCGGCGGCTCCGAAATTGCCGCACTCGTTGAAACGGATCACACGGTCGGCGGCGTCGATCGTCGCCGCGGCGCCCTCCGGTAGGGATCCATTTCCCACGATCATGATGCGCTGTCCCATCTCCGTCCGATCGTCAGTTTCCGAAACCGTTGATGAGATCCTCCAGTTCCGCCGTCCGCTTGCGCGTCAGGTCCGCCAGGCAGAGCTCTATGATCGCCGGCTCGAGGCTACCGCCGCGTACGGAAAAGCCCTGCACATCGCAATGCCCGTCGCGATACTGAATCCAGGCGCGCTGCGCCTTCATCAAGGCATCGACCGCGCCCCTCTGTTCGGCATCCAGCCCGGCATCCCATTCGGCCACCGCCTTTTTGGTCTTGCCCCACTGCTCGTTGAGCTTCTTGTCTGCCGCCTCGTGCTCCTGCACGGCGCAGACGGTCATTTCCGTCTGGGTGACGGCGTCCTCGCACTTGATGATCGGCTCATCCTCAGCCGAGGCCGGTGCGACCACCAGGCAAAGCGCCAACGCGGCAAGTGCGCTGCTACTTCGGGCGAGCGGTGTCATCGACTTCAGCAGATTTCCCAGCCCCCTCACAGCGATGCTCCGTCGAATGCCTGCGACGGCAGCGCGCGCGCATCGACTCCGTCGAGGCAATTGACATTAACCGCGACCATCTCCTTGCCGTCCGGCGTCGCTCCAAGCGAAAAACTCTCAATACCGCAGGTCTTGCAGAAGAGATGATGGATGACGTGCTTGTTGAACTGGTATTCGGCGAGGTTGTCCTCGCCTGAGTTTAGTTTGAACGCCTCCCGCGGCGCGAAGGCGAGTACTGAGCCCAACCGCCGGCAACGCGAACAATTGCATACGGCGGTATGACCGAGATCAACATCGATGTCGAAATCGACGGCACCGCACTGACAGCTGCCATGATAATGCGCGATAGTCATCAGAGCCTCCCCATGACCTTCTGCCTGAAACCATAGACCTCACGCTTGCCGGCAAGCGGAATGAGCGTCACCTGACGCATCTGGCCGGGCTCGAAGCGCACCGCCGAGCCGGCAGGAATGTCGAGCCGCATGCCCCGCGCCTTTTCTCGGTCGAAGTCGAGACCGGCATTGGTCTCGTAGAAATGGTAATGGCTGCCGACCTGCACCGGCCGATCGCCGGTGTTGGACACTTCGAGCGTCACCGTCTCGAAGCCGGCATTGAGTTCGATGTCGCCGCTTGCGGCAATGATTTCACCCGGGATCATGAACTGCCCCTCTCCGTTATCAGGCGGCCTTGACGGGCTGGCAGCCCTCGGCCTTGAAGACGCGCCGGCTCGACGCTGGATTGTTTACGAGTTTCGCCGCCGGCCGGATCGGTCGACGCACCAGTTCGCCACCGCAATTGGGGCAGAGGCCGCCAAGCACGGTGGCCGCGCAATCGCTGCAAAAGGTGCACTCGAAGCTGCACATCACGGCATCACGGCTTTCCGGCGGAAGGTCGCGGTCACAACATTCGCAATTGGGTCTGAGCTCGAGCATGGACGCGCCTCAACGGATCGGTTCGTGGACGGTGACAAGCTTGGTGCCGTCCGGGAAAGTGGCCTCTACCTGCACGTCGTGGATCATCTCGGCGATCCCCTCCATCACCTGGTCGCGGGTGATGACATGGGCGCCGGCCTCCATCAGTTCGGCAACCGGACGACCGTCGCGGGCGCCTTCAACGACGAAATCACTGATCAGCGCGATCGCTTCCGGATAGTTCAGCTTGACGCCCCGTTCCAGCCGACGCCGCGCCACCATGGCCGCCATGGCGATCAGCAGTTTGTCTTTTTCCCTCGGCGACAGGTTCATGACCGCTCCACTCGTTTATTGACTGATGTCACAGATTCCAGACTTTCGGCACTGACGCCCCGCCGCGCAAGACGGAAATCGCCGGGATCAGGCATTTTCTCAAAGTATACCCATCTTCGGCCGCAAGCCGGGCGACAAGCTTTCCATTCCATTGGCTGGCGCCACCCGCCGCATCACCGAGCACAGCGCGCACCTTGGGCAGCAGCGCCTCGCAAAGGGGCCCGCTATAGAACACGGTGGCAAAGGCAACCTTGCCGGCCAGAACAGGACCAGAGGCCGTCAAGCCGGCCACGTCTCCGGCCATCAGCAATTCTTCGGCATGGATCAGGCTGCCGCCACGGCGGATGCGCCAGCGGTCACGCAACATGCCCTGTGCCATGGCCTCGCCCATGGCCTTGCGGCCGAGCAGGATCGCTTCGACGGCGACGAATTCGGCACTCTCGTCAAGATCGACCTCAAGGCGCCGCGTCAGCGAGGCATTGTCGAAAAGAATGCTCTCCTGCGGCAGCCAGTGAACCCGCGCACCGGGACCGGCGTCAATGCGCGTGGTCACCTCGGCCGTGCCGGCGGCTGCCTTGTAGACCTTCTCGCAGGCCTGGGTGGTGGCGGTGAGAAATGTGTCGGGGCCGGCGACAAACGACCAGTCCATCCGGTCACCGCCTGTCAGGCCGCCAGCGGTGTTGATGATCACCGCCTCCATCTCGTCGGTAAAGGTCTGCGGCAAGCGGATCTTGGCCGCGCCTTCCTGGTAGAGTTCGGCAATGCGCGTGCGCCCGCCGAATGGCTTCGTCACAAGCCTTCCGACGCCCCGGGCGCGCTGAGGTCTGATTGCACTGGCTGTCTGCACGCTGTTCCCTGCCCGCCCTTGTTGTTCGTGGCGGTTGTTGTCGTGTCGATGCAGGTCGCCTTGGCCGTCGATGTGGCCACAAGCTCCTTTCCCGCACTGCGAAAGAAGTCCCACATTCTGTCCGTCGCATCAACCTCCCGGATCGCCTCATCCCCGCCCATTGCGAGAGGAAAGTGGATGCTCTGCGCGGGCCAGTCATGCGTGGCGTCGGCGATCACATAGGACATGACGCTCGTTCCGCCCCGGCAGCCGGAATAGGTCGACACGGAAAACCCGTCACCCTTGTCGGTGCTCTCACGGTCGTCGCAGCCATTGAGTTCGGCCCAGCGTTTCAGCGCGACCTCGCCGCCATATTGCCAATAGGGTTTGCCACCGCCAGCGAACGGATTGATGTGATCCTTGAGACCGGAAAACGCGATGATCGAGATCGGCCGAGCCGGCTGGCAGCTTGCCTTGCGCGGCCGCCATACGCCATCCTCCTGTTCCGGATAGCCGGCGCGCAAGCCCATGACAAAGCCGGCGGCAGTGAAATCCCCATGCCCGTCGCAGATATATTGCGACAGCATACGCCCGCCGCCGGAATAGCCGGAGGCGTAGACGCGGGCCGGATCGACGCAGAACATCTGCTTGGCCTTGTCAACCGCGTCGCGGATGAACCTGCCTTCATCGAGACCGTTGCCGCGGCTGACGCCCGGCAGCGGATTCACGCCGGGAACATTCCAGGCATAGGTGCCAGGCACAGCGCCGTCGAGACTGCCCTGTAACGCCATGACGATGAAGCCTTCCCGCTCGGCGACAGCATCCCAGTGGCTACGGTTCATCTGACCTTCGGGATGGCTGTTGGAACCGTGGAAGTCGAAGACAAGCGGCAGCTTGCGCTTTCCGCTGTAGGTCGAGGGAATGAAATAAACAGCCGAGCGCTCGACGCCGTCCGATTGGATCGCCAGCTCGTGCCGTCCGGCCGGCAATGACACACCGCAGCCCGAGGCCATGGCGCTTGCGCCCATGCCGGCGAGGATGAAAAGTGCCGTTGCAAGGAAGCCGACGGCCCCGCCGCCCCGCACACAGTGTCGAACCATGCTGGTTGTCATGGCTAAGCCTTTGTTTCGCAGACACGTGTCATTACCACGCCGCCTTACAGCATCAACCATGCTTTACTAATAATTCATCAACCCCGCTTTCCGGTTCAAACGGTCAGATGGCGGCGCGCTTCCGCCGTGTCGAGCGTTTCAGCCGGCCCCTGATGCACGATCTCGCCGCGATCCATGATGTAGACATGGTCGGCAAGCTCGCGGCAGAAGTCGAGATATTGTTCGACCAGCAGGATCGCCATGCCGGTCGAGTCCCGCAGGTAGCGGATCGCCCGGCCGATGTCCTTGATGATCGACGGTTGGATCCCTTCGGTCGGCTCGTCCAGCACAAGGATTTTGGGGCGAGTGACCATCGCCCGGCCGATGGCGAGTTGCTGCTGCTGGCCGCCCGACAAGTCACCGCCGCGCCTTGCGAGCATGGTTTGCAACACCGGGAAGAGGCTGAAGATCTCGTCGGGGATGAAGCGTTCCTTGCGCGGCAGTGGCGCATAGCCGGTTTCGAGGTTTTCCCTGACCGTCAGCAACGGAAAAATCTCGCGCCCCTGCGGCACATAGCCGATACCGGCGCGGGCTCGGTTGAACGGTGCCATGCCGTTGAGCGTCACCCCGTCAAAGGCGATCTTGCCGGCCGTCACGCCGTGCTGGCCAGTGACGGCGCGAAGCAACGACGACTTGCCGACCCCGTTTCGCCCGAGCACGCAGGTGATCTTGCCGGCACCAGCCCGGATGCTGACACCGCGCAAGGCCTGAGCTGCGCCATAGTGGAGATTGACGTTGTCGACGACGAGATCGCTCACGATATGGTCTCCTTGATGAAATCCTGGATGGCGGAAAAAGCATCGCCGTTGTGCCCAACCCAGAGATGGCCCCGCTGGGGTAGATGATCGAACGCGCCCCCGGCACGGTCGCCGCGATGTGCCGCGCCGCGTCGGCAGTCAGATAGCGGTCGTCTTCACACGAAATCGCCAGTGTGGGCGCAGTGATGCTGGCGATTGCCATCTCATCCGGGTTGCCGGCCAGACGCATGTCGTTGACCAGGCCCCGTGCGCGTGCGCTCACTGGCAATATTGCCTGCAGTATCGATTGTACGCGCAGGCGTTCGTCTGGACCCACCGCTTCCAGCAGCGCGGGGTCTGTGGCAAGAACCGAACCGATCAGCATGTCGGAAGCGGTCCCGGTCAGGGTCCAGTAGAGAAAGTCGGATTCCAGGGCAGATTTGACAATCCGCTGCATAAGCGGCGACCACGGCCGCGCGGCCGGCCGGTTCGGCGCATAGGTCGCAGGTACCAGCGCGACCAGCGCGGCGCAACGATCTGGATGACGGATGGCGAAAGCCTGCGCCGAGAGAGCCCCGGCCGAACCGCCCACGACCGCGATCTTGTCGATAGCCAATTGATCAAGCAGTTCGGCCAAGGCATCCGCTTGATTTTCGGATGACGGGACTTCGGGGAAGTCTGTACCCAGATAGCCGAAGCGTGATGGCGCAATCACCCGCATCCCACGCTCGATCAACGGTTGGGCGAACAGCATGCCCTGGTCAAAGCCGCCCCCGCTCCCATGGACCATCAGCACTGAAGGTCCATGGCCGGCCTCGGCGTATTCGAGCCGGCCAAAACGGGTAACGATGGCATTCGGACGATAAGAGGCGATGCGCGCCCGCGCGCTTTCCATCGCCCGGGAAAAGGAATGGCGCGCCCATCCGCTACCGGCTGCCGCGCCGACGGTCCCCGAGGCAAGCGCGAGTATCATCCGGCGCGTCATCATGCCCATGATCTCCGCGGACATTCCCACCATGCCCCGTGGCATCGTTTCGATCACCGGGATCATATCAGGGTGAGTCATCGGCGCATTGACAATCATCAGGTCACCGCCCGAGGTAGTTTTCAATGACCTTGGGATCGGCCGATACGAAATCGATCGAGCCTTCGGCCAGCACCGAACCTTCGGCAAGGCAGGTCACCTTGACGCCCAAGTCGCGGATGAAACCCATATCGTGCTCGACGACGACGACGGAACGGGTCTTGGCGATCTCCTTGAGCAGGATCGCCGTCTCCAATGTCTCCGCGTCGGTCATGCCGGCGACCGGCTCATCGACCAACAGCAGCCTCGGTTCCTGCGCAAGCAGCATGCCGATTTCCAGCCATTGCTTCTGGCCATGGGAAAGATTGGCGGCGAGATCCTCCTTGCGGCCGGTGAGCCGTACGGTTTCGAGGATCTCCTCTATGCGAGCCTTGTCCTGCGCCGTCAGCCGATAGAACAGCGTGCCGAACACCCCACGGCTGCGGTTAAGCGCCAGTTCAAGATTGTCCCAGACGGTGTGGCTCTCAAATACCGTCGGCTTCTGGAACTTGCGGCCGATGCCAAGCTGGGCGATTTCAGCCTCGTCCTTCTTGGTGAGGTCGACCTCGCCGTTGAAGAACACCTCGCCCTCGTCGGGCCGGGTCTTGCCGGTGATGATGTCCATCATCGTCGTTTTGCCGGCACCATTCGGGCCGATGATCGCGCGCAGCTCGCCCGGTTCGACGACGAAGGACAGCGCGTTCAGCGCCTTGAACCCGTCGAAGGAAACGGAGACGCCATCGAGATAGAGAATGCTCGTCGGTTTCTTGTTGTTCATCTCGTTTACTCCGCGGCCTGGCCAAGCGGCACCGCCGCGTCCGTACCCTTTTCAGCCTCGACGGCCGCTTTGCGATCCCTGCCCGCCGCATAGCGCTGCTGGATCGTGCCGACGACGCCCCTCGGCAGGAACAACGTCACGCCGATGAACAGCCCGCCAAGGGCGAACAGCCAGAGTTCCGGGAAAGCGCCGGTGAAGTAGCTTTTGCCGGCATTGACGAGCAGGGCGCCGATAATCGGGCCGATCAGCGTGCCGCGCCCGCCGACGGCGGTCCACACCACCACTTCGATCGAGTTGGCCGGCGCGAATTCGCCGGGATTGATGATGCCGACCTGCGGCACGAACAGCGCGCCGGCAATGCCCGCCATCATCGCCGAGACGACGAAAGTGAAGAGCTTGATGTTCTCGACCCGGTAGCCAAGGAAGCGCACCCGGCTTTCGGCATCGCGTACGCCGACCAGCACCTTGCCGAACTTGGAGCGCACGATGGCCGAAGAGATCAGCAGGCAGAGAGACAGCATGATCGCCGACAGGGCAAACAGCACCGCGCGGGTTCCGTCGGCCTGGACGTTGAAGCCGATGATCTCCTTGAAATCGGTCAGACCGTTATTGCCGCCAAAACCCATGTCGTTGCGGAAGAAGGCGAGCAGCAGCGCATAGGTCATCGCCTGGGTGATGATCGACAGATAGACACCGTTGACGCGGGAGCGGAAAGCGAACCAACCGAAGACGAAGGCGAGCAGGCCCGGCACGACGAGGACCATCAGCATGGCGAACCAGAACATGTCCATGCCTTGCCAGAACCACGGCAGTTCCTTCCAGTTGAGGAAGACCATGAAGTCGGGCAGCAACGGATTGCCATAGACACCGCGCGAACCGATCTGGCGCATCAGATACATGCCCATGGCATAGCCGCCGAGCGCGAAGAAGGCGCCGTGACCGAGCGAAAGGATGCCGCAATAACCCCAGACGAGATCGAGCGCGAGCGCGAGCAGCGCATAGCAGAGATATTTGCCCATCAACGAGACGGCATAGGTCGGGATGTGGAAAAAGCTGTCCGGCGAAGTCAAGAGATTGAGTGCCGGCACCAGCATCGCGACGCCCAGCAGCATGGCGATGGCGACGACGATCTTTCCTTCGAGTGCCCTGAAGATGAAGCCCGTGATCATGCTTCCACCGCCCTTCCCTTGAGCGCGAAAAGCCCGCGCGGTCGTTTCTGGATGAAGAGGATGATCAGCACCAGCACGAGGATCTTGCCCAGCACCGCGCCGACCGAGGGTTCGAGGAACTTGTTGAGAATGCCGAGCGACAAGGCGCCGACCAGCGTGCCCCAGAGATTACCCACCCCGCCGAACACCACGACCATGAAGCTGTCGATGATGTAGGCCTGACCGAGGTTGGGCGAGACATTGTCGATCTGCGAAAGCGCCACCCCGGCAATCCCGGCGACGCCGGAACCGAGCGCGAAGGTGAACGCGTCGACCCAAGGGGTGCGGATGCCCATGGAAGAGGCCATACGGCGGTTCTGGGTGACGGCGCGCATCTGCAAACCGAAGGCCGAGCGCTTCATCAGGGCCAGCAGCGCGAAGAAGATCGACAGCGAGAAGATCACGATCCACAAGCGGTTCCAGGTGATGGTCAACCCGCCAAGCGCGAACGAACCCGACATCCACGACGGATTGCCGACCTCCTGATTGGTCGGACCGAAGATCGTGCGGATCGACTGCTGCAGAATGAGCGAGATGCCCCAGGTGGCGAGCAGCGTTTCCAGCGGTCGGCCATAGAGGAAACGGATAATACCGCGCTCGATCACCAGGCCGATAACGGCAGTGACCAGAAATGCGACCGGAAGCGCAATAGCCAGCGACCAGTCGAACAGTTGCGGATAGCCGGTGCGGATCACCTGCTGGACCATGAAGGTGGAATAGGCGCCGATCATCACCATCTCGCCATGCGCCATGTTGATGATGCCCATGACGCCGAAGGTGATGGCAAGACCGATGGCGGCAAGCAAGAGGACAGAACCGAGCGACAGGCCATACCAGACGTTCTGCAGGCCATCCCAGAGCGCGAGATTGCCTTCTATGCCGGCAATCGCCTTGTCGAGATCGGGCTTGAGACTTTCGTCAAGGGTTCCGGAAACCGACATCAGGATACCGATCGCCTCACGTCCGCCAAGCGAGGCAACCGTCTCGATCGCGGCACGCTTGTCCTCAATCGAGCGATCGGAAGCAAGAAGGGAGACGGCGCGCGCCTCTTCCATCCGCGCCTTGACCTCAGTGTCGGTCTCCTTGGCCAATGCCGTTTCGACGAGCTCGAGGTTTTCCGCGCTCGGCGACTGGAGAACCGATTGCGCCGCCTGGAGACGAACGGTCCTGTCGGGGCTGAGAAGTGTCAGACCGCCGAGCGCGGAGCGGATGGCACGGCGCAGGCTGTTGTTGACCTTGATCTTGGTGAAGGCCGCCTTCGGCGCTTCGCCGGCGGCCTCGCCCGTCAGGACCTCGGTGGCAGCCAGATTGGCGCCGGCAGTCTTGGTGATCACCACGGCACCATCCGATTTACGGACATAGAGATCGCCTTCGGCAAAGGCCTCAAGCGCCGGCACGACGCGGGCATCACCGGTCGCGGCGATCTGCATCAGCAGATCTTCGGCCTGCTTGAAGTTGGCCGTGCCAAGCGCATTGATCAGATCCCTCGGATCGCTCTGCGCAAACGATGGCGCGGCGAACGCGAAAAACAGGAAGAGGATTGTGAGAAGTCGATTGATCATTGTGGCAGTCCCCGTCGCCCACCGTTGTCAGAGGCGATTGCGGCTTGCTCCCATTTTTCCCGCAAGACGAAATGAGAGCGGATGCGAGGCGATAAGGGGAAAGCCGCAAGGCTTCGCCTCCCCCCTCATCCGGTCCTTCGGCCCCCTTCTCCCCGTCGGGGAGAAGGGGAGACGATCAGCTGCCCTTGCCGCCGCACTTGCCGGTTGCAACGTTGAAGTTGCCGCATTCCATCGGCTTGCGCCAATCGGAGATCAGGTCCTTGGAATCGGGCAGGTAGTCCGACCATTCGTCACCGACGACGGCAGGCGTCTGCTGCACGATTTCGAACTGGCCGTCAGCCTGGATTTCACCGATCAGCACCGGCTTGGTGATATGGTGGTTCGGCATGACGGTCGAATAGCCACCCGAGAGGTTGGGAACAGCAACGCCGATGATCGAGTCGAGCACCGCATCCGTGTCGGTCGTCCCGGCCGCCTCGACGGCCTTCACCCAAGCGTTGAAGCCGATATAGGCGGCCTCCATCGGGTCGTTGGTCACGCGCTTGTCGTTCTTGGTAAAGGCATGCCAGGTCTTGATGAACTCGGCATTGGCCGGGGCATCGACGGACTCGAAATAGTTCCAGGCCGCCAAATGGCCAACCAGAGGCGTAGTATCGAGACCAGCCAGTTCCTCTTCGCCGACCGAGAAGGCGACGACCGGAATGTCTTCGGCCTTGATGCCCTGGTTGCCCAGTTCCTTGTAGAAGGGAACATTGGCATCGCCGTTGATGGTGGAGACGACGGCGGTCTTCTTGCCAGCGGAGCCGAACTTCTTGATGTCGGAGACGATCGTCTGCCAGTCGGAATGACCGAATGGCGTGTAGTTGATCATGATGTCCTCTTCGGCGACACCCTTCGACATCAGGTAAGCCTTGAGGATCTTGTTGGTCGTCTGCGGATAGACGTAGTCGGTGCCGGCGAGCACCCAGCGCTCGACGCCTTCTTCATTGGCCAGATAATCAACGGCCGGGATCGCCTGTTGGTTCGGAGCGGCCCCCGTGTAGAAGATGTTGCGCGAGGATTCCTCACCCTCGTACTGCACCGGATAGAACAGGATCGAATTCAGCTCCTCGAAAACCGGCAGGACCGACTTGCGCGACGACGAGGTCCAGCAACCGAAAACGGCGGCGACCTTGTCCTGGGAAATCAGCTGGCGGGCCTTTTCGGCAAACAGCGGCCAGTCTGAGGCCGGGTCGACGACGACGGCCTCGAGCTTCTTGCCGAGAACGCCACCCTTCTTGTTCTGCTCCTCCACCATCATCAACATGGCGTCCTTGAGCGTCGTCTCGGAGATCGCCATGGTGCCGGACAGCGAGTGCAGCACGCCGATCTTGATCGTATCGTCGGCGGCAAAGGCGCCGTGAAATGCCGTCGTCGACAGCATGGCGCCCATCAACGCGCCGGTGAGCTTCATCTTCAAAGTCATTGCCGTGAACCCCTCTTCTTGTTCGCAACCGGTCGGTTAATGAAATTTAACCGTTGCTGAAGGGGACTATCCGACGCTGCAGTGCAAAACGTTATACGTCATATGACGTAGGTCGGGGGGAAAGGTGGCCAGTCCCGCCGCGGCAAACAAGAGGTGCGCGCGCGTTGACAGCGCCCAAGGCCCGCCATTGCGGCATACCGACGGCCCTGCCGGCGGACTTGCTGAGCGTTGCGGTGGGCGCAAACCGTGTGACGCAGAGTGCTGCGCAAGGCGATCTGGGGAAGGCGCATGACCGGAGCAATAAGCGCGCCGGTGGCTTGCATTTCGGCGAGATGCCGTGAAGATTGCCCAATTCTCACCCCCTCACTCCGAAGAGGCTATTAATTAGGCATGGCCGCACGGCAACGCATCATCCCGGTCCGGCGCGCGTATAACCGCTGGGTCGCCAACCAGACGCTGGAAGACTACGCCCTTCGCTTCACCGCCAAGAGTGCCCGACAGTTCTCCTCCAGCCGAATTTCCCAGACGGCGATCGGCGCGATCTCCTTCCTGGCGCTGGAGGCGATCGGCGGGACGATCACTCTCTCCTACGGCACGACCAACGCTTGTCTCGCCATCATCGCCGCGGCGATTCTGATGCTGTTCGTCGGCCTGCCGATCAGCCGCTATGCGATCCGCCACGGCGTCGACATCGACCTTCTGACCCGCGGCGCCGGATTCGGCTATATCGGCTCGACGGTCACCTCGCTGATCTACGCGAGCTTCACCTTCATGCTGTTCGCGATCGAAGCCTCGATCATGACGGGCGCCCTGGAGCTGGCCTTCGGCATCCCGTTGTGGATCGGCTACATCGTCTCGGCCATGGTGGTGATCCCGCTCGTCACCTATGGCGTACGTCTGATCTCGAAGTTCCAGCTGATAACCCAGCCCATCTGGATCGTCCTCAACATTCTACCTTTCATCTTCATCGCCTTTCTCGACTGGGAGAAGATCGACCTGTGGCGCGCCTTTGCCGGCATCGGCCACTCCAACGCGCAGGCCGGCGCTGCCGCTCCCTTCAATCTGATCGAATTCGGGGCCGCGTCCGCCGTGATCCTGGCGCTGATGCCGCAGATCGGCGAGCAGGTCGACTTCCTGCGCTTCCTGCCGCCGGAGGGTGGCCGAAAGCTGCACCATCGCTTCGCGGTCTTCCTCGCCGGCTCCGGCTGGGTGCTGCTCGGCGTGCCCAAACTGCTCGCCGGCTCGTTCCTCGCCGTGCTGACACTATCGACGGGCGTCCCCATCCGCGAGGCGGCCGATCCGGCTCATATGTATCTGGCAGCCTTCGGCTACATGATCCCGAACGAGACGGCGGCCATGCTGCTGATGGCGTGCTTCGTGGTGATCTCGCAGCTGAAGATCAACGTGATGAACGCCTATGCCGGATCGCTCGCCTGGTCGAACTTCTTCTCCCGCCTCACCCACAGTCATCCCGGCCGCGTGGTCTGGCTGGTGTTCAACGTGGCAATCGCCCTGCTCCTGATGGAGCTCGGCATCTACCGGCTCCTGGAAGAGACGCTTGGCATCTTCTCGATCATCGCCATGGCCTGGCTTTGTACCATCTCGGCCGACCTCTTCGTCAACAAGGCACTGGGCCTTGCTCCCCCCGGCATCGAGTTCAAGCGCGCCCATCTCTACGACATCAATCCGGTCGGCTGCGGCACGCTGCTGCTGTCGGCCGGCATCGCGCTTGCGGCCCATTTCGGCCTGTTCGGCCCCTTGATGGCCTCGCTTGCCACCTATGTCACGCTGATCGCCTTCCTGATCTCGCCGCTGATCGCCTGGGCCACGGACGGCAAGTTCTACCTCGCCCGCAAGCCGCGCCAGAGCTGGAAGAACCTCAGCTCGATCACCTGCTCGATCTGCGAGCATCCCTTCGAGCCGGAGGATATGGCGTGGTGCCCGGCCTATGCCGCGCCGATCTGCTCGCTCTGCTGCTCGCTCGACAGCCGATGCCATGACATGTGCAAACCACAGGCGAAGCTCAACGCCCAAACCGCCTTTGTCGCCGCCCGTATCCTACCCGAACAGGCCATCACATGGCTTTCCACCCGCCTTGGTCGTTACGCCGTCACCGCCGTCATCGCCGTCTCGCTGATTGGCGCCATCCTGGCTCTGATCGCCCACCAGGTCGCGACAGCCTCGCCGGTGACGGCGGAAGTCGTCAACCGGACCGTCCTGATCGTCTTCATCGTCTCCGCCGTGATCTCCGGTGTCGCCAGCTGGTTCTACGTCCTGGCCCATGACAGCCGGGTCGTGGCGGAGGAGGAATCCTCGCGTCAAAACACCCTGCTGCTCAAAGAAATCGCCGCGCACCGCAAGACCGACGCCGCCCTACAGGCCGCCAAGGAAACGGCGGAGGCCGCCAATCGGGCCAAGAGCCGCTACGTCGTCGGCCTTTCCCATGAACTGCGGACACCGCTCAACGCCGTGCTCGGTTATGCCCAGATCCTCGAACGCGATGAAACCATCCCGCCGGCGCGCCAGTCGGCGATCAAGGTCATCCGTCGTTCCGCCGACCACCTGTCCGGCCTGATCGACGGACTGCTCGACATATCGAAGATCGAGGCGGGTCGCCTTCAGGTCTTTTCCAACGAGGTGAACATTCAGGACTTCCTCGACCAATTGGTCGACATGTTCACCCCTCAGGCAACCGCCAAGGGACTGACCTTCGTGCACGAGCGTGCGCGCAGCCTTCCGCAATATGTCCGCACCGACGAGAGGCGACTGCGGCAGATCCTCGTCAACCTCCTTTCCAACGCCATCAAGTTCACCGACCAGGGCACGGTACGCTTCGAGGTTGGCTACCGCAGTCAGGTCGCGACCTTCACCGTGTCCGACACCGGGCGCGGCATATCGGAGAACGACCTGAAACGGATCTACGAGCCCTTCCAGCGCGGCGAGGCGGATAATATCCGGCCGATGCCGGGTCTCGGGCTGGGATTGACCATCACCAAGCTCCTCACCAATACGCTCGGTGGCGAGATCGCGGTGACAAGCGAGAAGGACAAGGGCTCTATCTTCAAGGTGAGACTGATGCTCTCGACGATCGACCGGCCGAGCACCGCCCCCGCCCCGGAGCGCAAAATCATCTCCTACACCGGCCCGCGCCGCACCCTTGTCGTCGTCGATGACAATGAGGACCATAGAGACCTGATGCGCGAGGTTCTGGCGCCGCTCGACTTTGTCGTGCTCACCGCCGCAAGCGGGCCGGAATGTCTCACGCTGATTGAGGGAGTCAGACCGGATCTATTTCTGGTCGACATCCAGATGCCGGGCATGAATGGTTGGCAGCTGGTCGAAAAACTGCGGAATGCAGGCCAAAGTGCACCGATCGTCATGCTCTCGGCCAATATCGGCGATGCGCCCGGACCCGGTGGAGAGGGCCATGACGATGCGATCGCCAAACCGGTCGACGTCCGGCGGCTGCGCGACAAACTCGCCATGTATCTGGGCCTCGAGTGGATCTATGCCGACGAACAGCCGCACCCGGCGGTGACCACCTCCCCCCCGGATCGGCCCCCATCACCTGGCACGGCGCATATCGCCGAACTGTCGCGCCTAAGCGAGATCGGCTATGTCCGCGGCATAGAGGCCAAGCTTGCGGACCTGTCGAAAATCGAGGAAAACAGCGCCTTCGTCGACGCCTCGCGCGGTTTCGTGCAGGCCTTCGACATGGCCGGCTTTGCAACGTTCCTCAAGGAAGTCGATGGCCGGGGGGAGAAGAACCATGGCTGAGGCAAACCGTCCGCGCGATATCGTGCTGCTCGTCGACGACAGCCCGGAGGCACTCGGCTTTTTGACGGAAGCCCTGGAGCAAGCCGGCTTTTCCGTGCTGATCGCCACCTCCGGTCAGGCCGCATTGTCGATCGTCGACAAGATCAGCCCGGATCTCATCCTGCTCGACGCGGTCATGCCCGGCATGGACGGCTTCGAGACCTGCCGCAGGCTAAAGGCCGATCCGGTCGTCGCCCAGGTGCCGGTGATCTTCATGACCGGGCTGACCGAGACGGAGCATGTCGTCCATGCACTCGATTCCGGCGGTGTCGACTACCTGACCAAGCCAATCAACATCGACGAGTTGCGAGCACGCATCCGCGTGCACCTGTCAAACGCCCGCTCTGCCCAGAGCGCCCGCGTGGCGCTCGATGCCGCCGGGCGGCACCTGCTGGCCGTTCGCGGTAACGGCACGGTCCACTGGTCGACCCCCCAGGCAACCCGGCTCGTCGACAGCGCCACCGGCAGCACGAGCGGTCTCGATGTCGTCGCCGACGCCATCGCAAGCTGGATGGCGCAGCGAGGGACACATGCAGCAGAGAACAATACGACCTTCTCGTTCTGTCACGACGGCGAGACAGAATTGCAGCTCGGCTTCCTAGGTGGACTCGGCCCGGACGAATATCTGTTCCGGCTGACGGCCGCCAATCGCAAGCGCGACGACGAAGTGTTGCGCGGCCAGTTCGGCCTGACGCAGCGGGAAGCCGAAGTGCTGCTGTGGATCGCCAAGGGCAAGGCAAACCGCGACATCGCCGATATTCTCGGGCTATCGGCGCGCACGGTGAACAAGCACCTCGAGCAGATCTACGTGAAGCTCGGCGTTGAAAACCGCGCCTCTGCCGCGGTCAAGGCGGCACACGCGCTGCATGTGGATTGAGCGCCGGCCGCCGCTATTCGCGCATCGGCCGGCGCCCATCGTAGGCTGTCAGAGCGCCTTGGCCTTCTCGCGCAATACGTATTTCTGGATCTTGCCCGTCGAGGTCTTGGGCAGAGGTCCGAACACAACGGTCTTCGGTGCCTTGAAGTGCGCCATGTTGGCGCGGCAGAAGGCGATCAAATCCCGCTCCGTCACCGTCGCCCCGGCCTTCAGGTCGATGAAGGCGCACGGTGTCTCGCCCCACTTCTCGTCCGGCCGCGCGACAATCGCCGCCTCCATGACGGCCGGATGGCGATAGAGTACGCCCTCGACCTCGATTGACGAGATGTTCTCACCGCCGGAGATGATGATGTCCTTGGAGCGGTCCTTGATCTCGATATAGCCGTCCGCATGGCAGACCGCGAGGTCGCCGGAATGGAACCATCCGCCGGCAAACGCCTTGGCAGAGGAGGACGGGTTCTTGAGATAGCCGCGCATGACATTATTGCCACGGAAGAAGATCTCTCCCATCGTCTCACCGTCGCTGGGCACAGGTTCAAGCGTCTCAGGGTCGCCGACCATCAGGCCGTCGAGCACCGAATAACGCACGCCCTGGCGAGCCTTGAGTCGGGCCTTCTCGGAAATACCGAGCGCGTTCCACTCGTCATGCCAGGCGCAAACGACAGCCGGTCCATAGGTCTCGGTCAGACCGTAGGCATGGGTGACGTCGAAACCGAGAGCCTCCATCGATTCGATCACCGCAGCCGGCGGCGCCGCACCCGCAGTCATCACACTGACCTTGTGCTCGATGCCCATCTTCAATTCGTCTGGCGCGTGAGCGATAAGGTTGAGGATGATCGGCGCCCCGCAGAAATGCGTCACTCCCTCGCTTTTGATCAATTCGTAGATCGGCTCGACGCGCACGGCACGCAGGCACACGGAAACGCCGGCGGCGGCGGCGATGGTCCAGGGGAAGCACCAGCCATTGCAATGGAACATCGGTAGGGTCCAGAGATAGACCGGGTGGTTGGCCATGTTCCAGGTGAGGATGTTGCCGATGGCATTCAGATAGGCACCGCGGTGATGGTAGACGACCCCCTTCGGATCGCCGGTCGTGCCAGACGTGTAGTTCAGGCTGATCGCGTCCCATTCGTCCGCCGGCCGCTCCCACTCGAAGTCGGCATTGCCGCCCGCGAGCAATTCGTCATAGGTCAGGGCCCCGACGCGGTGCCCGCCCTCGAAACTCGGATCAACGATATCGATCATCTCGATCGGCCGGCCGGCGATGTGTACCGCCCGCTCGGCCACGTCGGCGAATTCCGGATCGACGATCAGCATGCGGGCTTCACCATGATTGAGGATGAAGCCGATCGCCTCGGCGTCGAGCCGAGTGTTGATGGCATTCAATACCGCGCCGACCATCGGCACAGCGAAGTGGCACTCGAACATTTCCGGAATATTGGCCGCGATCACCGCCACTGTGTCACCCTTGCCGATACCACGCGCGGCCAGCGCACTGGCCAGACGGCGGACACGATCATAGGTCTGTGCCCAGTTGCGGCGGATCTCACCATAAACGACCGCCGGTCGCCGAGGATAGACGGCTGCGGCACGCTCGATGAAGCTCAACGGCGTCATCTGGGAAAAGTTTGCGATGTTCCTGTCCAGTTCGCGATCGTAAATTCCATCGCCGGGCGTGGTTGCGGTGCCGTGCATTTCGAATGTTCCTCCCACTCTCACTAGAGGAAGGCAGTATTACCGAAACGGTCCCGACCGCAATCTCATAATTCCGCACCTGCGACGAAGGACGAATGTAAAAGTCCATCGTGAAAAACAGATGGCCCGGTACAAGACCGGGCCATCCTCAGCATTTCAAGCCGTCAGGTCGGATTTCCGACCCGCACGATTATTTGTTCTGCAGGTAGGTGTACTTGCCGTCGGCACCCTTCTGCCAGGTGTACATGACGTAGTCCGGACGGGTGATGTCGCCCTTGGCGTCGAAGCCGAGCTCACCGATAACGGTCGTGTACGGACCCTTTTCCTTCAGCGCGGTGGCAACGGCTTCCGGATCATTGGAACCGGCGGCCTTGGCGGCGTCGGCAATAACCTGGAGAGCTGCGTAGGAGTACAGCGTGTAGGCTTCCGGCTCGAAGCCAGCGTCGCGGAACTTCTTGACGGCGTCGGCAGCGTTCGGGTTCAAGCGCGGATCCGGCGGGAAGGTCATCAGGGTGCCGTTGACTGCGTCGCCAGCGATCGAAGCCAGTTCGTTCGAGGTGATACCGTCGCCCGACATCATCACGGCCTTGAGACCGCCGTCAGCCATCTGGCGCAGAATCAGGCCAGCTTCGGTGTGCAGACCGCCGAAGTAGACAACGGTTACGCCGGCTTCCTTCATCTTGGAGATCAGGGCCGAGTAGTCCTTGTCGCCGGCGGTGATGCCTTCGTACATGACTTCGGTGACGCCGAGCGCGTTCATCGCCTTCTTGGTTTCGTCAGCAAGACCCTGGCCGTACGGGGTTTTGTCGTGAATGACGGCAACCTTGCCATCCTTGAAGTTGTCAAAGATGTACTTGCCGGCAACCGCACCCTGCTGGTCGTCACGACCGCAGACGCGGAAGGTGTTCCACATGCCGCGCTCGGTGAAGACCGGGTTCGTTGCAGCCGGGGTCACTTCGAGCATGCCGTTTTCGGCGTATACTTCCGAAGCCGGGATCGAGACGCCCGAGTTGAAGTGACCAACAACAAACTTGACGCCGTCAGCAGCAAATTTGTTGGCAACCGAAACACCCTGCTTGGCGTCGGAAACGTCGTCGCCGAGGACGATCTTGACCATTTCACCGTTGATGCCACCAGCTGCGTTGATGTCGGCAGCAGCCTGTTCAGCACCCTTCTGAAGCTGAGCACCGAAAGCGGCGTTCGGGCCGGTCATCGGACCGCCAACGCCGACCAGCAGGTCAGCCCAGGCATTGCCGCTGAAGGCAACCATTGCCGTCAGCGCCACGGCCGAAAGAAGAGACTTCTTCATATTGTTACTCCCAATTTCTTGAGTGGGTTAGGTTTCGAAAAACCCGGCACAATACCCACCATGACTGCACCGGAAAAGCTGTTCCACTCTTTTGAAAGCTCATGCTCTTATTGCCAGTCTGCGACAATAAAAACGCGGCTGTCAATCTTTCTTCTTCCACGAGAAGACCGAAGTCCGCTCGTATAGCCAATAGTAGTTATCGACCATCTGGGTTGTCCGCCGCGACCGAAAACCGGCCGTGGAAAACACAAGCAAAACCAGCACATCGATGCCGTAAAGCAGCGGGCTGATCATAGGTCCCTGGAACAGCGCGAAATGTAGGAAGCGCATCACAACGCCGAGCAGGAGGGTGTAAATCACGACCGTCGCGTAGCCCTGCCACCCCTCGGCTGTCGCCCTGCCGGCCCGCCAGGCGGTCCAGAAACCCAGGAGAAGGACCAGGACGCGCAGAACGTAGCGGACACCGGTATCGCTTTCGAAAAACAAGCCTTGCATAGTTTATTCCCCCTGCCCGCTCAGTGGTGGCCGCCTTCGAGATAGGCCGCACGAACCTGCGGATCGGCGAGCAGTTCCTTGCCGGTTCCGCTCATGGTGACCAAGCCGTTGACCATGACATAGGCACGGTCGGAGAGTTTCAGCGCCGCGAACGCATTCTGCTCGACGAGAAAGACGGTCAGCCCCTCTTCCTTGTTGAGCTTCTTGATCGATTCAAAGATGCCCTTGACGATCAATGGTGCGAGACCGAGCGACGGCTCGTCGAGAAGCAGCAACTTCGGACGGGACATCAGCGCGCGGCCGATGGAGAGCATCTGCTGTTCGCCGCCGGAAAGCGTGCCGCCTCGCTGGCTCTGGCGCTCTTTCAGACGCGGGAAGAGCGTAAAGATCTTCTCCACATCCTCATTGAAATATTTCAGGTTGTCGAGACCGGCACCCATCTGGAGGTTTTCCATGACCGTCATGCGCGGGAAGATACGACGACCTTCCGGCGACTGCGCGATGCGGCGGCGTGCGATCAGGTGCGTCGGCATCTTGGTGATGTCGGTCCCATCGAAGGTGATCGTTCCGGCACGCGCCTGCGGGCTGCCGCAGATCGTCATCATCAGCGTCGACTTGCCGGCGCCGTTGGCACCGATCAGACTGACGATCTCGCCCTGGCGAACCTCGACATCCACACCACCGAGGGCGCGGATGTTGCCGTAATAGGTTTCAACACCCTGTACCTTGAGAAGCGGTTCAGAAGACATCAGTTCTTCCCTCCCGAAACGGCTTCGACTTCATGGATCGCATCGTCCAATTCTTCGTCCTCGACACCCAGATAGGCGGCAATCACCTTCGGGTCATTCTTCACATGATCCGGCGTGCCGTCGGAGATCTTCTGCCCGTATTCAAGCACGACGACGTGGTCGGAAATTTCCATGACGACGGACATGTCGTGCTCGATCAGAAGCAGCGAGGTCCCCTCATCGCGAATGCTGCGCAAAAGCGTATTGAGCGCCAACGATTCCTTCGGATTGAGGCCGGCCGCCGGTTCATCGAGGCAAAGCAGTTCAGGTCCGGTGCACATGGCACGGGCAATTTCCAGGCGCCGCTGCGCACCGTAGGGAAGATCACCAGCCGGGTCGTCGGCACGATCGATAAGATCGGCCTTTTCGAGCCAGTATTTTGCCTTCTCGATCGCCGCTTCAGCCGCGCGCTTGTAGGCGGGCAGGCCGAGAAGACCGAGAATGGTGTAGCCCGAAGCCTTCATAAGCGCGTTGTGCTGCGCGACCAGAAGGTTTTCCAGGACGGTCAGACCCGAGAACAGCCGAATGTTCTGGAAAGTACGGGCGACCTTCGCCTTCTTGGTGATCTCGAAGTCGGGCAAGCGCTCCAGCAGATGCTGTCTGCCATTCTTCTGGAACATGGTGATCATACCCATCGTCGGCTTGTAAAAGCCGGTGATGCAGTTGAACACCGTGGTCTTGCCAGCGCCGTTCGGCCCGATCAACGCGGTGATTTCCCCGCGCTTGGCTTCGAACGAGAAGTCGTTGATGGCCATGAGCCCGCCGAACTTCATCGAGAGATGTTCGACCTTGAGGAGCGTGTCGTTCGTCATCGTATTGTTTCCGGAAGTCATCAGCCGTGACCTTCCTTGGTAAAGCTTCCCGAGACAGCCTTGCTCTCCTTGAGGAAGGCTGTCGGTTGACGCGTGCCGACGAAACCGCGCGGCTTGAACAGCATGACCACGACCATGGCAAGGCCGAACAGCAGCATGCGGTAGAGTTCCGGCGTGAAGTCAGGCCCGAAGACAACCTTCAGGAACTCCATTTCGCGCAGCAGTTCCGTACCACCGACCATGACCATCGCAGCGATCGCGATACCGGTCAGCGACCCCATGCCGCCGAGAACGACGATGGCGAGGATAACGGCCGATTCCAGGAAGACGAAGCTCTCCGGCGAAACGAAGCCCTGGCGGGCGGCGAAGAAGGAGCCGGCAAAGCCACCGAACATCGCACCGATGGCAAAGGCCGTCAGCTTGGTCGTCACGGTGTTGATGCCGAGCGAACGACAGGCAATCTCGTCTTCACGCAGCGCTTCCCAGGCGCGACCGATCGGCATACGACGCAGGCGGATCGTCACATAGGCGGTGAGCAGGCACAGCGCCAGGATGAGATAGAAGAGGAAGATCTTGTAATAGCCGGAGGACATCGGTAGGTCGAACATCTTGGCGAAGCCGTTTGGCGAGGCGTCGAACTTGATGCCGAACAGCGTCGCCTTCGGAATGCCGGAAATGCCGAAGGTGCCCTTGGTGACGTCGGTCCAGTTGATCAATACGAGGCGGATGATTTCCCCGAAAGCCAGCGTCACGATCGCCAGGTAGTCGCCGCGCAGTCGCAGCACCGGGAAGCCGAGGATAATGCCCCAGAAAGCGGCCAGAATACCCGACAGCGGCAGGAGCACCCAGAAGGACAGGCCGAACTGCTGGGACAGCAGCGCATAGGAATAGGCGCCAACCGCATAGAAGGCGACATAACCGAGGTCGAGCAGACCGGCGAGGCCGACGACAATGTTCAACCCCCAGGCAAGCATGACATAGATCAGGATCTGGATGCCGAAATTGTCGACATATTTCAGCGCGCCTTGCATGCCAGTGAGCGCAACGATCACCGGCGGATAGAGGAACAGCGCCACCAGGGCGATCTTCAGGAAGTGCCTGTGAAAGAACGAGAGCTTGGCCTCGATCTCATGCACTGGCACCTGAGCCTGGGCCTGACGCTCCCTCCGCTGATGTTTCCACGGATGGTAGAAACCGACGATCAGGAAGCGGCCGACGGCGGCGACGGCGACGAAGATCGCCAGCAATCCCCAGCGCGGATACCAGACCAGCTCATTGCTCATGTTCTGGTCGGTCTTGATGCCGACATAGAGAATGAACAGGCCGAGCGACACGACGCCGGCAAAGACGCCTTCCTTGAGCGCACGCGCAAGGGTACCGGATTGAGACGTGCCGGCCACGTTTGCAGAATTCGTCATGGGATCAGACCTTCTCGACTTCCGGTCGACCAAGAATACCGGTCGGCTTGAAGATCAGCACGAAAGCCAGGAGACCGAAGGTCGCGACATCCTTGTAGGCGATGCTGAAATAGGCCGACCATAGCGACTCGATGAGACCGATCAGCAAGCCGCCGAGGACCGCGCCTGGCAGCGAACCGATACCGCCGAGGACCGCGGCGGTGAACGCCTTGACGCCCGGGATGAAACCGTCGTTGAACGAAGCAACACCATAATACATCAGGTACATCGTGCCTGCGACGGCAGCGAGCGCCGCGCCCATCACGAAGGTGATGGAGATGGTCTTGTCGACGTCGACCCCAAGAAGCGCCGCCATCTTGCGGTCCTGCTCAGTGGCGCGCTGAGCGCGGCCCAACGGCGTCTTGTTGACGATGTACCAGAAGGCGGCGAGCAGCACCGAGGTGATAACGACGATCAGGATCTGCTTCAGCGAGATCGTGATCGAACCGAGATGGAAGACATCGTTGACCAGAGCCGGAATCGGCTTGTTGCGCGGACCCTGCGTAACCTGGATGAAGTTCGAAAGGGCGATCGACATACCGATTGCCGTGATCAGCGGCGCAAGGCGGAAAGACCCGCGCAGTGGCCGATAGGCGACGCGTTCGATCGTCCAGTTCCACAACCCAGTCATCAGCATTGCGATGATCAACATGATCAGCAATGCCAAAGCCACCGGAATGCCGGCAAAAAACGAAGTGAGAACAAGGTAGACGATGAGAGCGGCGAAGCCGCCGAGCATGAAAATGTCGCCATGGGCGAAGTTGATCATGCCGATGATGCCGTAAACCATCGTATAGCCGATTGCCACCAGGCCATAGATGGATCCAAGAGTCAGCCCGTTGATGAGCTGCTGGATAAAGTACTCCATTACCAATCCCCCGGGCGCGAGCTTAAGTTGCGCGTCCCTTTTTATGTTGTCCCCTAACGGGGTTCTTAACATGCCCAGATTTGATAGCGTTTTCGACAAAAATGTGAAGTCCAAAAACTAGGCAGCGCGCATTTTATCGCCAATCACGCGCAATTTGGTTTTTTATTCGGCATATTAACCAAAAATACGGCACAAACTGCCGATTTTTTAGAGTGCACCGTGTTTTTCACTGTTGGGAATTTGCCTTCATTTGGGCTTTTTTCCGCCCACATCTCAATGAACGCATAAACGCTCTGCAACCAGCGAGAAAGCATCGCCAGCCCCGAAATGCCGGACTTTGTGCCAGCATAGCCGCCAAACCACCGACAGGCTAATCACAAAGCGACACCACGAGATACTGAATCCGTCGCAGGCGTTCGATGGGAGCGGCTCAGGCTTCGGCGTCGCGACGGCCCCGATCAGACAGCCGACCTGTCGGCCAGACAGGATCACGTATAGGATCAAACGCTGATCGCCGACGAAGCCGTCGCCCGACGGTTCGCGCCAGCGTCACTTCCAAGCCATGAACAAACAGCCAGACGCGCGCGTGCGCCACCTGGCCATTCGCCTCATAAACACGCGACAGCGTTCGGTGCAGTGCCGGAAAACGGGGAAATAGATCGAGGAAAGGCCAATCTTTTCAAGGCTCCGCCCCGCAAATGTCCCCATAGCCGAATTTGTCGGCGAGACTTGTCCGCATCGAACCCGTCGAAGCGGAGAACAAGGCCATGTCGGATACCACCGTAAATCTCGCCCTGCCCTACATCAAACCGGCCCAGGCACAGAAACACGTCACCCACAATGAAGCCTTGCAGGCCCTTGATGCGGCTGTCCAGCTGGTGCTTGCGGCACGCCTCACCGCACCACCCGCCTCACCGGCCGAGGGCCAGTGTTTCTGGATCTTGCCGGGCGCGACGGAGGACTGGGCCGGCCGCGAGGGCCGCCTGGCCGTTCGGCAGGATGGCGCCTGGATCTTCATTGCGCCGCGCACCGGCTGGCTTTGCTACGATCGCACCGATCAGAGATTGAAGGTCTTCACCGGACCGGAATGGACAGACATCCCCCTGCCCGCGCAACCGCAAGTGTCGGCCCTCGGTATCGCCATGACACCCAACGCGACCAATCGCCTTGCCGTGTCGGCCCCAGCCAGCCTCTTCACCCATGCCGGCACCGACCATCGGCTGAAGATCAACAAGGCAACCGCCTCGGACACGGCATCCCTCTTGTTCCAGTCGGACTGGCAGGGCAAGGCGGAGCTGGGTCTCGCCGGCGACGACCGCTTCGCCATCAAGGTCAGCGGCGACGGCGGGCTTTGGACGACGGCGCTGGCGATTACGCCGGAGGGCCGAGTGCTGATGGACCAACGCCCAAGGGTACGAGCTGCACGGACATCAGGCAGCCTCTCGCCGGCAGCCGGTCTGCTGACAGGCTTTGACGATCTCTTTTTCGTGGGCGGGGGATTTTCGCTCGGCGCGGCATTGGCGTCCGGCCACGGACATGAACTGGTGGTGCCAGCGGCAGGAACCTACCTCCTCGCGCTTAATGTCAGGGCACAGACGTCATCGGGCCATGGCGTGACGCTTCAGGCGAACGGAACAAGCGATATTGCTGCGGTGAACGGCGCGGCCGGCACGCAATCGGCAACCGCCATAGCCTCGCTTGCTCAAGGCGACGTTCTCACCCTTGCTCATTCAGGAACCGCGCAATTGCTGTTCGGCTATGGTCACACGGAGATCAACGTCGTGATGCTTTAGCACTGCCCTTTGGAAGCGAGAGATTCGCCCGCGTCCCAGCAAAAGGAAAGCCGCCAGCCCATCAGAGCAAGCGGAAACGGCAGGCGCGGGCAACCGCCTGCATGCGGTTGACCGAGTCGAGCTTGCGCATCGCGCTCTTCAGATAGCTGACGACGGTATGACTCGAGATCGAAAGGATGATAGCGATCTCGTCGCTGCTCTTGCCGGCGGCCGACCAGCGCAGGCACTCGATCTCACGCGCCGACAGCTTCTCGCGCGGCCCGTCCTTCTGGGCGATCAGGCTCGAGCAATTGTCCAGCAATTCAACGCTTTCGAGATAGAGATCGGCGATCTCCGATCGCTCCAACGCCGCCCGCTGGCCGGAAAAGACGAACAGATAATGTGCAAGGCTGCAATCATGGACGGCGTAAGCGAGACTGGAGCTCATGCCGCGATCCTCGAAGGCGCCGGCGAGGCTTCGCTGAGCATCCCGGTCCCGGCCATCGACGAAAACGCACTCGCTGGCCTGGAAGGGCACAATGCTCTGCTTCAGGCGCTGAACCAGGAGGCTCGCCGAAAACTGGTCCTCCAGCCGATAACGCTCCCGCAATTCGGCCGGCCAGTTGCAAAACAAGATGTTCGCTGCGAATTCCGGCTTGTCAGCCTTCGGGAAGGTGGAAACAAGAACATGGTCGAAGCCAAAACGCTGCCCCAGCGCGACATATTGCCGGCCGATCGGGCAAATGCCCTCCTCATCAAGGGGCAAACCCGAGGCACCATGGCCTTCATCCTGACAAAGGATCGACTCGGTCATCCTGAACATTTAGCTCCTTTCGGCCGAATTCGTCCGGCCGCATATTCGATTCACGCATCGAACGAACATTAACTGAACGGTAGAGAACGGAACTGGTGCCGATCTTTCGGTCCCGCCCGGACCGCGTCAAATTCGTGCGCCCTGAGCTTACAGCGCCGAGACATAGCCATACGAATTATAGCTGGCTGGCTTCTACTACATTTTCATTCCTAGAAAATTTCTAAATCAGCATAACTCCTATGCAGTTGCCACAAGTTTACGCAGCGGCAGGCAAGATTCTTGCGCCGTCTCCCGCCCTTGCCCCCCTCAGGCCGATCGCGAAAATAATTATCAAATGCTTACAATGCGCTTAGGCAAATTTTAAAGGTGGCCCGCTAGGATGCCCTCGAGTGGTCTTGAGTATGTGTAGAGAGTCCAATGACCGAAATGATCCGCCCCAGAGTTAAATATGTCATCGGTCCTGATGGCAGCCCGCTGACCGTTGCCGATCTGCCGCCGGCCAATACACGCCGTTGGGTGATCCGTCGGAAAGCCGAGGTTGTCGCAGCGGTCCGCGGCGGTCTGCTGAGCCTGGAAGAGGCCTGCGAGCGCTACACCCTGACGGTTGAGGAGTTCCTCTCCTGGCAGTCGTCGATCAATGATCACGGACTGCCGGGCCTGCGCACCACGCGCATCCAGCAATACCGCCACTGACAAGGCGTCGGGCCGGCTTACGCCGCCCACTCCCAGATGGATTTTTCGTGCGCGCAGGACACGTTCCTTGCGCGCACGCTGTCTATTGAGACCGCCGCCGCTCCAGCAGATGATGCAGCAACCCGGCAAGCAGCGACGAGGCCGCGTAGAACCATAAGCCCGGCTGCGTAAAGGCCTCGGCCAGACCGCTGGTTTTGGCGGCAAAGATGACGATCGCCACTAACAGCACATCCATCATAGACCATTTCGACAGGATCGGGACCAGAAAGACCATAAGTCCCCTACGTGCTTGCGGACCGGGTGGCATGAAGGCCTCGGCCGTGAGCCCGACCATCTTGACGACCGGAAAAACGACAGACAGCAGGCCCACCACGGTCGCCAATCCTCCATTGCCGTCCCGCCAGAGCGCCGCGACGATCTCGATCAGCGACGGATTTTCAGTAAAAAAATAGAGTTTTTCAAACCGCACCAGCGGCAGAACGATCCCGAGTGCGAGCCACATGGGAGCCAACACCACCATCGCTGCGATAATCCAAACCATCCCCGTGGCCCTCACCCGAATCGCGGTCGCCTTCGCGACCTTACACGGCGCGTCATTGCCGCGAAAACCTGGGGATGTTACGTCAGATCCAAATCGAATGCGAAGGTGAACCGATGGAAATCAGCAAAGAGGAATCCGGCTCGGGCGGCCGATACTTGGGGCACATACTCCCCGACGACACACCAGCGATCATGACCTATTCGCGTGCCTCGCCACGACTGATCATCATTGATCATACGGAAGTACCCGACAATATGCGCGGCAAGGGCGCAGGTCAGGCTCTGGCGCTTCACGCAGTCGAAGACGCCCGGCGCGGTGGCTGGAAAATCATCCCGCTCTGCCCGTTTTTCAAGGCGCAGGCGCAGCGAAACCCGGAATGGCGCGACGTCATCCAATCATGACTCTGTCCGGCCGGAAAATTTCCGCCCGGACAGGTTTCGTCGAAACGGCTCAACGACGCCACGGATCCGCTCCGCGCCGCCGCTGGTCCCGTTCCGGTCTCTAGCGATCCCGGTTCAGGCCCGGATACGCATCTGACCATCACGCTCTTCGAGCGCTGACGCCTTGGCAAATTCAGCCTCGGCCTCCTCAAGCGAAAATTCGGCCGCTTCCTGCTGGACCTTCAACTCGCGGATCGACACTTGGAGATTGTCGGCCCGCTGGCGGGCCGCCTTGGCAAAAGTTGGATAGGCGAAATGGTTCGGATCAGAGATCCCGGACTTCTTCTCTTCGATGGCGATCTGGTTTTCCAGTTCCTTCGCCATTCGTTCGAACTCCGCCATCATTGACTGCAACTGTTGCAATTGCCGACGTTTTTCGGTGACCTGAAATCCTTTCAGGCGCACTAGGCTCTCACGCGACTTCATACGCAATACTCCTGTGATGCGAGACCTCCCGCCACACATACTGACAAAATGCCAAGACCGATTTCCCGACGAATCATTCTCGAAAAAAACGGCGGCGTTAACAAAAACCTACCTTTGGTAACCTTTCGTTTACGGGCATCGTTAATGATAGGTGAGATCATTTAAGGGTCAGTAAATGCCAGGGCCTTAAAAGGCCTATGACAATGATGAGTCAAATGAATCGGTTAGAGGGAATTTCTCGCATTCTGATTCAACTATGGCGATGCCGAAAACAGATGAAAAATCAGGAGACTGCTATCTTTGTTTAATAAATTCGATACACCTTGCCATAAGGAATCAGAATTTGTTAACCATTTGGTGGCAGCCTTCAAATCAGGCAACGACTGGATCCGTATCGCGTAGGGGGCCAAGTACGACCTGTCGGCGGCGGTAAAGGGGATAATTATGCGGGTTCTACTCATCGAAGACGATAGCGCCACGGCGCAGAGCATCGAGCTGATGCTTAAATCGGAAAGTTTCAACGTCTACACGACCGATCTTGGCGAAGAAGGCGTGGACCTTGGAAAACTCTACGACTACGACATCATTCTGCTCGACCTGAACCTGCCGGATATGTCCGGCTACGAAGTGCTGCGCACGCTGCGGCTTTCCAAGGTCAAGACACCTATCCTTATCCTCTCCGGTATGGCCGGCATCGAGGACAAGGTTCGCGGCCTCGGTTTCGGCGCTGACGACTACATGACCAAGCCGTTCCACAAAGATGAGCTGGTCGCGCGTATCCATGCCATCGTCCGTCGGTCAAAGGGCCATGCCCAGTCGATCATCATCACCGGCGAACTGATCGTGAACCTGGATGCCAAAACCGTCGAAGTCGGCGGCCAGCGCGTTCATCTGACCGGCAAGGAATACCAGATGCTGGAGCTGCTTTCGCTCCGCAAGGGTACGACTCTGACCAAGGAAATGTTCCTGAACCACCTTTATGGCGGCATGGACGAGCCTGAATTGAAGATCATCGACGTCTTCATCTGCAAGCTGCGCAAAAAGCTTGCCAATGCCGCAGGCGGCGAGAACTATATCGAGACGGTCTGGGGTCGCGGCTATGTGCTGCGTGAGCCGGACAGTGCCGAATACATGGAAACCGCCTGACACCCGCTCAGGCGCCTCCCCGCGCTGCATTCGACCTGCCCCTCACCCGGGCAGGTTTTTTGTTTTTGCATGGAGCCACCTTCCTCCTTCCATGGGGTTGCCCGACACAAAAACGCCCCGGCGGTGCGGGGCGTGTGATCGGTAACGCTGTGGGAGCAGAGCCTTGTCAGGCGGCGATCGCCTTATCGGTGAACATCTGCGTGAGGATCTTCCGATCGAACGGTTTCAGCAGGAAGTCGTTTGCTCCTGCACGCTTGCCGGCCATCATCGTCTTCAGGTCCGCCTCGACGACGCAATAATAGATCAGGACGCTCTTGCCTTCCGGCAGTGCGCGGATGTTGGCGATCAGGTCGATTGCGCCTTCGAGCCCGGCATCGACAATGATGATGTTCGGCAATTCCACTTCACAGCGCATCAGCGCTTCGCGAGCGGAAGCTGCCTCAAGCACCAGGAAGCCAATCTCAGAGAGAATCTTCTTGCCGACCTTGCGAACCACATCAGAACCGTCCGCGATCATCATGCGCTGCATCGTCAACTCCCGTGTCTCGCTCCATCCCCTCATGGATGTGCGGTACCTGACAGTGATGTTAGATGCTTTCAACTAATGAAACGTTACCGTGCCGGAGGGACAACAGGCGAAGTGAAGAAACACACCCCAGAGGGCGTGTCTCTCAACGGCACAGTGATAACGGCTCAAATGCTCAGGCGCTGCCCACGGTCTCGGCGGTGAAGACGATCTCGTCCTCGGTGACCGTATATTTCAGCTCCATGCCACATTCATCAGCCAACAGAACCGTATAGTAGGGCTGAATCGAATGGGCGTCGATCGCCTCCTCGTTCGCGCCGCTGCAAATCTCGGCGAACTTCGGCGGTACACGCATCATCCGCCCCTTGGCCGTGATCTTGAACTTGGCGTCGGTTTCCGGATCTTCCAGCGTGATGTCCAACTGGCCACCACGCGGGATGGCGCTATAGGCCACGAGGAACAGGTTGAGCAGCATCTTCACCCGGTTCTTGGCGATGATGGCACGCGGGCCGGTCCAGCTGACCTCCGTCTTCTTCTCGGCGGCGGCGAAGTCCTTGGCCGCCTTTTCGGCCTCGCCGGTGTCGATCGATGCGCCGACGGAACCGGAAGCGCCGAAGGCGAGGCGAGCGAACTTCAGTCGGACAGAGGCGTTGAGCGCGCTGGTACGGATCAGGTCCATCGCATCGGCATCTGCACCGCCCTCATCAAGCAGTTCCAGACCGTTGTTGATCGCGCCGACCGGCGAGATGACGTCATGGCAAACACGACTGCACAAAAGCGCGGCGAGGTCGGGACCGGCTAGGGTCAGGGTGGGATTTTTCGGCATCGGTCTCTCCTGAAGATCTGTCCCCACGGAAGGGCCGGATGCGCGTGACTTTGCGTCCGGTGTGGTCGGATTTCTCACGGCCATAATGACACCATATTTGGTAAACCGATTATTAATAGGATGCTCTCTAAATAGCTTTACCCGCATTGGAGATGCCAATTGCACCGAATACCGATGGAGGAGCCCCATGCGACTTTTGACAACCCGCGATTTCGCCGCCCTGCGGATGCTTATGGTAGCCACGCTTTTCACACTTTGCGGCCTTGCGCTGGCAACGCGCGAGGCGAATGCCCAAGGTGAATATAGCGCCCAGGAAATCATCGATGCCGGACACGGCTTCTTCGGCGAAACCAGCGGCGCGCTTGCCAAGGTGATCGAACAAGCCTTCCAGCAGCACGGCTTGCCGAACGGCTACATCCTGGGCCAGGAAGGGTCCGGCGCGTTTGTCGCCGGCCTCACCTATGGCGAAGGCCAGCTCAACACCAAGAACGCCGGCCAGCACGACGTCTTCTGGCAAGGCCCCTCGCTCGGCATCGATTATGGCGGCAACGGCACACGGGTGATGATGCTGGTCTATGACCTGCCGTCGGTCGACAGCCTCTTTACCCGCTATGGCGGCATCAGCGGCTCGGCCTATGTGGTTGCCGGCGTCGGCATGACCGTGATGAAGAGCCGGAATGTTGTGCTTGTACCTATTCGCACCGGCCTGGGCGCCCGCCTCGGCATCAATGTCGGCTATCTCAAGCTGACTCCCTCGCCGACCTGGAATCCCTTCTGACCCTGCGTTCGCGGGGCCACACCAGGTCGTGCCGTTCCAGTCGGGACGGAGAAATTCATCAACCGTACACCGTTGCGCCGCTTGTCCTCACAGGCGGCGCATGTTTATTGGTTGATACGTCAGAATAAAATAAAAATGGCACACCCGTGATCGAATACGCTCTGCTTTTTGGATTGGGTTTCCTCGCCGCAGCGCTCATCGCGATGCTGGTTGCGCCAGCCGTTCACAGGCGCATCGTCCTCTATACGGAAAACCGCCTGAAAGCGACGATGCCGTTGAGCCCGCAGGAGATCAGGGCGCAGAAGGACATGGCCCGTGCCGTCTATGCCGCGGAAAACGCCAGGACGATGCAGGAACTGCTGCGCGAGCGCGAGGCTTCGGTCTCGTTGCAGATCTCCAATGGAACACTGGTCAAGGAAGCCAGCCGCCTGCTTGGTGAAAACCAGGATCTCAAGGCCCAGATTCATGACATGAGCGTCGAGGCCGCGGATTCCCGCTCCAAGTTTCGCCGGACCGAAATCGACGCCACCAATCTCAAGGAGGCCCTGCGCCGAACCGAAGAATCCGCCGTTGCCAAGGATCTCGAGATCACCGCGCTCGTCAAACGCATCGAACGTATGCTGTCCGACATCGACAACCTGAAGATCGAGAGAACGACGCGGGAGACCGAGATCGAGAACCTCAAGATGCGCGTGCAGGCCCTGCGCGACGAACGTGAGGAACTGCGTCGGGAGACCCGGCTGGTCACCAAGCGCGCCAAGGACGCGGAAATCCGGCTCGCCCAGGAGGAACACAAGGTCCTAAGGCTCGATGATCGCCTGGCCCAGGCGATGGCCGAAGGCGTCGACAAGGAGGCACTGCTCGAACGGCGCACCAGGGAGATTGCCCGTCTCAAGACGGGAGTGAAGTCTGCGAACGCGCAGGTACGTGCCGCAGTCAAGGCTTTGCGCGCGGCAAACCTTCCCGTGCCTGACTTCAAGGAGATCGCCGTCGCCGAACAGGAGGAAGCAAGCCCCGCCCCTATCGCGGCAGCCGTGACTGCGGATCTGGCCGAGGAACTGCGCCACCGCCATACGGCGCTGACGGAACGGCTGATCAAGGCCAAGACCGGAGCGAACGATAAGGCGCTGCGCGAGGAAATCGCCGACATCGCCGCAAAGATGATTGTCCTGACAGCCGCCAATGAAGGCGAAAAGTCGCCGATTCCGGAATTGCTGCGGGCCAATTCGACCCGGGGAGCCGGCAAGGAACTGACGCTGGCCGAGCGCGTGCTGGCAATCGAGCCGTCGCTAGCCGGACCTCAGGTTTCTCAGTCTCCACGGCCTGAGTAATCGTAACCGCCAGAATCGACAAATGACAAGGTCAGCCTACCCCTGCAAGCGGCCCATTGCCTTTGCCATACTGTAGAGAGCGATCCCGCTCGCTGTTCCGACATTCAGGCTGTCGAGCCCCGGAGACTGGGCGATCCGCGCTGTGTGAAAACGATCGAGGATCGCCTTCGGCAAACCCTCGCCTTCCGTGCCCATGACCAGCGCCATGCGCGCCTGCGGCACGATTTCGCCAATTTCCACCTCCCCTGCGGGGGAAAGCGCCCAGATGGCAAAACCCTTCTCCGAAAGGCCGCCGAGCAACGCCTGGCTCGAACCGGAGCGCGCATAGGGCGTGGTCAGCACCGAGCCGACCGACACGCGCAGCGCTTTGCGGTACAACGGATCGCAACAGGTCTCGTCGAGCAGCACCGCGTCCGCTCCGAAGGCGGCGGCGTTGCGGAACAGGGCCCCGACATTGTCGTGGTTGGAAATGCCGCAGCCGACCAGAACGAGTGATTCCTGCGGTAGCGCGGCGATCAACGTGTCGGTAGAGTCGCCGACGTCCCGCCGGCCAAGGGCCAGCACGCCTCGGTGAAGGTGAAATCCGGCGATCGCATCGAGCACCGGAGCTTCGGCAACATAGACCGGCACGTCGCCGGGAAAGGCCGCGAGCAGATCGGCCACGCCGTCCACCCGGTTGCGCAGAAGCAGCAGCTTCTCGGCGCGAATGCCCCGGCCGGCCCGGTTCGCGGCAGCGAGCATCCGCAGCACCACCGTTCCTTCGGCGATGAACTGGCCGGCGCGCCCGGTGAGATCGCGCTCGCGGATCTGCGAAAACTCGACGATCCGTGGATCGGCCGGGTCCTCGATGGCAATCAGCGTGCGTTCGGTCATCGCCGGCACTTGCGATCAGTTGGCGGAGACGGTGACGTCGGCGATGATCCGGCCGACCGACAGATCGAATACCAGCGCCTTTTTCACGCCGTCAGCAGTCGTGCCGTAAAACAGGATCTGGTTGCTCGACAGATCCGTCGAAGTCACCGAGAAGCCGGCCGGCAGCGACGCGTTGAGGTTGAGCGGCTGATCTGCCGGGATGGCAAGGCCGGACGATGCAACGGGCTTTTCCGTGCCGTCCGGGCGCGTGACCTTGTAGACAATTGCCGCGAGCACGGCCATGAACATCAACAGCATGATGCCGCCGGAGACCAGCTGGAGTTTCACCATCTTGCGGCGGACATTCTCCATCGCCGGATCAAGCGGCTTGTCGTCCTGTTCGTCGTCGTCGAGATGGGCCATGGTTTAAGGTCTCTGTTCCTAGAGTCCGCAAGGTCTGGTCTTTTTCCCCGATGCGAACCATTGTTCAGGGAAAAACAGCCACGAAACATGGCTTGCGATTGTCGAAGGCGGCAGTCTGTGCCAAGTGGCAGCGAAACCTATGAGCCGCGCCACCGGTGGTTCATCACATGGGATGACAGATGACCGACCCCTTTAACGAAGCCGAGGCGGCAAGAAAAGACCTGATTGCCGGAGAAGATGCCGAAGGTCGCCTTGACGCCTGGCTGGCCGGAGCCCTTGAAGGCGAGTTTTCGCGTAACCGCGTCAAGGCGCTCATAGAACAGGGGGCCGTGACCATCAACGATGCGGCCGTCACCGAACCGAAGCGCAAGGTCCGGCCGGGCGACCGCCTGACGATCATCCTACCCGAGCCGGAGGACCCGGAACCCAAAGGCGAGGATATTCCGCTTGAGGTGCTCTACGAAGACGCCGACCTGATCGTCATCGCCAAGCCGCCCGGTCTCGTCGTCCATCCAGGCGCCGGCAATTGGACCGGCACGCTGGTCAATGCCCTGATCCACCATTGCGGCGACAGTCTTTCGGGGATCGGCGGCGTAAAGCGCCCCGGCATCGTACACCGCCTCGACAAGGATACGTCCGGCGTCATGGTCGTCGCCAAGAACGACCTCGCCCATCGCCATCTCGCCGACCAGTTCGCCGACCATGGTCGCACAGGCCCCCTGGAGCGCGCCTATCAGGCGATCGTCTGGGGCCGCCCGCGTGGCCTTACCGGCACGATCGACGCCCCGCTCGGCCGTGCCGGTGACCGCACCAAGCGCACCGTCAAGAAGGAGGATACCGACGATGCCCGTGAGGCGATCACCCATTACCAGGTGCTCGAGCGCTATGGCGAGAAACCGGATGCCACCTGCATCGCCTCTTTGGTCGAATGCCGGCTGGAGACCGGCCGTACGCATCAGATCCGCGTTCACATGGCCCATATCGGCCATCCGCTGATCGGCGACCAGGATTACGGCGCCGCCTTCAAGACCAAGGTAAACCTCCTGCCGGAACCGGCCTGCACGACGGTCAAGGCCTTCCCCCGCCAGGCGCTGCATGCCTATCTGCTCGCCTTCGAGCATCCGACCGCCGGCGAGACCATGCGCTTCACCGCGCCGATCCCCGCCGATATGCAGGAAATCATCGACGCGCTGCGGGCGATCTGAGCGGCTTTCTCGATCGTATTGCGAGACAAGGTGGGGCGGCTGAATGTCACGCTTGTGGCGCGCACCCCTCACACGGTCGTGATCCGCGACGCCCCTTGTATCCGGGTTTGGCCACACTTATCTGTTAGCTGGGTTTCTGTGGGATTTTGAGAAATCCACGGAGATCAGGCCCGCCGACTTACCAGGGGGCCGAAGATAGAAGGGGGTGCTTTATGGCCCGCAATAATTTGCCTAGCATTACCGCCGGTGAAGGCGGTCTCAATCGTTATCTTGACGAGATCCGCAAGTTCCCCATGCTGGAACCGCAGGAAGAATACATGCTCGCCAAGCGTTACGCCGAGCACGGTGATCGTGACGCGGCCCACAAGCTCGTCACCAGCCACCTGCGTCTCGTCGCCAAAATCGCCATGGGTTACCGTGGCTACGGCCTGCCGATCGGCGAAGTCGTTTCCGAGGGCAATGTCGGCCTGATGCAGGCGGTCAAGAAATTCGACCCGGAGCGCGGCTTCCGCCTGGCGACCTATGCCATGTGGTGGATCAAGGCGTCGATCCAGGAGTATATCCTGCGGTCCTGGTCGCTGGTGAAGATGGGCACGACCGCCAACCAGAAGCGGCTGTTCTTCAACCTGCGCCGTCTCAAGGGCAAGATCCAGGCGATCGAGGAAGGCGACCTGAAGCCGGAGCAGGTGGCTGAAATCGCCACCAAGCTCAAGGTGTCGGAGGAAGAGGTCATTTCGATGAACCGCCGCCTCTCGGGCGACGCCTCTCTCAACGCGCCGATCCGTGCCGCCGAGGGCGAATCCGGCCAGTGGCAGGATTGGCTGGTCGATGACCATGAGAGCCAGGAAACGGTTCTGATCCAGCAGGACGAACTCGAAACCCGTCGTCACATGCTGGCGAAGGCCATGAGCGTGCTGAACGACCGCGAGCGCCGCATTTTCCAGGCGCGGCGCCTGTCCGAAGATCCGGTGACACTTGAAGAGCTGTCCGCAGAGTTCGACATCAGCCGCGAACGCGTGCGCCAGATCGAGGTTCGCGCCTTCGAAAAAGTGCAGGAAGCGGTGCAGAAGGAAGCTCTTGAGCGCGCCTCGGCCCTTCGCGTCGTCGAGGCCTAAGCGTCCGAACGCCCATTCATGCGAACATCAAAAAACCCGGGTCTTGGCCACCCGGGTTTTCATTTGCGGATCGTGACGGCGTAGCGATCAGTTGCCAGGCGTACCGAGGGCCGCCCATTCCTTCATGACCTGATCGAAGACAGCCGCACCTGCGGCTCCCTTGTCGAGCGTCAAAAGAGCACGACGGCCGTTGCGATAGCTGATCGGTATGTCGATCCAGCCGCGATTGGCCAGGAGATCGAGATTGGACTTCGCCACGTCCGCGAAGTCGTTGAGCGCCACCAGATAGGTATCGTCGGTAATCTTTGCCGACACCGCGACGAGATTGTCGCCGCGATCCTGCTCCGTCCGCTTCATGGAGATCCGCTCCAGCTTGTCGATCGCCCCACCTTCGAAATCCGCCGGGAGGGAGAAGACGACCTCGATCAGATGGCTGGCAGGCAATGAGCTGTCGGAATTGCGTTTTATGGTCATCAGCGCGGTCAGGCCGCGATCGGGAAAGGTAATTTTGCCCTGGATCTCGGGATTGGGCTTGCCGTCCTCACCTGTCTCGCGCACGGCCGTCCATGCGATCGTGCCCGGGATCGCGGTGGGCGTCGTCTGTCCCAGCCGCTCCTCATAGAGAAAAGCACGCTCGCCGTCGACGGCCGCGGCAACGCCCGATGCCGGCGCCGTGCCCGAGGGTGCCACTGCCTGCGGCACGCCGGCATTGGTGCCGACGGCTGGCTGATCGGTCGGTTCGACGGCCGAGGCGACATTTTGCTGGGAAACGGACTTGCCTTCGGTCGCAGGCCCGCCCGGCGCCGTTGTACCAGCCCCTTCGTCAACCTCCGTCCCATCCGCCTTCAGACGCTGGGTAAACTTCTGGCCACTGGTGGCGCCATCGTCCGCCGCTTCCTTGGCAGGGGCCTTGCCGCCATCAGCCATCGCCGGCTGGCCCGTCGCAGTCTCCGCACCGGTCGAAGCGCCGGGTTGCGTTTCCGGCGTCTGTGCCGTTTCGGTGGCCGGGCTCGACCCAGTCAACCCGGCGATAAATTGTGAAACCTGGTCCCTATAGCTCCAGGCAGCAAAACCGCCACCGGCAATCAGCGCCGCCCCAAGAATCCCAAGCACGACCGGCGCGTAGTTGCGCCGTTGCTTCGGTTCAATCCGATAGACGCGCTGCTGGGTTTCCGCAAGAAAGGCATCGACATCCTCTCCATCCCGTGGCGGCACCTCGGCCTCAGGAGCGACTCCCGGCTGTATCGGCGCTGGCTCCACAGCCGGAACCTCGCCCTCAACCGCACCCGTCGTTTGCGACGGGCTCGGCTTGTCGTATTCGGCGAACCAGTCGGAGAAATCCTCGGCGGCCGGCAGATCGCGCGATGCACTGTCAACCGCCGTCGCCGACGGCTGGGCGTAGGTGGAACTGTCCCAATCGGGAAGATCGAGTGCGGCGGACTGCGAAGCCTCGGGCGCGGCGGCAGCGGGCTCGACCGGCAGTTCCCACGGCTCGTATTCAACCGGCTGAGCAACGTCAGGCTGCGGCTCTACAGGCCCCGCCTGATCGACATCAGCATTCGCCGGGCCCCTAGGACTCCAATCACTGCCACCTGTTATCGGGACTTCCATCACACGATTATAGGCAGGAACGACCGGCGCCGGCTCAAAGACAGAGGGTTCGGGCGCGACCGACTCGATCTCAGCGATTTCCGCCTCGGCCTCGTCCGCCCTTACACTCGCGCGGTGCTCTTCCGGCTCCTCTTCCAAGGTCGGCGAGGCATAGACCTGTTCCTGCTCGACAGGCGGCAACGCGGAATGGTCGACGTCCTCATAGGCCGGCACTGCCGGCACCACGGTTTCCTCTACCGGCTCCTCTACGGTTTGCACTGGCTCGTCGGCCCATTGGACCGGAGCTTCCTGCTCGGCTTCCGGCTCGCGCGCCTGCTCCGCCTCCTCGGCATAGGCCGCCTCGGCATGCTCTTCAGGCTCCGCGTACTCTTGATGCTCGGCAATAGCCTCCGGTTCCGAATGGTATTCCGGCTCAGCCGGGGCAGCCCAATCCTCGGCTGGCCGGGCGACCGGCTCTTCCTGGACAGGCTCCTCGACCACGACAGGCTGAGCTTCGGCCTCACGTTCTTCGGCGGACGAAGACTGCTCAGCCCACTCGTCTTCCGCAGTGGGCTGAGGCGTCATCGCCTCCTCGAAGGTCGCGACGGCTTCCTCCTCCGGCATGGCCTCGGCGTGCTCGGCCTCGACCTCCTCTATCGCGACATCCAGCTTGGTCAGCTGGCGCTGGATCATGGCCTCCGGCGGCCGCGGGTTCATGTTCTCCAGCTGCCGCAGCACGGCGCTGCGTGCCTTGTCATAGACCTTGGCACGCATCTCTGGTGTATTGTTCGACAGGCCGTCCACGGCACGCCGGATAACCGCTATGAAGTCAGCCATCAGCACTTTCTCGTTGTCGCCGGCACCGGCCGGCTGGCAAAAGCTTAACGAAAACTAAGCTTAGTCTTCAAATGGATCCGTCACAAGTATCGTGTCGTCACGCTCCGGACTGGTCGAAAGCAGCGCGACCGGCGCGCCGATCAGTTCCTCGACCTGACGGACATATTTGATCGCCTGAGCCGGCAAGTCCGCCCACTTGCGGGCGCCGACAGTCGATTCCTTCCAGCCTTCGAGCGTGATGTAGATCGGCTCGACGCGCGCCTGGGCGGCTTGGGACGCCGGAAGATGCTCGATTTCCTGACCGTCGAGCTTGTAACCAACGCAGATCTTCAGCTCTTCCAGACCATCAAGAACGTCGAGTTTGGTCAGTGCGATGCCGGTGATTCCATTGGTGGCGACCGATTGGCGGACAAGTGCCGCGTCAAACCAGCCACAGCGACGCTTGCGGCCGGTGATCGTGCCGAATTCGTGCCCCTTCTCGCCAAGGAACTGACCGATCTCGTCGGTCAGTTCGGTCGGGAACGGACCTTCTCCGACGCGAGTCGTATAGGCCTTGGTGATTCCAAGGATATAGCCGAGCGCGCCCGGCCCCATGCCCGAACCGGCGGCGGCCTGGCCGGCAACCGTGTTCGAGGAGGTGACGAAGGGATAGGTGCCGTGGTCGATGTCAAGCAGCGAGCCCTGAGCGCCTTCAAACAGGATACGCGAGCCCTTGCGGCGCTCCTTGTCCAGCATCAACCAGACGGTGTCACGGAATGGCAGCACCTGATCGGCGATGGACGTGAGTTCTTCCATGATCGCCTTGTGCTCGATTTCCGGCGCACCGAAACCGCGGCGAAGGGCGTTATGATGAGTCAGGATACGCTCGACCTTGCCCTCCAGCGCCTCGATATCGGCGAGGTCCATCAGGCGGATGGCGCGCCGGCCGACCTTGTCTTCATAGGCCGGGCCGATGCCTCGGCGAGTCGTGCCGATCTTCGTGCCGCTGTTGGAAGCGGCGTCCTCGCGCATGCCGTCCAGCTCACGGTGCAGCGACAGGATCAGCGTCGCGTTGTCGGCGATTCGCAGGTTCTCCGGGGTTACCGTAACGCCCTGCGCCTTCAGCCGCTCGATTTCAGCCAGCAACGCATGCGGATCGACCACGACGCCATTGCCAATCACCGCCATCTTGCCGGGGCGCACGACACCCGAGGGCAGCAGGGACAGCTTGTAGCTGATGCCATCGATCACAAGGGTATGGCCGGCATTGTGGCCGCCCTGGAACCGCACGACGATATCCGCCCGTTCAGAGAGCCAGTCGACAATCTTGCCCTTGCCCTCATCACCCCACTGCGAACCCACAACCACGACATTCGTCATTTCGAAATCCTGTCTATCGCGCAACAGTCTGCGCCTTATCCAAACCCGCGCATCTATACTGTGTTGTTTTTATGAAATCGACTCGTTATGCGCGCCAAATCGGCTTTTTGCGTGACAAAACGCGGCCCCTCGCCTATCCGATGCGGTGACTAACGCCCTAACGCCCCACTCCCAACCAACCTTGCTGGTGAAATCCCTTGCTTCTCAGAGCCTACCTATTTCTGACCGTCGCAACGCTTTTTTGGGGCGGCAACACCGTTGTCGGCAAGCTTGCCGTCGGCCACGTCAGCCCGATGGTGCTCAATTTCTCCCGCTGGGCCGTCGCGCTGGTCATCATCTGCTCGATCTCCGTTCCGCAGTTGAAGAAGGACTGGCCGGCACTGAAACGCCACTGGTGGCTGCTGCTTGGCTATGGCGCGATCGGTTATACAGCCTTCAACGGCTTTCTTTATACGGCGCTCAAATACACAACCGCAGTCAACGGCGCGATCGAGCAGGGCGGCATTCCGGTGCTCATCTTTATTCTCAACTTCCTGCTGTTTCGCATACCTGTCTCCTTCATCCAGATCATCGGCTTCGCCATCAGCTTCGTCGGCGTCGCGCTGACCGCGACCCGCGGCGACATCCATGTCCTCCTGTCGCTGGCGCTGAACTTTGGCGACGCGCTGCTGCTGCTCGCCGTCGCAGCCTATGCCGTCTATACGATCGCGCTGCGCTGGAAGCCGGCGATCCACTGGAAAAGCCTGATGGCCGCTTCCGCGCTCGGCGGCGCGTTGACGGGCCTGCCGCTCGTGATCTGGGAGGCGGCGAACGGCTCGATGATCCTGCCGGATGTCGCCGGTCTCGGCATGATCGCCTATGCAGCGCTTCTCCCCTCGCTGATCTCGCAGGTCTTTTATGTGCTCGGCGTCGAAGGAATTGGCGCCAACCGGGCTGGCCTTTTCATCAACCTGGTCCCCGTCTTCGGCACTCTGCTGTCGCTCGTTATTCTCGGGGAGGCTCTCCGTCCGTTACATCTCATCGCGCTGGTGCTCGTCCTCGGTGGCATTGCGATTGCCGAATGGGGCAAACCCAAACAGCCGGCCTGATGTTGCGCGCGCGACGAACTCAAGCCGTCGCGCGCCTGGGGCGCTCGCTTTAAGGCAGCACCCTGCACGCAATATGATGCTTTTCCAAGCCCGCTTTATTGCCTAATCGATTCCCTGAGAAACCTACGAGGGAAGCAGCCATGGCAAAGCCATTTTTCTGGAACGAACTGAACACCGCGGATTTCGCCGGGCTTTCCCCCGAGACGACGATCGCCATTCTGCCGATCGCCTCGACCGAACAGCACGGTCCGCACCTGCCGATCGCGACCGACGTCGCGATCGCCAACGGCATGCTGGCGGAACTGAAGAACCAGCGCCCCGACGATCTCGACTTCCTCGTCCTGCCAACCCAGGAGATCGGCAAGGCCAACGAACATATCCACGGCCCCGGCACACTCTCCTTCGGCCCGGAAATCCTGATACCCGCCTGGACCGCCATCGGCACCAAGGTCGCCGAGGCCGGCATCCGCAAGATGGTGATCGTCAATTCTCACGGCGGCAATGTCGACGTGATGAGCATCGTCGCCCGCGAACTGCGCGTCCGCCACCAGATGGCTGTGGTCTCCACCCAGTGGGGTCGGTTCGGCAATCCAGACGGCATGATCTCCGAGCACGAGAGCCGCTATGGCATCCATGGCGGCGAGGTCGAGACCTCGTTGATGCTCTATTTCCGCCCGGAACTGGTGCGCATGGAAAACGCACAGAATTTTGTCTCCAAGGCAGAGGAGATGCGGTCCAACTCCAAGTTCCTGACCCCGCTGCCGCCGCATTCGCTGGCCTGGATCGCCCATGACCTCAACCCGAACGGCGTCGTCGGCGATGCCTCCAAGGGGACGGAGGAAAAGGGCGAAGCGATCTGCAAACATCAGATCGCAGGCTTCGTCGAACTGCTGCGCGACCTCACCCGCTATCCGTTGTCAAACCTCTATTCGCGCTGATCCTCCTCTCGGGACGCAAGGGCCCGATCACCCGGTTTATCACCCGCCGGGATGTGGCCCTTGCCCTGCAATTCCTGCACAAGATCCAGAAGCTCCTGCATCAGATACTCGACAAACAGGCTGGTCGTCGCGTCGAGCGGGGCACGGGCACGGGCGAAGAGCTTCATCGGCTGATGCCGCAACTGGGCTTCGAGCAAGGGTCGGAAAACCAGTTCGCCGGCCCGGCATTCGCTGATCACGTCGAGCGGATTGAGCAGCGTCAGCCCGACGCCACACCTGACCAACTGCTTCATCAACTCGGACGAATTGGTCTCGAGCACCGGTTCAACAGGAAGCGGCACAGGCGCGAGCGCAAGATCGATGATATTGCGCAGGCTGGTGCCGGGTTGTGCCAGCACCAGCTTTTCCTGCACCACGTCGGCCAGATCGATCGGCCCCGTCTCATGGGAAAGCGGATGACCGGGCGGCAAGACAACGCCGACCGGCACGTCGAAATTGGCCAGCGTCCGGATGCCGGGCGTCGCCGGAATATTGAAGCCGAGCCCGATGTCGACCTCGCCCGTCAGCACCGGATTGATGGTGGTCGAGCCACCATCGTTGCGCAATTTGATTCGCACGCGGGGATGTGCGTCAAGAAAGCGAGCCAGGATCTGCGGCAAGGGTCCGGACGCGAGCCCGACCGTCGTGACCAGCGTTACCCTGCCCGCTTGTGGCATTCTCAGGCCACGGATACGCGCTTCGAGCTTCTCATAGTTCTTGAGGACGTCGCGGATATGCTCGACGCAAAGCTCGCCGGCCGCCGTCAGACGCAGCCCGCGCGGCAACCGCTCGAAGATCGGCGCGCCGAGCTCCTCCTCAAGCGCCAGGATCTGGCGGTTGACCGCCGACGAGGCGACATTGAGGCGCGCCGCGGCCTTGCGGATCGACCCGCAACGCACGATTTCGTTAATGTATTGCAGCTTTCGGGAATGAAGCACGGGAACACCATTGCATATTTTTTAGCCACACAGCATTATTTAAGCATCAGTCTGCACAGCAGTGCAAAAAAGGCATCAATGCGGACGAATTTTGATGCTTTTCAAAGCGCAAGGCAACCGCTCAAATGAGAAAAACAGGCACTCTCACGATGCCGAAAGGCTTAACAGGGGAACAAAAACGCATGCATAGCTCTTTGAAAATCAAGGCTTTCGCAGTCACTCTCGGGGTATCCGCCGCATTTTCGGCCACCACCCAGGCCTACGCCCTCGATGAAGTGAGCTATGGCACCAACTGGCTGGCTCAGGCCGAGCACGGCGGCTTTTACCAGGCCGTTGCCGACGGCACCTATGAAAAGTATGGACTGAAGGTCACCATCGTCCAGGGCGGACCAAACGCCGCCAATCGCTCGCTGCTGATCGCCGGAAAAGTCGATTTCTACATGGGCAGCCCGCTCAGCGAGATGGATGCCGTCAAGGAAGGCATTCCGCTGGTCGATGTCGCAGCGATCTTCCAGAAGGACCCGCAAGTCCTGCTCGCCCATCCAGACCAGGGCATCGACACCTTCGCCGACCTTGCCAAGCTCGACACGATCTTCATGGGTAAGGACGGCTACGTCACCTATTTCGAGTGGATGAAGAAGAACTACGAAGGCTTCAAGGACGAGCAGTACAAGCCCTACACCTTCAACCCGGCCCCCTTCATCGCCGACCCGAAGTCCGCTCAGCAGGGCTATCTGACTTCGGAACCCTTTGAGATCGAAAAGCAGGCCGGCTGGGCCCCGAAGGTCTTCCTGCTCGCCGACAACGGCTACAATCCCTATTCCACCATGATCACCACCACCGCCACGATGGTCGAGACCAAGTCCGACGTCGTCCAACGGTTCGTCGATGCCTCGGTCGAGGGCTGGTACAACTACCTCTACGGCGACAACAAGGCGGCCAATGACCTGATCAAAAAGGACAATCCGGAGATCACGGATGGCCAGATCGAGTACTCGATCGCCAAGATGAAAGAATACGGCATCGTCGAATCGGGCGAGGCGCTCGACAAGGGCATCGGCTGCATGACAGAGGAACGCTACAAGAAGTTCTTCGACGACATGGTTTCGATTGGCGTCCAGTCGGCCGACCTCGACTACACCAAGGCCTTCACCACCAAATACGTCTGCAAGGGCGTCGGCATGGCGCTGAAGAAGTAAAGTCTGGGCTGTCCCGCCCGACGGGTGGAACAGCCAGGCAAAACGAAACAATGAGGGGAACGAAGCCTCGCCCCCTCATCCGGTCCTCCGGACCACCTTCTCCCGGCCGGGCGAAGACGGAGCCAGCCGCTCCGACATTCCAAGACCTGACAAAGGCCCGCAATGACTGCTTCAGACGCCGAGATGGCACCGTCCTCCGCATCGCCAGCTGCCCCCAACCAGCAGCGACGGCCACTCGTCGTCATGCGCGGCGTATCGAAGATGTTCTCGAGCGGCACAGTGGCGCTGTCCGACATGTCGCTCACCGTCAACGGCGGCGAATTCGTCAGTCTCCTTGGCCCCTCCGGCTGCGGCAAATCGACCGCGCTGAGGATTATGGCCGGTCTGGGCGACGTATCGAGCGGAACGATCGACTGGCCAAGCTCGCGCATCAATTCCAAGGGACTGCCCGAAGGTGACATCTCCTTCGTCTTCCAGGAGCCCACACTGATGCCTTGGCAGACCGTGTTCGGCAATGTCCATCTGCCACTCAAGCTCAAGGGCGTGTCGAAAGCCGCCGCCCGCGACGAGATCATGGCGACGCTTGCGACCGTCGGCCTCAAGGATTTCGCCGACGCCTATCCGCGCGAGCTTTCCGGCGGCATGAAGATGCGCGTCTCGATCGCCCGAGCGCTGGTAACCAAGCCCAAGCTGCTGCTGATGGATGAACCTTTCGCGGCACTCGACGAGATCACCCGCCAGAAGCTCAACGACGACGTCCTGCGGCTGTGGAAAGAGACCGGCATCACCGTCATCTTCGTCACCCATTCGGTTTTCGAGAGCGCCTATCTGTCGAGCCGCATCGTGGTGATGAGAGCGAGACCAGGCCGCGTCCATGCCGACTTCCCGCTGCACACCAGCCTGGAACGGGACGCCCATTACCGCACCTCGGAAGAATATCGCCAGGCCTGCGAAACCGTATCGGAAACACTGCTGGAAGCCATGGGCGGAGAGGACACGCACTGATGATAATGCCCCCCTCCTCTCCTGTGGCGATCAAGCCGACGGCGCCATCTCGATCGCACGAAATGCTGCTGAAAATCGTCGTGCCGATCCTCGTAGTCTTCGTCCTGCTCGCGGCATGGCAAATCGGCGTCGTCGTTTCGGGCGTTCCGCAATACATCCTGCCGAGCCCGGTGGCAGCGGGGGCCGCGCTCATCAAGGACTGGGGCACGCTTGCCCCCGCGCTTTGGGTGACGACCAAGATCACGCTCGCCTCGCTCGCGCTCGCGCTGATCGGCGGTGTCGGCATCGCTGTTTTCCTCGTCCAGTCGCGCTGGATCGAACTGGCCTTCTATCCGATCACCGTCATCCTACAGGTGACGCCGATCGTCGCCATCGCCCCGCTGATCCTGATCTATGCGCCGTCCACCCAGGTCGCGCTTCTGATCTGCGCCTTCCTCGTCGCCTTCTTCCCGATCCTGTCAAACATGGTCCAGGGATTGAAGAGCGTCGACCACAACCTGTTGAACCTCTTCGACCTTTACGGCGCATCGAGGCTCCAGACACTGCTTTATCTCAAGCTCCCGGCCTCGCTGCCCTACTTCATGACGGGCCTGAGGATCGGCGGCGGGCTCGCCCTGATCGCGGCCGTGGTGGCAGAATTCGCCGCGGGCTCGGCGGGTGCTGGCTCCGGTCTCGCCTTCCGCCTGCTCGAGGCGCAATACCGTCTCAACATCCCGCGCCTCTTCGCCGCCCTCTTCCTGCTGTCTTGCCTTGGCGTCCTGATCTTCGCGATCACCTCGTTCATTTCCTGGCTGGCTCTGCATCGCTGGCATGAAAGCAGCATCAAGAGAGAGAACTGATGTCTAATCCCGCATCTACACTGCCCGATGCCGCGCGCTATGTGCTGACCAATGCCACCCTGCCGGCCATTGCCGTTGACGGTTTTGCTGGTACGGCCGGTTCTGAAGGTCTGATCCATGCCGATCTCGTCATCGCCGACGGCAAGATCGAGGCCGTATTGCCCGCCGGCACCGCGCCCGGCGATCTGCCGGCGGCCGATCTCGATCAGGGCATGGTGTGGCCGTGCTTCGCCGACATGCACACGCATCTCGACAAGGGTCACATCTGGGACCGCCGTCCCAACCCGACGGGCGATTTTACCGGCGCCCTCGACGCCGTGCGCAACGACCGCGAGGCCCGCTGGTCGGCCGACGATGTGCGGACGCGCATGGAGTTCTCGCTGAAGACGGCCTATGCCCATGGCACCAGCCTGATCCGCACCCATCTCGACAGCCTTCCGCCGCAGCACCGCATTTCCTTCGAAGTTTTCTCCGAGATCCGCGATGCGTGGAAGGACAGGATCGCCCTTCAGGCCGTCGCCCTCTTCCCGCTCGACATGATCACCGACGACGCCTATTTCCACGACCTGACCGATGTCATCGCCGGCCATGGTGGCCTGCTCGGCGGCGTCACCTACCTGATGCCGGACCTAGAGACCCGGCTTGACCTGCTGTTCCGCACAGCCTCCGACCGCAGCCTCGACATCGATCTCCACGTCGACGAGACCCAGGATCAGGAAGTCCTGACGCTGAAGACCATTGCCGAAGCGAAAATCCGTAACGGCTATCAGGGGGCGGTCACCGTCGGCCACTGCTGCTCGCTTGCCCGCCAGAACGACGATCTCGCCAAGGCGACGATCGACGTGGTGGCCAAGGCTGGGCTGTCGGTCGTGTCCCTGCCGATGTGCAACATGTACCTGCAAGATCGCACCACCGGCCGCACCCCGCGCTATCGCGGCGTGACCCTGTTCCACGAGCTTGCCGCCGCCGGCGTCGCCACCGCGATTTCCTCCGACAACACCCGCGACCCGTTTTACGCCTATGGCGATCTCGACCCGGTCGAGGTCTTCCGCGAGGGCGTGCGCATCCTTCATCTCGACCATCCGCTCGATGAGGCCGCCCGCGTCGTCACACGCACGCCGGCCGACATCCTCGGACGCGCCGACCGTGGCCGCATCGCCGCCGGCCTCCCCGCCGACCTCGTGCTGTTTACGGCACGGCGCTGGAGCGAATTTCTTTCCCGTCCGCAGGCCGACCGCATCGTGATGCGGAATGGCAAGGGCATCGACCGCAGCCTGCCGGATTATCGTGATCTTGACCCGCTGATGAAAGACTGACCATGGCCGACTACCAGCAGATCAAAAGCGAACTCGAAGGTATCGCCGTCGAGGACAATCCCGCACTCGTCAAGCAGAAGAGCCGCGACTTCTATTGGTATTCACCGATCCTCAAGGCGCAGCTCGACAACGTCGTGGGGGATCTCGTCGTCTCGCCGACGACGGAAGAAGAAGTGATCCGCGTACTGAAGGTCGCCTATGCCCACGGCGTCCCAGTCACCCCGCGCGGTGGCGGCACCGGCAATTACGGCCAGGCCATGCCGCTCTCCGGCGGGATCGTGCTCAACCTGATGAATATGAACAAGATCAAAGCGATCCACCCAGGTCGCGTCGTCTGTGAGCCCGGCATCATCATCTCCCAGCTCGACAAGGAGCTGAAGGAAAAATCCGGACAGGAGTTGCGCTTCCATCCTTCGACCGCCCAGACGGCAACCGTCGCCGGCTTCATCGCCGGCGGCTCCGGCGGCGTCGGCTCGATCACCTGGGGCGGGCTGCGCGACCTTGGCAACATCCTGCGCCTGCGCGTCGTCACCATGGAAGCCGAACCGCGGGTGCTCGAACTTTCGGCCTGGGACCTGCAGAAGGTCTCTCACGCCTACGGCACCAACGGCATCATCACCGAAGTCGAAATGCCGCTGGCGCCTGCCTACGACTGGGTCGACGTCATCGTCGGCTATGACGACTTCATGGATGCGGTGCGCTTCGCCGATGCCCTGACCCATCGCAACGGCATCCTCCTCAAGGAAGTGGCGCCGATCGCGGCCCCCGTTCCGTACGAGTATTTCACGCGCCACAAGCCTTGGCTGAAGGAAGGCCAGTCGGTCGTCGTCCTGATGGTTGCACCCCACTCGATGGAGCCCTTCGCCGCCTATGTCGAGAAGATGAAGGGCGAGATCCGCTTCCGCTCCGACAAGGTCGAAAGCATGAAGGGTATTCCCCATGCCTATGAACTGGCATGGAACCACACGACCTTGCGCGCCCTGAAGATCGATCCGAATTTCACCTATCTGCAGGTCCAGTATCCGAGCCCGGACCATGTGGCCAAGGTTGGCAAAATGGTCGAGATCTTCGGCGACGAGGTGATCGGCCATCTCGAGTTCATCAAATTCGACGGCGCGATCCAGTGCTCTGGCTTGCCGCTGGTGCGTTATACGACCCCGGAACGGCTCGAAGAGATCATCAGGATCCACGAGGACAACGGCTGCCCGATCTTCAATCCTCACCGTTATACGCTGGAGGAAGGCGGCATGAAACAGACGGACACCATCCAATTGGCGTTCAAGAAGGAGACCGATCCGAAGGGCTTGCTCAACCCGGGCAAGATGATCGCCTGGGACAATCCCGATTTCGACTTCACGGCCGGCAAGAACTACCTTTTCCCCGGCCTCCAGGCATTCCAGGAGGCTTGATACCGCCACGACAGACTGAACTTCCGAAGGTACTCCCGATCGGGGGCGGCACACCGGCCCCGACGCATGGAAACGACCATGGTGATGGCAGGCTCGGCTATGGCGGCGAGCCTCTCTTCATCGGGACAAACGGCGCGGAAAATTTTCACTCAACGCCCAGCGGCAATCCGCCATGGGCTACGATATGGAGTTTTTCTCACCATGCGCGTACTTGTTTTGCACTCCCACCCCCTAGACGAAAGCTACGGTCGGGCGCTCTATCGCCAAACCTGTGAAAGCCTGATCAAAGCCGGTCACGAGGTCGACGGCTGCAATCTCTACGAAGAAGGCTTCGATCCGGTCCTTTCCGCGCATGACCGGACGATCTATCACGACTACCCCGACAACACCGTGCTGGTGAAATCCTATGTCGAGCGACTGAAGGCGGCAGAGGGCCTGGTCATCGTCACTCCGGTGTGGAATTTCGGTTTCCCGGCCATGCTCAAGGGTTATTTTGACCGCGTCTGGGTAAAAGGCGTCTCCTTCGACCTCGAAGACGGCAAGCTGACGCCGACGCTGCGCCACATCAGAAAGCTCTCCGCAGTCATGACCTATGGCGCGACGCCCTGGCGCGCCTTCCTGGTCGGCAATCCGCCGAAAAAGATTGTCACCCGCGTGCTACGCGCCCAGATCAAGATCGGCGCCCCGGTCAAATACATGGCGCACTACGACATGAACAACTGCACCGATGAAACGCGCGCCGCTTTCCTCGCCAAGGTGAAGCACGAGATGGAACGGTTCTGATCCATCTCGCCCCTTGTCGGGCATCTCGTTTTCCTGCACAAAAGTTGCGGTTTATCAAAGCGAGATGCCCATGGCTGCCCTGATCCCTGCCCTTCAGAACTTCATGCCGCCGCTTAGACCGCGCGATCCGGAGGAACATCATCGGGCTGCGACCCCGCTCGAACTGCTGTTCGACCTGGTGTCAGTGATCGCGGTCGCGTCTGCCGCCGCCGGCCTGCATCACGGACTGTCGGAGGGGCACGCTCTCGAGGCAACACTTACGTTCGGCATGGCGTTCTTTGCCATCTGGTGGGCCTGGATGAACTTCACATGGTTCGCATCCGCCTATGACAACGACGACACCACCTACCGGCTGCTGACAATGGTGATCATGGCCGGTTCCCTGATCATGGCCGAGGGAATTCCAAGCCTTTTCTCCGCTACGCCCGACTTCACCACGGTGATCATCGGCTACGTGCTGATGCGTATCGCCATGGTGGTACTTTGGCTCCGCGCCGGCTGCGCCGATACCGCCCACCGCAAAACCGCCATCGCCTATGCGATCGGCATCGCGCTGGTTCAGCTCTACTGGGTATCCTTCATGCTGTTTCAGCCGCTCTCCAGCGGCATATCCTATGGCATGTGGGCAATCGGGGTTCTGCTTGAGATCTCCGTTCCCGCCATTGCAGAATCGCTCACCTCAAGCACGCCCTGGCATCGCCACCACATCATGGAGCGCTACGGGCTGCTCAACATCATCGTACTGGGTGAAACGCTCCTGGCAGGAACACTGGCATTGCGCGAGACGGTCGAGCATTTCGACATCATGCTGGTCCACACGGCGCTCTCCGCGCTTGTGATCGTCTTCTCCCTGTGGTGGGTGTATTTCCTGCCAGAAGAACATCTGCCAACGCGATCACTGCGTCGGGCTCTCATCTGGGGCTATGGGCACTTCTTCATCTTCGCTTCGGGCGCGGCGATCGGCGCCGGTTTCGCGGCGCTGGTCGACATCATCACCCATCATTCCGAAATCTCGGTCCTTGCGGGAGACTATGCCGTCGCCATTCCGGTCGCTGCCTATTTCCTCAGCCTCTGGATGGTCCGGGACCGCTATATCTGCAAGGGGATTTCGATCGGCGTCCTGCCCGGTTTTGCTTTGCTGGCTCTCCTTGCTCCCGCTCTGGGCCTCGGCCTGGAAGGCGTCGCCGGAGCCGCGGCCCTGGCCGCGATTGCGCGTAGTCGCCTGCAGGCAGTGCCGGCAGGCCACTCAATACCCCAGAACAATTAGAGCGTGGCAGTAGCAGCCGCGCGATCGTCTCGCCCGCTTGAGAGATTCAGCCCGGCGTGATCATCAAAGGAGCAGACGCCAGCGTAGTCAAAATACCTTCGCCGCCGTCACCTCGACCTCCACGAGGAAGTCCGCACGGGTGAAGCCTCCGACCACGATCAGCGTCGACACTGGCTTTGGCTCGAGCGTGTAGCGATCCCGCACCGCCATGTAGGCGGAGAAATCCTCGCGTCTGGTGACGAAGCCGGAGATGCGGACGACGTCGGCAAAGCTCATGCCCGCCTCGCCGAGGATCGCCTTGATCGCCTCGAAACATAACTCCGCCTGACCGGTCACGTCCGGCGGGATGCTGTCGTCGGGGCGGATACCGAGTTGTCCCGAGGTGACCAGCAGGCTGGCCCCAGGCGGCACGAGCAGCCCATGATTATACTGGCCGAAGGGCGGCCTGACAGATGGCGGATTGAAGACGCGTTTCATGGCAGGAGGTCTTTTTCTTGCGGAGGGGGCAAAGGAAGGCAAGCGCCAGTTAACCGGCTTTTAGCGCCTGTTTCAAGACCGTGGAATGACCACGCCCAGCTCTTGTACGTCTCAAGCAGAATCCGATTGCCTTGCCCAGGTTTTCCCATAGGCTTGCTATACGCAGAATGGAGGGCTTTCCGTGTCGCAAGATACCGTTCCGTGGTGGCGCTATCCGGCCTACGCCCTCGGCGTGTTCGGAAGCGAGAAGTCTTTCCGCAATAATCCCCTGCTAGGAAACCCGCGCCTCAACCAGCTCGGACTGCATCGCGAACGCGTTCGCCTTGCTGCCGCCATGACCGATTACCGTCGGCGCTTCCTCGGCCTTTCGGTCTCCGCCGAGGAACGCGCCGCCTTCGAGCGAGACGGATTCGTCATCCGCGAAAATGCGCTTCCCCGAGATATATTCGAGCGGATTCGCGATTTCCTCAAGAACGAGCCACTGCATGCCCGCGAGATGCGACAGGGACAGACGGTCACGCGGATGATCCCGATCAATCCAGGCGTACTCGCAAAGACGCCGGAGATCGCCCACTTCAGCCGCGAACCGTCGATCACGAACCTCATCCGCTATGTCGGTGGCTTCGGCGGCGACCCGATCTATTTCGTTCAGACCATCATCGCGGAGCCGTCCATCAGGAAAATCGACCCGCAGACGGCCCTGCACGCAGATACCTTTCATTCCAGCTCCAAGGCCTGGCTGTTTCTCGAGGATGTAGGTCCCGACGACGGACCTTTCGTTTTCGTGCCCGGCAGCCACAAGCTGACTGACAAACGGCTCGGCTGGGAATACCGCCAGAGCCTGAGCGCCGTTGGCGACAAGCGTTCTCACCATGCGGCCGGCTCCTTCCGGATTATGCCGGAGAACTTGTCAGAACTCGGCGACTTCACACCAAGAAAGGTAGTGGTGCCGGCCAACACGCTCGTGGTGGCCGACACCTACGCCTTCCACTCACGCGCCGTCAGCGACCGGCGCACGCTGCGCGTGGAACTACATGCCTATCATCGCGCCAATCCCTTCGCGCCCCTGCCCTTCTCAATCCTCCCGCTCTTTCCAGGTTTGCGCGATCGGCGCCTCGATCTCTTTCTTAGCCATGCAGACAGGCAGGCGAGACGGACCGGAAAACCGCCGGTCTGGAGCGATGTCGGCGCCTGCACCGCCTATTCCGAGGCGCACATATAACAATATGCGTGAAGGATGCTTCTCCCGTGCAGGACCCCGGAGCCTAGCCTTCCAGGCTATCGAGCATGCGATACCAAGCCACCATGGCCCCGACACCGATCTGGCGTAGTGCATGGAGTGGGATCGTCCGGATCGGCGACAGGGGAAAGGGTAGCGCCGATGGATCGCCGCTCTCGAAATAGTCGGCCAGGCGGGGTCCCAGTGCCGCCATCAACGCAATGCCTCGCCCCTGGCAGCCCGCGGCGACAACAAGCCCCTTTTCCGGCTCGTGCAAGTGCGGCAAGTGGTCGGTCGTCATGGCGACGCGACCGAACCAGCGATGCTCGATCGCCACCCCTTCGAGTTGCGGAAAAAGCCGGAGCATGGCCACCTGCAGGTGTTGCCAGTCCTTCTCACTCCTCGGCTCGCCCATCCGCCCTCGCCCACCCAGCACCAGCCGGCCGTCGGCGCTCTTGCGATAGTAAACTAGGATGCGACGGCTGTCGGAGACGGCCTGTCCATGCGGCAGAACGGTTTCCTGTAAATCGGGGGGCAAAGGCGCGGTCGCGATCTGGAAAGAGTGCAGCGGAACCAGGCTCCTGGCCAGCCCCGGCACCAAAGCATCGGAATAGGCATTGGTGGCGACGAGCACAGAGCGCGCCATAACCGGATGCCCGGCACTGGTCTCGACGCGCCACTCCCCCCCCTCTCGCCGCAGCCCGGTTGCCCCGACGCCGGTGGCGATCTGCGCCCCGGCTTCAGTCGCCAGACGCGCCAGCCCGAAAACGAAGGCAAGCGGGTTGATCGTCCCGGCCCGGCGATCGAGCCAGCCTCCCAGATAGCCGGTCGCGCCGGTGAGAAGCGCGATCTCCGCTCCATTCAGCAGCATCGCGTCCGCGCCGCGGACCTGCCATTGCCGGCTGCGCTGCGTGATCGCAGCCATGGCCGCATCCGTATGCGCGGCCTGAATCCAGCCGGACCGGACATGCTCGACATCAAGCCCTTCGGTGTCGATCAGTTTGAAGACCGTGTCCGCCGCGCCTGCCGCAAAATCGATCAGTACCTCGCCCTGGCGATCACCGAAAATCTCGAGCAAGCGCTCCGGGTCGAACTTGAGACCGGGAATGACCTGCCCGCCATTCAGCCCCGACGCTCCCTCGCCCAGACCACGCGCCTCCATGACACGCACAGAAAGGCCCCGTAACGCCGCCGCATAGGCGGTCGAGAGGCCTTGAAAACCACCGCCGACCACCGCCAGATCGACACGCTCCGGGCCTGTAATTGGCAAATCCGAAAAGGCCGAGCGGTCGGGCAGACGCCAGACGGGCTTCGAGAAATGCGACGGGTTCATGCAAATACGTCCTGGAAAATGCCTTGAAAAAATCAAGGTGCATGCTGGACGCGGCCCTTCTGAAAATCAATAGAATTTTAGGGAGTATGCTGCGCCGCCCTCAACCCTGGTGACTGGAGCGCAATGGCTTTTCCGGCAGGCGCCAATCGATCGGATCCAGCCCGCGCGAGACGAGAAAATCATTCGCCTTGGAGAAATGCCGACAACCGAAAAAACCGTTATGAGCAGACAGCGGCGACGGATGCGGCGCCGTCAGGACGAGATGCCGCTGACGATCGACGAACGCAGCCTTCTTCTGCGCATAGGCGCCCCACAGCATGAAGACGACATTGTCGCATTCGTCATTGACCACGCGGATGACGGCATCGGTGAAACGCTCCCAGCCTCGCCCCTGATGGGCGCCAGCGCGCGCTTCCTCCACCGTCAACACGCTGTTCAGCAGCAGCACACCCTGCTGCGCCCAGCTTTCCAGAAAGCCGTGAGCGGCGGGCGGAATGCCGAGATCGCTCTGCAGTTCCTTGTAGATATTGACCAGCGACGGGGGAACGCGCACGCCGGGTTGCACGCTGAAGCACAACCCATGCGCCTGCCCCGCGCCATGGTAAGGATCCTGGCCGAGAATGACGACACGCACCCGATCGAGTGGCGTCAGGTCGAGGGCGCGGAAATAATCCGCTCCCTTGGGAAAGATGCGTTTGCCGGCGTGCTTTTCCGCGACGAGGAATTCCCGCAACTGCTGCATGTAAGGACTGGCGAATTCCGGCCCGAGAACTCTTTTCCAACTCTCCTCGAGACGAACATCTGACCCGCTCATTGCCGCAACATACCTTTTTTGTTTAGATGGTCAGGCCGATTGAACGGCAGCAGTCGGGACTGTCAACCCCGGCGGCGTTTGTTGCAGAGAATTCGGTGAGGAACGACGGGTGAAGGCACTTGCAATTCTGTGGCAACGCCATCGCCTGCTGCTCGGCGCTTTCCTCGTGACGACCCTGATCACACTCTTCTTCGCCACTCGCTTCCTTCTTTCCATTCTCTATTGGAGCGATCCGGCCCACCGAAATCAGCCACTCGAAGGCTGGATGACAATCGGCTATGTGGCCCATTCCTACGACGTCCCGCGCGACCGCTTGATGGAGATCCTCAACCTTCAACCATCGGACAATCAGAACAAGAGGGCGCGGCCGACGCTGGAGCGGATCGCCCGCGACCAAGGCCAGTCGCTCGACGCATTCGAAATCGACGTCAAGGCGGCAATCGCCCTGCTGCGGGCGCAAGAGCCGAGCCGATGACGGAGCAGTTGCTGGCACTCCTGCCGACTTACGGCCTGCCGCTGCTGGCAGCGGTCACGGGATTGAGCTGCCTCGGTCTACCTCTCCCCGCCTCGATCGTCATGATGCTGATGGGCGCCTTTGCCGCCGCCGGCGACTTCAACCTCGTCGCAGTCTTTGTCACGGCGCTTGCCGCGGCCGTGCTCGGCGACCAGACCGGTTTTGCCATCGGGCGAGTGAGCGGAGCGACCATCATGGCGCGGATCGCTAAGACCCCCTCGCGACAGGAGGCGCTCGCCCGGGCCGAGGCGCGCATCAACAGCCGTGGCGCGGTCGCCGTCTTTCTCACGCGCTGGCTGCTCGCACCGCTCGGTCCCTACGTCAATCTGATCGCGGGTGCCACGGCGTTTTCCTGGACACGCTTCACGCTCTGCGGCGTGGCCGGGGAGGTGTTCTGGGTCGGCGGCTATACCGGCCTTGGCGTGACCTTCAGCAATAATGTCACAAGCATCGCGGGAATCGTCGGGGACCTGAGCGGTTTCCTCGCCGCCGGCGCCGTAGCACTCTATCTCGGCTGGCGGATCGTCAAAATCCTGCGGCGGAAGGACGTGAAAGTCTAACTACGCCGTGCAACCACAACTTACCGGCTTGGCCCTCTATTCCCGAAAGGATATGGTTGCCGAACTGTCATATGTCGATGCTATGCGGGGATACCCCGCAACGAGGATGTCTCATGACTGTTTTGTTCTGGATCTGCGCGCTTGCCCTTTCCGTTCATCTCCTCAGCATCCTGATCGTGCTGGCTCACAAGAAGCGTGCCGAACCGGGCGCGCCGGCAAAGGTCCGCCCCTCCGTCACCATCCTTCGGCCCATATGCGGTCTGGAGAACAACCTTGCCGAAACGCTTGCCTCGGCCTTCCGCCTCGATTGGCCGAACTACGAGATCGTGTTCTGCGTTGCCTCGCCAGCCGATCCCGCCATCGCGGTGGCTCGCCGGGTAATGGAGGCGTACCCGGATGCCAACACCCGCCTGCTGGTCGGCGAGGACGTCTTCAGCCCCAATCCGAAAATGAACAACCTGATCAAAGGCTGGCGTTCCGCCGAGCATGACTGGATCGTCATCGCCGACAGCAATGTGCGCTTGCCACGCGACTATCTACAGCGTCTGTTTGCCCGGTGGACCCCGGGCACCGGGCTCGTCTGCGCGCCGCCGGTCGGCGCCGACCCCGCAGGTTTCGCCGCGGAACTTGAATGCGCCTGGCTGAACAGCTTTCAGGCCCGCTGGCAATTGCTGGCCGACGCCGTGGGCCTTGGCTTCGCGCAAGGGAAATCGATGTTGCTCAACCGCCAGGTCATGGCACGCGCCGGCGGTTTTGAACGACTGGGCGAAGAGATCGCCGAGGATGCCGCCGCGACCCATTTGATCCGCGCGACCGGGCTCAAGGTCCGGCTGGTGACGGAGCCCTTCGACCAGCCGCTCGGCCACCGTTCCCTCAATGCGGTCTGGCGGCGGCAATTGCGCTGGGCACGCCTGCGCCGCACCTCCTTCCCGCTCTTTTTCGCGCCGGAACTCTTTGCCGGCGGTGCGTTGCCAATTGCCGCTCTTGCCGGTCTGACGGCCACTGGTCTCTGCTCGCCGCTAACCTTCGCGCTCTATGTGCTTGCCTGGTACGGCGGTGAAATGCTGCTGAGCCGGGCTTTTCACTGGCACATGGGACGCATGACTCCGGTCATGATGGTCCTGCGTGATCTCGTCCTGCCCGCCCTTTGGATCGTCGCATGGTTCGGCGATGGCTTCGTCTGGCGAGGCAATGCGATGTCGGTCACGAGGGAGGCGTCGGCGAAAGCGGCCGCCACCGCCCGAATCCGCCGCATCGTCGACAAGACGAAGGAACGCGCAAAGGCACTGGCGACACTTCGGCATTAGGAATGTTCTTCTCTACAGGCATCAAGCGACCGACTTGAAGAAAACCGACCTTGATGTCCACATTTTCGACAAGGCAATGATGATATCGCGGGGCCTTACCGATCACTGATCCTTAAGGGACTTGCTCCGAGCAGCTCGAAAGCGAAACGGGAACGGCGCCTTCGCGCCGCCCCGCCCGCAGGGAGGGTCTCAGATCGAACCCGCGCCCATCTGTTCCGCGATGTAGTCGGCCTGGCGGATCGCCAGCGTCACGATGGTGAGTGTCGGGTTTTCCGCCGCCCCCGTGGTGAACTGACTGCCGTCGGAGACGAACAGGTTCTTGATGTCGTGCGTCTGACCGTGCTTGTTGACGACACCATCCCTGGCCTTCTCGCTCATGCGATTGGTGCCAAGGTTGTGTGTCGACGGATAGGGCGGCGTCGGGAACGAGCGGGTCGCCCCGACCGCCTCATAGATCGCCATGCCCTGTTTGTAGGCGTGGTTGCGCATCGCCTCGTCGTTCGGATGGTCGGTGAACGAGACATCGGGGATCGGCATGCCGTGCTTGTCCTTGAGCTCCTTATGCAGGGTCACCCGGTTGGTCTCCTGCGGCATGTCCTCGCCGACGATCCACAGACCCGCCATATTGGCATATTGGTCCATCGCCGAGGCGAACGACCGGCCCCAGCCGCCCGGATCGAGGAAGGCCGCCATGAACGGCACGCCGAGCGACAGCGTCTCCAACTCGTAGCCACCGACGAAGCCGCGCGACGGATCATGACGCGCTTCGTCGCGGACGATGCCCGCCATGGTCGTACCACGATACATGTGCACCGGCTTTTCAAACACCGCATAGACCGAGCCGGTGGTATGGCGCATGTAGTTTTTGCCCACCTGTCCGGAGGAATTGGCAAGACCATCGGGGAACATCGAAGAGGCCGAGTTGAGCAGCAGCCGCGGGCTTTCGATCGAATTGCCGGCGACGCAGACGATGCGGGCCTTCTGGCTCTTCAGGTTGCCGTCCTTGTCCGCATAGACGACGGCCGTCACCTTGCCGGACTTGTCATGCTCGATCTTGACGACATGCGAGTTCGGCCGCACTTCCAGCTTGCCGGTCGCCTCACCCTTGGGGATCTCGGTGTAGAGCGTTGACCACTTGGCACCCCACTTGCAGCCCTGGAAACAAAAGCCGGTCTGCTGACAGCTGTTGCGATCGTCGCGCGGCGCCGAGTTGATCGCCATATTGCCGGTATGGCATTCCTTGTAGCCCAGCTTGTCGGCGCCGGCTTTGAGGATCTTGAAATTGTTGTTGCCGGGCAGCCCCTCGATGCCGTTGGTGCGGGTAACGCCCATCTTGTCCTCGGCCTTGGCATAATAAGGCTCGAGATCTGCAAGGGTGATCGGCCAGTCCAGCAGGTTGGCGCCCTCGATCTTGCCGTAGGTCGTCAGGTCCTTGAACTCATGCTCCTGGAAGCGCAGCGAGGCGCCCGCCCAGTGGGTCGTGGTGCCGCCGACTGCCTTGACGATCCAGGCCGGCAAGTTGGGGAAGTCCTTCGACACGCGCCAGCCGCCGCCTGTGGTGCGGTTGTCGAGCCAGGCGAGCTGGGCAAAGCTGTCCCATTCGTCATTGATGAAGTCTTCATATTCGTGCCGGCTACCGGCTTCGAGAATGACGACGTCGATGCCCTTCTGGGCGAGTTCGTTGCCGAGCGTTCCGCCGCCCGCACCAGAACCGATGATGACGACTACACTATCGTCGTTGAGATCATAAGGCGCTGCCATGATTTCCTCCCAGGAATGTCAAATCGGCATTTTTGAGAATGCGCCGCCGCGCCCATCCGCGATGGGCCTCCTCAGGCGGCGATGCTGTTCGCTTGCACATTGCAGAAACCGGCGACTTACAGCCACTCGATGTCGTTGAAGCCGCGCTCGATGTAACCGCCCTTGGAATAGGACTCGCCCTCGTAGCCGAAGATCGGCCAGAGTTCTTTCTGGTTATAGAGACTGACGACGAGGTCGCCGCGCACCGCCTGGAAGAAAGGCGTCGTCTCGATGTCGCGCAGGATGGCGACCCGATCGTCCTCCCAGCCAAGGCCGCGATAGCCACCGGCACCGGCACGACTGTCGAGATCGGCTATGCCATCCTCGATCAGTTTCTTGTGCGCCTCATCCTTGGCAGCGCGGTCATCCTGGCCCTTGACGGCGATCGCATAGAAACGGTCGGCAAGTTGATCGTGCGGATAGATGTCTCGGGCAAGCTTAATCAGCGTCGCCAGGGTCTCCGGCTTGAGCGCTTTGGCTTCAAGTGCCCAGGCGGCCTGCGGACAGATCACCGCCGAACCGCTGATCACCAGCAGGGCGCCCACGGTGCCACCGCGCTTGAGCAATTCGCGGCGGGAAATCCCATTCGATTTTTCGTAAAGCGTAACCACGTCAGTCTCCTCCCAGGGTCATGTGGCATGGTCGAGGGGCCGGTCTCCTTCCGGTCCGTCGTCGGGCGGCGCGATAACCGCGCCCTACCCCTGTCGAAAAAACCGAAGCCCGCGGATCCTCCGGCCCGCGAACCTCCGGTTCCTACTTGTAGCGCCCGTGGCGCTGAAGAACCTCGATTTTGTAGCCATCGGGGTCCGTCATGAAAAAGAAGCGGGCGAGCAACGCCCCGTCGCGGTTGAACTCGACAATCTTGCCCGGATTGAGCCCGAGAGCGGTCACACGGCTGTGCTCGATATCGAGGTCGGCGACGCTGACGGCGAGATGGCCATAGCCTGCACCGAGATCATAGGCCTCTTCACGGCCCTTGTTGACGGTCAGTTCAAGTTCGAACTCGCTCTCTTCATTGCTGAGATAGATCAGCGTGAAGGTGTCGAAATCCAGCCGTTCGGCAATGTCGAGACCAAAGGCCTTCTGGTAGAAATCGACGGAACGGGTTTCTTCCATCACCCGGATCATCGAATGGATCATCTTCGCCAAGGGATACTCCTCGTTCAGGCAAATCATCGAATGATGAGAGTTTCCAATACCGGTGGCAAATCGGGTAGCAGCGGGCTACCGCACTGACGATATTTCCAGTGAAGACGCGGCATCCGCCCAGATCCCGCGCCAAAACCGCCACGTTTTGGGAAATTGACCGACCAACCGTCGGGCCGCATAATAGGCGTCAAAAGAAAAGCCGGAGGAGCATGCCATGTGTGAAGTCTTTGCGGGACAGGACCCCGCCCGTTACCGGGCGGTCAACCGATCGGTCCGGATCGGTGGCCATTCGACCAGCATCCAGATCGAGGCGGCCTTCTGGGACCTGATCGACGAGATCGCCGCCAGTCAGGCGATGTCGACCTCACGCTTCCTGTCGACACTTTATGACGAGGCCCTGGAGATCAACGGCGCGGTTTCCAACTTCGCCTCGCTCTTGCGCACCAGCTGTCTGATCTACCTGATGAGCAAGGCGCAGCACCCGGAAGTCCAGCATGAGTTTCACATCATCGCGGCGGAATGACCTGCGCCCCTTTCACCGGACGGTGCGTACGGCATTGATCACATAACCGTCGACGTTGATACCGACGTTCAGGGTCATGGCGTCCAGCGCCTGAACAGTGCGTCGGCAACCAGGCACATGACTTCGTCGACCGACAGCGCCATCCACTCAAGGGAAGAGGATGGCTATCGCGGCTCGTCAGAGTCCGGCTGTCGCTCGCCGTCAGGCAGGGGCAGATGGATCTCGGCCATCGAGGCCTCGAGATCCTCGAGCAGCCTTTGCAACTCGCGCATGCGCTCAGCCCCGAAGGTGCGGGTGATCTCGCCGTAGATTTCCTCGGAATAGGGCGAGACTTTTTCGATCAGTTCCAAGCCGGCAGCGCTGATGGTAATGCGCGCGCGGCGCAGGTCGTTTTCGTCCGGGTGGCGTTCGATCAACTGGCGGGCTTCGAGATCACGCAGAATGCGCGACAGGCTCGGACCGAGCAGGAAGGTGGCACGCGCCAGTTCCGTCACCTCGATCTCCTTGACCGTCATCAGCGCCCGGAGAATGCGCCATTGCTGCTCGGTGATGTCGTACATCCGCAGCGAATTACGGAAATGCTTCATCACCGATTCCCGCGCCCGCAGCAGGAGCATCGGCAGGGAGCGCGAGAAATGGCGAAGACGAGCGCGCGGTTGCGGCGAGCCGCCCTCACGCTGGACTTCCCTGATTTCCAGTGTTTCCGCTGGTTTTTCAGTCATTCGCTCTCCGCTCCAAGGCTATGCCTCAGCCCTTGCGCGCCTGGGCGAGAAGCGCCTGAGCGCCTTTCGCCAGCACACCGACATCCGAACCAACAGCGATGAAGCAGGCGCCGGCATCCTTGGCAAGCTGAATGATCACCGGGTCGACAGCCATGATGCCGGCCGGCTTGCCAAGCGCCACGATCTTACGGATCAACCCATCGACCGCCGCCATGACCTCAGGGTGGCGTGGATTGCCAGTATGACCCAGGTCGGCAGCGAGGTCCGACGGACCGATCAGCACGCCGTCAACCCCATCCGTCGTGACGATCGCCTCGACGTTATCGATGCCAAGCTGGCTCTCGATCTGCACGATCAGGCAGATCTGCTCATTGGCAGTCTCCACATAATCGGCGATCCGACCGAAGTCGGCAGCGCGACCAAGGCCGGCTCCCATGCCGCGAATGCCCTCGGGCGGATAGCGGCAGGCTCGTGCGAGCCGCTGGGCCTCGTCACCGGTCTCCACCATCGGGACCAGTAGCGACTGCGCGCCGATGTCCAGCGCCTGCTTGATCAGCCAGGTTTCACCGACGGGAAGGCGGACCACCGGATGAGCCGGATGCCGCGCGACGGCCGCAAGCTGGGCCGCAATCAGCGGAATGTCATTGGGTCCATGTTCTGCGTCGATCAGGATCCAGTCGAAACCGGAGCCTGCCGAAACCTCCGCCGCATGCGGGCTCGCCAGCGCGACCCACAGGCCATAGAGCGTCTGGCCGTCGAGGATCGCTTCCTTGAAGACGTTGAGGGGTGCGGGCATGAAAACTTCTCCTCAGGCAAAATAGCAGCTGACGGTGCCGTAGGCGCCGAAATCGCTGGTGATCGTGTCGCCGTGTCGAGCCTCGACGGGACGGATGAATGAGCCGGCCAGCACGACCTGCCCCGCCTCGATTCTCGCACCATACTGGTGCAGCCGATTGGCGAGCCAGGCAATGCCGCGAGCCGGATTGTTGAGAACGCCGGCGCCGAGCCCTGTTTCTTCCACCTCGGCATTGCGCGAGACGATCGCCCCCATCCAGCGCATGTCGACCGCGTCGGGACGCATGGCGCGACCGCCGAGCACGATACCGGCATTGGCGGCATTGTCGGAAATGGTATCGACGATGGTGCGCGACTTGTTGGTCTGCGGATCTACCCTCAGGATACGGGTATCGAGGATCTCGAGCGCCGGGGTTATATAATCGGTGGCATTCAGCACGTCGAAGACCGATACGCCGGGACCCGAGAGATCCTTTTTCATGATGAAGGCGATCTCGGCCTCGATCCGAGGCTGGATGAAGCGATGGTCGGGCACGACCGAGCCGTCATCAAACAGCATATCATCAAGCAGCACGCCAGAATCCGGGATGTCGATATTCAGCGCATATTGCATGGCCTTGGAGGTGAGACCGATCTTCCAGCCGATCGAAGTCCGCCCGGCCGCCATTTTCAGCCGAACCCATTCGGCCTGCACGGCATAGGCATCATCCATCGTCATGCCCGGATAGGCAAGCGACAGCAGGCCAATCTGCTGCCGGGTCTTCTCCGCCGTATCGAGGCAAGCGGCCGCCTCAGCGATCTGTTCAGGCGTCATCATGGCTCAAACCTCGTCTTCAACCATATTGCGCAGCACACCGATGCCATCCGCCTCGACCTCGATCACGTCGCCCGGCTTCAGCCAGATCGGCGGATCGAATCGCGCACCAGCCCCCGTCGGCGTGCCGCAGACGATAACATCACCGGGCACAAGCGTCGTGAAGGTCGAGATATAATTGATGATTTTGCGGAAGGAAAAGATCATCCGGCTGGTGCGGTCGTTCTGGCGCACCTCGCCGTTGACGCGCGTTTCGAGCTTGATGTCGGCCAGCTGGCTCTCGTCGGTGAAGGGCACAAGCCAGGGGCCGATGGAACCGGTGCGGTCGAAGTTCTTGCCCTGGGTGACGTTGAACTTGGCGTGGCGTACCCAGTCGCGGATCGTGCCCTCGTTGCACAGCGACAGCGCCGCGACGTGGTCGAGCGCATCCTTCTCGGCAATGCGCCGCCCACCTTTGCCGATGACCACGACAATCTCGCCCTCGTAGTCGAGCTGCGGGCTTTCCGGGGGGCGGATCAGCGGCTGTCCGTGCCCGGTGAAGGAACGCGGGAAGCGGATGAACAGCGAAGGGTTCGGCGGCGCTTCCTTGCCGTCCTTGTATTCCTCATTGCGGTCGGGAAAGTTGACCCCAACGCAGATGATCTTCTCCGGATGCGGGATCGGAATCTCAAAAGTAATTTCGTCAACGGCAATGTCGGCTTTCATCTCCATCGCCGCAGCGACGAGTTCGCCCAGCGCATCGGCCTCGATCACCTCCTTGAGGGTCGGCCAGCGTGTGCCGAAGCGAGCCGAAAGATCGACCACGCCCTCATCTGTGATGGCGCCATAGGCCGCGCGACCGTTGATCGTGAAGCTTGCCAGTTTCGTCGTCATTCTCATTCCTCTTCAAAACCCCTCCCCATAAGGGGAGGGTGTTTGTCGCACCAAGGCCCATCGGCTTCAGACGACCGTCGTCGTTCGGCAGCCCTTCCTCGAACGCCACCGACTTAGCCCGCTCCCATCCCCCTAAGGGGGAGTGAGCGGCCAAGCCACGGTCTCAAGGTGCGATGATCGGTTGCGCCTTGAGGATAGGCTCATTGACCGGAGTGCCGCCGAAGGTGCTTCCGTGCTCGAACCAGGAGCGCGGCGCTGGCGCCCCCCACAGCGTTTGGCGCTGCGGGTCCTTGAGATCCCACTTGATCGGCTCGAGGTCCGGATCGACCGTCTGGTAGTCGGAGCAATAGATCTCGATGCGGTGACCATCCGGATCGAGAATGTAGAGGAAGAAGGCGTTGGAAATGCCGTGGCGGCCGGGGCCGCGCTCGATATTGGCGAGATAGCCGGTGGTCGACATCAGGTCGAGCAGGTCGATAATGTTGAGCGGCGTCGGCACCCAGAAGGCGGTATGATGCAGGCGCGGCCCGAGACCGTTGGTGAACGCCATATCGTGTACGCCGCCCTTGCGGTGCATCCAGGCCGCCCAGAGCCGCTTCGACTCGTCGTCCTCAGTGTATTCGGTGACGCGAAAGCCCATCTCGTTGTAGAAGGCGACCGAGGCGTCGACATCCGGCGTGAAGCAGTTGAAGTGGTCGATGCGTAGCGGCTTGACGCCGTGGTAGAGCTTGTACTGCTGGTGGATCGGCGCGAGACGATCCATCTTGAAATAGAATTCGAGCGGTGTGCCGAAAACATCGACGGCGCGCAGCGTGCGGCCCTGATAGGGACGCTCCACCCAGCCATTCGGCAGGCCCTTGGCGTCGAAGAAGGCCTTGGCCTTGTCGAGATCCTCTTCCCCGTAGACCTTCAGCGAGAGAGCGGCGACTTCCGCCTTTTCGCCCTTGCGCAAAACCACGCAGTGATGGCCACGCTCCTCGAGCGCACGCAGGTAGATGGTCGAGGCATCCTCATCGGTCACCTGCAGGCCAAGCAAGTCGACGTAGAAGGCGCGGCTGGCGGCCAGATCCTTGACGATGAACTCGACGTGGCTGAGGCGCACAACGTTGAAGGATGGATAAAGATTGGGCTGCGGTATCGGCATGGTTTTCCTCCTCTCCGTCTGAGCGGCCGTGCCGGTGACGGATCATCTCCAAAAGAATTCAGGACGCGGACGGCAAGTGGCCACCGCCCGCGCAGTGTAATCGGTTCAGCCGCCGAGCTTCGGGATCGCGTGGTTCCCGGTGGCGAAGGCGACATTCTTGGTTTCCATGTAGAAATCGAAGGACCAGTCTCCTCCGTCGCGGCCGACGCCGGAACTCTTGACCCCGCCGAACGGCGTCGGCAAATGGCGAACGTTCTCCGAATTCACCCAGATCATCCCGGCCTCCAACCGGTCAGAAAAACGGAAGGCGCGTGTCACATCCGATGTCCAGACATATCCGGTGAGCCCGTATTGAACATCATTGGCGAGCGAAAGCGCCTCCGCCTCGTCCTTGAACGGAATGGCCGTCAGCACCGGACCAAAGATCTCTTCCTGGGCGATACGCATCTTGTTGTTGGCGCCGGTGAACAGGGTTGGCGAGACATAGCAGCCGCCGCCCGGACCGTCGAACTTCGCGCCGCCGGCCGCAACCGTCGCCCCCTCATCCCGACCGATGTCGATATATTCCAGCACCTTCTTCTCGTGCACCGGATGGATCAGCGGACCAACGACCGTTTCCGGATCGAGCGGATGGCCGACCTTGATGCGCTTGGCCTTTTCCGCGACCTTGGCGGTAAACGCGTCGTAGACGCTTTCCTCGACCAGCAGGCGCGAGGACGAGGTGCAGCGCTCGCCGTTCAACGAATAAATCATGAAGACGGCAGCATCCGCCGCCCGCTCGAGATCGGCATCGGCAAAGACAACGACAGGGTTCTTCCCACCGAGTTCAAAATGCACCCGCTTCAGCGTGTCTGCGCCCTGTCTCATGATCATCGAGCCGGTGCGGCTTTCGCCGACGAAACCGATCGCCTTGATGGCGGGATGCTCGGTCAGCGCCTTGCCGGCCTCCTCACCGAGACCATTGACGAGGTTCCACACGCCCTTCGGCAGGCCCGCCTCCTCGGCGATCTCGATCAGAAGCCGCGCGGTCAGCGGCGAAAATTCGGCCGGCTTGTGGACGACCGTGCAGCCTGCGGCGAGCGCCGGCGCGATCTTCCAGGTGGACAGCATGAACGGCGTGTTCCATGGCGTGATAACACCGACAGGGCCGATCGGCGTGCGCGTCGTCATATTGGCCTGATCGCTGGTACGCAGCACCTTGCCATCCCGCGCCTCCGGCGCCTTGTCGGCAAAGAAGCGGAAATTCTCAGCACCGCGCAGGGCCGCCTTGGCCATGAACTTCAACGACTGCCCGGTATCCATGCACTCGACGAAGGCGATTTCCTCGGCGCGCGCGACGATGGCGTCGGCAATCTTGTGCAACAACTTCTTGCGAGCGTCACCTGGCATGGCGGCCCAATCGGCAAAGGCGGCCTTGGCCGCCATGGCGGCGCGATCGACATCCTCGGCCTTGCCGCGCGCCACTTTGGCAAGCGGCTTGAGATCGACCGGCGAGATGATCTCGAATGTCGAGTCGTCGGCGGCCGCAACGCTTTCGCCGCCAATGTGGTTCAGCACCCCGTCGGCCTTGAAGCGGGCGAGATAGCCCTCGGCCTTTGCGATATTTTCGTCGAGCTTCGACATGATCACATCCTTTATCTACCCCCGCGTGCGGGCTTATTTGCCCCGCAGACGGGCGTGCATACTGTTCTTCTTCCAGCTGAGGTCGGGATCGATCTCCACGACCTCCAGCGAAAGGGCGAAATGCGGCGCAGCAAGAAGCGGCGCGAGTTCGGCAGCGACCGCCGCCATGATGGCATCCCCTACGCGCTTCTTATCATCAGCGCCGCGACCGGCACCCAGACGGAAGACCATATCGAGAAAGGCGTTATCGGGATGGCGGTCGGCGATCGCGTAATGCGGCGCGGGATAGGCCCGCACGCGCGGCGCGCCGATCTCGAAGATGCCGCTCGCCATGATGGCGCCATACGCGACCGCACAGATCGCGGCCATATCGGCTTTTTCTTCAAGATTAGCGGAATACTCCAGGCGCAGATGCGGCATGGCTCCCTCCTCCCATTGGTTTATTGCTTAACGTGTTAATTAGAATGGTTGAGTGTGTCAAGCACGCTTCCGTTCACCTCATTACGGCGCCACAATCAATTTAACGCGTTAATGATGCACATGCCAACCGGACCGCAAGCGTCCGATCCGTCATCGCTTAGGGTCGAGAACCGAACTCCGGGAACGCCCCCTCCGGATGGCTGTCGCGCCACACACCTGGCGGCACGCCCGTGCGCTGCCGGAAAAAACGTGAGAAATAGGCGGGATCCTTAAATCCCAATTCGTAAGCCACGTCCTCGACCGTTCGCACCGTGAAGAGCAGCAGGCGCTTGGCCTCGAGCAGGCGACGGTCGCTGATCAGTTCTTTGACACCCTTGCCATGCACCGCAGTCGTCGCCTTGGCGAGCAAATGCGGCGTCGTCCTGAGCAAGTCGACATAATCGCCGACGCCTTTGTCTTCACGAAAGTATAGGTCGATCAGCCGCTTCAGCTCGACCGCCAATGCCACCTGCGACGAGGATCGCATGATCGCCGCCTGAGAGGAGAGCCGCGCCATGAACGACAGCACCGCCGACACAAGCGGCAACACGATCTTCTCCATGCCTGGCTGACCCGTCGCATATTCCTCATGAGCCATCAGCAGCAGCGCCCGCATCCGGTCCCAGGTCGCCGCCGCCCCTTCCGCACGCAGCATCACCGGTCTGTCGAGCGCCAGAAGACTATGCGCCGCGACCAGCGGCAGCACGCCATCGGCGATCGACACCACCACGGCATCGGAATTCAGTCCCACATCGAACCCATGCACAACATTGCTCGGCACGAAACTGATGGCAGGCGCCGAAAACTCCAACGTCTTGTCTTCTATCAGATAAGTGCCGGCGCCTTTCGTCCAGAAAGTCACTTGTGCCATCTGCTCATGCTTGTGTGGATCGGCACGGCCATGATGGATGTCCTGCCGCTGGGAGATCAGTTCCACATGCAGGAAACCGACGTCCAGCGGTCGCGGGGTCTCGCCGTAGATGAAATAGTTCGGAATCTCATTCACAAGTTAAATACCGAAAAAAGTACAAGCGATTTCTCCATTCTGTGCATGGGAGCCCCGTTCGGCAAGGCCTAATTTCGAGACAGAGGAATAGGAGGATCACATGAAAGCTGAAGATCACCGCGCCGACACCAAGCGTCCATTCACTGGCGCCGAATATCTCGCCTCGTTGCGCGACGGCCGCGAAGTCTACATCAACGGCGAACGGATTGCCGACGTCACCACCCATCCGTCGATGCGCAACTCCGCACGCTCGCTGGCCCGTCTGTATGACGCCCTGCACGATCCGGCGAAAAAGGACATTCTGACCACGCCGACCGACACCGGCAATGGCGGCTACACCCACAAGTTCTTCAAGATCGCCCGCTCCGTCGACGATCTCGTCGGCCAGCAGGCGGCGATGACCGAATGGGCGCGCATGACCTATGGCTGGATGGGCCGCACGGCCGACTACAAGGCGGCGCTGATGAATACGCTGTCGGCCAATGCCGACTGGTACGGCGACTACAAGGACAATGCGATTGCCTGGCACAAGCGCGCCCAGGAGTCAGCGCTCTTTCTCAACCATGCGATCGTCAATCCGCCGATCGACCGTCACAAGCCGGCCGAACACGTCAAGGACGTCTTCGTGCACGTGACAAAGGAGACGGATGCCGGCATCTACGTCTCGGGCGCCAAGGTCGTCGCGACCTCGTCGGCACTAACTCACTATAACCTGCTCGCCCAGGCCTCAGCGACCGTCACAGAAGACCCGTCGCTCTCGCTCACCTTCTTCGCGCCGATGAATGCCCCTGGCATCAAGATGTTCTGCCGCACGTCTTACGAGGAGACGGCAAACCGCTGCGGCGCGCCCTTCGACTACCCGCTCTCGTCGCGGTTCGACGAAAACGACGCCATCCTGGTGCTGGACAATGTCTTCGTGCCCTGGGAGGACGTGTTGATTTACAAGGACGCAAGGCGCATCCTGTCCTTCACGGTCATGTCCGGCTTCATGCACGGCTACTGCTTCCAGGGCTGCAACCGCTTCGTCGTCAAGCTCGAGTTCCTCGCCGGCCTGCTCGCCAAGGCGCTGCGCGCCACCGGTGGCGACGCATTCCGTGGCAACCAGGCCATGCTCGGCGAGGTGATCGCTCTGCGCCACAAGTTCAAGGCCTTCGCCGACACCATGGCGCGTAACCCGATCGAATGGGTGGGCGGCACCAAGCTGCCCAACCTTGAGGCAGCGCTTTGCTACCGTGCCTTCATGTCGGATGCCTACCCACGCATCATCGACCTGATCCGCCGCTCGATCGCCTCTGGCCTGATCTATCTGCCGTCCTCGGCCAAGGATTTCGCCAATCCGGAGATCGATCGCTATCTGGCGCAATATGTCCGCGGCTCAAACGACATGGGCCATATCGAGCGCATCAAGATCATGAAGCTCCTTTGGGATGCCACCGGCACAGAATTCGGCGGGCGCCATGCGCTCTACGAGTTGAACTATGCCGGCACGCCCGAAGACGTCCGCCTGCAGGTGCTCAAAGGCGCCGAGAAAGGCACGATCCTGCGCGACATGGAAGCGCTCGTCGATACCTGCATGAGCGACTACGACGAGAAGGGCTGGACCGGCAACACCTGGCTGCCGCCGCTCGGCTCGGCCTCCGCACTGGCCGACGCTGCGGAGTGAGGAGCGAACGATGATTGAAGGCGTGTCGAAGACCGAATTCCGCAATGCCATGGCGCGGGTCTGCGCGCCAGTCAACATCATCACCACCAACGGACCCGCCGGCCGCGGCGGGTTCACCGCCACTGCCATGTGCTCGGTCACAGACGAGCCGCCGACGCTGCTCGTCTGCATGAACAGCCGCTCGGCTCAGACGTCGATGTTCCTTGAAAACAAGCGCTTCTGCGTCAACGTGCTGACCCCCGAGCATCGGGATCTGGCAAACCTCTTCGCCGGCGGCAGCGCCGACATGGAGGCGCGCTATGCGGCCGCCCATTGGATCGAAATGGTCGGCGGCACCCAGGCGCTTGCCGACGCCATCGTCTCTTTCGATTGCGAGCTGGAAGACCTGCACAAGGTCGGCACCCATCATGTCTTGATCGGCCGGGTCGAAAGCCTTCGCTCCCGCGTGGATGGCGCGGCACTGGCCTATTTCGACCGCAACTACGTCCACGTCGACGGCGCGCGCGCCAGCTGACGCGATCGTGGCCCAGCCGGTCGCGAACGAACGAATAAAGAAAAAGCCGCAGCGAGAATTTCGCCGCGGCTTTTGTTTATGGGATTATGCGGTCCCGATCAGCCGGAAACCAGGTGCGGCAGCCAGAGCGACAGCGCCGGGAAAGCGATCAGCAATGCCAGGCGCACGATTTCCACGCCGAAGAATGGGAAAACGCCCTTGAATGTCTCGCGCATCGGCACGTCCTTGGCGAGCGCGCTGATGACGAAAACGTTCATCCCCACGGGCGGCGTGATCAACCCCAGCTCGACCACGATCAGCGACAGAACGCCGAACCAGATCTTCACGTCACCAGGATCCATGCCGAAATCCAGTTCGGCGACGACCGGCCAGAAGAACGGCATGACCAGAAGGATCATCGACATCGAGTCCATCAGGCAGCCGAGGACGATCAGCGCCAGAAGCAGGATCACCAGGATGGCCATCGCCGGCAGTCCGGAATTGACCATCATCTCGGCCGCCGCCTGCGGCACGCCGCCACGCGACATGAAGATCTTCAGCAGTTCGGCGCCAAGCAGGATCAGGTAGATCATGCCCGAGGTCTTGGCCGTTTCCAGGATCGCCCAGCGGTAGTCGGCCAGACGAACGCCACGGCGCAGCGAGCCGTAGACGGCGACCAGCGCGACGCCGACAGCAGCAGCCGGGGTTGGATTGTAGAAGCCGGCATAAATGCCGCCAATCACGATGACGAAAATGCCGAGCACCGGCAGAACCCCAAGCGTCGCGGCCATCCATTCTCCCGGCGCCAACTTGGCGGCAGCCGGCCCGGCATCGGGATAGATGCGCACGAAGATGGCGATCGTGATGATGAAGAGAACGACGGCGATCAGACCGGGGATCAGCGCTGCGGCAAACATCGAGACGATATTGGCCTCGACGATGATGGCATAGATCACCAGCACGACGGAAGGCGGGATCAGGATGCCGAGCAGGCCGCCGGCCGCAAGTGAGCCGGTCGCGAGCGCGCCGGAATATTTGTAGCGCTTGAGCTCCGGCAGCGCGACCTGCCCCATGGTGGTGGCGGTTGCCAGCGACGAGCCGCACACCGCGCCAAAGCCCGCACAGGCGGCGATCGCCGACATGGCGACCCCGCCGCGCATCCGTCCGAACCACGCGTTCGCCGCTCGGAACAGGTCTTGGGAAAGACCCGCGCGCGTGGCGATATACCCCATCAACACGAACATCGGAATGACGGAGAGATCGTACTTGGAAAACTGGCTGAAACCGATGGTTTTCAGCTGGTTCAAGAAAACGTTCGGACCGTTGAGAGCAACCGTGCCGACGGCACCCACGAGTATCATCGCATAGGCGATCGGCACGCGAATGCCGATGAGAACCACCAGCGCGACCAGGCCGATAAGGCCGAGATAAAGGCTATGTTCCATTAGCTATACACTTTTCCGGAAGGTTGCACGGTCTGCCGGAAGCTTTCGATAAGCGTCATGATCGAGGCAAGCGCGAGCAGGATCAATGAAACGATAATGGGCAGGAAGGCATAGCCGATCGAAAGGCCGAGAATGGCCGTCTGGTAGCCGTAGTCGAACTGGTTCTCCATACCGGCCCAGGTACGCCAGACCATGATCACCGAGAATGCCAGTGCGATGACGGATGCAAGCACTCCGAGGACGCCGAGCACGCGCCGGCTGGCGCCGCTGGTGAAGATGTCGGCGGTAACGTTGGCGTCGGTCATCTGGCAATAGGGCAGAAAGGCGAACATGGCGACCGCGATGCCCAGTTCAGTCAATTCGAAATCACCGGGCAGCGGATGCCCGAAGGCGCCGGTCACGACACTAATGCTCTGCATGATAACGACGGCGATCAGAACGACGCCGCCGAGAATGGCCCAGCCCGTAACGAGCTTGCGGGCGAGGCCGTTAAGCCCCGCCCCTTTCCTGTTGGTGTCTTCTGTCGACATCGTTCTCTTTACTTCGCGGTGTAGGCGGCGACCAGTTCGCGCGCCTTGGCGACGAGAGCGGCACCATCGATGCCCTTCGCCGAGACTTCCTTGACCCAGCGATCGACCACCGGCTCAAGCTGTACCTTGAAGGCGTCGGTCTCTTCCTGGGTCAGCTCGATATGCTTGTTACCGGCGTCAACGGCCTTCTTGATACCGTTTTCGTCCGACTGACGCCAAACGTCGGCAACATGCTTGATCCACTCATCGCCCGACTTTTCCTCGAAAATCTTCTGGATGTCTTCCGGCAACGAGTTCCACTTATCGAGGTTCATCGAAACTTGGAATGTTGTGTTGCCGAGACGGGTCTTGTTGATGCCTTCGATGTCATATTCTGTCTGTTCCTGCAGGTTCAGAGCCGGGATGATTTCCCACGGAATGAGCGCGCCATCGACAACGCCCTTGGAAAGCGCCTGCGGGATATCCGGAACCGGCATGGCCGCTGGTGCAGCGCCAAGCGCCTCGATTACCCATGCACCGGTACGGGTCGGAATGCGCATCTTCTTGCCGGCGAGATCGGAAGGCTTGCGCACTTCGTCCTTGGCCATCTGGATCGCCTGACCGGCGTGAACGTGCAGGAACAGGACCTTCAGGCCCTTGTATTCATCGGCCAGGTAGTCCTTGAACATGTCACGCATGGCAAGGTCGGTTGCCAGGATGTCGTTGGTGTGAATGAACGGCAGTTCAAACACTTCCGTGCGCGGGAAAAGGCCCGGCGTATAGCCATTCACGGTCCAGACTAGGTCGACAACGCCATCACGGACCTGGCTGATGAGTTCCGGCGGAGCGCCGCCGAGCGACATCGACGGATAGATCTCGATCTTGACGCGACCACCGGAGGCATCCTCGATGCTCTTCGCCCAAGGCTCGAGCATCTGCGTCTGCGCCGGCGACTTGGGGCCGAGGAAGTGGTGCAGTTTCAGCGTGAATTCCTGAGCAAGCGCCGAGGCGCTGAGCACCGTCGTCGCCAAACCGGCAAGCAAGAGTGTCTTAAGAGATTTCATTGGCATTTCCCTCCCTGTTAAAACCGATAAAAATTCTCCGCCGTCGGGCGGAATGCCTGCTATGCCACGCGGATATCGAGCAGCGCGGTACGCTTGTTTTCCATAACCTCGGTGATCGCCGCCTCCAGGGCCGCAGTCAGTTCGCTTCGTTGCGTCACCTTGCGCGCCCAGGCATTGCTGGCCTCTGCAACCTTGGTGAAGTCGGGGCTCGGAGAAAGGCCGGTAAGCGGCATCTGGTTCGCCTTGGCGGCATAGCCATCAGGATAGAGCATGGTCACCGACTGGCGCACCGCACCCCATTCCGCGTTGTTGAGGATCATGATCAGCACCGGGATCTCGCAGGCTTCCATGATCTGGTGACAGGCGACGGGATTGGCGAACATGTAGGAGCCATCGCCGAGCGTCGCGACGACGAGACGGTCGGGTTTGGCGAGCTTCATGCCCATGGCGCAGGGAAGCGACCAGCCGAGACCACCGGAGTGCGGCTCCTGATACCAGGCCTGCGCGTGATCGAGCGTCATCGGCGCAAGCGGGCAGCCGAGTTCGGAAAGAACGGTCGCGTGACGCCCGGCAATCGCCTGCGACAGGCTGAGCGAGACAAAAGCCTTGCTCATCACCGGACCGGCCTCGCCTTCGGCCGCGGCGATCGCCTGCGACCGGACGGCCTGCGAACGCTGTTCGACGGTCTCACGACGGGCCGCCCGGCCTTCCGGGTCTGGATCGCGGCGCGCGCGAAGGGCAGCCAGCAGAGCGGAGATGCCTGACGACGTCTCGCTGACGATCGACAGATCGGAGCGGAAATTGCGCACCGGAAAGCGGCTGAACAAGGGGTTCGGGCCGAGCTGGATCACCCTGGCACCGGCCTGCGGGTTCTGCAGGTCGGGTGCCCAGGGGGCGAGCGCGTCGATCACCAGGATGACGTCCGCCTCCGATAGCCACGGCTCCGGATTGGCGCCGACCGACATCGGATGATCGGTCGGAATGCCGATCTGCGTCGCCCAATAGTGCACGACCGGAATGGCAAAGTCCGAGGCCAGAGCTGAAAGCGCGGCAAAGCCCTCGGCATCGCCAGCGCCGCGCTGAACGAAGATCACCGGGCGCTTGGCGCCGATCAGCCAGTCGGCCGCTGTATCGATCACGGCGGCGGGCGCGTCCACCACGGCCGGCGCCATCAAGGGCGTCTCGGCGATCTGTCCGGCATCGATCTGCTCCGACAGAACCTCTCGCGGCAGACTGATGTAGACCGGCCCCTTCGGCGTGGAATTGGCGATCGCATGGCCACGATCGAGGATCTCGGCGATCTGTTCGGGAAAGCGTAGCTCGTAGTCCCACTTGACCGCCTCGCGCACCAGTGCGGTCTGGTCACGCATTTCCTGCCCCCAGCCGATCGGCACCGTGCGCGCACCGAAGCGGCCGCGCTCGACGGTCGGTGTGCGGCCGGACATCAACACCATCGGCACATGGTCCGTCGCGGCATTGAGCGCACCGATCGCGCCGTTCGCCAATCCGACATTGGTGTGCAGCATGACCACCTGTGCTTTGCCGGAGAGAAAATAATATCCGTGCGCCATACCGACAGCGGCATGTTCATGCGGGATGGTGATCGCCTGAGGAAGATCGATACCCGATGCGGCGGCCTCGGCAAGCCCCTCGATGATCGGCGGAAAATCGGTTCCCGAGTTGGCAAAGACGTAGTCGACACCCAAGGTCTTCAACCGGCTGAAAATGACGCTGCCGGCACTAACTTCGCCTGGCCTTGCATTCCGAGCATCCAAAACGCGACCCTCCCAAGCCGGCTTGACATTTCAATAATTGAAATACAAGTTTCAATAACTATCACATTCTTGAACGTAGACGTCAAGCGTCGAGGATTGATGAGTTATTCTAACTAATAAATGAGCAGTAGCGATAGAATGGTCACCCCCACCAACAACTCGATCGTCAAGGCCTTTGCCATTCTCGACCTGTTCGACGATCAGCGAAACGAGGTCACGACGGCCGACGTCACCGAACTGGTGGGGCTGAACACGATCACCGCCCACCGCTTCCTCAAGACCCTGCTCTCCGTCGGCGCACTCAGTTCCCCGCGCAAGGGTATCTATCGGCCGGGCGGCAAGCTGATTGAATATGGCGAACGCGCCCGCAGCTCCCGACAGCTGGCGCTACAATTGCAGCCCTTCCTCAATTCCCTGGCCAGTGAATCGGGCGAAGGCGCCATGGCCACCACCTTTGACGGCACGGCGATCACCTGCATCGCCGCGGCCCATTCCAATAATGCCTATATCTACGGCGCACGCGTCGGCGCCCGTATGGAAGCCTATGCGACGGCAAACGGCAAGCTCTGGCTTGCCTATTCGGGCAGGGAAGCGGTCGAATCCTATCTTGAGGCCAATCAGCTGCTGCCCCTGTCGCGCGCGACGCTGGTCGATGGCAATGCACTGCTTGCCGAAACAGATGAGATACGCCGGAAAGGCCATGCGGTGAACCATGGCGAACGCGAAGCCGGCCTGAGCGCGATCGCCATGCCGATCTTCGCACCGAACGGCGCCATGATCGCCGGCCTCTCGATCTTCGCACCAATAGCCGTTCTCGATCGCGAAACCGAAGAACGTTTTCTCTCGCTGCTGAAAAGAACGAATGTCGCAGCACAAGCGACACTCTTCCCTGCGTCGGCCGGATAGACCGCCTCACCTGCCCAGTCAGGTAAGGCGGTCCACGATTGAAATCGGCGCGCTGCTCGTGATAGGGGAGCTTTTGTCCCTCGACCTCTGAAAGATTGCCATGCTTCCCTGGATCCAGCTCGATTGCGCGCAAATCCCCGGCGGCGGCGGCGAACTGCGCCTCAAACAGCGCGGCACCGAGTTTTCCATCATGCTCGGCACGAACGAGCTGATGAACAGCCGCCTGAGCGGTTCGGAGGAGGCACTGGCGACGCTGTCATGGGAAAAGATCAGCCCGCGCAAACGTCCGCACATCCTGATCGGCGGGCTCGGCATGGGCTTCACCCTGCGCGCGGCACTCGCGGTTCTGCCACAGGACGCGCTGGTGACCGTGGCTGAACTCGTGCCGGAAGTCGTTACCTGGGCCAGAGGACCGATGGCGGAGGTCTTCCAAGGCAGCCTCGACGATCCGCGGGTCAAGGTCCATGTGGGTGATGTCGGCGCACTGATCAGCGCATCGCGAAACAGCTATGATGCCATCCTTCTCGATGTCGACAACGGTCCGGAAGGCCTGACCCGCGCCGCCAACGACGATCTTTATGATTATACCGGCCTGCGCGCGGCCAAAGCAGCGCTTCGGCCGAAGGGCGTGCTCGCTGTCTGGTCCTCCGGCCCCGACCAGGGCTTCACCCGCCGGCTGCGCGACGTCGGCCTCGCGGTCCAGGAGGAACATATCCGCGCCGGGCGCAATCGCGGTGCGCGGCACGTCATCTGGCTGGCCAGCACCGACGCATCCACCGTCGGCGCAAAGCGCTAGAAAGGATCCCGGCTCAGCGCTTTCGCCTAACGGCGCAAGGCTGCGATCCGAACCGCCGAGATTTCAGCCCCATAGCGCTGGTTCAGGCACCTGCATGATCGAGCCCACATAGCGGATCGGCGGCACGCGGTCGGCGGCGATCAGCAGCGGGCCATCAAGGTCGGCGAAGCTCGCCCCTTGCGCCACGAGAAAGGCCGGCGCCATGGCGAGCGAGGTGCCGAGCATGCAGCCGACCATGATGTCGAAGCCGGCGGCCACCGCTGCCTCGCGCATCAGCAGCGCCTCGGTCAGCCCGCCGGTCTTGTCGAGCTTGATGTTGATCGCATCATATTTGCCAACCAGATGCGCCAAGGACGCGCGATCATGGCAGCTCTCGTCGGCACAGACCGGCAGCACCCGTTCGATCCCGGCCAGGACATCATCCTGCCCGGCAGGCAACGGCTGCTCGACCAAGGCCACGCCGAGTCGCACCAGTGCCGGCGCCAGCGCCAGATATTGCGCCACTGTCCAACCCTCGTTGGCGTCAACGATGATACGCGCATTCGGCGCCCCCGCCCGCACCGCCTCGATCCGGCCGAGGTCATCGTCGGTGCCAAGCTTGACCTTGAGCAGCGGCCGGTCGGCATTTTTCGCGGCGGCCTCACGCATGCTTTCCGGCGTGCCGAGCGAGAGAGTGAAGGCCGTTTCGATTGGCTTGGGCACGGAAAGCCCGGCCAATTGCCAGACCGGCCTGGCGGCGCGCTTGGCCTCAAGGTCCCATAAGGCACAGTCAAGCGCATTGCGCGCCGCCCCCGGTGGCAGCCGTGTCTGTAACGCCGCCCGGTCGAGGCCGCGTTCGAGGTCCTCCGCCGTGCCGAGAATCGCCTCGATCACCCCATCGACGGTTTCGCCGTAGCGCGCATAGGGGACACATTCCCCCTGCCCGACATGAACACCGTCCGACAGGGAGACGGTGACCACGCGGATCTCGGTGCGCGAACCGCGCGAAATCGTGAACGTGCCGGCGACCGGAAAGACATCCTCGACCACCGTGAGCTTCAGACCATTCGCCATGTTCTACCCGTCTCCTCCGGACTTGCGGTCCAGCGCCGCGAATCGCCGCCCCTTGCGTGTTGCGACATTCCTTTCTATATCCGTCAACAAATAGGTCGAGGCCTGAACAGTCCAAGGACTGCAATCCGCCCAAAGCCACGCCAGCATGCTGGCAATGGCAACAGGGCTTCCCGAACCTCGCCTGCGAACGCATCAGATTGGCGGAAAAGCCCGTGAATACGCTGGATTTTGACAAGAAGCCGGAAGATACGCGCGTCGTCGTTGCCATGTCGGGCGGCGTCGACTCATCGGTCGTGGCCGGATTGCTGAAACGCGAAGGCTACGATGTGCTCGGCATCACGCTGCAGCTCTATGACCACGGCGCCGCCGTCCACCGCGCCGGGTCCTGCTGCGCCGGACAGGACATCGACGATGCCCGCCGGGTCTGCGAAACGCTCGGCATTCCCCATTACGTACTCGACTACGAACAGCGCTTCCGCGACACGGTGATCAACCCGTTCATGGAAAGCTATGTCGCCGGCGAAACGCCGATCCCTTGCGTCGCCTGCAACCAGACCGTCAAATTCGCCGACCTTCTGGCCACCGCCAAGGAACTCGGCGCCGACGCGCTGGCGACCGGCCACTATATCCGCTCCAGATCCGTGCCGCTGCCGAACGATCCGGGACACCGCGCCCTCTTCCGTCCGATCGACAGCGAGCGCGATCAGAGCTACTTCCTGTTCGCCACGACGCAGGAACAGATCGACTATCTGCGGTTCCCCCTCGGTGGCATGTCCAAGGCCGAGACGCGCAAGCTGGCCGAAGATATGGGCCTCGTCGTCGCGCAGAAAGCCGATAGCCAGGACATCTGCTTCGTGCCGCAGGGCAAATATGCCGACATCATCACCAAGCTTCGGCCCGATTCGGCCCTCGCCGGCCAAATCGTCCATCTCGACGGGCGTGTGCTTGGCACACACGACGGCATCCTGCATTACACGATCGGCCAGCGTAAGGGTCTTGGCGTCGCGACCGGGGAACCGCTCTATGTCGTCTATCTCGACGCCCGCTCGCGCCGCGTCATCGTCGGCCCTCGGGAAGCGCTGGAGACCCACCGCGTTCACCTGCGCGACATCAACTGGCTGGGCGATGCCCCGCTGGAAGATATGGCGTGCGACGGCTTTGCCTGTTTCGCCAAAGTCCGCTCTACCCGGCCGCCGACCCCGGCCATGCTGCACGCCGACGACGACGGCGTCTACGTCGACCTTGAGATCGGCGAAGCCGGTGTCGCCCCAGGACAGGCCTGCGTCCTCTATTCGGCGCCGGGAGCTGATGCGCGCGTCTACGGCGGCGGTTTCATCGACCGTTCCGAGCGCGCAGCAGACGCGGAGACCTTGCTGAAAGCCCTCCTGGCAAGCCCGGCGGCGGCCTGATCGACCGCCTCGCGCCAAGTCCACAGAAGCGCTTCTGTTTTTGCTTCCGTCGCGCTTGACACTGGCAGGATCATCGCCTTATAAGCCGCCCATCGCTTCGGACGGTTCCGCTTTCGGCAGGCCTTCGCGATGTGTGGCGGGGTAGCTCAGGTGGTTAGAGCGTGGGATTCATAACCCCAAGGTCGGCGGTTCAAGTCCGCCTCCCGCTACCAACATTCTCATTGAAATGAACGACTTCCAGCACCGCCCATCGGCGCCGCTGCGTGAGCCAGCGTTCCTAAGCTCCCGTGCGAAACCGGTCGAATCCCATGGCAAATCTCCCGTCATCCCGCGGATAGAGCCAGCGTCCCAGCCGCCGGAAATCCGGGTCCGACTGTTCGCGAAAGAAGCCGATCGGGTCGCGGCAATAGGAGGCCGCGTCGTCGGCACTGCCGATGCGCGCGACAAGCGGTCCGACAACGAGCGGCAGGAGATGACGCCAGCCCAGTACACCGAAGGGGCCGACCGGCCGCCAAGGCGCCGGCCGCGCCCGTGACGACAGGAGACGCCGGCTGTCGTCCGGCTCCCCGTCCCGTTGCCAGGCGACCATTTCGGCCAGCGTCGTCTCGAAACAACGCTCTGTGCCCGTGCGCGGATCGAAATAGCGCGGATAGAGCAGATAGACCCCGGCAAAAAGCGCCTCGAGGCTGAGTACGCGGACGCGCCGCGGGTTCGGCTGGCGGTCGTCGGTCAATCCCCAGCCGGAATAGAAGGGCGAACCGGAAACCGTCACCCGCTTGCCCCGCATCAGTGCCTCGAAGCCGGCAAGCGAGGTGATCGTATAAACATGGTCGACCTCATCGAGCACATCGGACAGCGCCACCGGCGCAGTCAGCACATGGCTGAGATCGGCCACCTCTGCCGGATCGGAACTTGCCTTGCGCACGCCCCCGAGCACATCCGGATGCGGCTTGTAGAGAATGGTGGCATCGGGGTTTTCCTTGGCGGCAAGGCGCACCAGATCATTGTTTAGGATCGGCATCGCGGCGCCATAGCGGATCGAGGCGTCGCTCTCGACCTGCCCAACCACCAGCACCCTGCGGCCCGTCCCTCCCGGCAGATCGGCCACCCCTTTCGACGGTTGCCCACCATATTTGCCGATACGAAGCCGGAGCATTTGCGCAATCCCCGCTCCCGCCCGCTCGATCAGCCCCGGATCGGCGTCGAAGTCATAAGCGTTCAGCAGGTCCTCCAGGTCGGACGGTCCGCGACTGTCGAAAAACGGTCGCTGCCGATCTATGGTCAGCGAGAACGGTGCGCTCTGGCCAGCGCTGCCGCCGACCGAGCGCAAGAAGCCGTCCTCGACGAAATGGACCGGAATGTTCCGCTCGGCACAGAAACGCTCCGCCGCCGCCGGCAGGTTCGGCCCCCAGACAATCACACTCGGATCGTCGAGCGCTGCGATCCGCGCCTGCCAGATATCGACGAATTCCCGCTCTTCCATAAAGAACGGCATGTAGTGAAAATCCCACTTCGGAAAATACGCTTCCAGCACTGACCGCTTCCATTCGTGGATATGGAAGGCGACGACGGGCTGGCGATCGGGCGGGGTTCGGGACATTCGCCGGGACTGCCTTCTGATTAGCGGGCGACCGTTCATAACCCGACACGGCCATGGCGACAATCGCGGCTCACAAGATCCTCGCAACCAGGCAAGTCAGCCAGAAAGCGCTTACCACCGGAAAAGGCCCTGGGGTCAGTACCGTTAAGGAACGGAAAACCTTTCATTAAACTTTAAGTAATATCCTTGTGGGCCTAAGTGAGGATAAACGATGCGTAGCGTAATTGTCGTTGGCCTTCTGTTGGCATTGACTGCTTGTGCGAAACCGCCGAGCCAGACGAGAAATGCCTGTGCGATCTTTGAACAGCGCGACGGCTTGTTCAACAATTGGCGGCGCGCGGCCGAAAAGACCGAGCGCGAATACGGCGTGCCTGTGCCGATTCTCATGGCGACGATCTATACCGAATCGGGTTTCCGCCATAACGCCAAGCCGCCGCGCACCAAACTGCTCGGATTTATCCCGTGGAAGCGCAAGTCAAGCGCTTACGGCTATTCCCAGGCACTCGACGGCACCTGGGACCGATATCAGCGCGAAACCGGCCGCTGGAGCGCGCGCCGGACCGATTTCTCCGACGCCATGCAGTTCATCGGCTGGTACCACCGCCAGACGGCGGCCAAGAACGGCATTGCCCTCAATGACCCCTACCAGCTCTATCTCGCCTATCATTCCGGCCACGCCGGCTATGCACGCGGCAGTTGGCGCAACAACTCCGAAGCGCTGCAGGGCGCAAAGCGCTTCACCGAAATCACCTATACCTATGCCCGGCAGCTGAAGAGTTGCCCGGACTGAATTGATCACCGCTGAGCGGACAC
>NZ_BJZP01000012.1 GCF_007992095.1 Paenirhizobium naphthalenivorans
ATCTATGCCGCGGCGGGCCCTGCGATAGGTGCGAAAGACGGGGGCAGTGGAAAACAACAAGGCATAGCCTGAAAAGACGATCATGCCGGTCAGCAGGCAGCCGCCAACGATCAGCGCCACGGTTGTGGCCGGGGCGCCTTGCGGCAGTCCGAGCGAGATGATCGCCAGCCAAGCGAAGATTGCCTTGGGGTTCGTCAGGTGGATGGCGTATCCGAGCAGGAAGGTGCGCCTGATGCTTCTCACCGGCTGTGCCTTAAGCGGGGGCGCCTGCAGTGGATCGTCCCCGCGGCTTGCCGAGCGCAGCGACTTATAGGCAAGGTAGAGAAGATAAAGCCCGCCCGCGATCTTCACGGCCTGCAGGACGCTCGCGTAGTGGGTGAGAACGGCGGCCAGGCCGATTGAGGCCGCCATGGCCCAGGTGAACGAGCCGGCCAAAACCCCGGCCGCCATCGCAAGCCCGGAGCGGCGCCCCTCGGCGATTGATGTCGATGCGATCGCCATGACGGCGGGGCCGGGGCTGACCACCGCGACAAGATAGACGAGATAGGCCGTAAAGATCTGTGGCAGGTGCTGGGCGATATCGGTCATCAGTAAACCCCGTTCCCGTGGATGGACGATTGAGCATAGCGTCGGCACGTGCCCCGGACACGTCAGATGATTTGATCCGGACCTTTCGGGAATTGATGGGTCGGACCAGTGGCTGGCACGAAAAGGGTCATGCTTTGCGGTTGGCAACAAAACGAGCGGCTTCAATCAGCGTAGCTGCGCGCTCGCCATAGACGGCGATCAGGGCGCTTGCCTCGTCAACCAGCCGATCGAGTTCGGCTTCCACCCAGGCCTGGCCCCTGAGCGCGACCAGTGTGCCCTTGCCGCGGGCGGCGTCCTTGCCGGCGGCCTTGCCCAGCGTTGCGGCATCGGACGTCAGGTCAAGCAAGTCGTCGGCCAGCTGGAAGGCGCGGCCGATGATCTCTCCGAAACGGCGCATGCGGTCGCGGTCATCTTCCGAGGCGCCGGCGATAACGGCACCGGCCTCACAGGCAAACCGGATCAGTGCGCCGGTCTTCATCGCCTGGAGCATCACAATGCCGTGCACATCGGGAGCCTGCTTCTCGGCCGCCAGATCGAGCGCCTGGCCACCGGCCATGCCACCAACGCCAGCGGCGCGGGCGAGGGCTAGCACGAGCTCGATCTTGGCGCGATCGACGATTTGCGTTTCCGGCGCGGCGATGATGTCGAAGGCATAAGTCAGCAAGGCATCGCCAGCGAGGATCGCAGTTGCCTCGTCATAGGCGATGTGGACCGTCGGCTTGCCGCGGCGCAGATCGTCGTCGTCCATGGCCGGCAGGTCGTCGTGGACCAGCGAATAGCTGTGCAGGCATTCGAGCGCCGCGCCGACCCTGAGGGCCGCCATCTCGTCACCGCCGAACATTGCCGCGCTCTCGAAGACCAGAAAGGGGCGAAGTCTCTTGCCGCCGTTCAGTGCGCCATAGCGCATGGCTTCGGCCAGGCGGGCCGGGCGTGTCACTTCCTGCGGTCGGGCTTCTTCCGATAGGAGCTGTTCCAGCAGCGTTTCGGTTCGCTTGGCCACAGTGTTGAGCTTTGCTTCGAATGGGGTCATCAGGGCCTCCGTCGCGGCTATTTGGCATGGGGGCGAGGGACTGGCAACGGGAATCTGGCCGGGAAAAGCCGCGCTGCCTCGCAAGCTGTCTGGCTATCGATGGCGAGCCTCGTTAAGAGGAAAGATCACTCGAAGACACCAGGGTAGGTCCTTCTTGGCGGACAACAGCGATTTCGGAAGCGATGAGGATGGCGATATGGCAGCGCCGCGCAGGTCCAAGAGGCTGGTGCGGGAGCTTCTGCGCATCGTGCTCGCCTTTCTACTGCTGCCCTATGTGTTGATCCCGTTCTATCGACTGGACTTCATTCATCCCGTTTCGACGCTGATGCTGGCCGATCTTGCGATCTTTCAGGGCTATGACCGGCAGTGGGTGGGCTTTGACGAGATCTCGCCGCATCTGGTCCGCGCTGTGATGATGTCGGAGGACGGCCAGTTCTGCTCGCACATGGGCGTCGACTGGGAGCAGATGAAAGGCGTGGTTGACGACGCGCTGGCGGGTGAGGCGACGCGAGGGGCCAGCACGATCCCGATGCAGACGGTCAAGAATCTCTTTCTATGGAACAGCCGGTCGCTGATCCGAAAGGGGTTGGAGTTGCCGCTCGCTATTTTCGCTGACGCGATCTGGTCGAAGAAGCGGACGATGGAGATTTATCTCAACATCGCCGAATGGGGCCCTGGCGTCTATGGCATTGAGGCGGCAGCCCGTTATCATTTCAAGACCTCGGCCGCAAAACTGACGCCGAGCCAGGCGGCGTTGCTTGCCGTTTCGCTTCCTAACCCGATCGAGCGGGTAGCGGGCAAGCCGGGCAAGGGCATGAAACGGTTGGCGGCCTTGGTGGACCGGCGCGCAAAGCGGTCGGGTGCTTATATCACTTGCCTTTATGAGTGACTTTCAAAACTTTGGTTGGTGCCGGAATAGGGAGACCCTTAGTCTTGCCCGGAACATTGGCAATCGGGAGCGCGGCGATGGACCCTTTCATTCTTTATATCGGTAACAAGAATTATTCTTCCTGGTCGTTCCGTCCGTGGATTGCGCTGACCGCATGCGGCATTCCCTTCGAGGAGCAACTGATTCCTTTCGATTTCGATGCCGGCAATCCGAAGTTCCTAGAGATTTCCCCGACCGGTCGCGTGCCGGTTCTCCACCATGGCAATCTCAGGGTTTGGGAATCACTTGCGATTATTGAATATGCCGCCGAGCTTTATCCCGACGCCGGCCTCTGGCCGAGCGACAGGGGCGATCGTGCTATGGCGCGATCGATCTCGATGGAAATGCTGTCCGGCTTCCGGGCGCTGCGCGGAGCCTGCCCGATGAACATTCGCCGTGAGATCCGGGCGATTGATTTGCCGCAGGGTGTTGTCGGCGATGTGGCGCATATCGAGATGATCTGGCGCGACATGCGACAGCGTTCCGGCGGTCCCTTCCTGTTCGGGGAGTTTTCCGCTGCCGACGCAATGTATGCGCCGGTGGTCAATCGCTTCAAGGTTTACGATCTGGTCAAGGCGGCGGATACGCGCGACTACATGCAGGCGATGGAGAGCCATACGGCCTGGATTGCCTGGCGCGATGCCGCGCTCGCCGAGACGTGGGTCGTGCCGGAGGACGAGGCCTGAAAGTTGGCGCGGACCCGGGCCACCGAAAAAAATCAGCCGGGGACTGGTCAAAGCCCCGCAGCCCATGTATAAGCGCGCGAAATTCCGAGATCGAGACAGGTGCTGTTCGGCCTCATCCGGCTGCGGAATCCTGTTTTGCCCGTCATGTGGAGTAAGTAAAATGGCTGTACCAAAAAGAAAAACAAGCCCGTCCAAGCGCGGTATGCGCCGCTCTGCAGACGCGCTGAAGGCTGCGACCTACGTCGAAGATAAGAACTCCGGCGAATTGCGGCGCCCGCACCATATCGATCTGAAAACCGGTATGTACCGTGGCCGTCAGGTTTTGACGCCCAAGGAAAGCGCATAACATCCTAATTTTCGGGTGACTTTTTAAGGCCGGCGTTAAGCCGGCCTTTACTTTTTGGAGGGTCTGGCGGCTAAATCCTCGCTTCGCCGCCCGGCTTGCCGGCGGCTCATGCCTTCCATCGACCGAGGACTTGCCATGCTCTCCGCCATTCCCCTTATGATCCTGCCGCTGGCACTCTACAATCTGGCCATGCTCGGTCTTTTCGGAGCCGGCGGAGTTGACGTTCTGGACCAGCAATTGCTGTCCCTTTCGATGCTGTCGGGGGCCGTCTGGGTCATGTCCGTCAGCGATGTCCTGATCCTGCTGTCGCTCGTCATCCTTTTCTTCGAGATTCTCAAGGCAACGATGAACGGTTCCGGATCGCTGATAAACCACCTGCTGTCCATGCTGGTCTTCATCGCCTTTCTGGTCGAATTCCTGTTGGTCAAGGGGGCGGCTACCCAGACCTTCTTCATCCTGATGACGATTGCCTTCATCGATGTGGTCGGCGGTTTCACCGTGTCGATCCGCTCGGCGGGCCGGGACGTTTCCATCGGTCTTTGAGCCGACCTCCTCGTTCGACAATGCAAAAAGGGCAGGAGATGACTCCTGCCCATCACGGTCGTGCGACAGTTTCTGTCGACGGTGGCTCAGAGATTGTCGAGCTTGCTCTGCAACGTGCGCAGCTGTTCCTTGAGTTCGTCTATGTCCTTCGCCTCTGCCTTCTTGGTCTCTTTCGGCGGTTGGGTTCCAAGGAAGGGCGAGAACATCTGCATCGCCTGGTGGAACATCTCGGTGTTGCGCTTGACCTGCTCTTCCATGAGCTGCATCGGGGCATGCAAATTCTTGGTCAGCGGCGTTTCACCGAAGGCCTTGGTCATCTGCTCGCGCATCTGGACCTGCTGTTCGGTGAAGGCCTTCATCGAGTGCTCGAGAAAGCTCGGCACGACCATTTGCATCTGGTCGCCGTAATAGCTGATCAGCTGGCGCAGGAAGGAGATTGGCAGCAGCGTATTGCCTGTCTTCGACTCCTGCTCGAAAATGATCTGGGTCAGAACCGAATGGGTGATGTCATCGCCGGACTTGGCATCCTGGACGGTGAACTCCTCCCCCTTCTTGACCATCTTGGCCAGGTCTTCCAGCGTCACGTAGGTGCTGGTGCCCGTGTTGTAGAGGCGTCGATTGGCATATTTCTTTATGACGATCTCGCCTTCGGCTTTGGCCATATTTCTCTCCCAATCTCGTTGATTTTGTGGATTTTTGCTCTTCCCATACCAAGTGTAAGCGCAAATCGAGGGTGGTGACAATCTCTTTGTGCGATGCGGCACTCGCATTTGATGAAACTCAAGAGGGTACAACTAAGGAACGAAATCGGCGGCACTCTTCCTATTTGACTTCGACCGAAAGCTTTGCCAGTTTCTCAGTCAACAACATAAAGATTTGAGGAGGCGTCCATGAGCAGTTCATCCATCGTCATTGCCAGCGCCGCGCGTACGCCGGTCGGTTCCTTCAACGGCGCTTTCGCCAATGTTCCGGCTCATGATCTTGGTGCGACCGTCATCAAGGGGGTGCTGGAGCGGGCGGGTGTCGACCCCAAGGAAATTGATGAAGTGATCCTCGGTCAGGTGCTCACCGCCGGCCAGGGCCAGAATCCAGCTCGTCAGGCGGCAATGAAGGCCGGCATTCCCCAGGAGGCCACCTCCTGGGGCGTGAATCAGCTCTGCGGATCGGGCCTTCGTGCCGTCGCTCTCGGCATGCAGCAGATCGCGACCGGCGATGCGACGATCATCATCGCGGGTGGTCAGGAGTCTATGTCGATGGCGCCGCATTGCGCCCATCTGCGGGCGGGCATCAAGATGGGCGACCTGAAGATGGTCGACACGATGATCAAGGACGGCCTGACCGATGCCTTCTACGGCTACCACATGGGTACGACTGCCGAGAATGTCGCTCGCCAGTTCCAGTTGACGCGCGATGAGCAGGATGTCTTCGCCCTTGCCTCGCAGAACAAGGCTGAGGCCGCTCAGGTGGCTGGCCGCTTCAAGGACGAGATCGTTCCGGTCGTGGTGCCGGGCCGCAAAGGCGATGTGACCGTCGATGCTGACGAATATATCCGCATCGGCGCGACGCTCGAGAGCATGACCAAGCTGCGCCCGGCCTTCGATAAGGAAGGCACGGTCACCGCCGGCAACGCCTCCGGCATCAACGACGGCGCGGCCGCGGCCCTGCTCATGACCGAAGCCGAGGCTCAGCGCCGTGGCATCACCCCGCTGGTGCGTATCGCTTCCTGGGCAACAGCCGGCGTCGATCCTCAGATCATGGGAACCGGTCCGATCCCAGCTTCGCGCAAGGCTCTGCAGAAAGCCGGCTGGAGCGTTGCGGACCTCGATTTGGTTGAGGCCAATGAAGCCTTTGCCGCCCAGGCCTGCGCGGTCAATAAGGATCTTGGCTGGGATACTTCGATCGTCAACGTCAACGGTGGAGCGATCGCCATCGGTCATCCAATCGGCGCATCGGGTGCGCGCGTGCTCAACACGCTGGTGTTCGAGATGAAGCGTCGCGGGGCGAAAAAAGGCCTCGCCACGCTGTGCATCGGTGGCGGAATGGGTATCGCCATGTGCCTGGAGGCACTCTGAAGCATGCAGCGCGACCGGCGCGGTCTTCAAAGTCGCGCGTGAGGTCCATCTGCTTGACATGAAACTGTCCTAACAACGGCTCCACGAGAAGGGCCGGTGGGCGCTTGATTATGCTGTGAGGGGAAACAGGACATGAGCAGACTAGCATTGGTAACGGGTGGAACACGGGGTATCGGGGCGGCGATTTCGATCGCGCTCAAGGCTGCGGGCTACAAGGTTGCGGCAAATTATGCCGGCAATGATGAGAAGGCCAAGGCCTTCGAGGCGGAGACGGGGATCCACGCCTTCAAGTGGGACGTTTCCAACTACCAGGCTTGTGTCGAGGGTATCACCAAGGTTGAGGCAACGCTGGGCCCGGTCGAGATCCTCGTCAACAATGCCGGCATCACGCGCGATGCGATGTTTCACAAGATGACGCCGGAACAGTGGAACGAGGTGATCAACACCAATCTCAACGGTGTCTTCAACATGACGCACCCCATCTGGTCCGGCATGCGTGACCGTAATTTTGGCCGCGTCATCACTATTTCGTCTATCAATGGCCAGAAGGGGCAAATGGGGCAGGTCAACTATTCCGCCTCCAAGGCCGGCGATCTCGGCTTCACCAAGGCGCTCGCCCAGGAGGGAGCGGCCAAGGGGATCACCGTCAACGCGATCTGCCCCGGCTATATCGGCACTGAGATGGTGCGTGCGGTCCCGGAAAAGGTGCTCAACGAGCGGATCATCCCGCAGATCCCGGTCGGCCGTCTTGGCGAACCGGAAGAGATTGCGCGCATCGTCGTGTTTCTCGCGTCAGACGACGCTGGTTTCATCACTGGATCGACGATTTCTGCCAATGGCGGGCAATTCGTCGTCTGAGTATGGTCTTGGGCCCATTTGAGAGGCGGCCCCGAAGAGGGGCCGCTTTGCCATGGAAGCTCTCATGAGGTCGCCGTTCCCGACTGTGCAGGTTCTTGTCGTCGCCTGGAAGCGGGCCTGGTCGTCAGGCACGTCGTACAAATGGACGCCGGAAAATCCGGCAATGGGGCAGTGCAGCGTGACGTGTCTCGTCGTGCAGGACCTGTTCGGCGGGCAGATCGTCACGACACAGGTTCCGGGCGGTACCCATTTCTACAACCGCATCGATGGCCAACGTATCGATCTGACGGTCAGTCAGTTTCAACAATCGATCACCTTTGATGATCACCCCGCCAGCCGCGCCGAGGCGCTTAGGGATGCTGGCTTGGAACAGTATTTCCTGTTGCGCCAAAGACTGGGTCCCAATCGTTAACGTGTGGAACTTGATCACAGCCACGAAACCTTAATATCCACCACTCCGTATGGTTAACATTTTGTTGTTTCACAACATCTCGTGGTGAACAGATCAGGAAAATCATCGTGTCTGTGATTCGTCGCTGATTCGTTCCGGCTTTGATCGAGATGTTAACGTTCCGCCATTTAAGGGTGGCAAAAAGCCGCTGGTGGTGGGCCAGCGGTTTTCTGCCAATGTGTTGGGGGGGGGCTTTAGCGGCAACGGGCTTCGTAACGACGACCGTAGCGGTCGCGGTAGATGCAATACCCGCGGCGGTCGGCCTGGGCGATCAAGACGCCGGCAGCGCCGCCGATCACCGCCCCGACAGCCGCCCCGCCGACAGAATTGGTGGCGACACCACCGATGACTGCGCCTGTTGCCGCCCCGACTCCAGCGCCACGTTCCGTGGCGGTGCAGGAGGCAAGAGGCGCAATTAAAGCAAGAGCGATAAGGGTCTTTTTCATCGTCGTTATTCCTCTTCGGTTTCTAGACCGCTCAGATCCGGCCCATGAGCAGCAGGATGACAAGAATGAGGACCACAAGACTGAGGCCGCCAGACGGACCGTAGCCCCAGTTGCGGCTATAGCCCCAATTGGGTAATGCCCCGACCAGCAGCAGAATTAAGATGACGACAAGGATTGTACTCAACATGGCACTCCTCTCCAACGGCGAATGCGAAATTCCACTATCGTGACACCTTAATTCCCCAGGTTCGCAATTGTTCCGCACTCTGAATCGGCATCGGCGAGAAGTCCTGCTCAATATGGCGCCGCCGAGCCTGAGCGCAGACTGTTTCGTCCGGCGGCCACGTAATGCGTTTGCCACAAAGGCCTGCGGGTCGATGAAGCCGGCGATTACGTTGCCGATCTGGCGCTTCCGCTGAAGGTATTGATTGGATCAGCATTTCGTATGAAGCCTGCCGCGATGGCCGATATGTAGCAGTGAACAAATCCGGAATCACTACGAGTCGGCGATTCGTCGCTGATTCGTTCCCAGACTGTTCCATCGTGGCTCTTATGGACCTTTCAACGGTCTCAGTGTGCTTTCCTTTGATCAGTGGAGGGGCGAATTACGCCTATCACAGTCAGGGCGGCTTGCCTTTGTCGGCAATCGTCGCCATGTGTGGGCAAGTTCGCCGGCCGCCGACAAGGGTGTTCGACGATCCATTTTAGCGCGGAGCCGTCGTTGAATTCGCAACCCATGATCCTGAGCGGCCGCGGCGTCACTGCTGTGCTGGGGCCGACCAATACCGGCAAGACTCATTTTGCCATCGATCGCATGATCGCCCATGGCTCCGGCATGATCGGACTGCCGCTGCGCCTCTTGGCGCGGGAGGTCTATGGTCGGCTGGTCGAAAGGGTCGGAGTCTCGCAGGTCGCTCTCGTTACCGGCGAAGAGAAGATTACGCCGCCCGGCGCCCGCTTTTCCGTCTGCACTGTCGAGGCCATGCCGCGGGAGACAAAGGCATCGTTCGTGGCGATCGACGAGATCCAGTTGGCCGGCGATCTGGAACGTGGGCACATTTTCACTGACCGACTCCTGCATCTGCGCGGACGGGATGAGACCCTGTTGCTCGGTTCGGCGACAATGAAGCCCATTCTCCTGCAGTTGCTGCCGGGGATTACCGTGGTCGAGCGGCCCCGTCTGTCGCAGCTTTTCTACGCGGGGCAGAAGAAGATCACCCGCCTGCCGCAGCGAACCGCCATCGTCGCCTTCTCGGCCGATGAGGTCTATGCGATCGCCGAGCTCATCCGCCGCCAGCGCGGCGGGGCGGCCGTTGTTCTCGGAGCACTGAGCCCTCGCACGCGCAACGCCCAGGTGGCGCTTTATCAGGAAGGTGACGTCGAATACCTGGTGGCGACCGATGCGATCGGCATGGGTCTCAACCTGGATGTCGATCACGTCGCATTCGCCCAGGACCGCAAGTTCGACGGCTACCAGTTCCGCAATCTCAATCCGGGTGAACTTGGCCAGATTGCCGGTCGCGCCGGGCGCCACCTGAAGGACGGGACCTTCGGCGTCACGGGACGGGTCGATCCGTTCGAGGAGGAAATGGTCGAGCGGTTGGAGGGACACGAATTCGACAGCGTCAAGGTGCTGCAATGGCGTACCGCTCGCTTCGATTTTTCCTCGGTCCAGGCTCTCTTGCGCAGCCTTGAGGCGGCGCCGCGGGTCGAGGGGTTGACGAAGGCACTACCGGCGATCGACCAGCAGGCGTTGGAATTCCTCGCTCGTTATCCGGAAGTGCGTGATCTCGCGGACAGTCCTGAGCGGGTGGAGAAGCTGTGGGAGGCCTGCGCGCTTCCAGACTATCGGCGCATCACGCCTGCACAGCATGCCGATCTTATCCAAAGTCTGTTTTTCGATCTCGTCCGCCATGGTACGGTCAACGAGAATTTCATGGCCGAACAGGTGCGGCGGGCCGATCGAACGGACGGTGAGATCGATACCTTGTCCGCGAGGATTGCTCAGATCCGAACATGGACTTATGTATCGAACCGACCGGGTTGGCTTGCCGATCCGACACACTGGCAAGAAAAGACGCGGGAAATCGAAGACCGATTGTCCGATGCGCTACATGAACGGTTGACGAAACGCTTTGTTGATCGCAGGACATCTGTGCTCATGAAGCGCTTGAGAGAGAATGCGATGTTGGAAGCTGAAATCAGTGTAAACGGCGATGTCTTCGTGGAAGGACATCACATGGGACAACTCGCCGGTTTCCGGTTCACGCCCATATCAGGCATGGAGGGGTCGGATGCGAAGGCTGTCGAGTCTGCGGCGCACCGGGCGCTCGGGCTCGAGTTCGAAGCGCGCGCCGCGCGTCTTCATGCGGCAGGCAACGGCGATCTGGCGGTCAGTGCGGACGGTTTGGTGCGTTGGCTCGGCGATCCGGTGGCCAAGCTCGCCGGTTCGGACCACATGCTGCATCCGCGTGTCATCCTGCTTGCCGACGAGCAACTGGCCGGCAATGCTCGCGATCACGTCGTCGCCCGCATCGAGCGCTTCGTCAACCATCACATCTCGACCATCCTGAAGCCGCTCGACGACCTGTCGCGGGCCGAGGACCTGCAGGGTCTGGCAAAGGGCTTGGCCTACCAGTTGGTGGAGAGCCTTGGCGTCCTGTTCCGCCGCGACGTTTCCGATGACGTCAAATCGCTCGATCAGGACGCACGCGCCTCGATGCGCCGCTATGGGGTCCGGTTCGGCGCCTATCACATCTTCATGCCGGCGCTGCTCAAGCCTGCCCCGGCCGAGCTGATCACGCTTCTTTGGGCGCTGAAGAACGATGGGCTCGACAAGCCCGGCTATGGCGACCTCATTCCGGTGCTCGCCGCCGGCCGTACCTCGGTTGTGACCGATCCGAGCTATGAGCGGATGTTTTACAAGCTGGCGGGTTTCCGCTTCCTTGGTAAGCGCGCGGTGCGGATCGACATTCTTGAGCGCCTTGCGGACCTCATTCGCCCGCTGCTCCAGTGGAAGCCTGGCGCGACACAGCGTCCCGACGGCGCGTATGACGGCCGTCGGTTTACGACGACGACTGCCATGCTTTCCATTCTAGGTGCCACCCCGGACGACATGGAAGAGATTCTCAAGGGGCTTGGCTATCGCGCCGATAGCGTCACGGCCGAAGAGGCTGAGGCCTTCCTGGCCGGACAGAAACCGGTGGCTGCGTCCGAACAGAAGGCGGACGAAGCCAAGGCTACAGCCGCAGAGCAGCCTGACGCTGAGCCTGTTGTCGAAACCGCTGTGGTGGAGGAAAGCGCAACAAGCGAGACGCCCGCCGTGACGGAAGTGGTTGTCGTCGAAGCAGATGCTCCGATTGATGACGCGGTGACAAAGGCAGAGGTTTCTGGTGAAGATGCTGCCGCCACCGAGCCGAAGCCGGTGCTGTTGTGGCGTCCGGGTGGTCGTAGCGATAGTCAGCGCAATGCGCGGCCGAACGGCGAGCGCCCACGTCAGGGCAGTCGGGGCGCCAACCGTGGTGCGGCCGAAGCGCAGGGCGAAGGCAGGCGTGACGATCGTCGCCGCGATGGCGAGGGCGGCAAGGGCAGGGACAAGGACGGCGGTCGTAGTGGCTTTGGGCACAAGGGCGATCGGAAGGAGCGGCCCAATCGGTCTGACCGCGATGGAAAGCCGCAACAGGCTCGTTTTGAGGCGAAGCCACCGCGTAAGGAGAAGCCGATTGATCCGGATTCGCCTTTTGCCAAGCTTGCAGCTCTCAAGGAGCAGATGAAGAAGTAACATGGCCGAGAAGCAGCCACTGAGCGGTTCGCGCCAGCGCATCGACAAGTGGCTTTTCTTTGCCCGTATTGCGAAGTCCCGCACCCTCGCCAAGGAGCGGATTAGCAGCGGGCGTGTGCGCGTAAATGGTCACATCGTGCGCCAATCCAGCCATGTGATCGGTCCGGGCGACCGGATTGAGGTCGCTCTGAATAGGCGCGACATCGTGCTTCTCGTCCTCAACTCGGGCGTTCGGCGGGGCCCCTATGACGAGGCGCGGCTACTTTATGAAGACCTGACGCCTCTTCCAAGCGATGAGGACGGGTTGAGGTCGCTTGAGCAAGCCTCTCGGCTTCCAGGATCTGGACGCCCGACCAAGAAGGAAAGGCGAGCGATCGATCGCCTCCAGCCTGACGAGGCTTGGTTCGATGATTAGAAAACTCTCCGCTTCAGCAGCTATTTTCAGAATTGTTTATCCTTGCTATAGCCCGGATAACACAGTAGCTGACGGTGTCTATTCAGCCGAGCCGAGCTTCTGCATCATGTGTTTGACCGGATGAGCGATGAATGCGAAGCGAGCAAGGCTACCGTTGCCTGCGCCGAAACGAGAGCCTGGAGTGCCGCATGACTTATATAGTCACTGACAACTGTATCCGCTGCAAATATACCGACTGCGTTGAAGTCTGTCCGGTCGACTGCTTCTACGAAGGTGAGAACTTCCTCGTCATTCATCCGGACGAGTGCATCGACTGTGGTGTCTGCGAGCCGGAATGCCCGGCTGAAGCAATCAAGCCGGATACCGAACCGGGTCTCGACAAGTGGCTTCAGATCAATACCGATTATGCCAAGATCTGGCCCAACATTACGGTAAAGCGGGATCCGTTGCCTGAGGCCAAAGAGATGGACGGGGTTCCTGGGAAGTATGAACAGTACTTTTCTGCCAAGCCGGGCGCCGGTGATTGATTTATTTGCGCCGCTCCGCAGTTGGAAGCGGATCGCTACGGTCAGAGAGGCGCACGAGAAACTCATCTATTTGGGGCGTGCGCGGCCGCATTGTGGCAGTGCGTCAGTAAAATATTGATTTCCGCGTATTTTTGTGGTAGCATGATTGAACTGTTCCACTTCACGGCATTTTTATGCCCTGAACCATCACGAAAGCAAACCCATCGTTCAGCGCGGTTACGGTGACACTAGCGGCCTTAGCGGTCGCGTTGCTGTTGCGACGATGGGATGTTCTGCGTGGCGGGTTGGATCAGGATGGAGTGACCCGACGGTTTCCCCCGTCTCATCCGGGCCTGACCGACCCGGCACCGGCGATGCCGGGAGCATAACAGGGAGTTTTTGAAACGAATGACGACCCAGCAGAAAAAATCTTCGACGCGCCAAGGCTTCAAGACTGGCGAATCGATCGTCTATCCGGCACATGGTGTCGGTATCATCACCGCTATCGAAGAGCAAGAAGTGGCCGGCATGAAGCTTGAGCTTTTCGTGATTGACTTCGAGAAGGATAAGATGCGTCTCAAGGTTCCGGTTGGCAAAGCCGTGAGCATCGGTATGCGTAAGCTCTCGGAAACCGATTTCGTTGAGCGTGCTCTGAAGGTCGTGCAGGGCAAGGCCCGCGTCAAGCGCACCATGTGGTCGCGGCGTGCGCAGGAATATGACGCCAAAATCAATTCCGGCGACCTGATTTCGATCGCTGAAGTGGTACGGGATCTTTTTCGCGCAGAGAATCAGCCTGAGCAGTCCTATTCCGAGCGTCAGCTTTATGAAGCGGCTCTTGATCGCTTTGCCCGCGAAATCGCTGCTGTGAATAAAATGTCCGAAACTGAGGCCGTTCGCCTCGTCGAGGTCAATCTCGCCAAGGGCCCGAAGCGCGGCAAGGGTGTTGAAGAGGACGACGCGCAGGAAGAAGCTGCTTAAGTTCTTGCAGGCTTATTTGAGAACGCCATAGAAAAGGGCCCCCGATCAATGATCGGGGGCCCTTTTCGTGATCGAAAGTGAGGTGATGCCGCCTCAAGCTCGGTCGCGGATGTTGTAATAGAGCAGCGTTGCCATGCCCCAGACAAACATGCCACCGAGGAACACCAGGACCGCATAGAGAAGGCGGTTCGGATATTGGGCCATTTGTGACAGTGTGGGCTGGATGAAAACCGCCAGATACCGCTGTTTGCCAGTCGCGTCTATGCGCGCCTTTTCCAATGATGCCAATGCTCCGGCATAGGTTTTCTCGCCGAACTCATGCTCCAGCTGTAGCTTCTCGTAGAGCTGTAGCCGCCCCGAAACGTCGGAATTGGTCAGGTCCGTGGTGGTCCGATCCGTTTTTGCTTCGGCTATGCCGCTGCCGATCCGTTGCTTCTCCGTCTCAATGCGAGATTCCAGTGCGGAGATCTGTGTCTTGATCACGCGAATGCGCGGCGTATCTTCCGCCATCTGCGAGCGAGCGACCTCTAGTTCTGCGTTGAGCTTGGCGAGCTGCTGTTCCATACCCGCGACCAGCTGGACCGCGAGTTTGGCGCCCTCAACCGGATCTACATCCTGCGAAACATCGCGGAATTCACGCAATGCCATGCGAGCGTCCGTCAGGCGCTTCTCGGCAATGGTGATTTCCTGCCGGGCTAGCTTTAGGGTTTCCTCGTGCGCTGTCGTGGAAAGATCATTTATAAGGATCTCGCAGCGGGTAAGAATGAAGCTTGCGATCTCCTGCGCCTTCTTGGGGTCGAATGCTCTTACATGGAGCTGGAGGATGCCCGAGGCATTGTCGAAATCCACCGTGATCATACGGCGCCAGTAATTCAACTTGTCCTCAATTGGCTGGCCGGCAGCCAATCCGAAGAAATAGTCTCCGCCACGCGGCGCGAAGGTAGCGTCAAGGTCGAAACGCGAATCGACGTCTTCCACCATCCGCTCGCTGAGCAAATAATCCATCAGGATATAGGAGTCTGCTACCGTGCTGCCTGCCGTTGTCTGGGTGAACATGCCCATGATGTCGGATGCGCCAGCTGAGGATATGATGCTACGGACCGCAAAGGAGGCGGAGCTATGGTACTGGTCCTGCGCCACGAAGGCGAGATAGAGCGATGCGAGCGTGCTGGGAATGGCAACCAATACGACGAAGGCGGCGATTATGACGAGGTGCCGGATCTTGAGAAGTGGAGAGATCTTCCTCAACCGGACCGCGCGGCCCTTTCTCTTGCTTTCATCCAGTAGGCCTTCCAGAATCCGCACATTCGGATGCTGTTTCGGTTTGGCAGAGGACTCATCCAGCTTGGGCGGCACTATCTTGGAGCCGGCCGCGTTTTCGGGAATTGCCATGTCGTCAGCTATCCTTCATGTTCTTGTCGTGGACGCGGATCGCATCCTCGACATTGTCGAAATAGGTCAGTTTGCCTTTTTCCAGCACAATGCCACAATCGCAGTAATCCCGGATTGTTCCAGTGCTGTGGGATACCATGATCACATCTGAATCGGCGAGGCGCGTCCTGAAGACCTCATGGCACTTATTCTTGAAGTTTGCATCGCCCACTGCGGTAATTTCATCGACCAGATAATAATCAAATTTGATGCCCATGCTCAAGCCGAATGCCAGTCGCGCTTTCATGCCTGAAGAATAGGTGCCGACCGGAGAGCGGAAAAAAGCGCCAAGTTCAGCGAAATTGGCAACATAGTCGATCAGTTTTTCAGAATCCACCCCATAGATGCGTGCCACAAACCGAACATTCTGCTCGCCTGTCAAGTTCGCCTGAAAACTGCCCTGGAAGCCGAGTGGCCAAGAGATGCGGCCTTCGCGAACGATGCGTCCACCGTCCAGTCTTATGGTGCCGGCAAACAGGCGCAGCAGGGTGGACTTGCCCGCGCCGTTACGCCCTAGGAGGCCGACGCTTCGGCCGCGCTTCAGTACGAGCGATACGCCATCAAGGATCGGCTTCTTCGTGCCTCGGGCGTAAACGAATTTGGAAGCCTGTTCTAACCGGATCATTCGTTACGCAGCGTCCTGGTGGAAAGGGTGAAGAGCGTCAGGCCGCCCATCAGGCAGATGAAAATAAAGCCCATAAGGTAGTTAAGGTCCAGAGCAGTCGCGCGATATTCAGCATAGAATCCCTTGCGAAACAGTGCCACGATGTGGATGACCGGGTTAAGGGTAATGATGTCCTGAAAGGGATGCGGAAGAGCGTCGGGCAGAAAGAAAACTCCAGACAGCATGAAGGATGGTTTCATGGCGATTTGATAAAGTTTCTCGTAAAGAGGGGAGCGGAGGAAAAGAACTGTATTGGCCAGACTGACACCGAAGGCCAGAAGCGCCGCTGCGAGCACAGCAGAAAGGATTGCGGCCCAGTCTATCGTGAGGGGCAGGTGCAATGTGCTGATGATCGTGCCGAGTACGATAACCGCGACCATAGCCATGGTTCCCAACTGCAGGAAAAGACGAGCAACCAAGGTGTCGATCGGCGCGACATTGGGATAACTCAGCAAGGCCTTGTTCGCCTTCAGTGCGTCGTCTAGATAGTTCGTGGTGCCCTGATAGAAATAGAAGCCGACGTAACCGGTGGCGAAGAACAGCGTGAAACTCGTACCGAGCGGCGGCAGATGGGCAATGCCCTGAAAAATAATCGTCAGCATCAGCACGTGGGCCACGGGATCGAGCAGGGCCCAGATATAACCTCCGGGCTTGTTGCCGAAACGGGTCGACATCTCGCGGATCAGCAGCGCCGAAACGATGCGCATGTGTGTCACGAAATACATATTGTTGTTTAGCCTGTGCTCGCCCATGTCTTCTCGTTCGTGGGAGCGCCTCGCGACGCTTTGCCATTGCTAACATGAAATCGATTTTGTGGCAAAAAGAGGTTGCCGGTTATCCTGTTTTCTATCCGGGCGCCAGACGGGGTTGACTAACCGCGGCGGTCTGTACTGCCTTTTGTCGGTCGGTGCATTGGCCAACGAAAGACCGTGCAATCGTCACATATCAGCCGGGTTTAGGAATTGACGGTGTACAATCGCTTGTCTAATGCCTATGCGAGATCTGGATCATCCGTGATTAGGCGCTAGACTGATCAGCTGCGAACCAATGAAACGCTGCGATATAAGTATATGACAGTAGAAGTAATCGGGCGTGCATGCGCCGCACCTGGGGCTAGATCGCCTGAGGCACTGTTCGATATGATGCGTGCGGGAACCTGCGCTGTCACGAACATTCCTGGCGATCGCTGGGACCGTGCGCGGTTCTGGCATCCTCAAATGGGCGTGCCGGGGAAGTACTACACCGATGCGGCGGGTGTGCTTCAGGATATCCATGCTTTCGATCCGGCCCTGTTCGGTATTTCGCGGCGCGAAGCAACGTTCATGGATCCGCAGCAGCGCCTTTTGCTAGAGCTCACTTGGCGCGCGCTCGAGGATGCCAATCTTTCGGTGGCAAGTCTGCAGGGCGAGCGGGTTGCTGTCTATGTCGGAGCCTCCGGCCTGGATCATGCCAATCTGTCTATTGAGGATCCGGCCGCACCCGGTCCTTATTTCATGACCGGCAATACGCTCTCGATTGTCTCCAACCGAATCTCCCACGTTTTTGGCCTCAAGGGACCGAGTCTGACTGTTGACACAGCCTGTTCATCCTCACTCGTAGCCCTCGATCACGCAGTGCGTGCCATCAATTCTGGCATTGTCGACACCGCGATTGTCGGCGGCGTCAACATGCTGTTGCATCCTATGCCCTTCGTCGGCTTTGCCCAGGCGCGTATGCTGTCTCCGGATGGGTTGTGTAAGGCCTATGACAATGACGGCATCGGCTATGTCCGTGCCGAAGGTGGTGCCATTCTCGTCTTGCGCTCGTCCGAGCGCGTAGCCCGAGAGGGCGATCGCAGCCGAGCGCGGATCGTTGCTTCGGGCATAAACGCGGCCGGTCGCACCAATGGCATTTCCTTGCCATCGCGCGAGGCGCAGGCCGAATTGCTGATGTCCATTTATCGCGACGCCGTTGATCCGCGCGATGTCGCTTTCGTCGAAGGCCATGGCACGGGCACCAAGGTCGGCGATCCTGCCGAACTCTGGTCACTCGGCCAGGTGATTGGCATGCGCCGCGAGGAGCCGGTGTGGATCGGCTCGATTAAGACCAATATCGGCCACACCGAGCCCGCCTCCGGTTTGCTGGGCGTGATCAAGGCCATGCTTGCGCTTGAGAATAACTATCTGCCGGCGTCGTTGCATTTCGATACACCAAATGAGGATGTCGATTTTCAGGGGCTCAACGTGCGCGTCGCGGACAAGCCGGTCGTGCTCGAAAAAGGCGATCGGCCCCGTCTTGCGGGGATCAACTCCTTTGGTTTCGGCGGCGCCAATGCCCATGTCGTGATCGCCGACCCGCTGGTATCCAACGTCGCTGCCATGTCCACGGCCAGCGAGGTGGACGCGCCGCGGCTGTTAATGATAAGCGCCCACACGGCTGGCAGCCTAAAGCGACTGCTTGCCGACTATCGCGATCGCCTCGATACGGCCGCAGCCGAGCTCGATGTTTCGGCACTGATCGCCGCCGCGAGCGCCAACCGTTCGGCGCTGCGCCATCGGTTTGTCGTCGCAGCGGGTCGCGCCAAGGCGATTGAAGCCATCGACGCCCATCTTGGCGGGACTGAGAGCCTGGCTGAGACCGGGGAGGCCCTGTCGCGTGATCCGAAAGTTGCGCTGGTTTTCTCTGGAAATGGTGCGCAATGGGCTGGCATGGGGCTGGAAGCGCTCAGGCATAACGATGCCTTCCGCTGTTCCTTCGAGCGGATCTGCGAGCTTTTCTTGCAGCAATCCCCCATCGATCTGAAGACGGCGCTCAGCGATCCCGAACTGGACCAAAAGCTGGCGGATACCAAGGTTGCTCAGCCGCTGCTGTTTGCCATTCAGGCGGCGCTGACCGACAGCATGGTGGAAATGGGGCTTTGCCCCACTTCGAGCTTTGGTCATTCGGTCGGAGAGGTGGCTGCGGCCTATGCGGCCGGGGCGCTGTCACTGGAGGACGCGGTGACGGTGATCGCCAAGCGTTCGCTGCACCAGGACGTGCTGGCGGGCGAGGGTACCATGGCCGCCGTCAAGCTCGGCGAACAAGCCGCTGCGGAACTGATCCGGTCGCTCGGACTTGATGATCTCGAGGTCGCGGCGATCAATGCGCCGAACTCGGTGACGATCTCCGGCTCCTATGAGAATATCAAGCTGTTGCGCGAGCGTGCCCGCAAGCGCAGGGTGGCGGTCCAGCCGCTCGACATCAACTATCCCTTCCATCACCCGCTGATTGACAAGTCGCGCGATGCGTTCCTGGCCGACATGCCGCCGATCGCGCCGCGTCGTGGTGATACCGTGTTCATTTCGACCGTAACCGGTACGGCAATCAACGGCGACGCGCTGACTGCTGAATACTGGTGGCGCAATGTTCGCCAACCTGTCAGGTTCCAGCAGGCCGCCGAAGAGGCGATGGCACTTGGCTGCAATGTCTTCATCGAGGTAACACCGCGCGCCATTCTTGGCGGATACCTGTCAGAAATCGCCAAGCAGCGGTCGGCGTCGATCAATGTTGTCGACACGCTGTCGCGAGATGACGGTCACCTCGACAGCGACCCTGTGCTTCAGGCCATGGCCCGCGCCATTGCCTGTGGAGCAGCGGTCGACCCGGCCAAGGTGTTCGGCAAGCGTAATGCTTTCGTCTCCCTGCCAGAACTGCCGTTCGAGAGGATCGACCTCCAGCCTGACAGGACCAGCGACCGGGCCGATATCTACGGCCGGGACAGCGAATACGGCTATTCGCTTGTCGGTTGGCGCATTGACCCGAATGGCACGGCCTGGAAAAACCATATCGATGCGCATCTGTTCCCGGATCTTGCCGAACACGTTGTCGACGGACGCTCGATTTTGCCGGGCAGCGGCTTCATCGAGATTGCCGTCTCGGCGGCAAGCCAACTCTATGGGCAGTCACGCGTCGAGATCAGCAATCTCGAAATCGTCCGTCCGCTCGAGCTCAGCGAGAGCCGGCTGATCGAGCTCTCTACGCTGATCTCTCCGGAAACCGGTGACCTTGAAATACGCTCGCGTGAGCGGCTGAGCGAGGACGACTGGACGATCCACGCGGTTGCCCGTGTTCGCAAGCTTACCGCGTCCGAGGCGCGCCCCGTCCCTATTCTGCCGCAGATCGCGGTTACCGTGGAGATCGATGCGAAAAAGGCCTATGGCATCGCCTCGAATTTCGGCCTCGATTACGGCCCACACTTCCAGCTGATGCAGCGCACGATCTGTCGCGGCGATCGGCTGATAGAAGTGTCGCTTGGCGAACCGGCGGCGCCGGCTCATCCGATGTTGGGCTATAATCTCAACCCCGTTTCCGTCGATGCCGTCTTTCACGGTCTGGTCGCATTGTTCGACCGGTTCAGCGGCGACCATCGCGGCGCGCCCTATATTCCCGTTCGTTTCGGCCAGATCCGTATTGATCGCACCGGTGCCACCATCCGGCGGGCGGTGATCGAGATCGACAGGCTGAGCCCGACCTCGATCAAGGCACGGTTCCACCTGTTTGACGCCGACGGAGAGCGGGTCGCGACGTTTGAGGATTGCCGGTTCCGTCGCACCTATCTTAAGCAGCGCAAGACGCTGAATGCGCTCTCGTTCCACTACGAGGCGCTGTCCTCTTCTGTCGCCGGTCGAGCCGTGCCGGACAGTGCTTCGGCGCCCGATGCAATTTCTTGTTTTGCCCATTTGGCTGAGACCGGGCTCGACAACGAGACGCTGCTGTTCAATGCGGCGATCATGCGGTCGCTGCATGATATGGCGAGTGTGATTGCCGCCGACAAGCCGAGCTTCTCTGCTGACGACATGCCAAAGGATGTGGAGCTACGGATGTTCCTGTTCAACGGCTTGCATATGCTCGCCGATGCAGGTTTCATCGAGCAGCGTAACGGCGAATGGATCATCGATCCTGAATGCCCGCTGCCGCCGGTCGCCGAACTGCTCGGGGAGCTCTACAAGGACTGTCCGGACCGTGCCGTCGAGGCCGTGTTGATCAATGATGTCTATTGCGAAGTGCTTGATCGTCTGGCGCAGGGCGAGGGTAGGCTGGTCGTAGGCGAGGACGGCGCGCCTCGGCGCGATCATTTCCTCAGCGAAGCGACGCTGGAACACCAAGAAATCCATTCAGTTGCAGCCCGCTCGCGGATCGCCGTCCTTCTTGATGGTGTTCGCGCATGGTTTGACCAGCGGCCATCTGAAGGTAGCCTGAAAATTCTCGAACTCGGCAGCACTTCTGTTCGCTTTAGTCGTGGTCTTGCCGAGGTCGCGGCCGACCATGGTGCGCGACTGGTGATTTATGAACCGGATGGCGCTTTGCGTCATCGCCTGGAACTCGCTTTTGAGGACCAGCCACATGTTCAAGTCGCATCCCGCGAGGAGCTGGCGGCGCTTGAGCCGGCCGATTTGGTGGTTAGCGCCAGCAGCCAGCTGCGCAATCTGGTCGAAGCGGACTTTGCCACGGAGAAGGGCGTCGGCATTCTTTCCGGAGCCCAGGGGTTGCTCGCCGTCGTTGAAGCACCGGCGTTGTTCCATGATTTCGTTTCAGGCCTCTCCGAAGGCTGGTTCGCGCGCAGTCAGGCGGCAGAGTTCCCGATCGGAGCGCTGGCGACTGTCAGTGATTGGCGCGAGATTCTGTCGGGCCTCGGTCTCGGCTCGGCCGATGTTACATTACGCGAGATGACCGGCGGTCCAGTCATCACGATCGAAACGAAGGGCAAGGCCACGGCATCGACCGCAGTTCCGGTCACTGGATCTGCCATGCAAGTGCCTGTTCTTCTCGTTCACGACGGACGGATTTCCGCCGATGCGTTGTCGGCCGCCGCCGCGGCGCAGGGCTTCGCGGCTTTCGATGTCTTTGCCGCCAGTGGCGATCTTGCCACCGACAAGCAGAGTTTTATCGGGTTCTTCGAGCGTCATGCTGACGGCCCGCTGGACGTCATCCATGTTTCGCTGCCGTCCGGTGCCGCTGCAGATGGGTCGGCGGTTCTGCAAGACAATGTCCTGATCCTCAGCGCCTTTGCCTTGGCGCTTGCCGACTATCGTGTTTCGCTCGGCAGAAAGGCGGCGTCGGTCCGGCTTCTGGTTGCGGCACCTGGTGGCGCGCCGGTCGCCGATCTCCCCGCTGCGGACGCCGTCAGTTCGGGTCTGTGGACGTTCCTGCGTGTCCTGCGTAACGAGTTCGACTTCCTTGACGTCCAAAGCATAGATAGCGGTGCGTCGCGTCGCGGGTTGGTCGAACTGCTCGCCGATGTGGCGGCCATTTGTGCGCCGGGCGTATCCAATCGTGAATGGTGTGTCGGCGCAGATGGCGGAACCGTGTTCGAAATGCGCGCGGTGCCGGGGGCCATGCCTGAGGCGAATGCCGCCACAACAGCATTCGAGTCTGCCGTTATCCACCAGCAGGTGCCGTCGCAGGTGTCGAGCATTCGGTGGGAAAGCTATGCCGTTCCGCCGATTGGACCGGAAGAGGTCCTGGTCGAGGTGGCTGCCACGGGCCTCAATTTCCGTGATGTCATGTGGGCGATGGGTCTGCTGCCGGAAGAGGCATTGGAAGACGGCTTTGCCGGGGCGTCGATCGGAATGGAGTTCTCCGGCCATGTAGTCGCCGTCGGCAGCGATGTCGATGACCTCTCGGTTGGCGATCCGGTCATGGCGATCGCGGCTGCGGCCTTTGCCACCCATGTTGCGGTCAATCGTGCCGGCGTGGCCAAGCTGCCGGCCGGTGTCGATCCTGTCGCCGCTGCTTCTATCCCAGTCGTGTTCCTGACGGCCTATTACGCAATTGTCGAGCTCGGCCGGGCTCGCCCCGGCGAGACAATCCTGATTCACGGCGCTGCGGGCGGGGTGGGGCTTGCTGCCCTTCAGGTTGCCAAGCACTTGGGGCTTAAGGTCATAGCCACAGCCGGAACGCAGGAAAAGCGCCGCTTCGTCGAGATGCTCGGAGCGGATCATATTTTTGATTCCCGCTCGCTGAGTTTCGTCGGCGACGTACTGTCGGTGACTGGTGGAGAGGGCGTTGACCTCGTGCTCAACTCGCTGTTCGGCGAGGCGATGGAGCAAAGTCTGTCACTGGTCAAACCGTTCGGCCGGTTCCTTGAACTTGGCAAGCGTGACTATTACGCCGACAGCAAGATCGGCCTTCGCCCGTTCCGACGCAATGTCAGCTACTTCGGCATCGACGCCGACCAATTGCTCGTCCTGCATCCGGAGCTTTCACGTCGCATGCTGACCGAAATCGGCGCGCTGTTCGAGGAGGGCGTGTTTTCGGCGCTTCCTTACCGCGCTTTCAATCACGACGAAATCAGCGATGCGTTCCGCCTGATGCAGAATGCCGGGCATATCGGCAAGATCGTCGTACTTCCGCCGAAGCCCGGTGTGGACCGTGTCGTTTCGCGCGCGTCGCGAAAGATGGAGGTCGATCCTGATGGCGCGCATCTGGTCGTCGGCGGCATCGGCGGTTTCGGCCTCGTTGCAGCCGAGTGGTTGGTTGAGAAGGGTGCTCGCCATATCGCGCTATGCTCGCGCCGCGGCGTCGCGGACGCCGAAACCTTAGCTGCGATCGAGCACTGGCGTGCGGCCGGCGTCGAGGCGCATATCTTCGCCTGTGACGTGACTAGGAAGGCGGACGTCGAGAAGATGCTGACGGCGATCCGCAAGGTAGCTCCGCTCAAGAGCGTCGTTCATGCGGCCATGGTCCTAGATGATGCACTGGTCGGCAATCTCAATCGTGAGCGCAACCAGCCGGTCATCGACGTCAAGGCTAAGGGGGCGGCCAATCTCGATTGGCTGACGAGAGCAGACAGACTAGACAACTTCATTCTCTTCTCGTCCGTGACCACCCTTGTCGGCAATCCGGGCCAGGCCAATTACGTCGCGGCAAACGGTTATCTTGAGGGATTGGCGCGGGCCCGTCGCTCTGCCGGTCTTCCGGCTCTTGCCGTCGGTTTCGGCGCGATTGCTGATGCCGGCTATCTGGCCCGCAATAGCGAGATAGGTCAGCGGCTCGATCGTCGCCTCGGTAAGACGGCGATTGGTTCGCGTGAGGCGCTGCAGTGTGTCGAGGACTATATCGCTTCCGCGCCGGACAGCGTTGAGGCGGCAGTGGTGATGGTTTCCGAATTCGACTGGGGTGCCGCGCATCATCTGAGGTTGGTCGGAGAGGATCTGTTCGAGGTCGTGATGCGGCGAGCCTCGCATCATGCCGGCGGGTCCGAGGGCGGTGAAATCGACCTTGTGGCCATGACCGAAGGCAAGGCCCAGGCCGAAGCCCAGGACATCTTGTTCGACATCGTCGCCCAGGAAATCGCCAGTATCCTCAGGGTTTCGCGTGAGAGTCTTTCCAAGGACAGCGTGCTGAAGGAAATCGGCCTCGACAGCTTGATGGCCGTTGAACTGGGCTTGAATTTCGAACAGAATACCGGCTTCGACATGCCGCTCAGTAGCTTGGCTGATAACGCCACGGTTGGGGACATCACGCGGCGCCTTTATGAGAAGGTTAGATCGCGGAGCGATACCGAGGATACGGCGGCCGAGGGTTCGGACGATATGCGGATCTTCGACGAACTTAGCCGGCGTCACGGCGGAGCCGATCAGGAGGGCAATTCCGATCGGTCGGAGTGAGTGCCTTGGAGTTTTGACATGGATGAGAGCAAACGGCAGTTCATTCTGAACCGCATGAAGGGGTTGCAGAGGGACGTCGAGGACGGGCGCCGCATCCGTGGCGAACAGGCCGCGGCGCAGACGTCGGCGCGTAAGCAGCCAGGCTTCGCCGATCTCCCCGAGTACAAACAGGTCGTCATGCAGCAGCTTGCCGGCCAGCATCTCGGCATGGACAATCCCTTCTATCGAGCCCATGAGGGCGCCAGCGGTGCGATCGCGCAAATTGCTGGCCGCAGCTTCGACAATTTCGCTTCTTACGACTATCTCGGCCTCAATCATCATCCGGACGTACTGGCGCGGGCTGCAGGCGCGCTGGAAACCTTTGGCGTGTCGGCTTCGGCCAGCCGTCTGGTGGCAGGTGAGCGGACCATTCATGCCGAACTTGAAGAGAAAATCGCCGATGTCTATGATGCGGAGACTGCAGTCTGCTTCGTCAGCGGTTATCTGACCAATGTCGCGGGCATCAGCTCGCTGGTCGGGCCGAAAGACTTGGTGATCCACGACGAATTCATCCACAACAGCGCATTGGCAGGTATCCGGCTGTCGGGTGCGACGCGCCGTTTCTTCAAGCACAATGATGTGGCCGACCTCGACCGCGTGCTAAAGACGTTGGCGGGAGACTACGAGCGGATACTGGTGATCGTCGAAGGCGTCTATTCGATGGATGGTGACATCGCCGATCTGCCGGCGCTGCTACGTCTCAAGCAGCAATACGGTTTCTGGCTGATGGTCGATGAAGCGCACTCACTCGGCGTTCTCGGTGATACGGGTCGCGGTGTATTCGAGCATTTCGGCATCGCCGCCGGCGAAGTCGATATCTGGATGGGAACGCTGTCCAAGACCAGTTGCAGTTGTGGCGGCTACATTGCGGGCAACGAGGCGCTGATCACGTTGCTGAAGGCCCAGGCCGGTGGGTTCGTCTACAGCGTGGGCCTAGCACCGGCACTGGCTGCGGCGGCAATCGCCAGTCTGGAAATTCTCAAGGCCGAACCGGAGCGGACGCACCAGCTGCGGCACAACAGCCGACTTTTCCTCGACCTGGCACGCGAGCGCGGGCTCGATACGGGGCTGAGCCAGGGCTATTCCGTCGTGCCGGTGCTCGTGGCCGATTCGCTGCGGGCCGTCCAGCTGTCGAACGAATTGCATGCCGATGGGATCAACGTGCTGCCGATTATCCATCCGGCGGTGCCGGAAGGGCTTGCGCGCTTGCGGTTCTTTATTACCAGTGCCCATACAGAGGCACAGATCGCCCGGGCCGTCGATCGCACGGCAACGATTCTCGAGCGTCTCAAGCAGGAGAATTTCGGCTTGGCCTCGTTCGATGCCGGCCAGTTGATGGCCCTGTTCGCCAAGTCCTGACCTTAGTGTGACGTGCCTGTCCCTTGACTGCGCATACAGTCCGCTGAACCCTCCTGAGGTGCCCATGCATGTCGTCATCACCGGAGGTTCGAGTGGTATCGGTCTTGCTGTGGCGCGTCTCTATGTCGAACGCGGGGTGCGGGTCACGCTGATTGGGCGAGGACTGGAGCGATTGGAAGCGGCGCGGGAACTAATCGCAAGCGAAACCGGTCGGCCGGGCGATGACATTGGCATTCTCAGTGTCGATGTATCCGACGATGCTGCCGTTCAAACAGCGATCGCGTCGGCCGAGGCGGTTGCCGGCCCCTGCGATATTTTGGTGACATCGGCCGGTGTGGTCAAACCGGCACCGTTCGAAAGACTGACTGGTACCGAGTTTCGGCGGCATGTGGATACCAATCTACATGGTACGGTGCATGCCATTTCCGCAGTCTACGCCGGCATGAAAGCGCGCCGACAGGGGAAGATCATGATCGTCTCGTCCGGGGCCGGACTGATTGGGCTGCACGGCTATACCGCCTATTGCGCATCGAAATCGGCACTTGTCGGTTTTGCCGAGGCGCTGCGGGTTGAATCCCGGTCACACGGGATCGCGATTTCAATCTGCTTCCCGCCTGACACTGATACGCCGCAACTGGCAGAGGAGCTGAAACTGCGCCCACCGGAGGCCGTCCGGATGATGGGCAGTGCCGGTCTGTGGAGTGCCGAGGCTGTGGCCCGGCGGATTGTCCGGGGACTGGATCGAGGCCATTCGGAAATTTTCTTCACGCCGAGCCTCTATCTGCTCGCCCGTCTCGGCGGTATCGCCAAGCCTTGGATCTACCGCTGGTTTCACCACTCTACGAGACGACGTTAGCCGTCTTGGTACTTACAGTGCCGATAGTTCCGCTTCGTAGCGAAATGTGGCCGCTCCCTGAGTGCGAGGCGAGAGATAGGGCGAGGGCGTAAGAATGCGCTCAATCATTTCACGCGCCCCGCTTTCGATCGCTTGCTTGCCTATAAAGCCGCCGCGCACCTGAACGGTGGCGATCAGGGCGCGGGCCAGGGCGTCGGGCATGTCTGCTTCAGGGACCTGAGGCCTCGTCCAGAAAGACGCCAGGGTTCCTTGGTGCGTCAGACCGGGAATGTCGTAGATCGAGGCGCCAAGACTGATCACCGGTTTTCTGGCCAGCAGACCCGTCAGTCCGACGGTGGAGTTCACTGTGACGACACCCTCTGCGCGCGCGATCAGCCGATCGAGATCACCGCCGTCGAGCAGGTCGACCCGGTCGGCGACGCCCTGTGCCTGCGCCATGCTGGCGATCCTCCGCCGCCAGTCGCTCAAGCCGTTGTCGATCGGATGCGTCTTGAACAGCAGGCGAGCGTCTGCTGGCGCATGCCGGGCGAATGAGCGAATGACGGCCTCGACAAGCCGGAAAAGGTCGCCGATCGGCGCATGGATGCGGATCTGGTAATCGCCCGGCAGTTGCAGCGGAAACAGGAAGAAGCGGGGTCCTGTCGCTGGCGGCGGCGGCAGATATCGGCTTTCGATCGTCGTTGCTTGGCGGCGGCGTCGTCGTGCAGTCAGGCCCTTGCCGATCCAGCCGGCATATTCGACGGCTGGATGCACCGGCCCATGGGTTCGGTAGTTCGGGTGCAGAAGCCAGCCGAACAGGACGTTCGGTACGTGGAAGGCCAGATCCAGCAGGGCATAGGCCAGAAAGCTCGACCGGAAGTGTCCGTTGAGATCAGCAGGTGGCGCATTGGCGGCGATTGCGCGGACGGTCTCAGCATTGCGGGGAAAGCGGGAACGGCCGGACATGCCGTCCGGCTCGATCGTCAGCCAGTCAGGCCTGAGATAGCCATGTTCGAAGACGTGTACGCGAATGCCAAGCTTGCGGGCGGTATCGATCGCTGCGGCATGCTTTGGCCGACCGTCGCCGAGCATCAGTATGTCAGTTATTCCCTTGTCGCTACAATAGCGTTCGAAAAACTGCGGCCAATCGACGTCCCTGCCCGTGAACCAGGTGGCGCGGCGCGGCCACCAGTACATGGCATCGCCGAGACAGAAGTTGATTTTGTGAACCGTAATACCGCGCCCTTCCGCTGCCGAGGCAAAGCCTCTCAAAAAAGGAGAGGCTGGCCCTTGGAGGATCAGCAAGACGAAAGGTTGCATGACGGTCACTGGCGGTCTTGTTCATCGGATGGTCGCCACTTATAGTCGCGGCCGATCCTCAGGTAAAATGTTTGTGATGTTGAAAATGGTTCGGAATGCCCTCCTCTGTCTCTAGTCTGTGGTGCGTCCTTTGATGCCGTCGTCCGGGACGCGATCCTCGATCCTTTTTCTTCAGGGGCCGCCCTCCACATTCTGGCGGCAACTTGCCGACGCCTTCGAGGCGGCCGGGGTGCCCACCCATCGCGTCAATTTTTCGCTGGGCGATCAGCTTTATTGGCGTAAGCGCGGGGCTCTCAACTACCGTGGATCACTCAAGCGCTGGGCGGCCTATCTTGAGGCATTGATCGAGCGGGAGGGTATCACCGACATTCTCTATTACGCTGATCAGTTGCCCTATCACGCTGTCGCGCGTGAGGTTGGGCAACGACTCGGTGCGCGTTGTCATGCCATGGAATTTGGCTATCTGCGCCCGGACTGGATTACACTCGAGCGTAACGGGATGGGGCGCTTATCGCATTTCCCCAACGATCGCGAAGTTATCGCGGCCATTGCGGAAAAACTCCCTGCACCGGATCTGCACGTGCTCTATCCCCACACTTTCGGTCAGGAAGCGTTTAACGAGGTCGTTTATAACCTGACCGCCTATTTCGGACGCCCATTTTTCCCGCTCTACCGCGACGACAAATACTACAGCGCGCTCGTTGACTATTTGCCATGGGTGGTGCGCGCGTTGCATCGCAAGGCGTATGCTCCCACCGACCTTTACGAAAAAGGGCATGTGCCCTTCCATATCCTGGCATTGCAATTGCAAAGCGATTACCAGATCCGCGCCAATTCGCCTTATCAGCACCTCAGTGAAATGCTGGAGGAGGTCATCGGATCCTTTGCCAGACACGCGCCGAGTGAAACCTTCCTTGTGGTCAAGCAGCATCCGTTGGACAACGGTCTGGAACGTTGGGGCAGATGGGTCGAACGTATTGCGCATAGGCATGATGTCGCCAGTCGCGTGATCTTCATTGAACAGGGCAATCTTGCGGCTATGCTGAAGACGGCCTTGGGTGTCGTCGTGGTGAACTCCACCGTCGGTTTGCACAGTCTCAGGGCGCGTGTGCCGACGATGGCCCTCGGCTGTGCCGTCTTTGACATACCCGGCCTTACCCACCAGGGCAGCCTCGACAGCTTCTGGGCCAGGCCGGAACCCGTCGATAAGGCGCTGCTGAAGTGTTTCATCAAGGCACTGGCGGCGACGATCCAGGTCAAGGGGAATTTCTACCATCAGGAAGGCCGCAAGGTTGCCATCGCGGAGATCGTTCGGCGTCTTCTGAGCGAGCAAGTCAATCAGCCGGGTGCCTTTGCTGATCCGCCTCCACGCTGGTCCTCGCCGAAGGCCAATCCGCGGCATATCGGCAACACCGGCAGCAGATAGTGAATATGCCTATTGGTCAAATTTTAGCTTCCGTAAGCTATTATGGTTCTACATCTGGCAGTCCGGCTTTTTCCCGTGCTATGGGACATCAGCTGAGCCAGATTTTCTTGCAGTCGGGAGTGCCAATTTGAAGCGGTTTGTTGTTGTCATGGTTTGCGCGGGCTTGGCGGGCTGCGAAGCTGTTCCAGGTGCGGGTCCGTTGGCTTCCGAGATCAATGGGCAGGCCGGTAAGTCTTTCTCCGATGTTCATCGTCCCAATGCGGCTGTCTTCGAGGTTGTCGATGTCAATGCCCAGAGTGCACGTACCATCGCGGACTTTTCCGTGGGCATGCTGAAGCGCCGCTTCGGCATCGGCGGTGCGGCGCGCAATGTGGTGATCGGTGTCGGTGACCAGTTGCGTGTAACCATTTTCGAAGCCGGTGGCGACGGGCTTTTCTCTACGCAGGATTCGAAAAAAACCGATATCGATGTGATCGTCCAGCCGGACGGTAAGGCTGCGATTCCCTATGTTGGCCTGGTCCAGTTCAGTGGTAGAACGCTTGAGCAGGCGCGCCAGGCCGTACTGAAAGCGCTGGTCAACAAGGCAGTGGAACCTGATGTCATCATCAGCAGTGGCGGTACGTCTTCTCGTAATGTCACAGTCTCTGGTGCGGTCGGTAAGCCATCTATGGTGCCGCTTGGGCTTTCTGGCGAAACAATCATGGAAACCATCGCCAAGGCTGGTGGTCCCGCGAAGCAGCCTTACGAATCTTATGTAACGCTGACGCGTGGCAGAAAGACCGGCACAGTTCTTCTGCAATCGATCATCGAAAACCCGTCGGAAAATGTATTCGTCGAGCCGAAGGATCAGATTTTCGTTACCTACGATCCGCGCACGTTCACGGCGCTCGGGGAGGTCTGGAAGAACGGCCGCATTCCGTTCGGCTCCAACGACGTTAACCTGCTCGAAGCGATCGCGCTGGCAGGCGGCGGCTCGGACGAGCGGATCGACGCCAAGGGCTATTTCGTTTTCCGCTACGAAGAACCGGAGATCGTCTCCGACCTTCTGTCACCGGAACGCTTCCACGAACTGCTGGCGAAAGGCATGAAGCCGAACAAGGAAGGCCGCTACCCGATCGTCTATCGCTTCGACATGTCTGTTGCCGACAGCCTGATCGTGGGGCAGACATTCCCCGTCAAGGCCCGCGACGTGATTTACGCCTCTCGCCATCCGGCCGTCGATATCGCCAAGTTTGTGCGTATGATTTCGGCTCCGCTTTCCGCTGCGCGTACCGGTCAGATCATCGCCAATCAATAGACCTTCACTCAGGGGCGGACTTTATCTGCAAGCAACAAAAAACCCGCCGGATGACCGGCGGGTTTTGTTTTTATTGGACAAGACGGAACGAAGGCCGCCCGCGTCTTCTAAATTCCCTGTTAGTCGCGATTGCCGAGGAAACGCAGCAGGAACAGGAACAGATTGATAAAGTCGAGGTACAGTCGCAGTGCGCCCATGATCGCTTTGCGACCGGCAATATCTCCGCCATCGCCTTCGTAATAAGTCTCCTTAATGCTCTGCGTATCGTAGGCTGTCAGGCCGGCAAACAGCAGGACACCGATCACGGAGATGGCGAAATCGAGCGCCGAGGAGGCCAGAAAGATATTGACCAGCGACGCGATGATCAGACCGAAAAGGCCCATGATCAGGAAAGAGCCCATGGCCGACAGGTCACGCTTGGTCGTGTAACCATAGAGCGAAAGGGCGCCGAAGGAAGCGGCCGTTACGAAGAAGGTCTGCACGATGCTCGCGCCGGTGTAGACCATGAAGATCGATGACAGCGATAGGCCCATCAGCGCAGCATAGACCCAGAAGGTCGTTTGCGCGGCGGAAACGCTCATCGTGTGGATCTTGAAGCTCAGGAAGAACACGAGCGCCACCGGAGCAAAAATGACCACCCACTTCAACGGGCTCAGATAGATGGCTTGGCCGAAGGCCGTCAGCTGGCCGTCGCTGATCGCCATCTGTGCCGTGACGAATGCAGCAATACCCGTGATCGCGAGACCGAGTGCCATCAGGTTGTAGACCTTCAGCATATAGGTGCGCAGGCCCTCATCGATCATCGCCGCCGACTGGGCGCCAGTCTGGCCCGTTCGACTTTGGTAGTTGCGGAGTTCAGACATTGTATCCTCTCTTCAAGCTCCGAAATGGTTACGGTGTCGGGCTTCATGCCCAGGCGCCGCTGCGAAGCTTCAGCATGCCTATGGCCAATATGAGGTTTCGGGGACTGCCCCACAAGACCTGAGTTCCTCAAATTGGCGTTATCACTAATCCGTCGCTCCAAAATGTTGGAAGCACCCAGACGGCTGGAGCTAAAGTTCCCTCAACACTGGCGCCGCCTTCTGCCCGAGAATGCGCCAAGTTCCTGCAAGCCCGATGCCGATGGTGGTGATCAGCGACAAGAGAATGGTCGTGAGCGCGACATCGGGCAGGAAGGCGGATGGCAGGCGCATGATCTGGCTGAGCACGAACCAGGCGATGCCGCCGCCGGCGACAAGGGCAAAGCAGGCTGTCGCGGCGCCTAAGAGGGAATATTCGTAGGTGAAGGCACGGATCAGCATGGCGCGCGTGGCACCCAGCGTCTTCAATACAACCGCGTCATGGGTGCGGGCGCGGTTGCCGGCGGCAAGCGCACCGGAGAGCACCAGGATCGAGGCGATCAGGGCAATTGCCGCCGCGGCACGGATGGCTGTCGCCAGCTGCCCGACCAACCGGTCGACCACATCGAGCGCATCCTTAACACGTACGCTGGTGATCGTCGGATAGGCTCGGGTCACGGCCTTGAGAATGGCGGCTTCTTCGCTGGCGCTTGCCTGTGTGTCGGTCAAGGTCGCAAGCCAGGCGTGCGGTGCGCCGGCAAAAGTATTCGGTGAGAAAACCATGACGAAGTTGATTGACAGGCTTTCCCACTCGACCTTGCGGAAATTGGCAATCTTCGCAGTGATATTTCGGCCGAGAACATTGACTGTCACCGAGTCACCGATCTTCAACCCGAGTTCACGGGCCTCCGCCGCCGAAAAGGAGACGAGCGGCTCGCCGGTGTAGTTCGCCGGCCACCATACCCCCTCGACGATGGAGGCATTTTCCGGGACGCCCTCGGAATAGGTGATGCCTCGGTCGCCCCGCAGCACCCAGCGCCCTTCCGGTGGCACATCCATCTTGGCAACGTCCGTTCCGTTGAAGGCGAGGATACGCCCGCGCAGCATGGGAACCTCGACCAGCTTGCCGTTCGGCGCTTCGCGTTGAAGAATGGAGCGGAAGCCATCGATGTCGGCCTTCTGAATGTCGATGAAGAAGAAGTTGGGCGCGCGCTCTGGCAGGTTGGCGCCCAGTTCGCGCCGCAGGTTTCCGTCGATCAGGGCCAGTGCCACGAGCAGGCTGAGCCCCAGCCCGAGCGAGAGCGTCACGGCCGGGGTCAAGGCGCCGGGGCGATGGATATTGCCGATCGCCAGCCGAAGTGCTGCGGACGGCACGCGTGGGCTGTGCTTCGCGAGATAGGCGATCCCCAATGCGACAAGGCGGAGCAGGACGAAGCCCGCTGCCATCGCGATGAGGAAGATCGTCGCGATGCGGCGGTCTTCCGAGCTGAAGATCGCCAGCGCCGCCAGGGCGGCGAGTGCAAGGGCCGTTGCGGTCAGGTAGGGCCAGGAGGGCAAGCCACGACGTTCGAAACCCTGTTCGCGGAACAGGGCAGTTGCCGGGACCTGGCGGGAATAGCCGAGCGGAATGATGGCGAAGGCAAGTGTCACCAGCATGCCGAAGACGGCCGCGAGCAGAAGAGCACCCGGATAAAGCGTCGGTGCGGTCGAGATCGGCAAAAAGCCGGCGAGGTAGTGGGCGGCCACGAGGGGGGCGACTGCACCCAACGCGAGGCCGGTAAGGATACCGATCAGCGCGACCATGGCGATCTGGAAAAGGTAAACCATGGCGACCACCGACGCCGGCGCGCCAAGACATTTGAGCGTGGCGATGACAGTGCGCTTGGAATCGAGAAAAGCGCGCACCGCATTCGCCACGCCGACGCCGCCGACGACCAGCGATGTCAGGCCGACAAGGGTAAGAAATTGTGAGAAGCGCTCGATGTTCTCGGTCAGCGACGGCGCGGCGCGATCGCTGGTGCGGATCGACCAACCGGCATTCGGCATCTCGCCCTGCGCTTTCTGACGGATCGCCTCCGGGGTCATCACAGCGGCACTGAGCCGGATCTTGTAGGCATGTTCGACCAGGCTCCCAGTTTCGACCAATCCACTCGCTTTGAGACCTTCCAGGCTGGTCAGCAGACGTGGCGCAAAGCCGAAACCGTCGGATATGGCGTCGGGTTCGGTGACGATCCTGGCGGTAATGACAAAGCGTGCCTTGCCGATCAGGACCTCGTCGCCGACAGAAAGCCCAAGCCGCTCAAGCAGGAGCGGGGCCGCGACGGCGCCGAAGCGCCCGTCTTGCGTCGCGATCAGTTCGGAGAGCGGGCGGGCGGGGTCGGCGGTGAATGTGCCGTACAGCGGGTAGGCGCCATCGACAGCCTTTACTTCAACCAGCGACTGGTCGGATGCGTCGGGTAGGCGCGCCATGGAGCGCAGCACGGTCGAAACGGCGACATCGCCCAAGCTGCCCAGAAAGTGCATCTCCTGCGGGCTGGCCTCGCGATTGTTCAACTCGAAGCGGACGTCGCCGGCGAGCAGGGTGCGGCCTTCGGAGGCGATCGATCCGGTGATCGCGGTGGCAACGGAATTGACTGCGGCGATCGCTCCGGTTCCGAGCGCGATGCAGGCGAGAAAAATATAGAAACCCTTCAGTCCGCCGCGCAGCTCACGTCGCGCGATGCGGAAGGCTATCGCGACCCTGTTGGTAAAGCGCATCATGCCGTCTGGGTTTCCGCAGGCCGATTGATCGTGGCCGCATCCGAAGCCACCTGGCCCGAGGCGACCCGCACCTGCCGCGAGCAGCGCGCTGCCAGTGCAAGGTCATGGGTGACGAGCACCAGCGTCATGCCGCGTTCGGCCTGTTGGGCGAACAGCAGATCGGCGATCTGTTGACCGGTTTCAGTGTCGAGATTTCCGGTCGGCTCGTCGGCGATCAGGACGGCTGGCGAGGGGGCGAGCGCACGGGCGATCGCGACGCGCTGTTGCTCACCGCCGGAGAGTTGGCCGGGATAATGACCGAGTCGCTCGCCCAGACCGACGGCCTCCAGTTCGCGCCGGGCAATGTCAAATGGGTTGCGGACATTGGCAAGTTCAAGCGGAATGGCGACGTTCTCGAGCGCGGTCATATTGGCGATCAAGTGGAATGACTGGAAAACGATGCCGATGTTCTTGCCGCGAAAATCGGCGAGTGCATCTTCGCCAAGTTCGTGCAAACGCGCTCCGTTGACATTGATCTCGCCACTGTCGAGGCGCTCGAGGCCGGCAAGAACCATCAGCAGCGTCGACTTGCCCGAACCGGACGGGCCGACAATGCCGACTGCCTCGCCCTCGTCGATGATCAGGTCTATGCCCTTGAGCACATGCACGGACGCGGCCGCACTACCCAGCGTCAAGTCGGCCTTCTTCAGTTCGATGATGGTTTTTCTCACGCGTCCTCGTCCTATATATCTGAATATCTGACGCGAAGAAGAGTTCGCGCGCCGTTGCCGCACATGCCAACTTAGGAAAGCCCCGATGAGATTTAAAGCGATGCTCCTTCATTTCGCCGTGATCGTCGGTGGGCTCTTTACGTTCGGCCTGGCTGCAGCTGCGGAACCCGTGCAACTGGTTGGCTTCGGCGACAGTCTGATGGCTGGCTATCAGCTTCCGGCGGAGCAATCGCTCACGGCCCAATTGGAAAATGCGCTTGTCGCCAAGACTGTCGAGGTCAGGATCGCCAATGCCGGTGTTTCCGGCGATACGAGCGCCGGGGGGGTGGCCCGGGTTGATTGGTCGGTGCCAGAGGGAACGGACGGCGTGATCCTGGAACTTGGCGCGAACGACGCCTTGCGCGGTATTCCCCCGGAGGAAACGGCTAAGAATCTTGAGGCCATCGTCGGTCGGCTGAAGGAACGCGGCATCGCCGTTCTTCTGGTGGGCATGTTGGCGCCGCCGAATATGGGGGCGGACTATGGCGAGCGCTTCAACCGGATCTACCCGCAACTGGCGGCAAAATACGGTCTCGCCCTCTATCCGTTCATCCTCGACGGCGTCGTGAATCGTTCGGAATTGCAGCTGGAGGACGGGATGCATCCCAACGAAAAGGGCATCGCCCTCATGGTCGAGCGCATGCTGCCGGTCGTGCGGGACTTCGTGAAGACCATCGAAGGCACGCCGAATTAGGGGCTTGCGTCTTCAGGGATTGCGTGATTCGCTGTGAGCATCTGCAAAAGATTCGGGGAGCTCGCGATGCCGAGAATATTCACTGCCCTCGAGATTCCGCGTAGCGCGGCGTTGAGCCTCTCCCTTTTGCGCGGCGGCCTGCCTGGTGCCCGATGGATCGATGTGGAGAATTACCACATCACCCTGCGTTTCATCGGAGATGTCGATGGACGGACCGCCGACGAAATCGTCGACCGCCTCGACCGCATTGACCGACCGGAATTTACACTCAAGCTGAATGGTATCGGATCCTTCGGTTCGAAGAAGCCCCATTCCATCTGGGCCGGTGTCTCTCCCGCCCCGGAGATGTTCGCTCTTCAAGGAGAGATCGAGCGCATTTGCCAGCGCATCGGTCTGCCGCCGGACCCGCGCAAGTTCATGCCGCATGTGACGCTGGCGCGCCTCAAGGCCTGCCGCGTTGATGACGTCGTCCATTATCTTGCCGGGCGCGGCGATTTTCAAACGGCGCCATTCACCGTTGGTCGCTTCGTCCTTTTGTCCTCGAAGGAGTCGGTGGGCGGCGGACCTTATCTGACTGAAGAGGTCTTCCCGCTCCATGAGGCCCGCTCGACCTCCAGCTTCTCGATGATGGACGTGCAGCCAGCGAAGAGCATGTTGTAGACCTTGTGGAAGCCGTCGATCCCGCCGTAATACGGGTCGGGCACGTCAGTCTCGGCGCCGAGCGCATAGGTGCCGAAAAGTGCGATGGTTGCCGTGGCCTCTTGCGGCGCCATTGTTTGCAGATGACGCAGATTGCTGCGATCCATGGCGAGGATCAGGTCAAAACGATCGAAGTCCAAGGGGTCGACCTTGCGTGCGCGTAAGCAGGAAATGTTGATGCCGTGCTCCCGGGCGACGTCGACAGATCGGCGGTCGGGTGGATAGCCGATATGCCAACCACCGGTGCCCGCCGAGTCTGTGGGAAAGGCATCTGCCCCGCCTGCCTTCGTCGCCAAATGGCGAAAAATCCCCTCGGCCAGAGGTGAACGGCAGATATTGCCGAGGCAGACGAAGAGCACTGAATAGGGAGGCATCGGGAAATTCCCTCGCGGCTGGAAGGTTTGGTCATGACATATGAGAAACTGGATTATACGGCAATCGGCGAACGGCTTGACGCCTTTCCTCACTGGTCGCTTGCTTCCGATGGAAAGGCAATCTCGCGCCGCTTCGTTTTCGCCGATTTTGTCGAGGCCTTTGCCTTCATGACGCGCGTGGCGCTTGCCGCCGAACGACTCAATCACCACCCTGATTGGTCAAACGTCTACCGCCGCGTCGATGTCACCCTGACCAGCCATTCTGTGAAAGGTCTGACGGAGCTTGATTTTCAGCTTGCGGCGGTGATGGACGGTGCTACAGGCCCTGGCAATTGATTTTAGCCGGGCAGTTCCCATATCATTCCCGTATCCTAGAACGAGGACCGAGAGGCGATGGACGATATCAAGATCGGTGAAATCCTGTTGCCCGGCGACGAGGAGACTCAGGAGCGCCAAGAAGGTAATGTACGGAAGAAATTCTGGCCGACGATGAGGAAAGCGGCGCGCCAGATACCCTTTTCGCGCGATGTGATCGCCGCTTTCTATTGCGCCACGGATCAGCGGACGCCGCTTCGTGTCCGGGGCATACTGCTCGCCGCGCTCGGTTATTTCGTTATGCCATTCGATGCCATTCCCGACATGTTCGCGCTGGTCGGATTTACCGACGACATTGCCGTTCTGACCACGGCCATTGCCTTGATCAACGGCCACATCAAGGAACGCCACTATGACGCGGCCGACGAGATACTGTCTGATGAGCCGCTTGCGGAGAAGGCGCGCGCCTGACGGGAACCCGTGACCAGGGGGGATCCGGCTGGGTAAGGCAATGGATGACAATGAATTTCGCCTGAGCCCAACTCTCGCCAGATTTCTTCTCTTTAGATCCCCGATGAGGGGAGTGCTGCATTCGAGCCTTGCGAATGTCTCGAAATAAGGCGATTCTCTCCCCGAAATCGTGGTTTGCGGCCGAAGCTGTTTCTTGTTGACGCTTTGGTAACGTAAATTAAGTCATACTGAATCAAGTTTTGACGATGAAGTGTCCGGCTCATCTCCACCGGGCGATGGATGGACAAGCAACCGGCAGGAAGACATGTTCGTAAGAAGTAGCGTAACCGCATTGGCAATCATTCTGACAAGCAGCACGCTGGCTGCGGCGCAATCGCCGACGCGTATCGAGCAGTTCAAGGCATGGGGCGCTTACTCCTATAAGTCGAACGGCGGGAACGTCTGCTACGTGCTCTCCGTGCCGACCGCCAAGGAGCCCGCATCGGTCAATCATGGCGACATCTTTTTCATCGTGTCGCAACGACCCGGACAGAACATCTCCTACGAGCCCCAGGCAATGATGGGATATGCGCTCAAGGAAGGTTCCAAGGTCAATGTGACGATCGATGCGAAGAGCTTTGCCATGTTCGTCAAGGATAGCTCGGCATGGGTTGAGAACGCGGCCGAAGAGCCAGCCCTTGTCGCTGCGATGAAGGGTGGTACGAACATGAGTGTCAAGGCGACCTCGGCGCGTGGAACTGCGACAAGCTATACCTATTCGCTGTCCGGTATTTCGGCGGCACTGAAGAAGATCGAAAACTGCAAATAAGGCTTGCAGAACGGCAAAGTGAGCAAGGGTCGGCGGCGTGCCGGCCCTTTTGCCGTTTATGCCGCTTGGTATGCTCGTGCGACATTCGGCGTGACGCAGGGCAAAAAAACTGCTAAACGCCCCGGAAATGCCGGACTGTCGGGCCATCGGATCCCGTTCGGCGCATTTTTCTAAGGTTCATTCAGGATCGGGTGCGATCGTCGTAGCAGCGGCGATCCGGCCGTCTTTGATCGAAAGGGTTCAGACGACATGGCTGTGATGGAAAGTGTGATTGGGCAGGATGACGCTCGCCCCGCGCCCATCGCCAAGGCGGCGGCGGAAATGCCGACCCTGATCGGTGCGAGCCGCGAGGAGCTTGGTGCGATGCTGCGCGACAAGGGTGTTGCGGAGCGACAGATCAAGATGCGCGTCAGCCAGCTGTGGAACTGGCTCTATGTGCGCGGCGTCTCGGACTTCGATGCTATGGTAAATGTCTCGAAAGACATGCGCGAGATGCTGAAGGCCAACTTCACCATCGCTCGACCGGAAATTGTCGAGGAACAGATCTCCAACGACGGCACCCGCAAGTGGCTGCTGCGCTTTCCGCCGCGTGGCGCCGGTCGTCCGGTGGAGATCGAGGCGGTCTATATTCCCGAGGAAGGCCGCGGGACACTGTGCATTTCCAGTCAGGTCGGCTGTACGCTCACCTGTTCTTTCTGTCACACCGGCACGCAGCGTCTGGTGCGTAACCTGACGGCCGAGGAAATCCTCTCCCAGCTTCTACTGGCGCGCGACCGGCTCGGCGATTTCCCCGACCGGGACGTGCCACAAGGCGGAATGATCCCGTCGAGCGACCGTAAGATCACCAATGTGGTGATGATGGGCATGGGTGAGCCGCTTTATAACTTCGAGGAAGTGAAGAAGGCGCTGTTGATCGCCTCCGATGGCGATGGGCTTTCGCTGTCGAAGCGCCGCATCACCCTCTCGACCTCCGGTGTCGTGCCGGAAATCTACCGGACCGGCGAGGAGATCGGCGTCATGCTGGCGATCTCGCTGCATGCGGTGCGCGACGATTTGCGCGACATGCTGGTGCCGATCAACAAGAAGTATCCGCTGAAGGAACTGATCGAGGCTTGCCGCGCCTATCCGGGGCTGTCCAACGCGCGGCGCATCACGTTCGAATATGTGATGCTGAAGGACGTCAACGACAGTCTGGAGGATGCCAAGGGCCTCATCCAGCTGTTGAAGGGGGTTCCCGCCAAGATCAATCTCATTCCGTTCAACCCCTGGCCCGGCACCAACTACCAGTGCTCGGACTGGGCGCAGATTGAGAAATTCGCCGACTTCATCAACCAGGCCGGCTATGCTTCGCCGATCCGCACGCCGCGGGGGCGCGACATTCTCGCCGCGTGCGGACAGCTAAAGTCGGAGTCCGAGCGTATGCGCAAGACCGATCGTCTGGCCTTCGAGGCGATGATGATCGCCAACCATGGCGAAGATGATTGAGTGCTGAGGTGACTGGATGCATCACGATAATTCATTGACGTTGTATTCTGTCATGAATTGATTTTGGGCGTGGCCTTACCTAAACCATCGGCCGTATCCCAATTAACGGAGGCATCCATGCGCGCCACGCTACTAGCCCTTTTCGCAGCAACCGCTCTCATCCTGCCGGCCAAGGCCGAAGAGGTTACGGTTGCTGTTACCGCCATTGTCGAGCATCCGGCGCTTGACGCTGCCCGCGACGGCATCAAGGAAGCCCTGGCGGATGCCGGTTTCAAGGAAGGCGAGAATCTGAAGTTCGTCTACGAGTCGGCGCAAGGCAATCCCGGCACCGCGGCGCAGATCGCCCGCCAGTTCGTTGGCGATGCCCCGAACGTTATCGTACCGATCTCCACCCCGTCCGCCCAGGCCGTCGTCTCCGCCACCCGCGACATCCCGGTGGTCTTCACCGCCGTGTCCGACCCCCTCGGCGCCCAACTCATCAAGGACCTTCAGAAGCCGGGCGGGAATGTCACAGGTCTTTCCGATATGTCGCCGGTCGCCGACCATGTCGCGCTGATCCGCGAAATCACTCCGAACGCCAAGTCGATCGGCTTCCTGTACAACACCGCCGAGGCCAATTCCGTTTCGACGCTTGCTGCCCTCAAGGTCGAGGCCGAGAAGGCCGGCCTGACCGTCGTCGAATCCGTCGCCACCAAATCGGCTGAAGTGCAGGGCGCTGCCCGCGCGCTGGTCGGTCGCGCCGACGTGTTCTACATACCCACCGACAACACGATTGTTTCGGCCTTCGAAGCTGCCGTCGGCGTTGCCGAGGAAGCCAAGATCCCGCTCTATGCCGGTGATACCGACTCGGTGAACCGCGGTGCGCTGGCCGCCCTCGGCTTCAATTATTTCGACGTCGGCAAGCAGACCGGCGAGATCGTCGTCCGTGTCCTCAAGGGTGAAAATCCGGGCGATATTCCCGTCCGCGTTGCCGCAGGTACCGATCTCGTGATCAATAAGAAGGCCGCAGCCAAGATGGGTGTAACCTTTCCGGAAAGCATCATCAGTCGCGCCACTAAGACGATTGAATGATCTTCGATAACCGGGGCCGCGTTCACGCGGCCCCGTCAACTGCCTGCGTACCGCGCCGCGTCAAATCGGTGGTGCGTGACCTATAAGGACTTCCGTCGTGAGCCAAATTGCCTTCTGGGGTGCCGTAGAGTTGGGCCTGGTTTTCGCCTTCGTGGCGATCGGGGTCTATCTCGCCTTCCGTGTCCTCGACTTTCCCGACCTCACCGTCGACGGGTCGTTCCCTCTCGGGGCCGCTGTCGCTGCTGTCCTGATCGTTGCGGGGTTCAATGCCTGGGCGGCAACAGTCGTGGCGATGATAGCCGGATCGGCCGCCGGTCTTGTGACTGCGGTCCTCAACGTCCGGTTCAAGATTCTCAACCTCCTGGCCTCGATCCTGACAATGATCGCGCTATTCTCCGTGAACCTGCGGATCATGGGTAAGCCAAACGTCGCGCTGCTCAATCAGGATACGATGCTGACGCCTTTCTACGGTCAGGGGCTTCCCGAGTATCTCGTGCGTCCGCTGTTCGTTTTCCTGTTGGTTGCTGTCGTTGTCTTCCTCGTTTGGCGCTTCCTCGAAAGCGACGCGGGGCTCGCCATGCGGGCCACCGGCGCCAATGCCCGCATGGCGCGGGCGCAAGGCGTGCAGACCGACAACCAAGTCTATCTCGGTATCGCGCTGTCCAATGCGCTGGTTGCGCTTGGCGGCGCGCTCTTTGCCCAGACCAACGGCTTTGCCGATGTTACCTCGGGCGTCGGCACGATCGTCGTCGGTCTTGCCGCCGTCATCATCGGCGAGACACTATTTGGCAAACGTGGTCTGCTGATCGCGCTGATTGGCTGCGTCTTCGGCTCGATCGCCTATCGCCTGGCTATCCAGCTTGCGCTGTCGAGCGACGTGCTTGGTCTCAAGGCATCTGACCTGAATTTCGTCACGGCTGTACTGGTCGCCATCGCGCTCGTCCTTCCCAGATTGCGCCGGGGAGGAGCATCGGCATGATCGCGCTCGAAAACATCGATGTCGTCTTCGGTCGCGGCACACCTTTGCAGAAGCAGGCGCTGAAGAACGTCAGCCTCACCATAGAAACCGGTTCCTTCGTCACTGTCATTGGCTCCAATGGCGCCGGCAAGTCGACGCTGCTCGGCGTGCTCGCGGGCGATGTGCTGCCCAGTTCGGGTCGAGTGACGATCGGCAATACCGACGTTTCGCGTAAGGCGACGGCTACCCGTGCCGGCCTCGTCGCTCGTGTGTTCCAGGATCCACTGGCCGGTAGCTGCGGCGCGCTGTCGATCGAGGAGAACCTGGCGCTTGCGTCGATGCGCGGCAAGCGGCGCGGTCTTGTTTCGGCTCTCAGCGGTTCACGGCGGAGCGAATTCCGGGATCGCATCGCCTCGCTCAATCTGGGTCTGGAGAATCGTATGGCGGACCGGATGGACCTCTTGTCCGGCGGCCAGCGTCAGGCGGTCTCACTGGTCATGGCGACGCTTGCCGGGTCCGAAGTGCTGTTGCTCGACGAGCATACCGCAGCGCTTGATCCGGGGATGGCTGAGTTCATCATGGGGCTGACCCAATCGATTGTTTCGGAACGCAAGCTGACGACGCTCATGGTCACGCATTCCATGCGCCAGGCGCTGGACTTCGGCTCGCGGACGATCATGCTGCATGGTGGTGAGATCGTTCTCGACGTGGCCGGCGACAGCCGCAAGGACCTGCAGGTCGAGGACCTGATCGACATGTTCCGTCGTATTCGCGGCCAGACGCTGGATGACGATGAGCTGCTGATCGGTTGAGCCGGGTACTAATAGACAGGGAAAAGGCGCCAGCCCGCAGAGCTTGGCGCCTTTTTTTTCTGTTAGCCCTTGGAAATCAGCGGGCCTGAGTGAACAAGATCTTCACGGCGAAGATCGAAAAGACGCCGGCGAAGGTGTAGTCGATGGCCCGCAAAACCTTGCGGTTCGCCTGCAGCCAGGACGAAAGCACGTCGGCCATGAAGATGATGGCCAGGCCAATCGGCAGGGAGAGGATGATTGACCAGATGCCAAGGAAGAGCAGCTTGCCGGTGACATTCGGGTCGCTGGCGCTGACGAACTGCGGCAGGAAGGTCATGAAGAAAATGATGACCTTGGGGTTCAGGAGGTTGACCCAGAGTCCGTTGAGAAAGGCCCGCGAGGGCGATGCCTGGCGTTGGCCATCCGCCTTGATGACGAAGTTGGAGCCGTGGCGGATCGCCTGGATCGCCAGCCACAGCAGGTAGCCGGCACCACCCGTCTTGAGGATCAGGAAGGCGGTCGGCGAGGCGACGATGAGTGCGGAAATACCGAAAGCGACGAGCATGGTGTGGATCGAAATGCCAAAGCTCGTTCCCGCCAGCACCATCAGGCCAGTACCTCGGCCGTCGCGCAGCGAGCGGCTGATCCACAATGTCATGTCCGGTCCCGGTGTGATGGCCAGCAGCAGGATTGCGAGGCTGAAGGCGAGGAAGGTAGGCAGGTTTGGAATGAATTCCATGGGACGGTTCCGCAACGAAAGGAGCCCGGAATGGGCGACGCAGGTCGCGTCCTCCATACCGGGCTCCACAGCACTTGCCAATCGGGCTTATTCGCCTGAGAGATAGGCCTTGAACCTGGCGTCATAGTCCGGATGCCAGCGCGACAGCGGAGGGCGGTTCTCGACGATGTCGCCAGCCGCCCAGAGAATGCGCTTTTCGTCGGTTCGGCGGTCAACGTCGTTATCGGGGCAGAGAATGTAGAAATCCCCTCGCTCAATGCTTTGCAGCATGAAATCCACCGTCTGTTCCGGGGTCCAGGCTCCTTCCGGTTTCACCGTCCGGCCGTTTGCGGTTAGCGGTGTGAAGACGAAACCGGGAATCAGCAGATGTGCCGTCACCTTGCAGTCTGGAGTGTTGCGCAATTCATGCTGGAGCGCTTCGGTGAAAGCCTTCACGCCGGCTTTTGCCACGTTATAGGCTGGATCGCCCGGAGGGGTGGTGATGCCCTGCTTCGAGCCGGTGTTGATGATCAGTGCCGGCTCGCCGTGGCCGATCATGTGTGGTCCGAAGGTGCGCGTGCCGTTGATGACGCCCATCAGGTTGACGGCCAGCACGTTCTCCCAGTTGGCCTGTGGCCCGAACAGGCTGCTGCCCGGCTGGATACCGGCATTGTTCATCATGACATGGATGCGGCCGAATCGTTGGATGACGGCGCGCTCCAGGGCTTCGAGTTCATCGATCTTGCTGACATCCGTTTCGATGGCGACGATGTCGGTGTCTGGATGGGCAGAGAATGCAGCGACCTGACTGCGGGCCTCGGCCAGCCGGTCGCCGGTGAGATCTGCGAGCACGACACACATGCCCTGCCTTGCGAAAGCCTTCGCGGCGGCGAGGCCGATGCCGGAGGCGGCACCCGTGACAACGGCGACTCTGCCGTTGGCGATTGCTGGATGTTGCATGTCGATGTCCCTCTTCGTTGTTTCCTAGAACCGGGATATGGGCCATGAGATGGCACTGGTCAAACCTCGGCGTGGAGTTCGGCTTTTTGCCGTATGGTCTGCCGCCTGGGGCCGCTTCCCCTTGCGCGGCGCGATAATCTCGCTAAAAGTGCCGCAAACCAAGGGCCCTGGTGCATGCGGCTCAATGCTCACGAACGGACTTTCATCATGGCATCGCATAAAGACGTGAAGAAGGTCGTCCTCGCCTATTCGGGCGGGCTCGACACCTCGATCATTCTGAAATGGCTTCAGACCGAACTCAACGCCGAAGTCGTCACCTTCACCGCTGATCTCGGCCAGGGTGAAGAGCTTGAGCCGGCACGCAAGAAGGCCGAGATGCTCGGCATCAAGGAAATCTTCATCGAGGACGTCCGCGAGGAATTCGTTCGCGATTTCGTCTTTCCGATGTTCCGAGCCAATGCCGTCTACGAAGGCGTCTACCTGCTCGGTACCTCGATCGCTCGCCCGCTGATTTCCAAACATCTGATCGACATCGCCAAGAAGACCGGCGCTGACGCTATCGCTCACGGTGCCACCGGCAAGGGTAACGACCAGGTTCGCTTCGAATTGTCGGCCTATGCGCTGAACCCGGACATCAAGATCATCGCCCCCTGGCGCGACTGGTCGTTCAAGAGCCGTACTGACCTTCTCGAATTCGCCGAACAGCACCAAATTCCGGTCGCCAAGGACAAGAAGGGCGAGGCACCGTTCTCGGTCGATGCCAACCTTCTTCACTCCTCGTCCGAGGGTAAGGTTCTGGAAGATCCGTCCGTCGAGGCTCCGGAATATGTCCACATGCGGACGATCTCGCCGGAAGCCGCGCCCGACAAGGCCACCATTATCAAGATTGGCTTCGAGAAGGGTGACGCCGTGTCGATCAACGGCGTTCGCATGAGCCCGGCGACGATCCTCGCCCAACTCAACGACTATGGTCGCGACAACGGCATCGGCCGCCTCGATCTCGTCGAGAACCGTTTCGTCGGCATGAAGAGCCGCGGCGTTTATGAAACCCCCGGCGGCACGATCCTGCTCACCGCGCATCGCGCGATCGAGAGCATCACGCTCGACCGCGGTGCAGCTCACCTCAAGGACGAGCTGATGCCGCGTTATGCCGAACTTATCTACTATGGTTTCTGGTTCTCGCCGGAACGCGAGATGTTGCAGGCCGCCATCGATCTCAGCCAGAAGAACGTCGAAGGTGAAGTGACCCTCAAGCTTTACAAGGGCAATGTCATCGTCATTGGCCGCGAGAGCGAGAAGTCGCTCTATTCGGACCAACTGGTCACCTTCGAGGACGATCAGGGCGCCTATGACCAGAAGGATGCAGCCGGCTTCATCAAGCTCAACGCGCTGCGCCTGCGCACGCTGGCCAAGCGCAACCTCAAGAGCTGATTGGCCCAAGCCTGAGTTTCTGGAGCCCGCCGTAGCCAACAGCTGCGGCGGGCTTTCTCATTCCGAACGCCGGCGTGCCCAGAGGAAGGCAAGGTAGGCGGCGATCGACATGAATTCCATGAACGGGATGACGGTGCCGAAGGCGGTTAACGGATCGCCGATCATAGCGGCCACCACGCCGCCGAGGAAGCCTGAAGCCATCTGGATGAAGCCGATGAGGGCTGCGGCCGAGCCAGCGATCTGCGGGTGCGGGGCCAGTCCCGCCGTGGTGATGTAGGGGCTGACGAAGGCGATGCCGAAGGAGCAGACTGCAACCGGCCCCATAATCGACAGGAAACTCGGTTCGACAAGCTGCACGGAAAGGCCAATCATCGCACCGCCGAGACCGATCAGCAGAAGGCCGAGGCGGAGAGCGCCGCTCTCGCCGAGCCTGCGGGCCAGCAGGCGTAGCGCCACGGAACCGGAGAAGAAAAACCCGGATTGCATCAGCATGCCGAAGCCGAACTGGCTCGGTGACAGCCCGACCCGGTTGATCAGCACGAAAGGCAGCATGGTCGACTGGGCGTAGAGCGCGCCGATGCAGCCGCCGAGCACCAGCGCCGAGAACAGCACCCGCGGATCTGCAACCAAGGTGCCATAAGCGCTGAGAAGGCGGGACGGACGAATGAGTGAGCGGTTGGGCGTGGTTGTTTCCGCCATCAGCAACCAGACTGTCAGGCTGGTGCCGATACCGAATACAACCATCAGTACGAAGATCGCCTGCCAGCCGGAGAGCGCAAGCGCCAGACCGCCGAGCGTCGGTCCGGCTGCGGGCCCTATGGCCAGCATGATGCCGACCATATTGAGGATACGCGCCGCCTCGGCACCGCTGAACTGGTCGCGGACGATGGCGCGTGACACCGTGATGCCGACCGAAGCGCCGATGCCCTGGATCAAGCGTCCAGCAAGCAGGTAGTCGACCGCCGGGGCGAGGGCGGCAATCAGGCTGCCGATGATGTAGATCGTCATGAAAGCCAGCGTCGCCTTGCGGCGGCCGAAGGCGTCAGACAAGGGACCAGCCAGCAGTTGGGCGACGGCGAAGCCGCCGAAATAAACCGACAGGCTGAGTTTGATCGCGCTGTCTGTCGTTCCGAAGGCCTTTACCAACTCCGGCATGGCGGGCGTGTAGACGGCCATGGAGACTGGGCCGATGGTGGTCAGAAGAGCGCCGATCTGGGTCATGCGGCGTTCACTCATACGAGCCTTTGTCATGGAATTCGTTCAGTCCGATTGAGTTCTGGATGGGCTGGATTACATCCTGGCGGGGAGAAGGGAAGATAGGGTTGAGGCGAGGGTTTGGCGATAGGTCGAATGCGACCTTCTGTGCCCGTCAGTGCTCCATAACCGACAAAATTTCCTCCCTGCCGCGTGTCGGTTCTTGCCAAGCCGGCGTTGCGGATACCATATCGCAAATACGAGCCTGGGTTACCGGCGCAAAGAGGCCAAGGGGAAATTTCCATGAGTGCAACGACTTCCGTCAATCCCGCCGTCTTCGAGTGGAACGGCCCGAACGGGCTTCCGCGGTTCGAAACCGTCTCTGATGACGCCTATGCCCCGGCCTTCGAAGCGGCCCTTACCGACCATGATAACGAGATCGGTGCCATCGCCAACAACCCTGAAGCGCCGACGTTCGCCAATACGATCATTGCACTCGAGACCGCCGGCGACGAGCTGTCGCGCGTTTCGGCGCTGTTCTGGAACAAGGCCGGCGCGCATAGCAATGATGTGATCCAGGCGTTGGAGCGTGACATCGCTCCGAAAATGTCGCGTCATTATTCGAAGATCGGCATGAATGCCGATCTCTTCCGTCGTATCGACACGCTCTGGGAGACGCGCGCCGAACTCGGTCTGACGACCGAAGAACTGCGTGTGCTCGAACGCCACTGGAAGGGCTTCGTGAAGTCGGGCGCCAAACTGGAAAAAGCGAACCAGGAGCGGCTGGCCGAAATCAATGAGCGGCTGGCGAGCCTTGGCGCGCAGTTCGGTCAGAACGTGCTCGCCGACGAGAAATCCTGGTTCCTGCCACTGAACGGGGACGAGGATCTCGCCGGTATTCCCGACTTTCTGAAGGAGGCAATGGCGGCCGTCGCGGCGGCCCGCGGTGAGGGCCATTCCCACGTTGTCACTCTTTCCCGTTCCATCATCGAACCGTTTCTCACCTTCTCCACCCGGCGCGACCTGCGCGAACAGGCCTTCCGGGCCTGGGTGGCACGCGGAATGAATGGCGGTGAGAGCGACAATCGGGCAATCGTCACGGAAACGCTGGCGCTTCGGGCCGAGAAGGCCGGGTTGCTCGGTTATGCCAATTATGCAGCGTTGAAGCTCGACGACACGATGGCCAAGACGCCTGAGGCGGTGAACGGCCTTCTGATGAAGGTCTGGCACAAGGCCGTCGATCAGGCGAAGATCGAAGAGCGCGAGCTTGCCGAACTGATTGCCGAGGAAGGTAAGAACCACGAAGTCATGCCGTGGGACTGGCGCCATTATGCCGAGAAGCTTCGGGCCCGGAAGTTCGATTTCTCCGAGGCCGAACTGAAGCCCTACTTGCAACTCGAAAAGATCATCGACGCGTGCTTCGATGTGGCCGGCCGTCTGTTCGGCATCAAGGCTGTGCCGCTTAAGGACGTGGTCGGCTATCATCCGGACGTGCGTGTCTTCGAGATCCGTGATCGCGATGACACGCTGATCGCCATGTTCCTTGGTGATTATTTCGCCCGGCCGTCGAAGCGTTCCGGCGCCTGGATGAGCTCGTTCCAGTCGCAGCACAAGCTGCCGCTCAAAAACGGGACGGTCGGCGAGATTCCGATCATCTACAATGTCTGCAACTTCGCCAAGCCAGAGGCCGGCAAACCGGCGTTGCTTTCGCTTGATGATGCCCGCACCCTGTTTCACGAATTCGGCCATGCCGCCCATGGAATGCTGTCCAACGTCACTTATCCATCGGTCTCCGGTACGGGCGTGTCGCGCGACTTCGTCGAGCTTCCCTCGCAGCTTTATGAGCACTGGCTGACGGTGCCGGAAATTCTCAAGGCCTATGCCGTGCACTACGAAACCGGGCAGCCGATGCCGCAGTCCCTGCTCGACAAGGTTCTGGCCGCCCGCACTTTCAATGCCGGATTCGGCGCAGTCGAGTTCACCTCTTCGGCGCTTGTCGACATGGCCTTCCATACCCGTGGTGCGGTTGAGGATCCGATGGCGGTGCAGACCGAAGTGCTTGAGAAGATCGGCCTGCCGAAGTCGCTGGTGATGCGCCACGCCACCCCGCATTTCCAGCATGTGTTTGCCGGCGACGGCTATTCGGCCGGCTACTATTCTTACATGTGGTCGGAAGTGCTCGACGCCGACGCCTTTTCCGCCTTCGAGGAGACCGGCAATGCTTTTGATCCGGCCATGGCGGAAAAGCTCAAGGAGAATATCTATTCTGTCGGTGGGTCGGTCGATCCGGAAGCGGCTTATATCGCGTTCCGCGGTCGCCTGCCGAGTGCCGAGGCGATGCTGAAGAAGAAGGGGCTGGCGGCCTGACGACGCCACCAGATCAGTGCAGTAATTCCCTCCGCCGGTAACCAAGCCCGGCGGACTCGGCTTTTTTTCTTTCGCAAACGCAAAAAACAGGGTATGAGCGCGGCAAAGTAACACGCCGCCACTCATCGTCGCGCGCCAGCCATCAGAGATTTTGTATGAAACTTCGCAATATCGCCATCATTGCGCACGTCGACCATGGGAAAACGACCCTTGTGGACGAGCTGCTGAAGCAATCCGGTTCTTTCCGCGAGAACCAGCGCGTCGCCGAACGCGTCATGGACTCGAACGACCTCGAAAAGGAACGCGGCATCACCATTCTCGCCAAGGCGACTTCGGTTGAGTGGAAAGATACCCGCATCAACATCGTCGATACCCCCGGCCACGCCGACTTTGGCGGCGAAGTCGAGCGTATCCTGTCGATGGTGGATGGCGCGATCGTTCTGGTCGACTCCTCGGAAGGCCCGATGCCACAGACCAAGTTTGTCGTGTCCAAGGCCCTAAAGGTTGGCCTTCGTCCGATCGTTGCTATCAACAAGATCGACCGTCCCGATGGCCGCCATGAAGAGGTCATCAACGAAGTCTTCGACCTGTTTGCCAACCTCGATGCCACCGATGAGCAGCTCGACTTCCCGATCCTTTATGGTTCTGGCCGTGACGGCTGGATGAACGTGAATCCGGAAGGCCCGAAGGATGAAGGTCTTGCGCCGCTCCTCGATCTGGTTCTGAAGCATGTTCCGGAGCCTAAGGTCGTTGAGGGCCCGTTCCGTATGATCGGTACGCTGCTTGAGGCCAACCCGTTCCTCGGGCGCATCATCACCGGGCGCATCGAATCCGGTTCGATCAAGTCGAACCAGCCTGTGAAGGTTTTGAGTGTCGACGGCAAGACGGTGGAAACAGGCCGCATCTCCAAGATCCTTGCGTTCCGCGGTATCGAACGCACGGCCATCGACGAGGCCCATGCGGGCGACATCGTCGCCATCGCCGGTCTCTCGAAGGGCACGGTTGCCGATACGTTCTGCGATCCGTCCGTTACCGAGCCGCTCGTCGCGCAGCCGATCGATCCGCCGACCGTCACCATGTCCTTCCTCGTCAACGACAGCCCGCTGGCTGGCACGGAAGGCGACAAGGTTACGAGCCGTGTTATCCGCGATCGCCTGTTCAAGGAAGCCGAAGGCAATGTCGCGCTGAAGATCGAAGAAGCTGAAGGCAAGGATTCGTTTTACGTGTCCGGTCGCGGCGAATTGCAGCTTGCCGTTTTGATCGAGACGATGCGTCGCGAGGGCTTCGAGCTGGCTGTGTCGCGTCCGCGCGTTGTGATGCACAACGACGAGACAACGGGACAGCTGATGGAGCCTGTCGAAGAAGTCGTCATCGACGTGGATGAAGAACATTCCGGCGTGGTCGTTCAGAAGATGAGTGAACGCAAGGCTGAGATGGTCGAGCTTCGTCCGTCCGGCGGCGATCGCGTTCGTTTGGTGTTTCTTGCCCCGACCCGTGGCCTGATCGGCTATCAGTCGGAATTGCTGACCGATACCCGCGGCACTGCGATCATGAACCGTCTGTTCCATGATTATCAGCCGTACAAGGGCGAAATTGGCGGTCGCAATAATGGTGTTCTGCTGTCGAATCAGGCGGGTGAAGCCGTTGCTTACGCTATGTTCAACCTGGAAGATCGCGGTCCGATGATCATTGAGCCGGGTGAAAAGGTCTATGCGGGCATGATCGTCGGCATCCACACGCGCGACAATGACCTGGAAGTCAACGTGCTGAAGGGTAAGCAGCTGACCAACATCCGTTCTGCTGGCAAGGATGAGGCCGTCAAGCTCACTCCGCCGATCCGCATGACGCTGGACCGCGCATTGTCCTGGATCCAGGACGATGAACTGATGGAAGTCACACCGAAGTCGATCCGTCTTCGCAAATTCTATCTGGATGCGAACGACCGCAAGCGTTTCGGCAAGGCGCGTGCAGCCCAAGGCTGACCCTCTTCATTTTATCGCTGCTTGAAACCCCGGCTCTCGAGTCGGGGTTTTTGTTTGTGTATTCGGCGTGATCGGGCTTGCGACCACCGTTAAGAATGCGTTAAATTTTCAGCATGGTCCAAATGAAGCTCTGAAGGCGATTTAATCTGTGCGAATTTCGCACGGTTCTCTTGTCTCAGCCGGACGAAAGTTACGTTATGAAGACGTTGTCGATCGATGTGCGTCCTGCCGAGCCGCAAGACGCGGCCTCTATTGCCGAGGCGCACCGCTCCGCTTGGCAGCACGCCTATGCCGGGCTTATTCCGCATCGGCCGCTTATCAAGATGGTTGAACGCCGTGGCGAGACTTGGTGGCGCAAGGCTACTCGCGGCCCTGCAACGGTTCTCGTTGTCGATGTCGCTGGAACGATCGCCGGCTATACGACGCTCGGCCTCAACCGTGCCCGCGCTCTTCCCCAGGAAGGCGAGATTTATGAAATCTACATGCGGCCGGAATACCAGGGGATCGGCCTTGGCTACGTCCTGTTCGGCGAGGCGCGCCGCCTGTTGAGGTCGCTTGGCTGCAATGGCTTGGCTGTCTGGTGCCTCGAAGAGAGCCAGCACGCCGTCGATTTCTTCCGTTCCAACGGCGGTATCGATGCGGTTGAGGGCGTGGAGGACTTCGATGATGTTCAGCTCAAGAAGCTTGGCTTCATCTGGAACTGATTTGCCCTCAGGAACCTAGCTTTGTCTTGGCGATTGCTCTCTGGGCGGTGGTTTGTGCTGTTTTTTGTTTTCATCCAGTGAAGAGATTTGCTCCGACCGACGGGATTGCGGGAGCCGCAAAAGCCTGACATCTCATATTGGGCATTCGCCTCTCTTCGTCGAAAGCGGTGTTGCAATGCCCTTGGTTTCCCATTAGGAAACGCGGGATTTCAACACTCCCATGGGGCTGAAAATGCGTATTGATGCAATCAAGATCGGCAAGAATCCGCCGGATGACGTGAACGTCATTGTTGAAGTGCCGGTCGGTGGCCAACCGATCAAGTACGAGATGGACAAGGAGGCCGGCGCGCTGATCGTCGACCGTTTCCTCTACACGCCGATGACCTATCCGGGCAATTACGGCTTCGTGCCGCACACGCTGTCGGAAGACGGCGACCCGATCGATGTTCTGATCTGTAACACGCGGCCGCTCGTTCCGGGCTGCGTCATCAATGTCCGCCCGATTGGCGTCATGGTCATGGAAGACGACGGCGGCAAGGATGAGAAGATCATCGCCGTTCCATCGAACAAGCTGACCCAGCGTTACGACAAGGTTGAGAACTACACCGACCTGCCGGAGATCACGCTCAAGCAGATTGAGCATTTCTTCGAGCACTACAAGGATCTGGAGCCCGGAAAGTGGGTCAAGATCGCCGGCTGGCAGGATGTCGGCGTCGCAAAGAAACTGATCGTCGAAGCGATCGAGCGCTATCAGGCAGAAAAATAAGATCAGGTGGCCGTAAGGCCGTCGATCCGTTTTGCCAAATCCTCCGGATCGCCATCGATCCGGAGGATTTTTTGTCTGGCCGTGTCGCCGGACAATAGATTGATAGAGGACTTGGGAACACCAAGTGTCTTAGAGAGGAGGGCGATGAGTGCCTTGTTGGCCTTGCCCTTTTCCGGAACGCAAGAGACACGGGCCTTGAGATGCGCCTCACCGTCCGCATTCTGTTCGACGCCGCCTATCGCATCACGGCCACCGTTCGGTGTCAGGCGAACGGCCAGCCTCAGATGATCCGCAAATGCCTTGTAGGGCTGGATCACAAGAACAGGGGAACGATGCTGTTCCACATCAGCGAGCGGACGAAAAAGATGATCAGCAGCACGACAATCGGTGAGATGTCGATGCCGCCAAGGTCGGGCAGGATCCGGCGGATTGGCCGCAGTACCGGTTCCGTCACGTTGTAGAAGAATGTGCCCAGCGAGTTGACGAAGCGATTGCTTGAATTGATCACGTTGAACGCATAGAGCCAGGAAAAAATGGCGCTGCCGATGAGCACCCAAGTGTAAAGGTTCAAGGCAAGATCGATCGTCTGAAACAGCGCGAGCATGCAGGTCTCCATTTCTCGGTTGACAGACATGTAGACATTGGCGACTAAACGGACAAGTCCTGCGGATCGACCTATGGGAAATCATGTTTAACGGTCGGGTCTGTCCATCAATGCTCTTTCGTCCGAGGGGGACGTTTCCTAGATGGCTTTAACCTCGTCCGGCGATCGTTTCGCCGCCTTCCGGCATGTCTCCTATACCCGTTTCTTCTTCGCCCGCTTCCTTGGCGCTTTCGCCACCCAGATCCTCTCCGTGTCGGTTGGCTGGCAGATGTATGATGAGACGGGCAGCACCCTCTATCTCGGCCTGATCGGCCTTGTGCAGTTCTTGCCGTCGCTGTTCCTGATTCTGGTCACCGGTTCTATCGCTGACCGCTATAATCGCCGCGCGATTGTCGCGATTTGTATGGTTGTCAGTGCTCTTTGTGGCGGAGCCATGCTGCTTCTTACGGTGTTTGACGCGTTCGATCCCCTGATCGTTTTCGCCATCCTTGTGGTTTTTGGCGTCGAGCGCGCCTTCAACGCGCCGGCCGTCCAGTCGCTGGCGCCCAATCTCGTGCCGCAGGCAGATCTCGGCAATGCGGTCGCGTGGAATTCATCCTCTTGGCAAACGGCGTCGATCGTCGGGCCGGTTGCGGGTGGCCTCCTCTATGGCTTCAACGCTACGCTCGCTTATTCGGTGTCCTTCACCTTTTTTATTGCCGCTGCCATTCTTGTTTTCATGGTGGCAAAGCCGGCCCAGCGCAGTGCATCCAAGGCAGTCTCCTGGGGGACAATCCTTGCCGGCTTCCGCTTTATCTTCTCGGAGAAGGTGGTGCTAGGGGCGATCTCGCTTGATCTCTTCGCGGTACTGCTCGGCGGCGCGGTCGCGCTGATGCCGGTCTTCGCACGCGACATCCTGACACTCGGTCCGCTGGGCCTCGGTCTGCTGCGTGCGGCGCCCGGCATCGGCGCGATCATGGTTGCCGTGGCGCTTGCAAGCTTTCCGATCCGTCACAACGCCGGGCTGTTCATGTTCATCGGCGTTGCGCTCTTTGGCGCCGGAACGATCCTGTTCGGGCTTTCCCAAACAGCCTGGATCTCGATCGCCGCCCTGATGTTGATGGGGGCGGCCGACATGGCCTCGGTCTACGTTCGCGAGACGCTGATCGCGCTGTGGACGCCGGACGAGGTGCGTGGCCGCGTCAATGCCGTGAATATGGTTTTCGTCGGCGCCTCGAACGAACTCGGCGAATTCCGCGCTGGCACGATGGCGTACCTGGTCGGACCGGTTCCGGCTGTGGTCATCGGTGGTGCGGGAACGCTCGCCGTCGCTGTGCTCTGGGCGCTCGGTTTCCCGCAATTGCGGAAGATCGACAGTCTGGACGCCCCCAACACTCAGGAGAAGTGATCAACCTTGAGGAAGACCAGGTCGAGGAATTCGGATAGCCAGGCTTTCAGCGGCGCGTCGAAAATCATCCGGCCTTCCAGATGATCGCGGCCCTGCTGGGCATTCGGCATGATGAAGCGATGCGCACCATGCACGACCCAGCGCTGCATCATCGCGCGGGTGAGTTCGGCATGGAACTGCAAGCCCCAGGCATTGTCCCCGTAGCGGATCGCCTGGTTGCGGTAGACGTCGCCAGCGGCGAGCAGCTGACAGCCATGCGGTAGGTCGAAGCCCTCGCGATGGAAGTGGTAGACCATTTTCGGCCAGTGAGGCATCAGCATGCGCCCGTGTTCGGTCGGGCGCATCGGATACCAGCCGATTTCGACACGACCCTCGGGGTCTGCCTCGACCTTTCCGCCGAGATGGCGAACCAACATCTGCGCGCCGAGGCATATGCCGAGGAACGGTTTGTTCTCCTTAAGCGGAACCGCAAGCCAGTCGGTCTCGGCCTTTACAAACGCGTCTGGATCATTGGCGCTCATTGGGCCACCGAACACGACGGCGCCGGAATGCGCTTCGAGCGTGCCCGGCAGGCGATCGCCGAGAACCGGGCGGCGGATATCCAGGGGAAAGCCCTTCTCGATCAGCATCTGGCCCACGCGACCCGCGCTTGACCTTTCCTGATGGAGCACAATCAGGACGGGCAGGCGGTCTCGGCGTCGGGACGGATCGTCAAGCATCGCCGTCGCCCTTGAGGCCGGCGCGTGCCAGGGCTTCCTGCCGCTCATGTACCCGGTCGCGCGCCGACACGCCAAGAAGGTCGGCGATCCGCCAGATCGCATGATCCTCCATTTCGCTGCGGTTTCCATCGGCATAGACAATGTCCCACAGGACGCCGACGAGTTGCTGGCGCTGGCTTTCATCCAGCGTGCGCTTCAGTTCCGATGTGAAGCGAAAATAGTCGACCGCCTCGCTTTCAGCCTTGCGGCTCTCCGCCAACAGCGCATCAAGGGCATTTTCATCGAGCGCATATTGCTCTCGCAAAAGCGACCGCAGCTTGACCTGCTCCGCATCATGCACGACCCCGTCCGCTTCCATGACTTGCAGGCACAGAGCGGCTACCGCGATGCGTGGATCATTCGGCGCGAAGGCCGGCTGCGGCCTGAATTGGGTCAGGCTCTGGAAGAAGGACTGCAATCGGTCCAGCATGTCACCTCCTCAGAAGAGTTTCAGTCGAGTTTTCTGGTCGGCCGGTGCCTGCCCGCCTTCGCGGACACCCGGATCGTCCGGCGGCCGTCCGAAAAATGGCTCCGGGCTCGGCTCGGGCTTCACTTTCCGAGCGGGTGGGCTGGCGGTGACCGGCTTGGCCATCTTATCCGGGGCGACCTGGGCAGGGCGCTCATCCACAATGGACACGGGAGCGCGTGGCTGCTCCGGTGCCAAGGAGGCCTGTTGTGTTTCCACGGTGCTGACTGGCGGCAGGGTTTCGAGAGCAATGGCGGCACTGTCGAGCGCACCGTCCTCGATCGGACCTTCCAACTGATCGAAGGGCACCTTCCATTCAAAGGCGTCGAGCCGTCCGGTGACCGGCGACAGCGGAAGCCACGTGTCTGAGACAAAGCCGTCGGCGACCCAGGCGGGATCACGGCCGGCCTTGAGCGCTTGCGCCATCCAGTGACGAATGCGACCCTGATCGCCGGTCTCGGCCTCCTCAATATCGGCAAGCAGCAGGTAGACGCGCTCGCGCGAATCCATCCGGGCGGCCGCCTCCGCCTTGGTGCGGGCTTTCTTGAAGTCCTGCGCATCGAGGGCCGCCTCCGCAACGATCATCAGCGATTCAACATTGCTGGTGCGCAGCGATTCCAGCCGCTCGGCTCGCTTCAACCTGTCCGTGGCGCTGTCGCCACCGCGGGCATGCAGGTAGGCCTTGGCGATTTCCGGATGCGGATTGAGCTTCCAGACCTGCTCCAGCACGCTTGAGGCCTTGCGCAGGTTATTCTCGCGCAGATAGGCCTTGGCTGCGACGATGGCCGCCGGAACGAGGTCCTTCACAAGTTTCAGGGCCTGCAGCGCGTTGTCGCGGGCGGCTGTTGGCTCGCTTTCCAATTGGTCCCCGGCCTTCGCCGTCAGAAGCACCGCCTTGAGGCGCTCGGCCTCGGCCCGGTTCAACACATGCGCGACCCGCTGCTGGTCGAGCAGGCGGATCGAATCATCCCAGTTGCCGACGCTACAACGGTATTCCAGCGTCGCCTTGGCGGCCCAGGGCAGATAAGGCGCGGTCTCTGCTGCCGTTTCGGCGTATTGGCGGGCTGCCTCATGTGCGCCAAGCCGGTTGGCTTCGACGTAGAGGCCACGCAGCCCCAGTTCGCAAGTTTCCGGATCCTCCGCCATTTGCTGGAACAGACGTCGTGCCTCGTCGTGACGGCCTTCGATCACGGCTGTCTGGGCTTCGAGCACCAGGATGAGTGGTTCTTGGTCGGCGCGCAGCAAGCCCCGGGCCCGCGCGCTCATCTTGTGAGCCAGCGCCGCATTGCCGGCACCGGCGGCGATGAGGCCAGTCGACAGTGCTTGGTAGCCGCGGTCACGGGTACGGGCGCGGAAGTAGCGCCGAGCGGAATGCGGTGAGGTCCACAGGACGCGGATAAACCACCAGAGGATCATGACGGTCGCGACGATCATAAGCACGATCGAGGCCGCCACCATAAGGCTCATTTCGATCAACTGGCCCTGCCAGAGAATCGACAGGGAACCGGGTCGATCGGCGAGCCAGGCAAAGCCGAAGCCGAGGATGAGGATGGTGAGGATGAAGAACAGAATTCTCAGCATGGGTTTGCTTCCTCAGCCCTGCTTGCCGCTGATGACGGCAGCGAGCGCGTCGCCGACCAGCGTCTCGATTTCAATACGGGTCATGAGCGTCGACACGTAGTCGGTGGAAACGGCCTTTCCGGCTTCCGGTAGGCTCTCCCACTCGAGCGCCGCCCCTTTCAGGTCGCCGTTCTGCAACTTGTCCTGCATGCGAGCGAGAATCGCCTCCGGGCTTGCGCCTTCGACATTGCCAACCGGACGGACCTTGATCACCGAGAATGCACTCGACAGCAGGCGCTGGCCGATGCCTTCGTTCGGATCGGGTTGGTGGATCGCCGCCAGCACCTTATCGGCGACATTGCCGAACTTGCGCACCAGTTCGGCGCGCGATGCGACGCCTGTCGCGGCATACGGGCGCAGGCCCTCGATTGCCGGATCGTCGGGCGCGATGCTGGCCAGGGCGTCGAGCTCGGCCATGAAGGGACCGCCGCGCTCCGTTGCGGACTTCAGGGCGGTCAGCGCAATCGCTTTGGCCATCTCGACGTCGGTACGGGGCTCGTCGAGCTTCTTCTCGGCCGCCGCAAGGCGTTCGGTCAGGCGAGTCTCAGTTTCGCCAAGCGCGGTCGCATTGTTGGCAATCTCGTCCTTCAGGGCGGCCAGCGTTTCATCGTTCTGGGCCAGCCTCTGGCGCAATTCATCGAGCGCGGTAGTATCTGTTGCCGGGCTAGCCGGGTTGGCCATCGCCTCTTCCAGCGCCGTCAGCCGCTCTTCTAGACGGGGGTCAGCGGTTGGGGCGGGTGCTGTGGCAATACCGGCAAGCTGCGCCTTCAGGGTTTCGATTTCGACTGACAGACCGGACGTATCTGCCGGAGTTGTGGCTTCGGGTGCCGCTGCTGGCAGGTAACCCGCATATTGCATGCTGCCGGCGGCGGCCAAGGCAATCAGGCCGCCGAAAATACCTGCGGCGATCAGGACCGGCAAAGCCGGTCCGGCTTTCGCCGACGAGTTAGCCGCGCGCGGCGCAGGCTGTTCTACGGTTTTCGGCGGCGGTTCGGTGCCGGCTTCCGGCTCGGATGTGGGGGCCTCGGCATCAACGATTTCTTCCGAGACCGCTGGCATGGGCTCACCGGTCACTTCGGAAGGCTGATCTACAGGCGTCTCGACGGTGGAGGAAGTCGGTTCGCTCTCAGGTGCCTCTGAGCCGTTGCTTTGAGGCTGTGCCGTGGCCTCACTGTCGGTCGCCTCGGCCGTCAGGTCGATGATGACCGGGTCCTTCGGCGACTTCGAGCGGCGGGGTGGCTTTCCGGAAACCATGTCAACCTCTTCATTTCCCTGCGGTCCGCTAAAACTAGTCAGTCGGAAGGGGGAAGGAAAGGGCGAAGATCAAATTTGGCCCTCGACCTTAGAGTAGTGAGAGGAGCGAGGCCTCCGTCGGGACCGGCGCTGCCTGTGTTCTCTGGCTGTAGACTTCGGGAACGGCAGCGGCGACTTTCTCGCTCAGGCAGAGAAAACGGGTGTTGGAGAAACGGTCCGGATCGACCGCTAACAGCGTCTGATCGAACAGACGGTGTGCACTCTCGCTCGAATAGAGCAGCGCGACATCGATGCTGCCTTTGCCGAGAAGCTCTCCAATTTCCGATGAAGACGGTGCAAGAGGCCGCATCCGATAGCACTCGCAGACCTCGAAGGGCATGGTCAGCGCTTTGAGTTCGGTTTCGAAGCTTGCGGCGCGGGGGCTTCCGGCGAGGTATAGAACAGGGCGATCCACGGAGGCGGCTTCGCCGACTTGCTCCATGATCAGCCGGGCAAGGGCCGTTCCGTCACTATTTCCGGTAAAGACTTTGCTAAATCCCAGTTTGCGTGCGGCATCACCCGTCTTCTCACCCACAGCAAAGCAGGCCGTATCCATGTAGGCTGCCGGATAATCGGGCAGGGTCGCCAGGGCGCGCAAGGCCTCGGCGCTGGTGACTGCGATTGCAGCGTGAGGACGCGCAAGGGCCGTTCTCAAGGCGTCGCTGTCGTACTCGGCAGCGGCGAGCGGCAGGAGCAGGGGGGCGTGACCGCGCCGCCTGAGTTCGGCGGCAGTTCGGCTTGCCGCCGGTTCGGGGCGCGTTACAAGAACGCGCATGGCCTAGCTCCAGCTGGAAAAGAAATCGGGACCAGCCTTGGCGCGTACCGCCTCACCGGCGGCGCGTCCGATCCGTGCGGCTTCACTGCGGGCGCCTTCCATGTTGATCTCATGATGACGCGAGCCGTCCGGGGTCAGGATCATGCCGGAGAAGGAGAGTCGGTCGTCGTCACAAATGGCAAGGCCGGCGATCGGTGTCCGGCAAGAGCCATCGAGTGCGGCGAGAAAAGCGCGCTCGCAAGTTACCGCGTCGGAGGTCGTGCGATCGTTGATCGTTGCCAAGAGAGCGTTTATCCGGTCGTCGTCGACCCGGGTTTCGATGCAGATGGCACCCTGGGCCGGCGCCGGGGGGAAGTCCTTCGGATCAAGCAGTTCGGTCGGCACGTCCAGCTTGCCCAGGCGCCGGAGGCCGGCATAGGCCAGCAATGTGCCGTCAGCCTGGCCCTCGGCCAGCTTCCTTAGTCGGGTATCGACCTGTCCCCGAAAGGTGATGACTTTGAGATCTGGACGCAGGCGACGGATCAGGGCCTGGCGGCGCAGCGAGGCGGAGCCGACCGTGGCGCCAAGCGGCAGTTCGGTCAGTTTTGGCGTTGTCTTGCCGATGAAGGCGTCACGGACATCTTCGCGCGGCAGGAAGGCGGATAGGAAAAGGCCGTCCGGCAGTTTGGTCGGCATGTCCTTGGAAGAGTGAACGGCCAGATCCAGATCGCCGGAACGCAATTGCGCCTCGATCTCTTCGGTGAACAAGCCCTTGCCGCCGAGTTCAGCCAAGGGGCGATCGGTGACACGGTCGCCTTGCGTCGAGAGAACGACAACCTCGAACATATCTTCGGTCAGGCCATGGGCTGCCATCAGACGGTCGCGGGTCTCATAGGCTTGCGCGAGCGCCAGAGGGCTGCCACGTGTGCCGATGCGGAAAGGTTTTGTTTGCATCCGATCTGATCCGTTGTTACCGACAGACCTCGTAGACCGGTTTCACCGCCATCGCAATCAATGAACAGGGCAAATGGGCTCCAAACTACGCATACTCGGCATTGAGACCAGCTGTGACGAAACGGCCGCAGCGGTCGTTTCGCGCTTCGAGGACGGCAGCGGTCTGATCGAGGCCGATGTTGTCTTGAGCCAACTCGACGAGCACAGTGCCTATGGTGGCGTCGTGCCGGAGATCGCGGCGCGCGCGCATGTCGATGCGCTCGACAGTCTGATCGAGGAGGCGCTGGTCCGTGCCGGGACGACGCTCTCCGATATCGATGCGATTGCCGCGACTGCCGGCCCCGGTCTGATCGGCGGGTTGCTTGTCGGCCTGATGACCGGCAAGGCGATCGCGCGGGCGACGGGTAAGCCGCTCTACGCGATCAACCACCTTGAAGGTCATGCGCTGACGGTGCGGCTCACCGACAATCTCACCTTCCCCTACCTTATGCTGCTCGTTTCCGGTGGTCATACCCAGTTGGTGCTGGTGCGCGGCATCGGCGACTACCAGCGCTGGGGTACGACGATCGACGACGCGCTGGGCGAGGCATTCGACAAGACCGCCAAGCTGCTCGGTCTGCCCTATCCAGGCGGTCCTGAAGTCGAGAGGGCGGCGGCGAAGGGTGATGCGCAGCGGTTCAATTTTCCGCGGCCGCTGGTTGGAGAGACGCGGCTTGATTTCTCCTTTTCCGGCCTGAAAACGGCGGTCCGTCAGGCGGCCGAGAGCATAGAGCCGGTGAGTGGCCAGGATATCTCTGACATTTGCGCGTCATTCCAGCGGGCGATATCGCGCACGCTCGACGACCGGATCGGGCGTGGGCTGTTGCGATTTCTGACGGAGTTTCCGCAGGGTGACAGCATGCCGGCTCTCGTGGTGGCCGGCGGGGTTGCCGCCAATCAGGAACTACGCCGCACGTTGCAATCGCTGTGCGACCGGCATGGTTTCCGCTTCGTGGCACCACCACTTGGGCTTTGCACCGACAATGCGGTGATGATTGCCTGGGCGGGCCTCGAGCGTATGGCTCTCGGCATGCCGGCAGACGCGCTCGATGTGCAGCCGCGTTCGCGCTGGCCGCTGGATGCGGGCGCGCAGGCTCTGCTCGCCTATGGCAAGCGGGGAGCTAAGGCATGAGCGACAGGGAACGGATCGCCGTCATCGGATCGGGTGCTTTCGGCACCGCGCTTGCGGCCGTCATGGCATCCGAGGGCCGGCTTGAGACGGTGCTTGTTGGCCGCGACGCAACGTTGATCGCCGACTTGCAGTCGACGCGGGTGCACGAGGCGGCGCTGCCGGGTATCCGGCTGCCGGACGGCTTGGTGTTTTCCTCGGATCTGGACGTGATCTCGACGGCGGGCATTGTGCTCTTCGCCATGCCGTCGCAGTCCCAGATTGACGCGACCGCCCAATATGGACCGTATCTGCGCGATGGCGCGACCGTGGTCACTTGCGCCAAGGGAATAGACCGGAGTTCAACCCGGCTGCTCACCGACGTACTCGAAGAAGCCTTGCCGCATCATCCGGTTGCAGCGCTTTCCGGGCCGGGCTTTGCCGCTGATATTGCCAAGGGGTTGCCGACCGCCATGGCGATCGCCGCTGCCGATCTTTCTGTTGCTGAAATGCTGGCGCATGCCATTTCCGGTCGTACCTTCCGGCTCTACGCCTCTGGCGACCGGATCGGCGTACAACTCGGCGGTGCTTTGAAAAACGTCCTGGCGATCGCCTGCGGCATCGTCGAAGGCATGGGGCTCGGCGATTCGGCCCGCGCCGCGCTGATTGCCCGAGGCTTGGCTGAAATGTCACGGCTGGTCGCGGCCATGGGCGGCAAGGCGGACACGGTGCGCGGTCTTTCCGGTCTTGGGGATCTGGTCCTCACGGCCACCAGTCACCAATCGCGTAACCTGCGCTTCGGCATTTCGCTGGGGCGCGGCGAGCCGATCGACTTCTCACGCGGCCAGTTGGTCGAGGGCGCCTTTGCCGCTGCTGTCGCCTCCCGCCTTGCCGAAGGGCTGGAGGTCAGCATGCCGATCACCGATGCCGTCGCCCTGGTCATCGAGGGCAACCTCGATATTCCGACGGCCATTGAGCAACTGATGTCGCGTCCGATCACCACCGAGTGACAAGCGTCGAACAACCAAGGAGAAATGAGAACATGCTGTTTGCCGTGATCTGCACCGACAAGCCCGGGCACCTGAACGTCCGGATGGAAACCCGCCCGGCCCATGTCGAGTGGTTGAACGGCCTGAACGCCGCCGGCACGCTGAAGATCGGCGGGCCGTTCCTCGATGAGGATGGCAAGCCCTGTGGTTCGATGCTGCTGATCGCTGCCGATGATCTCGGCGCGGCCAAGGCTGTTGCCGCGCAGGACCCCTATGCTGGCGCCGGCCTCTTCGCTGATGTTGAAATCAAGCCTTACAACTGGATCTTCAACAATCCGGAGGCCTGAGGCGGACATGGCATTTTGGCTCTACAAGTCAGAACCCTTCAAATGGTCCTGGGAAATGCAGAAGGCCAAGGGTGACGTTGGCGAGGAGTGGACGGGCGTTCGCAACTATCTCGCGCGTAACAACATGCGGGCCATGCAGATCGGCGACAAAGGCTTCTTCTATCATTCGAACGAGGGGCTGGAGGTCGTCGGAATCGTCGAGGTCTGTGCCCTTTCTCATCCGGATTCGACAGCCGAGGGCGATGCCCGCTGGGATTGCGTCGACATCCGCGCTGTGTGCGATATGCCAAGACCCGTCACGCTGAAGGACGTCAAGGCCAATCCGAAGCTCGCCGGTATGGCACTCGTCACCTCGATGCGCCTCTCGGTGCAGCCGGTGACGGAAGAGGAATATCTCGAAGTCTGCCGTATGGGCGGGCTCGAGAATCCACCGCGCTGAGGAGGTGGCTTGAATACCGATCCAGAGGCCTTCATCCGTAAAAACACCAGCCTGATGGCGCCGCCGCACGTGCCGGAAATACGGCTCCGGCTGGCGAGCGAGGTTCATGACCTCTGGCTCAAGACGGAAGAGGACCTTGACGCCATTGGTCTACCGCCGCCGTTCTGGGCTTTCGCCTGGGCGGGCGGGCAGGGTCTTGCCCGCTATGTTCTCGATCACCCCGAGGAAGTGCGCGGCAAGCGCGTGCTCGATTTTGCCACGGGTTCCGGATTGGTGGCGATTGCGGCGAAACTTGCCGGTGCTGCCGAAGTCATCGCCGTTGATATCGATCCTTGGGCAGGAACGGCCGTACGTCTCAATGCGGCGGAAAACGGTGTTGAAATCGAGTTCCTCTCCGACAATCTGATTGGTGTTCCGATCGACACGAATATTATCCTGGCCGGCGACGTGTTCTACGATCGCGATTTTTCCGATGCCTTGGCGGAATGGTTCGGTCGCCTGACGGCGGCTGGGACGCGGGTGCTGGCCGGCGATCCAGGCCGCAGCTACCGTCCGACGGAACGGCTGGAGCCGCTGGCTACCTATGAAGTGCCCGTGACAAGGGTTCTCGAGGATAGCGAAATCAAGAAGACGACGGTCTGGCTGTTTCGCTGACCGGCTTTCTCACCTGGGACGGATGACGCAGACGCCGGCTTCAAACGAACAGGCGCTATTCTCCATATCTGCGCCAACCTCGATGATTTTCGCCACCGGCGGGCGATAGGTAATCATCTTGCGGCGGGAACCTTCGATGGCGAAATAGATCCCCGTGCCGCGGACGCGCACAGCCGAGATAGATCCGGCGAATGTGCCAATGCCCGGAACAACCGACGGAAGCCCTGCACCACCGACAACCGCGTCTCTATAATCATTGCCATGCGCGCTCGAAGCGAAAAGCAGTGATGTTGCGACTGCAACCAGCAATCCGGTGCGGGAAGGACGTATGACCATAGATGCCTTTCCGTCAAAATCGCGAGTGGTTAACAAAAGGTTAAGGCCACAATGCCAGACTTTCCCGGTAAAGTCATGGGTCGTTACGATTTTTTCGCGAGCCCGCAGCAAATCCTGCGATTTGGCATAAAGTTCTATTCATCCCAATCGATTAAATTCAAATCGACGGGCGAATGGGCTTGTCGTCGGTCATTTCGGCGATTAAACGTCGCAATTGATGCAATGCACCCACACGTGGGTTTTCAAGCATTGCCCGGAGGATGTCCGAAAATTCGGAACGCATTGAAACGCCGCGAGGTCCTGATGGCGAATCTGACAAATAACCGGCCCTTGTCGCCGCATCTGCAAATCTACAAGCCGATCCCCACCATGGTGATGTCGATCCTGCATCGTATTACCGGGGCCGCACTCTACTTCGGCACGATCCTGGTCGCTTGGTGGCTGATCGCCGCATCGACGGGCGCAGCCTATTTTGACTGGGTCAGCTGGTTCATGGGGACGATCATCGGTCGGCTCGTGCTGCTCGGCTACACCTGGGCTCTGCTGCATCACATGCTTGGCGGCCTCCGCCACTTGATGTGGGATGTCGGCTACGGCTTCGACAAGCATTTTTCCACCAAGCTCGCCAAGATCAACATCATCGGTTCGCTGGTGTTGACCGTTCTTGTGTGGGCAATCGCCTACGCTGTACGCTGAGGATCACGAACATGGATATGCGCACTCCACTTGGTAAGGTCCGCGGTCTCGGTTCGGCAAAGGAAGGTACGGATCACTTCTGGCGTCAGAGGGTCACGGCTGTTGCCAATATTCCGCTCATCCTCTTCTTCATCGGCTTCCTGGTATGCTACGGCGGCGCTCCCTATGCGGATGTCGTCGGCGCGCTTGCCAATCCGGTCGTCGCTGTGGTTATGGGGCTGGTGGTCATCTCCGGCGTCATTCACATGAAGCTCGGTATGCAGGTCATCATCGAGGATTATGTCCACGCCGAGCTGGTCAAGATCGCCTTGCTGATGCTCAACATGTTCTTCGCGATCCTGATTGCCGGGCTCTGTCTCTTCGCCCTTCTGAAGATCGCATTCGTAGGATAATTCCCCATGGCACCGATCAACTCTCCCGCCCAGAACGGCAAGGCATACAAGTATGTCGATCACTCTTACGACGTGGTCGTCGTCGGTGCTGGCGGCGCAGGTTTGCGCGCCACCCTCGGCATGGCCGAGCAGGGCTTCAAGACCGCCTGCATCACCAAGGTCTTCCCGACTCGCTCACATACGGTCGCGGCGCAGGGCGGTATTGCCGCTTCGCTCACCAATATGACGCCTGACTGTTGGCAGTGGCACCTTTATGACACCGTCAAGGGCTCCGACTGGCTCGGCGACGTCGATGCCATGCAGTATCTCGCCATGGAGGCGCCGAAGGCTGTCTATGAGCTCGAGCACTATGGGGTGCCCTTCTCGCGTAACGAGGAAGGCAAGATCTACCAGCGCCCGTTCGGTGGTCACATGCAGAACTACGGTGAAGGCCCACCGGTACAGCGCACCTGCGCTGCCGCCGACCGCACCGGCCATGCCATCCTGCATACGCTTTATGGTCAGTCGCTACGCAACAATGCGGAATTCTTCATCGAGTATTTCGCCCTCGACCTGATCATGGCGCCGGATGGCCGCTGTACCGGTGTCGTAGCCTGGAACCTTGATGACGGTACGATCCATCGCTTTTCCGCCAAGATGGTGGTTTTGGCGACTGGTGGTTATGGCCGTGCCTACTTCTCGGCCACTTCGGCCCACACCTGCACCGGCGACGGCGGCGGCATGATTGCCCGCGCCGGCCTACCGCTTCAGGACATGGAGTTCGTGCAGTTCCATCCGACCGGCATCTATGGTGCCGGCTGTCTGATCACCGAAGGCGCGCGCGGCGAAGGTGGTTATCTGGTAAATTCCGAAGGCGAGCGCTTCATGGAGCGCTATGCGCCCTCGGCTAAGGACCTTGCTTCACGCGACGTCGTTTCGCGCTGCATGACAATGGAAATCCGTGAGGGCCGCGGTGTTGGCAAGAACAAGGATCACATCTTCCTGCATCTCGACCACCTCGATCCGGCCGTTCTACACGAGCGCCTGCCGGGTATCTCGGAATCGGCGAAGATCTTCGCTGGCGTCGACGTGACCCGCGAGCCGATCCCGGTCCTGCCGACCGTCCACTACAACATGGGCGGTATTCCGACCAATTACTGGGGCGAAGTGCTGAACGCCGATGCCTCGAACCCGGAACGCGTTGCGCCCGGCCTTATGGCTGTTGGCGAGGCGGGTTGTGCATCGGTTCATGGTGCGAACCGCCTTGGCTCCAACTCACTGATCGATCTTGTCGTCTTTGGGCGTGCCGCCGCCATTCGCGCCGGACAGGTCATCGACAAGTCGGAGCCGGTCCCCGCACTCGACATTGCCGCTTGCGACAAGATCATGGAGCGTTTCGACAGGCTGCGGAATGCCTCCGGTTCGACGCCGACGGCCGTGCTGCGCGACAAGATGCAGCGCGCCATGCAGGAAGACGCTGCCGTGTTCCGCACCCAGGAAGCACTGGAAAGCGGCTGCCGTCGCATTTCGGCGATCTGGAAGGAAATGCCGGACGTGAAGGTCACCGACCGCTCGTTGATCTGGAATTCCGACTTGGTCGAAACGCTTGAGTTGCATAACCTGATGGCCAATGCGATCACCACGGTCTATGGCGCTGAGGCGCGCAAGGAAAGCCGTGGCAGTCATGCTCGCGAGGATTACACCAGCGGCCCGTTTGCCGGCCGTGACGACGAGAACTGGCGTAAGCATACGCTGGCTTGGGTCTCCGAGGCAGGCGACGTGAAGCTCGACTACCGTCCGGTCCACACCGACCTCATCGCCGAAGGTATCGATCCGCACAAGATCGAGCCCAAGGCTCGCGTTTATTGATCTGGAGAGGAACTGGACATGGTTGAACTCGCTCTTCCCAAAAACTCGCAGATCAGCGAAGGCAAGGTCTGGCCTAAGCCGGCCGGTGCCACGAACGTACGGGAATACCGAATCTATCGCTGGAACCCTGACGACGGCCAAAACCCGCGCATCGATACCTATTATATCGACATCGATGACTGCGGCCCGATGGTTCTTGATGGTCTTCTGTACATCAAGAACAACATCGATCCGACGCTGACGCTACGCCGCTCATGCCGCGAAGGCATTTGCGGTTCCTGCGCGATGAACATCGACGGCACCAATACGCTCGCCTGCACCAAGGGCATGGACGAGATTGGCGGCACGGTGAAGGTCTACCCGTTGCCGCATATGCCGGTGGTAAAGGATCTGGTGCCGGATCTAACCAATTTCTACGCCCAGCACCGCTCGATCGAGCCATGGCTGAAGACGGTTTCGCCGCCGCCGGCCAAGGAGTGGAAGCAGAGCCATGAGGATCGCCTGAAGCTCGACGGTCTGTACGAGTGCATCCTTTGCGCCTGCTGCTCGACCTCCTGTCCGAGCTACTGGTGGAACGGCGATCGTTATCTTGGTCCAGCCGTTCTGCTACAGGCCTATCGCTGGCTGATCGACAGCCGCGACGAGGCGACCGGCGAACGTCTTGATAACCTGGAAGACCCCTTCCGGCTCTATCGCTGCCACACGATCATGAACTGTACGCAGACCTGCCCGAAGGGTCTGAACCCGGCCAAGGCAATCGCCGAGATCAAGAAGATGATGGTCGAGCGCCGCGTCTGATCGGCGTAAAGAACGGTATGCGGGTTGCATTCCAGCGGTTGTGACCCATGTAATTGCGGACCGGCGAGGATCTCCTTTGGAGGTTCCGCCGTTTCGTATATTGGCCAGTCTCTTGATTCGAGCATGCGTTTTGCGATAATTCCGCCTTGTTTCGGGACGACAACCGGCCTTACGCGGTCAACCGGGAGTGTGATGATGAAGTTGAAACATGTGGCGACGGGCGTTGCGATCCTTCTGTCTCTGGCGGGTTGCCAGCGTGCATCCTACAGCGGCTTCAACTCTGGCGCTTCTTCACTTCCTCCGCTCGAGGCGCAGCCTGTGCCGTCTGTTCAGTCAGGCCAACTGCCGCCGCCCGGCGCGTCTTCCAATTTTCCGGCCGCACCCGCACCAATGACCCAAACCGCAGCGGCCGACGTGGCTCCGGCCACCGCGCTTGACCTGACCAAGGAATCCATGGTCGGCAATTGGCGGGTTTCCAATGCTGGCACCTCCTGCGATATGTTCCTGACGCTGACCAATCTTGGCAGTGGCTCGCGCGGTGGTACGCGCGGTTGCGCCGGTCCGCTGACGGCCATGGGGTCGTGGGAAGTCTCCGGCAAGCAGGTGGTGCTGAAGGACCGTAGCGGCAATGTACTCGGCCGTCTCTACAAGACCGCCGACGCGCGCTATGACGGTACCACCAATACCGGGCAGCCGATCAGCCTCAGCCGCTAAGCTCCATCATTCTCAAGCCGCGCGGCTGTCGTTCTGGCGACGCCGCTCGGTCGCTCAAGCGGAGCCTGCGCATGCAGCCCATCCCCGACTATGCCATGAGCGTCGCCGAGCAGTTGCGCTCGATGACCGAGGCTGGAACGCTCAAGGCCGACAAAGCCCAGATGGCGGTTGCTGGCCATCTCGATCGCATTCTTCAAGATCTGAAGCAGCGCAAGCCGGCCGCCAAGAAGAGTGCGCTCGGCTGGATGTTCGCACAGAAGCGGAAGCCGTTACAGGCGGTTCGCGGTCTCTACGTCCATGGCAGCGTCGGGCGTGGCAAGACCATGCTGATGGACCTTTTCTTCAAGATGGCCCCGGTCGAGAAAAAACGGCGCGCCCATTTCCATGAATTCATGGCCGATGTCCATGCCCGTATCCATGCGCATCGGATCAGGCTGAAGAACGGCGAAACCCGGCAGGCCGATCCGGTGCCGCCTGTCGCCGCGGCGCTGAGGGAGGAGGCTGAGCTCCTCTGCTTCGATGAATTTACCGTCACCGATATCGCCGACGCCATGATCCTCGCCAGGCTCTTTACCGAGCTTTTTGCCCGAGGCTGCACATTGGTGGCCACATCGAACGTCGAACCGGACAATCTCTACCGTGATGGTCTGAATCGGGGATTGTTCCTGCCGTTCATCGAGATGCTGAAGCGCCATGTCGAGGTGACGACCCTCGACTCGCCGACGGACTATCGGCTGGAGAAGTTGGAGAGCCTGCCGGTCTACGTCGCGCCACTCGATGCGGAGGCTGATCGTCTGATGAATCTGGCATGGCAGCGGGTGACCGAAGGGCGGCCTGAGATCTACACCGAGATCGAGATGAAGGGTCGAGTCGTGCCGGTGCCGCGCGCGGTGGGGCGCTCGGCGCGTTTCACCTTCGCCGAGCTTTGCGAGAACCCGCTTGGTGCCTCTGACTATCTGGAGATCGCGCGGCGCTTCGATGTGGTCTTCATAGATCACATTCCATATCTGGGGCCAGCCAAACGAAACGAGACGAAACGCTTCATTATTCTTGTTGATGCATTGTACGACTCTTCCGTGCAGGTGTTTGTGTCCGCAGCGGCGATGCCGGAGACTCTTCTGACGGAAAAGAAGGGTACAGAAGGCTTCGAGTTTGACCGGACCGTTTCCCGTCTTTTCGAGATGCGCAGCGCCGACTATCTTGCGCTACATCATGCCAACCGCGCTGAATTGTGACGATGGAACGTCAGAAAATATTACGTTTACGTAAGAATTTTATCATCTAACCGATTGAAAAAACTGCACCGAAAATAATCGGTTGCAGTTTTTCCTAAGTGTCGTTATGCGAATTTTCACAAAGCTTGGCTAATTGAGGCCGTCAGTTTTGGTTTTGGATCTAAAAGGAAGCACTTCAATGGCGCGCAATAAGATCGCTCTTATCGGTTCTGGAATGATTGGTGGAACGCTGGCGCATCTCGCCGGCCTCAAGGAACTGGGCGATATTGTCCTGTTCGACATTGCCGACGGCATCCCGCAGGGCAAGGGCCTCGACATCGCCCAGTCTTCCCCTGTCGAGGGTTTCAACGCCAAGCTGACCGGCGCTAGCGACTACGCCGCCATTGAAGGCGCGGACGTCTGCATTGTCACTGCTGGCGTCGCCCGCAAGCCGGGCATGAGCCGTGACGACCTGCTCGGCATCAACCTCAAGGTCATGGAGCAGGTCGGCGCCGGCATCAAGAAGTACGCCCCGAACGCTTTCGTGATCTGCATCACCAACCCGCTCGACGCTATGGTCTGGGCGCTCCAGAAGTTCTCTGGCCTGCCGGCCAACAAGGTCGTCGGCATGGCTGGCGTTCTCGACTCGGCGCGCTTCCGCCTGTTCCTTTCGGAAGAGTTCAAGGTCTCTGTTCAGGACGTCACGGCTTTCGTCCTCGGCGGCCACGGTGACACCATGGTCCCGCTCGCCCGTTACTCGACCGTTGGCGGTATTCCGCTGACCGACCTCGTCAAGATGGGCTGGGTCACCAAGGAGCGTCTCGAAGAAATCATCCAGCGTACCCGTGACGGCGGCGCTGAAATCGTCGGTTTGCTGAAGACCGGTTCGGCCTACTATGCCCCGGCCGCTTCGGCGATCGAGATGGCCGAATCCTACCTGAAGGACAAGAAGCGTGTTCTGCCTTGTGCCGCCTATCTTTCGGGTCAGTATGGCGTGAAGGACATGTATGTCGGCGTGCCGACCGTCATCGGCGCCGGTGGTGTGGAACGCATCATTGAGGTTGAGTTCAATAAGGCTGAGGAAGAGGCTTTCCAGAAGTCTGTTGGCGCCGTTGCCGGCCTCTGCGAAGCCTGCATCAATATCGCTCCGGCGCTGAAGTAATCGCCTTACGGCTTAAACCAGGGAAGAGACGATGAATATTCACGAATACCAGGCCAAGGCTCTGTTGAAGAGCTACGGCGCTCCGGTTGCGGAAGGGGTGGCGATCCTGAAGGTCGAGGAGGCAGAAGCCGCCGCCAAGAGCCTTCCGGGTCCGCTTTACGTGGTCAAGAGCCAGATCCATGCCGGCGGTCGCGGCAAGGGCAAGTTCAAGGAGCTTGGCCCCGACGCCAAGGGTGGCGTACGTCTGGCCAAGTCGATCGACGAAGTGGTTGCCAACGTCAAGGAAATGCTTGGCAATACGCTGGTAACCGCGCAGACCGGTGAGGCCGGCAAGCAGGTCAACCGTCTTTACATCGAAGACGGCGCCGACATTGCCCGCGAGCTCTATTGCTCGCTGCTGGTTGATCGTTCGGTCGGTCGTGTTGCATTCGTCGTCTCCACCGAGGGTGGTATGGATATCGAGGCGGTCGCCCATGACACGCCGGAGAAGATCCATACCGTCGCCATCGATCCGGAGAAGGGCGTAACGGCTGACGACGTTGCTGCGATCTGCAAGGCTCTCGAGCTTTCCGGTGCGGCCGCTGAAGATGCCAAGTCGCTCTTCCCGATCCTCTACAAGGCCTTCGACGAGAAGGATATGTCGCTTCTCGAGATCAATCCGCTGATCGTCATGACGAATGGCCATCTGCGCGTTCTCGATGCCAAGGTTTCGTTCGACGGTAACGCGCTGTTCCGTCACGACGACATCAAGGCGCTGCGCGATGAGACTGAAGAGGACGCCAAGGAAATCGAGGCCTCCAAGTGGGATCTCGCTTACGTGGCTCTCGACGGCAACATCGGCTGCATGGTCAATGGTGCCGGTCTCGCCATGGCGACGATGGACATCATCAAGCTGTACGGCAAAGAGCCGGCGAACTTCTGCGACGTTGGCGGTGGCGCCGGCAAGGAGAAGGTCGCTGCGGCCTTCAAGATCATTACCGCTGACCCGAAGGTCGAAGGCATTCTCGTCAACATCTTCGGTGGCATCATGAAGTGCGACGTCATCGCCGAAGGCGTTGTCGCTGCCGTGCAGGAAGTCGGTTTGAAGGTTCCGCTCGTTGTTCGCCTCGAAGGCACCAATGTCGAGCTCGGCAAGAAGATCCTGAACGAGTCCGGTCTGGCGATCACTGCCGCTGACGACTTGGACGACGCGGCGAAGAAGATCGTCGCGGCGATCAACGGCTAATTTGAGGGACCGGAAAATATGTCTATTCTTGTGAACAAAGACACCAAGGTCCTCGTGCAGGGCCTGACCGGCAAGACCGGCACCTTCCATACCGAGCAGGCTCTCGCCTACTACGGCACCCAGATGGTCGGCGGTATCCACCCGAAGAAGGGTGGCGAAACCTGGACCGGCTCCAAGGGCGAAAGCCTGCCGATCTTTGCGACCGTCGCCGAAGGCAAGGAAAAGACCGGCGCCGACGCAACCGTCATCTATGTCCCGCCGGCCGGTGCCGCAGATGCGATCATCGAGGCGATCGAAGCCGAGATCCCGTTCATCACCTGCATCACCGAGGGTATCCCGGTCATGGACATGGTTCGCGTCAAGGCTCGCCTCGATCGCTCCAAGTCCCGCCTGCTCGGCCCCAACTGCCCGGGCATCCTGACCCCGGAAGAATGCAAGATCGGCATCATGCCGGGCTCGATCTTCCGCAAGGGCTCGGTCGGTATCGTTTCGCGCTCTGGAACGTTGACCTACGAAGCCGTGTTCCAGACCTCGAACGAGGGCCTTGGTCAGACGACGGCTGTCGGCATCGGCGGCGACCCGGTCAAGGGTACCGAATTCATCGACGTCCTGGAAATGTTCCTGGCCGACGACGCCACCCAGTCGATTATCATGATCGGCGAAATCGGCGGCTCGGCTGAAGAAGATGCGGCGCAGTTCCTGATCGACGAAGCCAAGAAGGGTCGCAAGAAGCCGATGGCCGGCTTCATCGCCGGTCGTACGGCTCCGAAGGGCCGGACCATGGGGCACGCCGGCGCCGTGGTTTCGGGCGGCAAGGGCGATGCTGAATCCAAGATCGCAGCCATGGAAGCCGCCGGTATCAAGGTTTCGCCTTCCCCGGCACGCCTTGGCAAGACTCTGGTTGAAGTCCTCAAGGGCTGAAGCCATCTAACAAACACCAGGCAGGGGGATCGCAGTCTGTGATCCGCCTGCCTGATTTGACGTTTTAAGCAGTGGATCGTCACGAACGGTCTGAGAAAGCGGCAGACCGGGCTCCGGTCATCACCTCAAGTCGGGAGGCGGGCGCAAAGGCTCGCATGACACATGGCAAGGCAAGAAGCCAACGAGCAGTTTCAGATCACGTCTTTCCTCGACGGTTCGAACGCTGCCTATATCGAGCAGCTCTACGCGCGTTACGAAGATGATCCGACGTCAGTTACCGCCGAATGGCAGGCCTTCTTCAAGGCGCTCGCCGAAAATCCGGCCGATGTGAAGAAGGCTGCCGCCGGCGCCTCTTGGCAGCGCAATAACTGGCCGATCGCCGCGCACGGGGATCTCGTTTCCGCGCTCGACGGCAATTGGGGCGTGGTCGAGAAGGCCATTGAAACCAAGGTCAAGGCGAAGGCCGAGGCCGCAGCGGTCGCCACCGGCAAGCCCGCAAGCGAAGCAGAGGTCCTCCAGGCGACCCGCGATTCCGTTCGCGCCATCATGATGATTCGTGCTTACCGCATGCGCGGCCATCTGCACGCCAATCTCGATCCGCTCGGCCTGGCTGCACCGGTCGAGGACTATAACGAGCTGTCCCCGACGGCCTACGGTTTCACCGAAGCTGACTACAGCCGCAGGATCTTCATCGACAATGTGCTTGGTCTCGAATACGCGACCATTCCGGAAATGCTCGAGATCCTCAAGCGGACCTACTGCTCGACTATTGGTGTCGAGTTTATGCATATTTCTCACCCGGACGAGAAGCAGTGGATCCAGGAGCGTATCGAAGGGCCGGACAAGGGTGTCGATTTCACGCCAAACGGCAAGAAGGCGATCCTGCAAAAGCTGATCGAGTCCGAAGGCTTCGAGCAGTTCATCGACGTCAAGTACAAGGGCACCAAGCGCTTCGGCCTCGACGGAGGCGAAGCACTGATCCCGGCGCTTGAGCAGATCATTAAGCGCGGCGGCCAGGAAGGCCTCGAAGAGGTTGTTCTCGGCATGGCCCATCGCGGTCGCCTGAACGTTCTGACCAATGTGATGCACAAGCCGCATCGCGCCGTTTTCCACGAATTCAAGGGAGGCTCCTTCAAGCCTGACGAAGTCGAAGGCTCGGGCGACGTGAAGTATCACCTCGGTGCCTCGTCCGACCGCGAATTCGACGGCAACAAGGTTCACCTGTCGCTGACGGCCAACCCCTCGCACCTTGAGATCGTCAACCCGGTCGTCATGGGTAAGGCGCGCGCCAAGCAGGACCAGCTCGCCAAGGTCTGGGACGGTGACATCATCCCGCTTTCGGAGCGTTCCAAGGTCCTGCCCCTGCTGCTGCATGGCGATGCGGCTTTCGCTGGCCAGGGCGTTGTTGCCGAAATCCTCGGCCTTTCGGGCCTGCGTGGCCACCGTGTTGCCGGCACGATGCATTTCATCATCAACAATCAGATTGGCTTCACCACCAATCCGGCGTTCTCGCGCTCGTCGCCTTATCCGTCGGACGTAGCCAAGATGATCGAAGCGCCGATCTTCCACGTCAATGGCGACGATCCGGAAGCGGTCACCTACGCCGCCAAGATTGCCACTGAATACCGGATGAAGTTCCACAAGCCGGTTGTAGTCGATATGTTCTGCTACCGCCGCTTCGGTCACAACGAGGGCGATGAGCCCGCGTTCACCCAGCCGAAGATGTACAAGGCGATCCGTGCGCACAAGACGGTCGTGCAGATCTATGCCGAGCGTCTGATTGCCGAAGGCCTGATCTCGGAAGGCGAATTCGAGAAGATGAAGGCCGACTGGCGCGCCCATCTCGAGCAGGAGTTTGAGGCCGGCCAGTCCTACAAGCCGAACAAGGCAGACTGGCTTGACGGTCAGTGGTCCGGCTTGCGCGCTGCAGACAATGCCGACGAGCAGCGTCGTGGCAAGACCGCCGTGCCGATGAAGTCGCTCAAGGAAATTGGTCGCAAGCTGTCGACGATTCCTGAAGGCTTCAGTGCACATCGCACGATCAAACGCTTCATGGACAACCGCGCCCAGATGATCGAGACGGGCGAAGGTATCGACTGGGCAATGGGTGAGGCTCTTGCTTTCGGTTCGCTCTGCGTCGAAGGCACGAAGATCCGCCTGTCGGGTCAGGATTGCGAGCGCGGTACCTTCTCGCAGCGCCACTCGGTGCTCTACGATCAGGAAACCGAAGACCGCTTCATTCCGCTCGCTAACCTGGCGCCGAACCAGGGTCGCTACGAGGTCATCAATTCGATGCTCTCCGAAGAGGCCGTGCTTGGCTTCGAATACGGCTACTCGTTGGCCCGGCCGAACGCGCTGACGCTCTGGGAAGCCCAGTTCGGTGACTTTGCCAACGGTGCGCAGGTCGTCTTTGACCAGTTTATTTCGTCGGGCGAACGCAAGTGGCTGCGCATGTCGGGTCTCGTCTGCTTGCTGCCGCACGGTTATGAAGGTCAGGGTCCGGAACATTCCTCGGCCCGCCTCGAGCGCTGGCTGCAGATGTGCGCCGAAGACAACATGCAGGTCGCCAACGTCACGACGCCGGCGAACTACTTCCACATCCTGCGCCGCCAGGTGAAGCGTGACTTCCGCAAGCCGCTTATCCTGATGACGCCGAAGTCGCTGCTGCGCCACAAGCGTGCTGTCTCCAGCCTTTCGGAAATGGCGGGCGAGAGCTCGTTCCACCGTCTGCTGTGGGACGATGCCGAGGTCATCAAGGACGGCCCGATCAAGCTGCAGAAGGACAATAAGATCCGTCGCGTGGTCATGTGCACGGGTAAGGTCTATTACGACCTTCTGGAAGAGCGGGAGAAGCGCGGCATCGATGATGTCTACCTGTTGCGTATCGAACAGCTCTATCCGTTCCCGGCAAAGGCGCTGATCAACGAACTTTCGCGTTTCCGCAATGCGGAGATGGTGTGGTGCCAGGAAGAGCCAAAGAACATGGGCGCTTGGTCGTTCATCGACCCCTATCTCGAATGGGTGCTCGCTCACATCGATGCCAAGTATCAGCGCGTTCGCTACACAGGCCGTCCGGCCGCAGCTTCACCGGCGACAGGCCTGATGTCCAAGCACCTTGCCCAGCTTGAAGCCTTCCTTGAGGATGCGCTGGGGGGCTGATGCCTCCCACCGCCGAGACCCATCGACAGAAACATTCTCTGATCAACGGAATTGAGATCATGGCCACAGAAATCCGCGTACCCACCCTGGGTGAATCCGTCAGTGAAGCCACCGTCGGCACCTGGTTCAAGAAGGTTGGCGATACCGTCAAGGTCGACGAGCCGCTCGTCGAGCTGGAAACCGACAAGGTCACGGTCGAGGTTCCGTCCCCAGTCTCCGGCGTCCTGACCGAAATCGTTGCCGCCAATGGCGAGACCGTAGGCCTCGGCGCCCTGCTCGGCCAGATCGCCGAAGGCGCTGCGGGTGCAGTTGCGGCTGAGCCGGCCAAGGCCGCTGCCCCGGCTGCTGCCGCTCCGGCAGCCCCTGCCGTGTCGGCTCCTGCCGCAGGCGCTATGCCGGCCGCTCCGGCTGCCGCTAAGATGCTGGCTGAAAATAACCTCTCCGCCGATCAGGTCGAAGGCTCGGGCAAACGCGGCCAGGTCCTCAAGGGCGACGTGATCGCCGCGGTAGCCAAGGGCGTCACGACTGCCGCCGCTCCGGCTCCGGCCGCCGCGCCGCGTGCGCCGTCGGCCGCCGGCGATGTGGTCCGCGAGGAGCGCGTCAAGATGACCCGCCTGCGCCAGACCATCGCCAAGCGCCTCAAAGACGCCCAGAACACGGCAGCCATGCTGACCACCTACAACGAGGTGGACATGTCGGCGGTGATGAGCCTGCGCAACAAGTACAAGGACATCTTCGAGAAGAAGCACGGCGTGAAGCTCGGCTTCATGGGTTTCTTCACCAAGGCTGTGACACATGCCCTGAAGGAACTGCCGGCTGTCAACGCCGAGATCGACGGCACCGACATCATCTACAAGAACTACTGCCACGTCGGCATGGCCGTCGGCACAGACAAGGGTCTTGTGGTTCCGGTCATCCGCGACGCAGACCAGATGACGGTCGCCGAAGTCGAGAAGGAATTGGGTCGCCTGGCCAAGGCCGCCCGTGACGGCTCGCTCTCCATGGCCGACATGCAGGGTGGTACCTTCACCATCACCAATGGCGGTGTCTACGGTTCGCTGATGTCCTCGCCGATCCTCAACGCGCCTCAATCGGGCATCCTCGGCATGCACAAGATCCAGGAGCGTCCGGTCGCTATCGGTGGTCAGGTCGTCATTCGCCCGATGATGTATCTGGCGCTTTCCTACGACCACCGGATCGTCGACGGCAAGGAAGCCGTCACCTTCCTCGTGCGCGTCAAGGAAAGCCTGGAAGATCCGGAACGTCTGGTTCTCGATCTGTAAGAACGATCCTCAGAGAGGCTGCCTCTGGCGGCCTCTCATGCAATCCGGCATAGTGGCGCACCACTGTTTGATCACGCCGGAAGGAAAACGAAGATGCACGCCTATCTCCTAGAACTCGCCTCGCTGATGGCCGTCTTCTCCTTCGCGATTGTCGCGCCCGGTGCCGATACCGCCATGGTTATGCGTCAGGCGATGGTGCATGGACGGCGCGCGGCGATCGTCACCAGCGTCGGCATCGGCACCTCGCTGATGTTCCATGTGACCTACACGATCCTCGGCCTTGGCATCATCATCTCGCAGTCATTGCTGCTGTTCGGCATCATCAAGTGGGTGGGGGCCGCCTATCTCGTTTATATGGGCGTGATGTCGCTCCGTGCAGGCCGGACGGACCTCGATCCCGCTGCTGGCCTGGTTGAAGGGCCGCGTCAGAGCATATTTCGTGCCTTTGGCCTCGGTTTCCTCGCCAATGCGCTCAATCCCAAGCCGGTGCTGTTTTTCCTGTCTATCTTCTCCGCCCTGGTCAGCGCCTCGACGCCTGGCATGGTCAAGTTCAGCTATGGCTTGGTCATGGCTAGCTGCCTGATCGCCTGGTTCGTCGGCGTATCCTTCTTTATGACGACGCCGCGTATGCGCGCCGCTTTCTCCCGCATGAGCAAGTGGATCAACCGCGCATCGGGTCTCGTCTTCATCGCCTTCGGCCTCAAGCTCGCAGTCGCAAAGGCGAACTGAGATGAAGGGCCGACTAACGTCGTCGATCGCTGTCGCCTGCATGGCCGGAACCGTTCCGGCCGCGGCGGCCGATTGCCCGATCGAACGCGCCATCTATGCGGAACCGGAAGCCAAGATCGAGATCCGTTTTCAGGCCAGCGGAGAGAATTCGCCGGTCAGTCATCGCTTCTTGCTTGTAGCTCCTTCCGGCAAGATGACGGTCGAAGGTCATGTGATGTTCGAGCCAGAGATCGAGCGTCCGGTGGCGATGGTCATGCACAATTGCCCTGAGGGCGATGTGACGGGCGCGGACCTCGCTGCCTGCACGGTCTGGACGGGTATCATTTACGCAAGCGACGAGGCCACGGGACACGTCGAACTTCTGCCGTCAGAAGATGCCGATGCTCCGGACAGCCTGATTCTTCCGGGTTTCGGCCCCGCCGTTTCCCGATCGGTTCTCGGCAAGGATCTTGATGTGGTGCCGTGGGATGTGTTCGAGTTGAAGGAATGCGCCCAATGACCGGGCGGCCCGTCGTTCTCATTACCGGCGGCAGCCGCGGCATCGGCGCCGCCGTTGCACGCAAGGCCGCGAGCCAGGGATGGGACGTGCTGGTCAACTATGTTGCCCAGGAAGAAGCGGCGCGTTCACTGGCCACGGAGCTTCATGCAACGGGTGCACGTACCGAAATCATCAAGGGCGATACCGGCAGCGAAGAGGGGATCGCCGCGATCTTCGCGGCGCTCGACCAGCACTTTGGCCGGTTGGACGCGCTCGTCAATAATGCGGGGGTCGTCGATCACGCCGAGCGCGTCGAGGACTTCAGCCGGGCCCGGCTCGACCGGATGTTTGCGATCAACGTGATCGGCAAGATCCGCTGTGCTGCTGAGGCTGTGCGCCGCATGTCCACTGCCCATGGCGGGCAGGGCGGTTCGATTGTCAATATCTCGTCGATGGCGGCTGTGCTCGGCAGTCCCGGACAATATGTCGACTATGCCGCCTCCAAGGGAGCGATTGACACCTTCACTGTCGGCCTGTCCAAGGAGGTCGCGGCCGAAGGTATCCGCGTAAACGCGGTTCGGCCGGGTATCATCGACACCGACATCCACGCTTCCGGCGGCATACCCGACCGGGCAATCGCCATGGCATCAGCGATCCCCATGCGGCGTCCCGGTCTAGCCGGAGAAGTTGCCGACGCAGTTCTCTACCTCATGTCCAGCCAGGCATCCTATGTGACTGGCGCCCTCTTGAATGTCAGCGGCGGACGATAGTCGCCGAAAACGAAGGAAGCAGCCCATGTCTTACGATGTCATCATTATCGGCTCCGGCCCCGGCGGTTATGTCTGCGCGATCAAGGCGGCTCAACTCGGTCTCAAGGTGGCCGTGGTCGAAAAGCGGGCCACCTACGGCGGCACTTGCCTCAACGTTGGCTGCATTCCGTCCAAGGCGCTGCTACATGCCTCGGAAATGTACCATCACGCCGCCCACGGCATGGATTCGCTCGGTGTCGAGCTGGCTGCGCCCACGCTCAATCTTGAAAAGATGATGGCGCACAAGGATGCCACCGTGAAGTCGAACGTCGAGGGCGTTTCCTTCCTGTTCAAGAAGAACAAGATCGACGGCTTCCAGGGCACGGGTAAGATCGTCGGCGCGGGCAAGGTTTCCGTCACCAACGACAAGGGCGAGGAGCAGATCCTCGAAACCAAGAATATCGTCATCGCCACCGGTTCCGACGTGGCCGGCATTCCGGGTGTCGCCGTCGAGATCGACGAGAAGGTCATCGTCTCCTCCACCGGCGGCATCGCGCTCGACAAGGTTCCGGGCAAGATGGTCGTCGTCGGCGGCGGCGTCATCGGCCTCGAACTGGGTTCGGTCTGGATGCGTCTCGGTGCCAAAATCACCGTCGTCGAATATCTCGACAACATCCTCGGCGGCATGGATGGCGAAGTCTCCAAGCAGTTCCAGCGCATGCTCGCCAAGCAGGGCATGGAATTCAATCTTGGTGCCAAAGTGACCGGCGTCGAGAAGACCGGCAAGGGTGCCAAGGTCACGTTCGAGCCGGTCAAGGGCGGTGACGCCCAGACGATCGATGCCGATGTCGTGCTGATCGCCACCGGCCGCAAGCCTTATACCGAAGGCCTTGGCCTTGCTGAAGCAGGTGTTGCACTCGACGGGCGCGGCCGCGTCGAGATCGATGGGCACTACTGCACGAACGTCGCCGGCATCTATGCCATCGGCGACGTCGTCAAGGGTCCGATGCTTGCCCACAAGGCTGAGGACGAAGGCGTGGCGCTGGCCGAAATCCTCGCGGGCCAGCACGGCCATGTGAATTATGACGTCATTCCAGGCGTCGTCTACACCCAGCCGGAAGTCGCCTCCGTCGGCAAGACCGAGGAAGAGCTGAAGGCCGCTGGCATCGTCTACAAGGTGGGCAAGTTCCCGTTCACCGCCAACGGTCGCGCCCGCGCCATGCAAGTGACCGATGGCTTCGTCAAGATCCTGGCCGACAAGGAGACCGACCGCGTTCTCGGCGGGCATATCGTCGGCTTCGGTGCCGGCGAGATGATCCACGAGATTGCCGTGCTGATGGAATTCGGTGGCTCGTCGGAGGACCTCGGCCGTACTTGCCACGCACATCCGACCATGTCGGAAGCGGTCAAGGAGGCCGCGCTTGCCACCTTCTTCAAGCCGATCCATATGTGATAAACGCTGGAGAATAAATCTTCTCCATTTTTCCGGGCCGCGCCTTGCCAAGCAGGGCGCGGCCTTTATCATCAGGACGCAGTTGCCCTCAACCTATTGATAAAAGGCAAGTAAAATGTCCTCCTCCCCCGTCCTTTCCTATTCCATTCCGCAACGCCTTATCCATTGGCTGATGGCTGGCTTGATTTTCTTCAATTTGATCTTCACCGAAGGCATGGAAGAGCTAACTGAGGCAGCCGAAGAAGGCCAAACACCATCGGCAGATATGATCGCTTCGGCCAATATCCATGCCTATGTCGGGATCGGGATACTCTGTCTTGCCGTTCTCCGGCTGATCCTGCGTCTGACGCATGGCGCGCCGGAAGCGCCTGCCGATGAGCCCCCAGTCGTCCGCCTCGTGGGCAAGATCGTCCATGGCACCTTCTACCTTCTGTTTTTGGTTATGCCGGCGGCCGGTATCGCGGCCTACTATTTCGGAATCGGCACGGCCGGCGAACTCCACGCTGGTCCGATGAAGTTGTTGATGTGGGTGCTGATCGTCCTTCACGTCGGCGCTGTTCTCGTCCACCAGTTCGTTTGGAAGACGCCGGTTATCCAGCGTATGACCAAGGGCTGAAGCAGCGGCTTGTCGCTATCAACCCACGGTAAGAAGTGAAGGAAGCGCCATGGTCGTTGTCGTTCCCGAACGTTTGGCGCTTCCGCATCCAGTATTGCTGGAGGCCGACTGGGCCGATCGCTATGCCGTGAACAGTCCCGAACGGGCGATGCCAGCGATCCGTGCGGCCCGGCTGGTGCTTGGCGAACCACCGGCCTGGTTGCGCCGTTTGCTCGAGCTGCGCAACCGTCTGGTTGCGCCGTTCGGTCTAAAGCCTGCAGAGATGAAATTAGGGGAGGCGGATTCGGTCGGTGCCTTTCCGATCATCAGCGCGCGCGGAGATCAGGTCGTGCTCGGCTTCAACGACAAGCATCTCGATTTTCGGATCGTCGTCGACGTCGCCTCGGCGGGAGAGGAGGGCAGCAGGATCGCGGTGACGACACTGGTCAACCGGCACAATGCTTTTGGCCGGCTTTACATTCTCGCCATAACGCCGTTTCACCGGCTGATTGTCAGGACGGTACTTGGGCGCCTTGCCGATCCGGCCGTGCTCAGCCGTTGACGACAGTTACAGTGAAGCCTTGCTTGCGCAACAGTTCCACCAGGCCCTCTGCACCGGGGATATGCAGGGCGCCCACCGCGATGAAGGCATTGCCTTCAGCCAGTAGTGGGGCGGCGCGTTCGGCCATGACCTTGTTACGGTCGGTGACGATTCGCTTCTCGAAGGCGGCATAGCCGCTCTCGTCTTTGCTGGCCTCGCTGGGTGCCACCGCCTCAAGCATGGGCATGGTCATGCCGACGTCGCCGGAGAGGTAGAGGGTCGTCATTGTTTCGATGATATCGTTCATCTTGTCGCCGAGTTCGAGTGTCTCGATCAGCGCTTGCAGGTGGAATTCCACCGGCAGATCGGCCATGGCCTGCAATTGCTCCGCCAGGGTTTCGAGACCGACGACCTTCTTGCCGGCCTTGATGGCATCTTCGACAATATGCTTGTCGAGGAAGGAAGCGCCGGCCGTCTTACGTGCGATTTCGCAGGCCGGGAGCGCCACAAAGCTCGACAGGATCCACGGTTTCATGCGCGCAACCGCCGCAAGGGGGAGGCCGCGGGCCTTGAGGCCAGCTTCGAGCTTGTCGGCATCCTCGGCAGACAGATGATCGCGGATCGTCGTGCCATCCGTGAACATCGTCAATTCGGGATGCATCAGCATCGCTGCGGCTGCCTTCTTCTCATCGAGAATTTCATCGGATTCAATGATGATGGTTGAGACGGCGGCCGCCGTCTTGCGGGCGCTGTCTGGCATGGTCAGGACCCGCGGGTCGGTGACGTGCATCGTGCCGAGAAGATAGGACGGGCTGACCCCTTCCTTCTCGATTCTCCAGAAGATCCCTTTGCCGTTCGGGTTTTTCGCGGCTTCGGTGACGATCTTTTCGTAGGCAGCCGGATCGCTCCGCTGCAATGAAGGCAGCAGGTTTTTCCCCGTGCAGGCGGGCGGTTCGCCGGCATGGGCCGTAGATACCGAAAGGAGCACAAAAGCGGTGGCGACGAGCAAGGCGATATGCAGCGCGGCAATCAGCCAGAGCACGAGTTCGCCGGGTGAGGAAAAGGGGATGTGCTGGCGGAATCGGTCGAGGGAATGGGCGATCATGGAGATGTCCGTTTCAATCGCGGCAATCTAGCCGGTAGCACCCTCACGTTCTCTTAACACATGTGGTTAACGACGGATGCGTCAGGCCCGGGGATGGGCCCTATCATAGACGTCGAGCAGGCGGGCGGCGTCTATCCCGGTATAGACCTGCGTCGTCGACAGGCTGGCGTGGCCGAGTAGTTCCTGAATGGTACGCAAGTCGCCGCCGCTGCCCAGGAGATGGGTGGCGAAGGAGTGGCGCAGCGCATGCGGCGTGGCCGAATCGGGCAGACCGAGCGCGGAGCGCAGGCGCTGCATCTCTCGCTGGATGATAGCCGGCTGCAGCTTGCCGCCGCGCGCGCCCCGGAACATCGGCGCGCCGGCGTCCAGAGGGTAGGGGCACAGTCTGACATAGGTCTGGACCGCTTCGTTGACGACCGGAAGGAGCGGCACAAGCCGCGTCTTGGCGCCCTTGCCGGTGATCCGCAGAGTGGTCGGATCGCCTGCGAAAGCTTGTGGGGTCAGGTCGAGTGCTTCGGAAATGCGTAGCCCGCAACCGTAAAGCAGGGTGAGCACGGCGGCGTCGCGGGCGGCGATCCACGGTTCCTCGTTCATCTGAGCCTCCTGGCTGACGACGCGCAATGCCTGCGCGCCGGACAGGGGCTTCGGCAGTGACTTAGGCTGTTTGGGCGATCGTATAGCCCCTGCGCCTGCGGCATTGACCAAACCCTTGCGCTCCAGGTGCTTCAGGAAGGAACGCAGGCCGGCGAGATGCCGGCCGAGCGAGCGCGCGCTGGCGCCCTGCTTGCGGCGGAAAGCGAGAAAGGCGCGCAAATCCGCCGGGCGCAGCGCGGATACATCTTTGATGCTCGCCGGACCGCCGACATGGGTGGTGAGAAAACGCAGGAACTGGCGCGTGTCGCGTTCGTAAGCCTCGAGCGTATTGCCTGAGAGGCGACGCTCTCCACCGAGGCTTGCCAGCCAGGCGCCGCGCTCAGTCAACAGATCGTCGGCCGCGAGGATCAGTAGTTCGTCCACGGCTGCTTCCTTTACTAAATGCGAATGCTGCGCCAACATGCACGCCTAGCGTTAGGGAATGGCTAACGCTGATACTGTCTGTCATGCTTCGATCACATTGGATTGCGATAGGTTTAAACGAGATAGTCGGAGTTTGAGATGACACGCCGTGATTCGATGACGACCTTCGGGCAGTTCGCCGAGGCGGTTGCGCTGGTCTCGCACGGCAAGCCGGGCCATATCGTTGATACACTGATCGCCGAGCGTGGTCAGAAGATTGTGCACAATCCGCTCTGGCCTGTCATGCGGCCGTTCCTCTACACACTGTTGCGCTATGCCAAGGCAATCGAATTCGCCAACGACATCGCCAACATGCCGGGCTTCAAGGCCTTCGACTACCTGAGTGACACTCTTCAGCTTGACATCTCCGTCAGGCATGGTGAACGCATCCCCGACAGGGGCGGCTTCATCATGGTCAGCAACCATCCGACCGGTATCGCCGACGGGGTAGCCGTGTTCGACTTGTTGAAGAACACCCGGCCAGACATGACGTTCTTCGCCAACCGTGATGCGATCCGGGTCAATCCGCGTTTTGCCGAAATCATCATTCCGGTCGAGTGGCGCGAGGAGCACAAGTCAAAGCTCAAGGCGCGTGAGACGTTGCAACTCACCAACCGTGCCATCCATGAACAGAAGGCCGCCGTGCTGTTTCCGTCCGGGCGCATCGCCTACTGGGCGAACGGACGGCTCAATGAGCGCCCGTGGAAGACCTCGGCGGTCGGGCTTGCCCGCAAGTATAACCTGCCGATCCTGCCGGTACACATATCTGCGCGCAATTCCGGCCTGTTCTACTGGTTCGCCAAGTGGTCGACCGAACTGCGCGACATGACGGTCTTCCACGAACTACTCAACAAGAGGGGCGACCGTTTCGACTTTACCGTCGGGCAACTGATAGAGCCGGATCGATTGAATGGCGATCCGGTCGCGGTCACTGCGGCACTGGAGCGGCATACCGTCCATGCGCTCGCCGCCGACGGTAATGCCGCCTTTCCCCTCTAGGCTCGGTCGGTGCGGCACTGCTGCTTCGCCGTCGTTTGTCGATTTCAGGTTGCACGGTCGATGTGCTTTCCGGGAAATCATTGAGGATTGCCTGAGATAGCGGAGTCTCGCCGACGAGACTTAAGCTGGATAACATCTGTCGCGCTTTTGCGACAGTTTTTGAAGATGCTTAAATTCAAACCTTCCGATGCGCCTATTGCGGTTGGCTTATGTTAACAACTCGCGAGCGCAAGCTGGTCTCTGTACAAAGGGGGCAAGAGCATCGATCGCAGGTCCCCTCGCACCACGCAATCGGCAAGGGGAAAAACGAATGCGCTTCAAGTCCATACAGCTAAAAATTGCAGTCTTATCCGGTGTTTGCGTCCTGGCCGCCACTGCCGGCCTTGTCGGATATGGTATCATCTCTGCGGGAAAAACGCGTGCGTTCGTGGCCAGCCAAGTCACCGAGCTTAGCGATGTGAAAACGAGACAAAGCCTGCAGACGCTGGCATCGACACAAGCCGGCATCATCCGCTCTTCGCTGGATGGTGCATTCGATGCGGCGCGCGTCATGGCACGCAGCTTCGAAATGCTTGCCGGTGATTCGGCCGCGACGCCACCCGAGACCCGGCGGGCGCAACTGAACGCCGTGCTTCTCAATGTCCTGAAGGATAATCCGCGCTTCAACGGGACATACAGCGCGTGGGAGCCGAACGCGCTTGACGGCGCCGACGCGGGTTTTCGGAACCGCCGCGATCTCGGCTCGGATGCCACGGGACGTTTCCTGCCTTACTGGACTCGCGATGTGGCTGGAAAGATCGCAGTGCAGCCGCTTGTCGAATACGACAGTGTCGAGCTTCACCCGAACGGTGTGATGAAAGGTGGCTGGTATATCGGCCCCCAGAAGGGCAAGGGCGAAAGCATCCTCGATCCCCTGCCCTACATCGTGCAAGGCAAAAGCGTGTTTCTCGCCACCATGTCGGTACCGATCACGGTCAACGGCAAGTTTGCCGGTGTTGCCGGCGCAGATTTCGATCTCGGCTTCGTGCAGAAGCTGGCCGAACAGGTGAAAGCCTCGATCTATGACGGAAGGGCATCGGTTTCGATCGTGAGCCACATGGGGCTTGTTGTCGCATCGAGTGAAAATCCGCAGACGATCGGCCAGCCGTTCGATCTCGCGAACAAAAGCCTTTCGCAATATCTTCCGGTTATCCAGGGCGGGCGCGATGAAGTGCTTGCCAGCGGCGATGCATTCAAGGCTTTCTCGCCGATCCTCATCGGCCGGACGGCTACGCCGTGGTCGGTGATGATTGACGTGCCGCGTGCGGTTGCCATGGCTGAAGCGATCCGGTTGGACAAGGACTTGACGCGACGTAATGCGAGCGACGGGACCCTCCAGATCCTCGTTGCGGCCATCATCGCACTTGGCGGTGTCGGTGCCATGTGGTTCGTTGCCCGGAGCATTTCGTCCCCCATCCGCCAGATGACAACCAGCATGCGCACGCTCGCCGCCGGCAACACCGGCTGTGACGTTCCAGGCATTGGCCGCGTGGACGAAATCGGCGCGATGGCGGCTGCGGTCGAAGTCTTCCGTAACAATGCGATTGCCAACCGGCGGCTGGAAGAAGAGGCTGCGGCAACGCAGGCAACGAGCGAGCTTGAGCGTCGCCGCAATATGGAAGTCGAGCGTGTGCGGACTGAAGCCATGTCCCAGGCGACAGCCGGCTTGGCGGATGGTCTGAAACAGCTGGCTGCCGGCAATCTGTCATTCCAGCTGCAGGATCCCTTCTCCACCGAATTCGAGAGCCTGCGCAGCGATTTCAACGCCGCCGTTTCGCAGCTCAGCAACACCTTGATATCGGTTGCCGAGGCGTCCCGCTCCATCGATTCCGGCACCCAGGAGATCAGCCAGAGCGCTGACGACCTGTCGAGGCGTACGGAGCAGCAGGCTGCCTCTCTTGAAGAAACCGCCGCAGCACTCGACCAGATCACCGCCAACGTTTCGAATTCCTCCAAGCGGGCGGAAGAGGCGAGGGCGATCGCGGTACAGGCGAATGCCAGCGCGGCGCATTCAGGCGCGGTCGTGGCCAGTGCTGTCGATGCCATGCAGCGCATCGAGCAATCCTCGAACCAGATCGCCAACATCATTGGCGTGATCGACGAGATCGCCTTCCAGACCAACCTGCTGGCGCTCAACGCCGGCGTCGAGGCGGCTCGCGCCGGTGACGCGGGCAAGGGCTTTGCCGTTGTGGCCCAGGAGGTACGGGAACTGGCGCAGCGTTCTGCCCAGGCGGCGAAAGAGATCAAGGACCTGATCCGCAATTCCAGCACGGAGGTCGAAAACGGGGTCAAGCTCGTAAAGGATACCGGCGATGCGCTAAAGACGATTGAAACCTATATCGTCACCGTGAACCAGCATATGGACGCGATCGCTATTTCGGCCCGCGAGCAGGCGTTGGGGCTCTCCGAGGTCAACACCGCCGTCAACCAAATGGATCAGGTCACGCAGAAGAACGCGGCCATGGTCGAGGAGGCTAACGCGTCAAGCGCGACGCTGGCGATGGAATCGCAGCGCTTGCGCGAGCTTATCCGGCAGTTCCAGCTCGCTGAAGGCGCGGGTGTCGCGGCTGCCCAGCTTCGGGAGGCCGGCGCGGAAATGGTAGTGGGGCGGCCAAAATATGCTGCACGCGGCTGATCTGTCGCGGAATCATCCCCGTCAAGAGACCAACTGAGCAAACGCGTGGCTCGCAGTTCCTCTGCGGGCCACTGTAGCGTTTTCGGTTTTCTTTCCGGTCGTCGAGAGGCAAGTATGGCGTCCCATGAAAGACGATTCGCCCGGACTGTTCGGCCCGTTGCCATCTTCCCGCGTCGTACCCGTACTGGTGCCGATGCCGGCGCCGGTTGCTTATAGCTATGCGGTGCCCGATGGCATGGCGGTGGAGCCCGGCTCGATCGTGCAGGTACCGCTCGGGCCGCGCCAGGTGATCGGCGTCGTTTGGGACGGGCCGGATGCCGGTGGCGTCGATCCCAAGAAGCTTCGCTCGATCACCAAGGTGTTTGATTGTCCGCCGCTCGATAAACCCATGCGGATCTTCCTGGACTGGGTCGCGGCCTATACGTTGTCGCCGCCCGGTTATGTAGCGCGCATGGCGCTGCGCGCGCCGGCAGCCCTTGACCCGGAACCGATGGTCGAGGGTTTTCGCTTTTCGGGGATGACGCCGGAGCGCATGACGCCGGCGCGCCGCAAGGTGCTGGATCTTGCCGTAGACGGGCTGTCCTGGACGAAGAGCGGCCTTGCCCATGCCAGCGGCGTCTCCGCTAGCGTCATCGATGGTCTCGTCGCCCAGGGTGTATTCGAAACCGTCTTTCTGCCGCCGCCACCGTTGGTCGCCAGACCCGACCCCGACTTTGCCGGGCATCGTCTCGCAGGCCCGCAGAAGCAAGCGGCCGATGAAATCCTTGATGGTATCGCCAAGGGTGGCTTTTCCGTCGCGCTGATCGATGGCGTAACGGGGTCTGGTAAGACCGAGGTCTATTTCGAGGCGATCGCGGAGACGCTTCGGCGGGGAAAGCAGGTGCTGATCCTGCTCCCGGAAATCGCATTGACCGCCAACTTCCTTGAACGCTTCCAGGACCGGTTCGGGGCAAAGCCTGGCGAATGGCATTCGGATCTCGCCACCCGGACGCGCGAGAAGGTCTGGCGGCAGGCGGCGACCGGCGAGATCCGCGTGGTCGCCGGTGCGCGTTCGGCGCTCTTCCTGCCGTTCGAGGATCTCGGCCTGATCATCGTCGACGAAGAGCATGACCCGGCCTTCAAGCAGGAAGATCGGGTCTTCTATAATGCGCGCGACATGGCGGTGGTCAGGGCGCGAATCGCCGGCTTCCCGGTCGTGCTGGTTTCGGCGACCCCTTCTGTGGAGAGCCAGGTCAACTGCCAGGCTGGGCGCTATAAACGCATCCATCTGCCGACGCGTTTCGCCGATGCGGCGCTGCCGGATCTCCATCTCATCGACATGCGCCGTCATCCTCCGGAGCGCGGCGGCTTTCTGTCGCCGCTACTGCTCAGGGCCGTCGGCAGGACGGTCGAGCGCAAGGAGCAGGCTCTGCTCTTCCTCAATCGGCGGGGCTACGCGCCGCTGACGCTCTGCCGTGTCTGCGGCCACCGCTTCCAGTGCCCACAATGCTCGAGCTGGTTGGTCGAGCACCGCTTCCGCGGTCAGATCCAATGTCACCAGTGCGGTTATTCAGAACCGACCCCGCACGCCTGCCCGGAATGTGGAACGCTTGACCATCTGGTCGCGTGCGGACCCGGTGTCGAGCGGATTGCCGAGGAGGTGGAGAAACACTTTCCCGATGCCCGCACGCTGGTGCTCTCCTCCGACCTCGGGGGTGTCAAGCGGCTGAGGCTCGAACTTGAGGCAATCGCCAATGGCGAGGCCGATATCGTCATCGGCACCCAGTTGGTCGCCAAGGGTCACAATTTCCCTCTGATGACCCTAGTCGGCATTGTTGACGCGGACATCGGCCTCGCCAACGGTGATCCGAGAGCGGCGGAGCGGACCTTCCAGCTGCTGTCGCAGGTGACTGGTCGCGCGGGACGAACCGGGCGCAAGAGCCACGGCCTCCTGCAGACTTTCCAGCCCATGCACCCGGTGATGCAGGCTCTGGTCTCGGGGGATGCCTCGGCCTTCTACGAGCGCGAGATCGCCGAGCGGGAACGGGCGGCATTGCCACCCTTCGGCCGCCTAGTCTCGATCATCATCTCCGCCGACACGCGTACCGAGGCGGAAACCCATGCGCGACAGCTTCGCCAAACCGCTCCGATTGAACGAGACATTGCCATTCTTGGCCCGGCGGAAGCGCCTTTGGCGTTGATCCGCGGGCGGCATCGTTTCCGGCTTCTCGTGCATGGGCGGCGCACAAGCGACATGCAGGGTTTTGTCCGTGCCATGCTCGCCAACGGGCCGAAGGAGCGCCGGTCGATCCAGGTCCAGGTCGATGTCGATCCGCAGAGCTTCCTGTAGGCCTCGCCGGATCGATAGGGGCGGGCTGGAAAGCTGCAAAAAATGTGGTCCGGCGTATCTCGGCAAGCCGGATTGTGCGATAAGCGCCCCGTTCGATTTACTTCTGACGGGGACCAAGGATGGAGTTTTATTTTCCCACCGAATTCGGTGAACAGCTGGCTTTTGGTGCGGCACTGGCGGCAGCCCTCATCGGCGCCCTGGTGATGTTCGCTCCGGGGCTGACGCTCAAGTTTTTTGCCCTGCAGCCCCGTGACCTGCGTCCCGAGGGCTATGGAGCGGCGCGTTCCGCTGGAGGGCTGATCGTCGGCTTCTCCGCAACGGCCCTGATGCTCGCCCAACCTACTCTCTATCTCGCATTCGGCGCTGCGATGGCTCTTGCCGCATTTGGGCGGATCCTCTCGATCTTGTCGGACAGGGGAAATGCGATCCGCAATATGCTGCTTCTGGTTGTTGAAATTGTGCTTGCAGCGCTCCCGCTTTCTTATGTCTTCGGGCTCGTTTGAGGAGAAAGGGGGAGGGGATGCCGCATCCTCTGACCAATTTGGCGCGGATTCGTAGAAAATTGCGGCCAAAGCCTTGTCCTTAAGGCTTATTCCGTTATTACGCGTGTTGCGAGTCCAGACTTCCTATGCTAGACGGACCGCGAAATTCGAAAAACACAAGCGGGGGACCCTTGTGTTATTCAATAAAAACCTAACGATATCAGGATGATGTCGCCGCCTCGCAAGGGCTGCGAAAATCCTGGATCAAAATCAGGGAATATTTTGCCCGTGGCAGACACATCCCAAGTCATTTCAGGCGTGGCGGAGCGTTACGCGTCGTCGCTGTTCGAGCTTGCCCTTGAGGCAGACTCGATCGATGCGGTCGGTGCTGACCTTAATCGTTTTCAGGCCATGATCGACTCGAGCGACGACCTGAAGCGCTTGGTTGCTTCTCCGGTCTTTTCGGCTGAAGATCAGACCAAGGCAGTTGTCGCCCTTTGCGAGAAGGCTGGCCTCGGCGCTCTCGTGTCGAACTTCCTGAAGGTCGTGGCTGGCAACCGTCGCCTCTTTGCTGTTTCCGGCATGATCGCCTCTTTCTGGCAGGTCGTTGCCCGTCATCGTGGCGAGGTCACTGCTGAGGTCACGTCCGCTCACGCACTTACTTCCGAACAGGAAGACGAATTGAAGGCGGCGCTGAAGGGCGTCACCGGCAAGGACGTAACGATCGTTGTTTCGATCGATCCGTCCATTCTCGGTGGTCTGATCGTCAAGGTCGGCTCGCGCCAGATCGACACGTCTCTTCGCACCAAACTTTCCACCCTTAAGCTTGCACTGAAAGAGGTTGGCTGATGGATATCCGCGCCGCGGAAATTTCCGCAATTCTTAAAGATCAAATCAAAAACTTCGGCAAAGAGGCGGAAGTCTCCGAAGTCGGCCAGGTGCTTTCCGTCGGTGACGGTATCGCCCGTGTCTACGGTCTCGACAACGTTCAGGCCGGCGAAATGGTCGAATTCCCAGGTGGTATTCGTGGCATGGCGCTGAACCTCGAAGCCGACAATGTCGGTGTCGTTATTTTCGGTTCGGACCGTGACATCAAGGAAGGCGACACCGTCAAGCGGACCGGCGCCATCGTGGACGTTCCGGTTGGTCCGGAGTTGCTCGGCCGCGTCGTCGACGCACTCGGCAATCCGATCGACGGCAAGGGCCCGATCAATGCGACCCGCCGCTCGCGCGTCGACATCAAAGCTCCGGGCATCATCCCGCGCAAATCGGTTCATGAGCCGATGTCGACTGGCCTCAAGGCCATTGACGCCCTGATCCCGGTCGGCCGTGGCCAGCGTGAGCTTGTTATCGGTGACCGTCAGACCGGCAAGACCGCGATTATCCTTGACTCCATCCTGAACCAGAAGGCCATTCACGATAATGGCCCGGAAGGCGACAAGCTGTTCTGCGTCTATGTGGCTATCGGCCAGAAGCGCTCGACGGTTGCCCAGTTCGTCAAGGTTCTCGAAGAACGTGGCGCCTTGAAGTACTCGATCATCGTTGCTGCGACCGCTTCGGACCCGGCTCCGATGCAGTATCTGGCTCCGTTCGCCGGTTGCGCCATGGGCGAGTACTTCCGCGATAACAGCATGCACGCCCTGATTGGCTACGACGATCTTTCCAAGCAGGCCGTCGCCTACCGTCAGATGTCGTTGCTGCTGCGCCGTCCGCCGGGCCGCGAAGCCTATCCGGGCGACGTTTTCTATCTTCACTCGCGTCTTCTCGAGCGCGCTGCGAAGCTCTCCGACGATCGCGGCGCCGGTTCGCTGACCGCGCTGCCGGTTATCGAAACCCAGGGTAACGATGTCTCGGCGTTCATTCCGACCAATGTGATCTCGATCACTGACGGTCAGATCTTCCTCGAAACGGACCTGTTCTATCAGGGTATTCGTCCGGCCGTTAACGTCGGTCTGTCGGTTTCCCGCGTCGGTTCGGCCGCGCAGATCAAGGCGATGAAGCAGGTCGCCGGCTCGATCAAGGGTGAGCTTGCCCAGTATCGCGAAATGGCGGCCTTCGCCCAGTTCGGTTCCGACCTTGATGCCTCGACCCAGCGCCTGTTGAATCGTGGTGCGCGTCTGACGGAGCTTTTGAAGCAGCCGCAGTTCTCGCCGCTCAAGACCGAAGAGCAGGTCGCGGTGATCTTCGCCGGTGTCAACGGCTACCTCGACAAAGTCGCGGTCAACCAGATTGGCAAGTTCGAACAGGGTCTTCTTTCCTACCTGCGGTCGGAAGGCAAAGCCATTCTCGATGCCATCCGTACGGAGAAGGCCATCAGCGACGACACCAAGAGCAAGCTCAAGGCTGCTCTGGATGCCTTCGCCAAGACTTTCGCGTAATCGGGGCTCAAGCCAAGGACGGATAACGGATGCCTTCACTTAAGGATCTGAAAAACCGGATCGCCTCCGTCAAGGCGACGCAGAAAATCACCAAGGCGATGAAGATGGTCGCCGCGGCGAAGCTGCGTCGTGCGCAGGAGGCGGCCGAGGCCGCACGTCCCTATTCGCAGCGCATGGGTGCCGTCCTTGCCAATATCGCCCAGGCGATAGGCAGCGATGACAGTGCACCTCGGCTGATGACCGGGACCGGCAAGGACGACGTGCATCTGCTCGTCGTTTGCACGGCCGAACGTGGGCTTTGCGGCGGTTTCAATTCGCAGATCGCCCGCTTTGCCCGTGACCATGCTCGCAAGCTTCTCGGTGCTGGCAAAACCGTCAAGATCTTCTGCGTCGGCAAGAAGGGTTATGACAGCCTGCGTCGCGAGTTCGGTTCCAGCATTGTCGAGCGCACGGACCTGCGCGAAGTCAAGCGCGTCGGTTTTGAAAACGCTGATGCGATCGGTCGCAAGGTCATCGCCATGTTCGACAAGGGCGAATTCGACGTCGCGACGCTGTTCTACTCGGAGTTCAAGTCCGTAATCAGCCAGGTGCCGACCGCGCAGCAGCTGATCCCGGCTGCAGCTCCGGAGGCAGAAGCCGCGACTGGTGCGGCAGCCGTTTACGAATATGAGCCCGATGCCGGGGCGATCCTCAGTGATCTTATTCCGCGCAATATCTCGGTGCAGATCTTCCGGGCTCTGCTTGAAAACGTCGCCGGTGAAATGGGCGCCAAGATGAGCGCGATGGACAATGCGACGCGCAATGCTGGTGAGATGATCAACAAGTTGACGCTCAGCTACAACCGTCAGCGGCAGGCCCAGATCACCAAGGAACTCATTGAAATCATTTCGGGCGCGGAAGCGCTCTGAGGTTAAGGAAAGAGGGTAAGAAATATGGCTAAGGCAGCTACCCCGAAATCTACCGCGGCAAAGTCCGCAACCGGCTCCGCAGGCCGGATTACCCAGGTCATCGGCGCTGTTGTTGACGTCGCTTTCGACGGCGAGCTGCCTGCGATCCTGAACGCGCTGGAGACCGATAACGGTGGCAACCGCCTCGTTCTTGAAGTTGCCCAGCACCTCGGCGAAAGTCAGGTTCGCACGATCGCCATGGACGCGACCGAAGGTCTGGTTCGTGGACAGCCGGTTTCCGATACTGGTGCCCCGATCACCGTTCCGGTCGGCCCCGAGACGCTCGGCCGCATCATGAACGTCATCGGCGAGCCCGTTGACGAAGCTGGGCCGATCGTCACCTCTGGTAAGCGCGCCATTCACCAGGAAGCTCCGGCCTACGTTGAGCAGTCGACCGAAGCCCAGATCCTTGTCACCGGCATCAAGGTCGTCGACCTTCTGGCGCCTTACGCCAAGGGCGGCAAGATTGGCCTGTTCGGCGGCGCCGGCGTTGGCAAGACGGTTCTTATCATGGAGCTGATCAACAACGTCGCTAAGGCTCATGGCGGTTACTCGGTGTTCGCCGGCGTTGGCGAGCGCACGCGCGAAGGTAACGACCTCTATCACGAAATGATCGAGTCGAACGTTAACAAGCTCGGCGGCGGCGAAGGCTCCAAGGCTGCTCTCGTCTACGGCCAGATGAACGAACCGCCGGGCGCACGCGCTCGCGTCGCTCTGACCGGTCTGACGATTGCTGAAGACTTCCGCGATAAGGGGCAGGACGTTCTGTTCTTCGTCGACAACATCTTCCGCTTTACCCAGGCTGGTTCGGAAGTGTCCGCACTTCTCGGTCGTATCCCGTCGGCTGTTGGTTATCAGCCGACGCTGGCGACCGACATGGGTCAGATGCAGGAACGCATCACCACCACGACCAAGGGTTCGATCACCTCGGTTCAGGCGATTTACGTTCCCGCCGACGACTTGACAGACCCGGCTCCGGCAACCTCGTTCGCTCACTTGGACGCAACGACCGTTCTGTCGCGTTCGATCGCTGAAAAGGGTATCTATCCGGCTGTTGACCCGCTCGACTCCACCTCGCGCATGCTTGACCCGATGGTTGTCGGCGAGGAGCACTACGAAGTGGCTCGTAAGGTTCAGTCGACCCTGCAGCGCTACAAGGCTCTCCAGGACATCATCGCCATTCTCGGCATGGATGAACTGTCGGAAGATGACCGTCTCGCAGTCGCCCGCGCCCGTAAGATCGAGCGTTTCCTGTCTCAGCCGTTCTTCGTCGCTGAAGTCTTTACCGGTTCGCCGGGCAAGCTCGTCGCTCTCGAAGACACGATCAAGGGCTTCAAGGGCCTCGTCAACGGCGACTACGATCACCTGCCGGAGGCCGCCTTCTACATGGTCGGCTCGATGGACGAGGCGATTGAAAAGGCCAAGAAGCTGGCCGCTGAAGCTGCCTGATTACGGATTTGGCGCGCGCTTGATGGCGCGCGCCGTTCCCGCCTCTATCGAAGAAGTGAACAACCATGGCCGACAATTTCAATTTTGAACTCGTTTCGCCCGAGCGCCTGCTGATTTCCGAAAAGGTGAGCGAAGTTGTCATTCCGGCAACCGATGGCGAGATGACCGTCATGGCCAATCACGCGCCGACGATGACGACGATCAAGCCGGGCGTAGTTTCGGTCAAAGCCTCGAACGGCCAAGTGACGAAATACGTCGTGTTCGGCGGTTTCGCCGACGTCGTCCCGACGGGTTGCACGCTGCTGGCTGAATCGGCGGTGGCGCTGAGCGATCTCAACCGCGAGACACTGACCAAGCGTATCGAGGCTGCCCGCACCGAACTCGATGCAGTCGAAAGCCACGAACACAAGACTCGCCTCGAGCAATACCTTGCCGAATTGACGCACCTGAACGGCGCTCTGATTCCGGCCTGATCCGGATTTGCGACGGATTAAGAAGCGGCCTTCGGGGCCGCTTTTTTTATATCGTTATTTTCTGTCTGCAAGATTGTCGGGTTTTGCCACAGCTTTCGGCGTATCCTCCAGATGGCAGGCCCACTGAGGCCCCTTGACGTCTTGCCATGCGATTGCAAGACTTGCTGTTCTTAAGACGCGGCAGCGCAGATGGAGACGTTGACATGAAAGTCGGTATCGTCGGCGCGGGAATGGTCGGCAGTTCGGCGGGCTATGCGCTCGCCATATTGGGAATCGCCAGCGATATTGTGTTTGTGGATCGCAACGAAGCGCTGGCCGTCGCTCAGGCTGAGGACATTTCCCACGCCGTGCCGTTCGTGTCGGCGACCACCGTGCTGGCGGGCGGCTATGCGGATCTTGCCGGCGCCGGAGTGGTGATCATCGCTGCGGGCGTGAGCCAGAAGCCAGGCGAAGGCCGGCTTGAACTTCTCGAGCGCAATGCGGCCGTGTTTCGTGATGTCGTGACGCAGGTGTTGAAAGCGGCGCCAAAAGCGATCCTGCTGATTGCCTCGAACCCGGTCGACATCATGACGCAGATTGCCACGCGGCTATCTGGCCTGCCGGCACAGCGCGTCATTGGTTCTGGTACGATTCTCGATACGGCCCGATTCCGCAGTCTCGTTGGTCGTCATCTCGGGATCGCGCCGCAGTCGGTTCATGCCTATGTATTGGGCGAGCACGGCGACAGCGAGGTACTGGCGTGGTCCAATGCCCGTGCCGGTTCAGTTGCGCTCCGCTCGTTTGCCGACCAGGTCGGTAAGCCACTCACCGAAGCCACCCGCGGTGCCATCGACGACGGTGTGCGCAATGCGGCCTACAAGATTATCAATGGCAAGGGCTCTACCTATTACGGGATTGGCGCGGGTCTGGCCCGCATCGTCAAGGCAATAGCTCATGACGAGCGGGATGTGTTGTCGGTCTCGATCGTAACGCCCAGGGTCGGGGATGTCACGGACGTGGCCTTATCGGTGCCGCGGATCGTCGGCGCAGGTGGAGTTGCCGCCGACCTGTTCCCGCAACTGGATGAGGCTGAATTCGCGGCCCTCAACCACAGCGCGAGCTTGCTGAAAGAGCGCGTGGAAACCGTCAAGCTGGGCTAGCGGCGTAGCGTTGTGCATGAAGGGCGCAAAGCCCTGTGCGATCGCCGCAAACAGGCGGCCGTCCGTCTGGCACCGCGGAAGAATTACGTTTTCGTCGCTTCCTGCTGCGCCAAGGGCATTTCCGCCATGATCGCAATATCGTATGTCTCAGCTAGGATAGATAACGCGAACGCCGGATGATTTTATGAATGTGCCGAAGATGACGCCGGGGATGGGGTCGGAACAGCTTGAGGGCTTCATGTCCAAGGCTCGGGCCGCGAGTGGTCTTCTTAAGGCGCTTTCGCATGAAACGCGGCTTCTGATCCTCTGTATCCTCAGTCAGGGTGAGAAAACGGTCGGGGAACTCGAGGCTATACTTGGCCTTCAGCAGGCCGTCGTTTCGCAACAACTTGCCCGGCTGCGCGCCGAAAAGATCGTCACCACTCGCCGCGAGGGTCGACTGATCTACTATAATATCGCCGATCCCTCCCTCACCGGTCTCGTGTCCGCCCTTTATGAAATGTATTGTGGGCCGAATGCGGCTCCCATTATTCCGGACTGAACTCGGGGCTAGGGCTTTGGGGGCTTCGTTCTTGCCCGGTGACCGGGTTGACTTGCTGTCTCAATGACGCCGCCCGTTTGCGCTTCCAGCGTGGTCCGCCTAGTCTTGACGGCGAGGAGTGATCATGATCGACAAGCTTGAATTCTTCATCGCGCTCGCGCGTGCTCAGCATTTTGGTCGCGCGGCGCAAGAATGCGGCATAACTCAGCCAACACTGTCGGCGGCGATCCGGCAATTGGAGGATCAGCTGGGCGTCATGCTCGTGCAGCGCGGTTCTCGCTACCAGGGTCTCACCCCGGAGGGGCAGCGGGTACTCGAATGGGCACGCCGTATCGTCGGTGACGCGCGCACCATGCGGGAAGAGATGCGGGCCGCCCGGCGGGGGCTTGCCGGTCATATCCGCATCGCCGTCATTCCGACGGCCCTGTCGATGGTGCCGCGTATCACCGGTCCCTTCCAAGAAAAGCACCCGGACGTTACCTTCTCTGTCAGCTCGCGTACGTCCTTGCAGGTGCTCAGCCTGCTGGAAAATCTCGAGATCGATGCGGGGATCACCTATCTCGACAATGAGCCGCTTGGCCGCGTGACCTCGGTGCCGCTCTACGCTGAGCGCTATCACCTCATCACGGCGGCAGGCACGCCACTCAGTGATCGCGATCTTGTGTCGTGGCGTGAAGTGGCTGATCTTCGGCTTTGTCTATTGACTGCAGATATGCAAAACCGGCGGATCATCAACCACCATCTCACGGAAGCTGGTGTCGTCGCCAAGCCCACGCTCGAATCCAATTCGATGATTGTGCTGTTTTCCCATATTCGTACGGGCCGCTGGGCGTCGATTATGCCGCGCAACATCGCGGAATCCTTCGGTTTTTCCGAGGAGATTCGGATGATCCCAATCGTTGAGCCGGAGGCCGAGCACTCGGTTGGCCTCGTGGCGCAATATCGCGAACCCTTTACCCCTCTGGTCTCCGCTCTCCTGCATGAGGCACGCCGCTTGTCCGATCTTCAGGTATTTCAATAGGTTTTCTCTATCGTTGCATGGGACTGCTTTATTGACCTTGGCTGGTATCAGTGTGCACTTTGACAACAAGTCAGAGGGTTCGACGGGAAAGCGGACTTCGTCGGCGCGTTAACACTGCAAACCGACTGGGCGTTCGCTTTCCACGTGTCGACCGTCTTGGCGCATTCGTGTCGGTTTGGGAGGGCTGATCATGGATATTCGATCGTCTGCGGATGATTTTGTTTCTCGTACACAGGCCATCGTCGCCGAGTTGAAAGCGCTCGAGGGGCCCTTGCTACCGATCCTGCATGCGGTGCAGGAGAGTTTCGGCTATGTGCCGGATGAGGTGAAGCCGGTCCTTGCTGAGGCGCTCAACCTGTCGCGGGCCGAAGTACACGGCGTGGTTAGCTTTTATCATGATTTCCGCACCCACCCCTCGGGTCGTCATGTTCTGAAGCTCTGTCGTGCCGAGGCCTGCCAGTCACGCGGCGGCGAGGCTCTGGCTGATCGGGTGCGTGAATTGCTCGGCGTTGATTTTCACCAGACCACACAGGACGGGGCGGTGACGCTGGAGCCCGTCTATTGCCTCGGGCTGTGTGCCTGTGCCCCTGCCGCCATGCTGGATGACGAGCTGCATGGCCGGATCGATGCAGACGCGCTCGAGGGTCTTATCGCGGAGGCACGTCTATGAGCCGGACTGTCTTCATTCCCAGCGACGCCGCCGCTCTTGCTGTCGGCGCCGACAAGGTCGCCGCTGCGATCGAACAAGAGGCCACCCTGCGCGGCATCGAGCTTGCTATCGTCCGCAATGGCTCCCGCGGGCTCCTTTGGCTCGAGCCGCTGGTGGAAGTTCGCACCGGACGTGGCCGCATAGCCTATGGGCCAGTGTCCGTCGCCGATGTCCCTAGCCTGTTCGAGGCGGATTTTCTGGCTGGCGGGGAGCATCCGCTCTGTCATGGTCTGACCAAGGAAATTCCCTATCTTGCCCGGCAGACGCGGCTCACCTTCTCCCGTTGCGGTGTCACTGATCCGTTGTCGCTTGCCAACTATCGCCACTACGAGGGACTGAAGGGGCTCGACAAGGCGCTGGCCATGGGGTGCTCGGAAATCGTTAAGACGGTGACCGATAGTGGACTGCGGGGGCGCGGCGGCGCCGGCTTCCCGACCGGCGTCAAATGGAAGACCGTTGCCGATGCCCCCGGTGATCAGAAATACATCGTTTGTAATGCCGACGAGGGCGACAGTGGCACCTTCTCCGACCGGATGATCATGGAGGGTGATCCCTTCGTGTTGATCGAAGGCATGGTCATCGCCGGTATCGCGACTGGTGCCAGCAAGGGCTATGTCTACACCCGCTCCGAATATCCGCATGCCATCAAGACCATGCGCGCCGCGATTGAAATTGCCCGAGGCGCCGGCATTCTCGGTCCGTCTGTCATGGGCTCGGCGCACGCCTTCGACATCGAAGTGCGTATGGGCGCCGGTGCCTATGTCTGCGGTGAGGAGACCTCGCTGCTCAATTCGCTTGAAGGCAAGCGCGGCATCGTGCGAGCCAAGCCGCCGCTTCCGGCGCTGCAGGGGCTGTTCGGCCGGCCGACCGTGGTCAACAACGTGATCTCGCTCGCCTCCGTGCCGGTCATTCTCGACCGCGGGGCCGCCTTCTATCGCGACTATGGCGTGGGTCGCTCGCACGGTACGATCCCGATCCAGCTTGCCGGCAATATCAAGCATGGTGGACTCTATGAAACGGCCTTTGGCCTGACGCTCGGCGAGATCATCTACGACATCGGTGGTGGCACGGCGAGCGGCCGACCGGTCAAGGCCGTGCAGGTCGGCGGTCCGCTCGGGGCCTATTTCCCGCCGAGCCTGTTCGACACGGTCTTCGACTATGAGGCCTTCGCTGCCAGGGATGGTCTGATCGGCCATGCTGGCATCGTCGTCTTCGATGACACTGCAGACATGCTGAAGCAAGCACGCTTCGCCATGGAATTCTGCGCGATTGAAAGTTGCGGCAAGTGCACCCCCTGTCGGATCGGCTCGACGCGGGGCGTCGAGACGGTCGACCGAATTGCCCGGGGCATAGAGCCGGAGAAGAACAGGGCGTTGCTCTCTGACCTCTGCAACACGATGAAGTTCGGCTCGCTCTGTGCACTCGGTGGCTTCACCCCCTATCCAGTCATGAGCGCGCTCCATCATTTTCCGGAGGATTTCGCGCCCACCCCCCTCGTTGAAGCGGCGGAGTAAAGAACATGCCCCTCGTTCATGAAATCGACTATGGCACCCCGGCCTCCAAATCGACCGAGACCGTGACACTGACCATCGACGGTCTCCAGGTCACGGTGCCTGCCGGCACGTCCGTTATGCGTGCCTCGATGGAAGCCGGCATCCAGGTGCCGAAGCTCTGCGCCACTGACATGGTGGATGCCTTCGGCTCCTGCCGGCTCTGTCTCGTCGAGGTCGAGGGCCGCAATGGCACGCCGGCTTCCTGCACCACGCCATGCGCGCCGGGCATGGTGGTTCACACCCAGACAGAGCGGCTGAAGCAGATCCGCAAGGGGGTGATGGAGCTCTATATCTCCGACCATCCGCTTGACTGTCTGACCTGCGCGGCCAATGGCGACTGCGAATTGCAAGACATGGCCGGCGCGGTCGGCCTGCGCGACGTGCGCTATGGCTATGAGGGCGACAATCACGTCAAGACTCGCAACAACGGCGACATCAACGCCAAATGGATGCCGAAGGACGAATCGAACCCCTACTTCACTTATGATCCGTCGAAATGCATCGTCTGCTCGCGCTGCGTGCGGGCCTGTGAGGAAGTGCAGGGCACGTTCGCGCTGACCATCGAGGGCCGTGGTTTCGACAGCCGGGTTTCGCCCGGCGCGCATGAACATTTCCTCGAGTCGGAGTGCGTCTCTTGCGGCGCCTGTGTTCAAGCCTGTCCGACGGCGACGCTCACCGAAAAATCGGTCATCGCCATCGGCCAGCCCGAGCATTCGGCCGTCACCACCTGCGCTTATTGCGGCGTGGGCTGCTCGTTCAAGGCGGAGATGCGCGGCGAGGAACTGGTGCGCATGGTGCCCTACAAGGATGGCAAGGCCAATCGCGGTCATTCCTGTGTCAAGGGTCGTTTCGCTTACGGCTATGCCACCCACAAGGACCGCATCCTCAATCCGATGATGCGCGAGAAGATCACCGATCCGTGGCGCGAAGTGACTTGGGAAGAGGCTCTTGCCCATGTTTCCTCCGAGTTCCGCCGGCTGCAGTATCAGTATGGCAAGGATTCGATCGGCGGCATCACCTCCTCGCGCTGCACCAACGAGGAGACTTTCCTCGTCCAGAAGCTGATCCGCGCCGGTTTCGGCAATAACAATGTCGATACCTGCGCCCGCGTCTGCCATTCGCCGACCGGCTATGGTCTCGGCCAGGCCTTCGGCACCTCGGCTGGCACGCAGGACTTCGATTCGGTCGAACATTCCGACGTGATTATGGTGATCGGCGCCAACCCGTCAGCGGCGCACCCGGTCTTTGCCTCGCGCATGAAGAAGCGCATCCGCCAAGGCGCCAAGCTGATCGTGCTCGACCCGCGAGAAACCGAGACCGTCAACTCGGTCCACGCAAGGGCAGACTACCACTTGCCACTCAAGCCCGGCACTAATGTCGCGGTCATCACTGCTCTTGCCCACGTTATTGTTACGGAAGGCCTGTTCGACGAAGCCTTCATTCGCGAGCGTTGCGACTGGTCGGAATTCGAGGATTGGGCCGCCTTTGTCGCCGAGCCGCAGCATTCGCCGGAAGAGACCGAAAAGTTCACTGGCGTTGCGGCCGATCTCGTGCGCGGCGCAGCCCGGCTTTACGCCCGGGGCGGCAATGGCGCGATTTACTACGGTCTCGGCGTGACCGAGCACAGCCAGGGGTCGACGACTGTCATGGCGATCGCCAACCTTGCCATGGCGACCGGCAATATCGGCCGTCCGGGCGTCGGCGTGAATCCGCTACGCGGCCAGAACAATGTGCAGGGCTCGTGCGACATGGGCTCCTTCCCGCATGAACTGCCGGGCTATCGCCACGTTTCCGACGACGCGACGCGCGATACGTTCGAGAAGCTCTGGGGCGTCAAGCTCGACAACGAGCCGGGCCTGCGTATCCCCAACATGCTCGATGCTGCCGTCGATGGTTCGTTCAAGGGCATCTATATCCAGGGCGAGGACATCCTCCAGTCCGACCCCGACACCAAGCATGTCTCAGCCGGCCTCGCCGCGATGGAATGCGTCGTGGTCCATGACCTCTTCCTCAATGAGACGGCCAACTATGCCCACGTCTTCCTGCCGGGTTCGACCTTCCTGGAGAAAGATGGCACGTTCACCAATGCCGAGCGCCGTATCAACCGGGTGCGCAAGGTTATGAGCCCGAAGAACGGCCTGGCCGACTGGGAGGTCACGCAGAAGCTCGCCCAGGCCATGGGGCTGCCATGGAACTACAGCCATCCGTCCGAAATCATGGACGAGATTGCCGCCACGACGCCGAGCTTCGCCAGCGTGTCCTATGAACTTCTGGAAAAAATGGGCTCGGTTCAGTGGCCCTGCAACGAGAAGTTCCCCGAGGGATCGCCGATCATGCATGTCGGTGGTTTCGTACGTGGCAAGGGCAAGTTCATCCGCACCGAATATGTGGCGACCGACGAACGCACTGGTCCGCGTTTCCCGTTGCTCTTAACCACCGGTCGCATTCTGTCGCAGTATAACGTCGGTGCTCAGACACGCCGTACCGAGAATATCGCCTGGCATGCGGAAGATCGCCTCGAGATCCATCCGCATGACGCCGAACAGCGTGGCATCAAGGACGGCGATTGGGTGCGTCTCGCCAGCCGGGCGGGAGAGACGACGCTGCGGGCGTTCATCACCGAGCGCGTTTCGCCGGGCGTCGTTTACACGACCTTTCACCATCCCGAGACTCAGGCCAATGTCATCACCACGGACTTTTCCGACTGGGCGACCAACTGCCCGGAATACAAGGTGACCGCCGTGCAGGTCGCACCGTCGAATGGTCCGTCCGAATGGCAGCAGGACTATGAGGATCTGTCGCGCCAGTCACGGCGCATTGCTGGGAAGCTGGAGGCTGCGGAGTAGGCAATGGCAAAACATGCCCTTCAGCCGCCTGCTATCGCCTTTCCTCCGCTTGAGGGGGAAAGGCGGCAAGCTGATTTGCCTTGGTCCCCTCTGCCGGTACGCGACGGGTGGTTTGGGTCGAAGGACAGGGCATGATGACCAGAAAGACCTCCACCCGCATTCGTGAAGTGCAATTCCGCAACGGCGTCCTGGCCGAGGGCAGCCGGATTGTTCCGGAAGAAGTGCCGATCGCCTTTTCCTATGGCGGCACGACGCATGCGGTGATGATGGCGACACCGGCCGATCTGGAGGATTTTGCCCTCGGCTTCTCGCTTTCCGAGGGCATTATCTCCGCAGCGGCGGATATTGTCTCGGTCGAGATGATGGAGGCGGGTGATGGCATTGACCTGCAGATTGTGCTGGCCGACGGCACGGCAGAGGCCTTGACGGCACGTCGCCGGCACATGGCCGGCCCGGTTGGCTGTGGCCTGTGTGGTATTGAGTCGATTGAGCAGGCGACACGCAGTGTAGCGCCCGTGGACGCCGGCGATTTCTCGCTGACGCCGGCGCAGATCGCCGAGGCGGTGTGGTTGCTCGGAGACGGACAGAGCCTCAATCGTGAAACCCGTGCCGTGCATGGCGCGGGCTTCTTCATTCCCGGGCAGGGACTGGTTTGTCTGCGCGAGGACGTGGGCCGTCACAATGCGCTCGACAAACTTGCCGGCGCCGTGATGCGCTCCGGCCTGGCTGGCGGCCACGGCGCCGTCGTCGTGACCAGCCGTTTGTCGGTTGAAATGGTGCAAAAGACGGCGGCGCTGCGAAGTGCTGTGCTGATCGCCGTATCGGCACCCACCGCACTTGCGGTGCGCACGGCGGAAGCCGCGGGCATCACCCTCGTTGGCATCGCCCGGGGCGACGAATTCGAGATTTTTACCAGACCAGAACGTACCATTGCCGGAGTGACCGCCCATGTCGCATGACACCACTGAAAGGCTCGTCCGCATGGCGAACCAGATCGCCACCTTCTTCCTGTCGCAGCCCGAATCGGGGCGCATCGAGGGCGTTGCGAACCATATCAACAAGTTCTGGGAGCCGCGCATGCGGCGGGAGCTGTTCGAGCATATCGACAAGGGGGGAGAAGGACTCATGCCAATGGTGATCGAGGCCTCCAGGACGATCAAGCGCCCGATCGCCGCCTAGAGGAGATTCAGTGGCCGCCCGCTTTGGTGTTTGGGATCGCCTCTGCTATGCATGGCGAAGCGTTGAACGAGGGGAGCGATCGACACTGTGAGGGCGGACACGGCACGCAAAGTCCAGGCGAGCGAACGGGACCCGGAATTCGGCCCCTGGTTGGCGCAGGCCACCATTCTCGTCGTCGATGACGAACCGGGCATGCGCAATTTTCTCGTGCGCACGCTAGCCCCCCGTTGCAAGGCGATTGAGGAAGCCGCTGATGCCGAGGAGGCATCCCGCAAGCTTGACCAGCACCATTTCGACGTCGTCATTCTTGATAATATCATGCCGGGCAAGAACGGCGTTGACTGGCTGATCGAACAGAGGGCGATCGGTTTCTTTGCCGATGTCATCCTGATGACGGCCTATGCGGATCTCGAAACGGCGATCCGGGCCTTGCGCGCCGGTGCCGTCGATTTCGTCCTCAAACCCTTCCGTTCCAACCAGATCCTCAATGCGGTCGCGCGCTGTCTCGACCGCATCCGCCTACAGCGCGAGAACTTCGTCTTGCGCTATGAATTGAGAGCGACCGCTGACCACATCCTGCTGCGCGACAAGCTGATCGGTGGGTCCGCCGCAATCCAGCAGGTGCGTGAGACGCTTGCCCGCGTGGCGCCCCTGCCAACGACCGTGTTGCTCACCGGTGAGTCCGGTACGGGCAAAGAGGTGGCTGCCCGTTCGCTGCACGCCCTTTCCGACCGGGCAGCCAAGCCCTTCGTTCCGGTCAACTGCGCCGCCATCCCGCCGGATGTGATCGAGTCCGAACTGTTCGGCCATGTGCGCGGTGCCTTTACCGGGGCGGAATCGGGGCGCGAGGGTCTTTTCCTCCATGCTCAGGGCGGCACGCTTTTCCTCGACGAGATCGGAGAAATGCCGCTGGCCACCCAGAGCAAGCTGCTCCGCGTGATCGAGGACCGGCGCGTGCGCCCGGTCGGAGCGGAGCGGGAAGTACCGATCGACCTGCGCTTTGTTTTCGCCACCAATGCCAACCTCGAGAAGCTGGTGCAGGAGGGTGGGTTCCGCCCGGATCTCTATTACCGCATCAACGTTATGCAGCTGAAGCTGCCGCCGCTGCGCGACCGGGGCGATGACGTGCTCGAGCTTGCAAGCCTATTCATGCACAAGCTGTCGCAGCAGCTCGGCATGCCGATGGTGCCGATCGATAAGGCGGCAAAAGCGGTGCTCTCCGCTTACGCATGGCCGGGCAACGTGCGCGAACTCCGCAATCTGATCGAACGCTCACTTATCCTCGGTGGCTTCCCAGAGGATTTCCGCGGCTGGCGGGGAGGCTCCGTGAGCCTCCCGTCGGGGACCCTTGAGGAGGTCGAACGGCGCCATATCCTCGCTGTGCTGGAAGAGACCGGTGGGGATCGCGACGAGGCTGCGCGACGGCTCGGTATCTCGCGCAAGACTATCGACCGCAAGTTCGTGTTCTGGAATGCCTGAAGCCGCTCCGCGAGATATCAGCATTCGCCGCGGCAGATCGATCCGCTATCGGCTCCTGGCCATAGCTCTCCTGCCGACACTGGTCATCCTGCCGCTTCTGCTGGTTGCGACCATGGCTCGCTGGGAGGCGAAGTTCGATGCTTTGCTGACCTCGAAGGTCAATGCGGACCTCACCATCGCGCACCAATATCTGGCTCGGATCCTTGAGAACACCGGCGAGCATCTCGCCGCACTGACTGGCTCCGTCGCCTTTCGCGACGCGGCGGATCAGGGCGGTGGAGCTGGGCTTTCGGCCTATTTAGAAGAAAACCGGATGCGCCTTGGCCTCGACTTTCTCTTCTTGGTGAACCAAACCGGCATGTCGATCGGGCCCGCCGGCTTCCCGGGCCAGAGCGCGGTGCGGACGGATTGGCCGGTTCTCAGGTCGGCCTTTGCGGGCGAGCCGAAAACGGCAATAGACATCTTCTCCCGGCGGGAGCTGGAGGCGATCTCGCCGGCGCTTGCCGCGCGCGCCCAGCTGGAACTCGTGCCGACACCAAACGCGGTTCCGACTGATCGGGCGAGCGAAACTCGCGGCATGGTCGTGCATTCGGCTAGCCCCGTCGCTTTGCCGGACGGACCAGCCGTGCTCGTCGGCGGTATCCTGCTCAACCAGAATCTCGTTTTCATCGACACGATCAATGATCTCGTCTATCGCGCGGCGAGCTTGCCGGAGGGGAGTCAAGGGACGGCGACGCTTTTCCTCGACGACGTGCGAATCAGCACCAATGTCCGGCTGTTCGAGGACAAGCGGGCGCTTGGCACCCGCGTTTCGGCGGCTGTCCGCCAAGCGGTGCTGGACGAGGGACGGGTCTGGCTCGACAGCGCCTTCGTCGTCAGCGACTGGTATGTTTCGGCCTACGAGCCGATCAGCGACAGTTTTGGCAAGCGCGTCGGCATGCTCTATGTCGGTTTCCTCGAGGCGCCGTTCGCCCGCGCCAAGACCGAGACCATCATCGGTATTGCCGTCGCATTCCTTCTGGTCACTGCTGCCAGCGTGCCGATCTTCCTTCGCTGGGCGCGGGCGATCTTCAAACCGTTGGAGCGGATGACCGGCACCATTGCCCGGGTCGAGGAGGGCGATCTGGGCGCGCGATCCGGCCTTATCGATGCCAGCGATGAGATCGGCCGGGTGGCTGCTCATCTCGACAGCCTTTTGGATCAGTTGCAGCAGCGTGAACGGGAACTCCGGACGTGGAACGACGAGCTCAACGATCGTGTCGCCGAGCGTACGCGTGAACTCGAACTGGCGAACCGGCAGCTGGAGGCGACGACCAAGCAACTCATCATGTCGGAGAAGCTCGCGGCGCTCGGTGAGATTACGGCTGGCGTCGCCCATGAGATCAACAATCCGATTGCCGTCATGCAGGGTAATCTCGATGTGGTGCGCAGCGTGCTTGGGGACAGGGCGGAGGGTTTGGCGACGGAACTCCGGCTGATCGACGAGCAAATCCACCGGGTCAACCAGATCGTCACCAAGCTGCTGCAATTCGCCAAACCGGAGGAATATGCCGGTTATGTCGAGCGTCATAGCCCGGCTGCTGTGATTTCGGATTGTCTTCCGCTCGTCCAACATCTGCTCGGCAAAGCCGCCATCAAGGTCGAGCGGGACGATCAGGCGACGCGGCATGTTCTGATGAATCACACGGAGTTGCAGCAAGTCCTGATCAACCTGATCGTCAACGCCATCCACGCCATGCCGGACGGAGGCCGTCTGCGCCTCGCCAGCCGCGACGAGGAGCGCGATGGTCATGACGGCATCTGCATTGACGTGACGGATACCGGCGTCGGCATGACGCCGCAGGTGCTTTCGCGGATCTTCGATCCGTTTTTTACCACCAAGCGTCGGCAAGGTACGGGCCTTGGCCTATCGATTAGCCAGACCTTGGTCTCCCGCCAAGGCGGCGCGCTGACCGTGGAGAGCGAACCAGGCAGGGGGACGACCTTCTCGATCTGGCTTCCAGAGGCTGACTAATCTGGGGTTCTTGGACATTTTGTCCGTTTTTATCGGACATTTTGTCCGTTCAGGCACTCCTGCTCCAGCTAACTTATTGAAAATTGGCAGATTCGGTATTGGCACGGCGGTTGCTTCGAGATCGCTGTTCCCGGCGGAGTGTTTCTTGGAGAAGATATGCGGACGGGAGCGGGGGAGGAAGCCGCAACGCTTGGCTTCTTATTTGGACCGGTCCTGCGGTACGCCTTGTTGGAGGAACAAAACAAGGTGGGAGAATCCGTGGACGGCCGGATCAGGGAAAGATCCATCGGTGATATCCGATGAGAGGGAGGATTTCGACTATGTCTGCTACGACCGAGACAGCGACGGGCGGTTACGGAGGCGGTGGCCTTCTCGACCGCGAACGCATTATTGCCAAACCTGGTTTCAATCGTTGGTTGGTGCCGCCGGCGGCGCTGGCCATCCATCTTTGCATCGGCATGGCTTATGGCTTTTCCGTCTTCTGGCTGCCACTTACCAAGTCGCTTGGTATTGGCCAGTCCATCGCCTGCCCGGACCTCACTCTCATATCCGCCCTGTTCACGACCAGCTGCGACTGGCGCGTCAGCGATCTCGGCTGGATCTATACTTTGTTCTTCGTCCTTCTCGGGTCCTCGGCGGCCATCTGGGGCGGCTGGCTTGAGCGTGTCGGGCCGCGCCGCGCCGGCTTCGTTTCGGCTTGCTGCTGGTGCGGCGGTATTTTGATCGCTGCGCTTGGCGTCATAACCCATCAGCTGTGGTTGATGTGGCTCGGCGCGGGCGTGATCGGCGGCATCGGGCTCGGCCTCGGCTATATCTCGCCGGTTTCGACGCTGATCAAATGGTTCCCCGACCGGCGCGGCATGGCGACTGGCATGGCCATCATGGGCTTCGGCGGTGGTGCTATGATCGGTGCGCCGCTTGCCAATATGCTGATGAACACTTTCAAGAGCGACACTTCAGTCGGCGTCTGGCAGACTTTTGTCGTCATGGCGTGCGTCTATTTTGTCTTCATGGTGGGCGGCGCCTTTGGTTATCGTATTCCGCCGGCCGGCTGGCGTCCCGAAGGCTGGGTGCCGAAGGTCACCGGCAATGCGATGATCACCCATGGCCACGTCCACCTGAACAAGGCGCACAAGACGCCGCAGTTCTGGCTTATCTGGGCGGTTCTCACCTTGAACGTTTCGGCCGGTATCGGCGTGATCGGCATGGCTTCGCCTATGCTGCAGGAGATCTTCGCCGGTTCGCTGATCGGCCTTCCTGAGCTGAAGTTCTCCGATCTGAGCAAGGAACAACTGACGGCCATCGCCGCGATCGCCGCCGGGTTTACCGGCCTTCTGTCGCTCTTCAACATCGGCGGGCGATTCTTCTGGGCCTCGCTTTCCGACAAGATCGGCCGCAAGAATACCTACTACGTCTTCTTCCTGCTCGGCATCGTGCTCTATGCTTCGGCCCCGTGGGCTGCCGGCATTGGTAGCAAGGTGTTTTTCGTCGCGGCCTTCTGCATCATCCTGTCGATGTATGGCGGCGGTTTTGCCACCATTCCGGCCTATCTTGCCGACATTTTCGGGACCCAGTTCGTCGGCGCCATTCATGGGCGGTTGCTGACCGCCTGGGCAACCGCAGGCATCATCGGTCCTGTGGTGGTCAACTATATTCGCGAGGCGCAGATCGCGGCGGGTATTCCGCGTGCTCAGGTTTACGACTTCACGATGTACATTCTGGCCGGCATGCTGGCGCTCGGTCTCGTTGCCAACTTCCTGGTCAGGCCGCTGTCCGACAAGTGGTTCATGTCCGACGAGGAAGTGGCAGCGTTGCAGGCCAAGAGCCAAGCGGCGGCGGCTGGTCCGACCGGATCCTTCGGCATCGGCAAGGGTGGGTTCGATGGCAAGGCGGCGATCGCTTGGGCCGTCGTCGGCATCCCGATCCTCTGGGGGGTCTGGATCACGCTGCAAAAGACCTTTGTGCTCTTCGCTTGAAGACATGCACTTGGCTTCGACAATGAACAAGGCGGCGCGAGCCGCCTTGTTCATTTCAAACCGCGAAACGACCTGGTGTGTGGCTGGCGCCTTCGAGGCGGAGTGTGTTCAAGGACCTCGCCGGTGTGATCCATTCGATGAAAGCCAGCAACTTGGAAAGCATAGGGGGGGCTGGCGTGCGGAGGTCTGCGCAGTCGAAAGAAGGACTGAAGCCATAAAAAAAGCCCCCGCGACGCGGAGGCTTTTATGATCGCTGGGATCTGATTCTAGTGGCCTCGCCTCAGGCGGCCATCTCTTCAAGATCGCTGCCCTTGAACATCTTGGCGAGGTTCAGGAAGCAGATCATGCCATGCTCGTTGGCGATGATGCCTTCGGAGAAGGATTTGTCGAAGGAGGCGGATATCTCCGGTACCGGCTGAACCTGGCTCGACGGGATGGTTAGAATATCCGAAACGCGGTCGACCAGCATGCCGATGACCATGTTGTGAACCTCTGCAACCACGATAGCCGAACGCTCGTTGGCAACCGTGCTCTTCATCCCGAGCTTGTAGGCAAGATCGATAATCGGGATCACCGAGCCGCGCAGGTTCATCACGCCGATAACGTCTGCGGGGGCATGCGGGATGGGAGTCGACGGTGCCCAGCCGCGGATTTCGCGGATGGTCGTGGTCTTGACGCAGAACTCCTGGTCATGCAGCCGGAAGGCGATGATTTCGAGGGTTTCGCCGTTGAAGCTTGTCGAGTTGATCGCAGTCGCCATTAGAATTCTTCCCAACTTTCCTGTGCCTGGGCGGTTGCAGCGCCGCCGGTTGCGGCGCGAGCGACCTTAGCCATGAGTTTGCGTGCCGGGGATGCGACAGGTCTGGCATCAGGACGCGCTACGGACACTGTAGTCGAAGAGTGTTGCCCAAATCTAAACTGCGACAGCAGATTGCGAAGGGTTTCGGATTCCCTGGCGAGGCTGTGGCTGGCCGCTGTCGTTTCCTCAACCATGGCCGCATTCTGCTGTGTATTCTGGTCCATGGCGTTGACCGCCTTGTTGATCTCCTGAAGTCCGGTTGCCTGTTCGCGAGAGGCTTCGACGATGGCGATGACGTTCTGGTTGATGTCTTGCACCTCGGTGACGATCTGCGTGAGCGCCTTGCCAGTTTCTCCAACGAGCGAGACACCGTTGCGCACCTGTTCGCTGGAGGTGGTGATGAGTGCCTTGATTTCCTTGGCGGCATTGGCCGAGCGCTGGGCCAGTTCGCGCACCTCCTGGGCGACGACCGCAAAACCCTTGCCGGCATCTCCGGCGCGCGCCGCTTCGACACCGGCGTTCAGCGCCAGCAGATTGGTCTGGAAGGCGATGTCATCGATTACACCGATGATGTTGGAGATTTCGCGGGACGAGGATTCGATCCGACTCATAGCGTTGATCGCGCTTTTCACCACTTCTCCGGACTTTTCGGCACCTGATTTGGTCCGGGCCACGAGCGAACCGGCTTCCTCCGCTCGCTTGGAACTGTCGCTGACCGTCTGGGTGACTTGCTCGAGTGCTGCTGCTGTTTCCTCCACGGCGGCGGCCTGCTGTTCGGTACGCTTGGCCAGATCGTCGGAGGCCGACTGGATTTCTTTGGAGCCAGCGGCAATCGCATTGGTATTCTCGCCGACCGTGCGCATGGCAGCCTGCAGCTTGTCGAGTGAGTTGTTGAAGTCCAGCCGCAGTCGGTCGAGACTTGGAATCAGTGGTTGAACGATCCGGGTGGTCAGATCGCCCTCGGCGAGGGCGGTGAGGCCTGCGGCCACATCGTCAACCGAGCGAACCCGGTCGGTGATGTCGGTGGCGAACTTGACCACCTTGAAAACCTTGCCGTTCATGTCGAAGATCGGATTGTAGGAGGCCTGGATCCAGACGACCTTGCCGCCCTTGCCTAAGCGCTTGAACTCTTCGGCGACGAATTCTCCACCGGCCAGCTTTTGCCAGAAGCGCTGGTAGTCCGGGCTCTGGGTGTAAGAAGGTTCACACAACATTGCATGATGTTTGCCCTGGATTTCTCCAAGACTGTAACCGAGCGTGTTGAGAAAGTTATCGTTGGCCGTCAGAATATCACCCGTCGGTGTGAATTCGATGAGTGCCTGCGCCCTGGATACTGCGGCGAGCTTGCCGGCGTCTTCGGCGGCCTTCATCTTGGCGGCGGTGATATCGGTTGCGAATTTCACGACCTTGTAGGGCTTGCCGCCGCTGAACACCGGATTATAGGAGGCCTGAATCCAGATGTCCTGCCCCGTTTTGGAGATCCGCTTGTATTCGCGCGCGTCGAAACGGCCGGACGAAAGTGCGGCCCAGAAATCCGTGTAGTCTTGTGTCGCGGTGTAAGCCGGGTCGCAGAACATTCGATGATGCTTGCCTTTGATCTCCGACAACTCGTAGCCGAGCGCCCGACAGAAATTCTCGTTGGCGGTGATGATATTGCCGCCGAGATCGAATTCGATGATTGCCTGGGACTTGCTCATGGCAGCCAGAATCGCTTTGGCGTCCGCTCCGAACATATTGATAGCCACTGTCTCTCCCCTCGCTATTTGACATGAGAGTGTGTGGTTGAGCCTCCACCTCATGCGTTGAATTCTGAGCCCATTCTTGAGCAATGCCGGTATGGAGCCGAGGAACATGCAAATACTGCCCCCCCTTATAAATAGGGGTCATCAGTTAACGTCTTGTAAATAAATCTTGCTTCGATACGAAATCACGTCCCCTGAGAATTGCTCAGGGGACGTGTTGATCGTCCATAATGTTCATGAAAAAGCTCTCGTCACAGGACGAGAACCGCACCGAATCATGCTTCACTCATGATTCGTGCGCCAGACCCTGCTGATTGTCTCCTGCGCCAGACGGATGGTGTCGACAAGGACATCCTTGGCCGATGGATTTCCATCCTCCAACGCAATAGCAATACTGACGCGGGCCACCGCATTCCGGATCAAGTTCGACCGCCGGCTTTAGGCGGCGCGGGTGGGGCGGTCGAGAATGCGGCGACCGAACAGGCTTGCGGCGAGTTCGACGATGACGCGGGCGCTTTTGCCACGATCATCGAGGAAGGGGTTGAGCTCGACCAGATCGAGCGATGAGACAAGGCCGCTGTCGTGCAGCATTTCCATGATCAGATGGGCCTCGCGGAAAGTTGCGCCGCCGGGTACGGTTGTGCCGACGCCAGGTGCGACATCCGGATCGAGGAAATCAACGTCGAGGCTGACATGCAGCAGGCCGTTGGCGCTTGAGACGTCGGCGATGATACGACGCATGATCGCGCCCATGCCCTCTTCATCGATGGCACGCATGTCGAAGACGTTGACGCCGCTTTCGGCGATGGCCAGGCGCTCCTGTTCATCCACCGACCGGATGCCGACCTGATAGACATGTCGCGGATCGACGAACGGCCGGTTGGCTGGGAGAATCGGGGCGAATTCGGCCTTGCCGCAATAATAAGCAACCGGCATGCCGTGGATATTGCCAGACGGCGAACTTGCCGGGGTATTGAAATCCGCATGGGCATCGAGCCACAGCACGAAGAGAGGGCGATCAAGATCCTTGGCGTGGCGTGCCATGCCCGACACGCTGCCCATGGACAGGCTGTGGTCGCCGCCAAGCAGGACGGGTATCGTCCCTTCGTTGGCAGCGCGATAGGTCGCCTGTTCGATCGCCCGAGCGAAGGCGCCGACGACGGGCAGGTGATGAGCTTTCGGATTTTCGCCAAGGTCACTGGCTGATGCCGGACGCAGGTCGCCGACGTCTGCGACGCGGTAGCCGAGTTCGCCGAGCGCCTGGCCAATGCCGGCTATGCGTAGTGCGGCCGGACCCATGGCGCAACCTCCACGGCCGGAACCCTCTTCCAGCGGAACACCAATCAGCGTGGCGGCCTTCGTCTTGTCGCTCATAAAAATCTCCTTGCTATGGGTGGTGATTTTCTCCGATGCGCATGTCTGCAAAAAGATGGAAAATGATCAGGAAGATAGGTAGTCTGCGCAGATCGACAGCTAATTGTGGTGAATTGTAAGATGGACGATCTCGACCGCGACATTCTGAGCGCCCTGCGCCATAATGCCCGCATCCCGGCCTCGTCGCTCGCAGCGATGACCGGCGCTTCTCGCGCCACGATTGCCGCCCGGATCGAGCGCATGGTGGCCGATGGTACGATCGCAACCTTTACCATCCGCACCGGTAGCGAAATCCGCCCGGCGGGAGTTCGATCCATCGTCATGATCGAGGTGGTGGGAAAGTTCGCCGACCGTGTGGCGCACCAGCTGCGAGGGCTTCCTGAGGTCCGCGCGCTGCACAGCACCAACGGGCGGTGGGATTTCATTGCAGAGTTGGAGGACCGTGATCTCGCTTCGTTTGACGAGACCTTGCGGCGTATCCGGCTGATCGAAGGGATCAACACAACGGAGTCTAGTATCCTATTGAAGACCAGTAAGGTTGGCTGAGCAACGAAGTTCGCCGGCTTAGTATTCCTTTTCGTAGAAAATACCGCCGCCTGCGCCCTCTGCGCCCGCCTCGCCCTTGAGCTTCACGCCGCGGCCGATGTCAAGGTTGATCACCGCCTTGGTTTCGCCGGTGCCACCCTGCTGAAGCTCGATATAGGTCTTATCGTTCAGATATTTGCCGGCACTGACCTTTGCTTGGCCGGTTTCATCGGTCGAGATGTCGAGATCGTCGACGCCAAGCGTGGAGCGCAATGCTTCGAACAACGAGGTTGAGCGACCGCCGGCGAGCTGGGCTGCGGCATCGGCCAACTGGGCGATCTGCAGGGCCGACAGTCGTGACATCGACTGGCCGAAGATCAGTTGTGCCAGGATCTCGTCCTGCGGCAGTGCTGGCGACGACGAGAAGGTGACTACCGGGTCGTTGGCAAAGCCTGAGATCTTGATGGTGATCGTCGTTGTGCCCGATGTGGTCGTGGCCTCCATGTCGAGGATCGGGATGAGTCCGCCGCCGAAGGTGATCGTGCCGCTGGTGAATTCCATGCGCTTGGTCATGATCGACAGCCGGCCGCGGCGCAGATCGAAAGCGCCGGAGACGTTCGGTGCCTGGGCCGTCCCGGTCACCCCGATCTTGCCGCCGAGCTCGGCGTCGATGCCTCGACCGCGTACGAAGATCTGGGTCGGCGAAGAGACGGCCAGATCGAGGCCTATCGACGATTGGCTGCCGTTACGGTCAGTCTTGGTGATTGTCGCCATCTGCTGGCGCACGTCTGGAGGCGCGTTTTTGTGCTGGATGTCGAGTTCCGCCAGGCTGGTCGGCAACTTCTCCGGAATGGTGATGGCGGTCTTGCTGAGGTTGATCCTGCCGGCCAGGACAGGGGCGGAGAGGAGTGGGCCTTGCAGCGTTAGCTGACCATCGGCTGTGCTTGCGACCATGCTGCCATCGACATAGACGGCCTTGTCGAGCGTGATGGCGATATCAGCCGGCATGCCGGGCGAGAGAATGTCGATCGTTCCTCCGCCTGAGATTCGTCCGCCGCTCGCGAGCTTGCCGGTCAAGCCGGAGACGTCGGCGCGGTTGCCTTTGAGGGTCACGGTCGCAGTCAGTTGCTCGATCGCCAGGTTGCGCCTGACGTCGATCAGGCGTGCGCCGGCGGTCCGCACCGAGCCAGTAATCTGCGGGCTACCGATCCCACCGGAAATCGAAATGTTGGCATCGGCCGCCCCCTCCAGCACGAAGCCTTGGGGAGCGAGAAGACCGGTCAACGCCGCGAAGGGCAGCTTGCCGTTGAACGTCATGGCGATTGGCCGCTGACCGGACAAACTGACGGTGCCGCCACCGGAAAGGGCGAGCCCGTCCTGGCCGGTAACGCGTGTGTCGAGCAACAAACGGCCATCGCGGAAGTCGCCCTTGGCGGTCACACCGAAAGCGGCTATGCCGGCCGAGCGTGTCTGGGCCAGAGCGGCGTCCGTCCAGTTCAGATCATAGCTGACGACCGGCGCGGCCGGGGTGCCCTTGACGGTCACCGTGCCGGTGACCGTGCCAGCAGGTGAGAGAGCCGGCGCCATCGTAGCGGCAAGCGAGGCGGGAACATTGCGGAGGGCGACATTCAGATCAAGCGTGTCGCCGGCGCTGCCCTTGATCTCCACGGCGCCAGAGCCCGCCGAAATCGTCGCCGCATTAATGGTCATCTTGCTATCCACAATCGACAATGTCGCCGGTTTGGCAAGTTTGAGCGGGATGCCGCGCGGTATGGCCGCAAGCGTGTCGAGCGTGACGGTAAGGCCGCTTGCTTGCTGCTCCAGCCGCCCCTTGGCGACGAGCGGGGCGCCGTCGTAGCGCCCGCCAAGGTCGAATGCGGTACTGCCTGCCTGCCGCGAGAAGGCAAGCTTGGGTGTTTCCATGCGGTTGGTGCCGATCGAGATGGCCTTTGCGGCGATCGCGCCCTCCGCCGCAAAGGCCGCGAGATCGGAAATCGCCAGTCGTATGTCCGGCGCGGCGACAGACAGCGTATCGCGCGTCAGCGTCGAACCGGTCGCTGTGATATTGGCCGAAAGCCTGCCGTCGGCCTGCGCAATTTCGACCAACCCCTTCAGGTCGCCACTTGCCTTCTGGCCTGCAAGCGCGGCGATCAGGCCAGCTTCCGGCAGGTCGAAGCGTAACTGCCCGGACGGCAGGAATGTGGGCGAAAAGGCGAGCGCCCCTTCGATACGGTTGGGTCCGACCGTCACGGAAAGCGCCGGGATCGATGATCGGCCGTTTTCGGTGACGAGGTCCGCTGTCCCTTCGATTTTCTGCCCGTCGAGAGTGCCGGATATGTTCAAGGTGCCCTTCGGTGCTGTCTGATCGGAGGTGCCTTCAACCTCGACTGAGAGGTTCTCCAGGCTTCGCCCGGCCGCGACCGCCGCCTCGCTTTTCAGCGACAGCCTGCCGGTCAAGGCCTCGAGCGGTCCCTCTGCTGATAGGGCAAAATCGGCGCTGCCACTGACGTTATCGACAAGGGCTGCGATCTCTTTGATCCGGCCGGTGAGTTCGGCGGTCAACTTGTTCTCGACGTCGAGGCTTGCCGAACCTGTTGCATCACCAAGACTGGTGGCCAGCTTCAGATCGGAAAGTGTCACGACACGCGGCGTCGCATAATCGAGCGTGCCGGCCAAGCCGATGGTTCCCTCGAACTTGCCTGCCAGATTGTTCGGCAGGATGTCGGGGAGGGCGAACAATTCGAAACGGCTGGTCAGTTTCTGTTCGTCAAGCGCATATTCGCCGCTGAGCCTACCGCCGACCGTCGTGCTCTCGATGGTCGCATTGTCGAAGGTGAGCCGTGTCGCGTTGATCGCCAGCGGTGACTGGATCGTCAGCGGTGCTTTGACAATCCGGTTGAGTTCGGCGTCGGCAAACTTGCTTCCCGAGACGGACAGGCGCGCCGCAATTGACCCGGATCGGGTGCCCAGATCGAAGGCGTCGCTTGTGGCGGAGAGATCCACGCCGGAGAAAGACGCCTGCGGGGTCTCCAAAGAGCTGAAGCGGCTCTTGAGGTCGACCGTCGCTGCATTAGCAGGCCCGCTGATGGAAAGGGCGAGTTCATCGATCGCCGCTGTTATGGTCTGTTTGCCTGACGTCCAGCGGAAGGGCACGGCGCCGGCCGTACCGACGAGCTTCGCCTTCAGGTCGTTCGTGCCGTTTGCCGCATAACGGCCGGAGGCGGTCAGGTCGAGTGCTGCGGTCGAGAGCTTTCCAGCCTTGATCGTCACGGCGCCGTTGCGGTCCAGATTGGCGGCGAGGTCTATCACCGTCTCTCCTTCGAACAGCGGGCGCAGGCTTGGCGGCATCAGCGCGTCAAACCGGCCACCACCCTTGGCGATGATCGTGCGCAGGCCGGAGTCGACCCGATGAGCGGCATCGATGGCAAGCGTCGGACGGCCATCGACATCGGCCGTGACCTTGCCCTTCCAGTCGGTCAGTGGCCCGTCCCCGTCGACGTCGATGCGCACAGCGGGGCTGCCCGGCAACCGAAGCAGTTCGGCGAGAAGACCGCCTGCCGGCTCGCTCAGTTCGCCGGTCAGCCTGAGGCGGTTTGCCCCAGGGGCATAGATGATGTCAGCGGACACTTGTCCATCAGGCGTATCGGCGCGCGTGGCTTGCAGCTTTACTGCAATGTGGTCGCTGATCGCCTGACCCGAACCGGACAGGGAAAGACGAAAGTCCCGTCCGACAAGCGCCATGCCAAGGTCGAGGACGGGCAGGTCGAGCTTCTTGATGTCGATCTCGACCGGAAGCGAGAAACTCGAGCTCGCGTCAGCACTTTTCTCGACTGTCACGACCGGCGCCCGATCGATGCGCACAGATCCCGCCGCGATTCGTTCTGCGGTCACGCGACCCTTGAACAGGTCCACCGGCGTCCAGTCGACGGCCAGTTCACGGATTTCAGCATAGACGCCGCGGCTGTCGGCCAACGTGATGCTGCCTACGCGGAGCTTTCCACCAAGCAGTGGGCCTGCGTTGGAAATCGTGATGCGCCGGTCCGGGGTTGAGAGGAGGGACGCAATCGGACCGGCGACAAAGCTGCTGCCCGCGCCGGTGAACCCGGTGATGAGGATCGCCACAACCGATAGAACCAGTGTCGCGCCTGCGACATAGGCGACCAGGCGAAGGGCAAGACTCGTGAGGCGTTTCAGCAGGCGCATTCGGCTTTCATCGTCCTTTCGGGCACGGCTCAGAAGCTCTGTCCAATGCCGGCATAGATGCCGTATTTGCTTCCGCCGTCATAGCGATCGAGCGGCATGGCGACGTCGAGGCGCAATGGCCCGAACGGTGTCTGGTAACGCAGGCCGATGCCGGCGCCCATGCGTATATCGGAGAAATCCGGATAAAGTGCGGTGGTGACGGAGCCTATGTCGAGGAACGGCACGATGCCGATGGTCTTGGTGACGTTGATCCGTGCCTCGAACGAGCCGAGCGCATAGGCGCGTCCGCCAGTGGGATCGCCTGCGGCGTTGAGCGGCGAGATTTCCTGATAGGCATAACCGCGGACCGAGCCGCCGCCGCCGGCGAAAAAGCGCCGGGTCGCTGGAACGGATTCCAGATCGCCGGCACCGATCAGCACGCCGGCGGAAACCTTGGCGGCCAGCACCACACGGTCGTCAGCGCCGAGGCTGTAATAGCCGGAGACGGAACCCTCGAAGGTGGAGAAGAAGGTTTTCCCGAGGACTTCGTAACTCGGAATTGCGCTCAGTGCCGCGTTGATGCCTTCGGTCGGGTTGAGTTTGTTGTCGCGTGTGTCCCGCACGTAGCTGATCGGTATGCCGGAAGTCAGATAGGTATTGTTGCCGAAGGCGTCGTCGATGTTGTCATAGGTCAGCGAGGCCCCGGCTGTCACCTTGTCATAGTCGGTGAGGTCGTAACTGAAGGCGATCTTGCCGATCACGGAGGCGGCGTCATAGGAGTCGGTCGTCAGCGTTGCACCCTTGACGCTTGCTTCAAGTGTTCCTGACGGAACGAAGGCGCCTGGCTTGATGAAGGTGACGCCTGCGGAATAATCGAGGTTTCCGACGTTGCTGAGTTCGCTCAGGCCGGAAACCTTGCCCTCCAACCTCAGCGATTCCGCTTGGCCGAAGAGGTTGCGGTGGCCCCAATAACCTTCGAGGCCAAGTCCATCGATGGATGAGAAGCTTGCGCCGACGCCGAAATAGCGGTGCTTGCCTTCGGCCACGACAATGCCGAGCGGCATGGAGCCGTCAGCAGCGAGATCTTTGGATTCGTCAATCGTGACACTGGAGAAGACGCCGAGCGCGCGAAGCCGCTCCGCCGCTTTCCTCAATTGTTCCGGCGAATAGGGCTGCCCCTGCCGCAGCCGTGAATAGCGGGCGATGAATTCGGGGTCGACCTTGCGGGCCCCCTTCACAGTTACCTCGCCGAGTGGCGCCATGGGGCCAGCCTTGACCGCCAGCGCCACATCGACAGTTTGCGTTTCATGATCGGCAATGACGTCGCGACGTGCCAGAACCGCAAGGGGCCGGCCTTCGGCTTTCAGGTCGTCGACAATCTTCTCGCTGGCCTTCAGGATGAGCAATGAGCCTGCGGGGCCGCCGGCTACCAGGTTGTAGGTGGCAGGATCGAGGCCTACCGCATCGCCCTCGAGCGAAACCTTGCCAAGCGTGAAGGCGGGGCCGGGGTCGACTCGGATGGTGACGGCGATCGGCTGGCTGCGATCAAAGGCCGGAATGGGAGGAAGATCGTCGATGTCGCGGCCGTCCACGGTTATCCGGACGATGCCGCCATAACGGGAGTTTTCGTAAAGGGTGGCGATGAGCCTGTCTCGATCGTCACGCGCCTTTATGACCAGGCCGAGATCGCCCGAAACGGGGGCGTCCTCACCTTGCAACAGAAGCGAGGTACGCTCCAAGGCTTTGGCCAGATCGGCGTCGGCGCCGTCGGTGTCGAGACTGATTTGATAGCGAACAGGGTCGATAACGTCGTTGACCGCCTCGTCCTTGCCGAAAAGGGTGATACCGAAAATCTTGAAGGCAAATGCCTGCTCGGCCAGCAGCGGCGAAATCGACAAGGCGAGCGCAAGAGCGAATGCGGTGCCGGATTGCCGAAACGCAGGACTTTTCTTCGGTGTTATCGGGTTACTCGGCATGCGTAGCTTAGCTCGTCGCGTTTGGCAGCGTGACGGCAGGCCCCGCCAACTTTCTCAAGTCTAAACGCAAATGCGCTAAAAAAGGATATATTTTTGGAAAATGCCCGCAATGGGAGTCCCGGCGCGAGCGCCGGGACCTTGTCTTGAGCGGAATCAGTAGCCGCGCGGGCAGTTGTCGATATAGCGGCGGCCATAACGGTCGCGATAGTAGCACTGACCGGGCTGGTCAGCGACGCTGCCGAGCACCGCGCCGGATACACCGCCGATGGCCGCGCCCACAGCCGCGCCACGCACATTACCCGTGACTGCCCCGCCGATGATGGCGCCCGATACGGCGCCAATGGAGGCGCCTTTTTCGGTCTGGGTGCAGCCTGCGACCGACAAGCCGATCAGAGCGAGCACAAGAGCTTTCTTCATGATTTTCTCTCCACTGTTTACGCAGCCGGCTTCGCCGGTCCATGTTTCTCCACCCTGACGCTGGGTGCGTCACCTACTTGGCGGTTGCTTTCTTAGAATAGCCGGCAATTCCGGAAAGTCCATGGAATAGAAAGTCGAATGCGCGGCTCCAGTAATGACCGCGCGTCGCATCATAGTAGAGGCGAATCTTGTGCTGCGGCGCGAAAGATAAAAAATCCTCCGTACCCCAAAGTACCGGTTGATCGGACAGTGAAAAAGTCAAATGATAGCTGATGTGTCTGGGAGAGGCACGAGGAGGAGCAATATGGCTAAAGTAACGCTGACGGTGAACGGCAGATCGATGAGCGGTGAGTGTGAGGATCGCACGCTGCTCGTTCATTTCATTCGTGAAAAACTCGGGCTGACCGGCACTCATGTCGGCTGTGACACCACACAGTGCGGTTCCTGCGTCATTCACATGGACGGAAAATCGGTCAAGAGCTGTTCGATCCTTGCCGTGCAGGCTTCGGGCTCGACGATCACGACGATCGAGGGACTGGCCGGCAACGGCGAGCTTCATCCCGTTCAGGCCGCCTTCAAGGAACATCACGGTTTGCAGTGCGGCTTCTGCACGCCGGGCATGGTTATGACCGCGGTCGATATGATCAACCGTCACGGCGGGAGCCTCGATGAGCCTACGGTTCGCCACGAACTCGAAGGCAATATCTGTCGGTGCACCGGTTACCACAACATCGTCAAAGCCATTCTGTCCGCCAATGCCGAAATGCATAGCGGGCGCCAGGCTGCCGAATAAACAATTGTTCGCCGGTCGGACGTCGCGTTTGAGGAGACGTGGCGACCAAATGCGAGCCGGTATCCCATCGGGAGGAAATCATGGGTGTTGAAGGAATCGGGGCGCGCGTGACGCGCAAGGAAGACAAGCGCTTCCTGACTGGCAAGGGCCGGTATACGGACGATATGGTCGTTCCCGGCATGAAGTACGCCTGTTTTGTGCGCTCACCGTATGCGCACGCGAGGATCACCAATTTCGATGCGTCCGCGGCCAAGGCCATGCCGGGCGTTATCGACGTGCTGGATGGCAAGCAGTTGCTGGCCGATGGCATCGGCAACATCATCTGCGGCTGGATGATCCATTCCAAAGACGGCACGCCGATGAAAATGGGTGCCTGGCGCCCGCTCGCGGTCGATATTGTGCGCTATGTGGGCGATGCTGTGGCCATCGTCGTCGCCGATACCTACGGCGAGGCCTGCGACGCTGCCGAAGCGGTGGTAGTGGACTATGACGAGCTGCCGGTGGTGACCGAGGCCGTTATTGCGCTCGAAGCGGGCGCTCCGCAGCTTCATCCCGAAGCGCCGGGCAATCTGATCTTCGACTGGGAGATCGGCGATGCCAGTGCCGCCGACAAGGCGATCGCTGCGGCTGCCCATGTCACCGAGATCGAGATCCACAACAACCGGCTCTCGCCCAATCCGATGGAGCCACGCGCCACGCTTGGCATTTACGATACGGCCGAGGATCACTATACCTGCTACACCACTTCGCAGAACCCGCATGTCGCGCGTCTTGTCATGAGCGCGTTCTATAACGTCGCGCCAGAAAATAAGCTGCGCGTCATCGCCCCCGATGTCGGTGGGGGCTTTGGTTCGAAGATCTACATTTATCCGGAAGAGATTGTCTGTCTTTGGGCCTCAAAGAAAACCGGTGTGCCGGTCAAGTGGACGTCCGACCGGACCGAGGCTTTTCTGACTGACGCGCATGGTCGCGACCATGTGTCTAAGGTGAAGATGGCTTTCGACAAGGACAATAACGTCATCGGTCTCAAGGTCGACACGATCGCCAATCTCGGCGCCTACATGTCGTTGTTCTCCTCGTCGGTCCCTACCTATCTCTATGCCACCCTGCTGTCCGGGCAATATGCGATCCCGGCGATCCACTGCAACGTTCGCACCGTCTATACCAACACTGTGCCTGTGGATGCTTATCGCGGGGCAGGGCGTCCGGAGGCGACCTACCTCCTTGAGCGCACCATGGAAACGGCGGCCCGCGAACTCGGCGTCTCTCCGGCGGAACTGCGCCGGCAGAACTTCATCCGCACCTTCCCCCATCAGACCCCGGTGATCATGAACTATGACGCGGGCGATTACGAAGCGTCGCTTGAGGCGGCCATGGCTGCGGCCGACTGGAACGGCTTTGCGGCGCGCAAGGCGGAGGCGGCAAGCCGTGGCATGAAGCGTGGTATCGGGATGAGCTGCTATATCGAGGCCTGCGGCATCGCGCCGTCGGCCGCGGTCGGCTCGCTCGGAGCTGGCGTCGGCTTGTGGGAATCGGCAGAGGTACGGGTCAACGCTGTCGGCACGGTTGAGGTCCTGACCGGCTCGCACAGCCATGGCCAGGGGCATGAAACGACCTTTGCCCAGTTGGTCTGCGAGCGGCTTGGCGTGCCGATTGACAATGTCTCGATCGTTCATGGCGACACCGACAAGGTGCAGATGGGCATGGGGACCTATGGGTCGCGCTCGGGTGCCGTCGGCATGTCGGCGATCGTCAAGGCGCTCGACAAGGTTGAGGCCAAGGCAAAGAAGATCGCAGCCCATCTGATGGAGGCGGACGAGAGCGATATCGTCATCGAGAATGGCGAACTGAAGGTTGCCGGTACCGACAAGTCGTTGCCCTGGTTTCAGGTGGCGCTTGCAGCTTATACCGCCCATAACCTGCCGGGTGGCATGGAGCCGGGCCTGAAAGAGGGTGCGTTCTACGACCCGTCCAATTTCACCTTCCCAGCCGGCTGCTATATCGCCGAGGTCGAGGTCGATCCGGAAACCGGCAAGACGACGATCATCCAGTTTGTTGCCGCCGACGATTTCGGCAACATCATCAACCCGATGATCGTCGAGGGACAGGTGCATGGCGGAATCGCGCAAGGTGTTGGCCAAGCGATGCTGGAAGGGGTGCGCTACGACGCGACGACCGGCCAGCTTCTGACGGCAAGCTACATGGATTATGCCATGCCGCGCGCTGATGATCTGCCATCGTTCTCGCTATCGCATCAGAACACCCCTTGTCCGGGCAATCCGCTCGGCATCAAGGGCTGCGGTGAGGCCGGCGCCATCGGCTCTCCGCCCGCGCTGATGAATGCCATCACGGATGCGATTGGTACCAACAACCTCAACATGCCTGCAACGCCGCTTGCCGTCTGGTCGGCATTGCAGGCCGCCGAGTAAGGGAGGACGAAGCATGTTTCTCTATTCGACCAGCTATCATCGTGCCTCCAGCGTGGAGGAAGCCGGTGCAATGCTCTCGGACGCGCCCGATGGCAAGTTCGTGGCGGGAGGGCAGACCTTGATCGCGACCCTCAAGCAACGCCTTGCCCAGCCTTCCGATCTCATCGATCTCAGGCACATCCCCGCACTCAAGGGCATTGCAGTCGATGGCCGTACCGTGACGATCGGTGCGGGTGTGACCCATGCGGAAGTGGCCGGATCGGGCCTCATCCGTTCGGTCTGTCCGGCGATTTGCCATCTCGCCTCGCTGATCGGCGATCCGCATGTTCGTCATCTCGGCACCATCGGCGGATCGATCGCCAACAATGATCCGGCCGCCGACTATCCGGCTGCCGTGCTTGGGCTAGGCGCGACGATCATTACCGATCGCCGGCAGATCGCGGCGGACGACTTCTTCGTTGGCCTGTTCGAGACGGCGCTGGAGGAGAACGAAATGGTGACTGCAGTACGCTTCACCGCACCGGACAAGGCGGGGTACGCGAAGTTTGCCAATCCCGCGTCACGTTTCGCTATGGCTGGCGTGTTCGTTTCCAAGGGTGCGGGGGGCGTTCGCGTCGCCGTCACCGGGGCGGGCTCGAGCGGTGTGTTTCGTCACGGAGACCTTGAAGCGGCGCTCGCCAGCGATTGGTCGGCGGATGCGTTGGCGGGAGCTGTCGTCGATTCGGGCGAACTGATGGCCGATATGCATGCGACGGCGGAATACCGCGCAAATCTTGTGAAAGTAATGGCGAAGCGGGCCGTCTCCGCCTGTTGAGGGTACGGAGAATCGCCATTCGGAAAAAGGACGGCTGCGGTCGTCCTTTTTTCTGTGGCTTGACGCAGATCAAATTTGCCGAGGGTTTAATCGGCTAGCAAATGGCCAGAATAATTCCATGATTGCGCCATTTGTCGCAGTTTAGAATGAATTTACAGTGCTGGGGTTGACCGAACGCGCGTTGGATCTCAAAAAGGGCTGAACAGACTGGAGTTGGGAAATGGATTTCGAGGCGTTTTTCAAGGGCGAATTGGAAGGTCTTCACGAAGAAGGTCGCTACCGGGTTTTCGCCGATCTTGAACGTCAGAGGGGCAATTTCCCCCGCGCCACGCGCTATACCGAGAACGGCCAGCAGGACGTCACCGTCTGGTGTTCCAATGACTATCTCGGCATGGGACAGAACGCTCAGGTGATCGAGGCGATGAAAGATGCCATCGACCACTGTGGAGCGGGTGCCGGCGGCACCCGGAACATCTCTGGCACCAATCACTATCACGTTCTTCTCGAGCGCGAACTTGCTGATTTGCATGGCAAGGAATCGGCGCTGATCTTCACCTCTGGTTATATTTCCAACTGGGCGGCGCTTGGCACGCTTGGTCAGAAGATCCCCGGCCTCATCATCTTTTCCGATGCACTGAACCACGCGTCGATGATCGAGGGCATTCGCTACGCGAAGTGCGAGCGGGTGATCTGGAAGCACAATGACATCAAGGACCTCGAAGCCAAGCTGGCGGCTGCTGATCCCAAGGCGCCGAAGCTTATCGCTTTCGAATCAGTCTACTCGATGGATGGCGACATCGCCCCGATCAAGGAGATCTGTGATCTCGCTGACAAGTACGGCGCGATGACCTATCTCGACGAAGTGCACGCGGTCGGCATGTATGGTGCCCATGGCGGTGGCATTGCCGAACGTGAAGGCCTGATGGATCGCTTGACAATCATCGAAGGCACGCTCGGCAAGGCTTTCGGGGTCATGGGCGGTTATATCACCGGTTCGACCGCACTGTGCGATTTCATCCGCTCGTTCGCTTCGGGATTCATCTTCACCACAGCTCTGCCGCCGTCGCTGGCTGCTGGCGCGGTCGCTTCGATCCGCCATCTGAAGACCAGCCAGCTGGAGCGGTTTGCCCATCAGGAGCGCGTGCGTCGTTTGCGCTCTATGCTGGATGCCCGTGGCATTCCGCATATGCCGAACCCGAGCCACATTGTGCCGGTCATGGTTGGGGATGCTGCCAAGTGCAAGTGGATTTCCGATCTGCTGCTCGACAATTTCGGTATCTACGTCCAGCCGATCAACTACCCGACGGTTCCGAAGAAGACCGAGCGCCTGCGCATCACGCCGACGCCGTTGCATTCGGATGGTGATATGGAACATCTGGTCGGCGCTTTGCACCAGCTTTGGTCGCGTTGCGCGTTGGCTCGCGCCGTCGCCTGAGGCGACGGCCGCCATCAAATATTGATTTGAGAGAAGCCGCCTGCTTGTCAGGCGGTTTTTTCGTAGGATGCGATTATCGTTGCCGCGACCCGGCGTGCCTCTATGTCGGTGGCGAAGACCGCGTCCATCGCCGAAGCGCTGCCGCAATCGCTCATCCGCTCCATGGTCTCCTCCACCACGTCGGCCATTGTGAGAAAACCGATCTTCTCTTCGACGAAGGCGTTGAATGCCGTCTCTTCCGCGGCATTCATGATGGCTGGCTGGAGACCACCGCGGGTCAGCGCTATGCGGGCAAGACGCAGGGCCGGAAAACGGGTCTCATCCGGGGCTTCGAAGTCGAGGCGGGCGAGCCGCGTGAAGTCGAGCCGGTCGACATCGAGTTTCGGACGCTTGGGATAGGTCAGCGCATAGCCGATCGCCGTGCGCATGTCAGGAGCGCCGAGCTGGGCGATTACCGAACCATCGCTATAGCCGACCATGGAATGGACGATTGACTGTGGGTGAACCACGACCTCGATCTGCTCGGGCGTCAGGTCAAAAAGATGCTTGGCCTCGATCATTTCGAGCGCTTTGTTGAACATCGAAGCGCTTCCGACCGAGATTTTCAGGCCCATCGACCAGTTGGGGTGGGTACGGGCTGTTGCCACGGTTACGCTGGCCATCTGCTCACGCGTATAGGTGCGGAACGGTCCGCCGGATGCAGTCAGGATAATACGCTCCAGTGCGTGACGCTGGCCGTTGTCGAGGCACTGGAAGATCGCGCTGTGCTCGCTATCGACCGGGATCAATCGGCCGCCGCCCGCCCTCACCGCTCCGACAAACAGTTCTCCGGCTGAGACCAGGCATTCTTTATTGGCAAGCGCTATGTCGGCGCCGCGGGCGGCAGCCGTCAGTGTGGGCCCCAGGCCCGCCGTACCGACGATCGCCGCCATCACCCAGTCGGCATCCAGGCTTGCCGCCTCGTCGAGGCCGGAGCGGCCTGCGGCAACGTCGACACCGGTGCCGGAAAGCGCGTCTTTCAATACCATATACTGGCTTTCATCGGCGGTGACGGCCAGTTTCGCACCCACTGCGCGCGCCTGCTCAGCCAGAAGCTCGATATTGCCATTGCCGGTCAGCGCGCCGATCTCGAAGGCTTCGCGGCCGCCAAGTTGGTTGACCACGTCGAGCGTGTTGACGCCGATCGAGCCGGTCGAGCCGAGGATGGTCAGACGGCGCGGCGGTTTTTTTTCGAGGGTCATACGGACTGTCCGGAAGATTGCTTCATTCGCAGATGCGTCTACAAGGGATTGCTGAATGCGGCAAGCTTCGTATCCTGCGGCTTGTCGTCCGTAGTCGCGCATATCCCGGAGGTTTTTATGCAGGGTGTCGTTGGGAGTCTGCGACGCTATGGCCAGCCCTTGCTCGCCGTTGTTGCACTGATCACACTGGTTGGGGGCGGCATTGGCCATTTCACCCCGCATCAGGATTGGGCTTCCGGGCTATGGTCTCTCGGCACGGGACTTGTGCTTTCGGCCCTGGTCGTCGAGATCGTCTTGTCGCTCATGCAAGGTCGCTTCGGTCTCGATGTCATCGCCGGGCTCTCCATGGGGGCGGCACTTGTCTTCGGTGAGCCGCTCGCGGGCAATATTGTCGCGCTGATGTATGCGGGAGGCCAGCAGCTCGAAAACTTCGCCGAGGGACGTGCGAGGCGCGAAATGACGGCGCTGCTTGGCCGCACCGCGCGTACGGCCATGCGCTATGCCCGTGAAGGGCTGGAGGAAGTTCCGATCGAGACGCTGATGCCGGGCGAGCGCATCCTCATACGGCATGGCGAGGTCGTGCCGGTTGATGGTCGACTGTCCGGCGACCGAGCAGATATCGACATGTCCGCCTTGACCGGAGAGGCCATGCCGGCGCGCTTCTATACAGGCGATGACATACCCAGCGGTGGGACCTCGATCGGCGCCGCCTTCGATCTCGACGTGGTGCGCGCCGCCGCCGACAGCACCTATGCTGGGATCGTGCGGCTTGTCGAGCAGGCGCAGCAGAGCAAGGCGCCAATGGTGCGGCTGGCAGATCGCTATGCCCTGTGGTTCCTGGCTCTGACGGTGGTGATTGCGGGCGGCGCGTGGTGGGGCAGCGGTGATCCCCTGCGGGCGCTTGCCGTTCTCGTCGTGGCGACACCCTGTCCCCTCATTCTCGCGGTGCCCGTGGCGATCATTTCCGGTATGTCACGGGCCGCCTCGCTTGGCGTTCTGATAAAGAGTGGTGGGGCCCTCGAGGCGCTCGCCAGGGTGCGCACAGCCGTGCTCGACAAGACCGGCACCATGACCAGCGGTAAGGCGGGCGTCGTCGAGATCCGTACGGTTGACGGGATCGAGCCGGAAGAAATGCTCCGGCTTGCGGCCTCGCTCGACCAGGCCTCGAACCATGTCAGCGCCGAGGCTCTGGTGCAGTCGGCGCGCGAGCGTGGCATGGCGCTGCTGTCTCCGACGAATATCGTGGAAACGCCGGGCTCTGGTGTCGAGGGCAAGATCGACGGACGATCGCTGGTGGTCGGCGGCAGCGACTTCGTGCGCGGCAAGTGTTCCTCCGGAAACCCTTACGACCTTGGCCACGATCTACCGCCGGGAACGGCAGTCGTCGCCGTCGGTATCGACGGCGTGGTCGCAGGAATCATCCTGTTGTCGGACCGGATCCGCGAGGATGCACATTCCACGGTTGCCGCCTTCCGTGCCGCGGGCGTCACCCGCTTCGTGATGGCCTCGGGGGATCACGTCGATGCAGTGCGCGCGGCAGGCAATCTTCTCGGCGTCGAAGAGGCGCTCGGAAATCTTCTGCCGGCGCAGAAGGTTGAGCTGGTCATCGCCGAGCGACTTAAGGCGCCGGTGATGATGATCGGCGATGGCGTCAATGATGCGCCGGCGCTGGCAGCCGCCGATGTCGGCGTGGCCATGGGCGCGCGTGGCGCCGCCGCATCATCCGAATCGGCGGACGTGGTGCTGCTGGTCGATCATCTGGCGCGGCTGCCTGCCGCCCTCATGGTCGCGCAACGGACGCGGCGCATCGCCATGCAAAGCGTGGCTGTCGGACTGTCTCTCTCGTTGTTGGCGATGGTTGCCGCGGCGTTCGGCTATCTTCCGCCGGTCGAGGGTGCGTTGCTGCAGGAATTGATTGACGTCGCCGTGATCCTCAATGCGCTGCGTGCGCTCCGCGTTCCAGTGGCGGTCCGGTCGCCTCGCCAGGACTGACGGCCAGCGCCGCGGCTTGTCCGCGCTTCTGGCGGACAAGCGGAACAGATCGACCGGGGAGAGGAGGTTGATTGGGGCTTCTCTTGCGGCGACCAAGGCTTGCGGAGCAGTTCCACTTTCAAGCCATCCTGGAAGGGGCCACCTTCTGGAGCGGTTCGGTAGGTTTGTCCCAGAAAGACTAGACGGCCATTGATTCCATTGCGTTATTTCCCTTGGTTCAATTTGCCATGTCCCTGATGCTTTAATAGCTCTGTCCCAGAGTGCTGCCCTTGAAATCCGGACAACAAAAAAGC
>NZ_BJZP01000013.1 GCF_007992095.1 Paenirhizobium naphthalenivorans
CTCATCGTCACCATGCTTCTGACGATCGGCAGCGTGGCGGCCAGCACGGCGGGGCCATGGCAGCTCGGCAAGGCAACGGACCTTCTGGTCAGCGACGGCTTCAGCAACGCCGCGCTTGTCCGCCAGCTTCTGATCGTCGCGGTGATCTATCTGGTCGCCTCCTTGCTCAATCTGGTGCAGGCTTGGCTGATCAACGAGCTGGTGCAGAATCTGGGCCGCAACTTGCGTTACCGGGCGCAGGCGAAGCTTTCGCGTGTACCGTTGAGCTGGTTCGACGCGCAGTCCCGTGGCGAGGTATTGTCGCGGTTCACCAACGATATCGACAATGTGATCCAGAACCTGCAGCAGGTCGCCAGTCAAGCCCTTCAGATGCTGCTGACGATTCTTGGTGTTCTGATATTCATGGTCCTGCTCTCCATGCCGCTGGCTGTCGTTGCGGTCGCGGCGATTGGTGTCTCTCTGGCATTGACGCGGCTTCTTACACACGCGTCCGGCCCGCAATTTGCTGCCCAATGGCGCGAAACGGGGAATTTGAACTCGACGGTGGAAGAAAGCTTCACCGGCCAGACCCTGATCCGGGTGTTTGGCGCGCGCGACCGGATCGAGGCGCGCTTTAGCGATCAGAATACGGCGCTGACGAAGGCCAGCAAGAACGCGCAGGTCCTGGCCAGCCTGATTCAGCCCGTGACCATGTTCGTGACCAACCTCGCCTATGTCGCGGTGGTCGTTGCGGGCGCCTTCCGCGTGCTTACCGGCGGGCTATCTCTGGGCGAATTGCAGGCATTTGTCCAATATATCAGACAAATTGGGCAGCCAGTCTCCCAATTGGGGAGCATGGTGGCGCAGGTCCAATCGGCGCTGGCTTCGGCGGAGCGGGTCTTCGAGCTGCTCGACGCACCGGAAATGCAGTCGGACGAAACCGAAGGGCGGCTAAGACGCCCAGTCTCCGGCCATGTATCCTTCGATCACGTCCAGTTCCGCTATCAACCCGATCAGCCGCTGTTCGAGGACGTAAGCCTGGAAGCACAACCCGGCCAGATGATTGCCATCGTCGGGCCAACCGGGGCCGGAAAAACCACGCTGGTCAATCTGCTGATGCGGTTTTATGAAATCGATCAGGGCACGATCCGTCTCGACGGCACCGACATCCGGGATTTTTCCCGCGAGGAGCTGCGCGGCGTTATCGCCATGGTGCTGCAGGACACCTGGCTTTTCACCGGCACGATCCACGACAACATTGCCTATGGTCGCCCGAAAAGCAGCCGTCAAGATGTGGTGGCCGCGGCAAAACGCTGCCACGTGGATGATTTTGTACGGACCTTACCCGAGGGCTACGATACGGTGCTGGAGAATGCTGGCGCGTCGCTGTCACAGGGCCAGCGCCAGCTCATGACCATCGCCCGCGCTTTCCTGCTGGACACGCCCATTCTCATTCTCGACGAGGCGACGAGTTCGGTCGACACGCGCACCGAGATGCTGATTCAAAAAGCGATGTCCGAGTTGCGTCAGGGCCGGACGAGTTTTGTGATCGCACACAGGCTCTCAACCATCCGCGATGCGAACCTCATCGTCTATATGGAGGCGGGCAACGTGCGTGAGACAGGCACCCATGACCATTTAATGGCGATCAAGGGGGCGTATTGGGCCTTGCAGCACGGTGGAACGCTGGGAAAGTAGTCGGGAACGCCAGAAAATGCGGGCAGGCTGATGAGGGGGCATTGCTCATTGCCGCAATTGCCTCAAGGGTCATGTAACGGGATCGCCGGACGGCCCATTCGTCGTTCTGTTCTACTTGAGCAACAAAGCATCGACGATGGCGTTCGAGCGGCAATCGATTCACTGGATCGATTGCTTTTCGCTCTTACCATTTCGGAAGATGCCCACGGCCAGGCACTTCATGATCGGCGGCCAGTTCATCGCGGCGGGCTCATCCACCACTCCGACCGCGACGTCCAAGGCAGATTCAACCGATCGTCGCAACACCTCATAGCAGGAGGTGCTTATGGCCACAGGAAGACGGAAATCAGAACGCTCAACACGGCGCAAATTGTCCTCGCCAGGTCATCCATCGGCGAGGACCGTTGCGCAACTTCGAAGCCGTGGAGTTCGCCACGCTGGAATGGGTCGACTGGTTCAACAACCACCGCCTTCTGGAACCCATCGGAAATATTTCTCCAGCCGAGGCCGCAGAACGATATTACGCCATGCGCGACGCACCAGCATTGGCCGCGTAACTTAGACTAAACAGGTCTCCGGCAAAGCCGGGGCGGTTCACATCGCACAGGGATGCCTGCATGACGCATAGGCGGCATCGATCTGCTCTTCCGGCGTCGTCCGGGGAGACGTGACACCGGAAGGCTTGGCTGGGCTGTCGTTCTCTTCTGCTACCGCGCCTTCGTTCCGGTAGAACTCGCGGAACTCAGGCTCCTACATGAGCACAGCCACGTCGATGCGTTCCGGGGACGTCGTCAGCAGTGCCCTGCCCTTCTCCGTCGCCACAAAGCGACCGCGCGCCGGCGAAGCGATCAGCCCGGCTTTGCTCATGTGGAATTTCGCCCAGTGTATGCGATTGTGCAGCAAACGCTGGCGGCCGCTTGGCAGAAGCTCGTCCCGCTCTGCCTGGGTCAATCCAAGATCATTGGCGACGCGTTCCGAAACATCAGCCACGCGGGTCTCCCCTCCGCGGCAAGCCGAAGAACCGGAAGCATGAGGGTCTGGTAGTCAGGTATCATCAATTGCCCTCCCGAAACTATCGCCTTCCTTGTATCAAGCGGCCTTGATCAGGAAATTATGCATTCGATCTGCGCGTGCTGGATCATTAAGTTCAGCCTCGATGAGATCAAAGAAGCTCGTTTTCAGCCGGCCAATCGTGGGGAAGGTTTCAAACGCACAGGTGCTTTTGAATCTTCCCACGGCCTCGATCACACCATCGATGGTCGAAACGTCTATATTATTGGCTCTTGCATATGTGATGCAGTGTTCGAGCCACTTCTTGTATTGCTTCTCCAGCACGCTTGACTTCAACCGCGCCTCAAGCTGAAAAATCCGCCGCCAGTTTCGCGACTTGTTATCTGGATTGAAGGTGATCACCCAGGTGGGTCCTTCTCCACCACCAGAAAGTACTGTGGTACCCTCAAGCGATAGAGTGACCTGCTCGTTCCCATAAGGATCAAGACAGTCCACTCTCTCATCGTGCTCGTTCAGCAATATGTTTTGGGCGCCTTTATAGGAACGATTACAGTTCGCTCCCATAGCGGTGAGATTGCGCAAGTTGACTCCGGCGAACGGGTACACCGATACAGCAAGGTAATGATCCAAATCTGGATTGACTAGGTCGGGGTCTGCGGCCTCTATCGGCTCATAACCGCAAAAAGGACAAGTGCCATGCGACAGGTGCGCATCCACTACCTGGTGGCACGTTGCTCGTATTGTGAGTTCCGAACCAGGAGTTTTCCAAGCTGAAAGCTTTTCGAACGCATGCTTAAACAGTTCCTTGGCTGCCTCATGCACCTCAGGGAAATCGTCTTTGATGCTGCAGCATGGCGTGGTGGACGTGAACACTGCCGGCAGGTTGTTTTGCTGGATCAGGGCTGTAGACACCTGCGATTGCTGATCCGGCGTGAGAAAGCCGCATTTGGCAACGAACGCGTTATACAGTTCCTGGAACTTCGGACCTCGCATGAAGACTGCCCGATGCTCCTCAGAAATTGCGGCATCGAATTCAGGTGGAGCATTCCCTTGTTGCAGGGTTTCTAGCACCAGGCGAAGCGCGCTAAGAAGCGTTTCACTAATCCAGTTTTGTTCCGTAGCGGCGATAGGATAGGTAGCTAACACGTTACTTCTGTTTCTTTAGCTCAAAGAGTCGATCTGCAAGCAACGCCTTCTCTACCGACGACCCCAGCCGCGGCATTTCGCGCTCTATGTCCTCGATGGATCCAGTCTCTTTTAGTTCGTGGATCTTCTCCTGCGCCAGTTCCGAAATCGGAGGATCCACGTCGAAGCAGTGACTCAGAATGGTGTCGTAAGTCGCGCCGAAGGTCTCAATCTCTGGTTTACGAGCTGAAAGCGTGTCTTCCACCTTGGAGAATATTCGTACCTGATCGCGATGCATGTCCGAGGGAACGAACGGGGCGTGGGTGGTTAGAATAAATTCCTGACTTCCTAGACCTTGAACTGGAAGAGACATGATTCGTGTGACCAGCTTCGCGCGCCACTGGGGATTGAAGTGAGATTCAGGCTCATCCAGTAGAAACAACGTGTTCGGATCGCGGAACATGGCGACTATGCCGAAAAGCTGTGCCTGTTGGTGCTCACCATCAGAGAGCGATACGTAGTCAACGTCCGACGTCTGCCCGGAAGGCCCAGTCTTCGTAAACCGCACTTCCTCGATCTTAAAGACCTTCATTTCGTCCTGAGGCTCGGGAAGCTTCGAGGCAAACTTCCGGGTCTTGAGGTTCTTCTTCAAGCGCACCCGCGCCGGTTTCGGAATCATCAGATCATTGAGCATCGCAAGCTTGTGAAGCGATCGATAGAGCTCAATTGCGCTGGACCAAAATGTCGCGAACGCCTTGCGGCTTTCGCCGTCTACCAGATAATCGAGTGTGTAGAGTTCCCGTTTGATATCGTAGTCCCAGCAGGTCGCGGCGCCGCAAAGTTGGCGCACGTAACGCTCCAACTCATCCGTAAGCTGTATACCCTTTCGCGCAGGGTTCTTTCCCTTAACCTTAGGAGCCTGCGGATGGTTGAATTGGATCACAAGACGGAAAGAGCGCAAGGAGGAGAGATTTGCATGTCTGACCAGCTCAGTTTGCACAGTTGCTGGTGCGACCATCAAGTTGGCGACCAGGACCTCAAGGTGAGTTGAATAGTCGAGGAGCACCAAGCGGTTGTCTGGAACGACCGCATCAGCCTGATTCTTTGCGGCATTTGCGACCGACGCGGCATAGCCTGAACGACTGATGTAAAAGGGGAGGCTCAAAGTCTCATTATCGCCAGATGTATAGGCGACGACAAGAGTAGGAAGATGTCGACCGAACTCAGGATGATGATTGTCGGCCAAAGATTCGTACCCGTCCTCTCCCCTGATCTCCATTTGCATCTTGCCGATACGCCCAGACGGGTCTCTCGCTCTGCTGAGTTTTACACGTCTAGTCCCGGCAGCGTCGCCTTCAACCTTCACCTCATAAATGATTTCAAAAAGCAGGCTTGGATTGGCAACCGTGGCCTCCTCCTCAGGCCGATGCTCGTGCCATGCAGATTGGAAAATCTCTGAAATGATCTGAAGAAACTGAGATTTTCCGGTTCCATTTCTGCCAAGAAGGCACATAGGCAAGAAGTCAGCATTGTCACGCTCTGCGCGAGGGCGGAACAAGTCGATATCCAAGCTGTCGAGTAACCCCCCGCAACTGGCCGCCTCGAAGATTTTGACTCGAACGATCTTCATTGCTCTCGCCTTCTGAGCGACATCGTTGACTGCTGTTCGTCAAAGACCTGCCGCAACGGTGCGTTTTCATCAGAAAGCAAGGCGAACACCGCGTCCTTCAGGTCATCATAGCTTCCGCTAAACTCGCTCCTCAGGTCTTGGAAACTGATACCGTCGTGGGGCCAATCCGGAAGTTTCGCGTTCAGGAAATCTCTCGCTGTCAACATCGCGCTCGTCCGCTTCACTGCTCTCTTCTTTACTTTCGGTGCCGCCTCGTGCTCGGCGCGGATGCGGGCGAGCAGGAGTTCGGCGGGTTCGTCGTTTTCGTCCTGGGGGACCAGTTCGCCGCGGAAGGCTTTGGCCAGGATCGCCTCGTCCAGCCGGCCCACCAGCTCCAGCGCGCGCTTTGCCTCTTTCGCCAGCCGGTCGATCTTGGCGAAGGCGGATTCGATGCGGCGGACGATTTCGTGTTGTTCTTCGAGGGGAGCGAGACAAATCTGCATCGCGCGGACTTCGGGAAAATAGATGGTTGTGTGAGTGGTCCCCTTGCCGAACTCTCGGATGTCGTCGCCCTCTGCCATCAAGGCATACATGAGAAATTTCGGCACCAAGGCTTCTGTGCATGTCCAGGTGACGAAATCCTGACTGGTTGCCATGGGTTTGCCCATGATTGTCACATATCCAACGGAGGCAGTTCGGGACAGGCAAACAGTTCCGGCCGGCAAGAGTCGCGCCGCGGAGTTGGCAAGACCTTCTTCGTTCGTGGTCTGGATCGTCTCTTCGATAATCCTTCCATGATTTGCACCTGCGTCCTTGATGCCGATCCATGGGATTTCACCGTCCCACCACTCTGGATGCGACCGGCTTGGAGTGTGCCCCGTTTCCTGTCGAGAGATACGGCTCAGCGGTACCCATTGCCATTTTGGAGGTGCCCCGCGAGCCGGAGAATTAATAGCCAATGCCGCCTTCCCCTGAATCACTCTGTCAGTCGCCTCCCTGCCACCTTTCGGCTGAGGCGGCGTCGGGGTGCGATCGATCAAATCGGACGCGGTTTGAAGGTCAGCTCTTTTGGTACGCCAAGCGGATGTCATCGCTCCTTGAAAGGCAGACCTGAGCACGGCCTGCTTGTAGCGGGAGACGAGGGTTTCGATGCGGGCGAGTTCGGTACGGGCACGGGCGGATTTCAAGTTCAGCGCATCCAGCTTGGCCACGATACGCTTTTGCTCGACCAGGGGTGGAAGGGAAAGTGATATTGAGGCCAGAGCGGATTGAGGAAGGTGCTTTATTGTTGTCCCAGTGAAGTGGCGCTGAAGGTCGCCGTTCTGCGCCATCAACCGTAACGCCTTCGCCAGCAGGGTTGCATCGACGCCCCCGTATGGACGTAGACGCATTAGGGCTTTCTGGAACTTTATGTCCGTCGGCCCATACTGCCATACGGTACAGCGGCCTGGTTCTCCGCCTTCGCACACCAACAAGTCACCATCGCGAATTCCGAATGGCTCAAGCTCGTCGTCAGTAAAGCGCATCTCCAGAATATCGTCCAAGGCGACACGGTCCCATCGCACATTCACATTCCGGAGGTAGGGGCGATGCTGCCCCTTGTTTTTCTCTTTGTCGAGCATCTTGCCCAACTTGATTTCAGAGATGTCAGCGAACGTCGCCTCAACCCACCCCTTCGGCAACTCGCTCATTCCGCCGCCTCCGGCAGATCATCGCTGAGCTCCGCCATCAGCGCCTCGATCTCCAGCGTCGCGGCCTGCAAATGGCCGAGAATGGCGGCGGCGATGTCGTCGGGTTCGATGAGGCCTTCTTCCGCTTCTTCCTCCGCCTCGCGCAACCAGGCGATATCGAGATTGTCGCCGCGGGCGGCGATGGCCTCGCGGCTGAACTGGCGCCAACGGCCGGTCTCGCCTTCATCCGGGCCGCGTTCCCTGCCATAAGGGTCCTTGCCGAAAGCCTGTTCGAAGCCTTCGAAATGGCTTTCCGTCAGCGGCGTCGTCTTGCCGAATTTCGGCATCTGGGCGCGCAGGTCATAGATCCAGACGGCTTTGGTGTTGGCGCTCTCGGTCTTGGCCCTCGTCAGGAAGATGACATTGGTCTTGACGCCTTGCGCATAAAAAATGCCGGTCGGCAGGCGCAGGATGGTGTGCAGATCGCACCAATCCATCATCATCCGGCGCAGTTCGCGCCCACGGCCGTCTTCGAAGAGGACGTTATCGGGCACGACGATCGCCGCGCGGCCACCGGGTTGAAGCGCGCGGATGCAGTGTTCGACAAAGGGGAGCTGGTAGGAGGAGACGTTTGCGGTGACGGAGAGGTCATCGCGGGTCGGGGCGCCGCCTGCCGGGCCAAAGGGCGGGTTGGTGAGGATAAGATTGGCGCGGCCGAGGGTCTTGCCCTTGTCGGAGAGCGTGTCGCCGAGATCGACATGGTCGCCGTCGATGTCGTGCAAATAAAGGTTCATCAAAAGCAGGCGCAGCGTGCCCGGCACGTTTTCCATGCCGTGGATGGCGCGGCGCTTCTGGAACTCCTGTTCCTTTTCGCCGAGATCCAGATAGTCGTCGGTGCGCGCCTTCATGTACCGATCGGCGGCGATCAGGAAGCCGCCCGTGCCGGCGGCGGGATCCTGGATCACTTCGCCGGGCTGTGGCTGCATGAGGCGGACCAGAAGCTCGATCAGCACGCGGGGGGTAAAATACTGGCCTGCGCCACGCTTGGTTTCTTCCGCGTTCTTCTGCAGCAGGCCTTCATAGAGATCGCCGAACTGGTCGCGCTCTTCGGAGAACCAGTCGAGCTCATCGATGGCGGTGACCAGCGTCGTCAGGTTCTGCGGCTCACGCAGGAAGGTGGAGGCGTTGTCGAAGATCTTTTGCACCATGTCCGGCAGCGGACGGGCATCGGCATAACGCTTTCGCTCTTCCGGGCTGGCGTTTTCGCCGGGTGGCGAAAGGAGAACATCGTCTTCGCCAAGCCGTGTGCTGGCGGCGCCGAGGGTGACAAGGACCTTGCGGTAATGCTCGAGCTTCGCCAGACCGTTGGCCGCGACCAGATCCGTCCAGCGCATGCTCTTCGGCAGGCTGCCTGTCTCGCGGTTGCGCTCGGCCATCATCTTCAGAAACAGCAGATAGGTCAGCTCGGTGACATATTGCTGATAGGTGATGCCGTCCTTGCGCAGGACCGTGCAGAGGCGCCAGAGTTTCTGGACGATGGCATTGGCATTCATGGCGTGATTCTCATCTGATCCGGGATCGTGATTGCGGTTGTAGCGATCGGCCGTCGATGGTCAACGACGGCCTCAACGTTCAGGCGGCGGGCGGTGCCCAGATCGCCTCGTTGAAAGCGTGCAGCACCTCGTCGAGCTCGCCGTCGAACTCCTGCGCGATGCGCTTGAAGCCGCCCTTGTCGGCAAAGGCGCCCTGGTCGAGCAGGGTCGGATCCGCCACCGGCTTGTCCTTTAGGGCGCGACCGATGCGGCGCAGCCATTCCTTCTGCTTCTGCGTCCAGGGCCTCGAGGCCTCGATCTTGACGATCGCGTTGTCAACGCGGGTGGCATAGGGGATCAGCGGATCGCCAAGGGCCGCCTGGCGGACGAAGCCGATGATATGGGCGGCGATATCGGCATTGCGGGCGCGGCCGTAAGCGGCGCGCAGCATGGCTTCGGAATAGTTCTTCTCGTCGAGCAGGCCGGCGAGCTCGGAGAGTTCCTTGCGGGTTAGGTCGCGCGGGCGCTGGGTGACGGCGATCAGCGCCGGGACCTGGTTCATGTTCTCGCGCACGAAGCGTTCGAAGCCGGTGATGTAATCCTCCGGCGTCGTGTTCTTGCCAAAAATCTCCTCGATGCGCAGCAGCTCGTCCTCATGGGTGGAGATGACGACGCCATCGTTCTTACCCGTGGTGAGCGGGCGGCGTTCGAGCAGCTCAACGGAGCGAGGATGGGCGGCCAGCCAGTCCTGCAACTCGGCACCGGAGCGGGTGGAAAGCCGCTGCAGTGCCGTGTCGGGGCTTTCGCCCACGTGGCGCTCTAAGCTTTCGCGGGTCTCGGCATCCATGCGCTTGATCAGGCTGCGCATGCGCACGATGACCTGGGCTGCGACCCAGCTCTTGTCCTCTTGCGTTTCCGCATTTTGCAGATCCGTCACGAGCTGGCCGAGGGCTATATCCGGCTTGACCACGACCGGGCGCATGTCGCTCATCTCCTGCAGCTCGGCATAGAGATCGACGGCGTCGAAGATGCGGAAATGCTCCTTGCCGATGTCGGGGCAAAGGCGCGTGGCGCGGCCAATCATCTGGTCATAGAGGATTCGGCTCTTGACCCTGCGGACGAAGACGAGATTGCAGATCGAGGGCACGTCGACGCCGGTGGTGAGTAGGTCGACGGTGACGACATATTTGGGGTAGGGGTCGTTCTTGAACTTCAGGATCAGATCGTCGGTCTTGTCGACAGTCCCGGTGATCTTCATCACCATGCCGTGCGGCACGTTTTCCTTGCCGTATTCCTCCTGCAGCTCCTCGACCAGCAGGCGCACGATGTCGTCGGCATGGGTATCGCGGGCGGCGAAGATCAGCGTCTTGCCGGGCTTCGACGGCGGAATTTCGGTGGCGATGGCGCGGCAGACGATGCGGTTGAAGGCTTCGGAATAGACGCGCCTGTTGAAGTCGGCGAGGTCGTAATCGAGCGAGACTTCGTCCGGCAGTTCGAAGAGATCGATCTGGCCTGTCTTGCGGTCGATGATCTCGACCTCCTCGCCACCCTCGAAATGAATGCCGGCCTCCGACAGCGCCGTGGTGATGCGCTTCGGCGGCAGGTGATCATTGAGGTAACCTTCGACGACGGCCTGGCGATAGCCGTAGTGGAAGACCGGGTGGCCGAAGATCTCGCGGGTGTGGAGCGCGGGTGTGGCCGTCAGCGCCACCTTCACGGCGTCGAAGTAATCGAGGATCTGGCGATAGGCCGACTGGTAATCGTCGATGTTGCGAAAGCCGATATCGCTTTCGCGGAGCTCCGCATCCAGCGTGTAGCCGCGATGGGCTTCGTCCACGATGATGCAGTCGAAGGTACCGGGTGAGGGGCGCTTGGCCGGGTCCGGCTCGTTCAGGATGCGGGCGATCAGCGACTGGACGGTCGCGACCTGCACCTGGTCCTCATCCTGCGGCAGCTTCTGCTCGAGCCCGGCGACCTTGTAGATCTGGGCGAAGTTCAGCATGCCCTCGATCTCGGTGGTTTCCAGGGCGTCGCTTGTCTGCCGGCCCAGCGCCTTGCGGTCAACGAGGAAGAGGATGCGGCGGAAGCGCTTGTGCTTCAGTAGGCGATACATCAGCGCAATCGCCGTGCGCGTCTTGCCGGTGCCGGTCGCCATGGAGACGAGAATGTCGCGCCGGCCAGTCACCACGGCATTCTCGATCGCGGCAATCGCCTCTTCCTGGTAGGGGCGCATGCGGCCCTTGCCGAAGCTCTCTTCGGCGAGGCCCTGCGCGGCGGCGTCGAGATCCGTCTCAAGGATATCGACGAGGTCCTTGGGCGAGAACCAGGTTGTCAGCGGCCGCGGATGGTTCGTGTCGCGCCGCAGGTCGCGGAACCAGATGCCGGATTTGGTCTGCCATTGGCGCACGTATGGCCGGGCATTGGTGGCAAAAACGAAGGGCACACGGAAGGGCTCATTAAGCCCGTGTTTCCAGGGGCCATGCGGATGGCGATGTTCCGGCGGCAACTCGATGGTCCGAGCATAGCGCTCGGCCTGATGCAGGGTTGACGGCACGTCGACACTCTCGCGCTTCGCCTCGATCACAGCGACACAGGTGGTGCCAACGAAGAGGGCATAGTCTGCGCGGCCACCGTCCGATGGCCACTCGGCGATCGCGAGGTTGCGGCCATCCTCAGGCCGTGCGCCCGCCTGATAGGTTAGACGGTCGCTGTCCGCCTCCCAGCCAGCATCGGCAAGCTGGACGTCGATCAAGCGACGCGTCTGGCGCTCGTCGAGTTCCAGGCGGCTCGCGGCCTGAAGACCGGCCTGCTTGAACTCCATCTGCAATTGCTGCGGCTGGGCCTCGGCCGCCTTCTGCAGCTCGCCGAGCTTTCGGGAAAGTTCGGCCTGGTTGGCCTCCATCTCGATAGCCGTCTGTTCCCAGACAGCACTATCGGCCGAGGCCTGTCGGGCCAGCTCCTCGGCTGCGGCACGGGCCTTCGCGAGTTCTTCGGCAGAAGCATGGGCGGCGGCCAGATTCTCCTCAGCTTCCCGGACTTGCGCACGCAGGGCCACAAGCTCCAACTGCGTCGCCTGATCGACATTCGCGGAGGCTCTGGGCGGGACGAAGGGACCCGGCTTGAAATTGGGATCGCGTCCATAGGTTCGGCGATACCAGACGCCGAGCGCGCGGCAGAATTTGAGCGCCGCGAGCGCCTCGGCGGGTGAGCCAGCCAGATTGTGGGTCGCATCGTTGCCGCTCTTGCGGACCGCATGGAAGATGTCAGCCACCTCGCGCGGCAAGACCTGCTGCGTCGCGAGCCGCCGAAGGAGGTCGTTCGTTGTCTCGCGCGCGGTAGCGTCATAGACGCCGGAGAGGGCTGCGATCTCCTTGACCATGTGTTCGCCGAACTGGCGGCTCTTGATCAAGGAAGTATTGGCGTCATCGGCAAAGAAGCGCTCGGCCAGCGTGCCGAGGCGATGCAGCTCCGGGCTGATCTCCTGCAGATGGTCGAAATTCAATGACGTCATCAGTCTCGGTCAATGTGCAAACTCGGTTGGCGCGAGATTAGGATGCACAACCCAGACAAGCAATGCACCTGGACGTAAAATGTCCAAGGAGATGCGTGGCCACCAACGTCGGCTACGGTTGTTTCCCGCAGTTAGGTTTGCGTCTTTAGGCTGCGCCACCAATCCAGCTCTGCGGCCTGCCCCGGGGCGACTTATGTCATCCAGCTAGGGTACTGCTTTTGAGGGAAGGAATGAACAACCAGTGGCAGATATCAGGATCAGCCGTAGCTGAGGTTCTCCTGAGTTGGAAATCATAAGGCGAATAGTTTTGACGACTGCGCAGAATTGTCCCCATGTCAGTGTTCGCGCTCTCAACGATTAAGCGGGCGTTGATTTCTTCCGCGCGAGCTTCAAGGTTCTCCAGCGTGCGCCTGCAGTAGCCTTTTCCCCTGTAGCGTTTCACAATACACATTCTAGCTAAAACAAGATTGAGTTGGTGGTCCATAGAATCGCGGGGACGGTACAGCCGCAGCATCAGGTCCTCGAAAAGGCCATCCTCGTAGAACAGACGGTAACCATATTGCTCTGCGGAGGTGGATAAGCTGATTTCACCGCGCACCGATCCGATCCAATCGCCGATCACATGAAGCGCTTGAACGGGGTCGATACCGTATTTTCGTGCGAGGCGAGCGTGCGTGTCACGCCCGCGTGTGCTTGTCATCAAAGGGGTCAACTTGTCTCTCCGATAATTTCGAGATGCAGTCGATAATCAAGTAACAGCTAAGGCATTTCAGTGGCTTTGGCGTAGTCCCCTGTTCGGAGCACTGAGCTTCCAATGCGCCGCCTCGACACAGGCTACTCCGGAGCTCGAAGCCGGGACAATCTTTGCCGGTACGGACTTTTGGCGCCTGTATCCGTTTCGTTCGACAGATCCTGCACTAGCCTAGTAAACCAGTCCCCGGGATAAGGGAGCCCGAGGGTCCTCGGGTGGTGCACTGGGCCCGGTGCGCACCATCCGTTAAGTTGCTCGGTAACGGCTCACCAGGCTAACCCTACCGATCACCAAGAAGCAGTACCCGGATGGACTTCTTCTTGTACTCCTCGGCGTTTGCGTAGGCCAACACGATATCAAAGTCGATTTCAGTCTTGCCCCGCTGACATATATTCGCGATCAGTTCGTGCTGCTGCTTCTCGCTAACAGGGCCGTAGCGCTCGAAAGTCGTCCGCATATTGGCATGACCCATGTTCTGACTAAGCGCCTTTTGCTCGGCTAAAGTTACTGCCCACTTGTCGATCATACTGGCAATGGTGTCTCGCAAACGGTGCGGCGTAAAGCGACGTACGCCCACCGCGGCGGCAGCGGCTGCCATGATATCTACGACGGCATCATCGCTGGAGAGGAACTCCCAACCTGACTGATCCTGCGAACCGAATAAGCGTCGTTCACCACGCGGGAACAGTGGCGTTTCAGGATTAGTATCGAGCGAGGTCATTTCGGCAACCCAATCGATGACTATCTGTTCGAATTCCTTCCCGACAGGAAACCAGGCGGTCCGCATCGTTTTGCTGTTTTTGGTCGCGACCTGCTCTGCTGCCTGTTGATGGACTAACCGCCGCTCGCAATCGACGTGATTCAGACGCAAAGTGATCAACGCAGCGACTCGGACACCCGTCAGGTAAACGAATGCGACCAACGCGCGATTTCGGCGCTGAAGGAAGCTATCCGTTGGCATTCAACCCACGACAGTGACCACTTCCTCATGCGTAGGGTAGGCTTTTTCGACTGGCGCATTTGCTATTTGGATCAGGTGCCTCGGCGCCGAGAAATAGTCCACCAGATCTTCCGGAATTTTGTCGTAACCTACCTGCTTACGCAGCCATCTGAAGAAGCCGCAGACGCTGGAAAAGGCGTGCACAATGGTCGAAGCTGATAGGGTTTTGCCGGAGTTGTCGCTTGCCTGCAGGCTCGTCTTGTACTGCACGATCTGTTCAATATTGACGCACCTGAAATCAACGTCGCCAGTTAGCTCGCAGAACCTCCAGATATGATGAAGAGCTGCGTCGACCGTCTTTTCATCTCGGCCTTTTCCTTCGAGGAGGTAAACTTGATATCGATAGATAACGAATGCGTTCGCATCGTTCATACGTTACTCCAGTGAATTATGAGGAGGAGCGCTGTTGGCAAGCACAGCCGCATGGGCGAGCGCGCTGTCAGCGATCACTGCTTTTGTCGAATGACTCCAGCGCGAGATTTCGCGTTGGGAGCCGGCTCCGCGCCAACGGATCAAAACGGGGTGCAATCACCTTCCCAGCGAGAACACCTAAGACATATTAGTCTGGAGTCTCGGCTCTGGGATCGCATCCGCGAAGCTCACACAGGGCCTCGAAATTCCTCATCGACATGATTAGCGGCGCCGAAGACCCGCTGTGAGGGCATATTACTGCGACCATCATTGCCTTGTGGAACTGCCCATGAGTAATCGGATCATCAAGCAGCGAGTGATTGCACTTGCATGTGACACAGTACGCCTCAAACTTGCCGAGTTTTCGTTTCGCAGCCTGGCGACGCCCTCGGTGGAACTCATTAAGATCGCTGCCTCTGAAAAGTCTTTCGCCGTTGTGCTCGATAAATTTGAGCCCGGCTTTGATCCAACGTGAGAGGGTATTGGGCACAACGCGGTACATTTCCCGGACTTGCGGCGGCGTATATAGCCAATTGCATTTGGCCACATTAGTCGGGTACAGGTTGCGCCGTCTCGTCGGCTCGGATGGGGTCATCGGCGAGCCTGCTTTGCCTTACGGTCATAGTCATCGAGCTCGTGACTGGACCAACGGGTCGTGCCTTCAATCTTGAAGGGCTTAGGAAAGGAAGCCGAGGACTTAGCCCACCGCCAAACCGTTTGCTTTTGCACCCTGTAACGTTTCGCGACATCTCGATCCGTCAGAAGCTGATCCGATGAAATCGGATCATTGCTGCCGGCGAAATCCCGGCAAACCTTGGCCTTCTTCTCCGGCGGGGAAGTCCCAGCGTCCTCGGCTGAGCAAGGCGACCTATCATCGAAATCAACGAAAGTCGATTTGGCTTGGGCGTAGGGGTTGTTACGGAGGGAATTTGGGTTGGTCGCGCGGTGCGTTCGCTTTTGGCGAGACATAGCTACACTCTTTCTCCGCTTCGCGGATTCAAAGGAGGTAGCACGTCTTGCGCTTCGCTCGGCTATCGCCGAGCCCTATCGTTTAATTGACCGGCGCATTTAGCACGAACAAATCAGAAACGGCAACATACAAGCACCGAGAAATTATCGCCGCCTGTCAACAGAATGTTGTGATGGGCCAAATGATGGGCCGACAATCCAGCGAAGAAGAAAATTCAATAAAATCAGATGTTTAGAAATTGACATGGCGGAGAGGGTGGGATTCGAACCCACGATACGGTTGCCCGTATGCCGCATTTCGAGTGCGGTGCTTTCGACCTCTCAGCCACCTCTCCGGTCACAATGGTCGGCGCTTTGTCGGCGCGGGCTCTCACATAGCGGGAGATTCGGTGGGAGGCAAGGGCGAATATCGCGTCACCTCAAGCTTTTATCTTGACAGGTTTTTGCGCCTCACGTATGCGAACCGTGGATTAGACATGGGCTAACTGTGTCCTGATTTCTCCGCCATAGGCGGAGGCTCACCGGCGGGAGCCGCGATCGCAAGGATCTCAGAACCCGCCAGACTCCGACTGACAAGAAGACGGCCGTCTGGTTGCCAGACAGAGCCGGAACGAACATGAAAGGATAACCAATGTTCGCAGTCATCAAGACCGGCGGTAAGCAGTACCGCGTGAGCGCCAACGACGTGCTGACCATCGAGAAGCTGGAAGCCGAAGCTGGTGCGACTATCGAATTTACTGAAGTTCTCATGGTCGGCGTTGGTGCCGATGCCAAGATCGGCCTGCCCTTCGTGGCTGGCGCATTGGTCAAGGCCGAGGTTGTCGAGCAGAACCGTGGCAAGAAGGTGATCGCGTTCAAGAAGCGTCGTCGCCAGAATTCCAAGCGTTCGCGCGGCCACCGCCAGCACCACACCGTCGTTCGCATCACCGACATCGTCGCTGCGTAACGGTCAACGAGACAACAGGTTTTAAAGGAGAACTCCAATGGCACACAAAAAAGCTGGCGGTTCGTCGCGTAACGGTCGCGATTCGAATTCCAAGCGCCTTGGCGTGAAGAAGTTTGGTGGCGAAGCCGTCATTCCAGGCAACATCATCGTACGTCAGCGCGGCACCCAGTGGCATCCGGACGCCAATGTCGGCATGGGCAAGGATCATACCGTATTTTCGCTCATTGAAGGCAATGTCGCTTACCGTACCAAGGCCAATGGCAAGGTGTACGTGTCGGTGATGCCGAAAACGGCGGAAGCAGCGGAATAAAGCCGGTACGCTCTAAACAGCCGGCGTCTCATCGACCCGGCTGGCCGCATCAGGTTCAGTTTAGAAAAAAGGGGAGATGGGGTGCCATCTCCCCTTTTTTCTTGTCCTTTTTTCAACCAGAAGGAGACTGAACCATGCAGATCGAACTATCAAGGGTCGACCAGTCGCGGTCACCCCAGGACCGGTTGAGGCCGGATCGGTTACGGAGCGATTGCCCCGTCTTGTTGTCTCAGAGGCTCGTCTTGCGCGCGCCCCACGAGGAAGACGTCGACGCCCTTGCCCATCTCGCCAACAATGCCGCCGTCGCCACAATGGTATCGCGCATGCCGCACCCCTATACGGCACGCGATGCGGCTGATTTCGTGCGACGCACGAATGCGGGCGAGATTGGCAAATGCGTCTATGCGATTACCAAAGGTGAGAATGGCGAATTCCTCGGCTGCTGCGCTCTGGAACCGCATGCCAGCGACCCGGAGACACTGGAACTGGGTTACTGGCTCGGCGAACCCCACTGGAACAAGGGTTATGCCACCGAGGCGGCCCATGCGCTGATCGACATGGCGTTTCGCACCCGTGACATCGCCTCTATCGATGCCCGCTGCCGGGTCACCAACATCGCCTCGCGCCGGGTGATCCAGAAGTGCGGTTTCCAGTTCCAGGGCTCGGGCATGGTCGGCAGCCTCGCCATGCGCGGCATGGTGCCGGTCGAATGGTACCGGCTGGATCGCAAGACCTGGATGTCGCTGAAGAGCTGGGGGGAGATGCGGTGATGAACGCGCCCCTCATGACAACCGCCGCACCGATGCCCGGGCCCTGCCCGGTCATCGAGACGGCACGGTTGAGGCTTCGCCCGCACAGAATGGGTGACGCGGATGCCATCGTCGAATCGCTCACAGACTATCAGGTCGTACGCATGCTGGCGCGCGTGCCTGTGCCCTATGACCGGCAGGACGCCACCGACTGGCTGAGCCGCGCCACCTCCGGCATCACGCCGGACTGGTCGTTCGCCATCACCGATGGAGATGACGTCCATCTCGGCGTCGTTGCGATTGAGCTGCGCCATGGCCAATGGCATCTCGGCTACTGGCTCAACCGTTACTATTGGGGCAAGGGGCTGATGAGCGAGGCGGCGGGCGGCGCGATCGAGCGCTTCTTCCGCCGCATGCCCGATGCGGTGCTGCATTCCGGTGCCTTTGCCGACAATGCCGCCTCGCTGCGCATCCAGGAGAAGCTCGGCTTCGCCATCGTCCGATGCGGTGAGCTCTATTCGCGCTCGCGCAATGCGGTCGCCCCGCATATCGACACCCGGCTGACGCAAGCGGAACTGCGACAGCGCTGACAGATACGGCTGCGGGCGGCGAGCCGTCGCCAGCAGCCCCAGAGGCGAATGAAGACGGTGCGAACCGCTGGATCAACGGTTCCGCACCTGCCTTCGCGCCGAAGAATATGACGATACTCTTTGACCTCCGCCTCAACCGGCTATATCGATGGCCGACTGAAAATCCCAAATCCCGACACCCTGAACGATGGCAGAAGCATGAAATTTCTCGACGAGGCAAAGGTCTATATCCGCTCCGGTGACGGTGGCGCCGGCAGCGTCTCCTTCCGCCGCGAGAAATTCATCGAGTTCGGCGGTCCCGACGGCGGCGACGGCGGTCGCGGTGGCGATGTCTGGGTGGAGGCCGTGAACGGTCTCAATACGTTGATCGACTTCCGCTTCCAACAGCACTTCAAGGGCAAGACCGGAACGCACGGCATGGGCCGCAACCGCACCGGCGCAAACGGCGAGGAAGTGACGCTGAAAGTGCCGGTCGGCACGCAGATCTTCGAAGAGGACAATGAGACCCTGATCGTCGATATGACGGTCGAGGGCCAGCGCTTCCGTCTTGCCAAGGGTGGCAACGGCGGTTTCGGCAATGCCCATTTCAAGACGGCCACCAACCAGGCGCCGAACTGGGCCAATCCAGGCCTAGAGGGCGAAGAAAAGACCATCTGGCTGCGGCTGAAGCTGATCGCCGACGCCGGCCTCGTCGGACTGCCCAATGCCGGCAAGTCGACCTTCCTCGCCGCCGTCACCCGCGCCCGACCGAAGATCGCCAATTATCCCTTCACCACGCTGCACCCGAACCTCGGCGTCGCCACGGTGGATGAGCGCGAGTTCATCCTCGCCGACATTCCAGGCCTGATCGAAGGCGCGCACGAAGGCGTGGGCATCGGCGATCGCTTCCTCGGACACGTCGAGCGCACTCGCGTGCTTCTGCATCTCGTCTCGGCCCAGGAAGAAAACGTCGGCCGTGCCTACAAGACCGTCAAGCACGAGCTTGAAGCCTATGGCGGCGGACTGGAGGACAAGCCAGAGATCGTGGCATTGTCGCAGATCGACGTGCTTGATGAGGCAAGCCTCAAGAAGAAGGCGCAGGAGTTGAAGAAGGCGTCCGGCAAGACCCCGCTTCTTCTCTCCGCCATCACCGGCAAGGGCATGACCGACGCGCTCCGGGCGCTGCGCGACATCATTGTCGCGGAAAACGGCAATGTCGAACTCAAGGAAAAGAGCGACAAGAACCGCAAGCGCGACCACGATGATCTGGAAGGCGATGAATAAATGTCGGCCGGTCGCAAGTCGCTGACGCGTTACAAACGCATCGTCATTAAGATCGGCTCGGCGCTGCTGGTCGACCGGGGCAGCGGCCTGAAGAAGGCTTGGCTCGATGCGATCTGCGACGACATCGCCGCGCTGAAGGCACGTGGAATCGATGTGTTGGTCGTCTCATCGGGGGCGATCGCCCTTGGCCGCACCGTGCTCGACCTGCCGTCCGGCGCGCTGAAACTCGAGGAAAGTCAGGCAGCGGCGGCCGTCGGCCAGATCGCTCTCGCTCGGCATTGGTCGGAAAGCCTGTCTCGCGCCTCGATCGTCGCCGGCCAGGTCCTGCTGACGCTCGGCGATACCGAAGAGCGTCGCCGTTATCTTAACGCCCGCGCCACCCTACAGCAGCTTTTGAAGATTGGCGCCGTGCCGATCATCAATGAAAACGACACGGTTGCGACCACTGAAATCCGCTATGGCGACAATGATCGCCTCGCCGCCCGCGTCGCCACCATGGCGGGCGCCGACCTCTTGGTCCTGCTCTCCGACATCGATGGCCTGTATACCGCGCCGCCGCATCTCGATCCGGATGCCCGTTTCCTCGACACCATCGCCGAGATCACGCCGGAGATCGAAGCCATGGCCGGTGGAGCCGCATCCGAATTGTCGCGTGGCGGCATGCGCACCAAAATCGATGCGGGCAAGATCGCCACCGGCGCCGGCTGCGCGATGATCATCGCCTCGGGCAAAACCGACCATCCGTTGAAGGCTATCGAGGAGGGCGCGCGCCACTCGTGGTTCGCCGCCGCCAAGATGCCGGTGACCGCCCGCAAGACCTGGATCGCCGGCCAGTTGCAGGCCGCCGGCGAGTTGCATATCGACGTCGGCGCACAAACGGCGCTGAAGGCGGGCAAAAGCCTTTTGCCCGCCGGCGTCAAGAAGGTTGTCGGCCAGTTCGGTCGCGGCGACACGGTCTGCGTCATCGGCGCAGAGGGCCGTGAGATCGCCCGCGGTCTGGCCGGTTATGATGCCGACGAGGCACGCCGCATCACAGGACGCAAGTCCAGCGAGATCGAAGCGCTGCTGGGTTACGCCGGACGGGCGGCGATGATCCATCGAGACGATCTGGTCATGACCGATCCGGCGCACAAGCACGATCATGCACCTGCCGAAAACAAGGACGAAACCCATGCTTGACAAGGCCAAGGTCGACCAGACGGAAATCAATGCGCTAATGCTCGACATCGGCCAGCGCGCCCACGCCGCCGCCCGCCCCCTGGCAATCGCGTCAGCAGAGGCCAAGAACCTCGCGCTCACCGCCATGGCCGACGCCATCATCGCCGACGAACAGACCATTCTGTCAGCCAATGCGATCGACCTGAAAAATGCCGAAGACAGCGGTCTTGCTGCCTCCTTCATCGATCGGCTGACGCTTGATCCAGCCCGTATCGCGGCGATTGCCGCAGGGATACGCGCGATTGCCGAGTTGAAAGATCCGGTCGGCGAGGTGATCGCCGAATGGGATCGCCCAAACGGCCTGCATATCGAGCGGGTACGCACGCCGCTCGGCGTCATTGGTGTCATTTACGAAAGCCGCCCGAACGTCACCGCCGACGCCGGCGCGCTCTGCCTGAAGTCGGGCAATGCCGTGATCCTGCGCGGTGGCTCGGATTCGCTCAATTCCTCGCGCGCCATCCACGCCTGCCTGGTGAAAGGCCTGGAGAAGGCCGGCCTGCCGGCCGATGCCATCCAGCTCGTTCCGATCAGCGATCGCGCCGCGGTCGGCGCGCTGCTCTCCGGCCTGGGCGGCACGGTCGATGTCATCGTACCGCGCGGTGGCAAGAGCCTCGTCGCCCGCGTCCAGTCTGAGGCGCGCGTGCCCGTCTTCGCCCATCTCGAAGGCCTCTGCCACGTCTATGTCGACGCCTCCGCCAATGTCGAAATGGCCAAGCACATCGTGGTGAATTCGAAGATGCGTCGCACCGGCGTCTGCGGCGCGGCCGAGACGCTGCTGATCGACAGCGCCGCGATCGCCACACATCTAATGCCACTGCTCGAGGCCCTGACCGAAGCAGGTTGCGAAATCCACGCGTCGCCGACCGTTCTCAAGATTCATCCGGGTTTCAAGCCGGCGACAGAGGACGATTGGCGTACCGAATATCTCGACGCCATCATCGCGGTCGCCATCGTCGACGGCGTTTCCGGGGCGATCGACCATATAGCCCGCTATTCATCGCATCACACCGAAGCGGTGATTGCCGAGGATCCGGCCGTGGTCGAACGCTTCTTCAACGAAGTCGATTCAGCCATTCTCCTGCACAATGCCTCGACCCAGTTCGCCGATGGCGGCGAGTTCGGCATGGGTGCCGAGATCGGCATTGCGACGGGCAAGATGCATGCCCGCGGCCCCGTTGGCGTCGAGCAGCTCACCTCGTTCAAGTACCGCGTGCGTGGCACAGGACAGGTGCGGCCCTGACGTGGAAGGGGAGGCGATCGCACAGCGCTATCGTCAGATGCCGCATGTCGAGCCGGGCATGGTCGTCGGCCTGTTCGGTGGCTCGTTCAATCCGCCACACCAGGGCCACGCGCTGGTCGCCGAGATCGCCTTGCGGCGCCTTGGCCTCGATCAGCTCTGGTGGATCGTCACGCCGGGCAATCCGCTGAAAAGTCACGGAAATCTTGCTCCGCTTGGCGAGCGCCTGAAAAAGTGCGAGGCCCTCGCCGAGGATCCCCGCATCAAGGTCACGGCTTTCGAGCAGACGCTCGGAACAAGCTATACGGCGAAAACCCTTGACTACGTGAAGGCACGCAACCGCAACGCCCGTTTCATCTGGGTCATGGGTGCGGACAATCTGGCGAGCTTCCACCGCTGGCAGCGCTGGCAGCACATCGCCACCACCTTCCCGATTGCAGTGATCGATCGGCCGGGATCGACGCTCGCCTATCTGTCGTCAAAGATGGCCCGCACCTTCGACTATGCTCGCATCGACGAGGACGATGCCGGCGTCTTGTGGAAGAAGAAAGCCCCCGCTTGGACCTTCATCCACGGTCCCCGCTCGACGCTATCCTCCACCGCGCTGCGCGAGGCGGCAACGAAGTGACAACAAACGCCCGCGGGTCTCGCTATTTCAAGCGATCCCTTGAAAGATGAACAAATCGATGCCACCTTCTTAAGGCGTTTCTCAATCGCGGGAATCGCTTGGTGCTGTTATTCAAGGAAAGGCAGAACGCTGACAACAGTACACTCCAGGGGAAAGACGCACGCCGTCCTTCCGAAAAGCCCGGAACGTGGCGCTGATGCCGCAGACCGCGCGCTTGAGCTGGTCCTCGCAAGTCTCGAGGACTCCAAGGCCGAAGATATCGTCACCATCAACATCACCGGAAAATCTGCGCTGGGCGACTATATGGTCGTCGTCTCCGGGCGCTCGAACCGGCATGTGGCGGCGATCAGCGAGCACCTGATTTCCGACCTCAAGGACGAGGGCCTTGGCTCTCCCCGTGTCGAGGGCATGGAAACCGGCGATTGGGTGCTGATCGATACCGGTGACATCATTGTGCATGTTTTCCGTCCCGAAATCCGCGAGTTCTACAACATCGAAAAGATGTGGGCCGCTCCGGAAATCGAGGAAAGCACGCTGCACTGACACCGATGGCCCGTTGCCGCTGAACGCGACAGCAGCGAAGCCCTGACAAGCGGCAAGCGTCGTGCTTTTGCCGCTATGAGGGTTGCGCGGCCACGAATGAAGGATTGAGACATGCGCGTGGGCATCTATGCCGTGGGCCGGCTGAAAGCCGGACCGGAGAAGGAACTTGCGTCCCGCTATCTCGACCGCTTCGCCAAGGCAGGCCCCGCCTGCGGGCTTGAATTCCTCCGCTCGGTCGAAATCGCTGAAAGCCGCGCTTCCAACGCCGCCACCCGCAAGCGCGAGGAGGCCGCCGAACTGGTGAAGGCCATGCCGGATGGCGCTCTTGTCATCATCCTCGACGAACGCGGCAAGGCTCTCGACAGCCAAGAATTCGCCGACCTGATCGGTGATCACCGCGACCGTGGCCAGCGCGACCTGGCGATTGTCATCGGCGGCGCAGACGGCGTCGATCCCGAGCTGCGGGAAAAGACCAAGCTTGTCCTCAACCTCGGACGAATGACCTGGCCACATCAGCTGGTCCGCATCCTCGTCGCCGAGCAGCTCTACCGCGCCGTGACCATTCTCTCCGGTCACCCTTACCATCGCGTCTGATACCTCCGCACCCCGTTTCGCAGACGCCTTTGCGTGGCGGGGCAAATCAGCGTATTTTCCGCCGCGAACCGGAATAGCGCCTTGCGACACGACAACCGTCAATCCACCCCTGCCGCCCCAAGGATCCGTCGCCGCGCGCAACGGGTGGCGGCGCTTGCGTCAGCCGTTTTCGCCGGCGCGTCGCTTCTCGGTTTGTATGGTATCGCCGGCGCGCAGGCCCCCCCGCCGTCCGCGACCGCACCTCCGGCACCGGTGAAAGCGCCGGAGGGACAGGCGGAAAGCCCATCCGATGCTGAAGACGCTGCACTCGCCCTGCGCCAGAAACGCGACGAAGTCGGCAAAGAGCTGCAGGAGCTGGCCCGCTCGATGCGCGTCTCCGACGACAAGGCGGCGGAGCTCGAGCAAAGCATCTCCAAGCTTTCCAAGACGTCCGAGAGCATAAGGTCCGCGCTGATCGAATCGGCCGGGCGCCGCAAGGACCTGGAGCGCAAGATCGCTGCGGGGGAGAAGAAGCTCGCCGAGCTTGGGCTCAAGGAAGATGCCATCCGCGCCTCCTTCAGGGGTCGACGCGCCGTTCTGGCCGAAGTCCTGGCCGCCCTGGAACGCATGGGCCGCAATCCCCCGCCCGCTTTGCTCGTCAGCCCGGAGGACGCTCTCGCCTCGGTCAGAACCGCGATCTTGCTCGGGGCGGTCGTCCCGGGCATCCGCCACGAGACCGAAAAGCTCGCTGCCGATCTTGCTGAACTCGTCCGCCTGCGCCTCGAAGGCCAGAAGGAAACGGAGGCGCTCGTCGCCACCATCGCCAGCCGCCAGGAAGAGGAGCGGCACATGGACCTGCTGCTGGGCGAAAATGACCGGCTGTCGCAGCAGAACGCGCTGGAGCTGGCGACCGAGAAGCGCCGCGCCGAGGCGCTTGCCGCCCGCGCCTCCAGCATGGAAGGCCTGATCGCAAGCCTCGAGACCGAGATCCGCTCAGTGCGGGAAGCGGCTGAAAAGGCCCGTGCAGAGGAGGAGAAACTACGCAAGCTGAGCGAGGAGCAAAGGCAGAAGGCAAGGGAACTGGCGGCCTCTTCACTGCCCGATAAAAACCGCATTGCCCCCGCATACGCTTTCTCCGATCTGAAGCACAAGCTGGAGCTTCCGACGGCAGGAGAGACCTTGCGCCAGTTCGGCGATCCGGACGGGACAGGACACGAAGCCAAGGGTATGGTCATCGCTTCGGCGCCGGGATCGCTGGTGACCGCCCCCGCTGACGCCTGGGTCGTCTACGCCGGCGAGTTCCGCAGCTATGGGCAGATGATCATCTTGAATACCGGCGACGGCTATCATGTGGTATTGTCCGGTATGGACCGGATCAGCACGGCCCAGGGCAAGTTCGTTCTTTCCGGCGAGCCCTTGGCGGTGATGGGGGAAAAAAGAGTGGCGAGCGCTACGGCATTGGCGCTGGAAACGGATCGCCCGACCCTTTACATAGAATTTCGGAAAGATGGAAAGCCGGTTGATTCCCGTGAGTGGTGGACCGGTAGCGGCTCTGGAAAGGCACAGAATGATTCGTAGGGCTTCTCTTGTTCTCGTCGGTGCGCTCATGGGCGCGACGGCCATGAGCGTTCTCTATTCGGCCGGGATACCTGCGCAGGCCGCGGGCACTTCCACCTACAAGGAACTGTCGATCTTCGGCGACGTGTTCGAGCGCATCCGTGCGCAATATGTCACGCCACCGGATGAGGAGAAGCTGGTCGAGAATGCCATCAACGGCATGCTGACTTCGCTCGATCCGCATTCGGTCTACATGAACGCCAAAGATGCGGCTGACATGCAGACGCAGACGCGGGGCGAGTTCGGCGGTATCGGCATCGAGGTGACCATGGAAGATGACCTGGTCAAGGTCATCACCCCGATCGACGATACGCCCGGCGCCAAGGCCGGCATTCTTGCCGGAGACTTCATCTCCGAGATCAACGGCGAATCGGTGCGTGGCCTCAAGCTCGAGGAAGCTGTCGACAAGATGCGCGGCGCAGTCAACACGCCAATCAAGCTGGTGATCCTGCGCAAGGGCGCGGACAAGCCGATCGAAATGTCGATCGTGCGCGAAATCATCCCGATCCGCGCCGTCAAGTCGCGTGTCGAAGGCGATGTCGGCTATCTGCGTGTCATCTCGTTCACCGAGAAGACCTATGATGATCTCGAAGCCGCGATCGAAAAGATCAAGAAGGAAGTGCCGGCCGACAAGCTCAAGGGCTTCGTTCTCGACCTGCGCCTCAATCCGGGCGGCTTGCTTGACCAGGCGATCTACGTCTCGGACGCCTTCCTCGAACGAGGCGAAGTGGTATCGACCCGGTCGCGCAATCCGGAAGATACCCGTCGCTTCAACGCCACTGCAGGCGATCTGACCGACGGCAAGCCGCTCATCGTTCTGGTCAACGGCGGTTCGGCATCGGCATCGGAAATCGTCGCCGGCGCACTGCAGGACCTGAAGCGCGCCACGGTCGTCGGCACCCGGTCCTTCGGCAAGGGCTCCGTCCAGACCATCATCCCGATGGGTGAAAAGGGCGCACTTCGCCTCACCACGGCGCTCTATTACACGCCGTCGGGCCGGTCGATTCAAGGCACCGGCATCGAGCCGGACATCAAGGTCGAGCAGCCGCTGCCGGAAGAGCTTCAGGGCAAGGTTCGCTCTGAGGGTGAATCGGCGCTGAAGGGCCACATCAAGGGACAGAACGAGAGCGAGGAAGGCTCCGGCTCGATCGCCTATGTGCCACCGGAGGCCAAGGACGACATCCAGCTCAACTACGCGCTTGATCTCTTGCGCGGGGTCAAGACCGATCCGTCCTTCCCGGCCGATCCGACCAAGGCCGTCGTGACAAAGTAAGAAACGGGGCGCCGGAGCAATCCGGCGCCGCTTGCATTTGCGACCGACGGGAGCGGATAGAACCTTGAGCGCCGATCTCCACGCACCGCTCGGCCAAGGCCGAAAGCCGGCGAAAAAGCCGCGTCGCCGACCTTCCCTTTCGGGCGCGCTCGGCAGTCTGGCGCTTGTTTCCATCCTCGGCCTCTCCACCTATTCTGCCCTGACTCCCCTGCCGCTGCGTTATCTCTCCGAAGCCACACCTCCGTCAGACACCGCGCCCGGCCCCGCCGCGGTCGCGCCGGTCGGCACGGTCCCTGCAAAATCCGGGCAGAATCTCGCCACCAGTCGCCCGCTCGGCGGTGCCACGGTCGAGCGAACGGTGACCAATGATGGCTCCGTTGTTACCAAATTCTCCCCCAAACCCCGTGACGGCAAAGGCCCGGTGCTGATCGACAGCCGCAGCATCGGGCAGGACAGGCGCGTTGCGGCTCTTCCCAACGACGATCTGCTCGAGGACACGCCGGAAGGCCGCCTGCCAGTCATCGGCCCAGACGGCCTGAGGCCGTTCGAGCAGTATGCGCGCCCTTGGTCGGGCGCCCGGGCCACACGCATCGCCATCGTCGTCGGAGGCATTGGGCTGAGCCAGACCGGCAGCCAGCGCGCCATCCGCGACCTGCCGGAAGAGGTGACGCTCGCTTTCGCCTCGTCCGGCAACAGCCTCATGCGCTGGATGCAGGAGGCCCGCCGAAAGGGCCACGAGGTTCTGCTTCAACTGCCCATGGAACCCTTCGACTATCCGGCCAACAATCCCGGACGCGGCACCCTCTTGACCACAGACCCGCCGGCCGAGGCGCTCAAGAAACTGCATCAGGCCATGGGCAGCATCACCAATTACACCGGAATCATGAACTATATGGGCGCGCGCTACATGTCGGACGCGGCCGCCTTCGAGCCGGTCATGCGCGACATCGGTTCGCGGGGGCTGCTGTTCCTCGATGACGGATCGACCGCCCGCTCGCTGGCCGACGGCTTTGCCAAGGCGATCGGCATGCCGTATGCCAACGGCGATCTGCTGCTCGACGGTCAGCCGGAGAAGGCAGCCGTGCTCGCCAAGCTTGATGAATTGGAACGGATCGCCCGGCGCAACGGCCAGGCCATAGGCACAGCCTCCGCCTTCGACGAAACAGTCGCCGCGATCCGCCAGTGGAGCGATGAGGCCGCCGGACGCGGAATCGAAATCGTTGGCGTCTCCGCGCTCGCGGCCGATGAGCAACCGTAAGAGGACAGAATGGACAAGACCACAAGCCCGAAGCCAAGAGCCGAGGATCTGCCCTACCGCCCCTGCGTCGGCATCATGGTGCTGAACAGACAAGGCTTGGTCTGGGCCGGGCGCCGCATTCCCGAGGGCAACTCCGAGTTCGATGGTTCGCCCCAGCTTTGGCAGATGCCACAGGGCGGCATAGACAAAGGCGAAAGCCCGCTGCCGGCGGCCATGCGCGAGCTTTACGAGGAAACCGGGATGAAGAGCGTCTCGCTGCTTGCCGAAGCGGGCCGGTGGATCAACTACGATCTGCCTGCCGAATTGATCGGCATCGGCCTGAGGGGCAAATATCGCGGCCAGACCCAGCGCTGGTTCGCCTTCCGCTTTGATGGCGACGAAAGTGAGATCGCCATAAACCCGCCGCCGGGCGGCCACACCGCCGAGTTCGACGCCTGGGCCTGGAAACCTATGCGGGAGCTCCCTGAGCTGATCGTCCCCTTCAAGCGCGCTGTCTACGAGCAGGTCGTCGCGGAATTCGGTCACTTGGCGATGTGAGTGCTTGGTGGATTGGGTGACAGCCGCCGCAGAGGGTGACAGAAAGAGCGTTATGACAGTTGCACGATATGCGGATTATATGGGGGACCTGCGGGTCCTGCTTGGCGAGTTGGACAAGGAGCCGGACCGGTTTCAGACCTTCGACGTGCACATTGAATTGGCCGCCGCAGGCAAACTGATCGTCTATGAAACGCGGAAGCGCAAGGGCCAGACTGACAGCCTCTACTACGGCCGTTCAGGCCCCGGTGATGACAGCCGGCAGATCGCGCAGGGCGTGGCCTTCGCCGCAATCGATCATTTCATGACGCTTGGCCAGTTCGTCGCTCTGGATGGAAACCTGGGGAACCTCAAGGGCGAGAGAACCGGCGAGATCCTGTCGATCGGAGCGCAATACCCGTCGTGCGCCGTCAGCTTCGCATACCGTAAGAAGGGCCAACCCATGGCGAAGGCGATGTTCATGGTTTTTGTCGGCTTCAACGACGACGAGGATGCAGAACACTATGTCGCCGCGCTACCGGACCCTTCGGTGCTGGTGAGCAACCGTCCGCTCCGGTCCGACAAGGTGTATGAATGGAAGTGAGCCGGACCCGCCTTTTCGGATAGCCTCGGGACGTCCTGAACGAAGGGAGTTTGAGGCGTGGGCCGCACTTCTACCCCGGCTTTACGCCAAGGCCACCAACACTGGCCCTGGCAAGGCTGTTCAATCGTCGCCAAGCAAAAGCCCCGGCATCCGAAGACGACCGGAACGGAAGACCAACCGCCCGCCTGCGCGGGCAGGCGGACTATTGGGCGGAATCCGCCGGCTCGGCGTTCAGCTGGCCGTACTTCGCCTCGCCGATCTTCGACAACAGTTCCAGCTGGGTTTCGAGGAAGTCGATATGGCCTTCTTCGTCGCTGAGGAGTTCCTCGAACAACTTCATGCTGACATAGTCGCCGGCCTGGTAGCAGATGTCACGCGAGGCCTTATAGGCCATGCGGGCGTCATATTCTCCGGCAAGATCGGCTTCCAGCACTTCCTTGACGTTCTGGCCGATACGCAAGGGGGCAACGGTTTGCAGGTTCGGATGACCTTCGAGGAAGATGATGCGATCGATCAGCTTGTCGGCATGCTGCATCTCTTCGATCGATTCCGCCCGCTCCTTCTTGGCGAGCTTGGCAAAACCCCAGTCGCTGAGCAGGCGGTAGTGCAGCCAATACTGATTGACGGCGCCAAGCTCCAGGAAAAGCGCCTCGTTCAACCGTTCGATGACTTTCTGATCACCCTTCATAGCATATCCTCCCTCTGTAGTTGCGTTCGGATGAACCTAGATATGATCCATCCGGCTTATCGATGAACTCAAAACGGCTCCGACAGCCTTAAGTTCCTTTTCTAGCTTGGCGCATGTGGCGCTCGACGGAAATCGACCTGGACAAAATTTGGAGGAAACGACACACGACTTGCCGCGCGATACCCGCCACGGTCGACACCGTTCCCTGGCCTTCGACCGGTTGCTCCCGCCCGGACCGACGGCGACATTGAAAACGAGCCGGAAAGCCCGGCGCTCCGTAAACCCTGAGCGGGCGATGCGGATTTGCAGGTCACGGGCCAACTCATACAATCCGTCACTTCAACGATAGCCGATCCGGTCCATGAACAAATACAGGTCATGCGACGATAAGCAAGAAAAGGGCAACTCGGCGAACGAAAGTATCGGCGCCTCCCCTGGCAGCAGGCACCACAAGAGCGCGACAAAGGTCAGGCGATACGGGCGGCGCTCTGGCGACGCTCAATGCCTGCGGCCCTCTGCTCCTCGTGGAAACGCTTCAGACGTTCCATGAAATCGACCACGTCCGCGCCATCGGTCTGGCGAGAAGCATGATATTCCTCGGTAGTGCGGATGATGAGGTCGACGACATTGGGAAAACAGCCGCAGCAACGGCCACGCTTGCCCATGGCGTGGTAGATCTTGGCTGGCACAATCAACTGCCAACAGTCCTCGTCAAGGAGTTCGTTGATGACGTCCTTGATGTCCTTGTCGGTGATATAATTGCAGCTGCAGACCAGCATGGCGACCACGCACTTCCAAACATGACTTTCAGCCACTCCTTTCTGCTAAACAGGATGCGTCTTGTCAAGAAAATTTCACGCAGTCCCCTGCCGTGCCTTTACAGCGCGGATTTCCCTCTCTTCCGCTGTCCCCTCTGCCCACGCCTGCTCAGTGAAAGTTGCGCCCTTTCGGCATGACCTGGCCCACTTCCCCGGCCAGATCGGGAGCATCCCGGATCAACTGCGCCAATGATCCGCTCGACTTTCCATCATCCCGGCGCTCGTTGAGCGGGCAATGCGCCTCGCCGGCATTGGCAAGCCCACTGAAATCCTTGAGTGCCTCGCGAAGCAGGCTAAGCTTTCCGCTGGCATCGACCACTCGTTCGGCGACCACGTGAATGACCCCGTCGGCCTTCTGCAGCCGCCCGCGGACCCGCACCAACCGAGCCCCCATGACGATCGAACGGTACCGCTCGAAGATTTTCGGCCAGATGATGACATTGGCGACGCCGGTCTCGTCCTCGAGCGTCATGAAGATCACCCCCCTGGCCGAGCCCGGCCGCTGACGCACCAACACGAGGCCGGCGACATCGACGCGACGCCCATTGGCTTCATCCTCCAGCGCCGATGAGGTGAGGATGCCGGCACTGGCAAACTCATCGCGCAGGAAGGAGAGCGGATGAGCCTTCAGCGACAGCGACAGCACGCGATAATCGTGAATGACCTGTTCACCCAGCGGCATCATGGGCAGGTCAACCTTCGCCTCGGCCTGCACCTCGCCCCCCCTCACCTCGGAAAACAGCGGCAGATGCTCGACCGCCGCCTGATGGTCGAGCGCCTGCGCCGCCCAGAGCGCCTCGCGCCGGCTCAACCCCAGCGAAGCGAAGGCATCCGCGTCCGCAAGCCGCTCGATCACCGCCCGCGACAGACCGGTCCGCATCCAGAGGTCACGGACCGAGACATAACCACGGCCGCGGCGCGCGACGAGAAGGCCCATGTCCGCCTCCGACAGGCCCTTCACCTGGCGGAAACCGAGCCGCAGCGCCCGGGCGCTCAAGATCACCTTGCGCATCGATGCGTGTCGCGCTGAAAGACGGCGTGCGTCAAACCCGCTCTTCTCCAGGTCGCTGTTCCATGCCGAGGCGTTGACGTCGACCGGGCGGACCTCGACCCCGTGCTCACGGGCATCACGCACCAGTTGGGCTGGCGCATAGAAACCCATCGGCTGGGAATTGAGCAGCGCCGCGCAGAAGACATCCGGATAGAAGGCCTTGATCCAGGCGGAGGCATAGACCAGGAGCGCGAAGGAGGCGGCATGGCTTTCCGGAAAACCGTATTCGCCAAAGCCCTCGATCTGGCTGAAACAGCGCTCGGCGAATTCGCGCGTATAGTCGCGCTGCAACATGCCGTCGAGAAAACGCTGCCGGAAATCGGCGACCTGCCCAGTCCTGCGGAAAGTCGCCATGGCTCGGCGCAACTGATCGGCTTCAGCCGGTGTAAAGCCGGCGGCGGTAATGGCGATCTGCATCGCCTGTTCCTGGAAGAGCGGCACGCCCAGCGTCCTCTTCAGCACCGCCTCGAGCTCCGGCTTCGGATAATCGATCACCCGCCCCTCCTCCTTTTCCTTGCGGTTTTTCAGATAGGGATGGACCATATTGCCCTGGATCGGCCCCGGCCGGACGATCGCCACCTCGATCACCAGATCATAAAATTCCCGAGGCTTCAGGCGCGGCAGCATACTCATCTGCGCTCGGCTCTCGATCTGGAAAACGCCGAGCGTATCGGCCCGGCAGATCATGTCATAGACCTCCGGCCGGTGATCCTCGAAAAACGAGGCGAGTGTCATCCGCTTCCCGTAATGATCAGCCAGAAGCTTGATCGCCTTGGCGAGACAGGTGAGCATGCCGAGCGCCAGGACATCGATCTTCAGGATCTTCAGCGTGTCGAGATCGTCCTTGTTCCACTCGACCATATAGCGCCCGTCGGCCGTATTCATGATCGGCACGACCTCGTCGAGCCGATCGCGGGTGATGACGAAACCGCCGACATGCTGGGAGAGGTGACGCGGAAAGCCCATCAGGGTCGAGGCGTAGTCGAGCACGCGGCGGGTCGTCGGATCGGCAAGATCAAGCCCTGCGGCCTTCGCCTCGCGTTCGGACAGATCTGCCGTCGACCATCCCCAGATCGATCCGGAAAGCGCCGTCTGTACATCTTCGGAAAGGCCGAAAACCTTGGCCGCCTCGCGCCCCGCCGAACGCGCCCGGTAGTTGATGACCGCCGCCGTCAGCGCCGCATGCTCGCGCCCATAAGTGCGATAGATGAACCGGATCACTTCATCTCGCCGCGCGTGCTCGAAATCGACGTCGATATCCGGCGGTTCGTCGCGCTCGGTCGAGATGAAGCGGTCAAACAGAAGCGTGGTTTTCTCCGGGTTCACCTCGGTAATCCCGAGGCAATAGCAAACGGCGGAATTGGCAGCCGACCCGCGCCCCTGACAGAGAATACCCTCGGAGCGGGCGAAACCGATAATGCGGTGAACGGTAAGGAAATAGGGTTCGTAGCGCTTCTCTCCGATCAGGTTCAGCTCGTATTCGAGGAGGTCGGCGATCTTCTGGGGGATCCCGTTCGGAAACCGCTGGGCCGCCCCTTCGTAGGTCAGCCGGCGCAAGGCCCGCTCCGACGTCTCGCCGTCGATCACCTCGTCGGGATATTGATGACTGAGTTCGTCGAGGGAAAAATTAAGCCGACTAAAGAACTCGACTGTGGCGGTGATCGCCTGCGGGTGGGAACGGAAAAGCCGCGCCATTTCCCCAGGCTCCTTCAGATGCCGCTCGGCATGGGCATGAAGCCGGAAACCGGCATCGGCCACCGTCACATGGGCGCGGATCGCTGTGACGACATCGGCCAGCGGCTTGCGCGCGGGCTCATGGTAGAAAGGATCATTGCTGGCGATCAGCGGAAGCGCGAACCGGCGCGCCATTTCCTCGATCCGACGGAAAGCCAGCCGATCGAGCCCATCATAGCGGGGAATGAGCGCGAGATAGAGGCGGTCGTCCAAAGGCGGCACCAGCCGTGCAAGACGTGCACAATAATCCTCGATCTGCGCCTCTGTCGCAAAGGAGGGCACCATCGCCGCGACCATCAGATCCGCCGCCCATTCGACGAGATCGCTTTCGTAAAGCGTGCACACACCCTTGTCGGAACGCAGGTTGCCGGCGCTCAGCATTCGGCACAGATTGCCCCAGCCGCGCCGGTTGACCGGATAGGCGGCGAGCTCCGGCGTACCGTCGGCAAAGACGAGCCGCGCCCCGGGCCGGAAGGCATAACCCTTGACCCTGGCCACTGCATGCATGCGCACCACCCCGGCAACCGTATTGCGGTCGGCAAGGCCCAGGCCGGCAATGCCGATCCGGGCCGCGGTCGCAACCATCTCCTCCGGATGCGACGCGCCCTCCAGAAAGGAGAAATTGCTCCGGCAGCCGATTTCGAAGAAGGCCGGCGCGCTCATGCGAAAATGCCCTGCATGAACCAGCTCGGCCGGTCGGATCCACGCTCGTAAAGCCCCTGGCGAAAGAGCCAGAAACGATGGCCGGCGCTCACCTCGATACGGAAATAGTCGCGCGGCAATGCCTCCTCCCCGTCGATCCACCATTCCGGCGCCAGCCGCTCCGGCCCCTCGGCGCGAACGACCCGGTGCTGGGCCCGGCGCCAGCGAAAACTGGCGGGCGGACCATCCGGCACCTCAGCGGTAACGTCGACCGGTTCCGGATGGGCAAGGAGCCGGATCGGCCGCTCGCTACGGACCGGCGGACCGGCGACATCGGCAGGCGCCGCCGCAGCATCGGCAAACGGCGCAAGGCTCGATGCCCGCTCCGGCCAATGGCTTTGATGGGAGACAGGCAGCGTAAGACAACCTTCGCCGAAGCGCGCCGTCACCCGATCGACGAAATCGAGCGCAGCATCCGCCTCTTTCGTGCGGACGCCGAAAGCGCCTTGCGTCCCAGCCAGGATTTCCGTGCGCAATACGTTGAGCCGAACGATCTCGAAGCCGAAGCCGGCATCGAGATCGTCGTGCAGGACGGACAGACGTTCGGTAAACAGAGCCTTGATGCGGGCGGCATCACGAAGCGGGGAGGCCGCGCCGATGCCGATCCGAAAGACCCGGCCGTCCACGCGGAAAAGCAGCAGCTCGAACAGGCGTCCCCCCTCACCCCGTGCCTCCAGCCCAGATTTCAAACCGGCCGCCAGCCGCCCTGTCAGATCGAGGATCACCTCCTCGTCGCGGATCGGATCGGCCAGCCGCCGTTCGACCGACAGAAGGGCGATCGGCCGGCGGGGCACGATCGCCTCCCCCTCCCGTCCCAGCGCCTGGTCGAGCCGAACGAGGAGTCCTGGCCCGAAGCGCCGCGTCAGGGGACCGCGCGGCGCCGCCAGAAGGTCGCCCACCTGCTTGAGGCCGACGCGCGCCAATGCGGCGGCCACGTTAGCCTCGATCCGCAGCGCGCTGAGCGGCAAGGGCGAAAGAACGCCGATCGTTTCGCTGTCGGCGACGACACGATCGCGGAAAAAACGGGCAACCGCCCAGGAAAGCCCTGGCGCAGAGGAGATCGCGCCCCGCGCATCGAGCCCCAGTTGCGCGAGCCGATCGAGCAGATCGCCGATCAAGGCCGCCTCGCCGCCGAACAGATGGGCGCAACCGGTGATGTCGAGCAAAAGGCCGTCCGCACCATCGAGCGCCACCAGCGGCGTATAGCGGTCGCACCAGTCGGCGATCGCCTCAAGAAAGCGGCGGTCGGCCGGTGGGTCATTCTCGGCGACGTCCAGCGTCGGGCAGATGGCACGCGCCTCCGCCAGTGCCTGGCCGACCTGCAAGCCAATCGTCTCGGCTTTTTCGTCGAGCGCCGTCAATCGCATGGCATTGGCGACCCGCCCGGCGCAAACGACCGGCGGATGGTCAGGACGCTCGGTCGAACGCCACGATAGTCCCCAGCGCCGGCGCGCCAGCCGATCGGTCGAAAGGCGGGGCAACCAGAGCGCCAGGATGCGCCGACCGGAAAGCGCGCCCTGCCCCGGCGTGAAGGGGAGTTGCGGGATAAAATTGGCGGTCATGTCTATTCCACTCCAAGATGAGTTCGTGGGAAACCCCGAGCCGGCTCTTTTCCGGAATGAGGCGAAAAACGGAATTGCCGATGCTGCCGCCAAACATCGATCCATCGGGGAGACGCCGCGTTGCCGCCGGCGCGGGTTCGACAAGCAGGCGAAGAGAAGCGCTGCTCGCCTCCTCCTCTCCACCCTGCCGCAAGAGAAGAAGAAAGCCGCCGGAACCCCGCGCCTTGAGGCTGAGGCGCCGGCTTTCGGTCAAACCGAAACCGCGCGGATTGCCGGCAACCTCCAGCATCACTGCCGAGAATCCACCGCATGAAAGCGCCGCATCGGCCAGCCACAACGCGTCCTCCAAACGTTGCGGCATGGCGTAGACGAGTTCACCGGGCCGCAAGCCATAATCGGCCAGCCCTGCCGCATGGGGCAGGCCAACTTCACGCGCGACGAAGCGGTCGCCGATCCACAGCACCCTCTGCCCCGGTCGAGTGGGGCAGCAGGAAAGGCAGAGCCCCAACCCGAAACCGCTGACCGCCCCCGCATCCCTGAACTGCCCGCCGCGGGCCTCGATCATCGCGCCCGTCGGAAAGCCTTCGGGCAGGAGATTTTCGAGGTGCCCCGCCTCCAATCCAATCGCGGAGCCGGTCGCAAAGGAAGCGGGCTCCGGCCGATCGCCGACATCCCCCGTGACCGGCTCCAGCCCGCCGGAAAACGACTTCCCCTCGATCTTGGCTATGGCTTCGCGCAAGGCAACAAGCCTCTCCTGCGCCAGAGCAGTCACGCCCATGACGTCTCTCCTGCTGGAATGTTCTCTATATGTTCCTATGGATTCCAGAGCTTGGCAAAAGAGTCAACCGGATTCAGTGTGAATTTATTCCTCGACAGAATTCCCACTCGAAAAGCCGGGCCAAAGGTCCTATATGAGAGCGAAGTAAGGAGTACCGATGGCCCGTATCGACCAGACCGAAGATTGGCGCGAACGCCATGCCCCGACGATCAGCACTTTCGAGTCGCTGGCAATTGAGGCCTATGGTCATTTGCCGGAGGAATTCCGCGCGCTGACCGGCAATCTGATCATCGAGATCGCCGATTTCCCCACCGACGAAGTGTTCGAGGACATGGCGCTCGAAACGCCCTTCGACCTGCTCGGCCTGTTCGAGGGGCGCGGCATTTCCGAGCGTTTCACCATGGAAACCGGCGAGATGACGAACCGCATCACGCTCTACCGCCGTCCGATTCTCGACTACTGGGCTGAGAACGAGGAAACCTTGGGCGACATTGTCACCCATGTGCTGATCCATGAGATCGGCCATCATTTCGGCCTGTCCGACGACGACATGGAACGGATCGAGGAAAGTGCCGAAGATGCCGCCGCTGAATCCGACGACATCTCCGCTTCGCTGAAAGACTAGAGCAATTCCAGCAAAAGTGCGTAGCGGTTTTGCGTCCGGAATTGCGTAAAAACAAACAGACAGAGCATCGCAGGCGACTCAGTTTTCGCCTGTGATACGCCAGCCGATCAGGTTCAACGCATCGCGAGAAAGTGGGCGATGCCCGCTTCCGCGCATTGCAGATCCTGCGTCGGCGTGCCGGAGCTGATGCCGATGCCGCCGACCACCTCGCCGTCGACAGCAACCGGCAGACCACCACCCACCACCATCAGCCGGCCACCGATCGCCGAGTGAATGCCGAAGGTCGGGTTGCCCGGCTGGCTGGCCGCACCGTATTCATGCGTCGCCTTCTTCGCCGCCGCGGCCGTGAAAGCCTTGTCTATGGCGATCGTCGTGCTTGTCACCTTGCCGCCGTCCATCCGCTCGAAGGCAATGAGCTGCCCGCTCTCGTCGGTCACGGCAATGCACATCGGCACGCCGATCTCGCGCGCCTTGTCGCGTGCGCCGGCAATCAGAAGATAGGCATCGGAAATATCGAGGCGTCGAATGGTGATCACGGAATTCTCCTGCAAACGTGGGGGGCTGGGCGCCGCGGCCGCATTCGACCGGACCGTCCGGCGAGGACCATGGCCGCAATCGACATCTCAGGACAAGGTTGCCTGGGGGAAAAACACCTGTGCCAGCGAGCAGGACACCGGCGAGCCGGAAACCACCTCTGGCGTCTGACCGCCCAGGCCTTTTACTGCTCCGTGAGCTTCTTGCCGGGATCGTAATCCCGACCCTCGATGGTCTTGGTGACCGCCTGACCACAGGTCACCACGCCCGTCTGGGCATTGAAGGTGAGCGCCGGCGAGCCGGCAAGCTCCCAGCCGTCATTGAGCGCTGCCGTCACGCGATGGCAGAAGGCCGAATCGTCCGGGCCGGTGATGAAACGATAGAGCTTCATGCTGTCTTGCCTTCTCTTTCCTGAATAACCTGCGCTTTGGCGAGCAGCCGCTCGGCCTGGTCGAGATGCAGCCGCTCAACCATATGACCGTCGAGGTTGATGACATTGAGGCCCGCGGTCGCCGGATCAGCAAAAGCGGCAACAATCGCCTTCGCCTCGGCCTTCGCCTCGGCCGAAAAACCGAAATGCCGGTTGGCGCCGTCGATCTGCGCGGGATGGATCAGCATCTTGCCGTCAAAGCCCATCGCGCGGCCCTGCGCGCACTCGGTCTCATAGGCATCGAGCACCCTGAATTCGTTCGACACGCTGTCGATCGCGTCAAGTCCGTAAGCGCGGGCGGCCAGGATCACCTGCATGAGGAAAGGCACGAGATAGGTCCGCCCCGGTTCTGGCAGAACCCCGGTCTCTTTTCTCAGATCGTTCAGCCCGACGACGAAACAGTCGAGCAGCCCGCCGGCGGTACGCCCCGATCCGGCGATCGCCGCCGCGTTCAATACACCGCGCGGCGTTTCGATCATCGCCCAGATCCTGAGACTTTCCGTCGCATCCGATTCAGCCAGGAGATCGGCGACATGCTGGATATCGTCCGGCCCGTCGACCTTGGGCAAGAGCACAGCATCCGGCCGGCAGGCGATAACCGCCGCCATGTCCTCAGCGAAGAATTCGGTATCGAGCCCGTTCACCCGGATGATCGCCTCGCGACCAGAAAGCGGCGTCTCGGCGAAGAAACGCCTTAGATTCTCGCGGGCCTCGGCCTTTTTCTCCGGTGCGACGGAATCCTCCAGGTCGAAGATGACGGCGTCACAAGCCAGTCCATGGGCCTTCTCGAGCGCCCGGGCATTGATCGCCGGAACGCTGAGAACAGAGCGGCGCAGCCGCGCGGGGTGATGGGAATTGATCGATTTCATGACGAAACTTCTGCCAAGCTTTCGTCCGCCACGCAAGGCGACATTTCCCGCGAAGCCCTTGCATTCGACGGGCAGAAGGACCACCTTGGTGTGCAAGAAAGGATTGCCATCATGCACAATCTCCGTTCCGTCGCCATCGCCGCAGTCGGCATCGTCGTTCTCGCCATCGCGGCCGCCTTCACCGTCTCGCTGACGCTGATCGCCGGCGCCGTGTTGACGCTCACGCTCGCCGCCCGCATGTTGACCCTGCGGCCGAAAAAGACGCCGGTCTATGCCAAGGCGAAATCGCAGGCCCGCGAGATGCGCGTCTGGAATGACGGCCGCGGCACAATCATCGATCTATGAGGCCACCTTCGCGGGTTGCTCGATAAACTGGCATTTCGATGCCCGGGCGTACCCGTTCGGCCAATAAAGGCCTTCAAATCTGCGCGATTTTGCTCTAAGGGCAGCTGAATTCCTGAATAGCATTCCGAAGGCAGGGTCTGATGGAAAAGTTCGTAAAGCTCACCGGCGTCGCAGCACCTCTTCCGGTCGTCAATGTCGATACCGACATGATCATTCCGAAGGACTATCTGAAGACCATCAAGCGCACCGGTCTCGGCACGGGTCTGTTCGCCGAGGCGCGCTACAAGGAAGATGGCTCGGAAAACCCCGACTTCGTCCTCAACAAGCCGGCCTATCGCAATGCCCAGATCCTTGTCGCCGGTGACAATTTCGGCTGCGGATCGTCGCGCGAGCACGCGCCATGGGCGTTGCTCGACTTCGGCATTCGTTGCGTCATCTCCACCTCGTTCGCAGACATTTTCTACAACAACTGTTTCAAGAACGGTATCCTGCCGATCGTCGTCAGCCAGGAAGATCTGGACAAGCTGATGGATGACGCTGGCCGCGGCTCCAACGCCGTACTGACGGTCGATCTGGAATCCCAGGAAATCACCGGCCCGGACGGTGGCACGATCAAGTTCGACATCGATGAGTTCAAGCGCCACTGCCTGCTGAACGGTCTCGACGACATCGGCCTGACGCTGGAAAAGGCCGCGAGCATCGCCGCCTTCGAAAAGACCAACGCCCAGACCCATCCCTGGGCCTGAGCCGCAACCCGCCCGGCGTGGGATCGGCGTGCCGATCATGCCGGGCCGATCGCGCCGACTTGTCCGCTACGGCCGCCTCCCACCGTACCGTTCTGCCGCTGACTGTCCTTGAACGGCAGGCTTTTGCCCGATAGAAGGCGGCAACTCTTTTCCGCAAGCCAGGGAGGCTTCCATGACACAGCGTAATATCTTCCTTCTGCCCGGCGACGGCATCGGTCCGGAAGCCATGGGCGAGGTCCGCAAGATCATCGCCTATATGAATGCCGAGCAAGATGCAGGCTTCATTACCGACGAGGGCCTGGTCGGCGGCTCGGCCTATGACGCCCACGGCGTTGCGATCTCTGAAGATGACATGGCCAAGGCGATGAGCGCCGATGCCGTGTTGTTCGGCGCCGTCGGCGGCCCGAAGTGGGATGACGTGCCTTATGAGGTTCGCCCGGAAGCCGGACTGCTGCGCCTGCGCAAGGATCTCGAACTGTTCGCCAACCTGCGCCCGGCAATCTGCTACCCGGCGCTCGCCTCCGCTTCCTCGCTGAAGCCGGAACTGGTCGAAGGCCTCGACATCCTGATCGTCCGCGAACTGACCGGCGGCGTTTATTTCGGCGAACCGAAGACCATCACCGATCTCGGCAACGGCCAGAAGCGCGCCATCGACACCCAGGTCTATGACACCTATGAGATCGAGCGCATCGCCTCGGTCGCCTTCGAGCTGGCGCGCACCCGCAAGAACCGTGTCTGCTCGATGGAAAAGCGCAACGTCATGAAATCGGGCGTGCTGTGGAACCAGGTGGTCACTGAAACCCACAAGGCCAAGTATCCCGACGTCCAGCTCGAGCACATGCTGGCCGATGCCGGCGGCATGCAACTGGTTCGCGCGCCCAAGCAGTTCGACGTCATCGTCACCGACAACCTGTTCGGCGACATGCTGTCTGATGTCGCCTCGATGCTGACCGGTTCGCTCGGCATGCTGCCATCGGCTTCGCTCGGAAGCCCCGATCCGAAGACCGGCAAGCGCAAGGCCATGTATGAGCCGGTCCACGGCTCGGCACCCGACATCGCCGGCCAAGGCATCGCCAATCCGATCGCCATGATCGCCTCGTTCGCCATGTGCCTGCGTTATTCCTTCAACATGGTGAAGGAAGCCGATAACCTCGAGAAGGCGATCGCCACCGTGCTCGACAAGGGTATTCGCACCGGCGACATCATGGGCGAGGGTTGCACGAAGGTCGGCACCGCCGAAATGGGCGACGCCATCCTCGCCGAGTTCAAGGCACTGTCCGCCTGAGACTTGACACTACGCCTCTTGCAATTCGCAGCCGCGGCAACCATCTTGCCGCGGCTGCATGTCATTCGGACAGCCTTTTCTGGGCCCTCAAAATGGCAAAATGAAACGGACGGAAGACGCACGTGAAGGGCATCGAACGGATCAAGATCTGGCTGAAGAGGCGCCGCGACCTCAATCAGCACCCGCCGGCACCGCATTACTGGCAGATCTTCGCCATCGTCGCCGCCAATCTGGTTATCCTCTCCTTCCTGATCTTCGACGAGCCGGTCGGCGCCTCCCGCCACAGGGATATTTTCACACGCTCGCTCGGCAAGATGATCACCGATTTCGGCAGTTCCGGTTGGATCCTGACGGCCTCGGTCATGCTGCTGCTGACCGGATTTGCCTCTTACCGGCTGTCACGCGGTGGAAAGCAGCGCTTCCGCGCGCTCTATATCGCCCAAATCGGCGCCTATTCCTTCCTCGCCGTCGCGCTGTCGGGACTTTCGGCCAACCTCATCAAGCGGGTCATCGGTCGCGCCCGGCCCGGCCAGTTCGATGACTGGGGTTCGTTCGGCTTCTCTCCGTTCGCCGGTTCACGTTTCGAGAGCTTCCCCTCCGGCCACGCGACCACGGTCGGCGCCATCTTCATGATGCTGATTCTGCTTCTGCCGCGTTTTCGGCTCGCCTTCATCCTGCTAGCCTTATGGATGGGATTCAGCCGCGTCATGGTCGGCGCCCATTATCCAAGTGATGTGATCGCCGGGCTTGCCTACGGCGCCTGGTTTTCGCTTCTGCTTGCCAATATCTTCGCCCGCTATCGTCTGGTCTTCATGCCGGACGCCAAGGGCTGGCCAACGCCGCGTCTCACGCTGCTGCCGACGAAAGCCGTGGCCTGAACTTCCCCCCTACCGCCTCCGCACGGACCGCACCCGTCATCACAACTGCGTGAGAATATGCGCAGGAACGGACATTCGACATGCACCTGTCGAACCGAATACCCATCTTCGTCGTAGGCTCTTTTGAACGTGTCCGACTCGCCTCTTGCCTTCGCCCGGAATTGCCCTACGCGCGATGGAACTTGGGTGGCTCTGGCCCGTTCATAGTGGAGTGCCGCTACAAGACTCCCCGTCGTGATCGAACCGCTCATGGAGAAACCGATGAAAGCCATGTCCGCCGACAGACACATTATCCGATTTGCAATGGCTCAGCCCTATCTCGAGCGTCAGGAAGAGCTGGACCTCGCCATCCGCTGGAAGGACAACCACGATCAGGAGGCGCGCAACCGTATCGCCCATGCACATATGCGTCTGGTGGTTGCCATGGCCGCCAGGTTTCGTGGCTTCGGCCTGCCGCTCAACGACCTGATACAGGAAGGCTATATCGGCTTGCTGGAGGCCGCCGCGCGTTTCGAACCCGCCCGCGAGGTGCGTTTTTCCACCTATGCCGGCTGGTGGATCCGCGCCTCGATGCAGGACTATATCCTGCGCAACTGGTCGATCGTGCGTGGCGGTACGAGTTCTTCGCAGAAGGCGCTGTTCTTCAACCTGCGTCGGTTGCGAGCCAAACTCGCGCAGGGCGACCAGCGCCTGAGCGACCAGGCCATCCACCAGGAGATCGCCTCCGCGCTCGGCGTCAGTCTGGCCGACGTTCAATCGATGGACGCCCGGCTCTCCGGAGCCGATGCCTCGCTGCAGGCCCCGATCAGGGGTCGCGACGGCGATAGCGGCGAACAGATGGAAATGCTGGAAAGCGGCGACCTGCCGCCGGACGAACAGGTGAGTGGTATCATCGACGGTGAACGCTGGCACGGCTGGCTGAAAGACGCCATGACCGAACTCAACGAGCGGGAAAACCGCATCATCAAGGCCCGCCGCCTATCCGAGGCGGGCGCGACCTTGGAGGAACTCGGCGTCGAACTTGGCATTTCCAAGGAACGCGTTCGCCAGATCGAAACCCGGGCACTGGAGAAGCTGAAGGCCGCGTTGACACACTACGGCCAGAGCGCCGGGCGGACCCCGGAATTGGCCTTTTAACCAACACATCCATCAAGATGAGAGAGAAGGCCGGTTCAGACCGGCCTTTTCCGTCACTCCGAGATGATCTTGACCTTGGCGCCCGGTAGAACCGTCGAGGTCGGACCCAGCGCGTTGATCAGGCGGAACAGTTCAAGCTTGCGGTCTGTTCCCATCATCCGCGCCGAAAGGGTTCCGATCGTATCGCCCGGAGCCACCGTCACCACGCGGACGCGCAAAGGCTTCAGCGTTGCCGCCTCCTCGGGAGTGATCCGGCGGAAGCTTGCTCTCAGCTTTTCCGCGGTGGGCGCCAGCGCTGCGCTGCCCTTCGGCACAGCCGTCAGGAAGCGGAAGATCTGTGGACCGATGCGGATAACCGTGATGTCGAAGTCCCAACGCTCGGCCGAGGCACGCGCGGTCGCCGCCTCCAGACCGTTTACCTGGGTCTCGTGGATAGTTTCCGGCAGCAGGCCGGTCACCCAGCCGCTGGAGATATAGTTAGACAGGCTGCGGTGCTGGTTGTCGGAAACGCCATCGAAACGGATCGCCACATCACCGGGACCGGTGGCAAGCACCGCTTCGACCTTGTTGTCGATCTGAAATCCTTCCGGCACCTCGAAACGAATGCCAAGACTGCCGTGCAGAAAGGTCTGGCCACGCACATAGCCTTCCTGCGGACTGTCGCCATAGAGCAGGCCGTCGATGCCCTTCAGATAATAGTCGCGTCCGGTTTCGCCATGGGTGCCCTCCGGCCCGAAGGCGCGCGCATGACGCCGCGCCAGTTCGACGCGCTGCGGCGCGTTCGGATGGCTCGACAGGAAGTCGAGGCTCTGATCGGCGTCCGGATCGACCGAAGTGTAATGACTGTAGCGCGCCATGGAATCGAGGAAGCGAGCCGCCGCATAGGGATCATAGCCGGCTTCGCCGAGCGTTCGCACACCGATCACATCGGCCTGCAATTCCTGCTGGCGCGAGAAAGCCGCGAGCCTCAGCTTGCCACGGGCGAGCGCCTGCTTGCCGGCAAGATCGCTCGACAGCACTTCGGCGACAACACGGCTGGCGATCACTTCCGCCTCCTCGCGGCGCTGCCGCTCGATGCCGTGATTGGCCGTCACATGCGCCATTTCATGGCTAAGCACGGCGGCGACCTCCGAGGCGTCGTTGGCGAGCGCCAGCAGACCACGCGTGACGTAGAGATAGCCGCCCGGCAGCGCGAAGGCATTGATCGCCGGGGAGTTCAGGATCGTAATGCGATAGGATTGATTCGGGTTCTCCGAAACCGCGGTCAGCGCGCCGGCGATCCGGGCGACCAGCTTTTCGGTTTTCTCGTCATGGTATTCGCCGCCATAGCTTGCGACGATGCGCGGATGCTCGCGCGCACCCATCTGCGCGCGCGGGTCGTCCTTTTGCACCTCATCGACGATCTGCGGATTATCGGAAGGTCCGACCGTCGGCACATAGGCCTGCTCGAACAGCGACTGGCAGGAGGTGAGCATCAGCGCGGCCCCGAAGAGCGCGACAGCGCCCCGCGCAGCGCTTGAGCGGCTGTGCCGTCGCATGCGATCCATCAGCGATCGGCCCTTACCGTCCATGACTTTCATCCTGCGCCGCCACCAATACGTTCCTGAACCTCTCTGTGAAGCGCTCGAGGCATTCGCGCAACGGACAATCATTCCCGACAGCGCCTTGCCTCTCTGCGGCCCTTTTAGCATCATTTGTTAGATATGGATAAAATTGCATGAGGGAAAAGAGGCGACGCCGGATAAGTCGGAACAAAATGATCAAATGGGACTGGCTGCCCCGGTCTTCCAGCGATTGCCATCAGCGCACGTCCAAAATAAGGCGAACGCCTTACGTGCAGACTTGGCCGGAACCGGGCGTCCCCAAAAACTCAACCACGGAGGCGATGTCACGCCGCCTGGAGAAATCCGCGCACGACGCGGCAAGCAGGATGCGCCCCTTTTCGAGGAACAGGACGTCACTCGCCAGCCGCTCCACCTCCTGCGGGTCATGGCTAACGATGACGATCGTCTGACCCGACTCGCGGTGCAGGTCCAGCAGCAGATCGGCCATGGCGGATCTCAGGCCCGGATCGAGCGCGGCAAAGGGCTCGTCCAGCAGCATGACCGGTTTCCGCCGCACCAGCGCCCGGGCAAAGGCCGCACGCTGTCGCTCGCCACCCGACAACGTCGCCGGCAGCCGCTTCTCATAGCCGCCGAGCCCGACCCGCGTCAGCGCTTGCGACACCGCCTGCCGATCCGCCGGCGTGAGTCTGAACGCCGGGTCGATCCCGAGCCCGACGTTGGTGAAAAGGTCGAGATGGGCAAAGAGATTATTGTCCTGAAACACCAGCGAGACGGGTCGATTGGCCGGCGCAAGCCCGCTGACGTCCTCGCCTCCAATCAGCACCCGCCCCTCATCCGGCTGCTCGAAACCGGCGATCAGCGCAAGCAGGGTCGACTTGCCCGACCCGGAAGGCCCGGCAATCGCGGTGATCGCCCCTTCGGCGATCCGGCCGTCGAAATGGAAATCCGCCGATCCTAGCCGCAACGCGACCTGATCCAGAATGACGGAGCTTTTTCTCTCAACCGGCATCGCGGCTCTCCTTTCGCTTGGTCTCCGGCGTTCCGGCCAATGCCAGCAACAGGCAGACCAGGCCGAGCACCAGCGCCAGCCCGTCGGCATCCTGGTTGCGATAGGCGCCCATGCGGTTATAGATCAGCCATGGCAAGGTCGTGAGGTTCTCCGAGCCGAACAGCGCCACAGCACCGAGATCGCCGAGCGACAACGCCATGGCGAAGGAAAGCGCGGTCAGAACCGGCCGGCGCAGAACCGGCCAGTCGATCAGGCGCAGACGTGCAAGCCCGGCCATGCCAAGACTGTCACAGAGCCTGTCCGTGCGCCGGCGATGTTCCTCGAAAGCCGGCGCAAGCACCCGCATGGCAAAGGGCAGCGCCATCAGAGCATTGATGCAGACGACGACTATCGGCGCGAAGCGCGCGACATCCCCCTCGGCCCGCAGCACCAGGAACCAGCCGGTGCCAAGCACAGCCGTGGGCACCAGAAGGACAAGCGAGGAGATGGCCGAAAGAGCCATGGAAACGAGCCCGGCAAGCGGACGCCGGCGCCGGCCCGCCGCAAGCGCCGTCCGGGCCCGGATCACCGCAATCCCGACCAGGACAGAAACAAGCGCCGCCGAAAGGCCGACGGCAAGACTGCTCGCCGCAGCGTGCAACACCGCCGCATCGGAAAACAGCTTCACCAGATCGGACCGCAGACCGGCGACAAGCACCTGTCCAAGCGGAAGAACGAGAAAAAACGCGGCGGCAAGAATCACGATCCCGTCACCGAGACGGGAAAGCAGCGTTCTCCCGTCGAACCGCCTTGCGACGCCACCCAACGTCGCGCCCGGATCGGTGGGGGCGGGAAACAACGCCATCGCCCCGAGGATCGCCGCCGTCACCACGACCTGCAGGAAAGCGAGCGACACCGCACGCACCGGGTCGAAATCGAGTCGCAGCGCCTGGTAGATCGCCACTTCGATCGTCGCCGCCGCCGGCCCGCCGCCAAGCACCAGCACCAGTGTGAAACTGGTGGCGCAGAGCATGAAGATCAGCCCGGCAATCCCTGGGATCACACGCCACAGAACCGGCCACTCGATGAAACGGAAAATGGCAAGGCCGCCCATGCCGAGACTGGCGCTGGTGCGCCAATATTCCGTGGGGATGCGCTCAAGCCCGGCAAGTAGGAGACGCGTGGCGAGCGGCATGTTGAAGAAGACATGGGCGATCAGGATGCCGGAAAGTCCGTAAATGCTGAACCGCTCACCAGCCCCGAGCCAGACAAGCAGGTCATTGACGATACCCTGCCGGCCCCAGATGCCGACGATCCCGAGCGCGCCGATCAGCACCGGCAGCCCCATAGGCACCGCCATCAGCCGGATCAGCCACCTGCGGCCAGGGAACCGCGACTGGCGCGTCAGCGCGCGCGCCACGGGCACCGCCGCCGCCACCGAGATCAGGGTCGAGAGCGCCGCCTGCAACAGGGTAAACCACAATACCCGACGCACGACCGCATCGCCGGCAATCGCCAGCCCGGACGTCTCCTCACCGACCGACAGCAGCGAGACGACGGCCGTCCCGATAAAGGCGGAAATCAGGGCGAGTACGAAAAGGCCGCCGGCAATCGCCGGCAGCCTGTCATTCGTCACCGGTCGCCGGGACTGCGCCATGCTCAGTTGAGCGTCATGGCGGCGAGCCACTCGTCGATCCACGCCTTGCGGTTCTTCGCCACCTCATCCGGCGTCATCAGGAAAGTCTTCTCCGGCGAAACCAGCTTGCCGAAGGCCGCCGGCAGCGGTTCGGAGGTCGTGCCCGCCGGCATCATCCAGTTATTGGTCGGGATCGTGTCCTGGAAGCCAGGGCTGATCATGAATGCCATGAACTGCCGCGCCAGTTCCTTATCCGGCGCCGTCTTCAGGATGCCGGCGACCTCGATCTGGACATAGTGGCCCTCCTCGAAGGCGGCCGCCTGATAGCGGTCGGTTCCTTCCGCCACCATGTGATAAGCCGGCGAGGTCGTGTAGGACAGCACCATCGGCGCCTCGCCCTTGGTGAACAGGCCATAGGCCTCCGACCAGCCAGGGGTGACCGTCAGCACGCGGTTCTTGAGCTTTGACCAAGCCTCACCAGCCTTGTCGCCATAGACCGATTTCACCCACAGGAGCAGGCCGAGCCCCGGCGTCGAGGTGCGCGGATCCTCGATGACGATCTTCTCCTTCGGATCGCCCTCGACCAGCTCCTTCAGGCTCTTCGGCGGCGCCTTCATCGCCTCGGTGTCGTAGATCACGGCGAAATGGCCGTAGTCATAGGGCACGAAGACATCGTCGGAAAAGCCGCCTGGCACCTTGACCGCCGAGACGTCGATACCATGCGGCTCGAACTGTCCGGTCGCCTTGGCCTCGGCCACCAGATTGGTATCGAGGCCGAGCACGAGATCGGCCTTGGTGCTCTCGCCCTCCAGCTTCACCCGGGTCAGGAGCGCCACCCCATCGGCGACGCCGACGAAGTCGACGGTGCAGTCGCAGGTCTTTTCGAAGGCTTCCTTGACCTTGGGGCCGGGACCCCACTCGGAGATAAAGCTCTCGTAGGTGTAGATGGTCAGCCTCTTGTCGGCCGCAAAGGACGCGGAAGCGGTAAGAGCAAGCGTAAAGAGCGCGGCAAGGCCGCCGCGAATAGGATGATGTCGATGGGTCGGCATAAACAGCCCCTCCTTTGCATGTTTAAATTCCGGGATAGGGCGTCATCTAGGTTACGCGTCTAATCCCTCCGCCGGTGTTAGCCGGATCAGGTTCCGCGGGTTGGCTTCACGCCTCTCAGCCATCGGTCCGTTTCCGGACAGAAGGCACCCCGTTAGAGCAGCAGAAGACATAGCGCCAAGGCAGGTCGCTGGCAAGCCGTCGGCCGGCGCGCGACCTGTCATCGAATGGCCAACACTTTGCCAACATATGCGCGCTAGACTGGAGCAAGGATCACCCGATTTTGCCGGCGTCACATGGACAAGCGCGGCAGGCGTGGTATCTGGTTGCTCCGATACGGCGAGACAGAGACCGCATGTTCAACACTGTACCCGATACCCCTGCGCCAGCCTCCGCACCCGCGCATCAGGCCACCCCGGCCGAGTTGAGCCTGCGGCGTCAACTCGTCATCTCCGGCTCGTCCTTCTGGGCCTCGCCGCTACGCAACCGCATCCTGCTGCTCGCCACCGCGCTTTTGGCGATCATTCTTCTCACCGCCTATGGTCAGATCCTGCTGAACAGCTGGAACGCGCCCTTCTACAATTCGCTCGAACGGCGCGACCTCAACGCTTTCATCGCCGAACTGTGGAATTTCGGCAAGATCGCCGGCTTTCTGCTGGTCCTCAACGTCACCCAGACCTGGCTTAACCAGATGACGGCGCTCTATATGCGCGAAGGCCTGGCGCGCCAGGTCGTCGACGAATGGCTGGCGGACCGCCGTGCCTATCGCCTGTCGCTATCCAGCCCGCTCGGCGTCAATCCCGACCAACGCCTGCACGAGGATACCCGCAAGCTCGCCGAGATGACGACCTCGCTGAGCATTGGTCTGGTGCAGGCGACCATCCTTCTGGTCAGCTTCATCGGTGTGCTCTGGAAATTGTCGAGCGATTTCGTCTTCCATTATCGCGATATGAGCTTTTCCATCCCCGGCTACATGGTCTGGGGCGCGATTCTCTATGCCGGATTGGCCTCGCTGTTCAGCCAGATCATCGGCTGGAACCTCACCCGCCTCAACGCGACACGCTATGCCAACGAGGCGGAGCTGCGCTTCTCGCTGATGCGGGCCAGCGAAAATCTCGAAGCCATCGCACTCGCCCGTGGCGAGGATACCGAGCGCCGACATATCCATGAGAAACTCGACGCGGTCGTGACCTCCATCCGCCGCCTCGCCATGGCTCTGACCAATCTCACCTGGGTCACCGCCGGTTTCGGCTGGTTGGCGACCATCGTGCCCATCCTGATCGCCTCGCCGGCCTATTTCGCTGGAACAATGAGCTTCGGCGGTCTCATGATGGCGGCGGCGGCCTTCAACCAGGTCCATTCGGCGCTGCGCTGGTATGTCAGCAACTACGATTCCATCGCCGACTGGAAGGCCAACCTGATGCGCGTCTCGGCGCTCCGCGCCGCCCTCATCGACATGGGTGAGCAACCAGTCGATGGCGGCATCACCGTTGTTTCCGGCGAACCCGACCGCCTCACGCTCGAAGGTCTCGCTATCGCCTCGCGTGTCGAGGGCAACTGTGAACAGGACGGGTTCCGGCTCAAGGAGAAGGACCCGACGATCCTCGCTGGCAATCATGTGATGATCAACGGTGACCAGGGCGTCAATCGCAAGCTGCTGTTCAATGCGATCGCCGGCCTCTGGCCCTATGGCACCGGACGCATCCTGTTACCCAAGGAAGACGACATCCTTTTCGTACCCCAGCTGGAATACCTGCCGGGGGGCAAACTGCGCAGTGTGCTCGCCTATCCGCTGGCCTCGGCAGGTTTCACCGACGACGCGATGATCGCGGCCCTTGAGCGCGTGGGCCTCGCGCGAATAGCCGGCAGGCTCGACGAGTCCGCCCGCTGGGACCGCCTGCTCGACAAGGACGAGCAAATGGCTCTCTCTTTCGCCGGCCTCATCCTGCGCAAGCCGCGCTGGATCGTCTTCAACGATGTGCTGGAAGGCCTCGAATCGGATACCGTCACCAGACTGTCTGGCGTTCTGACCGAACTCTCCGGCTCGACACTGATCTACATAGGCCGCTCCGGCGCCTTCTACGACACGCTCTCGCCAAGCCTGCTGCATCTGGAGCGGACAAGATGCGAGCCGCAAGAAGAGACGGAGAAGGTCACGAACTGACGTCCGTCTGCCGGCTGAAGGAGATTTTACCCCTCCAGCTCCTCGCGCAGCATTTCCAGCTCCAGCCACTCCTCCTCCATGCGGACGAGGTCAGCGCGCAGCTTCTCCGTCTCGGCGGCCAGCTTGTTGAAGGTCGCGGGATCCTTTGTGAAGAGGTTCGGATCGGCCATCTTCGCCTCGCGAGCGGCGATCTCCTTTTCCGTCTTCTCCATCTCCTTCGGCAGGTTCTCCAGCGCGAACTTCTGCTTGAAGGAGAGCTTTCCCTTGGCCTTGCCACCGCCATCCGCCGGCTTGGTGTTGTCGGAGGACTTCGCCTTTTCCGCCTTCTCCACCCGCTTGCGTTCGTCCTCGACGCCCTTCTTCTGCGCCAACATGTCGGAATAACCGCCGGCATATTCGATCCAGCGGCCGTCCGGATGCTCCGGATCGGCCGGCGCGATCGTCGATGTCACCGTGCGGTCGAGGAAGTCACGATCGTGGCTGACGAGGATGACCGTGCCGGAATAGCCGGCGACGATCTCCTGCAACAGGTCGAGCGTCTCGATGTCGAGGTCGTTGGTCGGCTCATCAAGGATCAGAAGATTCGACGGTTTGGCCATGATCCGCGCCAGCATCAGGCGTGCGCGCTCGCCACCAGAGAGATTCTTGATCGGCGTACGGGCCTGCTCCGGCTGGAACAGGAAGTCCTTCATATAGCCGGTCACATGCTTCTGCTCGCCATTGACCAGGAGATTGTCGCCACGGCCATCGGTCAGGTAATGCGCCAGCGAGTCCTCGGGATCGAGGTCCTCGCGCTTCTGGTCGAGCACGGCGATCTCGAGATTGGTGCCGAGCTTTACCTTGCCGCTGTCGGGTTTCAGCTGGCCTGTCAGCATCTTGAGTAGCGTTGTCTTGCCGGCGCCGTTCGGGCCGATCAGACCGATGCAGTCGCCTCGATGCACGCGGATCGAGAACGGCGCGACGATCGTCCGCTCACCATAGACCTTGGTGATCTTGTCCGCCTCGATAACGAGTTTGCCGCTCTCCTTGCCTTCCGTGGCGTTTGCCTGGATCGTGCCCTGCGGCCCCTTGTGGCCGCGATATTCGGCCCTGAGGCTCTGCAGGTTGCCGAGACGGCGCATATTGCGCTTGCGCCTTGCCGTCACGCCATAGCGCAACCAGTGCTCCTCGCGCTGAATCTCCTTGCCGAGCTTGTGCCGCTCGATTTCTTCCTCTTCCAGCACCTTGTCGCGCCATTCCTCGAAATGCCCGAAACCGCGATTGAGGCGGCGCGACAGCCCCCGATCAAGCCAGACCGTGGCGGTCGACACCTTCTCCAGGAAGCGTCTGTCGTGCGAGATCAGCACGAGCGCGCTGCGGCTCTTCTGCAACTCGCCTTCCAGCCACTCGATAGTCGGCAGGTCGAGATGGTTGGTCGGCTCGTCGAGCATGAGGATATCGGGTTCCGGCGCCAGGACGCGGGCAAGCGCCGCGCGGCGGGCCTCGCCGCCCGACAGACTGGCCGGGTCTTCCTGACCGGAAAGCCCGAGATGTTCCAGTAGATAGGTGACTCGATAGGGATCGTCGCCCGGCCCAAGCCCGGCTTCGCAGTAAGCCTGCACGGTCTTGAAGGCGCCGAAATCAGGCGCCTGCTCGAGATAGCGGATCGTCGCGGCCGGATGGCGAAACACCTCGCCCGACTGCGCCTCGACCATGCCGGCGGCAATCTTCATCAGCGTCGACTTGCCCGAGCCGTTGCGGCCCACCAGACAGATGCGGTCGCCCGGCTCCACCTGCAGGCTGGCGCCGTTCAAAAGCGGGGCGCCGCCGAAGGACAGGAAAATGTCGTCGAGTTTGAGAATGGGAGGCGCCAAGGTCAAGCTCCGGAAAGGTCATAGGGGCGCGCGAGGATCACGGCGTCGCCGCTTTTCAGCGAAAAGGACACCGGCCCTTCGGCCACGTTGGAAATGGTGCGCGATGACCCGAAGGCCAGCGCGAAATCGGTGAGCGGATAGCGGGCATTGCCGATCGTCAGCCCGGCAAGCGGCGAAAATCCGAGGATCGAGAACAGCGAGCCCTTGGGCAGGTCGAGCGTCAACTCGGCGCGAAGCAGCGGAAAGGCCTCTTCCGTCCCCGAGCTCATCATCACGTCGATGCCGGCCTTGGCCAGGGCAACGCCGGAGAGCAAATGCATGACCGCGTGGTCCGAACGTTCCCCGCCAAGCGCGCCGGCCAGAACCAGCCTCGTCGCCCCGCGCGACAGGGCCTGTTCCACAGCGATCTCGCCATCGGTCGACGCCTTCTGCGCCGGATAGGGCATGCGCGGCACGCCGGGAAAATCCTCGACCGGCAGATCGGCCGAACTGTCGAAATCACCGACCCACAGCTCCGGCGAAAGGCCGAGCGCGGCCGCATGGCGCATGCCGCCATCGGCCGCGATGGCGCGGCTTCCCGCGACCGCGGCTCTCAGCCGTTCGGTCGGGGTCAATGCCCCGCCGAGCAGGATGGTGAAGGTCGTGTCCGTCATGGATGAGCCCATAGCGCATATGGGCCGTGAAGGGAAAGGCCGTTTCCTCTAGCCCTTGCCACCTGACTGGACGCCAGGGCGCCGATCGGGCCGGACACGACGCTTGGTCGTGTTGTTGCTGGACGCCGGCGGCGCCTCAGCGCTTGGCGGTGCCGTCCTTGGCGGTTTCGGCATTCTTCAGCTGGTTGGTGAAGCCGGACGTCTTCGGCGCATCGACCTTGGTTTTATCCTTCTTGGGTTTTCGCACTTCGCGGTTCGAACGTACCTGACCTTTGGCCATGGGTATCTTCCTTTGGTGAAGGATCGCGGGCCACCCTTGATGGCAGCGCTCGATCGGGAACAGGTGATCTTCAATCGTCTATCGGTAGAATTCTTCATACTTGAAGCGAATGCGGCCGGCGGTGCCATGAGTCTGGCAGAACCGGCCGGAGAATGCGCTCGCCGTCATCCAGGACATGACCTTTCTTGCCTGGAAACAAGCGTTGAAACACGAACATACGACGCGTATCGCTGGATTCAGCCTGTCAGATTCCAGCCTTTTTACAAGCATTATCTGGCGCGTCGGCGCGGCCCGAAACCGCCTCTCCATCTTGCACTGCCCCCTTTGCGCCACTAGGTTCACCGTCGAGGATCAGCCAGGAAGATCAAGCATGCAATTTCACGGTACCGCCGACTATATCGCCGACAAGGACCTGATGGTCGCCGTCAACGCGGCAATCGCGCTCGAGCGGCCACTGCTTGTCAAGGGCGAGCCCGGCACCGGCAAGACCGAACTCGCCCGGCAGGTAGCGGCAGCCCTTGGTCTCGAGATGATCGAATGGAGCATCAAATCGACCACCAAGGCGCAGCAGGGCCTTTACGAATATGATGCGGTTTCGCGTCTGCGCGACAGCCAGCTCGGTGACGCGCGCGTCAATGACGTTTCGAACTACATCCGAAAGGGCAAGCTCTGGCAGGCCTTCGCCGCCGGCAAGAAGACTGTTCTGCTGATCGACGAGATCGACAAGGCCGACATCGAGTTCCCCAACGACCTTCTGCAGGAACTCGACCGCATGGAATTCCATGTCTACGAGACCGGCGAAACCGTGAAAGCGGCCGTACGGCCAATCGTCATCATCACCTCGAACAACGAGAAGGAGCTGCCGGACGCCTTCCTGCGCCGCTGCTTCTTCCACTACATCCGCTTCCCCGATGCTGACACGCTGTCGCGCATCGTCGAGGTCCATTACCCCGGCATCAAACAGACATTGATCGCCAGTGCGCTGACCCGCTTCTACGAGATCCGCGAGACGCCGGGCCTGAGGAAGAAACCGTCGACCTCCGAAGCGCTCGACTGGATCCGCCTGCTGGTCGCCGAGGACGTCGAACCGGCCGATCTGCGTGCCGATCCCAAGCAAGCGCTACCCAAGCTGCATGGCGCCCTCCTGAAGAACGAACAGGACGTCCACTTGTTCGAACGGCTGGCCTTCATGGCGCGGCGGGAAGGTCGCTGACAGGCCGCATCGCCCGCAAGCTGCGGCGCAGCATGGTTTTTCATTGATCTTCCGCAGGAAGACGACTATCTAAAGCCGGTCCCGTGGTGATTTGGCCGGCCGGCTTGCAGCCACGTTAAAGAAGTCGCTAAAGGGGCCGAGGAAAGTCGTCATTTTCCCGAGCACCGGTCGCGATTTCTCGCCGCCGGTTTTATTTTGCGGTTTTTCCGCCAATGCTGGGAATGAGAAACGATGCCGATCAGGATACCCGACACGCTGCCCGCCTTCGAGACCCTCGTAAACGAGGGCGTGCGGGTGATGACCGAGACGATGGCTGTCCGCCAGGATATCCGTCCGTTGCAGATCGGCCTGCTCAATCTCATGCCGAACAAGATCAAGACCGAGGTTCAGTTCGCCCGCCTGATCGGCGCCTCGCCGCTCCAGGTCGAGTTCACGCTCGTCCGGATCGGCGGCCACAAGGCCAAGAACACATCTGAAGAACACCTGCTGTCCTTCTACCAGACTTGGGAAGAGGTGAAGGACCGCAAGTTCGACGGCTTCATCATCACTGGCGCGCCGGTCGAGACGCTGCCTTACGAAGAGGTGACCTACTGGGACGAGATGCAGCGGATCTTCGACTGGACTGAAACCAACGTCCATTCGACGATGAATGTCTGTTGGGGCGCGATGGCCGCCATCTACCATTTCCACAAGGTGCCCAAGCACGCCCTCAAGGAAAAGGCCTTCGGCGTCTACCGCCATCGCAACCTGTCGCCGGCCTCCGTCTATCTCAACGGCTTTTCTGACGACTTCCAGGTCCCGGTGTCGCGCTGGACCGAGGTGCGCCGCGCCGATATCGAGAAAGTGCCGGGCCTCGAGATCCTGATGGAATCCAACGAGATGGGCGTCTGCCTTGTGCATGAGAAGAAGGGCAACCGGCTCTACATGTTCAACCACGTCGAATATGATTCGACGTCGCTCGCCGACGAGTATTTCCGCGACGTGAATGCCGGCATACCCATCAAGATGCCGTACGACTATTTCCCGCATAACGACCCGACGCTGACACCGCTCAACCGCTGGCGCAGCCACGCGCATCTGCTGTTCGGCAATTGGATCAACGAAATCTACCAGACGACGCCTTACGATCTGCGAGAGATCGGGGTCGGGCGCTGATGGTGCAGCACGGCGGCAAGGAGTGATAGAGGCCGATGTTCATCCCCTTCTTCCTCAAGCTCAAGGAAGCGCGGATCCCGGTGACGCTGCGGGAATTCCTCGCCTTGCTCGAAGGCATGGAGAAGGGGCTCGTCGACTTCGACACGGAGGCCTTCTACTTCCTCGCCCGCACAGCGCTGGTCAAGGATGAGCGCCATATCGACCGCTTCGACCGGGTGTTCTCGGAAATGTTCGGCGGGCTGGAAGCCGTTTCCGGCGCCGATGGCGTCGAGACTGTGCCGATCCCTGAGGAATGGCTGAGGAAGCTCGCCGAGAAGCACCTGTCGGACGAGGACAAGAAGTTGATCGAAGCGCTCGGCGGCTTCGACAAGCTGATGGAGACGCTGCGCGAGCGACTGGCCGAGCAGAAGGGCCGCCACCAGGGCGGCTCGAAATGGATCGGCACCGCCGGCACCTCACCCTTCGGTGCCTATGGCTACAATCCGGAAGGCGTGCGCATCGGCCAGAACGAATCGCGCCACCGCCGCGCCGTGAAGGTCTGGGATAAGCGCGAGTTCAAGAACCTCGACGACACGGTCGAGCTCGGCACCCGCAACATCAAGGTGGCGCTGAGGCGCCTGCGCCGTTTCATCCGCGAGGGTGCGGCAGAGGAATTCGATCTTTCCGGCACCATCCGCGCGACCGCCGAGCACGGCTATCTCGACGTGAAGACCCAGCCGGAGCGGCGCAATGCCGTGAAGCTGCTGATGTTCTTCGACATCGGCGGATCGATGGACGACCATGTGCGCATCGTCGAGGAGCTGTTCTCCGCGGCACGCTCCGAATTCCGCCACATGGACTATTTCTACTTTCACAACTGCCCCTACGAGCGGGTGTGGAAGGACAATCGCCGCCGCATGGCCGAGGTCATTGCGACCGAGGACATCATCCGCACCTTCGGTCCGGACTACCGGCTGATCTTCGTCGGCGACGCGTCGATGAGCCCCTACGAGATCAGCCATGCCGGCGGCTCGGTCGAACACTGGAACACCGAGGCGGGCGCCGTCTGGATCGACCGGCTGACCGCCCACTTCCGCCGCAGCCTGTGGATCAACCCGCTAAGACAGGACGCGTGGGGCTACACCCAGTCGGTTGGCATGATACGCCAGTTGTTGGGAAACCGGATGTATCCGCTGACGCTCGGCGGCCTGGAAGAGGCGGCGCGCGAACTGGCGAAATAGACGGCGATGGCCGCGAATCGGGGGAATGGCATGACGGACAGGGAAATCTTCGGCACGACCTCAAAGGGCGAAACGGTCGAGCGGGTCACGCTGCGCGCCGGCGGCCTGATGGCGAAGATCATCACCTTCGGCGCCGCGATCCAGGATTTGCGCCTTGCCGGACATGACGCGCCGCTGGTGCTCGGCTTCGAGCGTTTCGAGGACTACGAGCAGCACTCGCCTTTTTTCGGCGCCACGCCCGGCCGGTGCGCCAACCGCATCGCCCATGGCCGTTTCAGCATCGACGGCACCGACTACCAGCTGGAGCTGAACGAGCGCGGCCTGACACATCTGCACGGCGGCTCGGACGGCACGGCCCGGATGAACTGGACGATTACCGATCTCGGCGCCGATCGCGTGACAATGGAAGTCACCGATCCAGACGGTCGCGCCGGCTATCCCGGCAATTGCGGGATCCGCGCGACCTATACCCTGAAGGATGACGGCGTGCTCTCGGTGATCTACGAGAGCCGCACGGACCGGCCGACACCGGTCAATGTCTGCCAGCATGCCTATTTCAACCTCGACGGTCTCGACGACATCCTCGGCCACGACCTGATGATCGCCGCCGACCATTATCTGCCGGTCGACCGCGACCTGATCCCGACCGGCGAACGCGCGTCTGTCGCCGGAACACCCTTCGATTTCCGCGAAATGGCGCCGATCGCGCGCAAGGAACATCACAAGCAGGTCGCCTTCGACCACAACTTCTGTCTGGCGCAGGCGCGCATGACCAAGCAGCCCGTGGTACTGGCCCGCAGCATCAACTCAGGCGTGACCATGGAAGTACGGACCACGGAACCCGGTGTGCAGTTCTACGCCGGCGTCTATCTCGACGTCCCCGTTCCCGGCCTCGAGGGCCGCACCTACGGCCCTTATGCCGGCTTCTGCCTGGAAACCCAGATCTGGCCAGACGCGGTCAACCACACGGACTTCCCCAACGCCATCCTGCGGCCCGGCGAAGTGCTCCGCCAGGAAACCGACTATGTCTTTTCGAAGAGCTGAGGAAAGCGGCCTTCGGGCCGCGGCCACACCGCGCGACAATGCAAGGTTTCCGCCGGGGTGGCGAACACAGTCGTCATCGTAATCGGAAGAAAAATGGAGCGGGTGAAGCGATTCGAACGCTCGACCCCAACCTTGGCAAGGTTGTGCTCTACCCCTGAGCTACACCCGCTCATTGCCGCGATCCTGGGGTAGTTGGTGGATCGTGGGCCGCCGTTTCTTGCGGCGACGGGCGCTATATGGCCTAACCGTTTTTCAAATGCAACAGGGAAATGACGAAATTTTCGAGAAAAATTCGATGTCTTTTTTCGCCGCCGCCAAAGTCCCGGAAACGCGGGCTTTTGTCGCTGTCCGACGTTGCCAAGGGCTTTGGTCGGCCGTATCACTTCGCGACAAGATCAGCCGGATCGGCCTTGGTTCGACCTTGGCCCGACCTTGGAAAGCCAAGATCCCAGGAAGAAAAATGCGATGACCAGCCAGCCGAAGACTGCCGAAGACCTCTACCGTTTCCTTGATGACCTCGGGATCCGTCACGAGACAAAGCACCATGAACCGGTCTTCACCGTCGCCGAATCGGTCTCTCTACGCGACGAGATCCCCGGCGGTCATACCAAGAACCTGTTCGTCAAGGACAAGAAGGACCAGTTCTTCCTGCTGACCGTCGAGGAGAACGCCGTCGTCGATCTGAAGACGGTGCACACGCTGATCGGCGCGGCCAGCAAAGTCTCCTTCGGCAAGCCGGAGAAGCTGATGGACTATCTCGGGGTCATTCCGGGCTCGGTCACCGTCTTCGGCGCCATCAATGACACCGGCCACAATGTGACCTTTGTGCTCGACAAGGACCTGATGCAGCACGACATCATCAACGGCCACCCGCTGTCGAACGACGCCACCACTTCGGTCGCCCGCGATGACATCCTGCGCTTTCTCGAGGCGACGGGCCACACGCCGCTTGTCTTGAAAGTCACGGCCTGACATACGATCTTAAGCGGAAAATTGGCCCGGCGCGGCCTGAATATGCGGGAGACGAGCGATGAGCGACAACAGCAACCCCTACGGCGGTTATGGTGGACAATTGACCGGCCAGGCGCATTTCGGCGCCGCCCCGGCGGCTTCGGCCCCGGCACCAACCCCAACACCGGCCTCAGCACCGGCCGCGGCTGGCCTTGTCAGGGACACCACCACCGCCGGCTTTGCCAAGGACGTGCTGGAAGAATCCCGTAACCAGCCGGTTCTGGTCGATTTCTGGGCGCCTTGGTGCGGCCCCTGCAAACAGCTCGCCCCGGTGATCGAGAAAGTGGTCAATGAGGAGAAGGGCCGCGTCAAGCTGGTCAAGCTCAACATCGATGATCATCCCGCCATTCCCGGCCAGCTCGGCATCCAGTCGATCCCCGCTGTCGTCGCCTTTGTCGACGGCCGTCCGGTGGACGGCTTCATGGGCGCCGTGCCGGAAAGCCAGATTCGTCAGTTCATCGACAAGATCGCCGGCCCCGCCGGCGCCGATCAGGCAGCCGAGATCGAGGCAGCGCTCGAAGAAGCCGCCACCCTGCTGGCGGCCGGTGACATCAACGGCGCCGCCCAGCTCTACGGCGCGGTGCTTCAGGCCGATCCGGAGAACGCCAAGGCCGCCGCCGGCATGGGCGAATGCATGCTGGCTGCCGGCCAGCACGACCGCGCCCGTGAACTCGTCGCCGGCATGCCCGACGAACACAAGAAGGCGCCCGAGGTGCAAGCGGTCTCCAAGAAAATCGAACAGATGGACGAGGCCCGCAAGCTCGGCGATCCTGCCGCCCTCGAGCATGCACTGGCGCTCAATCCGGATGACCATGAAGCCCGCATGAAGCTTGCCAAGATCCTCAACGTCAGCGGCAGACGCGAGGAGGCGGCCGAACACCTGCTACTCATCATGAAGCGCGACCGCACTTTCGATGACGACGGTGCACGCCGCCAGCTTGTCGAGTTCTTCGAAGCCTGGGGCCCGAAGGACCCGGCGACGATCATGGCGCGGCGCAAGCTGTCGTCTATTCTGTTTTCGTGAGGCGGGGGGCCAAAGCGGCCCTTGAGTTTTCGCCGACGCGAACCACATTATGAAGGAGGCTGCGGCGCGTCTCGTGCCGCAGAAGGGTGGAGTTTTATGCAAGTCGGCAATGCCAGATATCTGACCGAGAACGACCTGCCGGAGGTTTTGCCGGTATTTGCGATCGCCGGCGCCCTTCTCCTGCCGGGCGGTCAGTTGCCGCTCAATATTTTCGAACCGCGCTATATCGCCATGTTCGATGCGGCCATGGCCGGAAACCGACTGATCGGCATGATCCAGCCTGCACTCACCGAAGGCCTGACGGGCGACATCCTGCCCGAACGCCCGGCCCTCTGCCAGATCGGCTGTATCGGCCGAATCACCTCACTCACCGAGACCGGCGACGGTCGCTATATCACCTCGCTCGGTGGCATCTGTCGCTTTCGCCTGCTCGACGAGGTAAACGGCGCCAAGCCCTATCGCAGCTTTCGCATCGCGCCCTTCATCTCCGACCTCAAGAGCGATCCCGACGAGGAGACAAGCGTCGACCGCTCTGGCCTGCTCGCTGCCTTCCGCGCCTATCTCGACGCCAACAAGCTCGAGGCCGACTGGGAAAGCGTAGAACGTGCCAGCAATGTCACGCTGGTCAATTCCCTTTCGATGATGTCGCCCTTCGGCCCAGCGGAAAAACAGGCACTGCTTGAGGCCCCGGACTTGAAGACCCGCGCCGAAACCCTGATCGCCATCACCGAGATCCTGCTCGCCCGCGAGTTCGGCGATAGCGAACCACGTCTGCAATAGGACCTCGGATAGCCATGGACGAGCGAATGAGCAAGGTGGACGTGAAACTGCTCGAACTGCTGGTCTGTCCACTGACGCAAGGCCGCCTGAGCTATGACCGCGACAAGAACGAGCTGATCTCCGAGCGCGCCCGGCTCGCCTACCCGATCCGCGATGGCATTCCGATCATGCTTGTGTCGGAGGCCCGCAAGATCAGCGAGTGAGCGGGAGGTGAGCGGTCTGGCCGACTCCCCGCCAGACCGACACAATCAACACCGCGAACATGTGTCATCGACCAAACGCCAATAGCACGGGGCTTGCAGGCAAGGAGACTGGCGAACGGTGAGGCCGTTCAGATCGCCTCGCCCGCCAGAAGCTTCGGCGCGCCGCCGTTACCCGTACCGGCGGCCTCACGGATGAAATAGGATTTCAGCACCGGCAACCGATCGACCAGCCCGAGCCCGACGTCGCGGATGACGCGAAGCGGCGTGAAATCGTTGGAGAACATCCGGTTCAGCACATCGGTTGTGACGCCCATGCGGAAGGTGTCGAAGCGCCGCCAGGTCTGATAGCGTTCGAGCACGTTGAGATCGCCGATATCGAGACCCAGCCGATCCGCCGCGACGATCGTCTCGGCCAGTGCCGCCACGTCCTTGAAGCCGAGATTGAGTCCCTGGCCGGAAATCGGGTGGATACCATGGGCGGCGTCGCCGGCCAGCGCGATGCGCGGCGCGACGAATTGCCGGGCGAGCGTCAGCCCGAGCGGGAAGGCGCGGCGGTCTCCGGTCGCGCGAATCGGCCCGAGCTTGTGGCCGAAACGCCGTTCCAGCTCCTCCTCGAACACCAGATCGTCCGAAGCCACCAGCCGGTCGGCCTCGGCTGTGCGCTCGGTCCACACCAGCGACGAGCGATTGCCCTTCAGTGGCAGGATGGCGAAGGGGCCGGACGGCAGGAAATGCTCCTCGGCGCATCCGTCATGCGGCCGCTCATGCTCGACCGTCGTCACGATGCCGGACTGGCCGTAGTCCCAGGTGACCGTCTTGATCCCCGCAAGGTCACGCAGCTTCGAGCGCACTCCATCGCAGGCAACCACCAGCCGGGCCGAGAGAACCGACCCGTCCGACAGCGTCAGCTCCGCCGCTGGCCCGGTATTCTTGAAACCCGTCGCGCGCACGCCCTGGCGAATGCTTATGCCGGCCTGCTCGCAGGCCGCGCGCAGCGCGCCGACCATGGCGACGTTCGGGATCATATGGGCGAACGGTCGCCCCTCCTCCACCGTACCATCAAAGGTGAGAAAGACCGGGCGCACGGGATCGGAGGTCTTCGAATCGGTAACGATCATCTTCGTGATCGGCTGGGCCTCCGGCTCGATGCGGTCCCAGATGCCGAAGACATCCAGCATCTTGGTCGCTGCGGCGATGATCGCCGAGGCGCGCGGATCCTTCTTCCAGGCTCCGTCCGGAGCCGCCTCGATCACTTCGACGGCGAGATGCGGAGCGGCCTGCTTGACTGCGACTGCGACCGAAAGGCCGACATAGCCACCGCCGACGATCAGCAAATCCAGCATGGCGAATTTCCTTTACCCTTGTGCATGTCTTCACTCCTATATAGATCAGCCTTGAACTTGTTCCTATAAGCGGGGCCACGCTATTATGCCGCAGTCAGGCGAAAATCCCACAGCCATGGACCGACTGATCGAGACCCTGGATCTCGAAAAACTCGAGGAAAACCTGTTTCGCGGCATGAGCCCGCAAAACGGCTGGCAACGCGTGTTCGGCGGCCAGGTTATCGCCCAGGCTCTGATGGCGGCGCAGCGCTGCGTCGACAACGACCGTCGCGTCCATTCGCTCCACGCCTATTTCGTCCGCCCCGGCGACCCCACGGTGCCGATCATCTTTGAGGTCGAACGGACCCGTGACGGTTCGAGCTTCTCCACCCGTCGCGTCGTCGCCATCCAGCACGGCAAGACCATCTTCGCCATGTCCTGCTCGTTCCAGATCGAAGAGCCCGGCTACGATCACCAGATGGCGATCCCGGACGTGACCAAGCCCGAAGAGTTGATGGGCGAGAAGGAATTCCGCGAGGTCTTCCTTGCCCAGGCGCCCGACACGGTCAAGCGTTATTGGGGGCGCGAACGCCCCATCGAGATTCGCCCGGTCTCCCTCACCCACTACATCTCGAACGAGAAGCTGGACCCCAGCGCCCATATCTGGGTGCGCACCACCGGTCCAGTGCCGGACGATCACCATTATCAGTATGCCGTCCTCGCCTATCTCTCCGACATGACCCTGCTGGACACATCGCTCTACCCGCACGGAACCTCGATCTTCAATCCGGAAATCCAGCCCGCGAGTCTCGACCATGCCATGTGGTTCCACCGCCCCTGCCGGCTTGAGGATTGGCTTCTTTATACCCAGGACAGCCCGAGCGCATCCGGCGCTCGCGGCATGACCCGTGGCAGCATCTATGGCCGGGATGGCACACTGATCGCTTCCGTCGCCCAGGAAGGCCTGATCCGCAAAAGAGCAAACGCCTAAATCGAGAGCAAAACTGTATTTTTGCTTATTTTTTGTGCGGTCAACCGCCAATCAAATGCCCGTTTATTAGATTGGCTCCGCATAGCCTTTATATTTCAATAACTTATTAGCCGCATCCAAACTGGCACATACTTTGAATGTCACACATCAGTCGCACGGCGTCTTCTCTTGCCGGCGGCAGGAGAGTCGGCTCGGGGCCGAGGACAAGCAAAGGATGGGAACCAGATGAAAATTGTGATGGCCATCATCAAGCCGTTCAAGCTGGATGAGGTGCGCGAAGCCCTCACCGCTGTTGGCATTCAGGGCCTGACCGTGACCGAAGTGAAGGGTTACGGGCGCCAGAAGGGGCACACTGAGATCTACCGCGGCACCGAATACGCCGTAAGCTTTCTACCAAAATTGAAGATCGAGATCGCCGTAGCCTCCGAACTCGCGGACAAGGCCGTCGAAGCGATCGCTGCGTCCGCCAAGACTGGCCAGATCGGCGACGGCAAGATCTTTGTCTATGCGATCGACCAAGCCGTGCGAATCCGCACCGGCGAAACCAATTCTGAAGCTCTGTAAGACGGCTGTTAGGGGAGTTGTTTCTGATGTCATTTTCTAAGTTTTCTTCCGCTTTCGGGGCCTTGGGCGTGGCCACGGCCGGCGTGCTGACGCCGGTCATCGCCTTTGCCCAGGAAGCAGCCCCGGCCGCAGCCGAGGCCGTAGCCGCCGCACCCGTGCCGGACAAGGGCGATACCGCCTTCATGTTCCTCTGCACGATCCTCGTTCTGTTCATGCTGGTTCCGGGCCTCGCGCTGTTCTACGGCGGCCTGGTCCGCGCGAAGAACATGCTCTCGGTTCTGATGCAGTGCACCGTCGCCGGTGCGGCCATCATGCTGGCCTGGGTCATCTACGGCTATTCCTTCGCCTTCGGCGGCGCGGAAAACGCCTTCTTCGGCGGCACGGCAAAGCTGTTCCTGTCCGGCGTCAACATGGACTCGACCGCGGCGACCTTCTCCGATGCCGTCATTCCGGAATACATCTTCATGCTGTTCCAGATGACCTTCGCCGCCATCACCCCGGCCCTGATCGTCGGCGCTTTCGCCGAGCGCATCAAGTTCTCGGCAGCGATCCTTTTCTGCCTGCTGTGGGTCACCTTCGTCTACTTCCCGATCGCCCACATGGTCTGGGATGCCAACGGCCTGCTGTTCGGCTGGGGCGCGCTTGACTTCGCCGGTGGTACCGTCGTTCACATCAACGCCGGCGTCGCCGGTCTGATCGGTTCGATCATGGTCGGCAAGCGTATCGGCTTCGGCAAGGACATGATGGCACCGCACTCCATGACGCTGACTCTCGTCGGCGCAGCCATGCTGTGGGTCGGCTGGTTCGGCTTCAACGCCGGTTCCAACCTGGAGGCTTCCGGCGGCGCTATGCTCGCGACCGTCAACACCTTCATCGCCACGGCCGCCGCCATCGTATCGTGGGTCGCTGTCGAAACCTTCACCCGTGGCAAGGCGTCCATGCTCGGCGCCGCTTCCGGCATGATCGCCGGCCTCGTCGCCATCACCCCGGCTGCCGGTATCGCCGGCCCGATGGGCGCGATCGTCATGGGCCTGCTCGTTTCGCCGCTGTGCTACTTCTTCGTATCGGTGGTGAAGAACAAGTTCGGTTACGATGACACCGCCGACGTCTTCGGCGTTCACGGCATCGGCGGCCTGTTCGGTGCGCTGGCGACCGGCATCTTCGCCTCCGCGTCGCTCGGCGGCATCGGTTATGCCGAAGGCGTCACCATGGGCGCGCAGTTCATGATCCAGGTCAAGGCTGTGCTCGTCACCCTCGTCTGGTGCGGCGTCGGCTCGGCCATCCTTTACAAGGTTGTCGATGTCATCGTCGGCCTGCGCGTTCCGGTCGAAGCCGAGCGCGAAGGTCTCGACCTCGCCTCGCACGGCGAAGCCGCCTACCACTCCTAAGCGGATCCGCCGCGCCGGTTCACCGGCGCGGCACCTCCTCCCGTCAGGGCCATTGAGGCTCTTGTTTGCCCGGACCCTGTCCGGGCTTTTTTGTCCGGCCCGCCGGCCCCTTCCCGCGCGCCATGGTTAATGCGCCATTAACCCCCAACCATGTACTGTACCGATCATGAATGGCCGTGCCGTGGCGCGCGCCGGGTCCACCTCCGGGCCGGAAACATTCACCAGATGGACGGGCAGCAAGATGAACAGAGGCAATTCGGCCGCGATCGAGGAACAGTCCACCCGCTTCGCGCTCAGCGCCTTCGTGGTGCGACAGGCGCTGGCGCTTGTCGGCTTCGCGCTCTTCCTGGGCCTCGTCCTGGCGGTTGCGGCACTCGCCACCTGGAACGTCGCCGATCCGAGCCTGTCCTATGCCACCGCCAATGAGCCGACCAATATCCTCGGCTATGGCGGTGCCGTCTTCGCCGACATCATGCTGCAATTCTTCGGACTTTCGAGCCTGCTTGCCCTGCTCCCGGTGCTCGCTTGGTCGCTCGCGCTGATCACCGGCCGGCCGGTGTCGCGTATTCCCGCCCGCCTCGGCGCCTGGGCCGTCGGTTCGATCGTCGCCTCCGCCATGGTCGGTTGCTTCCCGCCGCCCGCCACATGGCCGATCCCCAACGGCATCGGCGGGGTGTTCGGCGACATGATCCTGCGTTTTCCGGGCCTCTTCATCGGCGCCTATCCAACCGGCACTTTCTCCATGGTTCTGGGCGCGATACTCGCCCTTCCGGCCACCTGGCTGCTGCTGTTCGCCGCCGGCCTGATCGGCCGCGACAGCGCGCGCGAGCCTCGCGCCGACACCGCGCCAGCCGAGCGCAAGAAGGCCTCCACACCCGCCGTCACGGATGACGAGGAAGACGACCGCGAAGGACCGGTCGCGCTCGCGCTCGGGGTGATGGTCCACACCTGGTACACGATGCGGGCTCGCGCCCGCCGCCTGCTCGGCCTTAAGCCGAAGGAACGTAGCCCTCGCTTCGAGCAGCCTTATGATTTCAATGAGGACGAGTTCGGCATGCTCAACGAGCCTGCCCGCCCCAAGGTCCCCGCGCCGCACGAGCGCCGCGAACCTTCGCTCGATGGCGCGCCGCTCTCCTCTGGCCGGGTTGCCGCGCCCTCGCGCCATATCGTCGCTCCTCCGCCGATCGCCGGCGACATGGATGACGATTTTGACACCGGGCCCTTCGACATCGACGACATGCCGCGCCCTGCCGGCATCCTGCCGGACGACGGCCGGACACAAAAGCGTGTCGTCGCCCCCGCAGCCCGCCCGAGGCCCGGCGCCCGCGTCGAGCGCGATGCCCAGGGCTCGCTGTTACGGCCGGACGGCTTCCAGCTCCCGTCCGTCCATCTGCTTGCCGAACCGAAGGCTGTCGCGCGAGACGCGACGCTTTCCGCCGACGCGCTCGAACAGAACGCCCGCATGCTGGAGGGCGTGCTGGAGGATTTCGGCGTCAAGGGTGAGATCATCCAGGTCCGTCCCGGCCCGGTCGTGACCCTCTACGAACTGGAACCGGCGCCCGGCATCAAGTCGTCCCGTGTCATCGGCCTCGCCGACGACATCGCCCGCTCGATGAGCGCGATCGCCGCCCGCGTCGCCGTCGTCCCAGGCCGCAATGCGATCGGCATAGAGCTGCCCAACCAGCGCCGTGAAACCGTCTACCTGCGCGAACTGATAGGCAGCCAGGACTTCGACAGCAACAAGGCCAAGCTCGCCATGGCGCTCGGCAAGACCATCGGTGGCGAACCCGTGATCGCCGACTTGGCCAAGATGCCCCACCTGCTGGTGGCCGGCACCACCGGCTCGGGCAAGTCGGTCGCCATCAACACCATGATCCTCTCGCTCGTCTACCGGCTGCCGCCGGAGAAGTGCCGCCTGATCATGATCGACCCGAAAATGCTCGAACTCTCCGTCTATGATGGCATCCCCCACCTGCTGTCACCGGTGGTCACCGACCCGAAGAAGGCGGTGGTGGCGCTCAAGTGGACCGTCCGCGAGATGGAGGAGCGCTACAAGAAGATGTCGAAGATCGGCGTGCGCAACATCGACGGCTTCAACAGCCGTGTCGAACAGGCGCTCGCCAAAGGCGAAGTGCTGACCCGCACAGTCCAGACCGGTTTCGACCGCCAGACCGGCGAGGCGATCTACGAGACCGAGGAATTCGATCTCCAGCCGATCCCCTATATTGTCGTCATCATCGACGAAATGGCCGACCTGATGATGGTCGCCGGCAAGGACATCGAAGGTGCCGTGCAGCGGCTTGCCCAGATGGCCCGTGCCGCCGGCATCCATGTCATCATGGCGACCCAGCGCCCGTCAGTCGACGTCATCACCGGCACGATCAAGGCCAACTTCCCGACCCGCATATCCTTCCAGGTGACATCGAAGATCGACAGCCGCACGATTCTCGGCGAGCAGGGCGCCGAACAGCTGCTCGGCATGGGCGACATGCTCTATATGGCCGGCGGCGGACGTATTCAGCGCGTTCACGGACCCTTCGTCTCCGACACGGAAGTCGAGGAGATCGTCGCCTATCTGAAGACGCAAGGGTCGCCGCAATATCTTGACGCGATCACCGTTGATGAGGATGAGGACGAAGACGGCGGCGGTCCGGCCGGCACCTCCAACCTGTCCGAATCCGACGACCCTTACGATCAGGCCGTGGCGATCGTCCTGCGCGACGGCAAGGCTTCGACCTCCTATGTCCAGCGCCGTCTCGGCATCGGCTACAACCGTGCCGCGTCGCTGATCGAGCGGATGGAGAAAGAGGGCATTATCGGCCCGGCAAACCATGCCGGCAAGCGTGAGATCCTCGTACCGACAGAGGCCGACATCATCGAGCGTTAAACCAACAGGCCTGCCGGACGTTGCCCCCGTGCCACGTCGTCTGACCGCGTCAGCTTTCGCCCGCTCGGCCATGAAGACGCCGTCTTCTTCGGCGATGAGGCATGATATGAAGGAGTTCCGGATGACTGAAGACAATTTCGAACGCATGGCGGGCCTTCCGGCTTCTGCGACGCGCCGCCAGTTCGCGGCCGGCGCAGCCGCATGTCTTGCCTTTGCCGCCTCGCCACCGTCAGCGCTTGCCGCCACCGACCCCAGCGCAGCACAGAAGGTCGCCGACCATTTCTCCTCGGTGAAGACGATGATGGGCGAATTCGTCCAGTTCGGCCCGCGCGGCGAACAGACCGGTGGTAAGTTCTTTATCCAGCGTCCCGGCAAGTTGCGCTTTAACTATGAGAAGCCCTCGCCCATGCGCGTGATCGCCGACGGCAAGAACGTCGTCATCGGTAACGTGAAGCTGAAGACCTGGGACCTCTACCCCCTGTCAAAGACGCCGCTCAGCCTGCTGCTGGCCGACAAGATCGATCTCGGCCACCAGATGGTGCGCGATGTCAAGGAAGAGGCGGATCTGACCACCATCGTGCTGGGCGACAAGACGATCTTCGGCGATTCGACCATTACCCTGATGTTCGACCCGAAGACCTTCGACCTGCGGCAGTGGACGATCACCGATGTCCAGGCCAAGGATACGTCCGTCATGATCTTCAACGTGCAGAACGGCGTACAACTCGATCCGAGTGTCTTCGAGATCCCCTACGCCGATGTGCACGGCCAGAAACGCTAAACACGGGTTCTGCCCTGTGGAGAAAAGGCGGCCCTTGTGCCCAAGGGCCGCCTTTTGCTGTTCAGGCCCGGTGGAATTGCCTAAAGCTGCGAGGCGCGATAGCCGGGAGCAGCCATCAGATGACCCTTTCAATCACCACCTGGAACATCAACTCGGTGCGGCTTCGCCTGCCGATCGTCGAGGATTTCCTCAAGAGCGCAGCTCCCGACATCCTGTGCTTGCAGGAAATCAAGTGCCAGAACGACGAGTTCCCGGCCGACGCGCTCAAAGCGCTCGGCTATGACAACATCATCATCCACGGCCAGAAGGGCTATCACGGCGTGGCGATCGCCTCGCGCTTTCCGCTCACTGAAGATCATCGCCAGGATTTCTGCGGCGTCGGTGATGCCCGTCATATCTCGGCAATCTTCGAATGGGGCGGCCGTCGCATCCGCATCCATAATTTCTATGTACCCGCCGGCGGCGACGAACCGGACCGCGCGGTCAACCCGAAATTCGGCCACAAGCTCGATTTCATCGGCGAGATGCGCGACCTGAAGGCCGATGCCGAACCCGGCGTCTCGGCCATCCTCGTCGGCGATCTCAATATCGCCCCGCTGGAAAACGACGTCTGGTCGCACAAGAAGATGCTGAAGATCATCAGCCACACACCGATCGAGACCGAGGGCCTGCTCGAGGTCATGCGCGAAGGCGGCTGGATCGACCTGATGCGGGAGCAGGTGCCGGAAGACCAGAAGCTCTACACTTGGTGGAGCTACCGGGCCAAGGACTGGTCCGGCGTGGACAAGGGCCGCCGGCTCGACCATGTCTGGTCCTCGCCCGACCTGAAGGATAACCTGCGCTCGATCGAAGTGCTGCGCGAGGCGCGAGGCTGGGACCGCCCATCCGACCACGTCCCTGTGACCGCGCGTTTCTCTCTCTAGAGTAATTCCAGCAGAAGTGCGTAGCGGTTTTGCGTCCGGAATTGCGTAAAAACAAATAGATAGAGCATCGCGGGCGACTCGGTTTCGCCGGTGATGCTCTAGGAAATCGCTATTCGAAGCGCCCGGCCATAGCCGCGGCACCGTCGATCAGGCTGGCGAGCGCCGCGCGGATGCGGCCCTCGATCACCACCGCCATGTCCGGATATTCCTCCAGCAAGCGATGGAACAGCGCCCGCGTGATGCGGATAACGTCGGCATCCTCGGAGGCGACCGCCGTGTACTTGCGCTCGACCATGGTGACCAGCGCCAGTTCCGACAGCATGACGCCCCGTCCGACAACACCCTCGCTCTTCGGCTTGCCGCCGCGTCCCAGCGTTGACAACTCGAATTCGCCCCGTGCCACCACATAGGCGCATTCGGCCGGAGATTTCTCGCGAAACAGCGCCTGCCCCTTGGCGACGGGCCGGTGCTCGGCACCGAAGGCGATCAGCCGCAGCTGATCCGAGGAGAGCCCGGCAAACAACGGCACCTTGGCCAGAAGGTCTATATCGTCGGCGAGTGCCATGGAAAACTCCGGTCGTCAGGGAACGATCTTGTAGCCGCCGTTCTCGGTGACCAGGATCTCGGCATTGGACGGATCGCGCTCGATCTTCTGCCTGAGGCGATAGACATGGGTCTCGAGCGTATGCGTCGTCACCCCGGAATTATAGCCCCAGACCTCCTCGAGCAAGACATCGCGCGTCACCACCGTCTGGCCGGCGCGATAAAGATAGCGGATGATCGCCGCCTCTTTCTCCGTCAGTCGGATCTTCTTGCCATCCTCGGTGGTGAGGAGCTTCTGGCTCGGTTTGAACAGATAGGGCCCGACGCCGAAGGTCGCGTCCTCGCTCTGCTCATGCTGGCGCAATTGTGCGCGAATGCGCGCGAGCAGCACGGCAAAGCGGAACGGTTTGGTGACATAGTCGTTAGCGCCGGCCTCCAGACCGAGGATGGTGTCGGCATCGGTATCATGACCGGTCAGCATGATCACCGGCGCCCTGAAACCGCCCTTGCGCAGAAGTTTCACCGCCTCGCGCCCGTCCATGTCGGGCAGGCCCACATCCATGATCAGCAGATCGACCTGGCCGCTGCGCGCGGCCTGCATACCCTCGGCCGCATTGTCCGCCTCGGTGAGGGTGAATTCGTCGTAGAGCGAGAGCTGTTCGACCAGCGTCTCGCGCAGATCGTTGTCATCGTCTACCAGCAGAATGGTCCGCACCGTCATATGATCTTCCTGTTTGCGTTCGTGCCGTTCGTCTTGGCGTGCCGGTTCGAAGTGCTATGAATACACCGATATTCACAGGCAAGGCAAAATCTCGTGACCCGACGACGAAAAACAAGGGGCGAAACGCGCAAAACCGGCAAACAGATCATCGTCAGGCCGGCCCCGGGGAACCCGACGCAAGGTATCCTGCAATACGGTCCCTTGCGCCTGCGCGCGGCACTGGGCCGCTCCGGCGTCACCGGCCTCAAGCGCGAAGGCGACGGCGCCACCCCGCGCGCTGCCATGCGCCTGCTCTTTGGCTATCGCCGTGGCGAGCGCATGGGCGCGCTGCCGACGGCCCTGCCTGTCAAACGCATCCGCAAGACCATGCTCTGGTGCGATGCCCCCGGCCACCCGGCCTATAACCGCCCGGTCACCACCCCCTTCGCCGCCAGCCACGAGAAACTGCTGCGCGACGACCACCTCTATGACGTTTGCATCGTTCTCGACTGGAACATCCTTTCCCGCCGGCGCGGCTGCGGCTCGGCGATCTTCTTTCACCTCGCCCGGCCGGGCTATACGCCGACCGAGGGCTGCGTCGCGCTTTCCCCCGCCGACATGCGCCGTCTGCTGCCCTTCCTCAACGATCGTACCGTGCTGCGGGTATTCTAGAGCATCGCCGGCAAAAACCGAGCCGCCTCCGATGCTCTATCTGTCTGTTTTACGCACTTCCGGACGCAAAACCGCTACACGTTTTTGCTGGAATTGCTCCAGGTTCCGCGGACACGGACCACATCTTGCCCGGCCCGCCTCAGCCGAGCATCCGCGGCGTGACGAAGCGCTCCAGAAAGCCCGCGCCCGCGCCGACTTTCCCCCAGTCGTCGAGACCGAAGTCGATCACCGCAAGTCCCGCTGTCGGATATTTCTCGCCAATCTCTCGTCGTTGCGACTTTTCACCCGCCCCCGACAGCAGCAGCGCCAGATCCTGCGTGCCCGGATTGTGCGCCAGGATCAGCACGGTAGGGAAAATCGCCTCCACGCGGCGCAGAACACCGAGCATATCCTCGGCGCTTGCCGCGTAGAGTCCAGGCTCCTGCCGCACCTTGGGCGTCCGAGGAAGACACTCGCCGACCAGAGCCCAGGTCTCCCGCGTGCGTCGCGCGGACGAGACCAGCGCCAGATCGGGAACAAGCCCCTCGCGCGCCAGATAGTCGCCGACCATTGACGCGGACGCGCGCCCTCGGGCGTTGAGCGGCCGCTCCTCATCCGCCACGCCGTCCGGCCAGGCCGATTTCGCATGGCGCAATAGCAAAAGCCGCAGCCCTTGGCGTTTTGCCGGTCTATCCGCCTGGCTCGATGCCATCGTCGCCGCCTCCCTGGGGAAAATGATTCACATGAAACATAGGCTTAGCCAGCGCATGCCGCACGCGCCCGCGCCATTCTAGAGGCTGACGCAGATCGCGCCAACCGCGACGATGAGACAGGCTATGAACCGCCGCAGCGTGAAGCGCTCGCCAAGGAAAAGCGCGCCGATCAATACGGCGAAAACCACGCTCGTCTCACGCACCGCCGTCACCAGCCCCGCCGGCGCATAGGCATAGGCAATGACGACCAGACCATAGGCCATGAGCGCCACCACCCCGCCGCCCACCGCCTTCCAGGTCACGGGCGAGCGCACGTCGATGACAAGGCCGCGCCGCGCGACCGCATAGGTCGCAGCGAGCATCAAGCCGTAGAGGAAAAGCACCCACATGGCATAGGCGGACGGCTGCTCGACCATGTGTACGCCGCGCGAATCGACTGTCGAATAGCAGGCGATGATCAGCCCGGTAAGCAGTGCATAGGCAAGCGAGGAATTCGCCGCCCGCGTCTTGCCGAGCGACAGGCTCATGATCCCGGCCGCCACCAGCACGACACCAAGCGTCTGATAGACCCCGAGAATCTGGCCGAAGAACAGGAAACCGCCAAGCGTCACCAGAAGCGGCACCGTGCCACGCACGATCGGATAGACCTGACCGAGTTCGCCATGGCGATAGGCGGCGACGAGGAACAGACTATAGCCCACCTGCAAGCCCGACGAGAGCAATATGTAGAACCAGGCCGCCGATCCCGGCAGGGGAAAATAGGCGATGAAGGGAACGGCGATCGCGGTGCCGGCCAGCCCCATCACCGTTACCGACCACAACCGGTCGGCGCCATTGCGCAGGAAGGCGTTCCAGCTCGCATGTAGGATGGCCGCGACCAGCGCCAGCCCAACGGCGATCGCACTCACGGCCACCCCGCCAGTAATCCGGGTGACGGCAAAGCGGAGAATTTCGGAAGCGGCCGAAGCATCGGAGGAGGGGCGCCATATGACAGTTTTGTGACGAGGCGACGATAGCCGCTTTCCGCCGCTTTGCAATGCCCGCTCTCCGCTTCATCCAGAGATGGCGAGGCGGCAACGGAAAAGGCCGCCCGCATCGCTGCGGGCGGCCCCGTTCAAAACATGGACGGGCGAAAGGTTATTTCCAGTCGCGAATGTCGACGAAGTGGCCAGCAACGGCGGCGGCAGCGGCCATCGCTGGCGAGACCAGGTGCGTGCGACCCTTGTAGCCCTGACGACCTTCAAAATTGCGGTTCGAGGTTGAGGCGCAGCGTTCACCCGGTTTCAGCCGGTCGTCGTTCATCGCAAGGCACATCGAGCAACCCGGCTCGCGCCATTCAAAACCGGCATCCTTGAAGATCTTGTCGAGCCCCTCGGCTTCCGCCTGTTCCTTGACCAGACCCGAGCCCGGAACGACCATGGCCGAAACGGTCGGCGCGACGTGGCGGCCTTCCAGCACCTTGGCGGCGGCGCGCAGGTCCTCGATGCGGCCATTGGTGCAAGAGCCGATGAACACGCGGTCGATGGCGATGTCGGTCATCTTGGTGCCGGGCTTCAGGCCCATGTAGTCGAGCGCCCGCCACTTCGATGTGCGCTTGTTCTCGTCCTGGATGTCGTCCGGGTTGGGAACGACGCCTTGGATCGACACGACGTCCTCCGGCGAGGACCCCCAGGAAACGATCGGAGGCAGGTTGGCGGCGTCGAGCACAACAACCTTGTCGAAATGCGCGCCCTCGTCCGTATGCAGCGTCTTCCAGTATGCAACGGCCTGATCCCAGGCCTCGCCCTTCGGCGCCCGCGGCTTGCCCTTGATGTATTCGAAGGTCTTTTCGTCCGGCGCAATCAGGCCGGCTCGGGCGCCGCCCTCGATCGTCATGTTGCAAACCGTCATGCGTCCTTCCATCGACAGCGAGCGGATCGCCTCACCGGCGAATTCGATGACGTGGCCGGTGCCGCCGGCGGTGCCGATCTCGCCGATGATGGCGAGAATGATGTCCTTGGCGGTGACGCCTTCCGGCAGCTGGCCGTCGACGCGCACCAGCATGTTCTTCGCCTTCGACTGGATCAGCGTCTGGGTGGCCAGAACGTGCTCCACTTCAGACGTGCCGATACCGTGCGCCAGAGCGCCAAACGCGCCATGGGTCGAGGTGTGGCTGTCGCCGCAAACAATGGTCATGCCCGGCAAGGTGAAACCCTGTTCCGGCCCGACGATGTGGACGATGCCCTGACGCTTGTCGTTCTCGGAATAATATTCCACGCCGAACTCGGCGGCGTTATGCGCCAGCGCCTCGACCTGGATGCGGCTTTCCTCGTTCTTGATGCCGGTGTGGCGATCCGGCGTGGTTGGCACGTTATGGTCGACGACGGCGAGCGTCTTCTGCGGCGCATGCACCGTACGGTGCGCCATGCGCAGACCTTCGAAGGCCTGCGGGCTCGTCACCTCATGCACGAGATGACGGTCGATGTAGAGAAGACAGGTGCCGTCGTCCTGGCGGTCGACCAGGTGGTCGTCGAAAATCTTGTCGTAGAGGGTACGGGGTGCGCTCATGGCTGAAGATCCGTCTGAGTGTGAAAATGGAATTCGGGCAGGACGCCGTCAAGCGACGCCAATGACAGCGCTTAGCCTAGAAAGCTGATGAGCGCCCCGGAGACGCGCGCGAAAAAACGTGCCGGCAGACGCTTATGATCCTGCAGCACGATGAACTGGTTCGCGAGGCATCCGAATTTCGATCCCATAGCCGGCTCCTCTAGCATTTCCCGCCGACATCGGCAACCGACTCATGCGCCGACTGTCAGAGACGTGAACCAACCTGAAGGCGCCTGAGGAAAGCTGTCGGGACAAGCCACAACCGGAAAATACCGGATTTCGCGCAGTCTCCTCAAGGAAGGCTGACGCTCGCATGCGCAAGTTTAGCGCTAGCCTCGGCTGACATGTTTCGCAGCAAACACAAGAATCGTGAATAGCCATGCTGTCAATTTGCATCCCCAGCAACCGCCCTTACGCCTCCAGCCGACTGGCGCTGGAAAGCGCCCTGATTTACGCCGAGAAAACCGGCGCAAGGGTCATTATTGCCGACAATTCCGGCGATCCGGAGAAGCGCGCCCGTTTTGAAGGCGCCTCGCCCTGCCTTACCTATCTCGACACCTCCGGCTATTCAGCCCTCGACAATGGACTGGCTGCCTTCGAAAAAGCAGACACGCCTTTTCTCATGCCCATGGGCGATGACGATGTGCTGCATCTCCATCCGGGGCAAGAACGACTCCGTCTCGACAGCCTGGCAGATGACGTCATCGCAGTCCGCCCGTCGACGCTGCTCTGGACCGCAACCGACGGGGTAGTGACGGTCAAGCAGTTCACCCTTGATGAGACGGATGCCGGCGACCGCATCATCGCCTACAATCGATCCGCGCAAGGCGACAACACGCTCTACTACAGCATCTGGCGCTCGGCCCCCTTCACGCATGTGTGGCGCATGCTTCGTGACCACCATCCAACCCGCGGTGCTTATTGCGACTGGGCGCTTGTTTTGTCTCTCGTCGCAACGGGCCGAGTCGTCCATGACCCGGCGACACTCTATCGTTACGACCTCGGCCGCTGGCGCGATGAGTCCAGCATTCTGGCGACCAAGCTGTCGCTCTACCGCGACGTCGGGCTCCCCGCCGAGGCCAGTATGCGTCATACGCAAATCCTGCGCTTCGCCGATATCCACGGTTTCCTGCAGTCGCAGTCCCTTCCGTTAACGCAGCCGCAGCGGACTCGCGCACTGCAGGTCAATGCGCGTTTCGGCATCACCTCCTTTTGCGCGGCCGTGCAACGGGAACCCTCGTCCTTCCACGAAGCAGCACGGGTGTTCGCCAATGGCGATCCGCAACGCTACCTCACGCCTGACGCCTGTTTCGACGATGCGATCCCCGTTCTTGAGGCCCTGAAGGAGGGGCTCGGCGCAAGCTATCTTGACTTCCGCAAGGCTGCGGCCGCCTGACTCGACGACCAGCCCGCTTGCACGTCAGCCTGCTGTCCGTTCCCGCATCCGTTTCTCCACTCGCCGCAGAGCCAGCGAAAGGCCGATAGTGAGAATCAGATAAACATAGCTGACGATCGAATAGGTCTCGAAAAAGCGGAATGATCCAGCCGCATAGACCTTGGCCATCTGCGTGATATCGGCGACCCCAAGCACCGAAACAAGCGAGGAATCCTTGACCATCGAGATGAAATCGTTGGAGAGCGGCGGAAAGATCGTCCGGATCGCCTGGGGAAAGACGATCAGCCGGAAGCGCTGGTAGCGATTGAGCCCAAGCGACATGGCCGCCTCGATCTGCCCCCTGTCGACAGCCTGGAATCCGGCGCGGAAAATCTCGGCGATGAAAGCCGAATAGGCGATCATCAGGGCAATGATCGCCCGCCACATCAACGATAGGTCGCGCACCACCATCGGCTCCAGCCAGTCGGCGGCGATCAGCGGTGAAACCACAAGATTATAGAGCGCGACCAGTCCCGGAGCGCCGACGAAGGCGATGTAGAACAGCAGCACCAGGATCGGGATGCCGCGGATCACCTCAACGTAGAAGCGCGCGGCCTGGCGCAGCACGACGTTGTTCGACATGCCGAGGAGCGCAATGGAAAGCCCGAGCACCATCGCCAAGGCGAAGGCGACGAGTGTGACGAATATGGTGACGAACACGCCCTTGCCGACGACCATGAAGACCTGGGCGTAAACATCATTGACCGCAATGACGATGGCCAGCGCGATACCGATTGCCACCAGACCATAGAGCCAAAAGGGTCGCTCGCCCTTGTCATCACGGGACGGAAGCGTCTGGAACCCCATTAGCGAGGCGCCCGAACGTCAAGGCAGGGCAGGTTCATTCGCCCATCTTGTAGTCGAGGAACCACTTCTTATCGAGCGCCGCGATGGTCCCATCGGCCTTGAGCGCGGCGAGCGCCGCGTTGACCGGCTGGACGAGGTCAGACCCCTTGGGAAAGATGAAACCGAAGTCTTCCGAGCCGAGCGCACCGCCAACCACCTTGAGGCCGCCGTTCGAGGCATCAACATAGCCCTTGGCCGCCACGCTGTCGGTGAGTACCAGATCGACGTCACCGGCTTTCAGGGCCTGCACAGTCGCACCGAAGGTCTCGAACAGCTTGATGCGCGGGTTGTCTTCCTTGCCGTCGAGGATCTCGTAGACGGCGGTGTAGAACGGCGAGGTCCCGGGCTGCGCGGCGATCAGCGCATCGTCCACCGCCGCGAAACTCTTGGCGTCGGAAAAGCGGCTCTCGTCACCGCGCACCAGCATGAACTGCTCGGAACGCATGTAGGGATCGGAGAAGTCGACCTTTTCCTTGCGCTCATCCTTGATGGTGATGCCGGTCATGCCGATGTTGTACTGATTGTCGGAGACCGCCTGGATCATCGCGTCCCACGAGGTGTTCTGGTATTCGACCTTGAAGTTCAGCCGCTTGGCGATCTCGTTCATCGCGTCATATTCCCAGCCGATCGCCTGACCCGACTTCGGATCGATGAATTGCAGCGGCGGATAGGCGTTTTCCGTCACCACCACCACGGTCTTTCCACCGAGATCCGGCAGGTCGGCGGAAAACGCGGAGAGCGGCGCAAGCGCGAGGACGGCAAGCCCGGCAAGAATGGTGCGGCGAAGCGACATATGGGTCTCCCTGATTGGCAGTTGAGACTGTCACAGTTCGTTTGCGCCTTGCAAGAGCGTCGCTTGTCGCTGTTTCGCCGTGGCATGAAAACCCGTTTCGGATTTGACCCCGAACGCAAGGCACTTGTGCCTTCGGACACCTTCGACAGGTCCGGCAAGGATGGGCACCGTACCGCCGATTGCCGGACCTGTCATGACGGATCGTCGGCGTGTGTTCCGACGGGATGGAATGGCGCAATCGGCAGGATCACCGGCCGCGCCGCGCTGCAGGTTAGGAATTCGGCCTCGACGCCGTAAACGGTGCGCAGGGCTGCGGGCGTCACGACGTCGTCGAAGCGGCCGGCACCGGCAAGTCCGCCACGCGTGAGCAGCGCCACGCTGTCGGCATGACGGGCGGCCAGATTGAGGTCATGGATGGCGATCATCACCAGCGCGCCTGTGCGCGCCACATAGACCCTGAGCAGGGCGAAAACCTGCATCTGGTGCGCGAGGTCGAGCGCGCTCGTTGCCTCATCGAGCAGCAGGAGTCTGGGCTCACGCAACAGCCGCTGAGCCAGCAGCACCAGCTGCTGCTGGCCGCCCGACAGTGTATGGATGGCCCGTGAGGCAAGATCGGCAATGCCGAAGGAGGCCAGGATCCGGCCGGCGGCGGCAAGCGCCTCCTGGTCGACCCGCCAGCCGAGACGCTCGTGCCGACCGAGCAGCACCACCTCGAGCACGCTGAGCTGCGCGCGCACCTGCGCATGCTGCGGCATGTACCCGACGGCGCGCGGGTCTATAGCCTGCCCGTTAAAGGTAATCCGGCCGCGGTGGGCGACAAGCCCGGCCACGGCACCGAGCAGGGTGGACTTGCCGGCGCCGTTCGGACCGACCAGACCGACGACCTGGCCCGCGCCAAAACGCAGGTCAACGCCTTGCATGACCACATGGCGCCCGAAGCGGATCGAGACTTTGTCGAGGACGAGTCCGTCGCTCATGCGACACCTCCCTTGCGTCCGCTGGCGAAGATGACCGCAAACAGCATCGGAATGCCGGCGATCGCCGTGACGATACCGACGGGGACAACAGCGGCCGGCGAGATGAACTTGCCCAGCACCGAGGCGCCGACAAGGATGATGGCGCCGATGACAGCCGAGAGCGGCAGGGCGAAGCGATGGTCCTCACCGGCCGCCATGCGGCAAACATGGGGCGCGATCAACCCGACGAAGCCGATCGTGCCGACGAAGGAGACGGCGGCGGCCGTCAAAAGCGCCACCAGCAGGAAGGTCTGCCGGCGCATGCGTTCCACCGACAGGCCAAGACTGCGGGCATTGGCGTCGCCGAGCTTGAGAACCGTCAGCGCCCAACAATTGCGCGCAACGAACGGCAGGCAGCCAAGGAAGATGGCACCGCTGACCGCGACACTGGTCCAGGTCGCCTTGAGCAGGCTGCCGAACAGCCAGAAGACGATCTGTTGCAACACCTCCGGCGAGGCCAGAAACTGCAAGAGGGATTGCAGCGATTGGAAAAAGAAGGAGACGGCAATGCCGCCGAGAACCAGGATCTCGGGCGAGGCGCCGCGCAGCCGGGCGATCGCATAGACGATGCCACAGGCGAAGAGCGTCATGGCGAAGGCGGCGATCGGCACGACGAGGTAGCCGGGAAGCGCCAGCGCGCCGCCGAACATGATCGCAAGGGCTGCGCCAAAGCCTGCGGCGGCGGAAAAGCCGAGGGTGAAGGGACTGGCCAACGGGTTGTCGAGAATGGTCTGCATCTGCAATCCGGCCAGTCCGAGGCAGGCGCCGACCACGACGCCCATCACCGTTTGCGGCATACGCAATTGCCAGAGAATGGTCGCGATCATCCGGTCCTCGCCGGCGGGACCAGCAAGCAGCCCGTTCCACACGTCGGACAGCGGCATGCCGGACGGTCCGGTGGTCAGATCGAACAACATCAGCACGACAAGGATCGCAACGGCGAGCCACAGGCCCGCCGTTTTGCGCAGTGAGGCACGGCGATAATCGCCGCGCATCTCCTCGACTTCGGCACTTGCCAGGCTCATTGCCCGTTGACCTGGTAGGGCAGAACGAAGACGCCATCCGCCTTTATCGGCAGCCAGGCTTCATAATAGTCGCGAATGTTCTGCGCCGGGTCGACATCCTTGAACGCCTCGGGGTAGAGCTGCTTGGCGATGTACTGGGCGTAAACATAGTCCGACAGTGTGCGGGAACCGCCGTGATAGATGGCGTGCACGCCGCCCTCCTTCACCGCCGCCAGATCCGCCCAGCCGGGACGCCCCAGATAGGCGCCCATGCGCTCGCGCGTCAGCTTGGCGTCTGCGCCGAAGCCGACCTGCACCGATTGCGGCTTGTTCAGCCATTCCGAACCTGCCAGGAAGACGAGGTTCGGCTGCTGCGCCAGCACGTATTCGGGGCTGAGTGGCCCCCAGTTGCCGATCTGGCCCTTGGCGATATTGTGCCCGCCAAGCTTGTCGATCAGGGCACCCCACATGCTGTCGCCATAGGAATTGCCGACCTCGCCGGGGCCCTTCTGTGCCAGTTCGACATAGACCTTCCTGGTCGTCGGGCCGGCGGCCTTGATGCGCGCGTCGATGTCCGCGATGGCCGCCTCATAATTGCGGGCGAGCTTCTCGGCACGTTCCGACGACCCCATGACTTTGCCAAGCACTTCGGTCGACAGCACGTGCTTCGCCACCGTCTGGGCATTGTAGTCGAGCGTGACGACCGGAATGCCGGCCGCCTCGATCTGCTGCACCCCTTCGCCAAGCGCGTCATAGGACCAGGCCGCGAGGATCACCAGATCGGGCCTGGCAGCGATCACCTTCTCAACCGAGAAGGTCCCGTCCTCGGTATTGCCGACATCGGGGATCGCGGCGAGCTTCGGCAGGGCCTTTTCGTAGGCCGAAAACTGGTTCGGTCGCCAGTCCTTCCAGGTCGACAGCGACAGGGCCACGACCTTGTCGAGGGCATCAGGTCCGACAACCGCGAGGAAATCCTCATAGTAGAAGCCGAGCACGACGCGCTCGGCCGGCTTGGCGAGGGTGACGGTGCGGCCCTTGACGTCGGTGACCGTAATGTCGGCGAGAGCCTGTGTGGCCAAGGCCATCAACGCGACGGTCGTAGAGATCAGCAGTCTTTTCATGGTGTTTCCTCTCTTCTTTGTTGTGAGGCCGCCCATTGGCGACCCGTCCCTTTTCCGGCTTGACACCCGTTGAACGGAGCACCGACCTGCCGGGCTCCCAGTCATGGTCGTCATGGCTTCCTCATGCCTGGTTGGTGTTGTCGATCGCCCGGCTGCCGGCGGCGATTTCGGCCAGCGTCGCCGGCTGCAGCAGGGTCACGATTTCGGGATGGTTGAAATCGATCAGACCCGCCTTCTTGATCCGGGTGAAGCAGCGACTGACGGTCTCAACCGTCAGTCCGAGCCAGTCGGCCAGATCGCCGCGCGTCGGGTGAAGGTTGAAACAGATGGTGTTCCGCTTGCAGCCCCTCGATGGGCGAAGGAATTGATCGGCGAGGTCGAGGATGGCGGAGGCCACCCTTTCCGGCGCCGTCTTTCGTCCAAGAAGCGTCGCATGGGCTTGTGCCCGCAGCACCATTTCCTCAAGGCCGCGTTCCAGCTCCGCGTGATCGACGCTGTCGATGGCTTCGAGCGTCACATAGCTCAGCGTTTCGGCCGAACAGCGGTTGCGCTCTCCAACGCCGATCCCCACCATTCGACCTGGCCCGATCATGTCGATGATCTGGCGCCGCCCGTCTGACAGCGACTGCGAAAGCGCGACGCAACCTTCGACCACACGATACTGTGGCGCGCGCGCGTAGCCCTCGAGGAAGAGAGTGCTTCGTGGAGACAGTCTCAGAACGGTCGGGGAATGATGCGTTGGCGCAGGCTCAACAAGTAGCTGTGACGGCAGCGCGCGCACGTTCGCTGCCTTTAAAGAGAATTGTAGCATGACGATATCCGGCGTTCAGGCCGGCTTCGCATGCTCGATGCGCCTCACCGGCCCTGGTCAACGATTCCGGACACAGGCGGACATCCGCACACGTGACCGGGCTCAGACAAAAACCGGAAGAGGAGGCGCCCTTGGTGCCGCATTGGGAGGAAAGACGTGCCGGTGAAACGCCTCGAAGCGCGGCGGCAAAAGTGCGGCCACGACAATCGCAAGACGAACGCCCGCCACATCGACAGGCGTCGGCGTCAACACGGACGACGAGATCAGACAGGCGTCACAATGACTGGTACCGGAATGATTCTTGCCGTCCTCGCCCTCTCCCCCAAGGCAAAGCTCGGGCAAGCTGCCATCCGGCAGGGTCAGCGCGGCGATCTCGGCGGGAGACAGGTTCGGCGGACCGAAAGCGGGGGGGCGGTGGGAAAGGCCGACGGCGATGAGCGCGATCACGCACAAGGTGCGCGTCACAGCCTGCCATATCGTCATTCCACGTCGCATCGTTTCCCCTCGGTCCGCTGTGAGATTTATCAGTAGGCCCGAAATCGCGCAAGGGATCAGCACCCGTCGCATCGCCGCAGCGACTGCCGCCGGGAAACAAAAAAGGCGGCCCGAGGACCGCCTTTCTCAAATCCCTTGAAGGGAGATCTTATTCTGCGGAGCCTTCGGCTGCGGCTGCGGCGGCAGCTTCTGCTGCGGCCTTTGCTTCAGCGGCTTCGGCTGCTGCCTTTTCGGCGGCGAGAGCCTGTGCTGCTGCAACCTTTTCAGCTTCCAGACGTGCCTTTTCCTGGGCAACGGCGGCGCGCTCGGCGTCGTTCAGCTTGCGGGCGCGGGTGCCGGTGTTCTCGACGATACGAGCCGACTTGCCGCGACGATCGCGCAGGTAGTAGAGCTTGGCGCGACGGACCTTACCGCGACGAACGATCTCGACGCTTTCGACCATCGGCGAGTAAACCGGGAATACGCGCTCGACGCCTTCGCCGTAGGAGATTTTGCGAACCGTAAAGCTCTCGTTGATGCCGGCGCCGGAACGGGCGATGCAAACGCCCTCATAGGCCTGCACGCGGGTACGGTTGCCTTCCTTGACGGTGACGTTGACGCGGAGCGTGTCGCCGGCCGAGAAGTCGGGGAGCTTGCGCTTGGCTTCGATCTTGGCGGCCTGTTCGGCATCCAGCTGCTGAATGATGTTCATGTCTAACCTCTATTTCTTCTAAAACAGCCAGAGCGCTCGTATATCCTTCGGTCAAAGCCTCCGGATTTTGCCTTTTCAGGCGGGAGCGGATACGCATGCTCTTTGTTTGTGGCAGACGGGCTTGGCCCATTTCCGACGCGGCCAATACACCAAAGCCCGGTGTTTGTCATCCCTTGCCACGCATTTTTCTCCAATCGCTGCCATTGCGATCGGGGCGTCGAACGAATAACCGTTCTCCACCACGGAGAAAAGCCGAACATGTCGATCGCCACCATCGCCCTGCTGTTTATCGCCGGCTTCTTCTCCGGCGTCATCAATGCGATTGCCGGTGGCGGCACGTTCCTGACCTTCGGCGCGATGACGCTGGCCGGTCTGCCACCGATCGCCGCCAACGCCACCTCGTCGATCACCCAATTCCCCGGCTACATCACCTCGACGCTGGCCTACCGCCGTGAATTTGCCGGCCTTTGGAAGAGCACCTTGATCCTCGCACTGGTCTCGGCCATCGGCGCACTGGGGGGCGCGCTGTTCCTGATCTCGCTGTCCAACCCGGCCTTCCGCGCCATGGTGCCCTGGTTGCTGCTCGCCGCCACCGCCGTCTTCGCCGCCGGACCGAAGCTTCGCCCGAAACATGCCAGCGCAAGCCACCCGGCAACCCCGCTCGGTCTTGCGCTGCAGGCCGTCACTTCCTTCTACGGCGGCTTCTTCGGTGCCGGCATGGGCATCATGATGCTCGCCTCGCTGGGGCTCGCGAGCGGCGGCGACTACCATCGCCTCAATGCGCTGAAAAATTTCCTGTCGATCGTGATCGCCGCCGTCGCCATCGTGGTCTTCTCGACCGCCGGCGCGGTCTCCTGGCTGCATGCGGCCATCATGGTGCCGGCCGTGGCACTCGGCGGGTATGCCGGCGTGAGCCTCGCCAAGAGGGTGCCCCAGTCTGTCCTGCGCTGGCTCGTGGTCGCGGCCGGCGTCGGCCTTGCCATCTATTATTTCGTTACCGGCTGAACCGGCATCACTTACCGGCCTTCGCCTTCGGCAAAAGATCCGGCCGCCGCTCGGCAGTCAGCTTCAGCGCCTCGTCGTGACGCCAGGCTTCGATCACCGCGTGATTGCCCGACGTCAGGACGGCCGGGATCTCCCGGCCCTCGAACACCTGCGGACGGGTATAGTGCGGATGCTCCAGGAGCCCGCCCTCGAAACTCTCGTGCACGCCGGACAACTGGTTGCCCATCACCCCCGGCAGGATGCGCACCACCGCGTCGAGCAGTATCAACGCCGCAGGCTCGCCGCCGGAAAGAATATAGTCGCCGATGGAGACTTCCTCGAGGTGGCGCGCCTCGATCACCCGCTGGTCGATCCCCTCGAACCGGCCGCAGACGATGACAACCCCCTCGCCTTCGGCAAGTTCGCGTACTCTTTTCTGGGTCAGCGGCCGGCCACGCGGACTCATCAACAGCCGCGGCCGGCCATCATCGGCGATCGAATCGATCGCACGGGCCAGAACGTCGGGCTTCAGCACCATGCCAGCGCCGCCGCCTGACGGCGTATCGTCGACGCTTCTATGTTTGTCGAGCGCAAAGTCGCGGATCTGCACGGCGTCGAGCGACCAGTCGCCACGTTCAAGCGCACGGCCGGCCAGCGCCTGACCGAGATGGCCGGGAAACATGTCCGGATAAAGCGTCAGCACTGAGGCCTTGAAAGTCATGGGGCCGTCACTCGCCCTTGTTCGGCTGGCCCTTACCCGCGCCATAGGGTTTATCCTCGTCCAGGTCCACAAGCCCTGCGGCGATCGGATCGATCAGCATCTTGCCGGCTTCGAGATCGATCTCCAGCACGGAGGCTTCGGAGAAGGGAATCAGCACCGGTCGCTTTCCCGGACCCTTCAGTTCCAGCAGGTCGCCCGCGCCGAAATCATAGACACCGGTCACTGCGCCATAGGAATTGCCCTCGGCGTCTTCCACCGCCAGACCTTCCAGGTCGGCATAATAGAACTCGTCCTCGTCGAGATCCTCGTCAGGCAGCGCGTCACGCTCGACAAAAAGCTCCAGCCCGTTGAGAGCCTCGGCCGCGTTGCGGTCGTTGATGCCGCGAAACCGGACGACGACGACATTCTTCGCCTCGCGGAGGTCGAGGATCTCGAACACCCGCCCGTCCATGCTGCGCAGATTGCCATATTCGCCAAGCGACAGCGGATCGGCAGTGAAGGTCTTGACCCGCACTTCGCCGCGCAGCCCCTGCGCCGCGCCGATCACGGCCATCAGGATGGGATTTTCGAGTTTCGTCATCGTTTCGGTCTGTTCCGGTCGGGCAATCTGGTCCTCGCCTCTTTTACGGCGAAGCGGGGAGAATGAAAACGGAAAACGGGCGGCAGGAGACCCACCGCCCGTCGATCCGTACGAAAAAGCCGGTCGGCTTATTCCGCGGCAGCTTCGGCAGCGGCAGCGGCCAGTTCAGCGGCCTTCATTTCCTTTTCCTTGATGCGCTCAAGGGCCTTCTTGCCCGGCTTTCCCTTTTCCGGGTTGCTGCGAACGTCGCGCTGGGCGATGCCGGCTTCAGCCAGGAACTTCAGGACGCGGTCGGTCGGCTGTGCGCCCTTGGCGAGCCATTCGTTGATGCGCTCGGCATTCAGCTCGACGCGCTTTTCGTCGTCCTTGCCAAGCATCGGGTTCCACGAACCGACCTTTTCCAGGAAGCGGCCGTCGCGCGGCGAACGGGCGTCGGCGACGACGATCTGGTAGTAGGGGCGCTTCTTGGAACCACCGCGGGCGAGACGAATCTTGAGGGACATGGGTTTACTCCTTGGTTTTTGTTAGGGCCGCCTTCCAGCGGTCCGGGGTCTGGTCGGGCCGCCCTTGGGCGGTCCGGGTTGGTCGGGATCGCCGTCAGGCGGTCTTTTCGTTTGCGCCGCCGCGTTCGGCGGCAATGGCTTCATGATGCCGGATGACTTCCTTGATGATGAAGTTCAGGAACTTCTCGGCGAAATCCGGGTCCAGATGCGCGTCATTGGCAAGCCGCCGCAGACGTTCGATCTGGTATTCCTCGCGCGTCGGGTCAGCCGGCGGCAGTTCGTATTTGGCCTTGAGAACCCCGACCGCCTTGGTGCAGCGGAAGCGTTCGGCCAGCATGTGGACCAGCGCCGCGTCGATATTGTCGATCGACTGGCGATAGCCGGAAAGCTGTTCCTTGACGGACTGGTCGGCCATAGCAGCTCCCTCACTTCTTCTTCGGCAGGCCCGGCAGACCGCCGAGACCGGGGAGTTTCGGGCCACCAAGACCAGGCAGACCGCCGCCCATACCGGGCAGGCCACCCATGCCACCGAGGCCCGCCGGCGGCTTGATACCTGCGGCTTCAGCCTGCTTGGCCAGCGCTTCGAGCTGCTTCGGGTCCATGCCCGACAGATCCGGCATGCCACCCATGCCGCCAAGACCCATCTTGCCGGCGAGGCCGCCCATCATCTGCTTCATCATGCCGCCCTTCTTGCCACCCATCATTTTCATCATATCGGCCATCTGACGGTGCATCTTGAGAAGCTTGTTGATCTCGGCGGCGTCCGTGCCGGAACCGGCGGCGATACGCTTTTTGCGGGAATGCTTGAGGATGTCGGGATTGGTGCGCTCGGCCTTGGTCATCGACGAGATGATGGCGAGCTGGCGACCGAACAGCTTGTCGTTCAGGCCGGCGGCGGCCATCTTATCCTTCATGCCGGACATGCCGGGCATCAGGCCCATTATGCTACCCATGCCGCCCATTTTCTGCATCTGCTTGAGCTGTTCGGCGAGATCGTCGAGGTCGAACTTGCCCTTGGCCATCTTGGCGGCCATGGCGGCCGCCTTCTCGCTGTCGATATTCTCCGCCGCCTTCTCGACCAGGCTGACGATGTCGCCCATGCCGAGGATGCGGTCGGCGATGCGCCGCGGATGGAACTCCTCGAGTTCCGTCATCTTCTCGCCGACACCGATCAGCTTGATCGGCTTGCCGGTGACGGCGCGCATCGAAAGAGCAGCACCGCCGCGGCCGTCGCCGTCCATACGGGTCAGGACCAGACCGGTGATGCCGACGCGCTCGTCGAAATTGCGCGCCAGGTTGACGGCGTCCTGACCGGTCAGGCTGTCGGCAACGAGCAGAATCTCGTGCGGCTTCGACTTGGCCTTGATCTCGGCCATTTCGACCATCAACGGCTCGTCGATATGGGTACGGCCGGCGGTGTCGAGAATGACGACGTCATGGCCGCCGAGCTTGGCAGCCTGCACGGCGCGCGAGGCGATGTCGGTCGGCGACTGGCCGGCGATGATCGGCAGAACGTCGATGCCGGTCTGGACGCCGAGCTGTCGCAGCTGTTCCTGGGCGGCCGGACGACGCGTGTCGAGCGAGGCCATCAGGACCTTCTTCTTCTCGCGATCGGTCAGCCGTTTGGCGATCTTGCCGGTGGTGGTCGTCTTGCCCGAGCCCTGCAGGCCGACCATCATGATGACGACCGGGGCCGCGGCATTGAGGTCGACGCCGACGCCCTCGGTGCCCAGCATGTCGACGAGTTCGTCATGGACGATCTTGACGACCATCTGGCCGGGCTTGATCGATTTCAGAACGGCGGCGCCGACAGCCTTTTCCCGAACCCGGTCGGTGAAACCACGCACGACCTCAAGCGCGACGTCGGCTTCCAGCAGCGCGCGACGCACCTCGCGCAGCGCGGCGGAAACATCGGCTTCCGACAATGCGCCACGGCCGGTCAGTCCATTCAGGATGGAACCAAGGCGGTCCTGGAGGTTTTCAAACATCGGCTCTTCCTTATCGTTTCGGATCTCCGAAACGTCGGTCTTTCCCGCGCTGAAAACAAGACGCAAAGCCAAAATGCACCCGAGGGCGCATCGCGCTGTCGGGTGTTGACCTCCGGGATCTCTTTATACCTTTACGGGTCCCGGTCGGCGGCTCGGAGTCGTGTCTCGTCGCAGATTTAAGGGCGATAAACAGGAAAGACCCGGAAAAGTCAAGGCAGACCGGGAAATTCGCCGGATCGCGCGCCTGCGGTCTTCCCAATCCGTGTTCGAGGCCCCAGATCTAGAACACCCGTAACAGCTACTGGCCCCGATGTCCGCAAAACCCGCCAATCCCTATTACACCGGCCCGGTCTCCGACCATTTCGACGGCAAGCGCTTCTTCAACCCGGAAGGCGTCGAGCCTGGCGGCGTGCGCGACCTGATCAAATGGCGCACCAACGGCCAGCGCGCCCGCTGGCCCAAGCGTGTGAACCATGCCACCGGCCCGGCAAGCCCGAAAGACCGCATCGGTGGTGAGGACCTGCGCGTCACCATGGTCGGCCATGCGACGCTGCTGATCCAGGTCGCCGGCCTCAATATCCTCACCGACCCGGTCTGGTCGAAACGGGTGAGCCCCTTTTCCTTCGCCGGGCCGAAGCGGGTGATCGAGCCGGGCATAGCCTTCGACGACCTGCCGCCAATCGACATCGTCCTTGTCACCCACAACCACTACGACCATCTGGACCTCGCAACCCTCGCCCGCCTCGAAGCCGAGCACGCCCCCCACATCATCACCCCGCTCGGCAATGACACGATCATCCACCGGGCACTGCCCGATGCAAAAATCTCCGCCGTCGACTGGGGTGACCGGCTCGACTACTGGGACGACGTCACCATCGACGCCGAACCCTGCCATCACTGGTCGGCGCGCGGCCTGCGCGACCGCCGTATGGCGCTCTGGGCTGCCTTCGTCATCACGACGCCGGCAGGCAAGATCTACCACATCGGCGACACCGGCTTCCACGACGGCGTGAACTATCGCGCCGCTGCTGAAAAGCACGGCTCCTTCCGCCTCGCCGGCCTGCCGATCGGCGCCTACGAACCACGCTGGTTCATGAAAGGCCAGCACCAGAATCCGGCCGAGGCCGTCGCGGGCTTTGGCCTTTGCAAGGCCTCCCATGCCGTCGGCCATCACTTTGGCACCTTCCAGCTCACCGACGAGGCGATCGAGGCCCCGGTGGCGGACCTCGCCGAGGCCCTTTCCGCCGCGCGAATCGACCCGGGCCGCTTCAGACCGCTGCGCCCCGGCGAGGCCTTCGACGTGCCGGAGTGATGCCGCGCCTTCCCGGATTATGGGGAAGAAAAAACAGCGCGACGAAACGAAATGCGACCGGACACCTTTCATCAAAACATTGATATTTCTGTCTATTCATGAGAAAGAAAAAAATCTCCGACACGTTCTTTTTTCCCCGCGCGTCCCCGCCTGCGGCGGTTCTGTTATTCTTCCACTCGTCCCGTTATCGGATACACCGGCCCTGCGTCACCGGCGAGACGGGATCGGCGCTTTCGGCCTGCCCCTTGGACGCAGGGAAAGGCGAAAGGCGCCGTGGAATGATCCTGGCCCGGCGTCGAAACACCACGTGGGTTCTGGGTTCGCGATGTCGGTTTCGTCCGAAACTGCGAGCCTTTATCGAATGAGGGATCGGCGACTGACCGGCCGCTCTTGCCTTCGCGAATGGATTGGCAGGGCGGAACGAACCCGACGGCCGGGGCGACAACGCCCTCAGAGCTCCCGTCGGCGTTTCGGAAAAACCGGTCTTTCGGAGTGCCCGGGCAGCGAAAGCGCAACAAGAAGAATAAGCCCGCGAGCACCTCTCTGAAAAGATGCCATCATCCCGAACATAGGAGCAGGCCACGGAGGCAGACCGCCGAACGGGGTGCCGAAAGGTGCCATATAAAACTTACTTACGCGGCAGCTTCGGCGCCCCGTCCGCTCAAGTCTGACTTGGGCAAGGTAAGGAAATGGTGCGGCACCGGAGGGCGAAGGCCCGGCCGGCGTTTCGGCCTGGGCGAAAGGCCGGCGATGCGCCGACCCCCTTGAGGGGGAAGATCGAACCTGGCCCGCGTGTCCCCACATCGACAAAGGCCATGCACTGGTAATTTCCGGCGGTTTCCGCCATATAAGCCCAGAGATGTCGAGGAATGGTCAGATGGCAGCAATGGTCGAATTCGCGAAGATGAACGGGCTTGGCAACAAGATCCTCGTCGTCGACATGCGCGGCCGCAAGGACAAGGTGACGCCGCAGGCCGCGATCGCGCTCGCCGCCGATCCGATGACGGCCTTCGACCAGATCATGGCTGTCCACGATCCGAAGGTCGACGGAACCGACGCCTGGATCGACATCATCAACTGCGACGGCACGCTCGCCCAGGCCTGCGGCAACGGCACGCGCTGCGTCGTCCAGGCATTGTCCGCCGAGACCGGCCGCAAGATCTTCACCTTCCAGACACTTGCCGGCATTCTCAACGCCGTCGAACACGAGGACGGCATGATCTCGGTCGACATGGGCAATCCGGTGTTCGACTGGGACCGCATACCGCTTGCGGAAGAGTTCCATGACACCAGCCGCATCGAGCTTCAGATCGGCCCGATCGACGCGCCGATCCTGCACTCCCCTTCGGTCGCCTCCATGGGCAATCCGCACGCGATCTTCTGGGTCGACCGTGACCCGATGAGCTTCGAGCTCGAGCGTTTCGGCCCGCTTCTGGAGAACCATCCGATGTTCCCGGAAAAGGCCAATATCACGCTGGCCCAGGTGACCGGCAAGGACACACTTCGCACCCGCACTTGGGAGCGCGGCGCGGGCCTGACGCTCGCCTGCGGTTCGGCCGCTTGCGCCGCCGGCGTCTCGGCCGCCCGCACCGGGCGCACCGGCCGCAAGGTGACGATCGACGTCGCCTCCAGCCCGAGCCGACAACCGCTTCTGATCGAGTGGCGCGAACACAATAACCGCGTCGTCATGACGGGCCCGGCCGAATGGGAATGGTCCGGCCATCTTGATCCAGAGACCGGCGCCTTCTCCCGCGACACCACCGAGGCGGGGGCCTCGGCCTCGTGAGCGACATCGACGTCATCACCTTCGGCTGCCGGCTCAATACCTACGAATCCGAAGTGATGAAAGCCGAGGCGGCAAAAGCCGGGCTCGACAAGGCTATTCTTGTCAACACCTGCGCCGTCACGGGTGAAGCCGTCCGCCAGGCCCGACAGGCGATCCGCCGCGCCCGGCGCGAGAACCCTGAGGCCCGCATCATCGTCACCGGCTGCGCCGCTCAGACTGATGCGGAGAGCTTTGCCGCCATGCCGGAAGTCGATGCCGTGCTCGGCAACGAGGAAAAGCTCAAGGCGGAGCACTATCGCGCGCTTCCCGATTTCGGCGTCGCGGCCGAAGAAAAGCTGCGTGTCAACGACATCATGAGCGTGACGGAAACCGCCCCGCAGCTCGTCGGCCATATCGACGGCCATGTCCGCGCATTCCTGCAGGTGCAGAACGGCTGCGACCATCGCTGCACCTTCTGCATTATCCCCTTCGGTCGCGGCAATTCGCGGTCCGTGCCGATGGGCGCGGTCGTCGAGCAGGCCCGCAAGCTCGTCGCCAACGGCTATCGCGAAGTGGTGCTGACCGGCGTCGACGCCACCAGCTATGGCGCCGACCTGCCCGGCCAGCCGACGCTCGGCCTGCTCGCCAAGACCCTGCTGAAACAGGTTCCGGAAATCGCCCGGCTACGCCTCTCCTCGATCGACGGCATAGAGGCCGACCGCCACCTGTTCGACCTGATCGCCGATGAACCGCGCTTCATGCCGCATCTGCACCTGTCGCTGCAACACGGCGACGATCTGATCCTGAAGCGCATGAAGCGTCGCCATTCCCGCTCCGATGCCATCACCTTTGCCGAACAGGTCCGCCGCCTGCGCCCCGAGATCAGTTTCGGTGCCGACATGATCGCCGGCTTCCCGACCGAGACGGAAGAGATGGCGGAAAATTCCGCCAGCCTCGCAGAAGAAATCGGCATCGCCCAACTGCACGTCTTCCCTTACAGCCCGCGCCCCGGCACGCCCGCCGCCCGCATGCCGCAGCTCGACCGCCGCCTCGTCAAGGAGCGCGCCGCACGGCTGCGCCAGACGGCAGAGCGGCTCCAGACACAGCATCTCGCCTCGATGGTCGGCACACGCCAGACGATCCTTGTCGAAATGACCGGGATGGCCCATACGGAAAACTTCACGCTCGTCGCCGCGCCCGGCCTTTCGCCACGCAGCCTGACGGCGGTGATGATCACCGGCCACAATGGCCGGCATCTCGACATGCAACCGGCGACCGCCTCGGCCGCCTGACAGAACGGACAGCTTCCATGGCGCTCGGCTTCATCAAGAAAGTCTTCACCTTCGGCAAGAACAAGCCGGCTGAAGAAGCCCCGGTCGAGGCGGAGGATTTCGCCAGCGTCCTTGACGCAGCTGGACAGCTGAATGCCGACGAGCCGGTCGAGGCATTGCCTGAAGCGACCGACCCGATCACCCCGGAGGTGATCGAAACCGCCGGCGGTCCGGCCGAGGATGAACCGTCGGCCGAACTCGTCATCGAGGCGGAAACCGAGCCTGCGGCACCGGCCGAGACAATGGCGGTCGAGGAAGTTCAGGAGGCTGGCGAAAGCCACCGTCATCCGCAGCCGGAACAGCCGGCCGACGTCACCCATGGCACGCTCGAGCAGGATGACGATGACACGGTGACGCTGCCCAAAGGCTTCGCCACCGCATCCACGCTGGAGCCCGAACCGGAAGCGCCGGCGGTCCGCATCTCCTGGTTCCAGCGCCTGCGCCAGGGTCTTGCCCGCACCTCCTCGCAGCTGACCGGCCAGATCGCCGCGCTCTTCACCAAGCGCAAACTGGACGAGGATACGCTCGACGAGCTGGAGGACCTGCTGATCCAGGCCGACCTTGGCGTCGAGACCGCCATGCGCATCACGGGTGCTCTCTCGTCCGAGCGTTATGGCAAGGACGTGAGCGGCGAAGACGTCGCCGCCATCATGGCCAGCGAAATCACCAAGGTCCTGAAGCCGGTGGCCAAGCCCCTCGCGCTCGACCTCTCCCACAAGCCGCACGTCATCCTGGTGGTCGGCGTCAACGGCACCGGCAAGACGACCACGATCGGCAAGCTCGCTGCCAAGCTCTCAGGTTCCGGCCTCAAGGTCATGCTGGCGGCCGGCGACACCTTCCGCGCCGCGGCGATCGAACAGCTGAAGATCTGGGCCGACCGCACCGGTTCGACCTTCATCGGCACCAAGCTCGGCGCCGATGCCGCCGGCCTCGCTTACGACGCCTTCGAGAAGGCCAGGGCCGAGAAGTCGGACGTTCTGATCATCGACACCGCCGGACGACTGCAGAACAAGACGGAGCTGATGGCGGAACTGGAAAAGATCGTCCGCGTGCTCGGCAAGCTCGACCCGGATGCGCCGCACACGGTCTTGCAGACGCTCGACGCCACCACCGGCCAGAACGCCATGAACCAGGTCGAGATCTTTCGCAACATCGCCGGCGTCAACGGTCTGATCATGACCAAGCTCGACGGCACGGCACGCGGCGGCATCCTTGTCGCCATCGCTGCCAAGCATAAGCTGCCGGTCTATTTCATCGGCGTGGGCGAGGGCGTCGACGATCTCGAGCCCTTCGAGGCCGAGGATTTCGCCACCGCCATCGCCGGCCTGCCCCATTGAGCCCCAAGTCGCATCGCACTACGGAATTGAAAGACGAACCGATGAGCAATATCGAAAGCGATACCAAGCCGACCGCCGAGGAGCGCCATCACCCCCTGCTCAAGGTGGCGCTTGAGATCGGACCGCTACTGGTCTTCTTCTTCGGCAATCTGCGCGGCGAATGGCTGGCCAAGACCTTTCCGACCCTGACCGCCGTCGGTGGGCCGCTGTTCATCGCCACCGCCCTTTTCATGGTGGCGACGGTCATTTCGCTGATCGTCTCGAAGATCATCTTCAAACACCTGCCGATCATGCCCTTCGTCTCGGGCGTCGTCGTCATGGTCTTCGGCTCGCTGTCGATCTGGCTACAGGACGAGACCTTCATCAAGATGAAGCCGACCATCGTCAACGCGCTGTTCGGCGTGGTGCTGCTCGGTGGATTGTTCTTCGGCAAATCGCTGCTCGGCTATGTGTTCAACGCCGCCTTCCAGCTCGACACCGAGGGCTGGAAGAAGCTGACGCTGCGCTGGGGTCTGTTCTTTCTCTTCCTCGCCGTCCTCAATGAGGCCGTGTGGCGCAACTTTTCCGACGCCGTCTGGGTCAATTTCAAGGTCTGGGGCACCATGCCGATCACCATTCTCTTCACCCTCGCCCAGATGCCGCTGATCATGCACCACTCACTCGACGCCGAGAGAAAGGTGGAGAGCGGGGACAAGGCCGAATGAGCGTCGCGCCCGTGTCTCTTGCCGCCGACAAACGCGCGACGCGCTTCTGGCTTGTGGCCGCCGCCAGCCTCCTCGTCGTTCAGGTACTGTCCCTCGCATTGATGGGCCGCGTCCCGATCTGCGAATGCGGCTACGTCAAGCTGTTCGAGCCGGGCGTCAACACCGCCGGCAATTCGCAGCACATTTCCGACTGGTACACACCGTCGCACATCATCCACGGCTTCCTGTTCTATTTCGCCGCCACGATGCTGCTGCGCCGGGCCTCGTTCGGCGCCAGGCTGACGCTCGCCGTGCTGGTCGAAATGGCGTGGGAACTGCTGGAAAACTCGCCGATCATCATCGAGCGCTACCGCACGGCCACCATGGCGATCGGCTATCAGGGCGACAGCATTCTCAATTCGGCGATGGATACGGTGGCGATGGCGCTCGGCTTCCTCTTCGCATCCCGCGCTCCGGTGTGGCTGACGATTGCGCTCGCCATCGGCTTCGAGATCGTGACCGCCCTCGTCATCCGCGACAACCTCACCCTCAACGTGCTGATGCTGGTCTGGCCGGTCGAGGCGATCAAGGCATGGCAGGCCGCGCTCTGAGCGCTTATGCCTCAGGAGCCGGCAAGCGCCTTTTCAATCGCCGGATAAAGACCGTTCTCCAGCGACTGCGGATCAAACGGGCCAACCTTCTTGTAGAGGATCGTGCCGTCCGCCGCGACGAGATAGCTTTCTGGAATGCCGTAGACGCCCCAGTCGATCGCAGCCTTGCCGTTCGGATCTACGCCGATCGCGGCATAGGGATTGCCGAGCTCGCCGAGAAACCGCAGAGCATTCTCGTTCTTGTCCTTGTAGTTGATCCCGACAACGGTGATGCGCGGATCCTTTGACAGTTCCTTGAGGATCGGGTGTTCCTGTCGGCAGGGCACACACCAGGAGGCAAAGACATTGACGAGCGTCAGCTTGCCGGCGATCGCGGCGGACGTCAGTGGCACCGTGCTCGATCCATCCAGCCCCGGCATGGCCAGCACCGGCGCCTTCAGGCCGATCAACGCCGAAGGCAGGTCGGACACGTTCTTGCCGTTGACATCCTGCTCATAGAGCATCTTGCCGGCGATCCCGGCGAAGATGGTGAACAGCGCGAGCGGAATGATGGCGACCAGATAACGTCCCACGCCGCGGCGGGCCTCGCCTTTCGATTTGATCTCGCTCATTCGCCAGCCCCGGATGCGGGCGGCGCCGAACGACGGCGGATGCCAGCCGCTTCGAGCGCCTTGAGTTCCGTCTGACGGGCCCGGCCGTCGAGCCAGACCCAGGCAATAAGCGCCAGGACGATGAGCCCGCTAACGCCATAGGAAAGGTAGATGTAAAAAGCGTGGCTCACGCGGAAACCTCCCGGCCGGCCAGACGGGCCGCCAGGCGGCGCTGCGTGGCGATCCGGCGGCGCCAGATCTCGTTGCGCATGGCCATCAGATGCAGCGTGAAGAACAGCAGCGTAAACGCGATCGCCATGACCAGCAGAGGCCAGAGGAATTCAGGATCGATGGTCGGGCCATCCAACCGCATGACGCTGGCCGGTTGGTGCAGCGTATTCCACCACTCGACCGAGAACTTGATGATCGGAATATTGACGAAGCCGACCAGAATCAGGACGGAACTGAGACGGGCCGCCTTGGGGGCGTCGTCCATGGCGCGGTTAAGCGCAATCAGGCCGAGATACATGAGAAACAGCACGAAGACCGAGGTCAGCCGCGCATCCCAGACCCACCAGGTACCCCACATCGGCTTACCCCAGAGGGAGCCGGTGATCAGCGCGATCAGCGTGAAGGCGGCGCCGAGCGGCGCTGCGGCCTTGTGGCTGACATCGGCCAGCGGATGGCGCCAGACCAGTGTGCCGATCGCCGAGATCGCCATGACCGAATAGCACATCATCGATAGCCAGGCGGCCGGCACATGCACATACATGATGCGCACCGTCTCGCCCTGCTGGTAATCGCCCTCAGTGGTGAAGCTCATATAGAGCCCGACAGCAAACAGAAGTGCGGTCAGGCCAGCCAGCCACGGCAGGATACGGGCAGTGAGCGCCAGGAACCGGGTCGGGTTGGCTAGCTCGCTGAACTTTGAAAGGGCAAGGCTCATGGTGTTCATGGAATGCTTCTAACCTGAGAGCCGTTTATCTGCAATTGATACCGGTCAATCCGAGGCACTGCGCAGCGCCAATGCCGCGGCAAGCGGCCCGATGACGGCGAAGAACAGGGTGATGGCGATTAAAAACAGGAATGGCGGCAGAAAGGGGGCAGGATCCTCAACGGCGGCGTAGGATGCGCTGACCCCGAAGATCAGCACGGGGATGGCGAGTGGCAAGACGAGAATGGAGACCAGAAGCCCGCCGCGCGGCAAGGCGACGGCGACCGCGGCACCTGCGGCTCCAATGAAGGTGATGGCCGGCGATCCGACGAGAAGGGTCAGCATGACCGCGCCGATCGCCACTTCGTTCATGTTCATAAAGAGGCCGAGCAGCGGCGAGGCGATCACCAGCGGCAGGCTGGTTGCCACCCAATGCGCCAGACATTTGACGAAGACGGTCAGCACCAGCGGCGTTTCCTGCATCAGAATGAGGTCCAGCGACCCATCGTCGCGCTCGGCCTGAAACAGCCGGTCGAGGCCCAGGAGGGCAGCCAGAAGCGCACCGATCCAGACGATCGCCGGACCGATTCGCGACAGCAGGTTGAGATCAGGTCCGACCCCGAAAGGGATGACAGCAACCACGGTCATGAAGAACAGTACACCGATCAGCGCGCCGCCGCCGGCACGCACCGAGAGTTTCAGGTCACGAAGGAAAAGCGACATCATGCCATTTCCTCCATCTCGCGATACTCAAACCCCTTCATCACCAGGGTCTTGGCGTCATTGAGACCGAGCGGCTGGTGGGTGGCGGCGATCACGATGCCGCCTTTCGAAAGATGCGTATGCACCAGGCCGGCGAACATCTGGTCGGCGCTGGCGTCGAGGGCCGCGGTCGGCTCGTCGAGGATCCATACCGGACGATGGGCGACGAGAAGCTTGGCCATGGCGAATCGGCGCTGCTGCCCGGCCGAGAGATAGCCGAAGGGAAGATGGGTAATACCACCCAGCCCCACGGTTTCCGCCGCCTCATCGATCGAAAGGCTGACACCGCCTTGTACGTCGCCAAGGAAATCGCGCCAGAAGGTCAGATTTTCGACAACGGTCAGTTCCTGTTTCATGGCATTGCGGTGGCCGAGATAGTGGCTGACCTCGCGGGCCGGGCGGCTCTCGCGGCCGTCGCCGAACACCGCTTCGACGCGCCCCGCTTCGGGCCGGAGCAAGCCGGCGACGACACGCAGAAGCGTCGACTTGCCGGAACCGTTCCGCCCGATCAGAACAAGTGCCTCGCCTGCCGCCAGCGTGAAGGAAACGCCTGAAAAAATAAGGTCTTCGCCGCGCCGAGCGGCGAGGTCTTCGGCGATCAGCCGCATGCAATTCGCTTTCCGGCAACCATCCGGTCACCCTTCGAAAAAATTGTCGAAATTCGCCATTCGTTGGTCTGGCACCTCTCTTAGAAATTATCTATAAGACCTGCAACCACGCCAGCGACCGGCGTGAAATTCATCCTTGTGCCGAACTTGATGATTGCAAAAGCAATTTTTCACGGGCGGACAGCGGAAATGGTCGTACCCGCATCCTGATGTGCATGAAGTGCATAGGCGTCCGCACGAACGTGTAGGCTATCAGTATAAGCGGGGTTCTAACCTTGTCCAAATCCATCGACAGCTTCAATTGTCGTTCGACTCTTTCCGTCAACGGCAAAGACTATGTCTATTACAGCCTTCCCAAGGCCGAGGCCAACGGCCTGACGGGCGTATCGAAGCTCCCCTACTCGATGAAGGTTCTGCTCGAGAACCTGCTTCGCAACGAAGACGGCCGTACGGTAACCAAGAAGGACATCGAGGCGATCGCCGCCTGGCTCGTCGACAAGGGCACCGCTGAAGCGGAAATTGCCTATCGCCCGGCCCGTGTGCTGATGCAGGACTTCACCGGCGTTCCCGCCGTTGTCGATCTGGCCGCGATGCGCGATGCCATGGTGAACCTTGGTGGCGATCCGGAAAAGATCAATCCGCTGGTCCCGGTCGATCTCGTCATCGACCACTCGGTCATCGTAGACGAATTCGGCACGCCGCAGGCCTTCGCCCACAACGTCGAACACGAATACCAGCGCAACGGCGAGCGCTATCGGTTCCTCAAGTGGGGCCAGCAGGCGTTCAAGAATTTCCGCGTTGTTCCTCCGGGCACCGGCATCTGTCATCAGGTGAACCTCGAATACCTCGGCCAGACTGTCTGGACGAAGGAAGAAGACGGCGAAACCGTCGCTTATCCGGACACCTGCGTCGGCACCGACTCCCATACGACCATGATCAATGGTCTGGGCGTTCTCGGTTGGGGCGTTGGCGGGATCGAGGCTGAAGCTGCCATGCTCGGCCAGCCGGTTTCCATGCTGCTGCCGGAAGTCATCGGCTTCAAGCTGACCGGCAAGGTCAAGGAAGGCGTCACCGCAACCGACCTCGTTCTGACTGTCGTTCAGATGCTGCGCAAGAAGGGTGTTGTCTCCAAGTTCGTCGAGTTCTTTGGCCCCGGCCTTGATTCGATGTCGCTTGCCGACCGCGCCACCATCGGCAACATGGGTCCGGAATATGGCGCGACCTGCGGCTTCTTCCCGGTCGATGGCGAAACCATCAACTATCTCAACATGTCGGGCCGCACGAAGGACCGTATTGCCCTCGTCGAAGCCTATTCCAAGGCTCAGGGTATGTGGCGCGAAGGCGACGGTTCCGACCTGGTCTTCACCGACACGCTGGAACTCGATCTCGGCGATGTTGTGCCATCCATGGCCGGCCCGAAGCGTCCAGAAGGTCGTCTGCCGCTCGAAACCATCGCTCCGAACTTCGCCACCGCTCTTGAGAACGACTACAAGAAGCCGGGTCAGATCGACACGCGTTACGCCGTCGAAGGCACCGATTATGACCTCGGCCATGGCGACGTCTGCATCGCCGCCATCACGTCGTGCACCAACACCTCGAACCCGAGCGTCCTGATCGCTGCCGGCCTTCTCGCCCGCAACGCCGCCGCCAAGGGCCTGAAGTCCAAGCCGTGGGTCAAGACCTCGCTGGCTCCGGGATCGCAGGTCGTCGGCGAATACCTCGCCAAGTCCGGCCTGCAGGCCGAACTCGACAAGCTCGGCTTCAACCTCGTCGGCTACGGCTGCACGACCTGCATCGGCAACTCCGGCCCGCTGCCGGCGCCGATCTCGAAGACGATCAACGACAAGGGCCTGATCACCGCAGGCGTTCTGTCGGGCAACCGCAACTTCGAAGGCCGCATCTCGCCTGACGTTCAGGCCAACTATCTGGCTTCGCCACCGCTCGTCGTCGCTTACGCGCTGGCTGGCTCGGTACAGAAGGACCTGACCAAGGAACCGCTCGGCGAAGACCAGAATGGCAACCCGGTCTACCTCAAGGACATCTGGCCGACCTCGCACGAGATCCAGGAATTCATCCTGAAATACGTCACCCGCGAGCTTTACGAGAGCAAGTATGCCGACGTGTTCAAGGGCGACGAAAACTGGCAGGCCGTGCAGGTCCCTCCGGGCCAGACCTACGCATGGGACAACAAGTCGACCTATGTGCAGAACCCGCCCTATTTCGTCGGCATGGGCAAGACGGGCTCTGGCGTGAGCAACATCGTCAACGCCCGTGTCCTCGGCCTGTTCGGAGACAAGATCACCACCGACCACATCTCCCCGGCTGGTTCGATCAAGGCGGCGTCTCCGGCCGGTGCCTACCTGTTGGAAAATGGCGTCGGCGTCGCCGACTTCAACCAATACGGCACGCGTCGTGGTAACCACGAAGTGATGATGCGCGGCACGTTTGCCAATATCCGCATCCGCAACCACATGCTCGGCCCGAACGGCAAGGAAGGTGGCTACACCATCCACTATCCGTCGAAGGAGGAAATGTCGATCTACGACGCGGCCATGAAGTACAAGGCCGAGGGCGTTCCGCTCGTCATCTTCGCCGGCGTCGAATACGGCAATGGCTCGTCGCGTGACTGGGCCGCAAAGGGCACCAACCTGCTCGGCGTTCGCGCCGTGATCGCCCAGTCCTTCGAGCGCATCCACCGCTCGAACCTGGTCGGCATGGGCGTCATCCCCTTCTGCTTCGAGGAAGGCACCACCTGGGCCTCGCTCAACCTGAAGGGCGACGAGACCGTGACGATCGAAGGCCTCGACGGCGAGATCAAGCCGCGTGAGAAGAAGACCGCCAAGATCACCTATGCCGACGGTTCGGTGAAGGAGATCCCGCTGGTATGCCGCATCGACACGCTTGACGAAGTCACCTACGTCAACAACGGCGGGATCCTGCAGACGGTTCTGCGCGACCTCGCCGCTTGATCAAGCGGACGGACAAATGAAGATCAGGGCCGCCGGACACTCCCGGCGGCCCTTTTTCATGACAGGCCAACCGCAGTGTTGACGCGAGCCTCACCCCATCGTGACTTTGACAGGCACTACGGACGGGCTATTTCATTAGGCGATACAGAAATCGATCCGAAGGTTTGCGCAGCGAGCGCCCTCGGCTCTCGTTGAACGGGTTTGCTCCATGATCTCGAGGATACTCTCCGGTCTGGCTTTGAGCTGCACCATCACCTTGGCATCCGGCGCCGGCGCCACGGACGCCACAGTGCCCAAAGGCGTGGTCGAGCTGTTCACCTCGCAAGGTTGCAGTTCCTGCCCACCTGCCGACAAGGCGCTAGAGACCCTGGTGCGTAAGGGCGGCATTGTCGCGCTCTCCTATCATGTGGACTATTGGAACTATCTTGGTTGGGCGGACACGCTAGCCTCTCCGGAAAACACCGCTCGCCAATATGCCTACGCCCGCAGCCTCGGACGCACGGGGGTTTATACACCGCAGGCCCTAGTCAACGGCCGCGACCATCTCAAGGGCACAGATCTCGGCATGATCGAGAGAAAGCTGGACGCTCTGCGCGCCCAGGGCGACGGCCTGACCGTACCGATCAGCGCCAATCGCCGTGGCGACGAACTGTCCATCACGGTTGGCGCAGGAAAGGGCAGGGCCGAGGTGGTGATCGTCTATTTTCGCCAGCATCAGACGGTCGAGGTGACGAAAGGCGAGAACACCGGCAAGACGATCGATTATGTCAACAGCGTCAGCGATGTGCAATCGGTTGCCATGTGGAACGGAGCGGCGCTTGATCTGACCCTGCCAGCGAAAAAGATCGGCACGGATGGGGTCGATGGATGCGCCATTCTTTTGCAATCGACCGGACCGCATGGTGAACCGGCGGCAATCCTCGGCGCCACTGTCTTGACCACTGCAACGAAATTGTGAGTCTGGGTGGGTCCGACCTGAAACATTGGGGGGCTGGGGGTAAGGGGTCAATGCACCAGACCGGACCCTCTTGGCATGCTCTTCGCAAGCCAAGAAATCCCAATCTCCCGCGAAAATTGGGCGCTGTTTTGTCCAAATTACGGCGTTTCGGCTAAATTGGAGATTGTGACGTTAAGCAGTTTATCTAACACGGCTTTTCTTTTTTGCTCATCAGGCGCCAGCCTTTGATCTCCGCGAAGTTCTCTCTCTGTTCTTGCCAAATCGCGCATTGTCAGGCAAACCGGGGATCATAGCGACCAAGGAAGCCTTCGGCGGATGAACCCAGCACATCTCGAAACGCTGAACGAGCGGCAGCGCAGCGCCGTCGTGCACGGCATCGGGTCAGACGCCGAAAACGTGAACCGACCGCTGTTGATCATCGCGGGTGCCGGATCGGGCAAGACCAATACGCTGGCGCACCGCGTCGCGCACCTGATCGTCAACGGCGTCGATCCACGCCGCATCCTGCTGATGACCTTCTCCCGCCGTGCCGCGAGCGAAATGAGCCGCCGCGTCGAGCGCATCTGCAGAAAGGTACTCGGCAACGATGCCGGTGTGCTGACCGATGCCCTGACCTGGGCCGGGACCTTCCACGGCATCGGCGCACGCATCTTGCGCGACTACGCCTACGAGATCGGCCTCGATCCCGGCTTCACCATCCACGACCGCGAGGATTCCGCCGACCTGATGAACCTGATGCGGCACGATCTCGGCCTGTCGAAGATGGAAAGTCGTTTTCCGACCAAGGGCACCTGCCTTGCCATCTATTCGCGGACGGTGAACTCGGAGACACCGCTTGGTGAGGTGCTGCGGCAAGCCTATCCTTGGTGCGCCACCTGGGAGAAAGAACTGAAGGCGCTGTTTTCCGCCTACGTCGAGGCGAAACAAGCGCAGAACGTGCTCGATTACGACGACCTTCTGCTCTACTGGGCGCAGACGGTCGGAGATCCGGAACTCGCGGCCGAAATCGGCGGACGCTTCGACCATGTGCTGGTCGACGAATACCAGGACACCAACCGGCTGCAATCCTCGATCCTGATGGCGATGAAGCCGGGCGGGTGCGGACTGACGGTGGTTGGCGACGATGCCCAGTCGATCTATTCTTTCCGCGCTGCGACGATCCGCAACATCCTCGACTTCCCAGCAAGCTTCGACCCGCCTGCCGACATCATCACGCTCGACCGCAATTACCGCTCGACCCAACCGATCCTCGCCGCCGCCAATGGCGTGATCGACCTCGCGCGCGAGCGCTTCACCAAGAACCTCTGGACAGAACGACAATCGGAGGACCGCCCACGGCTGGTCACGGTGCGGGACGAGGCCGAGCAGGCGAACTATATCGTCGAGCAGATCCTGGAGAACCGCGAACGGGGCCTCACCCTGAAGGACCAGGCGGTGCTGTTCCGCACGTCCAGCCATTCCGGCCCACTGGAAATCGAGCTGACCCGGCGCAACATCCCTTTCGTCAAGTTCGGCGGGCTGAAATTTCTCGACGCCGCGCATGTCAAGGATCTACTGGCGGCGCTGCGCTTCGCCCAGAACCCGCGCGACAAGGTGGCTGGCTTCCGCTTGATGCAACTGCTACCAGGCGTCGGCCCGCAGACGGCGTCAAAGATCCTCGACGCCATCGCCGCCGATCCGCACCCGCTGGCCGCACTGGCCGAAATCCCGCCTCCGCCGCGCACCGGTGACGACTGGGGCAAGTTCGTCGATATGCTGTCCGAAATGGGCCGGGGCGGATGGCCGGGCGAGATCGAGATCGCGCGGCTGTGGTACGAGCCGCATCTCGACCGCCTCCACGACGACGCCGAGACCCGCAAGGCCGATTTGCTCCAGCTCGGCCAGATCGCATCCGGCTACGGCTCGCGCGAGCGCTTCCTTACGGAACTGACACTTGACCCGCCGGATGCCACCAGCGACCAGGCGGGCGTGCCGCTGCTTGACGAGGACTATCTGATCCTCTCCACCATCCATTCTGCCAAGGGGCAGGAATGGAAATCGGTCTTCATGCTGAATTGTGTCGATGGCTGCATTCCCTCCGATCTTTCGGTCGGGACAACCGCAGAGATCGAGGAGGAACGACGCCTGCTCTACGTGGCGATGACGCGGGCCAAAGACAGCCTGCATCTGACCGTTCCACAGCGCTTCTTCACCTACGGCCAGAACGCGCAAGGGGACCGGCATGTCTATGCCGCGCGCACCCGCTTCATTCCGGCGACCCTGTTGCAGTTTTTCGAAACAGCCACATGGCCGGTGGCGCAACCATCGGCGCCGGGCACGCGAGACGCCCGGCAGATCCGTCTGGATGTCGGTGCCCGCATGCGCGGCATGTGGAACTGAACGGGGCGTCACCGCGCGACAGCCCGTTTGAGCATGAGGTGAAATTCAGACCGATACGGCGGTGTCGTAGGCGGCAACGGTCCGCTCTGCCTTTTCGGAGACGGCCGCCGCGCTATCGCCCGGCTTGTAGAGGCTGGAGCCAAGGCCGAAGCAGGTGACGCCAACCTTGAGATAAGCGGCGAAGTCGGTCTGCGACACGCCGCCCACGGCACCGATCGGCAAGCCTGGCGGCAGGATGGCGCGGATAGCGTTGATACCCTGAGGACCGAGCACGCTTGCGGGGAAGAACTTGAGCGCCCCCGCCCCCGCCTTGGCCGCCCGCAACGCCTCGGTCGCGGTAAAGACGCCCGGCATGGTGACCATGCCATGCTGGACAGCGCGCTGAATGACAGCCGGCTCGACATTGGGCGTCACCAGGAGATCGCCGCCAACGTCCCTTAGCCGGTCGACCTGTTCAACCTCGAGCACGGTGCCGGCACCGATCAGGCAGGATGGTGGCGCGAGACGCCGCGCCTTCTCGATCGAGGCAAAGGGCTCCGGCGAATTGAGAGGTACCTCAATCGCTTCAAATCCGGCTTCCACCAGCGCATCGACCACGCCCTCGATCTCCTCAGGCCCGATGCCGCGCAAGATGGCGACGAGATTACGCTTGAGCATCGGCCAGCCGACGGAGGAATGGTTCATGGCGCGAACTCCGCGAAACGATGGGGAAAGAGAGCCTTGGCTGCGGCAAACAGGCCCGAACGGACCAGTTCGCCGCCGTCGAGCGATACGGGCTCGGCGCCGGCGAGAATGAGCGCCGCAGCATAAAGCTCGGTCAGCGCGCCGCTGCCGATCAATTGCACACGCCGGCTTTCGTCGAGTCGAGACCGCATGGCGGCGATTTCGGCGCCAAGCAGCAGCCCGGAGAGGCGCGAAGCGGCGCTCGATTCGTCGGCGCCCGAGAGAAGAGCCTGTGCCCGGATCGAGAACAGGCGGGTGGTCAGACTGAAATCGGTGGAAAGAGCTTCCTCCACCGCCTGGCGGAAGGCGGGGTGCCCAGCTGCGGCGCGGCCCTCGCCGATCGACAGGCGCAAAATTGATTGCCGGCTAACCAGTTGGAACAACTCACCCGTCATGACAGTGGTAAAGCGGCTGATCCGGCCGCCTTCCAACGATACCCATTTCGAATGGGTGCCGGGCAGGCAGAACAGGGCGTCACAAAGTCCGCCCGCGACGGCACCGAGAAGCTGGGTCTCTTCGCCGCGCATCACGTCTTCCGCACCCGCGCTGCGCTGGCAAACACCGGGCAGAATGCGAACGTCACGCCCAATGCCGGGCGCGCATACGGCTTTACGATAAAGGTCGATCAGACCCGCCGGTGCTTCGGCATAGGGGGCCTCGACCCAGCCAGCGCGCGCGCCAGCCATGCCAGCGACGACCACCGGCAGGTCGGGACCGGCGCCGAGCGCGGCAAGATGTGCCTCCAGAACGCCAGCGAAACGATCTGACGTCAGGGTCCCCATGCCTTCCGGAGAATGGCGGTCACCGAGCACGCCAGCTGCGGCATCGACCAACCAAACGCGCAGATTGCTCGTTCCCCAGTCGACCAGTGCCACCGCAGCTTGCGTGCTCATGCCGGAACGGTCCTTAACGCAGGTCTGCCGGGAGCAAGGCCACCGGGATGTCCTGATAGCAGACCGGTCGCAGGAAGCGACGAATGGCCATCGTGCCGACCGAGGTCGCGCCGAAGTTGGTGGAAGCCGGGTAGGGGCCGCCGTGTACCATGGAATCAGCAACTTCGACGCCGGTCGGGAAGCCGTTGGCGAGCAAGCGGCCAGCCTTGCGTTCGAGGATCGGCAGGAGCTTGGCGCCAAGCGCCTCGTCACCGGCTTCGAGATGAAGTGACGCCGTCAGCTGGCCTTCGAGGCTGCGAGCGACCGCCAGCATTTCATCCGTGTCCGAGACCGTGACGATCATGCCGAGCGGGCCGAACACTTCCTCGCCCAACGCGTAGTTGGAGAGCCATTCCTTGCCTGTCGTGGCAAACAGGTAGGGCGTCGCATTGCGCAGATCGCAGGTCGAGGTGAGAACCGAACGGACACCTTCGACCGAAGCGATCTTTGTCGCACCCTTGCGATAGGCATCGGCAATGCCCTCGGTGAGCATGATCTGCGGGGCAACAGTGGAGAGCGCCTCCTCGGCGGTCTTGGCGAAAGCGTCGGCGGTCTCGCCTGCGATCACGACGACAACACCCGGATTGGTGCAGAATTGACCGGCGCCCATGGTGAGTGAACCAACCCAGCCTTTAGCGATTGCCGCGCCGCGCGCAGCCATGGCTTCCGGCAGCAGGAACATCGGATTGACCGCGCCGAGTTCGCCGAAGAAGGGGATGGGCTCAGGACGCTGGGCGCAGAGGTCAAACAGAGCCCGGCCGCCGCCTAGTGAACCGGTAAAGCCGATCGCCTTGATCAGCGGATGCTGGACAAGCGCGGTGCCGACTTCACGACGGCCGCCCTGGACCAGCGAGAAGACGCCCGGATGAACACCGCAACGCTTGATAGCGGCATCAATCGCGGCCGCAATGATTTCCGCCGTTCCCGGATGTGCCTCGTGGCCCTTGACCACGACCGGGCAACCCGCAGCCAGCGCCGAGGCCGTGTCGCCGCCGGCGGTCGAGAAGGCCAGCGGAAAATTGGAGGCACCGAACACGCCGACCGGGCCGATCGGCCGCTGCATCAGCTTGAGGTCCGGCCGAGGCAACGGCTGGCGATCCGGCAAGGCCGGATCATGGCGGCGATCGAGATAATCGCCCTTGAGGATATGCGAGGCAAACAGGCGCAACTGACCGACGGTGCGGCCGCGCTCGCCAACAAGGCGCGCCTTGGGAAGGCCAGTCTCGCCGGAACCGATTTCGGTGATGTCGTCGCCGCGCGCGTCGATTTCCTCTGCGATGGCTTCAAGGAACGCGGCGCGTTCTTCGCGGCTGGAATAGCCGTAGCTTTCGAAAGCCTCTTCCGCGGCACGCACGGCCGCATCTACCAGATCCGCCGAACCGAGGGAGAAATTCCGCACCGGACCTTCCGCGGGCGAAGATGAGAAAGTCTCGCTGCCCGCCACCCAACGGCCGGCGATCAGATGCTTTCCGGTAAATTCATAAGCCATGGCAAATATCCCTATTGTCTATCAGTCTTCGAAGGCCTCGACCTCGAGGCGCTCTCCGCACAGGAAGGCGTCCGCCACCAGGCGGAGCGGCTGGAAATCGACGTCGCTCTCGCGCGCCCGGATGAGCGTTGCGAAGCGTTCGTAGATACCGGCATATTCGCGGTCGGGTCCAGCCGACTTTTCAATACCGTCAATAAACAGTTCGGCACCGCCGCTGGAAAGGCGCAACGTGCTCTGATCGGTCTGCACGGTGATGTCCCAGGTCTGTGGACCTTCCTGGCGCCAGTCGAACTCGGCAACGATCGGCGCGCCGGAAAACGTGCGCATGGCGATCTCGGCGGCAATGGGCTGCCTGCGGTTGGCCGGAAAGGAAAGACGGGCGTTTTCGACGAGAATCCGGCCCGGCACGATGGCAGTCAGGATCGAAAGCGCATTGATGCCGGGATCGAAGACGCCAAATCCGCCCGGCTCCCAGATCCACGCCTGACCAGGATGCCAGCGACGCACATCTTCCTTCCATACGATCGATATGGAGCGGATCGCCCGGCCGGCAAGCCATGTCTTCGCCGGCTCAACACCGAGCGCAAAGCGTGAGTGCCAGGTGGCGAACAGCGTAACGCCGGCCTTGGCGGCAAGCTCGGCCAGCGCCTCGGCCTCGCCAAGCGTGGTCGCCGGTGGCTTCTCCATCAGCACGTCATGGCCGGCGGCGATCGCCTTTCTGGCCATGTCGAAGCGAACCTCTGGCGGCGTGCACAGCGAGACCGCACGGATAGCCGGACGGCTGGCGAGGAAAGCATCGAAATCCTCGTGGTTTTCGATGCCCTCGACCTTGCCGTGGCGGCTGACCGCCGCCTTCAGGTCGAAATCGGCACCTGCGGCAACCGAAGGAATATGCTGGTCGCGAGCGATCTTGCCGATACCGACGAGGGCAAGTGAAATGCGGTCTGTCATGGCCGGTCCCTCAGTGCGAATCCTTGCCGACGGCCGAACCGCGACACCCCTTGAGGAAGTCGAAGTCGGCGCCGGTATCGGCCCCTTCGACATGGTCGTGGAACATGCGGGCATAGCCGCTGGCCGGCGGCTCGACCGGCGGGCGCCAGGCAGCAAGCCGGCGCTGCAGTTCCTCGTCGGGAATGTCAAGGTGGATCCGACGATTGGCGACGTCGACCTCGATCATGTCACCGTTGCGAACCACCGCAAGCGGGCCGCCGACAGCGGCTTCCGGCGAGGTATGGAGCAGAACCGTACCATAGGCCGTGCCGGACATGCGGGCGTCGGAGATGCGAACCATGTCGGTAATGCCCTTGCGCAGCACCTTGGGCGGCAGCCCCATGTTGCCGACCTCGGCCATGCCCGGATAACCCTTCGGACCACAGTATTTCATGACCATGACGCAGGTCTCGTCAATGTCAAGGTTCTCGTCATTGATCTTCGCCTTGTAGTCGTCGATGTCCTCGAACACCACGGCGCGGCCGCGATGCTGCATAAGGTGCGGCGAGGCGGCCGACGGCTTCAGCACGCAGCCTTTCGGCGCCAGATTGCCCTTGAGCACGGCGATGCCACCCTGCTGGGTGAGGGCGCGCTCGACCGGACGGATGACATCGTCGTTCCAGTTGCGGACATCCTTGACCTCATCCCAGATCGGACCGCCCGAGACGGTCAAGGCATCCTTGTTCAGCTTTCCGGCCTCGCCGAGCATCTTCAGCACCACCGACAGGCCACCGGCGTAGAAGAACTCCTCCATCAGATACTCGCCGGACGGCATGAGGTTGACGACGGTCGGGACGTCGCGACCACAGCGGTCCCAGTCTGCCAGCGTCAGGTCGACACCGAGACGGCCAGCGATCGCCAACAGGTGGACGACGGCATTGGTCGAACCGCCGATCGCGCCATTGGTGCGGATAGCGTTTTCAAACGCCGCCTTGGTCAGGATGTCGGAGGGCTTCAAGTCGTCCTTGACCATCTGTACGATGCGGCGGCCGGTCAATTGCGCCATGACGCGCCGGCGGCTGTCGACGGCCGGGATAGCGGCATTGCCGGAAAGCGTCATGCCGAGCGATTCGACCATGGAAGCCATGGTCGAGGCGGTGCCCATGGTGTTGCAGGTACCGGTCGAGCGCGACATCGAGGCTTCGGCCTCAAGAAACTCCTCCTGCGTCATCTCGCCGGCCTTCACGGCTTCGGAGAACTTCCACAGATGCGTGCCCGAGCCGACCCGTTCGCCACGGAAATAGCCGTTGAGCATCGGACCGCCGGAGACCATGATCGCCGGCAAGTCGACAGAGGCAGCTCCCATCAAAAGCGAGGGCGTGGTCTTGTCACAGCCTACGAGGAGGACGACGCCGTCAATCGGCTGGCCGCGAATGGCCTCCTCGACCGCGAGCGCCGCCAGGTTGCGGTACATCATCGCTGTCGGACGGTAGGTGTTTTCCGATGCCGAAAAGACCGGGACCTCGACTGGAAAACCGCCGGCCTCCCAGATGCCGGCCTTCACCTTTTCCGCCAGCTCGCGCAGGTGGCCGTTGCACGGCGTCAGGTCCGACCAGGTGTTCATGATGCCGATCACCGGGCGTCCGTCGAACAGGTCATGCGGGTGGCCCTGGTTCTTCAACCAGCCGCGATGGTAGATATTATCGCGAGTATTGCCGCCGTACCATTCCTGGGATCGCAGCTTGCGGGGCCAAATTGCCGGTTTGAAAGCGCTCATGGCTGTTCTCTGTCTCTTTGCTAGCGACTTGGCGCCGCGCGGCGCCAATGTTCAAAGCATGGTTACGTCAGGGTTTCCGGCGCCTGCACGCGCCAGGGGATTGGTCAGCGGCAAGCCGAACGCACCGGCCTGAACCTCGAACACATCGCCCTCCTCGGCCCGGATGCCATCGGCGAACGACAGGGTCGCCGTGCCGAACATATGGACATGCAGGTCGCCCGGCTGGCGAAAGAGGTCGTACTTGAAATGGTGGTATTCGAGATTGGCGATCGTGTGGGACATATTGTCCTCGCCCGACAGGAAGGGTTTTTCCCAGATCACCTTGCCACCGCGCAGGATGCGCGAGGTGCCCTCGACATGCGCCGGCAGCGGCCCGACCAGAAGCTCCGGACCGAACGAGGCCGGTCGCAGTTTGGAATGGGCGAGGTAGAGATAGTTGATCTTCTCGGTGACGTGATCGGAAAACTCGTTGGCGATCGAGAAGCCAAGGCGGAAAGGCGTCCCGTCCTTGCCGATCAGGTAGAAGCCGGCGATTTCCGGCTCTTCGCCACCGTCGAGCGCGAAGGAAGGCGAGACGAGAGGCTCGCCAGGCGCCACGGCATTGACGCCGGTTCCCTTGTAAAACCATTCCGGCTGGACGCCCGTCTCGCCGGCATTGGGCTTACCGCCCTCAAGGCCCATGCGGAACATCTTCATCGAATCGCTCATGCCGGCGGTATAGGCATGCATGCTGTCGCGAGCCGAGGCAGAACCGGTATGGGTGAGCCCCGTACCGGTCAGGAACATGTGCGCCGCATCAGGATGGCGAACGGGGCAATCGAGCTTGCCGGTTGCGGCAAGCTGGCCCAGGTCGACCATTTCACCTTCACCGCGCCCGGCAATGCATGCGGCGATGGACATGCCGGCCTCGATGGACGACTTGGCCAGATCATAGGTGGAGGCGAAGCCTGGAACCAGGCGCGCGGTTTCCCCCTGGCGGCAGATCACACCGCCATCCTTCAATTGCGAGAGATGCATTTCTCTTAACCTCAGACTGCTTTGTTCTTGTTGTAGACGTCGAAGAAAACGGCCGCGAGCAGGACCAGTCCCTTGATCAACTGCTGGTAGTCGATGCCGATACCCATGATCGACATGCCGTTGTTCATCACGCCCATGATGAAGGCGCCGATGACCGCACCGATGATGCGACCGACGCCGCCGGACGCCGAGGCACCACCGATAAAGCAAGCCGCGATAACATCAAGCTCGAAGCCGACACCAGCCTTCGGCGTGGCCGAGTTGAGGCGGGCGGCGATGATCATGCCGGCAAGCGCGGCAAGCACACCCATGTTGACGAATGTATAGAAGGTGAGCCGCTCGGTGTTGATGCCGGAGAGCTTGGCCGCCTTCTCATTGCCGCCCATGGCGTAAATGCGCCGGCCGAGCGTCGAGCGTGTCGTGATGAAAGTGTAGAAGGCGATCAGGACGCCCATGATGACGAGCACATTGGGCAGGCCGCGATAGGTTGAGAGCTGGAAACCGAGGAAGATCGCGACCACGCTGATCACCGCCATCTGCCCGGCGAAGAAGACGAAGGGCTCGTTCGGGGTCCCATGCAGCTCGTTGAGCCGGCGGTTCTTAAGGCCCGAGTAGATCGCCCAGCCGACCAGCGCGAGGACGGCGACGAGCGCCACATAGTTCTTGACGACGCTTGTTGCCGGATCGGTGAAGGACAGGAAATCCGGAATGAAGCCGGTCGACAGAAGCTGGAATTCCTTCGGGAACGGACCGATCGGCCGGCCCTGCAGCACGACATAGGTGAGTCCGCGGAAGACCAGCATGCCGGCGAGCGTGACGATGAAGGACGGGATTTTCTGATAGGCGACCCAATAGCCCTGGGCGGCGCCCATGGCGGCCCCCATCATCAGGCAAAGCGGCACGACGATCGAGAAATGCCAACCCCATTTGACCAGCATGATCGCCGATATGCCGCCGGTAAAGGCGACGATCGAACCGACCGAGAGGTCGATATGACCGGCGACGATGATCAGCAGCATGCCGAGCGCCATAATAATGATGAACGAGTTCTGCAGCACCAGATTGGTGATGTTGACCGGCTTGAACAGAACGCCGCCGGTCAGGAACTGGAACAGCAGCATGATGACGACGAGCGCGAGCAGAAGCCCGTATTCGCGGATATTCTTGCGCAGATAGTCGCTGACGGAAACATTCGGGGTTTCTGTGCGGGTATCGATTGCCATTAGTATTTCTCCCCCGAGCGCATGATGGCACGCATGATGGACTCCTGGCTCGCCTCTCCCTTCGGGAGCTCGGCGACGATCCGGCCTTCGTTCATCACGTAGATCCGGTCACAGGTTCCAAGCAGTTCGGGCATTTCCGACGAGATCATCAGAATGCCCTTACCTTCTGCGGCAAGCTGGTTGATGATGGTATAGATTTCGAATTTCGCCCCGACGTCGATGCCGCGTGTCGGCTCGTCGAGGATAAGCACTTCCGGATCGGTGAACAGCCATTTGGACAGCACAACCTTCTGCTGATTGCCGCCGGAGAGGTTGACGGTTTCCTGGTAGATCGAGTGCGAGCGGATCCGAAGCTTGGAGCGGTATTCGGAAGCAACCTTCGCTTCCAAGCGCTCGTCGATGAAGCCATGCTGCGACACGCCTTCGAGATTGGCCAGCGTTGTGTTGTGCATGATGTTGTTGTTCAGCACCAGGCCGAGATGCTTGCGATCCTCGGTCACATAGGCGAGACCGGCGCCGATCGCCTTCGGGATCGTGCTGACATCGACCGGCTTGCCGTGCATGAGGACCTGACCGATGATCTTGTGCCCCCAGGATTTGCCGAACAGGCTCATCGCGGTTTCTGTCCGCCCCGCGCCCATCAGGCCGGCGATGCCGACGACCTCACCAGAGCGGACGGTGAAATTCACATCATGCAGGAACTGTCGGTCACGATGGTTCTGGTGGAAGACGTTCCAGTTCCTTACCTCCAGCAGGGTCTCGCCGATCTTCGGCTCGCGCGGCGGATAGCGATCCTCCATAGCGCGCCCGACCATGCCGCTGATGATGCGGTCCTCGCCGATCTCCTGGGTGTGACAGTCGAGCGTCTCAACCGTGCCGCCGTCGCGCAGAATGGTGATCTGGTCGGCCACCTTGCGGATCTCATTGAGCTTGTGGGAAATGATGATCGAGGTCATGCCCTGCTTGCGGAATTCCATCAGCAGCGTGAGCAGCGCGTCGGAATCCGTTTCGTTGAGCGAGGCGGTCGGCTCGTCGAGGATGAGAAGGCGGACCTTCTTCGACAACGCCTTGGCGATCTCCACCAGCTGCTGCTTGCCCACCCCGATGTCGGTGATGAGCGTCGAGGGCGAATCCTTGAGGCCCACCTTGGCGAGCAACTCCTGAGTGCGGGCAAAAGTCGCCGGCCAGTTGATCACACCATTGCTGGCAATCTCGTTTCCGAGAAAGATGTTCTCGGCGATCGACAGAAGCGGCACCAGCGCCAGCTCCTGATGAATGATGATAATGCCGAGCTCCTCGCTGTCGGAAATGGTCGAAAAGCGGCGGACCTTCCCGTCGAAATGAATCTCGCCATCGTAGGTACCGGCAGGATAGACGCCGGAAAGCACCTTCATCAGGGTCGATTTGCCGGCACCGTTTTCGCCGACCAATGCGTGAATCTCGCCTTCGCGCACCTTGAAGGAGACATCGTCCAGGGCTTTGACACCCGGAAAAGTCTTGGTGATGCCGCGCATCTCGAGAATAATATTGTCCATGTGCAGAATTCCGGCGCGGCACGGCGACTTCCGTCAAGCCGGCGGGCGCAAGCTCCCTAAATGCTACGGGAAGAGGGTCCGCGACAGATCGCGGACCCATGTCGATCAGAGGATCAGTTGTCGATCTGCTCGGCAGTGTAATAGCCGGAGGAGACCATGACGTCCTTGATGTTGGCCTTGTCCACGGCAACCGGCTTCAGCAGGTAGGACGGAACGACCTTGACACCATTGTTGTAGGTCTTGGTGTCGTTCACTTCCGGCTCCTTGCCGTTCATGACGGCTTCGACCATCGAAACGGCGACTTTGGCCAGCTCACGGGTGTCCTTGAACACGGTCGAATACTGCTCGTCGGCGAGAATCGACTTGACCGAGGGAAGCTCGGCGTCCTGACCGGTGACGACCGGCATCACCATATCGCCCGAACCATAGCCAACGCCCTTCAGAGCCGACAGGATGCCGATCGACAGGCCATCATAGGGCGACAGTACGCCGTTGACCTTGGCATCGGTGTAGGTCGAGGACAGAAGGTTTTCCATGCGCGCCTGGGCGACAGTGCCGTCCCAACGCAGCGTGCCGACCTGTTCCATGCCTTCCTGTCCAGACTTTACGACGATTTCGCCGCTGTCGATCATCGGCTGCAGAACCGACATTGCGCCATCATAGAAGAAGAAGGCGTTATTGTCGTCCGGAGAACCGCCGAACAGTTCGACGTTCCACGGCTTGGTGTCGCCAAACTTGGCCTTGAGACCGTCGACCAGGCTGGTGGCCTGAAGCACGCCGACCTGGAAGTTGTCGAAGGTGGCATAATAGTCGACATTGCCGCTGTCGCGGATCAGGCGGTCATAGGCGATGACCTTGACGCCGGCATCGGCCGCCTTCTGCAAAATATCCGACAGCGTCGTGCCGTCGATGGCGCCGATTACGAGCACCTTGGCGCCCTTGGTCACCATGTTCTCGATCTGGGCAAGCTGGTTCGGGATATCGTCATCGGCGAACTGCAGGTCCGGCTCATAGCCAGCGTCCTTGAACAGCTTTTCCATGGTCTCGCCGTCCGAGATCCAGCGCGTCGACGTCTTGGTCGGCATCGAGATGCCGGCAACGCCCTTGGTTTCAGCAATAGCCTGCGACGCGAACACCGAAATGCCCAGCGCGACGGACGCAATTAGAGTGGTGATTTTCTTCACGGAAGTCCTCCCTGGCTGATCGTCCGGCTCCAGCTCCGTCTGGCAACCGTACAGTGCAAGAACCGGCGACGGCATAGGCCTCGCCTGATCCGAGGCGAGTCTTAGCGCCGGGAATATACCGATCAAATGAATAATTTGACTTTCTGCATACCATGTTCGATATGCAGAAAATGTCAGAGATCCTCGCCAGCCGCCTTCTGCCCAAGCATTTTAGCCTCATTCGTGCGGTGGTTGAATATCATCAACTCAGTCTTGCGGCCAATGCGCTGGCGATGACACAGCCGGCCGCCTCCCGAATGCTGGCCGACATCGAGCGTCACGTCGGCGCAGCCGTCTTCGTGCGCACACCGAAGGGCATGGAGCCCACAGCAATCGGCCGTGCTCTGGCGCGACGGGCGGAAAACCTACTAGAGGAGATCCGCGAAGCGACACGCGAGGTGGAGGCGATCCGGCGCGGGCTGACAGGCAGTGTGCGCGTCGGTGCTGTCACCGGTGGGGCTGTCGGTTATGTCGTGCCAGCAATCAAGGCACTGAAGATCGAGGCCGAAACCGCCGACATTCATGTCGATGTCGCGCCAAGCGACACATTGATCGCCGAGCTTCTGGCCGGCCAGCTCGACTTCGTGCTCGGCCGGATTCCGACCGGGATCGACGCGCGTCAGTTCACCATTTCCGGCATGCTGGAGGAGACTGTGGACATTCTTGTGCACCAGAGCCACCCGCTGGCCAATGCCGAACGGCTGACCATGGCCGACCTGGTCCACTTCCCCTGGGTTATGCAGGCGCCTGGCGCACCGGTGCGCCAGGCGCTGGAGCAGGTGTTCATTGCCGAAGGGGCGCCGATCCCTTCCAACATCGTCAATACCACCTCTCTGCTGGTGATGATCGCCATGCTGGCCGCCTCGAATGCGATCGCACCTTTCTCACGCGAGGTTTCCGACCTGCTATGCCGCCAAACCACGGGTTCCGGCCTGACCCAGCTTGACATACGCCAGCCGATCTCGGTCGCCCCCTACCATCTGATCAGCCTGGCCGGAAAGAGAATGAGCCCGATCGCCGTCCGCATGCGCGACCTGGTAATCGGCGAGTTTGAAAGCCGTCGGCGCAGCTGACAAGAAAGCACCAAGCATCACCCGCTACTGCCGAACCCCACACCTTTCCAGCCACTGTTTTCGGCGCTGTCTCCATCGTGGGCTCAGCACAGGTGACACCGTTTATCGCCCGAACGGGTCACCGAGGCTTGCAATTTGGGCCTCTTGAGGCAGACTGTCATCCATCCGTCACGAAGGTGAAGTGGTGAATCATAGATGAGCGATCAGCCGGATATAGGTTCCGACAATAGCGGCAGTCACGATCACAACGGCGCATCGGTCGTCGACATGCGCGAATACCGCCAGACCCGCGACCCACTGCCCATTACATTCCATCGCCGCGAGCTGGACGCCATATTGTGGATCTACGGGCGCATGGTGGGGGAAGGGCTTTGGCGCGACTATGCCATCGATCACCTCAAGGACAAGGCTGTGTTCTCGGTGTTCAAGCGCTCGGGCGAATATCCGCTCTACCGTATCGAAAAGAACCCGAAACTGGCAGCCAGACAGGGCGCCTTCGCGGTGATCGGCGCTGATGGCCGTGTTCTCAAGCGCGGACACGAACTGAAACAGGTGCTGAAGGTGTTCGATCGTACGCTGAAGCTGGTCGAATAACGGCTGAAACGTTTAGCCGGCAAAGAGAGTACCCGGATAGCTATACGGATCCGGGTCGGACGTATCGCCTTCGCCGAGTGCGGTTTGCATGAATACGGTGTCGAGCCATTGGCCAAGTTTGAAGCCGGTACCGTTCAGCGTTCCCGCCATACGGAAACCCAGGGCCCGGTGCACGGCGATCGAGGCAAGGCTCGCCCCGCCGATAACGGCCACCATTTGCCGGAATCCGAGATCGGTCGCGCGCCGGACCAGCTCCTCGAGCAAGGTCCTGCCGATCCCCCTGCCGCGCGCTTCAGGCGCGAGATAGATCGAATCCTCGACGAGCCAGCGATAGGCCGGACGGGTGCGAAAGGCCGAGGCATAGGCGTAACCCAAGATCTGGTTCGATGGGTCGACCGCCACGATATAGGGATAGCCCTGCCCCGTGATCGCCTCGAAGCGCTTCTGCATTTCGCTTTCATCCGGCGCGACGAGCTCATAGCTTGCCGTCCCTGTCGCAACCGCGTCGGCATAGATGCGCGCGATGGCGGCGATGTCCGCCAAGCAGGCATTTCGAAGCGTTATTGTCATGGATTCACCGGAAGGCTGAGGATACGACAACTACTATTTTTCACAGGCGTATCGCCATTTCAACTGAGGGTCCACCAACTCGCATGCGAACCGCTGACGGGAAAGGCCCGGCACCTTGACGCACAACCCGCCGAACCAACGAGCGGACGAACCGGCGAGGGCCGGCTTTTGCTTGACTCTCGGCGAAAACCTTTTAATAGCTCGGCCGGAATAGGGATTCACTCATGCATTCTTTCTGCTCGCACATCGCAGACAGATCGAGCCTGGTGCACAGCGCCGGGAACGCCTTGCGTTACTCCCTTTCATTCACGACCACGGCCAAAACGACGACGAAAACCGTCTGACGTCTCTGGCCACCGCTCTCTCCCCGGCACGGCCGGGGACAAGGAAGACGCGCTCGAAGCGCGGCTCCCCCCTCACAGCCCGAGGAGAGACAGAAAGAGAGCAATTTAATGGGTTTCAAGATCGCAATCGTAGGCGCCACCGGCAACGTCGGGCGCGAAATGCTCAACATCCTCGCCGAGCGCGGTTTTCCGGCCGACGAGGTGGTCGCACTGGCTTCGGCCCGCTCCCAGGGCACGGAAGTTTCCTTCGGCGACAAGGTGCTCAAGGTCCAGAATCTCGAGAACTATGATTTCTCCGACACTGACATCTGCCTGATGTCGGCCGGTGGCACCATTTCGCAGAAGTGGTCACCGAAGATCGGCGCCAAGGGTTGTGTCGTCATCGACAACTCGTCCGCCTGGCGCTACGACGCCGACGTTCCGCTGATCGTTCCGGAAGTGAACCCGGACGCCATCGTCGACTTCAAGAAGCGCAATATCATTGCCAACCCGAACTGCTCGACCGCCCAGCTCGTCGTCGCGCTGAAGCCGCTGCATGATGCCGCCAAGATCAAGCGTATCGTGGTGTCGACCTACCAGTCCGTTTCCGGCGCCGGCAAGGAAGGCATGGACGAACTGTTCTCGCAGACCCGCGCCGTCTTCGTCGCCGACCCGATCGAGGCCAAGAAGTTCACCAAGCGCATCGCCTTCAACGTCATCCCCCACATCGACGTCTTCATGGAAGACGGCTACACGAAGGAAGAGTGGAAGGTCTTGGCCGAAACCAAGAAGATGCTCGACCCGAAGATCAAGGTGACCTGCACCGCGGTTCGCGTGCCGGTCTTCATCGGCCATTCGGAATCGGTCAATATCGAATTCGAGAATGAAATCAGCGCCGACCAGGCCCGTGACATCCTGCGTGAAGCACCGGGTTGCCTGGTGATCGACAAGCACGAAAACGGCGGCTACATCACCCCGGTCGAATGCGCCGGCGAGGATGCCACCTTCATCTCGCGTATCCGCGAGGACGCAACGGTCGAAAACGGCCTCAACCTGTGGATCGTCTCCGACAACCTGCGCAAGGGCGCGGCTCTCAACGCCATCCAGATAGCCGAGCTGCTGGTCAATCGCGGTCTGATCAAGCCCAAGAAGGTCGCCTGATCCGTCCTTCGCAGGCCCCCGGCATCAGTGACGCCGGGGGCCTGCCGAATTTCATCATATCGTGATCGGCGAGAACGCGAAACAAGCGCCGAAACACTTGAAGCAAGCGTGACAGAATCAGCGTCCGCTGGCATGTTGCGACCAAATCAAAGCGCAAAGATAAGAGGCAATAAATGCGACTGTCCAAGTTCCTGTCGGCGGCCTTTCTCACGGCGACCATGGTCTCGACCGCAACGGGTGCTGCTCAGGCGGCGCAATGCGGCAAGACATCCGCCGGTTTCGATGCCTGGAAACAGGAATTCAAGGCGGAGGCGGCAGCCCGCGGCATTAACCCAAGGCTGCTCGACAAAGTCATGGCCAACGTTTCCTATAACAATGCGACGATCCGCGCCGATCGCGGCCAGAAGAGCTTCAAGCTTTCCTTTGACCAGTTCATGCAAAAGCGCGGAGGCACCACGATCATTTCGCGCGGCAAGAGCATGAAAAAGGGTAATGCCGCATTGTTCGCCAGGATCGAGCAGCGTTATGGCGTGCCGGCCGGGCCGCTCATCGCAATCTGGGGCATGGAGACCGGCTTCGGTTCCTACATGGGCAATGAGCACACTCTCTCGGCAGTGGCGACACTCGCCTATGACTGCCGCCGCTCGGATTATTTCACCGACCAGTTTTATGCGGCGCTACAACTCGCCGGCAACGGCACGCTGGCGATAACGGCTCGCGGAGCGGCCCATGGCGAAGTCGGCCAGACACAGTTCCTGCCACGCAATGTCGCAAGGTTCGGCGTGGACGGCGACGGGGATGGCAGGATCGACCTCGTCCGCTCGCGCGCCGATGCGCTCGCCTCGACCGCCAACTTCCTGCGCGGCAACGGCTGGCGTGCTGGCGCCGGCTATCAGCCTGGCCAAGCCAATTACGGGGCTCTCCAGCAGTGGAACGCAGCAACCGTGTATCAGAAAGCGATCGCCTATATCGGCGCACGCATCGACGGGGAATAAGACATTTCCGACAGAGCCAGGGAAGGCCGCTCAGGCCTTCCGCCTCGCACGTCGTTGTTTGGCCATCAGCGCGTCAACTTCGCTGTCAGGCGCCACACCGGTTTCGGCCAATCTCCGGTCACGCTTCGAGACGGACGAAATCCTTGCTTTGGGGATCCATCACCCACAATTCGCCGTTGGCGATGTCGAACCAAGCGCCGTGGATCTGTATTTTGCCACGTTCCTCAAGGATTTTGACGCAAGGGAAAGTCCGCAGATTGGCAATGGAATTGCGAATCGAGATGCGCTCCAGCGCCGTCTGACGCTCAGTTGTCGTCATCACCGAATTGCCCTGGATCTGTTCAGCAGCGGTTCTGACCAGCCCCATCCATTTTCCGATGAAATCCCCGGGCGACAGCGGCTCCGCATTGGGATCGAGCGCAGCACCGATGCCACCGCAACGACCATGCCCCATGACGATGATGTCCTTGACGCGCAGTGCCTGAACGGCGAACTCGAGGGCAGCGGAGGTCGAATGGTATTGGCCGTCGGGTTCGTAGGGCGGCACCATGTTCGCGACATTACGAACGACGAACAGTTCGCCTGGCCCCGCATCGAAGATCGTCTCCGGCGCCGCGCGGCTGTCGCAGCAGGCGATGACCAGCGTATGCGGCTTCTGCCCTTGATCCGCGAGCACGCGATAGCGTTCTCGTTCGGCGACATAGCGACCGCTCATGAAGTTGCGATAACCGTTGAGTAGGGTGGTCGGGAAGCTCTTCATGCTTCTCGATTAGCCTGCGCCGGGCGAGATGGCAACAGTGTGGTGCGGGCTTCAAACGCAATGCGGCAATGCGGTTTGCGCTCAGCTCCGTTTCGGCCGGCGAGCGGGATGCATCAAGTGACGCATCTGTACCAGCGCCATGGGGGTGGCAAGACTGGAAACATCACTTTCCAGCGTGAGTTCATCGCCACCGCGTTTGGCGGTGCGAGCCAGGATCTCGAAGACACTCGCCGTCGTCAGTTGCACGGCCCGTTCCTCCGGCACCCCAGCCAGCAAACGGGCCAGAAGCAGCGCCGATGTTAGATCGCCAAGGCCGTTGGGAGCATCGTCGATCAATCTGTGTTCGGCGAGCAGGGCATGTTTGCCGCTGAGATAAAGATTGCCGGTGCTACCCGCCATCATCGGCACAGCCGAGGTGACCAGCATGCGTGCTGGCCCGAGTGACAGAGCCGCTTCCATAATCTCGGCATTGGTCGACAATTTGCCGCCGACAAGCCACTCCAGCTCGTAGCGATTCGGGGTGGCGACGGAAGCGAGCGGGATCAGCTCGTCGCGAATCGCCACCGCGGTCTCTTCGCGAAGATAGAGGCCACCGACATCGCCCATCACCGGATCGCACACGTAGAGCAGCTCAGGATCGCGGGCGCGCAAAGCCCGGACCAGGCGCGCGACGGCGCGCGGTTGGGCGGCATTGCCGAAATAGCCGGTCAGAACGGCCTTGACCTCGCCGAGCCATGGCGCCCGAATAAGATCGTCGACCACATGATCGAAGTCGCTTTCGTTGAAGGTGAGCCGGGTCGATGGACCGTGCCCCGGGTGCCAAGGCAGCACCAGCGTCGGTAGCGCCCAGACCGGAAAACCCAGACTTTCGAGCGCGAAGACGGCGGCCCTATTGCCGACTGATCCGCGCACGACGTGACTCGAAATGACGATGACCGCGCCCGGTGCCTGTTCTGTCATGACCTAAGATCCATGTTTGTACCCTTGTTGATCAGGCATATGGTCGGCAACTGTCAATCTCCACATCCAAGTTATCGCCTATCGGATCACCTCAAATTTTAATGGGATCCGAAAAGACATACATGTCTTGGCAAGACATTCCATTGTACAACCGTGCAACATGCGAATGACATTGGAGGGAGTGAACAATGGTCGCGAGCAGGAAGCCACGGCGAGAACAGCAGTTTGAAAGCGCTCGGCGCATCGCAATCGCGAACGGCGAGCCTTTCATCGACCCGGGGACCCTGTTCAGCCGCGCCGCCAATGACGATCTCGACCTTTACACGCCGGAAATGCTTGCCCTTTCGGCAGTTCACGCGGCGACTGACATCGCCGCCTGGAACGGCGAGACGCCGCGTATCGCAATCAAGACTGTACCCGAGGTAGCACCGGGGGGAACACCCGTCAGCATTCTGTCGATCGTCGATCGCAACAAGGCATTTCTTTATGATTCCGTCATGAGCGAGGTGACCAGCGTCCATCGCGAGATCTCAATGGCCATCCATCCGATCCTGGTGCTTGCGCCCGGCGGGGAAATTGCCCTGTGTGCGCCCGAACTTGAGGTCGAGAGTACCGCCCGGGTCAGCTACATGCAGATCCATCTCGCGCCGCTCAGCGCCGAGCAATCCAAGGCGCTTCAGGAGAACCTTGCAAATGTGCTGGCCAAGGTGAAATTGGCCTACACGGACTGGAAGCCGATGCTGTCCCTGCTCGACTCGGCAATTCAGGAATTGTCCACTACCGTCGCCGGACGCCGGAAGGCGGATCGCGATGAGGCGCTCGCCTTCCTCGACTGGCTGCGCAAGGATAATTTCACCTTCCTCGGCATGCGCGAATACATCTATTCCGGCGAAGGCGCGGACGCCAAGGTGGAACGCAGCCTCGGCCAGGGCCTCGGCATCCTGTCCGATCCAGACGTTCTGGTGCTGCGCCAGGGCAAGAACGCCGTCACCACGACGCCGGAAATCCTCGCGTTCCTGCAAGGGCCGGACTTCCTGATTGTCACCAAGGCCAATGTGAAATCGGTCGTCCACCGTCGCGCCTATATGGACTATGTCGGCGTCAAGCGGTTCGGAGCGGATGGAAAGGTGGTCGGCGAGCTGCGTATCGTCGGCCTTTTCACCGCCACCGCCTATACGCGCTCAGTCAACCAAATCCCGCTTTTGCGAGCCAAAGTCGACAAGGTGATCAGCCATTTCGATTTCGATCCACAGAGCCATTCCGGCCGAATCCTGGAAAACACGCTGGAATCCTATCCACGCGACGACCTGTTTCAGATCGACACGGACTTGCTGGCGAAGTTCTGCGAGCAGATCAACGATCTTGCCGAGCGCCCGCGCGTACGGGTGCTGCCCCGCATCGACCAGTTCGACCGTTTCGTGTCGCTGATCGTCTACGTCCCGCGCGAGGACTACAACTCCATCGTCCGTGAAAAGATCGGCCATTATTTCAGGACGGTCTATAACGGCCATGTCTCGGCCTATTACCCGGCTTTCCCTGAAGGCGGCGTCGCACGCGTCCACATCATCATCGGCCGGTCAGAGGGCAAGACGCCGCGCATCGCACAAGGCAAGCTCGAAGAGGCCGTGCGGGAGATCACGGCGCGCTGGGATGACCGCTTCGCCACGCTTGCCGGTGCCGAAGCGCCGCGCCTTTCCGTCACCCAGGCCTACCAGGAAGCCTTCAGCGCGGAAGACGCGGTCAAGGACCTGCGCCATATTCAGTCTTGCCGAGACGGAGCCCCTATCTCGATCGCTTTCCACGAAGTCGAGGGTGAGGAGGGGCCGCTTCTTTATCTGAAGATCTTCCATACTGGCGCGCATCTGCCGCTCTCGCGCCGCGTGCCGCTTCTCGAAAACCTCGGCTTCAACGTCATCAGCGAGCGTACCTTCGACATCGGCATCAACGAGGAGACCGACCAGGAAGGCCTCGTCGTGCTACACGACATGGAACTGCAGGTTCAGGGCGGCGGCACGTTCGATGTCGCGACCCAAAGTCGAACGCTTGAAGAAGCCTTCGTGCTGGCCTTCACCGGTACACTGGACAACGACGCCTTCAACCGGCTGGTCTTGACCGCCGGCGTCACGGCGCGCCAGGCAACCGTGCTGCGCGCCTATGCCGCCCATCTGCGCCAGTGTGGTTTCGTCTACTCGCCGCGCCACATCGCCGATACGCTCTACAAATATCCCGCTATCGCGGCGACCATCCTCGCCCTGTTCGAGCGGACCTTCGATCCGAAGCTTTCCGACAAGGCACGCCAGCGCAAGCTGGCTGATGCCCGCGCAGAGCTCGAAATGGCACTGTCCTCGGTTCCGAGCCTTGATGAGGACCGGATCCTGCGACGTTATATCAATTCCGTCGATGCAACACTGCGCACCAATTACTTCCAGCAGACCTATGCCACCGGGCAGCGCCCCATGCTGGCCTTCAAGTTTGATCCGCATCGCCTCGAAGGCCTGCCGGAGCCGCGCCCCTTCCGTGAGATCTTCGTCTATGGCGTGGAAGTGGAAGGCGTCCACCTGCGCTTTGGCAAGGTGGCACGCGGCGGTCTGCGTTGGTCGGATCGCGCCCAGGACTACCGCACCGAAGTGCTCGGTCTCGTCAAGGCACAGCAAGTAAAGAACGCGGTCATCGTTCCGGTCGGCGCCAAGGGCGGGTTCTTCCCCAAGCAACTGCCGGTCGGCGGCAGCCGCGATGCCTGGATCGCAGCCGGCACGGAAGCCTACAAGACCTACATCACAACCATGCTGTCGATCACCGACAACATCGAGGGCGGCAAGATCGTGCCGCCGGTCGACACGATCCGGCTGGATGACGACGACCCCTATTTCGTCGTAGCCGCCGACAAGGGCACGGCGACCTTCTCCGACACGGCAAACGGCTTGGCACAGGCCGCCGGTTTCTGGCTCGACGATGCCTTCGCCTCCGGCGGTTCGGCCGGTTACGACCACAAGAAGATGGGCATCACCGCACGCGGCGCCTGGGAAGCGGTCAAGCGCCATTTCCGCGAGATGAACATCGACATCCAGACCACACCGTTTTCCGTTGCCGGGGTCGGCGACATGTCAGGCGACGTTTTCGGCAACGGCATGTTGCTGTCGGAAAAGATTCGCCTGATCGCCGCCTTCGACCATCGAGACATTTTTATCGATCCGGATCCCGACACGGCCGTCTCCTTCGCCGAGCGCAAGCGCATGTTCGCCCTGCCGCGCTCAAGCTGGCAGGATTACGACAAGGCGCTGCTGTCGACGGGCGGCATGATCATTTCCCGCGCGGAGAAGTCAATCACGCTGACACCGCAAGCCGCCACCGCCATCGGCCTCGACAAGACGGTGGCGACACCGTTCGACATCATTAATGCGATCCTTAAGGCCCAGGTGGACCTTTTGTGGTTCGGCGGCATCGGCACCTATATCAAAGCCACCGAAGAAACCGACGCCGAGGTCGGTGACCGCGCCAACGACGCGATCCGCATAACGGGCGGAGAGGTCCGCGCCAAGGTGATCGGTGAAGGTGCCAATCTGGGCGTCACCCAGAAGGGGCGCATCGCCTTTGCATTGGCCGGCGGGCAGCTGAATTCCGATGCGATCGACAATTCGGCCGGCGTCAATTCCTCCGACGTCGAGGTCAATATCAAGATCGCCCTGTCGCCGGCGCTTGCCGACAAGCGGTTGACCCGCGACAAGCGTGACAAGCTGCTGGCCGAAATGACTGACGAGGTGGCGGCGCTGGTCCTGCGCAACAATTACCTGCAGACGCTGGCGATCTCGCTGACGGAGCGAAAGGGCGCCGTCAATCGCGAGGAACTCGGCCGTCTGATGAACTACCTCGAATCGCTCGGCCGATTGAACCGCAAGGTGGAGGTCCTGCCAGGCGACGCGGCGTTCGCCGAGCGCTACGCCTCCGGCAAGCCATTAACACGGCCGGAGATCGGCATTCTGCTTTCCTATGCCAAGATCGTGCTGTTCGATCAGCTGGTGGCATCAGATCTGCCGGACGATCCCTATTGCGAAAGCGCACTGACCAACTATTTCCCCGCCCGAATGAGGAAGACTTTCGCTTCGGACATTGCCGCGCATCGTCTGCATCGCGAGATCATCGCGACGGTACTGGCAAACCATGTGATCAATCGTGGCGGCCCAGGCTTCATCACCGCGATCGGCGATGCCACCGGGGCGCTACCGCCGGAAATCGTCAAGGCTGCCCTCATCACGCGGGACGGCCTTCAGCTTCCGGCGATCTGGGACAAGATCGATGCCCTCGACGCGCAGATCCCAGGCGAGACACAAAACAGTCTGTACGCGATGGTGGGTCGCGTCTATGCCGGCGTCACCCGCCTTCTGGTCGAGACAGGCACGGCTGGCGGCAACCTTTCAGAGGCGCTGGCGCGGCTGAAGAGCGCGGTCAAGGCCGCAAGGCAGGCCTTCGGGTCAGCCCTTCCTGACAACCTGCGCGTCATGCTCCAGCGTGAAGTCGCGGAACTGGTGCAAGCGGGTGCCCCCGCTGATCTGGCCGAGGAGGTGGTCGCCATGCTGACGCTGCAACTCGTGCCGGAGGTGATGCAGATCGCTGGCCGCACCGGGGCACCGCTGGCGCGGGTGATCGAGGGCTATTTCACCGTCTCCGACGTGTTTCGCGTCGATCGGATTCTCGTGGCAGGCAACCGCATCGTCAGCAGCGACCACTATGAAAGCCTTGCCCTTGGCCGCAGCCTCGACCAGATCGCCGCGGCGCGGCGCAACATGGTCGTCTCCGCTTTTGCCCATCATGGCGCCGAAAAACAGCCGGTCCGCGCCTGGCTTGCAGCCGCCCACCAGAGGGTCGAGCGGCTGGGGGCCGAGCTTGCGGGATTGAGCGAGGCCGAAGAAACAAACCTGGCAAAGATCACCGTGGCCGCCGGCCTTCTCAGCGATCTTGCGAACGACGGGACAAGATGACAGTCTCCACCTCGTATGATCGGGGAAGGGCTTTCATGTGACGAAAATGGCGGAGGCTGCGGATGTCAGCCACGGTGACGGGGTGTACAATCGCGGTGTCGTGGGCTGGATGCTGTTCGACTGGGCAGCCCAGCCGTTCTTCACAGTCATCACGACCTTCATCTTCGGTCCCTATTTCGTCTCCCGGCTGACAAGCGATCCGATCTCCGCACAGGCGACCTGGAGCAACATGGCGACGATCTCCTCGATCATCATCGCCGTGCTGTCGCCGATCCTGGGTTCAGTTGCCGACGCATCCGGCTCGCGAAAGCCGTGGATCGCCTTTTTCGCGACGATCAAGATCGCTGCCCTTAGCCTCTTGTGGACGGCCGCACCTGGCTCCTCGGTGGCTTTCGTCGTCCTGTTGATGGTGCTGGCCACAACATCCGCAGAATTCTCGATCGTGTTCAACGATTCGATGATGACCCGGCTTATCGGTCAGAAGGATGTTGGCCGCGTATCGAACGTCGCTTGGGGCATGGGTTACCTCGGCGGCATGATCGTGCTGATCAGCGTCGTGCTCTTCATCGCGGCAAGCCCGGAAACCGGCAAGACCATCCTCGGTGCAACACCGCTCTTCGGGCTTGATCCGGCGACAGGCGAGGATGCGCGCATCACCGGGCCAATCTCGGCGCTGTGGTACTTGATCTTCATCCTGCCGATGTTCCTCTTTACGCCGGATGCCAGGCGCGGCAAGCCGCTCGACGCGGCGGTGCGCTCCGGCCTCACAGAACTCGGCAACACGCTCAGGGAGCTGAAGGCAAAGCCGGGCATATCCCGTTTCCTCATCAGCCGTATGATCTACCAGGACGGCGTTAACGGCCTGCTGACACTCGGCGGTATCTTCGCCGCTGCAATGTTTGGCTGGCATACGATGGAAATCGGTATCTACGGGATCATCCTCAACGTCATCGCCATCTTCGGCTGCATAGCGGCGAGCTCGCTCGACCGGTGGCTCGGGTCGAAGTTCGTCGTGGTGCTTTCCCTGCTGCTGCTTCTGACCGCGACGTTCGGCATGATCTCGACAGGTCCGGATTTCACGCTGTTCGGACTGATCAACCTGCCGGTCGGAAGCACCGAGGGTCTGTTTTCAACGCCGGCGGAAAAGGCCTATATTCTCTATGGCTTGTTGATCGGCATCGCCTTCGGCCCGGTTCAGGCCTCATCACGCTCCTATCTGGCGCGCAGCGTCAGCCCGGTGGAGGCAGGCCGCTATTTCGGCATCTATGCGCTGTCCGGCAGAGCCACGAGCTTCATGGCGACCCTCTCGTTCTCCCTTCTGACCTACTGGACGGGTTCGGCGCGCATCGGCATGGCAAGTCTGATCATCTTCCTGGTGAGCGGCCTCTTCATCCTGCTGAAAACGCCCTATCCAGCCGCTCATTCAGCAAAGCCGCTCGAGCCATGAAAAAGT
>NZ_BJZP01000014.1 GCF_007992095.1 Paenirhizobium naphthalenivorans
CCTCCGGCGCAGATTCAAGGAGAAGGCGAATGAACCTGATGAGCGAAATCCTGGCTTTGCGCTCGGAAATCGAAGCCCATGCCCGCAAGGTACCGTCCGACGACAGAAGCGAAGATGAGCCGCCGGCAGGCAATGTCACGGAACCGCACGACGTCGAAACCTTGCTGAAGCTGGTGAACGAAACTGTCGATGAGTTTGCCGGTGAACTGGACAGGTTTCCCCGGCTGACAGCGCTTGTCGCGCTCGGTGTCGGCCTTGCCGCCGGCGTCGTCATCAGCCGCCGTTTCCGCTAGCCGTTTTCCGCCTCGCCCGAAAGGTCAACCATGTCCACTCTCAGTTCCGCAAAACTCTACGGCCGCGTGGCGCTGCTGCGCCGCCAGGTTCTTCTCAGGCAAATCATCCGGCGCGCCATCGCCGGCGCGCTCGCGGTTGCTGCCTTCGTCGTTACCGCCGGGCTTGCGACCTATGCCCTGTTCCTCGCGATCAGGGTTCCGCTCGGCGACCTCGGTGCTGCGATGGCAATCGCCGGAATTTATCTCGTCGCAGCGCTGATCCTCCTCGCCTACTCGTTGCGAGAACCGCGTTCGCCGGAATTGCAGGCGCTCGAGGACATGGAGGCGGCAGCATCGGAAACAATCGCGGCGGAAACGCAAGGCATGGTGCAGATGGCCACTGCCGCGGGCCACCGTATCGAGAACCTCGGCAGCAGCCTTTCGCTCGGCATCGGCATCCTGTCGGCCCTGCGCCGGCTGCTTTCATCTCGTAAGGCCTGATCGGGCAGATGCGCGCACGTCTCACATATCGCGGCATGGGGCCGTTGTGGCCTGGATTCGCAACACATTCACCGGTGTCCCGGACACGCCAGGAGTGGCCTTGAGGCGGCCGGGAAGCTGGACATCCCGCGTCAGAGTGTCCGGGCTTTTCCGGAGCCGGACAATGCTGAAAAAATGGTCCCGGCTTGCGATGCAAATTGCAATACCAGTCATCCTTCTCGCCGCCCTGCTCGGAGGGCCGCTGCTCATCCTCATATTGCAACACCAGGGACGATGACAGGGACTCTCATCCAGCCCCGCGCAATTCGTCCCGCCGGCTATGGCCATCGACCCTGCACATCGTCCTGAATGAACGGTTTGGGAGAGGTTATCACCCCATCGATGAAGAGCAAGCGGCGGCAAGCCACTGGAATAGTTCGATACCGCAGATCGACGACAAAGCAATCATCCGAAGACCGCGCTGCTCTCGCGCGCGTTGTTGAGGTTCCGTGGGCATTTCTGCAATAGTACCCGCTAGGGGACATCGAAAGCGCTTGGATTGAAGCGATTGATGGTCGGCAAATTCGTGCAAGTAGCAGACACGGCAGTGGTCTGGACATACTGTTACGGAAGCGATGCGCTGGGTTCAAAGCCCTTAGGTCTTTGGAAAAAGGTCCTTATCCTCCACGACCTTTTGCGCCAACAGCAGGCTGCATCCAAGGCTGTCGCTCAGCTCGGCAGCAACGGACCGGCTCAGCCAACGAGTCCAGAACCCGTGACGGTGGTGTCCGACAACGACGAGATCCGCCCCTGTCTCAGCGGCCACCTTACTGATGCTGGCCACAGGATCGCCAAACTGCATCCGAATGCGGGGGGCTAGTCCCATGGCTGTGAGCCTTTGTCGCCCCTCGTCCAGGATCGACCGCAATTCATCTTGCTGATAGCTCAACACGCTGGCATCGGCCGCCTGCGCCAACGCATTTCCCGATACGGTTTCAACGACAGCCAAAAGGGTCACCCCGGCGCCCGTGATTTGGGCCAAACGCGCCCCTTCACGGAGTGCCAACCGTCCTTCGCGTGATCCGTCGTAGCAGAGGAGGATGTTTGTGTACATCGGCGACTCCTGTCCTCGAAATGGTGCTTGCCAGATAATTTGCTCTACATTAATTAGGTGACTAGTTATTTTCAAGCTACCTTGTAGTGAGGATCGATGGCTGGTGCCCCGGATCTGAATGAGTCCTTCACCCGTTCACTGGCGACGGTGTTGCGCCAGTGGACGAGGCATGTCGATCTACAGTTTCGTGAACTCGGCTTGTCACAGGCTCGCTGGAGAGTGCTTTTTGAACTCTCCAGACGTCAGGATGTGACGCAGATTGAATTGGCTCATTCGCTCGGGATCGAAGGGGCCACCTTGGTGCGTCTGCTGGACAGGCTGGAGGCCGACGGCCTTGTGGAGCGACATCCGTGTGAAGACGACCGACGGGCCAAGAGGCTTCACCTGACCGACGGCACCAAGCCACTGATCGACAAAATGAAGAAGATTGCAGCTGCCAGCCGGGCTGAACTCCTCGCGGAAGTGTCACCCGACGACCTGCGAACCGCCACACGGGTCCTGAGCCAGATCGAGACCCGGCTTGAACTGTTGAGAAGTGACCAGAATGGATAATATGAAGGCGAATAGTCCTAATATTGGCAATACTCCCTCCGAAAGGGCAGAAGATTTCTCCCCACCCAGGCGCAGCCGGGTGAAATGGCTCAAACTGCTTATTATCGGGGTTCTGGTCGGAGGCACCATCTGGTTGAGCGCACCTTGGCTACGGGCGCGGTTCACGCAAATCCACATCGATGACGCCCGGATCGCGGCCAACATCGTGACGGTATCAAGCGAGGTCGCCGGACGTGTGACGGCCTTACCGGTCGTTGTCGGCGATTCTGTCAACGCGGGCGATATGCTCGCCACCATCGATCGGGAGTCCTCCGAACCCCAGCTTTCGGCGGTTCTTTCGAAGCTTGATGCAACAGACGCACAACTGGCTGAGATTAGAACGCGCAAGATGATGCTTGAGAAGCAACTTGCTGCACGTCGTGAAGCCGCGGCAGCCAGCATTGCGGCTGCCAATGCGAACCATGAAGCAGCATTGGCCGCTTTCAGGAACGCACAGAGTCGACACGACCGGGTGACCAAACTGGCTGGTCAAAACGTCTCCTCGCAGCAAAATCTCGAAGATGCCCGTGCGACGCTTGACGCAGCCGTGCAACAGGAACGTGCGGCCGCCGCCGCGATCGAGAGCGCAAGAGCCGATCTGGCCATTGTTGAGGCGGACGCAGCGCAGATGGATGTGTTGGACTCCCAGGTCGCTTCGGTACTGGCCGGACGGACAGGAACTGAGGCGGAGCGCAGTCTCAAGGAGATCGACCTTGCAAACCGCACGATCAGCGCGGCCTTCCCCGGTATTGTCGATGCCACTTTCGTTGATGTCGGCGAATATGTGACACCGGGAACGCGGCTGGTCATGTATCACGCCCCTGATGAGGTATGGATCGATGCCAACGTTAAGGAGACCAGTTTCGGCAGCATCCAGATGGGGTCGAAGGCCCGCATTACCGTCGATGCCTTCCCTGGCCGGGAATTCGCAGGTGAGGTGACCGCAATGGGCGGCGCAGCGACCAGCCAACTCGCGCTTCTGCCAAGCCCCAATCCCTCGGGTAACTTCACAAAAGTCACCCAGCGCCTGCCGCTCCGGATCTCCATCAATCCCGACGGGGTGCAACTGCGTCCCGGCATGATGGTCGAAGTCTATGTCGATGTCGCAGATTGACCGCTATTTCGAGCACCACGGCCCTGCCTACAAATGGTATGCGACCGGGACGATCATGGTTGCGACCATTTCCGTGGTGCTGTCCACCACGATCGTGAATGTCGCTATTCCTGCTGTCATGGGTGCATTCGGGATCAGCTCGGTTCAGGCGCAATGGATTTCGACCGGCTTTCTGGCAGCCATGACGGCGACGATGCTCCTTGCGGATTGGGCGGATCGTGCGTTTGGCATGCGGCTGACCATGAACGTGTCGATGGCGATCTTTCTTTTCGGTTCGGTTGTCGGGGGATTTGCGCCGAATGAAACGATCCTAACCCTTGCACGCGTCGTGCAGGGCGCGGCGGCCGGCATCGTGCAGCCCCTGGCGATGATCATGCTGTTCAAGGTTTTCCCGCCCGACAAACGCGGAGCCGCAATGGGAATTTACGGCGTGGGCGTCGTTCTTGCCCCGGCGCTCGGACCTTGGATCGGCGGCGTGCTTATGGACGCGTTCAACTGGCGGTTCGTCTTTTATCTGGGCCTGCCCTTTGCGGGCATTGCCATACTTCTTTCGAACCTCTTTCTTCCCGGCCGGGAGGAAAAAGGCCCCTTGCCGGCGTTCGATTTCGTTGGAGTTGCCATCCTCTCCGTCTTTCTCGCTGTCCTGCTGAGCACGCTGTCGAGCGCGCAGCGTCTGGGATGGGATTCCAATACGATTTTGCTTGGGTTCGTCGTTTCGATAGTGGCCGCTTTGGCTTTCATCGGATGGGAAATGCACACGAAAAAGCCCATGCTGGACATGCGGCTCTTCGCCAATTTCGCCTTTTCCTCCGCCTCCCTTGTCTCCTTCATCATGGGAGCCGGCCTCTTCGGCTCGACATACCTCCTGCCGGTTTTCGTGCAGCAAATACAAGGAATGACCCCGACCCAGGCCGGCCTTCTGCTGATGCCGTCAGGGTTTGCCATGCTCTTTGTCTTCCCGATTGCTGGCCGTTTGTCCGACAGGATGGCGCCTGCGATCATGATCGCTGTCGGTATGGCAATCTTTGCCTGGTCCTCGTGGCTCATGTCCGCATCGGATGTGAACACAGCCTTCTGGACCCTGGCATGGTGGACTGTAATCTCGCGCGTCGGATTGGGCCTTGTGTTCCCGGCGATCTCGTCCGGTTCGCTGAAAGTCCTGCCGCGCCATCTTCTCGGGCAGGGATCGGGGGCGGTGAACTTCATCCGGCAGCTCGGTGGCGCCTTCGGTGTGAACCTGCTGACAGTGTTTATCGAGCGGCGAACGATCATGCACGCGGATGCGTTCGCAGCGACGCAGACCAGCGACAATTCTACCACCATGGAGTTTCTTCGCGAGGTGGCCGGTCTGGTGCGGGCATCCGGGCTGCCGGAGAACCAGCTCTTGCCTACTGCGGCCTCTTTTCTGGGGCAGAGCGTGGTGGCTCAGGCAACGAATGCCGCATTCCAGGACGGCTTCCTTGTTGTTTTCGGGATATTCCTTCTCGCATTGTTACCTACCTGGTTCATGTGGCGCGCCAGATCGCCTGCGTCATAGGTCCCACAACGGAAAACAGATGATTTCCGCGTAGCGGTTCGGCTGGTGGAAATCGATAGGAAGAGCCGGCGACTTTTTACGCGACAAACGCTGTCGGAATGTGAGACTGTGCGGCAAATCCCAATTTGAGGTTTGTCGTGCATGTTGATTGGCTACATGCGGGTATCGAGCAGTGATGAGCGGCAGTCGGTTGCCTTGCAGCGCGATGCCCTGCTCGCGGCCGGGGTCGATCAGCGTCACCTGCATCAAGATCGCGCTTCGGGCGCACGCGACGATCGGCCGGGGCTGAAGGCTTGCCTTGCAGAATTGTGCGAAGGTGACGTGCTGGTTGTTTGGAAGCTCGACCGTCTGGACCGGTCACTCTCCCACCTGATTCGGATCGTTGAGGATCTGAAGACACGCGGGGTCGCCTTCCGCTCGTTGACGGAAGCAATCGATACGACGAATTCGCACGGCGCATTCCTGTTCAACCTGTTTGGTACGCTTGCCGAATACGAGAGAGTGCTGATCACGGAGCGGGTCAACGCTGGTCTGGCGGCGGCACGCCGGCGCGGTCGCAAGGGGTCGGAACAAGATCCGCGCAAAATCGTACGCGACCTTTATCAACTCCTCGGTACGTTGGCGGAGATCCTTGGGGTGAGCCGACCGACCGCCTGGCGGATAGGTCATGCGTTGCGGCTTATGGGGGCGCGGGAGACCATGTTGGCCGGCACAGTGGAGATCGACCACTTCCATCGCGGCGGCAGGCCGAGAAAGCGGCCAGATGAACCGCCGCCGGGACGCGGCCGCAAAGGTCAGGCAAACACGGATACAACGCCGGTCCTCGGGATGGTGCAACGACCGGCGGACGCCGCACTTGGCACACCTGCTGGCGATGCGCGCGCCGCGGTCGTCACCGGTCTCTCATTGCGGGCGGCAGAGCGTGCTATCGAAGCGCAGATCGACCCGGATGCGCGATTGATGAGCGATGAAGCGAAGGCATTCATGGCGATCGGTGAAAGCTTTGCAGATCATGAGACGGTGAACCATTCCAGTCGCGAGTATGTTCGCGATGCGGTTCACGTCAATTCGGTGGAAGGCTTCAATTCCCGGATCCGCCGCACCATCGCCGGCGTGTTTCATCACATCAGTCCGCAGCACGTCGATCTCTATTTCCACGAGATGGGCTTTCGCTGGTCCCAGCGTGTCGTTGATGGTCAGGCTGTTCGCAAGACCCGCAGTGGTCGCCAAGCCATCAAGACCATTTGGTCGCGTGTGCCGCCGGCACTGCAATTGATGCAGGTCTTCCGTTTCGCCACCGGACGCCAGATGCGCAGATGGCGGCATCACCATCAAATCGGCCGTCGCTGCATTGGGTCGATAAAGGCCTCGTACGCTAAGGTCGAGCGACCATGAACGTCATCACGGACCAGTGATGATGCCCATCAGCTTTCTGCGAATTGGCGAGCCCATCGACCAGAGCTGCGAATTCGCCTACGCGGCGGTTAGGTTAGGCGCGGCCGGCGATGCAAGCACTGATGCATCTGGTTCTTTCTTCACACGCTTCCGCGACGGAACAGGTCCAGGATGTTCGTTTTCTCCATCGTCCTGTTCCAAATCGCCGCGACCGATTTCGTCGATGCGGTGCTTGATCGCAAGGGCGAAGATTGTGTTCAGTACATGACGATCGGTCACATCCGGATCGGTCAAAGCCAGCATGGCCGCGCGAACAATCTTCTTGCTCGACGCCTTCCGGCAGCGTTGAACGACAAACTCATACAGCGCCTTGTCGGATAGCCCTTCCGTCGCCCCATCAACGAGAGCGTGGTAGATCTTCTTGCGTTTTTCACTCATCGGATTCCACCTTCTTTTCCTCTGGAAGGATAGTCACTAACCCGTCCTATTCATGAGGGTGATTGGGCGGATGGCGCGCATTGCGGCGGCGCAGATGGTTGCGGCGTCTATTTCACCGCGGCTTGGGCTGGACTTGTTGAACGCGCTGGAGGGTCAAGGTGTCGGGCTCAGCGGGGCTTCACTGCCCCGGCGCTCATGGTGGTGCCGGCTGCAGGGCGATGGCGATTGCGCGGAACAAGCTGGCTTCGGGACAGGCGGCGGCGAAGGCCAGCCGGATGCGCGAGACGGTTTCGCTGACGCGGGCGCCGAGCTTGAGGAGCCTGAGGCGCAAAGTGGCGAACTCGGCTTTGCTGAGCTGATGTGTTTTCGGCACTGCGTCGCGCAGCGTGAGCATGAGCCAATAAGCGGCGGTATGCAGGACGAGACGAACCTGATTGGCGATCGGTGATCGGCAGGAGGTGCGGTCGGAGGCGAGCTGGCTCTTGTGCATCTTGATCAGATTTTCGGCCTGGCCGCGGGCGCAGTAGACCACGTCGTAGATGTGCTCGGCCGAGCCGTTGGCGAGGTTGGTGACGACGAAGCGGATGTCGAGGCCCATCGTCGTGGCCTCGATGCGGGCGCACACGTGGCGTTTCGCCTTCCAGGATTTCGCCTTGTATTGGGTTTCGGTATAGCCGCGCAGCGCCGGCTTGTGTTCGAGCGCGCGGCGGGTGCGGATGTCATCGGCGGTTTCATCGACGAGCCGCCTCAAAACCGTATTGCCGGCGAGCCCGAAGACGTAGTCGACGCCGTTGCCCTCGCACCATTGCATGACTTCGGCCCGGCCATAGTGGCCGTCGCCGCGGATCAGGATGCCGGTGGTCGGCCAGCGGGCGCGGATGCGCCGGACAAGGCGACGCAGATGGCCGCGGATCTCCTTGCCCGTCGGCGTCTTTCCCGGACGCAGGATCATGGCGACGGGGCGGCCGGTGGCGGCGTCGTAGATGTGGATCGGCAGGAAGCAGCGCTCGTCGTAATGAGCGTTGAAGAGCGAGAGCTGCTGATGGCCGTGCACGACGTCGAGCGTGTCGTCGATGTCGAGCGTGATGCTTTTGGGCGGCGAAGCATAGCTCGATAGCCACAGATCGACCAGCACCCCGCCCAGGCGGATGACGGTCCTGAGGTCCGGCAGGTTCTCCAATCGCGAGCAGGTCGGCTGCGAGCACAGGTCCGTTCCACTGTCGGGCAGCCGCCCGCAGGCGAGCTTGAAGGCCGGATCGGTGCGCAGTCGGTCGAGATCATTGGCATCTTCATAGCCACAGGCGATGGCGAAGATGCGGGCACGCAGGATATCGGCCATCGCATGCGTCACCCGCTGTGGATCACGCGGATCGTGGATCGCCGCGGCAAGCCGGTCGGCCAGCTGTAGGCGCCGCTCGGCCGCCGCCAACAACATGACGCCACCATCCGAGCTGATGCGTCCGCCGTCGAACGCGGCTCGGATCTTCTTGCGTCCAACGGCTGGAAATGAGAACGGCAGCAACATATCGTCGGTCATGGCGGGTGTGGCTCGCGAGATGTGGTCGAAAGGAGTGGCTCAGACAACCGAATCCTACGCCAAATCAATCGCTTAAGCTACATCCGCCAACCCTTCAGACCTGTCATCGTGCATAAGACGGGCTAAACTGTCATAAACAAGATCGCAGATAACCGGGAGAGTGGCAACGTCTCCGGGCGCCTTTCAATACAGCGTGGAAGCAACGATGAGAGCTGCGTATAGCGTTGGTAGCACAGGGATCGAACAGGGGTCGCCGCTGGCAATTGCACAAGCCGGGGCAATCTGTTTGCGCATGGGAGATCGACCAGACGAGGACGAAATCGCCCTTGTTGCCAGCCGCACCAATGGTACCTGGGGCATTCCGAAGGGACATGTCGAACTCGGCGAGAGTCTTCGGCAGGCTGCCGAACGCGAAGCTTTTGAAGAGGCGGGCGCAAAGGGCGTCACTTTAGAACCGGCGATAGGCCAGTTCTCGTATTACAAGGAAGGACGCCTGTTGCGGTATAGCGTCTCCGTCCATCTCCTGTTTGTCCAAACGATCGCGCCCTATTTTCCGGAGAATAATGAGAGGCAAATAAAATGGGTTCCGCTGACGGGCGCTGCCCGTGAAGTGGCGAACCGCGAACTCAGCCGGATCATCGCTTCGGTGAGGACCCATCCGCTCTATGAAGAGCACGCCGGGCGAGACCTGTAGGAACGATTTTGGACTGCTCCTGTTTCGACGCAATATACGGCCAATGGCCGGGCACTTCGGTCTATGACTTTCTGCCAATCGCTTCGCCCCTTTCTTCTCCTGCATTATCCAGAAGTCCGAGGGCGAAGCGCCCTACATGTTCGACGGACTTGTTTGTCTATACGAAGTATAAACCGCCAGGACGGGCCCTGAAGCATACCGCCTCTCGTCGCTGCGCAAACCACCTGTGTCCGAAACGACACCCGCTGCATAGCGGCATCTGTCCCGCTCCACCTTCAGCGCCTCCGTGACCGGATAGAACATCCCCCTCGCCTTCCGCCGCCGCTCGACGGGGCGGCCGACGAGACCATTGAGGGGCGCCCCAGTAGAACCGGTCCGGCCGGTCCAGGTCCAGGCCGGCGAAGTTCGCGGACGAGTGGAAGAACGCAGCAAAGCAGGCCAGTTAGTCGACCGGCCATATTGGTCGGGATGGATCTCCTCGCCGGCAGCACCGGCGACACTCGTGACCTGCGTGCCTTCGATCCTGGGACGCCTTCGTCTCGCGATGCAGCATCATTGGCACGCGAGAAGGTACAGCCTCGAATAGCTGGGTACATTCCGGCTCCTTCGCATTGGTCTTGTAGGAGCGATCGACGACGGTATAGGTCGCCTTGACGATCGCATTGCTTGCTGTCAGTTGCCTAGTTTCGGTACGCCCCTGGAAACACGATGTCCTGATCCACGAGGACGTTGAACTTATATCCCGGCCTCATTTCAAGCGTCGGCTGGACGTTGAGATTCCGGCTGATGGTTTGCTCGGCGACGCGGCCGAAGCTCTCCGCGAAATTCCGCCTTGCCGCATCAGAAGCCGTCTCCTGCGTGGCGAGCGTCGAGCTTTCCGGCAGCGACGCATCGATCCCGGTCCCGATCAGCGCGATCAGTGCGGCCGAGCCGAACGTTCTCCAATAGTGGTTGTTCACCTTGTCGTGGAATCCGGCATAGCCCTGAGCATCGGTGCCGGCCATGCCGCCGATCTGGAGCGTTGAGCCGTTCGGGAAAATGAGGTCCGTCCAGACAACGAGAACGCGGCTTTGCCCGAACGACACCTTGCTGTCATAGCGGCCGAATAGTTTCGCCCCTTGCGGGATCAGAAGCCGGTGGCCCGTGGCGCTATCATAGACGTTCTGGCCGACTTGAGCGGTAATACGCCCGGGAAGGTCCGAATTGATGCCGGTTATCATCGTCGCCGGGATGACCGAACCGCGCTTCAGCTCATAGAGGGACTGCTGCGGCACGACGCGGTTCGGCAGATATCCCAGGTCCTTGAGATCGGCGTTGAAGAAATCCTCCTTGGACTTCTGGCCATTCTGGTCGACATTCTGCTCCGCGAGCCCTGCCCGCAGAGCCGCGGCATAAAGGTCCGGCATCGTTGCGGTTGCCGTTGGCGATGCCGTGGACGTATCAGCCGGCGTTTGGTCGCTGGTTTTGGCGCTCGCCTCCAGTTTGCTGCGGTCGATGGCAAGCGGCGCGTCATAGGCCGCGTCGTTGGCCTGCAGCCGCGCCATTCTCTGGCGCTGCCGCTCGCGCAGATATTGCTCTTGTTGCTCACGCTGCAGACGCGCACGCCAAACCGTATCTGGCTCCAGTACCTGCGTTTTTTGTTCCTCCCTTGCCGGCTGCGCCGTAAAGGGATTCGGTGCCTTGTCTTCTTTTTTCTCGACCGGCGTCGGCTGGAACGCAACCCGCTGCTCGGTGTCGCCAATAATGCCATCGCTGATACCGCGCTTGATCTGATCGGCGAAAGTCGAGGCAGGCGTTCCGGTGTTGGTTTCCAGGCCGGGGTCCTGTTTGAAAAAGAGCCCGCGTGAGGTGAGCCCGTAAAAGATCACCCCGAGAAAGGCGATCACCAGCACGATCACGATGATGATCGGCAGGCGGTTGATCCGGCGCATGCCGGATTGGGCCTCCTCGTTCGTGGCCCCGCCAAGCTTGAGAGATTGTATCATCGTTTTCTCCCCTCACCCGCGCTTGAGCAGCGAGAGCGCGCTTGCCGGCGTCGCGCCACTCGCGGTCACAGTGTAGGCGCGTCCGAGTTCGACAGTGCTGGTCGACAGTCGGGCCAGCACCTGCCCCTCGAACGGCATGACCATATAGGCGAGCGGGATGACGCTCTTGCCGCCATCTGTCTTCTGGTCTGTCACGACGGCATAGCCCCACCCCTTGAGGGCGGCCTCGAGCGCTTGGCCGTAGGGAGAGGCATCGGGTTTGAGGGCTATCGTCGCCTTGCCGGGCCCGATCTGCTCGGCGAGACGGCTGACCATGTCGCCGGCGACCGCGCCTGCGGCCGCACCGGATATCTCCGGCGGCGCCTTGCTGGCGACAAGAGCATCGGTCTCAAGCGACTGGCAACCGGAAAGGAGGAGGACGACGAAACCGGCGGTAGCGAGCCGACGTGTGATGGGCGTGGCTGAAGCTTTCATCACCGCCCTCCCCGCTTGATCGTCACCTTCTCCTGCTTCCAGCCGACGCCGGATACGAGAACGGCGCGGTCGACATTGTAGTCGACGATCATCATGTCGTTCTTCATGCGGTAATTGACGATCCGGTTCTGGCCACCGGAAACGACGAACAGCACCGGCGCATCCTGGCCCGAGATCGTGCGTGGGAACTGGATGTAGGTCTTCTGGCCGTCGCTATAGACGCGTGTCGGCCGCCAGCCGGCGCGGCCGGAGATCGCGTAGGAGAAACTGAGCTGCTCGGCGGTCACGTTGGCGCCCGGGATCGTGCTTGCCTCTAGCCTGGCGTTGATGTCGGCGAGCTTGGCTGACACATCCTCCGGATATTCAAAGCCGACGCGCGCCATATATTGGGTGGGATGGGATTTGAGCTGGATATGATAGGTGCGTCGCGAGGTCGTCACCACCATCGAGGTGATAAGGCCCGGCTCGGACGGCTTGACGATCAGATGGATCGCCTGCCCGCCGGCGGCCCCGGAAGTCGCGGGCTCGACCTTCCACCGCACGGTGTCGCCGACGAGCACGTCGCGCACCACCTCGCCGGGCTGCAGCTCGATATCGCAGACCTGCAGCGGCGAGCAGACGACGGAAGGCTGCACCTCGCCATAGAGGAAGACGACCTTGCCGTCATCGCCCCTGGTCACCAGGCCGCGGGTGCCGCGCCACTTGCCGGAGATGTCGATGCCCTTTCGTTCGTTTGCGGAAACATCTTGAGCCCACGCATGCGATGCGAGAGCGGTTCCTGCGATCAAGCTGCATGCCAAGGTAAGGACCAACTTGGCGCGGTAGGGTAGTATGCTCGTATTCATGTCGTGGCCATGCCTTTCAAAGCTGTGCAGTCCAGTCGAAGTCCTTGAGGTAAAGGCCGATCGGGTTGAGGCGGATCACGCCCTCGTCCTGAGGCGGGGTCAGCGTCACGGTGGCGATGCCGCGGAACCGACGAAGAGCGGTCTCCTTGCCCTTCCGGTCGCGTTCGAACTCGGTCCAGTCGATCTGATAGGACTGGTTGGACAGTGCCACGATGTTGTTGACCTCGATGGCGACAGTCGCGCTCTTCGCCTTCTCGAACGGCGAACTTGTTCTGAACCATGCATTGACCTTCTCGGTCGCCGGGTCCGAAGTCCTGAGCAGCGCGTATGTGCGGTCGATATACTGCTTCTGGACCACAGCATCCGGTGTGACCGATCGGAAGTTCGAGACGAAGCCGCCAAGGGTGGCGCGCACCACTCTGGCGTCGGCATATTCGATCTGTTGCGGGAAGCCGGCGGTCGCCGCCGTGCCGAGCTTGTCGACTTCGACAATATAGGGAACGAGCTTGACTTGCGTGCTCTGATAAAGCGCATAGGAAAAGCCGACGACCGCCATGACCATGCCGGTGATGCCGACGATGCGCCATGCGGCGGCTGCCTTCACATAAGAGCCGTAGCGTTCGTTCCATTCATTTCTAGCGGCAATGTAGGGATTGCCGGGCGGTGTTCGTCCAGACATGCGAGGCTCAGCTTTCGATTATGTATTGTCTTTGAGGGGTGGTGGTGTCGCCGCCTTGCCGGGATTGCGCGTCTGGTCGAGCTTGGCGTTGGCGAGGCCGAGCAACGAGCCCGCGTAGGCGCCGGGTGAGGCGATCGCTTTTTCCTTCGCCGCGGAGCCTGCCGCCCACCCGGCATTGCCGATGCTGGACGCCATGCCGCGCAATGCAGCACCGGCGATGGATGACCCCCCTGCCCTGGCGGCGCTTGCGGTCTCGGCTCCCGCTCTCGCCGCACTGGCGCCGAGGAACGCGCCGCCGGCGGCAAAGGTCGCCGTCTGTCCGCCGTGGCGGATCGCTTCCATGCCGCCCGAAACCGAAGCACCCTGCACCACGCCCTGGATGATCGGCGGTACATACATGGCGATGACGAAGACGACCACGGAGATGCCGGCGATCGCCAGCGTCGTGATGAACTGGTCAGTGTCGGCGGAGGGTGCCTCCGCGAGCCCCAACAGGATGTCGGAGCCGATTTTCGAGATCATTACCAGCGCCATCAGCTTCATGCCGACACTGAAGGCGTAGACCAGATAACGGATCGCGAAGTCCTTCGTGTAGGAGGAACCGCCGAGGCCGAGCATGATCATGCCGGCGAGCAGGCCAATATACATTTCCACCATCACTGCGACGAAGATCGCGGCGACAAGGCTGAAGGCAACGACCACGACGACCATGGCGAAGACCGCGGCAATCGCCAGAGCGTTGTCCTCCCAAAGCCCGAACTTCGCCTGCTCCGACATTTTGGACGCGACGCGGATACCGGCGTCGAAGATATTGGCCGGCGAGGCGGACCCGCCGCCGGCGCCGATCTGATAGAGGCTGTCGACGATCGCCTTGCCAAGCGCCGGGCCGCGGTCGAGAATAAAGGCGAACAGCCCGATGAACAGGATGCGGCGGACGAGTTCGGCGAACCAGGCGTCAAGCGAGGCGGCATTGATCGCAAGCCATACGGCGGCAATGCCGATCTCGATTCCCGCCAGGATCCAGAACAGCGACCGCGCCGCATTGGTGATGGTCGTTTCCCATCCCTTGGCCGCGGTGACGACCTGATTCTCCAGTGTGGTGAGCACGGCTCCCTGCTGCGCAAGGGCCGGCGCGCTCGCCAGCAGAACCATGCCGATTGCGATGAAGATGAGCTCTAGTTTCCGTGAGGGGCGAACGATCACCATCTCGGCTTCATCTCCTGGCCGCCGCGGATGTTGCGCTCCGGATCGCCGCTGAAGAATTTCTCCTGGTGCTCGCGGCGTGCGGCGTCGGATGCCGGATGCATAGATCCTGCTCCTGAAGCCGCGGGGCGCGGCTGCATCAGCATCCAGCTCACGCCGGCACCGACAACGACAATTCCCGCCAGTGCAACGGCGATGATCAGACGCGGGCTCACCAGCGCGGCTCCATCGTCTGACCGCCGCGGATACCGTGCTCCGGCGCGTTGAAGAACTTTTCGCGCCGGGCCTGCGCAAGGTCTTTTTGCGCCTGTTCCGACTGATACCAGGTGCCCATCATGGTCATCTGCTGCGAGACCAACCCGCGCAGCTTCTGAATTTGCGCCACCTCTTGTGACGCGATCTCATGACCCACCTGCAAAGCTTTCATCTGGCCGTCGGCACTTTCCGACATCGAGCGCAACGACGACATGGTGGATTCCTCGCTGGAAAACTGCTCGGCCGTCAGGTTTGCGGCTTTCAGCGTGCCGGCGATCGTGTCGCGGTTCGTGTCAGACCAGCTCTGATAGGTCGTCGAAAAACTCGCCTCATCAGGCAGGTTGCTTTTCATCTCGGCATAGCTCTGGAACCGCTGCTGAAGCTGGTCGTCGATATTGCCCATCGAAAACGCGATGCCCTGCCCTTGCCCGACGATGCTCTGCAGCCTGTTGAGATCGCTTTCGACCTGGCCCCAGACGTGCTCCGGCAATTGCGCGGTGTTCTGCAGCATGTTTTCGTAGATCCTCAACTGGTTCTGGATCTGCTCGGCCAACTGGTTGATCTGGGTGATCTGGTTGTTCACCTGCTCGGCCGATTTGCCCACAAGCGAGACGAGTTCGGCATTGTTGGCGAGCTGTGTGAACTCTGTCGCCTCGCCGGTCACGCCGCCAGCCATGCCCGTTTCAGGCAGCGCCATTGCTACCACGACCACAAGAACGCCAGCGATGCAGCGGCGATCAGGCGCGTAAATACGATTCCGCATGAGCAATCCCTCTCTGTTGCAGCCAGTGAAGCGGCCATTTGTCGCCGTGTTCGGACCGAAGCGTCCGAATGCGTTTCAGATCCTCCTTGCCGGATGCCCCGACGAAGGAGAGCGCGACAGGCCCGAGCGCCATGTCGAAGAGGCGGCGGCCGTCGGGCGACGCGACGTAATATTCCCGCTTCGGAAGAGCCGTCGCGACGATCTCGATCTGCCGTTGGTTGAAGCCGATCCGCTCGTAGAACTCCCGCGTGCCAGGCTCCCGCGCCGCCCCATTCGGCAGGCAGATTTTTGTCGGGCAGCTCTCCTTCAGCACATCGATGATGCCGGAACGCTCCGCGTCTGAGATCGATTGGGTGGCGAGCACCACCGCACAATTGGCCTTGCGCAGCACCTTCAGCCATTCTCGGATCTTGTCGCGGAACAGCGGATGGCCGAGCATCAGCCAGGCTTCGTCGAGAATGATGAGGCTTGGGTTCCCGGTGAGTCGCTTCTCGACACGGCGGAACAGATAGGTGAGGACCGGCACGAGATTGCGCTCGCCCATGTTCATCAGCTCTTCCACTTCGAAGCACTGGAAGGCGCCGAGCGTCAGCCCGTCCTCTTCCGCGTCGAGAAGCTGACCCATCGGTCCGTCGACCGTGTAGTGATGGAGCGCATCCTTGATTTCGCGCATCTGCACGCCGCTCACGAAGTCCGACAGCGATCGCCCACGGGACTCCGCCATCAGAGCGATCTGCCGCGAGATGGCGTTGCGATGATCCGGGGTCACCGTGACACCCTGCAAAGCCACAAGCGTTTCCAGCCACTCTGCCGCCCAGGCGCGATCGCCGTCGCTCGAGAGTTCCGCCAGCGGGCAGAAGGCCAGCCGCGGTGACGTCCCCTCCCCGTCTATCGTCGCGTCGCCGCCAATCTCGTAGTGGTCGCCGCCAACGGCCAAGGTCAACGGCAGCATCGACCGTCCCTTATCAAAGGCGAAGATCTGCGCGTCCCTGTAACGGCGGAACTGCGCCGCGATCAGCGAAAGAAGCGTCGACTTGCCGGACCCGGTCGGGCCGAAGACCAACGTATGGCCAACGTCGTCGACATGGAGGTTCAGCCGGAACGGAGTCGAGCCGCTTGCGACCTGCATGAGCGGTGGCGAACCGGGCGGGTAAAACGGGCAAGGCGCTGTCGGACTTCCCGACCAGACGGAATTGAGCGGCACGAGATCGGCGAGATTGCGGGTATTGATCAGCGGCTCGCGGATATTGGCGTAGGAGACACCCGGCAGGCTGCCGAGAAAGGCATCCGTTGCATTGAGCGTCTCGATCCGAGCGCCAAAACCTTCCGCCTGGATCAGCCGGCGGATTGCCTCGCATTTTTCCTGCAGGCGTGGTTGCTCGTCGAAGAGGACGATGACCGGCGTGTAGTAGCCATAGGCGACGAGTTGGGAGGCCGCTTGCGCGATGGCATCCTCGGTTTCCGCCACCATCATCATCGCGTCCTGGTCGAGCGAACGACTTTGCGTCTGGAAGAGCTGATCGAAGAACGGCCGCACCTTTTGCTGCCATTTCTTGCGCGTGCGCTCGAGCCTCGCCCGCGCTTCCTGTTCATCGAGAAAGACGAAGCGGCTCGACCAGCGATAGGTCAGTGGCATGAGGTCGAGCGCGTTGAGAATTCCTGGCCAGCTCTCCGCCGGCAGGCCGTCGATCGCCACGACGCCAAGGAAGCGGTTTTCGACAGTCGGCGTCAGGCCATGCTGCAGTTCGGCCGTGACCAGCCAGTCGAGATACATCGGGATTTCGGGGAGGCGAATTGGATGGTTTTCGCCCGTGATGCAGAAGCGGATGAATTGGAAGAGTTCGTCGTATCGCGCGATCCGAAAGCCGCCGCGGTCCTCCGTCTCCTGCGTCAGCATCCGGCGGACGGAGACGACATTGGCGAGATACTGTTCGACCTCGCGGATAGATGTGCGGAAGGCGTCGAGTGCGCTGTCGGCATAGGTCGTGGAGCGACTGCCGGCATCCGAATAGACGTATCGCGTCAGCCCCGAACGCCGACGCTCCGGCGGCCGCCATGTCAGGATCAGAGCCTGCCGGCTTTCGAAATGCCCGCTCTCCCGCTCGAAATGTGCCCGTCGCTCGGCGTCGATCGCGCGCGTGACGGGATCCGGGAAGTGGCAGTCCGCTTCGGCCGGATAGTCGGTCGTCGGAACGCGTGCTGCCTCGACCTGGATCATCCAGCCGGAGCCGAGGCGTGCCAGGATTGCGTTGATCTGGCGGCTGATCTCGTTGCGCTCGGCGTCGGTCGAACTCTCGCTATCCGGACCGGCAAAATACCAGCCGGCTATGAGGCTACCGTCCTTCAGGAGCATGATGCCGTTGTCGACGAGAGCGGCATAAGGAACGAGATCGGCAAACGAAGGGCCGGAATGCCGGAAAGGCTTCAAAGCTACCATTGCGCCGCCCTCAATAGCGCCGCCAGGGCGTCGATGTGGCCCTGTACAAGGATTTGTATGAGACATGCCGGAGGTAAACGCGGCGCATCAGGGGATCGGCTTTCGCCATCATTCGAAGGGCGGCGACGGCGACGAGCCAGAGCGCCACTCCGAAAATCGCTGCATACCAGGTAAGGACGACGAAGATCAGAATGACGGCCGCCAGCCCGCTCAGCAGCACAAGTTCCCGATCCGCGCCCATCAGCAGATTGGGCCGCGACAGTGCGCGATGGATGCGCGAGCGAATGAGAGCGGAGCCGGACTCAGCCATGAGCCCCCTCCCCTTGCCTCTGCGCGAACCCAACCTGCTTTGTCAGACTGTCGCGCATCTGTGGCTCGAGGCTGCTGATCGTCGCACCGGTTGCTCCGAACAGGCCGACGATCTGGGTTGCACCCAGCAGAACGCCGCCGACGAGTGCGATGTAGCAAAGCCGTCTGGCAAAGTCGTTGAGCTCACCGCCGAAGATCAGCATCCCGCCCGCGATCGCGACGGCAGCGAGCGCAATGAAGCCGGCGACAGGACCCGTGATCGATTGCTGGATCTGTTGCAGCGGCGACTCCCAGGGCAGGCCGCCGCCACCCGATGATGCAAGTGCCGGCGGGGCCATGGCGATCAATGCCAGCAGAGCAACCGCGCCGCCGGCCACTGCGTGATGATGCTTACGCTGCATGACTATCCTCATCGATCTGGGCATAGTGTTCAGTCTGGTACGTCGAGCCCTTGAAGCCTTCGACATGGATCACGTCGCGGACACGCCGGCCGCGGCCGGTCCGCTCGATGGAGACGACGAGGTCGACGGCTTCGCCGATCACCTCGCGCATGGGCTGCTGGCTGGCTTCCGCCGTGAGCTGTTCGAGGCGACGCAAGGCGGACATCGCCGTGTTGGAATGCACGGTCGTGACACCGCCGGGGTGGCCGGTGTTCCACGCTTTGAGTAGTGTGAGGGCGGCGCCGTCGCGGACTTCGCCGACAATGATCCTGTCCGGACGCAAACGCATGGTGCTCTTAAGGAGTCGTGCCATGTCGACGCTGTCGCTCGTATGGAGAGAGACCGCGTTTTCGGCCGCGCATTGGATCTCGGCGGTATCCTCCAGGATCACCATACGATCCTCCGGCGCGGTCTCGACGATCTCCGCGATGACGGAGTTCGCGAGCGTCGTCTTGCCGGAACCTGTGCCGCCCGAGATGACGATGTTCATGCGTGACGAGATCGCGCTCCTGATGACCGAGGCCTGCGCTTCGGTCATCACCTTGTTCTTCACATAGTCGTCGAGTGGAATGAGGCGCGACGCGCGACGGCGGATCGTGAAGGTCGGCGCAGAGACCACCGGGGGAAGAAGACCCTCGAACCGGTGGCCGCCGATCGGCAGCTCCCCGGATATGATCGGCTGCTCGTGGTCGGCCTCGGACTGAAGCGAATGGGCGACACTGCCGATGACGACTTCCGCCGCGGCCCGGGTCATTCCTCCGGCCGGAGCTACGCCATGGCCAAGTCGCTCGATGAACAGCCGTCCGTCAGGGTTCAGCATGATCTCGACAACGCTCGCATCGTCGAGGGCGACGCAGAGTTCGTCTCCGAGGGCATCCTGCAGCTTGCGGACCAGGCGGGGATGGGAGCGGAGCTGGGTCACGCCGCACTCCTGATCGAAGCGGTGTCGCTTCGTGTGATCGCCGAATGGTAGCCTGCCGGGCAGACACGCTCGAAGCTCGCGTGGTCAGCCGGAAGGCTTCCGGCTACCGCCATCGTGTTGCCGATCGCGGCAGGTTCGCCGAGCCGCTTCATCGGCCATCCGGCGCGGTTCAGGATGCGTTCGAAGCGAAGGTCTGTGGCGGTGACGATTTCGGTGTAGCCGTTCGCTATCGACCACTCGATGATGCCCGCGAACATCGTGAGCGTCGCCAGATGCAACTGGCCCCCTCCCCTGCCAGCTTCAAGGGAAGTATCGACGCAGAAGCGTGAGCTCTCGACCATCCCTGGGTGCGCATCAAGCGAGCCGTTGGCCAGCAGTCCGGGAAAGGTTTGATCGAGCATGGTCGGACCGGACGCAGGAAGTAGGCGGGCGCAGCCGGCGATCCGGTCGGTCGCGTCGACTGCCAGGACATAGGTCGGACTGACCTCGTCATACTGATCTCGCTCCTCGCCGGCTGAGATCGTCACGTCCCAGCCCAGACGTGATCCAAAGACGGTCGCGCGAAGGCGGCGCATCTGTGTGAGTAAGCTGGAATGCCTCTGGTAGAGGTCGGGAGAGACGGCAAGTATGCGCATGATCCACTCCATGAGAATCGAACTGCGCATACCAAGACCATCACGACTCACGTGTGGCTATGTGCAGATTTGCACCTCAGTGATTCTGCAGAATCAGCATCTATTGCGGCGGAGGAGATCAATGAATGTGTGGATGAGATATGCAGATCTGCATTTCGGGCCCGGCCCGGCTAGCCTCGCCAATGGCGCTAAGATGCTGGTTCATATAGGTAAATATGCGTTATGAGAGTATTTGGTTCAGACGCATTAACCTTTCGTTAACCTTAAACCGCTGGACGCGTGGCTGGAATCATGCGTTATCCTTGACGGCAAAAGGGCATTAGATCGGCCATTGGCCGTCAGGAAGGTCTAGTAGCAACAATGTCGAATCTAGCTAGAGCACAGATCAGTGAGGATCCGGCCGACAAGATCATTCGTCACGCGAGGACCCTGTCAGGCGAATTGCAAGCGCGGCGCGAGCAAATGTATCCACCCAACGCGCAGAAACAGCTTCGGTACTTCCTCACGAATGAAGTCTCCAAGCTCACGAACATTCCAGAGTCGACGCTGCGGACTATGTCAATAGAGGGTAAGGGTCCTGTCCCGGCGCGACTTGAGAACAACCATCGTGCCTACACTTTAGAACAGATCAATGAGCTACGCGAGATATTCGCAGAGGCTCGGCCATCCGACGCCCGCAGATTCTTACCGCGCCGACGGAGTGGCGAGCACTTGCAGGTGTTGGCTGTCGCAAATTTCAAAGGGGGTAGCGCGAAAACAACAACGAGTGCGCACCTTGCGCACTATCTCGCGCTGCACGGCTTCAGGGTTTTAGCCATTGACCTGGATCCGCAAGCATCTCTTTCAGCTATGTTTGGCGCGCAGCCAGAAATGGATGTCGGCGACAATGAGACGATTTATGGAGCGTTGCGGTACGACGGAGACCGTCGGGCGATGCGCGACATCATTCGGCCAACATACTTCTCCGGGATTGATCTAATTCCCGGCAATATTGAGGTTATGGAATACGAGCACGAAACGCCGCGGGCTCTTGCCGATCGACGAATTGGAACCGGCGAAATCTTCTTTGAGCGCCTTCGGCTTGCAATCGCCGAGGTGGAAAACGATTACGATATCGTAGTGCTGGATACCCCCCCTTCCCTCGGCTTCCTCACGCTTGGGGCAATCTATGCGGCCACCGGGCTTATCGTTACCGTGCATCCCGCAATGCTGGACGTGATGTCGATGAGCCAGTTTCTATTGATGATGGGGGACCTGATCGGTGTCATTCGAGATGCCGGCGCAAAGATGCAACAGGACTTCCTTCGCTATCTCGTTACTCGTCACGATCCTAACGACCAGTCACAAGTGCACGTCGTCGGAATGATGCGCAGCCTGTTCGGGGATGACGTACTGACACCGACCGCCGTGGAAAGCAGCGCGGTTGAGACTGCGGGTCTAGCGAAGCGGACGCTCTATGAACTCGAACCGGGGAACATTGGCGCTAACACTGTTAAGCGGGCGCGGGAATCGATTGACGCTGTCAATCAACGAATTGTCGAGCTGATCGAGCGAAGCTGGGGTAGGCCATGAGCAAGCAAACGGGCCGAAAATCGATCCTCGCAAGCTTCGCGTCTTACACGCCACAGCAAAATGAGGCAGAGGCCCCGAACGCCGCAGGCGAGGCGACGACATCGTCGTCGCGTGTTGCAGGGGTGATTGGGGCCACGCAGCGCACGCTTGCAGAGTTGCGGGAAGAGAGAGATGAACTCAAGGCGCTCGTCGCGGCCAGCGGCGAGGTGGAGCTTGATCCGGAAACGGTCGATCCCTCGCCTTTTCCTGACCGCCTAAATGACGACGACGATGCGGAATTCGAAGCGTTCAAGGCGCTTATTGCCTCTGAAGGGCAGGTAATGCCCATCCTGGTGCGGCGGCATCCCGCAGATCCGGCTCGATATCAGGTGAGCTATGGTCACCGGCGACTGCGTGCCGCGCGGGAGCTGGGGCTGAAGGTTAGAGCGAAGATCGAAAGTCTCGACGACCGTCAACTCGTTATTGCCCAAGGCATAGAGAATTCTGCGCGCCAAGACCTTAGCTGGGCAGAGAAGGCACTATTCGTCACTGGAATGGACTCCGCTGGTGTAAAGGCACGCGATATCCGGGCGGCTCTGGCGGTTGATGATCCCGAACTGGCGAGGTTCAGATCGGTTTGCCGAGCCGTGCCGGAAGATGTGATGAGGGCAATCGGGCGAGCACCGAAAGCTGGGCGTACACGCTGGACCGCATTGGCAAAATCCTGCTCGGATGGAGATGCTATCGCCCGAGTTCGAGAAACCTTGGCAGCTGCCAAGGTTTCAAAATCCGATGATCGGTTTGTTCTGGCATTGAACGCCGCTGCTGCAAAGACGCGCAGAAAGGCGGAAACGGTGACGGTCGCAGATGATAGCGGCCGCAAGCTTGGAATAGCCAGCTTCAAGCCGACGGAAGTAAAGATAACATTCAATCCGTCCGTTGCGCCCGGGTTTGCCGACTTCATGCAGAGCGAATTGCCTGCGCTGGTGGAGCGGTACAAAACGACACGAGATTCATAAACCTTGGCAGCTGCCAAGGTTTAATGCGTTGCCGATCCGCCCGATCGGTGTGGAAAGAGGAGCGGAAGCGAAGAAAGGTAAAAAGAAAGGCCCCCGAGCGGCGAACCATCCGAGAGCCTTGTTCCTTGTAGCAAAGAGACAATAGCCCTCTCTGATTCGGCTGTCAAATCCGAACATCGTTGACTGCGGTGCATTTCGTTTTGCCCCTCGCTCAAAGGCGAAGGTATGAGAGAGACTATTGTAGCGACGCCCTTTGGGCGGCGGCCGATGACGCTTAGCCAGATTTCTAGGCAGATGGCAGCGAAAGCGATCAAGCCGGACACCGCGGCCCACAAATGGCACGTGTTCAAGGATATCCGAGAGGCGCGGGAACTTATTGGCGCTACAGATCGTGGGCTGGCGATCCTCAACGCGCTGCTCACCTTCCATCCGGAAACAACCCTTGCAGGCGACGCTGAGCTTGTCGTCTGGCCGTCGAACGAGCAGCTTATGGCGCGGGCGAACGGCATGCCGGCAACGACGCTACGCCGACATCTCGCAGTGCTGGTCGACTGCGGTCTTATCATCCGCCGCGACAGCCCCAACGGGAAGCGCTTCGCCCGCAAGGGTAGGAGCGGAGAGATTGAGCAGGCTTATGGCTTCGACCTCTCCCCGATCGTCGCCCGCGCGGAAGAGTTTAAGGATCTGGCTGAGGCTGTTCGGGACGAGAAGAAGGCTTTCCGGGTCGCCAAGGAGCAATTGACTCTCCTGCGTCGGGATATTGTCAAGCTTATCGACGTTGGCATTGAGGAGCGTGTTCCCGGCAACTGGGGCAGGGTGCAGCAGAGCTATCAGGCTATCGTCGGCCGCCTTCCGCGGTCTGCACCCAGACAGACCGTCGAGGAGGTTTGCATGGACCTCCATGGGTTATGCTCGGAAATTCGAGACGTATTGGAATCTTTTGCAAAAACACAGAATCTGGACGCCAATGAGTCCCATTTCGGACGTCACATACAGAATTCAAATCCAGACTCTATATCTGAATCTGAATACAGCTTTGGAAAAGAAGATGAAGCGGGCGGCAACGCTGCCGAAACCGACAACGTGCGGAGCCTGCCGAGGCGGGATCTACCATTGGGGATCGTGCTGGATGCCTGCCCGGAAATCCGCGAGCTGGCGCAAGGAGGGGTAATCCGGCACTGGCGCGACTTGCTGGCCGCGGCGGAGGTCGCCCGGCCGATGCTGGGGATCAGCCCGAGCGCCTGGCGGGAAGCTTGCGAGGTCATCGGCGAGCAGCATGCCGCGATTACGCTGGCCGGGATCTACCAGAGGGCCGGCCAGATCAACAACGCCGGTGGCTATTTGCGCAGCCTGACAGACCGCGCCAGAGATGGGAAGTTCTCGACCTGGCCGATGGTCATGGCCTTGCTTCGGGCTAAGCTTGATGCGCAGAAGGCGGCGGACACCCTGGATAGGGGCCGATCGAATGATGCGGCCGAAGCCGGAGATCGGCTGCAGGTGTCGGATTCGCTGTTGAAGAGCCTGCAGAGGCCGAAATCGCGATGAAGGCCGTGCGGCTATCCGGTGCTGGAAATCAGTCCCGATCGGCGGGCACGGTCGATCAGGTTCTTCACGGAAGAGGGCGACCATTTCGAGCCACCGCGCGGGGTTCGCTCGTGCAACCTTTCGAGCTGCCCCGCGATTTCGCGCAGCGTCAGGTCCGGGTTCGACGAATGAATGCCGGCGACCAGCGTCATCAACCGATCCTCGGGCAGACGGGGAGGGGACTTGCGAAGCAGAGCCGGATCGGCCATGCGCTGCGCGACCATCCACTTCACGGCGCGACGAAGGCGTTCCGGCGTCCAGTCGAGGCCGCGCTGCTTGAGCACTCGGGCGATGTCGTCCCAGGTATGATCCGGTCGCATGCGCCGAACCGTTGGAAGCCATTGGTTGGCGGAAGCCTGGATGCGATCGCCGTAAGCCGCTTTCTGCACCGCGGTCATTTTGGCCAGCGCCTCGGGGCGCTTTTCCCGGATGCCGGGGTTGCCGGGCAGCCGGCCCTTCGCTTTTGCGGCCTTGATGCCTGCCTTGGTTCGCTCGGAGATCAGCGCGCGTTCGAGCTGCGCCACGGCGCCGAGCACCTGGAGCGAAAACATTCCCTGCGGCGTGGCCGTATCGATCGGATCGCGCAGCGAACGAAAATGCGCATTCTTCGCCGTCAGATCCTCGATTACTTCGAGCAGATGGCTGACGGAGCGCGCGAGACGGTCGAGCCGCACGACCACGAGCGTGTCGCCGGCGCTGATCTCTCGTAGCAGCTTGGCAAGGGCAGGACGCGCCCGCGATGCGCCGGAACCGTGCTCTTGGACGATGACGTCACAGCCGGCCGAGCGGAGCTCGATCTCCTGAGCCTCTGTCGCCTGCTCTTCAGTGGAGACTCGTGCGTAGCCGATAAGCTGGCCCCTCACCTGTTTCATGCCGGTCTCGTTTGAAGATCGAGCAGACCCGATATGACGACGTGAGCGACATTTCGCGAAAACGTGTCAATGAAATCGAAAAATGGCGACATATTCCCCTCGGCGCGTGCTCTGTAGGATAGGCAGGCCTGAGCTTCCGTTGAACCAGCTTCGCAAAGCTCTCTAAGCCGGAATATCTGGTCGTTCAGGACACGAGCCGCGCTGCTTGTCCTTGTTCCGTCAACAGTTCGACGGCCTGCTTATCAAACGAGACAAACGTTTCGCCGCCCAGCCAATTGCCCTCATAGGCCATGATACCATCCGCAAAATCACCGCCGGCTTCGAGGATGGCAAGCCCGGCTTCAACCGCAGGACGGTTCATGACGACATTGCCTGCATCCAGCAAGTCGCGAATTGTTACGGCTACATCTGCTTTTGGCAGCTTGGCGCCGCGGCGCAGTATCCAAACGAGTTCGCATAGGCAGGGCAAGGAAACCGCGATCAGTGATGCCTCTTTCAGCAGTTTGCTGGCAGTCTCCGCTTGCTTTGCATCGTCCTGCAAAACGGCGCGAACCAGGACATTCGTATCGACGGAGATTTTCATTCGTCTCCCGCCCAACCAGAAGCGGCAATCTCGTTCATTTCTTCGATCGTCAGCGGCTTTTTGACCTTACCAGCATGCCGGCCGATGAAATTATCAATGGTCCCGGTTGGCCGGGCCGCCTTTACCCGAAGCTCACCCCCCGGGAGCTTGTCGAAGTCGATCCGTTCTCCGGGCTTGATGCCCAGATGCTGCAGGAGATCCCGCTTCAGCGTGACCTGCCCTTTCATTGTTACGGCTAGTGACGTCATTGGAAGTTCCTTACGTTGAGATTGCTCCACATTGTAATTGAAATGTTCATTACCATCAAGCTGAATCGGGATGGTTTTCCAATTATAGAAGATACGGATAACTGATCATTTGTAAACGTCTCTTGAGGTGAGTTCGCGGTCGCCTTGGCTTGAAAATGCGTTGAAAAACAACGTTTTTGGGCGCTGCAAGGCCCGCCGGCGGGCCCGTTGTACAGTCCGGAGCGTCAGTCCGCTCTATATATAATGCGGGCGAAAATTGTATCACAGACGGTTGAAGCTAATGCTATGATAGCTTCAGGATCAAACAATTTACCGAGATATAACAATGGCCTATGAAATAGGTGATTTGCCTCTGGCGACCCTTTTTCCGGCGGTCGCTCACGCCGAGGATCAACTGGCGCGCCTCGATGAAATTGTACGGCGCAGCCCAGTCGGACCGGGGTTCATCGAGCGGGCACACTTCCATGACGCCGCCGCCAGCATGTGGATCGCCGGCGAGCTCGTGCACGTCGAAGACCTGGTTCTCCACGATGCTGAGCGGGATGTTCGGGCTCCAACGCACGACATCACCATCGCGCATTCTATCCTCCGGACACGGCGGCGCATAGCCGGGGCGGAGGCGGATTGGGCGACCAACCCATCGGGGATCGAAAACCTGATTAGCCGGGCTTCTATCCCGCCCGGGTGCGAGGGGTTAGGGGAGGGCGCGCGGGCGTCGTTCGCAGAGGCGGCGTTGGATGAGGACCATGATGCCTTCGCTGCGGAGATGGCCGAAATCGACGCGCTTCTTGACCGTTCGGCTCGCACGCTCGCTGCCGCGGGGAAGGACCGGGAACACAAGGCAGGGTCGTTGGCAGTCGGTGAACTGATCATCCGGGATCCGGACTGGGACGAAGGCGGCCGGCTTTCGGAATGGAAAGCCGTCATGCAGCAGGTTGCGGCAATGCCGCCGACGCTCGGCGCTGCGATCCTTTGGGATGCGTGGGAAATTCTGGAACCGCTGCAAAGACAACATTGGCTCGGTGCGCAGCTCGTGAGTTCCTATCTTCGCGCGCGCGGCAAGCTCGCATCGCACCTGTTCGGCCTCAATTTTGGCCTGAAGACTATTTCGCGCGAACGGCGCCGGTCTCGGGACCGGACGTCGCGACTGCTCGCCGGGCTTGAGGCCATGGCGGAGGGAGCAGCGTTGGGGATGAAGGAGATCATTCGGCTCGGCCAGGCGCGGGATCGCCTCGAGCGAAAGCTGCAAGGAAAGCGGTCGTCAAGCAGCCTTCCCGGTGTCGTGGATTTGCTTTTAACCCGGCCGATCGTCTCGTCATCGATGATCGTGAAACAACTGAAAGTGAGCCATCGCGCTGCGCTCGATCTGGTCGCCGAACTTGGCGTCCGGGAAGTGACGGGGCGGGGAAGCTTTCGGGCGTGGGGCGTGTGGTAGTTGTAGAGCCCGCGGGGCATCGATTCGATGCCGCGGAAGGCTATGGCGGGACCCGGACGTGTCAGAGCCGATCGGCGCCTGTTTGGTTTCTCCCGCTCTACTGTGGCTGCACAGTCAGCATTCCGCTGTTCGGCTTCGACATGGGCAAGGTGAGGGCGGCCGCGTAGGATCGTCCGCGCGCCCCGTCGAAATCAAATTCGTAGAGCCGAACCGTGCCGAGCGCCGTCTGGCGCTGGCCGAGGAAAAAGGTGAAGGCGTTCGGCGCCGCAACGAAGAGATGCGCCAATCCGCTGCCGCCCGCCTTTGCATCGCGCACCGCTCCGCTTGCCGCATCCGCGAGCTCAAATGCGTGCCGTCCGCACCTCACCGATTGCGCGCCTGGCCCCGTTCTGGGTTTGAGGATGAGGAGCCGGCCGACTGTCGAGAGCGTGGTTTCGCAAAAACGCCGGACATCGGCCGCCACGTCATGCGTCAGCCCGATCGCTACGGCAAGGTCCGGTTCGTCCGGCCGCAATTCGACGATCTCTGAATCGAGGGTAGGCCATTCGGGATCCGGGATCGAGTCGTCGGCCGACCAGATGCGACGGCCAGTCCCTCGCTGCTCCAGCTCGACCTGACGCCCCGACTTGATGTTGATCACCGATCCCGCGGCAAAGGCGAGCGTAGCGTGTGCATCGAGGGCGAGCCGTAGGCGCGGCTGATCCTTCGCCGCAGCAAGGAGGAAGGCTCTCAATTCGGGATAGAGCTTCGCCTCCCAGTCCGCGTCGCTACGGATATAACGCTCGTCGAAGGACGGGATCAGGTCGAGGACGAGGTGGCAGCGTTCCTCGAGCCTGTCGAAGGCGTGCTCAAAGGATTTGACGCCATAGACCCTGGGCCCGCTCTGTGTCGATCCAAGAATATCCTCCCGAGCGCAAACCGCGCGGAAGCTTGCGCGATCAAATTCGAGGCGTCCCTGTGCCATCCACTGGAAGATGATGTCGTCATAGGGAAACGCGCTCTGGTTCGCCGGGATGCGTTGCAGGCCCACCAATCCGAACAGAATGTCGAGCTGATCACGGAGGCCATCCAGGGTGTCGGTTGCCTCGCCGAACGCGAGCGTGCGCGCCAGGATGCGCAGCTCCGCCTCGTCGATACCGAGATGCTCCCGCCATGCCTTGCGCACGGAGCCCGCCTTGCTGTTGTCGGTGACGGAGCCATAAAGGCGATCGAGACGCACAGCGCCTGAACGCATTCCGACCATCTGGCGCAATGGGTCGGCGCGATCGAGTCGCCAGTTCGTCACCAGCTTGAAGCGCACGCCGCTCCCGGATGGAGCATAGCTGAGCTGCGCCTCTCGTGCCCGCTGCAGCAATGAGCGGGCATTGGCGTTGATGAACTCCGGATCGACGAGATGAGCGTAGCCGTAGTTGTCGGGCGTCACGTGCCATTTGCACTGCATGTGTTCGCGCAGCAGCGGCTCACCATACTGATCGGAAGCGCAGCGAACGGGGTCATACTCGACCCAGATGTCATCGAAGCTCTTTGGCCCGCTCTCGAACCCGACTTTCATGACGGGGCTTAGCGGATCCAGCAGGCGAGCGGCGTGCCACCAGAAAAGCCGGGCCTGGAAGGTGTCGCCGTCGCGCCGGACAGTTACGGCCTGTGTCATGCCTTCACCTCACGCCGCCGCTTCGCCGTCCCGGAAGGGCGGTGTTGGAACCATGGTTCGGGCGATCTCCACGGCGCGAGCACCATCGATCGGTTTCGACGGATAGGCGTCGAGCACGATCGCAGGGAGAAGCCTTTGGGTCAGGTCAGAAAAGGTGAAACCATAGTCGCGGCCGCCGCGCTGTGGTCCGGTTGCTGCCACCAGCGCGTCGATCTGCTGGCGAGCGAGGCCGATCGGCTGCAGGCGGGCGGCGAGGACGAATCGGCGCTGCTCGTCGCCAGGACGCGCGAAAGTCAGCACGTCGGCCGCCCTGCGGCGCACCGCCGGGTCGAGCGCGCTGATGCGGTTGGTGCACATGAGAACCGCCGCTGGCAGTTTCGCGTTGGCAATACGGTCGATGCCCCGGATAAAGGCATTCACGCCCGCCTTGTCCTCATGATGCATCTGCGCTGCCTCGCGCGATTGGGCGAGGGCATCCGCCTCATCGACGAGCAGAATGACGGCGCCACGAGCTTTGCCCGAGGCGGATTTTAGCTTGCTCGCCTCTGCCACGGTGTAGTCGAAGGCGGCAGAGATGAGTTGCGTCATCTCGCCCACACGCCCCTGGCCGCGGGTCGAGAGACTGAGCGGCAGGAGCGTGATATCGATCTTCTCCTGCCGAGCGACGGCGTCGCCGATCGTCTCGGCAAGCTCCGTCTTTCCCGAGCCGACGTCGCCGGCGAGAACAACAAGCGGCGGACGCCGCAACACCGTGTCGAGAAGAGCGTCAGCATCGGGATGATGCTGGCGCGCCCAGGCTGCAAGGCCCGCCGGGTTAACGAGCAGACCGAGAATTTTCGCCAGACGGCTCTTCTGATCATCTAGGCCGATCAACCGCGCGAGCCGAGCCTGCGGGTCGAAGTCGGGATATGTGATGCGCCGTTCGAAGAGTTCGTCCAGTGTCGGCTTCGTATTCATCAGAAGCTCCTCACGGTCGCGCGATCGAGGGCCTTGCCACCAGACGAATAGGTCCGGTCGCTGGCGAGATAGCCGGTGATGCCAGGTTCTGCCGCTCCGCCACGCGAAATCGGGAGCGTCTTCTCGAAGGCGTCGCGCTCCGCTTGCGTGAGCTGGCTCCAGGCCGCGCTGTAGGTGAGGTAGCTCTTGAAAACCGCACCGCTGACATTGGCGTTGTGGCGAACGCGGCCGGGATCGTCGTCATTCGCAGAGGCGCCGGCGAGATCCTTCGCGGTGTAGCGCAGCGTCGGCTCGATCCAGTTGCCGTTCCTCTGAAAGCCATAGGTGACCGTGCCGAGATAGCCGGCCCGGATCAACTCGGTGACCTCGGCCTCAAACTGCTCGATGCGCTCATCTGAAGGGCTGCCGTAAAAGCGCTGCATGCGCTTGAGATCGGCCGCGACCTTGGCGGCCATGTGCCGCGCATGGGTGACCGTGAAGGTTGCGGTTTCCGTGTAGCTGTAGCTCGTGGACATGGGCGACCTCATACCTGGAACGAAGAGCCGAAGACCTTTTGCCAATAGGCGACGGTCAACTGCTTGTTGGGAGCGGCGAGCGCTGCGTCGATGGCGTCGCCAGCATCGAGGGCGGCCTCGACGATCGAATCGGCATTCGCGGCCGTGTAGAGACGCGCGACGTTGTTGACGGCGTTCACCGGGTCGACGATCTGGACCGGGTCGGTGAATGTTCCGACCGAAGAGGCGGGATAGTAGTCTCCGAAAACGATCTTCTCCCGGAAATCGGTGCGGGCGATATAGGTGAAGAAATGCTGTAGCGCCTCCGGATAGTCGGAGAAATCCAGCCCGTCATCGCAAAGCTTGGCGAGGATCATCTCGATCATGAAGGACTTGAAGCGGAAGCCATCGCGCTCCTGCTTCATGCGCCTTGACCAGAATTTCGCGAGACGCACCACCTGTGCAAAATGCTTCTCCTGGGCACGCTTGCGCTTGCCCGCGAACTCCAAGTGCAAAGGAATGCTCGTCTTCAGGAACGAGCCGTCATCCTGGCTGACGAGGTTCCCGTACCACTGCGCGTCGCCGTCATAGAGGATCGGCACCACGTCGACATCGAGCCCGCTGCCCCGGAAGGAGACAGTGACCGAGTAGGTCTGCGGCTGGACCTGGTCCGGGCTGAAGTTCGGGAATGCCTTGCGCAGCCGTTCGGCCAGATAATCGAGCAGCGCCTTGACGTCCTTCGGCGCCGCCGCGCCGCTGATGTAGCAGGCGACATCGATATCGTTGAGCGAACGAAGCGCCGTGCCTTTCGCCAGGCTGCCGGAGAGCATCATCTTCCTGAGCGTGAAGTCGGGGTGCTCAGACAGATAACCCTCGAGCTTCTCGCGAAGCCGCCGGGCTTGGGCCCGGTATTCATCCGCCTTGTCCTTCGGCAGGTTCACCTTGTCCTGCGCGAAGGCGGCGATCTCATTATGATCGACGTGCTGTCGCCCCATATCCCGCTCCTGTTTCCGGGCGCCTTGGGCCCAGCTGTCGCATGGATATAGTAGCTAAAAAATAGCTATTCAAGAGGTGTAGCAATAGCTATTTCTCGTTGACAAATTCCCCTTGATTCTCTATATGTTGCATATAACGACGGAGGATGAGATGACGGCGAAGCGAACCATGACGCTGAACCTCACCGACGCCGAGATGCGTGTTCTGGACGATCTTTCGGCCCGGAAGGACATCACCAAGACCGCCGTGCTCCGGCAGGCCTTGCGCCTTTACCAGACGATCGATGCTAGGGTCGAAAGGGGTGAAAAGCTCCTGTTCGAGAATGACGCGACCAAGGAAAAGGCGGAGCTGATGCTTCTATGACGGTCGAGGTATCGAAGGTCTATCTTCTCGACGTGTCAACGGGTGACGGCGTCGAAGCCGAACTGCGGGATGCCATCGAGCAGGCGCAGACCGATGATTGGGCAAAACACTGGATTCCCGCGATACTCGCAGCGATCCAGGATCTGGTCGCACGGCAGGTGCCGCGCGCGGATTGGCCTCAGAGCTTGCATTGGAACTGGCCGAAGAAGATTGCTCGCGTGCAGGGTATGCTGGCCTTTCCCGGGTTCAGCGTTATCGCGCAGGGGATCACCCAAGGGCTCGCGCAACTCGACCTGACGAGGGCCTGCCAGGAGCCGAGCCAGAAGGGCAAGCCTCTCGTTTATGTCGAGTATCTCGAGGTCGCGCCCTGGAATCGCTCCGAACTCGGGGCGGCTCCTCGTCTGCGCGGCGTCGGGACCGTGCTGCTCACGGCCGCCGTCGCGCTGAGTCACGAAGAAGGGTTCAAGGGGCGGATCGGCCTGCATTCCCTGCCTCAAGCCGACGCCTTCTACCGCAAGACCGGCATGACCGACCTCGGGCCGGATCCTGCCTGTCAGAATTTGAGATATTTCGAGATGACCGTCGAGCAGGCTCGCGCATTCTTCGAAAAGGAGGAAGGACGATGAAACTGGAACGGAGCAAAGAGTGGTGGATGGCTCGGGCACGTCGTGAAGGCGACGCCGTCATCGGCGCCGGCTTGCTCGCGTTCGATCCGATGCCGGAGGAGCGCCCTGCCGGCGCGTCGGCGGCGGTCGTCGAGGAAACCCGCATTGCGTTTGGCCGGTTCGTGAATCTGATGCGCCGGCGTTGCGGTTTCTCGATGGAGCGGCTGGCCCAGGTCGCGGACCTCGATGCCAGCGAGCTTCTGGTGATCGAGGACGATCTTCATTACGTCCCGGAACCACGCACGGTGTTCAAGCTGGCGGAGACCTTCGAGGTTTCCCAGCAGCGGCTCATGCAGCTTGCGGGATTGGCCGCAGCGAACGATGCTGGCTTCCGTCAGGAAGCGGTGCGTTTTGCCGCGCGCTCCGAGGCCGTGCATAAACTGACCCCCGAGGAAAGCTCGGCTCTGGAGGCGTTCGTCGCCGTTCTGAGCGAGCAGCAGCCCAAGCGAGTGAAGTGAAGAACGTCAGTCTCGGACATCGCACTATCGCCGACATCAACGGACAGGTTGCCAAGGTCCTGCGCGGTCTTGGCAACCCCGCGCCGCCCATAGACCTGCGCATCGTTCGCGATCTCCTGAAACTCGATCGAGGCTACTACAGCACGACCGACGACAGTCTCCTGCGAGAGATGTTCTCACGCATGAAGGTCGCTGGCCTGCAGGTCCTCAAGCGCCCGACAATCCTGCGCGAGGCCGTACAGACCCTCAGCCTCAAGGCTCTCTATCTTCCCGATCAGAAGCGCATCCTTCTCGACAAGGATCTCCCACCGCTCAAGCACCGCTGGAATGAGGCGCACGAGATCGGTCACGATATCATTCCCTGGCATGCGGGGATGATGTTGGGCGATACCGAGCAAACCCTCACGCCTTCCTGCCACGCAGTCATGGAAGCCGAGGCGAACTTCGCGGCCGGGCAATTGCTCTTTCTGTCCGATCGCTTTGCTGAGGAGGCCATCTCCTCGGCGCCGAGCTTGGAGCTTGTAAAAAGCCTTAGCAAGAGCTTCGGCAATACTATGACGTCAACGCTTTGGCGGTTCGTCGAACAGGCGCATGGCGGTCGACCGATCGTTGCCCTTGTGACCGGACATCCGCATCCCACACGCCGAAAGGCCGATTTCGACGCGGCAAATCCCTGCCGCTATTGTGTTGAATCGCCCCCCTTTCGTGAACGCTTTGGTGCCTTGCGCGAGATCGATCTGTTTGCTGCCATCGTCGGCTATTGTGGAGCACAGAGGGGCGGGTTTCTCGGCCGGAGCGAAGTCCTGCTGCAAGACCTCAATGGCGATCGGCACATGTTTGAGTTCGAGACCTTCTTCAACAGCCATGAAGCCTTGACGCTTGGTTCTTGGCTACGTCCATATAGTGCGTCGACGTGGCTGTAAGCATGATCAATCGTGGTCAGATCGCCTCGCGGCACACCGGTCAGGTTGTCGATGTAAACTCGGCGAAGGCACCTTCCTCACATCCATGACGATCATGAGAGCGTAGGACTTCGCCCCCTTCCGCAAAACGCCCTCTTTATGGAGGCCGATCGTCCCTCTTATTCCATGCCTAATCACAGCCGGAAAGAGCGTCTACTTCTGCACCCTGGCCGACCTTATTACCTCACTTGCGCGCGGCGAGCGGGAGGGCAGGTTGCAGGAACGGACAGGCGGGCTACATCCAGACGCTTGGCGACGTTCTCGGGAAGCGATAGCCCTAGGCGCCGATCTGGTGATGAAGGAGATCATCCGGCTCGGCCAGGTGCGGACCGCTTCGAACCAAAGCTGCAAGGAAAACGCTCGTCGAGTAGCTTGCCCGGCGTCATCGAACTTTTCATTGCGCGGCCGATCGTGTCCTCGTCGATGATTACCAAGGAATTGAAGGTGAGCCATCGAGCAGCTCTCAATCTCGTCGCCGAGCTTGGCGTCCGTGAAGTGACGGGGCGAGGTAGTTTCCGCGCCTGGGGTTTAATTTGAGGTGGACGCACTTTTCGAGGATGAAATTTGTCACGTCTGCGTGTCCGGTGTCCTGGGACCAAGGACGGGTGAGATGCTGCGATGATATTCGAGCCACGCGATGACGAATTGAGGGATTTTACGCTCCTCGATCGCAGGTCCGAGTTCACGGCGTTGACATTGCAATGAACCACATGTTTACCTGTCCTTGGTCAGAGGACAGAGGACAGAGGACAGAGGACAGAGGACAGGAGCGCTTTCGATGATGAAGAGCCAGGATGTGGTCGTCCTGCTCAAGCTGGCGAGCTTGGAGGACGGCGAGCAAGAGATCGGTCAGCAACCCGCACGGCATGGCGTGGCGACGGGAGAAGATCCCTATTCCGTGCGCGGCCTCGAGGCGGCGCTCGGAATCAGCAAGACCGAGGTCAGTGCTTCGATCAAGCGCAGTCTCGGTTCAGGCCTTGCCATCAAGGATAGGAAGTTCGGGCGGCCGAAGCCGAACCGGCGCCAGCTCCGCGAGTTCATCGTCCATGGTCTGAAGTTCGTCTTTCCCGCCAAGCCAGGCCCAATGCAGCGCGGTGTACCTACTGCATTTGCCGCGCCTGTGCTTCGGGAATCCCTTCATAGCGCCGGCAGCCTCATCAGTGTGTGGGCCTATGCGCGTGGCCAGGAAATGGGGCAATCGATCGAGCCGCTCTTCAAAACGGTCCCGGAAGCCGCGGAAAAGGACGAGCGCCTGTACGCCTATCTCGCGCTCACCGACGCCATCCGCATCGGCAATCAACGCGAAGCTAGTGTAGCCGCCAACCTGCTGACGGAGAGGTTGGGATGACGGTACAGGGCCAATTGAAGGAAATGCTGAAGGCCGTCGCCGTGGCGCTCGGCGACGAGCTTCGGGCGCGCCTCGTCTTTGTCGGTGGCTGTACGACCGCTCTCTACATTACCGATCCGATCACATTGGAAGGCGTCAGGGCGACCGACGATGTCGACTTGATCGTGGATCTCGCCGGTTTTGCGGAATGGGCGGAACTGATGGATCGGCTACGAGAGCGCGGTTTCGCAGAGGCAGCGGACGACAATGTCATCTGCCGCATGAGGCTTGGCGAGCTCAAGGTCGACTTCATGCCGGACGATGCGACGATCCTCGGCTTCAGCAATCGCTGGTATGCCAAAGGGGTTGAGACGGCGGTCCCGGCAATGCTGGAGAAAGCGCTCGAGATCCGGCACCTCACGCCTCCTCTCTTCGTCGCGACGAAACTGGAGGCCTATCGCGGCCGTGGCGGAGGCGACCTCATCGGCAGTCGCGACACGGAGGACATCCTCTTGCTCGTTGACGGCCGCGAGGAGCTCGTGGAGGAGATCGCTGCGGCTGATCCCGAGATCCGAATCTATATCGCCGAGCAGATAACGGGCCTGCTGGCAGATCCCAACTTCGAGCATTTCCTTCAAGGAAATGTTCGGGGACCTGCAGGCCGTGCCGACATCGTCTACGAGCGCCTCGTCGAGATCAGCCGGTTGGACGGTCGCTGACATGGCGTTCGCGATCCAATGGCACTGTCAGCAGGGAACGAGAACCGCGGACAATCGCGACCACGTTGGTATCGGCATTCGCGGCGATTCAATCCTGTCAATCGTTCTCGATGGATCGACGGCAGGATCGGCCAGCGGTCTGTTTGCGCGCGAAATTGCGCGGCGCGTGGTCGACTGGTTCGTGACCACGGTCGCCGAGATCACCGCCGAGACCGTGACTGAACAGCTTCGCATGACACATGCCGTCCTTGCCGCGGACTTCAAGAAGGACTCGGCAAGCTATGTCTTGGTGTATGCGGCAGCCGCGCTGCCTGCTATCGTGCTGCACGCAGGCGATTGCCTGCTTGGCCATCGCGATGCCGATGGACGGATATCATGGCTCTTGCAGCCTCATACGCTCGCGAATGCGCTCACGGCTGTTCCGCACGACGTTCTCGCGAAGTCGGACGCTCGGCACGTTCTCACACGAAGTTTCCGCTCTCGGAGCTTCATCGCTCCCGATCTGACGATGATCGACCTGCGGGATCAGACGTTGTTTGTCGCGACCGACGGATTCTGGGCAGACCTCGATCTCGACGGGCAGAATGCCTTTGTTGAAGGGCGGTTTCCCTCGAATGACGCGGAGCGGGATGATCGCGGTGTTCTCTCCATTTCGAGAACAACAGCGACGTCTTTGACCTCGGTCGCGGGCACCCACGCGCCGGAAAGCCTTTATTTGCGACGAACCTGAGAGGCCAGGGGCCCAGCAGATCAATAAATCATGTCAGAAAGTCCGAGTGTAGCGCGGAGATCGCAACATGATTTGTGACGCTGTGCCGCGCAAAGCGGCGATCCCTGACCTTCGCGACATGACGTACCAGGCTCCTCTTTCAATAAGATTGGCTCTTTCACTATTCAGTGAAAGCCTGCGTTCTGGTGAAATGCCTTGCCAATTTCACCAGAACGAGTTATTTCACTAGCCAATGAAAGCCTATGAACGAATGAAAGAGATCGAACTCCAGCTTGCGGGCGCCCTGCGCCAGCAATTGGAAAGGATTCCTTCGCTCGAAATCCGCTCGATCGTGGCAGAGGCAGAGTTGCGGACGAACGGCTCCATGCGAGCGCAGCGCCCCGATGTGCTGGCCCAAGTTCGTATCCACAATCACGAAGTCACATTGGTCTGCGAGGTGAAGGAGCCGGCATACCCGCGACAGATCAGACAGGCCATCGATACGCTATCCCTCTACATAGCCAGGAGCGAAAACAAGGCCCTTCACGAGAGCATGGTTCCGCTCGTTGCTGCCTCGTGGCTTTCGCCCGAATCGCGCGAGATCTGCGCGGGGGCCGGAATGGGGTGGCTCGACCTGGCCGGCAACTGCCGCATCGCGTTCGACGGCGTCTTCATTGAACGGGAAACGGCAGAGCGCCCGAAGCCGGCCGCCCGCAACTATCGCGCCGTGTTCTCGCCAAAGGCTGGCCAGGTTCTACGCACGCTTCTGCGCGATCCGGCGCGGACCTGGAGAGTGACCGAGCTTGCGGAGGCATCGGACGTCAGCCTTGGCCACGTCAGTAACGTCCGTTCAGCCCTGCGCGATCGTGAATGGGGGACCGTCGGTGAGGAGGGTCTCCACCTGACTGCGCCCGACGCTCTGCTCGACGCATGGCGTGATTCCTATGAGCCGGTCCGGGGCAAGCGAACGTCCTGGTACAGCATTCTCCATGGGCGGCAGTGGGAAGAGACGCTGCGTGAGGCATTGTGGAGGCCGCAAACCGAAGGGCATGCCATGCTTGGCGGGCTTTCGGCCGCGCAGTGGCTTGCGCCCTACATGCGCGGCAATACCACGACACTCTACGCCGATACCTCCGTGGTGCCGGAGCTGATCGAAACACTCAAGTTGAAGTCAACCAAAAGCGGCGCCAATGTCGAGATTATCGAGCCCGATGATCCAGCTATCCTGAAGGAGCGCGTGGAGATTCCCGGCGCCCCACCCGTGTCGTCACCGGTTCTGACGTATCTAGACCTTTCGCAGCTCGACGATCGAGGGCGAGAGGCCGCCGATCATCTGAGAGAGAAGCTGCTAAAATGGCATTAGCGCCTGACCCACAATCTGCTGCCGACTATACCGATCGCGTCACCGAAGCGGTCAAATCCGCGCTCCTCGAGATTGGCCAGATCCTTGGCAGCTTCGAGGGCAAATTTGCCGTTGTCGGCGGCGCGGTTCCTTGGCTGCTCCTTCAGGCCGACGACATGCGGCATGTCGGCACGATCGACGTGGATTTGACGCTCAATGCGGAAGCGCTCGGCGATGGCGAGTATGTTCGGCTCGTCGATGCCTTGATGAAAAACGGATACGCGCAAAGCGCCGACCACAAACGCTTTCAGCTTGTGCGTACGGTCGAGGCCGCGGATGGCGGCCCGCCTATCGAGGTGATCGTCGACTTTCTGATGCCGCGCGATGCTGAGATCGAGAAGAACATTCCGCCGATCCTGTCGGAGTTCGCGGTCCAGCGTGCATCCGGCGCCGAGCTCGCAATTCGCTTCCACCAGCTGACGGCAGTTGAAGGAGTAATGCCCGGCGGCGGCCGCAACCGCGTCGAGATCGCGGTCGCTTCCATCCCGGCCCTGCTTGCCATGAAGGGACAGGCGCTTCTGCGGCGGAAGAAACGCAAGGACGCCTATGACGTCTACTACTGCATTCGCAACTACGAAGGCGGGCCCGAGGCGCTGGCGGAGCTCTGCCGCCCTCTGCTTGAGATCAAGGAGGCGCGCGAGGGCTATCTGGGAATTGCCGAGAAATTCTCTGCCGAAGACATGATCGGACCGGTGTGGGTCCGCCAGTTCGTCGAGGGAACGCCGGCCATCGGTGATAGGACCCCGGAGCAGTGGCAGCGGGATGCCTTCGGTCAGGTGCAGGCCTGGATGGCCGCACTCGGCCTCTAGATAAGGCTAAGCTGGTCCTGACCGATCTCCCGGTCTTCATCAAAGGACGAGATCGTCACACCGATCAGGCGAATTCCCTTCTCGGTCGGAAATAGCGGCTCGAGCAAGCTGCACGCGATGCTTTCCACGTCGGATGCTGCACGCAGCGACGTGCCCACGGTCCGGCTACGGGTGATCTGCCGGAAGTCGGCAAACTTGATCTTCAGCGTGACCGTCCGGCCGAGCAGGTTCTTCGCCTCGCAGTGGCGCCAGACCTTATCGACGAGCGGCGTCACTTCGGCACGCGCGGCCTGAAGATCGTGTATGTCGACGGCGAAGGTGTCCTCCGCTCCGACCGACTTTCGCGGTCGATCGGGCTGGACGGGGCGATCGTCGATCCCGCGCGCAATCCTGTAATACCAGGCACCGGCCTTGCCGAAATGCTCCTGCAGGAACGCCAGCGGCTTCGCCTTCAGGTCCGCTCCGGTCAAAATGCCGAGCCGCTCCATCTTTGCCGCCGTCGCCGGCCCCAACTGGGCGAGCGGCGCGAGCGCCACGCCGACCGCTATCTGAAGCCGCCCGAGGAAATGCACCGGCTGTTTGCCCGTTACCCCGAGGCCTTGGCGCGCACCGTTGAGATTGCGTCCCGTTGCCGCTTCTCCCTCGACGAGCTGAAGTACCAGTATCCCGAGGAACGCGACGACCCGTCGCTGACGCCGCAACAGACGCTGGAGAAGCTGACCTGGGAGGGTGCTGCGCAGCGCTATCCTGAAGGCGTGCCCGATCATGTCGTCTCAACGTTGCGTCATGAGTTGCGGCTGATCGAGAAGCTCGACTACGCCCCATATTTCCTGACGGTGAACTCGATCGTGCGCTTCGCCCGTTCGCGAGACATCCTCTGTCAGGGCCGCGGCTCGGCGGCGAACTCGGCCGTCTGCTATGTCCTCGGTATCACCTCGATCGATCCCGGCCGCAACGATCTCCTGTTCGAGCGCTTCGTCTCGGAGGAGCGCCGGGAGCCGCCGGACATCGATGTCGATTTCGAGCATGAGCGGCGCGAGATCGTCATGCAGTGGGTGTTCGAGACCTATGGCCGCGACCGTTCGGCACTGTGTTCGACCGTCATTCGCTATCGCACCAAAGGCGCGCTGCGTGATGTCGGGAAGGCGCTTGGGCTGCCGGAAGACCTCATCAAGACGCTCTCCGGCCAAGTCTGGGGCTGGTCCGAGGAAGGCGTCTCGGAAGCTCAGGCCGAGCAGCTCAACCTCAACACCGCCGATCGGCGCCTGCGCCTGACGCTCGACCTTGCGCGCCAGCTTCACGGCGCACCGCGTCATCTTTCCCAGCATCCCGGCGGTTTCGTGCTCACCCATGACCGGCTCGATGATCTCGTGCCCATCGAGCCGGCGGCGATGGCCGATCGGCAAGTTATTGAATGGGACAAGGACGACATCGACGCCCTGCGCTTCATGAAAGTCGACGTGCTGGCGCTCGGCATGCTGACCTGCATGAAGAAGGGCCTGGACCTCCTCGCCGAGCACAAGGGCGTCGCGCTCGACCTCGCCACCATCCCGGCCGAAGATCCTCGCACCTATGCGATGATCCGCAAGGCCGACACGCTCGGCACCTTTCAAATCGAGTCACGCGCGCAGATGTCGATGCTGCCGAGGCTGAAGCCCCGGACCTATTACGACCTCGTCGTTCAGGTCGCGATCGTGCGGCCGGGCCCGATCCAGGGCGACATGGTGCATCCTTATCTGCGGTGCCGGGAAGGGCTGGAGCCGGTCCACTATCCCAAGCCCGAGCTGGAGAAGGTGCTGGGCAAAACGCTCGGCGTGCCACTCTTTCAGGAGCAGGCGATGCGCGTCGCCATCGAATGCGCCGGCTTCACGCCCGGCGAAGCCGACATGCTGCGCAAGTCGATGGCCACATTCAAACATACGGGCGGCGTCTCCTCCTTCAAGGCAAAGCTGATCGACGGCATGGTAGCGAACGGCTACGCGCCGGACTTTGCCGAGCAGACCTTCAAGCAGCTCGAAGGCTTCGGCTCTTACGGATTTCCGGAAAGCCACGCCGCCTCCTTCGCGCTGATCGCCTACGCGTCGGCTTGGCTCAAATGCTGGCATCCCGACGTTTTTTGCGCGGCCCTTCTCAATTCACAGCCCATGGGTTTCTACGCGCCGGCGCAGATCGTGCGCGACGCGCGTGACCACGCTGTCGAGATTCGGCCCGTCTGCGCCAACGCCTCACGCTGGGACTGCACGTTGGAACCAACCGACGACGACGGCCGCTTCGCGGTGCGCCTCGGTCTGCGCATGGTCAAAGGCCTTGCCAATGTACATGCGGCCGCGATCGTCGCCGCGCGGGCCGACTAGGCCTTCGCCTCGATTGACGATCTCTGGCGACGCGCGGGCGTGCCATCAGCGGCCTTGGTCCAACTCGCCGAGGCCGACACCTTCCGCCCTGCCCTCGCTCTCGCCCGCCGCGAGGCGTTATGGGCGATCAAGGCGCTGCGCGACGAGCCGCTTCCACTGTTCGCGGCCGCGTCCGCCCGCGAGGCGGAGATCGTGCCCGAGGTGAGCGAGCCCGCCATCGTGCTGCGGCCGATGACGGCGGGCAGCGAAGTCGTCGAGGACTATGGCCATGTCGGTCTGACGCTCCGGACCCATCCCCTGAGCTTCCTCCGCGAGGATCTCCGCCGCCGGCGGATCGTCACCTGCGCCGAGGCGATGACGACGCGCGACGGGCATTGGCTGGAGGCGGCGGGCATCGTTCTCGTCCGCCAACGCCCGGGCAGCGCGAAAGGCGTGATGTTCATCACGCTGGAGGATGAGACCGGCATCGCCAATCTCGTGGTCTGGGCAAAGGTGTTCGAGGCGAACCGCCGAGCGGTTCTGTCGGCCAGCATGATGGCGGTGCGCGGCCGTATCCAACGCGAGGGCGACGTCGTTCACCTGGTCGCCCAGCGCATCACGGACCTCTCGGCCGACCTCGCCAGCGTCGGCAGCCGCGATGCGGCGTTTCCGCTCCCGCACGGCCGGGGCGACCAGGTCCGCAATGGCGGCTCCGGTTCCGATCCGCGCGATCTGCCGCCGAAGAATCTGCGTACTGGCGAGATCCACATTCCCGACCTGCACATCGACACCATCAAGGTGAAGGCGCGAAATTTTCATTAGTCGGCGCGTCCGCCGCCTCGCTTATACTTCCGCCAGCCACCGTGTTGTTTTCCGCGGAGAAGACAGTGGACGGCGACAATATATTGCGCGGCGCTAGTTTCAGGAAATATTCCTACGATAGAATGCACGGCGCTGCGCTACCGTGCAGTTGCATCACGGTGACGGAGCAGGGCAACAGAAGGAAGGACACCAGGGAGCGTATGATCAGTCGCGGTTCGGAATGGCACCGTTGGGAGCCGCATATTCATGCGCCTGGCACCATCCTCAACAACCAGTTCGGTGCGGCCGATCCCTGGGGTGAATATCTCACGTCGCTCGAAGGGCTGACGCCAACGATCGAAGCGATCGCCGTTACCGACTATTACGTCACCGACACCTACGAGCAATTCCTCAAGCACAAGGCCGCCGGCCGGTTGCCCGGCGTGAAGCTGCTGTTCCCGAACATCGAGCTGCGGCTCGACGTGGCTGCAAAGTCCGGCTTCGTGAACATCCATCTCTTGGTGAGCCCCGAGGACCCCGATCATGTCAACGAGGTCAAGCGCATCCTTAAACGGCTGCAATTCGGCGCCCATAACGATCGCTTCGATTGCACGCGCGAGGAGCTGATCAAGCTCGGCAAGCGCTCCGACACAACGATCACAGACGATGGGGCAGCGCTCCGGCATGGCGCGACCCAATTCAAGGTCAACTTCGACCAATTGCGCAAAGTCATCCATGAGAGCGAATGGGCGAAAAAGAACATCCTGATCGCTGTCGCCGGCGGCGCTGGAGACGGCACGTCCGGCCTGCGGCAGGCCGCCGACGCGACGATGCGTCAGGAAATCGAAAAGTTCGCGCACATCATCTTTTCGAGCAGCCCGGCGCAGCGTGAGTTCTGGCTCGGCCAACGCGGTGTGACGATCGAGGAACTGCGTTCGCGCTACGACGGGTGCAAGCCATGTCTCCATGGTAGTGACTCCCATGACCAGAAGTCCGTGGGCCAGCCCGTCGAGAACCGCTTCTCGTGGATCAAGGGCGCACTCGAGTTCGATACTCTCCGGCAGGCATGCATCGACCCGGACGGTCGCGCCTATGTCGGCGAACAGCCGCCGCGCTCGGCAATGCCATCTCAGGTCCTCTCGCATGTCAGGATCGACGACGCGGATTGGGCAACCACACCGGAAATCCCGCTCAACCCGGGCTTAGTCGCCATCATCGGCCCACGGGGCTCAGGAAAGACCGCTCTGGCGGACGTCATCGCTGCGGGCTGTGATGCGATCACACCCTCGGGGTGGGACGCGGACGAGAACATCAGCCCTTCCTTCCTGGCGCGTGCGCGCCGGCTGATCGGGGACGCGACGACAACGCTGACCTGGGGCGGAGGCGCGACGGTCACGCGCGCGCTCGATGGCGCCGACGCCAACGGCCATATGTCGTTTCCACGAGCCCGCTATTTGTCCCAGCAATTCGTCGAGGAGCTTTGCTCGGCAAAAGGCGTCTCTGACGGCTTGGTCGAGGAAATCGAGCGCGTGATCTTCGAGTCCCACTCGCAAGACGATCGCGAATGGGCGCTCGACTTCGCCGAGCTGCGCGACCAGCAGACGTCACGGTTTCAGCAGGCGCGCGAGCGCGAGGCCGAGGCGATTTCCGACATCTCGGATCGCATCGCGACCGAGTTCGAAAAAGAGAGCCTCGTCGCCTCGCTGACCACCCAGGTCGGGCAGAAGAACAAGCTTATCGCCGACTATACCGCCGATCGGGCGAAGCTCGTCGTCAAGGGCACCGAGGCGCAGGTTGCCCGCCACACCCAACTCAGCGAGGCAGCGCAAAAACTCAGGAACAAAATACAGAACCTGGGGAATCAACGCCGCACCTTCGTCGCGTTGCAAGACGAGGTCCGCAGCATGCGGGCGACGGGCGCCCCTGAGATGCTCCGCCAGGCACAGGCGCGACACACCAATAGCGGCCTCGACGCCAAGCAGTGGGACGACTTCCTGCTGATTTACAAAGGGGACGTCGATAAGAGCCTCACGGCCTACATCACCTGGGCCGACGGCGAGGTTGGCAAGCTCAACGGCGTCCCGCCACTGCCTGGCGATCCGAGCGTCCCACTGATCGCCGACACTGCCGACGTCTTGGCGCTACCGCTTGCGCCGATCGCCGCAGAGATGACGCGCCTGGAAGCGTTGTTCAGTGCTGACAAGCTGGTGCGCGAGCAATATGCGGCACTGACCGGACGCATTGCGCAGGAGAACTCCGCCCTTCAAATCTTGACAACCCGCCTTACCGATGCGCAGGGCGCCGCCGCGCGACGGAAGGACCTGCAGACCGAGCGCGATGACACCTACGGCCGGGTGTTCGAGGCAATCATCAACGAACAGAATGCCCTGGCCGGCCTTTATGCGCCCCTGATGGCACGTCTTGCGGCATCCTCGGGCACGCTGAAGAAGCTCAGCTTCTCTGTCCGCAGGATCGCCGATGTCCAGGCTTGGGGCGCCGTCGCGGAGGAAGAACTTCTCGACCGACGCAAGACCGGCCCCTTCTATGGGCGCGGCTCGCTCATCGCCGCGGCCACGGAAGCGCTCAAGCCCGCATGGGAGACCGGAACGGCGGCCGAGGTGCAGGCGGCAATGACCGCCTTCATGGCGAAATATTTGCGGGACCTGCTGTCGCATGCGCCTTACGCGCCGACGCAGCAGGCCGAATTCCGGACTTGGTCGAAGCAGTTCGCTCACTGGCTTTTCAGCACCGACCACATCACCGTTCGGTACGAGATTTCCTATGACGGGGTCGACATCCGCAAGCTCTCGCCCGGCACGCGAGGCATTGTGCTTCTATTGCTCTATCTGGCGCTCGACGACTCCGACGATCGGCCGCTGATCATCGACCAGCCTGAAGAGAATCTCGATCCCAAGTCCGTCTTCGACGAGCTTGTCGCGCTCTTCATCGCCGCGAAGGCGAAGCGCCAGGTGATCATGGTCACGCACAACGCCAACCTCGTCATCAATACCGACGCCGATCAGATCATCGTCGCCGAAGCAGGACCGCATCCCTCGGGCGGTCTGCCGCCGATCAGCTATGCGGCGGGCGGGCTGGAGAACGCGGCGATCCGCAAGGCGGTTTGCGACATCCTCGAAGGTGGCGAAGCTGCTTTTCGCGAGCGCGCTCGGCGTCTTCGTGTCCGCCTCGACCGATAGGACAGCGAGATGGCTATACGCGACATTGCCGTCTCCGATCCCGGACCGATTTTCGGCTCGCTGGCGGAGCGCGGCTGGTCGCGTCACAGGAGCGAGGGCGCAGACTTCGATTCGATCGTCTGCGAGTTGGGCCGGCTCGGTGATCGGCTCGGCTCGCGCGTTCCGGGCCGTGCAGGCTCGCTCGAAGAGGTCGTCCAGCCGCGTGCAGCCGATGATGCACATCCTCGATCCTTGAGCGCGCGCTACGGCCTGGGCGCCTTGCCGTTCCATACGGAACTCAGCCATCGCACCAGACCCTGCCGTTATCTCCTTCTCGGGTGTATCGATCGCGGATCGCCGGCTGCAGCGACAATGCTCCTCGACTGGCGAACGCTCGGCTTTTCGCGCGAGGACCTTGACCTTCTCGAAAACGCTCCGGTCCTCGTCCGCACGGGTCGGCGCTCCTTCTACGCGACGATCCTGTCGCCGGGCGGAGCCTTCTTGCGCTACGATCCCGGCTGTCTTGAAGCCTTGGACGAGCGCGGCAAGCAAGCCCTGAAGCTTGTCGGAGACCGGGTCGCCAGCGCCCCTGCGGAGGCGCATCATTGGCGCCAGGGCGACATCCTCATCATTGACAACTGGCGCGTCCTGCACGGGCGCAGCCCGTCGGACCGAGGGTCCGGCCGACGCCTAGCGAGGATTCTCATCGATGCCTGAAGACGTCTTCATCGCAATCAACGGCGACGCGCTTCATGCGAAGTCGAAGGTCTACATCGGCCGTGCCCTCGCGCGGAAAGGCGCCAGCGATCTCGACGAGTATCAGCTCTGGGCCTCGCTCGCGCTCGAGCTGCTCGGCAAGGCAGCGCTCGCCCGGAAGCATCCGAGCCTCGTGGTCGATCCGACCCACTGGCAGTCGATGTTCGTCGCCGCCGGCATCAACGTCACCACCGACGTCAAGACGATCGCCGCCAAGACCTTGTTCGAGCGCCTCGCACATCTCGTCCCTCGCTTCGACAAGACGGTCCAAAAGTTCTGCCAGGACATCGCCGAACGTCGGAACGCCGAGCTCCACTCGGCCGACCTTCCATTCCGGACCATGCGTCTTGACGCCTGGGAGGCGCGCTATTGGCATGCATGCGATACGATCCTGCACCAGATGGGATCGTCCCTGGAGCAGTGGCTTGGCGCAGCGGACGCAAAGGCGCCCCGTCAATTGCTCGACGAAGCCGCCAAGGCCCTCGAAGCGGCGGTCAAACTTCGCGTCGAAGCCGCCAGGGAGCAGTTCGAGGCGTTGAAAAGAGCCGAACGAGAGCGCCTCGCAGCCGAAGCCGAATTGCGCGAGCCACAACATCAGGCAGGAATTTTCAAGGGTCGCTACGACGAGATCTGGGTGGAGAGCTGCCCCGCCTGCAAATGCCGCGCTTTCATGACCGGCGAGCAGTCCGGTGAGGACATCAGCGAGGAGCGCGACGAGCACGCCATCTGGGAAATCGTCGACCGCGAGTTTCTCGGCGAAGAGTTCCGCTGCCCAACGTGCGACCTGACGCTGATGGGAAGCGATGAAATCGATGCCTCCGGCCTCAGCTACGTCCATGAGGACCAGCAGGAGCGCGAAATGGAATACGAGCCAGACTACGGCAACGACTAGAACCGGGACATCCCGAACGGCGCAGACAAAGTAGGGGCACGAAATTGGCGAGACGACCAGGGAATACGCTTGAAAAGTGGGAGGTCGCGATCGTGAAAGCGATGTTATCCCGCAAATACGTGCCCCAGGATATCCAGGCATATTTCTCCCGGCCTACCCGTTCGATCAACAATGCGCGCATCTCCGAGATAAAGGATGGCACGAAGCACAAGGCCATTAAGGCCGCGTCCGACGATGAGCTGGATACCTTCCTCGACAGTTGGCCAAATATTGATCCCGCTACCGGCCTTCATCTCCAAGGCGACGAGCTGCTGGTCAAAGCGCGTGAAGCCATGATTGCGGCCGTTCACACATTCAATAGCGCTGGCCTCCACTTCAGGGCCGAACTCTTCATCGTCACCGCGATCATCGCGTGGACCTACCTGCTGCATGCCTATTACAAGCGCGAGGGCATCGACTACCGCCACAAGAAAGCCGGCGTAGTTGAGCGCACGCCATCCGGAGCCGAGAGATATTGGGAACTGAGCCAGTGCATCACCACCGGCGCCTGTCCCCTCCAGAGCGGCGTTGTCAACAATCTCAAGTTCCTGATCGAGATCAGGAACGAGATCGAGCATCGATCCACCAACAGGATCGATGATGCCCTCAGCGCTAAGCTTCAGGCCTGCTGCATCAACTTCAACGACGCCATCAAGGACCTCTTCGGACGCGAATTCGCCCTGGAGAAGCGGCTTCCGATCGCGTTGCAATTCGTGACGTTCGACGGTGTCCAACGGCAAAGCCTGATCGCGACCGACCTGCCGACGCATATCGCGACGGTGATGGACAACTTCCACGCGGCCCTCTCAGAGGAGGAGCAGAAAGATCCGAAATTCCGCTTCCGCGTCGCCTTCGTTCCCAAGATCGCGAGCAAACCCAGCAAGGCGGATCTCGCGGTCGAATTCATCAAGCCCGGCTCACCGGAAGCAGAGGCCGTCGAGCGCGTTCTGTTGAAGGAGGTCGAGCGTCCGAAATTCCTACCCGGTGAAATCGTCGCGAAGGCGCAGGCGGCGGGATACGCCGGATTCAATATGTACGATCACACGAAGCTCACCCAGCAGCTCGACGCGCGCAACCCCGGCAAGGGCTATGGCGTGAAGGTCGCGAACACCTGGTACTGGTACGAAAACTGGCTGGAAAAGGTGCTTGAGAAACTCAACGAAGGCTGGACCCGGCCGCCCAAGACGTGAGATCGAGCGCCGATTTCAGTCGTGCCAATGCACGGCGCGCAGAAACTCCTCGCTGGTGAGATGACATAGCGCAAAATGTCCTCGCTTGAGCTGCCCGCCCAGGCGCTGCGAAACTTCGTTGCTGGCGAGGTAGAATATATGGCCAGACCAATCGAAGAAGACGTGAGCCTTCGCGCGTTTCCACTTTTCAATGAACTGCTGGCTGCGGCCGACCCAGCGCATCACCGCGAACTTCTTGCCGTCTAGCACATGCGTCCTGGATTGGAAGTCCATCGACATGCCGAAATTGTGGGCCAGGAACGAAGTCTCGCTATGAATGTGGATAAGCCAGAACATGCGATGCGCCTGGCGATAGAACGCCTCGCGCGCGTTACGCTCGTCCTCGGAGATTGATGAGTGCTGCAATTCCAACACCGTCGCGCGGTTCGTGCCCATCCCGCATAGGACGTCCGCCCGATGACGCTCGCCGGTCGCCGAATCGACCAAGCCGATTTCGCGGCAGGCGATATCGAACTTCTCTTTCCACCCAAGGTGCCAGGCGCCTTCAGGCTCGCTCCAGGGATCACAGTCGCCGGCCTTATGCCGCCAGTGTCGAACGTTTTCGACCGGGATAACTGCTGTCAGTGATCCACCGCAATCGCGACACGTTGTGTGCTCGCCCTTAAAAGCTGGCGGACGTTTAACTCCATCAATCCAAGCGTACAGCACCCTAAGTTCTCCCCGCCGACCTCCATGTTTTGTCAGCAAAAAAGCTAAACCTCGCAGCTTTACCCAATCTGTTCAACCATGAGCGTACCTGCCGGCAGCGGACGGATCAGCGATTGCGCCGGCACAGACGGATCGAGCCAGTCGGCCCAGGCATCGCGTTCGAGGATGACGATCTGCCGATCATGGTATGGCGCGATGTCGGGCCCGGGCTCCATGGTCAGCAGGGTGAAGGCCTCGCCCACATCTTCCGTCTCGCGCCAGATGCCGGCGATGCAGAAGATTGGCTCGTGGCGCTTGGTGAACAGCCACTTGTCCTTCCGCTTCTTTCCCTTCTCGGCGGGATCGGTGAACTCGTAGAAGCCGTCGGCGACGATCAGGCAGCGGTTGGAGGAAAATTCGCGGCCCTCCGACCGGAAATTGTAGACCGGGCGCTTGTTCTTACCCGGCCAGCTCCACCGCCGCTGCACCAGGTCGCCTTCGCCGCGCACGCCATCGACCGTGCGGATGATCGGCGCGGCATCGGTGATTTTGATGTCGTCGCGCGCCTCGATGTTCGGGGCGCCTTCGCCAAAACGGATCTTGATCTTCAGATCGGCGAATTCCTCCCCGATCGAAGCGACATCCACCTTCAGTCGATAGTCATTGCACATCGGTCCTCCGTCTCGATCGCCTTTGCCTCGCGGCCAAGTTCTATTTTGTGTTCGAAGATGATGAGCGTCAGATTTCGATTCCGACGCATCGATCGACGATCGCCGTCCCAACATAAAGCGCGACGCCGGCGTTGTTGAGATGGTGGAGCTGCGCTGGCGCCTTCAACCTCGCGAACTCGGCGGCCCCCTTTCACCGTCGAGCGTGCCGAGGTCGACCTTCCCATCCTATTATTGACTCGCGTCGGCCTCCGAATTCCGCCGTCGCAGCCATGGCAAGCATTTCAACTTCTCGCTTCTCAGAGGGCGACTGGTCCTGGTTTGCGGGCAAGATGAAAACCACGGATTTCCGGTAACGGCTGATCGGACGAAAGGGCTCCAAGGGAGCAGTCCAATTCCCGCTCTCTGGTGATGGCTTCCTGGTCCGGCCCCGGATCTTCCACGATCAACCCGCAGGGGGTCCGCTACGCAAGCGTGCGGCCGCTACGGCTTCGCCTTCGCGGTGATCTCGACCGGGGCCGGACACTGACGGAGCCATCGAGCGGGATTGGCCCGCTCCGAAGATGGAGCCCTCAGATGTCGACCGATCTTTCCCTCGCACGAACCCACGCTTTCCACCTTGCCCGCACCCTCATGGTCCCCGTCACGCTCTTCCGTTCCGGCGACGAATTCGGAGTTCTGCCGAGCGACGAGATCGAAGACGGCGAGGTCGAGACCATCACCGAATTCGATCCCTTCGAGTACGGGCCGGCTCATTGAGCCGGCTTTTTGCCTCCGGAGGTGCCACTGGCGAGCGGCAGACGGCAAGGGAAGCGGCGCCGCGGCTGGCCGCAAGCGGCCGTTGCCAAGGTGCAAATTGGCACCTTGCGAGCCGCGCCCTTGCCGTCTTCGCTCTTCGTGGCGTCCGGAAGCCGCCCCGCAAGGTGCGGGCAGAAGGAAGACAAAGGAAGGGCGGCCGCAAAAAGCGCCGGAAAGTATGATGGAGAAGAAAGAAGTAGAGGAGCTCAAAAGCCGCGTTTTCTGCGCGGCCGTCCTGGAAAAGGCCGGATACACAGTCGACCTGAAAGAGAGCACCCGGCGGGCCGTGAAATATCGGCGCGGCGACGACATCGTCATCGTGATCCATGACGGCAAGGGCTGGTTCGATCCGCTGTCGGACGCCAAGGGTGACGTGTTCTCGCTCATCCGGAACCTTCACGGCTTCGATTTCACAGAGGCGCTCGCGTGCGCGGCCGAACTTGTCGGCTTCACCCCCGTCGAGCCGGCCTGGACACGACCCGCACGCGATCGGGAACGAGACACATCACTGGCGGAACGCTGGCAGATCCGACGCAAGCCGTGGCGGGGTTCGGCGACCTGGCGCTATCTTGCCGGCGAGCGATGTCTCCCTGAGAGCGTCCTGCAGGCGGCGATCCGACAAGACCGCTTGCGCGAAGGGCCATATGGCAGCATGTGGGCGGCCCATGTCGACGACGACGGCGCCGTCACCGGCTGGGAAGAGAGAGGTCCCGACTGGCGCGGTTTTTCGACGGGGGGCGCGAAGGCGCTCTTTCGTCTTGGTACGCCCGACGCTGTGCGGCTCTGCGTCACCGAAGCGGCAATCGACGCCATGAGCCTCGCCTCCTTCGAAGGCCTGCGGGAGGGCAGCCTCTATCTCAGCACCGGTGGAGGGTGGTCGCCGTCGACCGAGACCGCGGTGCGGGTACTCGCCGCGCGCGCCGATGCCCAGCTTGTGGCCGCGACCGACGACAATCCGCAAGGGGAGGCTTTTGCCGATCGGCTGCGCGAGATCGCCCAGGTCGTCGGCTGCGACTGGGTACGGCTCAAGCCGCCTGCCGAGGACTGGAATGACGCATGGAGGGCAAAGGGGGTGGAGGAAAGGAAAAGGAGGGAAGGGAGAAGCGGCCTGCCGCATGCTCGCCGGCCGCGTCAAGGGTAACGCTTCGCCCGGCTCAAGCCGGCCCTTGACCCGGCCGAACGGAGATGCGGCCGCGGAGGAGGGGTCAGGAAGGGCTGAAGAGAAGATGGCGACATCGAGAGGATGAGCCGCGCTCCAGCCCGACGGGCGTGACAAGGAGCTCACCCATGACCCTTCTATCCATCCGCAAGGTTTATCAAGGCATCGCCGATCGTCGGCAGATGTTCCGCATGTTCGATCGCCATGCCAAGCGTCCGAGCAGATTCCAGGACGATGCCACTGCGCTTTATCGCGGTGAGTGGTTCGAAATCAACCAGGCCGGGCACGATTACATGTTCGAGGTGCTGCCGCCGCTCTGGATGCCTGGCGACATGTTCGCCCTGCGCGAATTCCTCACCGGCAACGTCACCAGCGTCTTCTTCTCCCTGAAGATCGATGGGCAGTTTCGTTACTTCCACGGCTATTGCGACCTCTCCGACAGGGGCTCGCCGGCGCAAATGCGGGATACGATCGTCGAACGGGAATCGCGGCCTGTCCGGGCAATGACCCGCGAAGAGCGGCTCGAGCACATCTGGTCGGCCACCCATGACCAGTATCGGGCCTATGCCGATTGGCGGTATCCCGGCCCGCAGCGAGGCAAGCGGCTCGTCATGAATTTCGCTGCGGGCGGACATCGTGATTTCGACCTTCTCGACCAGCTCACCGATGCACAGATCGCTGGGAAGCTGCCGGTGCATCTGCGCTATCTGCCTGACGCGATCGCAGCGTGAGGGAGGTCGGTGCGGTCATGTTCACCTTTCCTCTCGAAAAGGTGCGCGAGATTATCGCGCGCGGGATCTCCGACGCTGCCACAAACGGCGGCTTTCGCAATCCCCACTACGGCCTTTACCCCGGAAAGGACGAGAAACCCGGGCTTTGGCTCGTCGGCGACGAGGGTGTCTACCTTTGCTCCAATGGAACCCTTGCCGCGGGGCGGAAGCCTCTCGTCTGCTACGCCGAAGAGTGCGATCCGTCCACCAATCCGGACTACTGGCACTACAAGCGCCAGCATTTCGGGGGCGACGACGGCGTTGACTTCCTCGACGCCGTCGAGCTCGAACGGCTGATGGCGGCCTCACCCTCAGCCACGCATCTCAGGATCGAGATGACCGACACCAGCATGTCGCTTGGCCTGATGCGCCGCTGATCCGGCGGCCGCGCCACCCGCTACCCATCCCACAACCTGCGCCGCCCGTCTTCGCCCAAGCTTTCGGCGGGGTCGATGGCGCGCGCCTGCTCAAAAGGAGGTGGCATGAAAGAGGCCGCGCCCGCTGAGAGAACGGATCACTGAGATGCAGGCGATGATCGAGGGACAGTCACACTTCCGGCCTTTCGGCTTATCCTGTTGGGGTTTTGCAAATCTCAACAAGGGAGTTGGAAGCATGACTGCCTCTTATGATTACCATATTGGCGTCGACTACCACAAATCCTACAGCCACCTGGTGGTCCAGGACAGCTGCGGCAAGACGCTGAGATCCGGTCGGGTGAAGAACGATCGCCAGTCGCTTGGCGGGTTTCTCGAACGCTACCGCGAGAACTCACATGCCGTGGTTGAGGCGACGCGCAACTGGATGGTTATGTACGACTGGCTCGACGACATTTGTGATGATGTCGTTCTCGCCCATCCCCTCAAGGTCAAGGCGATTGCCGACGCCAAGATCAAGACCGACAAGATCGATGCGACGGTGCTGGCGCATCTGCTCAGAGCCGACCTGGTGCCGGAAGCCTGGGCACCGACCGACAAGGCCCGTGAGCTGCGCGTCGCGCTACGCGAGCGGATGTTTTACGTCAGGCTGCGCACGATGACGAAGAACCGGATCGTCACGGTGTTCGACCGTTATCCGGAGCAGACGGCACAGCTGAAGAAGCTCGGTGACCTGTTCGGTAAGGCCGGCCGCATCCAGCTGGCGCAGGTCAACGTCTCGGAGATCGACCGCATCCAGATCGACCGGGGCCTCGACTTCATCGGCGACATTGATGGCCGGATCAAGCAGTCGGAGGCGACGATCCGGGCGATGACCAAGGCGAATGCCAATGTGAAGCTGTTGAAGACGATCCCCGGCGTCGGCGAGTTCTTTGCAAGGCTGATCGATGCAGAGATCGACGACATTGACCGCTTCCGTAGCCCGAAGAAGCTGGCCGCCTATGCCGGTCTTGTGCCCTCGACCTATTCCTCCGGCGGCAAGACCTATCACGGCAAGATCATCAAGCAGGGCAACAAGTGGCTGCGCTGGGCTTTCGTCGAGGCGGTTGCTCCGGCTGTCGCCAGCGATCCGCAGCTTCGTGCCCAATATGAGCACCTGAAGCTCAGAGGAACCAACAAGGCGCGCGTCGCGATCGCGCGCAAGCTTTTGACGATCGCCTTCCAGATCCTGCGTGACCAGCGCGCTTATGAGCTGCGCGGCGCCAGCACCACTGAAGGCGTGTCGACGATATCCCGGTTGTCCTGATGGCAAGCTAGCGAACCCGGCAGGCCTGGGTTGCGCTCTTAAAGGAGAATGGGAAACCGGGAGCCGAATGCCACTGTGTGACCGAAGTCGGAAACAGACCGGTGTTAGGGTCACGAATTGGAGAATGGTTCAGAACCGCAGGACGGCAAAGAAACTGTCCGGCGGAAAGAAGGACTTTGCCGATCGCGCGATTGCCGGTCAAAACGAAACCGAACCCAAGGAAAAGCCGCGAAATGGTGGTGTTATGCCCCTTGAGTTCTTTCATTGGAGAACGCCATGAGCAACGACCCCTTCACCTTCGACCTTTTCGGCAACACCGCGCTTTCGTCTGGCCTGGGCCTCGGCGTCACCGCCTTCGCGGGAGATTTTCCGGCCAACGATGACGACGACGATCCCGATCCGACCCAGCCGGCCCCGGCCATGCGGAGAACACCATCGGCGCAACGAACTCAGTCTGCTCGCGCACGCGGCGTCAATTTCGTGCTCGATGGCGAACGGGGCCTGGCAGTGAACTGGAAGGACCGGGCTCGCGACAATATCGACGCGATCCGTCTGGCCGCTGAGATCGAGGCAGAGGACCGGCCCGCAACCGCGGAAGAGCAGGCACGGCTGATCAAATTCATCGGCTTCGGTTCGAGCGATCTTGCCAATGGCATGTTTCGCCGGCCGGGCGAAGCCGAGTTCCGCAAAAACTGGGAGACGCTCGGCGCCGACCTGCAGGACGCCGTCAGCGAGAGCGAGTACGCCTCGCTCTCGCGCTGCACGCAGTATGCGCATTTCACGCCGCAATTCATCATCCGCGCGATATGGGCTGGGCTCCGGCGTCTCGGCTGGCGCGGCGGCCGCGTGCTCGAGCCGGGCGTAGGCACGGGGTTGTTTCCGGCATTGATGCCAGAGGCATTGCGCGAGGCATCGCAAGTCACCGGCGTCGAGCTCGATCCGGTCACGGCCCGCATCGTGCGCCTGTTACAGCCGCGGGCACGAATCGTCGTCGGCGATTTCGCGCGCACGGAGCTGCCTGCGAGCTTCGACCTCGTGATCGGCAATCCGCCGTTCTCCGATCGCACCGTCCGCTCCGACCGGGCCTATCGCTCGCAAGGCTTTCGCCTGCACGACTATTTCATCGCGCGTTCGATCGACCTGTTGAAGCCGGGCGCCTTCGCCGCCTTCGTCACCAGCTCCGGCACTTTTGATAAGGCGGATTTTTCCGCGCGCGAACACATCGCCAAATCGGCCGATCTGATCGCGGCGATTCGCCTGCCTGAAGGCAGTTTCCGGCCGGACGCCGGCACGGATGTTGTGGTTGACGTCCTCTTTTTCCGGAAGCGCAAGGTTGCCGAACCCGAGGGCGATATGTCCTGGCTCGACACCGACGAGGTGCGGCCCGCCACTGCCGACGAGGGCGCCATCCGCGTCAATCGCTGGTTCGCCCGCCATCCGGATTTCGTGCTCGGCACGCATGCTCTAACATCCGGCCCCTTCGGCGAAACGTATACCTGCCTGCCGAAGCCTGGCGTCGATTTGGAAGCCGCGCTCGCTTCCGCCATGCTTCTCCTTCCGGAAGCCCTCTATGACGGCGAGCCGACCGCGATCGATTTCGACCTAGATGATGCTGGCGACAGCGTCATCGTTGATTTGCCGTCCGACCGCCATGTCCGGGAAGGCAGCTATTTCTTCGACCGGGCGCAAGGCCTGAAGCAGGTGATCGACGGCGAACCGATCGCGGTGAAGGTGCGCAAGGGCCGCAGCGCCGACGGTATCCCCGAAAAGCACGTCCGCATCATCAGCAAGCTGATCCCCATCCGCGACGCCGTGCGCGAGGTCTTGAAGTGCCAGGAGCAGGACCGGCCGTGGAAAGATGCACAGGTTCGCCTCCGCATCGCCTGGTCGAGCTTCGTGCGCGATTTCGGCCCGATCAATCACACGACCGTCTCCATCAGCGAGGATGACGAGACCGGCGAAATCCGTGAGACGCATAGGCGTCCCAATATCCAGCCTTTTGTGGACGACCCCGATTGCTGGCTCGTCGCCTCGATCGAGAACTACGATCTTGACACCGACACGGCCAAGCCCGGCCCGGTCTTCACCGACCGCGTTATCGCTCCGCCGGCGCCGCCGGTTATCACCTCGGCCGCCGATGCGCTCGCCGTCGTGCTCAATGAGCGCGGGCGCGTCGACCTCGAGCACATCGCCGAATTCCTCCACCAGGATGTCGCCGGTGTGATCGCCGAGCTCGGCGACGCGATCTTCCAGGACCCCGCCGATGGCGCGTGGCAGACGGCCGACGCCTATCTCTCCGGTCCCGTGCGCGACAAACTGAAGGCAGCGGAAGCGGCGGCCGTTCTCGATCCCGTCTTCGAGCGCAATGTCCGCGCGCTCGTCGCGGTCCAGCCCGCCGATCTCGGCCCCTCCGAAATCACCGCGCGGCTCGGCGCACCGTGGATCCCGGCCGCCGATGTCGTCGCCTTCGTCAAGGAGACGATGGAGGCGGACATCAAGGTCCACCACATGCCCGAACTGGCATCGTGGACGGTCGATGCGCGCCAACTCGGCTGGTCGGCGGCCGGAACGTCGGAATGGGGCACGGATCGCCGCCACGCCGGTGAATTGCTCTCCGATGCGTTGAACAGTCGCGTGCCGCAGATCTTCGACACGGTGAAGGATGGCGACAGCGAGCGCCGCGTGCTCAATGTCGTCGATACCGAGGCGGCCAAGGAGAAGCTGCACAAGATCAAGTCGACCTTCCAGAACTGGGTCTGGTCCGATCCCGATCGCACCGATCGCCTGGCGCGCGTCTATAACGACCGCTTCAACAATATCGCTCCCCGACGATTCAACGGGAATCATCTGCGACTTCCGGGCGCTTCTGGCGCCTTTTCCTTATATGCCCACCAGAAACGCGGCATCTGGCGCATCATTTCGGCGGGTTCGACCTATCTCGCCCACGCCGTCGGCGCCGGCAAGACGATGACGATGGCGGCCGCCATCATGGAGCAACGACGACTCGGGCTGATCGCCAAGGCGATGCTGGTCGTTCCTGGCCATTGCCTCGCGCAAGCCGCACGCGAATTCCTGGCGCTCTATCCCTCCGCCCGCATTCTCGTTGCCGACGAGACGAACTTCACCAAGGACAAGCGTGCGCGTTTTCTTAGCCGGGCCGCGACGGCAACGTGGGATGCGATCATCATCACGCATAGCGCGTTCAAGTTCATCGGCGTGCCGTCGACTTTCGAACAGAGCCTGATCCAGGATGAGCTGCAGCTGTTCGAGACCCTGCTCACCAAGGTCGAGAGCGACGACCGCGTTTCGCGCAAACGCCTCGAGCGCCTGAAGGAGGGTTTGCAGGAACGGCTTGAAGCGCTGTCGACGCGCAAGGACGACCTGCTCACCATTGCCGAGATCGGCGTCGACCAGATCATCGTCGACGAGGCGCAGGAGTTCCGCAAGCTCTCCTTCGCCACCAACATGAGCACGTTGAAAGGCATCGATCCGAACGGATCGCAGAGGGCCTGGGACCTTTATGTGAAGTCCCGTTTCATCGAGACGAAGAATCCGGGCCGCGCGCTCGTGCTGGCATCCGGCACGCCGATCACCAATACCTTGGGCGAGATGTTCTCGGTCCAAAGACTGATGGATTTTGCCGCCCTGATGCAGCGCGGCCTGCATGAATTTGATGCCTGGGCAAGCACCTTCGGCGACACGACGACCGAACTCGAGCTTCAGCCGTCCGGCAAATACAAGCCCGTCAGCCGGTTCGCCAGTTTTGTGAACGTTCCGGAATTGATCGCCATGTTCCGCGCCTTCGCAGATGTCGTGCTGGCGGAGGACCTGCGCCAGTTCGTCAAGGTGCCGGCGATCTCGACCGGCCGACGGCAGATCGTCACGGCGAAGCCAACCGCGGCCTTCAAGCGCTACCAGCTTGTGCTCGATGCTCGCATCAAGGCGATCGAGGAGCGCGACCGGCCGCCGGAGCCCGGTGACGATATCCTGCTCTCCGTCATCACCGACGGACGCCATGCCGCCATCGATCTGCGCCTGGTCGACGCGGACAACGACAACGAGCCCGACAACAAGCTCAATATGCTGATCTCCAACGCCTTCCGCATCTGGCGGGAGACGGCGGAGCGCAACTATGTCCAGCCGGACGGCAAGGCGTTCGAGCTTCCCGGCGCCGCCCAGATGATCTTTTCCGATCTCGGCACGATCAATGTGGAGAAGACACGCGGCTTCTCGGCCTATCGTTGGATTCGCGACGAGTTGGTCCGGCTCGGCGTGCCGCCCGAAGAAATCGCCTTCATGCAGGACTTCAAGAAGTCCGAGGCCAAGCAGCGTCTGTTCGGCGACGTCCGCGCCGGCAGGGTCCGGTTCCTGATCGGCTCCTCCGAGACGATGGGCACCGGGGTCAACGCCCAGCTTCGCCTGAAGGCTCTGCATCACCTCGATGTGCCATGGCTGCCGTCGCATATCGAGCAGCGCGAGGGCCGTATCGTGCGGCAAGGCAACCAGCACGACGAGGTCGATATATACGCCTACGCGACCGAGGGCAGTCTCGACGCGACGATGTGGCAGAACAACGAGCGCAAGGCCCGGTTCATCGCCGCGGCGTTGTCGGGCGATACCTCGATCCGCAAGCTGGAAGATCTCGGCGAGGGACAGGCGAACCAGTTCGCGATGGCCAAGGCGATCGCATCGGGTGATCAACGCCTGATGCAGAAGGCCGGGCTCGAGGCCGATATCGCAAGGCTCGAGCGGCTTCGTGCCGCGCATCGGGACGATCTGTTCGCGGTGCGCCGGCAGCTCCGCGATGCCGAGCGCGACATCGAAATCTCAACACGCCGCATCGCGGAGATCGGGCAGGATATCGACCGCCTCGTTCCTACCGCCGGCGATGCCTTCGCCATGCGTGTCATCGACGCCTCCTTCGCTCAGCGTAAGGAAGCTGGCCGCGCGCTTATGAAGGAAATCCTGACAATGGTGCAGCTCCAGCAGGAGGGCGAAATCGTCATCGCCTCGATCGGCGGTTTCGATCTCGAATATGCGGGCCAGCGCTTCGGCAAGGATGGCTATCGCTACACCACCATGCTGGTGCGCACCGGCGCCGATTACGAGATCGATCTTCCCGTCACCGTGACGCCGCTCGGGGCTGTTGCCCGCCTCGAGCACGCCCTTGACGACTTTGAGGGTGAGCGGGAGCGCTGCCGTCAACGTCTTGCCGACGGGCATCGCCGGCTCGCCTCATATCAATCGCGCGGGGAGGGCGAATTCGCCTTCGCGGACGAACTTGCCGAAAAGCACCGGCAGCTTGCCGAGGTCGAGCGAGCACTCGCTACCGATAGCGAGCGCCCCGACGATGATCTCCAGATAGCGGCCTGATCCGGCCGTCGGGCCAGTCGCGTCGGTGCGCGTGGCTGGCTCTTTTCACGTCGATGGTCAGATCGCCGGCACGGTGCCCGCCCTCCTATCGGGGCAGGAAAAAAGAAATGAAAAGAAGGGGGGAAAGGTCCGCTCGCAGATCGGGCGGGCCGCTGACGCTGGCGCTCAACCGCGCCGCTCGCCATTCCGGCCCGTCGTCCTTCGCAGGGCTGTCAGCCCCGCTTGTCCGGACGGGCAGGGATGCTCGGCCGCAATTGCACCGGCCCGCCCGCTCCGCGGGCCGGAGGGGGTCTTCGGGAAGAAGACGGAAAAGGACCGGCGAGAGGCCGCGTCCGCAACTCCTAAGGAGCAACACCATGCATCTCATGAAGGTCGATCCGCGCGCGCTGAAGGACAACCCGGACCGCGCCCGTCAGACGAAATCCACGCCGCAGGCGGACGCGCTGCTGCTTGCGACCATCAAGGCGGTCGGTGTCGTGCAGCCTCCGGTCATCGCGCCGGAAACCGGCGGCGGTAATGGCTACATCATCGATTCCGGCCATCGCCGCGTGAAGCAGGCGATCGCTGCCGGCCTCGAGGAAATCGACGTTCTTGTCGTCGAAGCCGCGAACGACAATGGCGCCATGCGCTCATTCATTGAGAACCTCGTCCGGGAGAACCTCAACCCGGTCGACCAGTGGCGTGCGATCGAGCGGCTCGTCGCGCTCGGCTGGACCGAGGAGGCGATCGGCGTCGCGCTCGCGCTGCCTGTGCGGCAGATCAAGAAGCTGCGTCTGCTGGCCAACGTGCTGCCGGCGATGCTTGACCAGATGGCGAAGGGCGACATGCCCAACGAGCAGCAGCTCCGCACCATCGCGGCGGCCGCGCTTGAGGAGCAGAAGGAGGTCTGGAAGAAGCACAAGCCCTCCAAGGGCGATCCCCAGGTGTCGTGGTGGAGCGTTGCGCAGGCGCTGCAGAAGAAGCGCATGTATGCGCGCGATGCGAGCTTCGGCGACGATCTGCGTGAGGCCTATGGCATCCAGTGGGTCGAGGACCTGTTTGCGCCGGCCGACCAGGACGGCCGCTACACCACCGATGTCGAGGCGTTTCTCGGCGCCCAGCAGGAGTGGATGAGCAACAACCTTCCGAAGAAGGGGATCATTGTCGAGCAGAACGGTTACGGCCAACCCGAGCTGCCCAAGAAGGCCGAGCGCGTCCACGGCAAGCCCCAGAAGGGCGACTGCACGGCAATGTATCTCGATCGCGAGGGCAAGGTGCAGTCGGTGCACTACCGCATGCCCGAGGTGAAAAAGCCGAAGGGGAAGGGGGCCGCTGGCTCGGATGATGCTGGCAACGATGTCGGTTCGGTTTCCAAGCCGCGTCCCGATGTCACCCGCAACGGCATCGAGATGATCGGCGACTATCGCACCGACGCGCTCCACGAGGCGCTCGGCCGGGCTCCGATCGAGGACGACATGTTGATGGCGCTCCTCATCCTCGCGTTCGCTGGCCAGAACGTGTCGGTCACGACAGGGAACGGCGGCAGCTACTATGGCCATAGCAAGCTGGCGAAACACGCCGTTGTGCTGTTCGACGCCGAGGGCAAGCTCTTCTTTGACATGGACACGCTGCGGGTTGCGGCCCGCTCGATGCTGATCGACGTGCTTTCGTGCCGCGAGAACGCCACCAAGAGCGGCATCGTCGCTCGCGTCGCCGGCGACACGATCGGGGCGAACGGGTTCCTGCCGAACATGGGCACGGAGGATTTCCTGTCGTGCCTGTCGCGGCCGGCGCTGGAGGGCTCGTGCAAGGACACGTCGGTCCTGCCGCGCCAGCGGGTGAAGGATACGCGCGCTGCCCTCGTCGAGCATTTCAAGGAAGGTCACTTCGTCCATCCTTCCGCGCTGTTCGCGCCGGATGCGGCGAGCCTCTCGGCATGGCTGTCGTCCAATGCCGTCGCCGCGAATGACGACGAAGAGGACGAGCAGGACGCGGGCGACGCTCCCACCGAGGAACTCGCCGACGACGAGGCGGACGAATTCCTGGAGGCGGCCGAGTAGCCGCGCGCACCTGTCATCTTCCAATCAATCCCGCCGCCGCCGGTCACCCCGGCGGCGGTTTCGGTTTCACCAGTGCAATCACGGAGGACACCCATGTCCGCGCATCTCATTTCTCGAGCCCCCATCGGCTCAATCATCGCCTGGTCGGACGGCGCGCCGCGCCCGCCCGAACGTCATCGCAAAAAGCTGTCCGCCTGGAAGACCAACAATGGCAGCGGGCGCCTGATCCGCAAGGAGGACGAACGTTCCGTCGGCAGCGTCATCCTTCCCGCGAATTTCACGCTTCATGAGGCGGATCATGGCGCGGGCGGCGTCATCGCCATTTGCGTCCATCGGACCTTCTCGCTGGGATCCAGCCTGCGGTTCACGATCATCGAGCGACCAGCCATCGGCTCAGTCCGCATTTTCAACCAGATGGGCGAGCATGCCGAACTGGTGCATCTCGCCGCCGACCGGCAGGCCGCGGAGGAATGGCTGTCCCGGCATGGCTATCCCTACGCCAGGTTCGAAGAAGTCACGGCGGACGAGATCGCGGCCGACGTCGTGGAAGGGAGGGTTGCGGCATGAGCACCGTCCCTAGCACGACCGAGGCGGCTGAAGCCCTCGGATTTCCGGGGGTGCAATTCGGTATAAGTTCCGATGGCCTTCCCGTTGCCCTCGTGGCGGACACGGCGTTCGCGATGATGACCTCACGCGGCGGCACATTCTCACACGCGACGGCCTGGAAGATCAACCGGCCCCTCGACCAGTGGAAGCGATCGGATTTCTACAGCTTTTCCGGTGAACTCGCCGATGAAGCGGACTTCCGCGCCAAAGTCGCGGAAAACGCCGAGCATCAGCGCGAGAAGCAGGCGCTCGGCCGTCGAGAGATTGGCGGCAATTCAAGCAGCCCCTGGGGTACGGCACAGAGTGCGCACCTCTATGCCGAAGGTGTCATTTTCTTCTCGACGGCCAGCCACGGCGGATTTCGTCTTTCCCCCGATCGGAACGCTGAGGTGCGCGCCGATCTTCGAAGCAGTGGTGGATGGTATGAGGAGGATGAGGCATGGGCGATTGTCGCTCTTACTTTCCCCGCGCTCTTCACGGCTTTCGAGCGGCGTTGCGCGGAGCAAACCATCAAGGACAACTGGCCCCAGGCATGGGAGGCTATTCACGGAACGGTCCTTACGCCCGGCGAATCCCGCACCAAGGACCGGCACCTGTTCGAGCGCGAGCATGAGGCGGATTGGGTGGTGATCTCAACCATCAATTCCAGCCACCGGGAGGGCTTTGTCGAGTGTGTCGCGACGATGGGTGGCAAGCGTGATCGCCAATCGCAAGAACGGCGTTTCCTCGTCCCCAAGTCCGAATACGACATGGGCCGGTTCGGCTTTGTGATCGATCCCGCACGGCATAGCGATTACGATGGCCCGTCGGATTTCATCGGCTGGCAGCGGGGGAACGCCGCATAATCCCGTCAGTTGATCGTCAGGTGCTGCTCTTCCGCATGGAAGAGGCACGCAGACAGACACAGCACCAGCTCGATCTTATCGAGCGGCGGATCACGCGACGCATGACGGCGCTGATCCCCAGCCTGAAACCGAAGCGCAGGGTGTATCGGGGCGGCAGGCCGCCCGATGCGAGCGCGTTTCTCGAACAGTATCGCGCCAATCTCGCGGCCATCACCGCCGAGCGGCAGCCCGAGATAGATGCATTGTCCCGCAAACTCGCCCGGCAGGACCGGGCGATCGCATTGCTGCGCGAGCGGGACGGCAGCCCGACCGCCCGCGCGGCCTGACGTCCCGCAAAAGATAACCGGGACAGCCGCCATGATCTTCCGCTGCTACCGATGCGGCCAGTCATGGTCGGATCACCCAGTCACGCGCGTCAGATGCCCGACCTGCCGGGCGGCGCCAGGTGCATGGTGCCGCCGGCCATCCGGACACCGGGCGATGGAGCTGCATGTCGATCGCGAACATGCAGCGCGCCCAGGGCGTCCATCAGCTGATCTGGAGCATCTGCGGAACCGGTATAGGCGCCGGTGACGCGATAGGGTTGGGATACATCCGGCCCTCGCTCGCATCCTGACGACCTCGGCCGGGATTCTCGGCACGCCCGTCGGTTCGTTGCGATCGCCGCAAACGGATGGACTCGCTCATCCCGACGCTGACCTGAAAACGGGCGGAACGGGGCGGTCTTCGAGCTGCTGCTCCGTCCGTTGCGCAGGAGCGGTCTCTTCTTCCGGGAGAGCGGCCCAGCCATGTTTTCGTCCTCCTGCCGCATCGATGGAGCGACGCAGCGCTCACCGGCATCCCCTCGGTGTGGGCTGCGGTCTGAACCGTCTGCCGGAGGTTTCAAGGCCGCGTGCCGCGCCGCGTTGCGGCCGGTCCTCGCCGATCTCGCAGGCCGGGGCCGCGTCCTTCGCAAGGGCTGAAAGCCCTGCTCGTCCGCAACCCCCTCCCGCTCGCCTGGCAAGGGCCGGACCCTGAAACCTCCGGCGCGCGCCGGTTCCTTTCGGCCGCACCCGAGGGGACGCCGGCAAGCGCCGGCGAGTCTCCCAAGGGCGAACCGAAGAAAGGACTTCAACATGGCCAAGACCGCTCAATCTCCGCGTCAGACCCCCCGCGTCGTGCAACTGCGCAAGGGCGTCAACCTCGAAATGGTCAGGCTCTGCTGCCCCGACGCCAGCCAGGCCACCCTCATCTCCGAAAGCTTCGGCCTTGCCCTCCTCGACAGCGACGGCATCCGCGACCTCCACGAGCGGCTGATCGTCGAAACGGCGGACAGCCTCAACGAGGGCCTTGGCGAACGGGCGATGCAGATCCACCTCCAGCGGGTCGTCGGCGCCTATGTCGGATCCGCCCACGGCGCCGGCCAGTTCTACAGCCGGGCGGTGACCGAAGCTCGCGACATGACCGCCAAGGCCGCCAACGAAATCCGTGACGAGGATCTCGATGGCCCGGTCGGTTTCGACAGCGCGGCGCAGCGCAAGCGCGAATTCGCCGCCGACATGGCGCTCCAGTCTCACGCCCTGCGCATGGCCGCCGAGGGCGCCGTGGCCGGTTACGAACAGGTCGTCGGCGAAAAGTGGAAGCCGTTCGAGCGCCATATCGAAAATCCCGGCCAGAGCATCGACCGCAAGGCCGCCGAGCTCCAGATGTCGGCTTTCGGCTGAGCCGCCGGGGCGGGGCTTCGGTCCCGCCCTCTTCCCGGCTACCTGCCGATTGCGTCTTGACCGCAATCAGCCTCCGCTCGAGGTCGAGCCCATTGAGGTACAGTCCCTCCATGAACTGGACGTAGGGCGCTTCCGGCCTCCGCGGGACGAGGCGCTCGAATTCCTCGACGCTCATGACGATGACCACGTCCTGGCCACGCTCCGTCACGCTCTGCGGCCCTTCCACACGGGCATGCCGCACACCTCGCTGAAGCGCGCTTTCGCGCCTTACAGCTTCCAGCGGCTCACCGCCGCCCGGCTTCCGGTCCGTCTTGCTTTTTCGTCAGTCCTGTCTGTCTGGCCATTTTGAAGCATCTGGTCAGCTAGTCAGGAACATTGCCTGCCGGGCGTGATACGCTAGATCGCGACGAGGGAATGAAAGGGGTGGAAAGAAGGGAGAGCGCCCGCCGCGACCCTTCCGGCTGTGGTCCTGCCGGGGCCGGGGCGCTCGTGCAACGGCTTCGCTGTCCTCCACTTCGTTTCGGCCCTCGCCATGCTCGGGTGCGCGGCGCCCCTGATAGCCCCGGCCTTTCGGACCGCCGTAAGGGGTCGCGACCGGCGCGACCTCCGCAACGGAGGTTCAGGAAAATGAGCAGGAAAGAAAGTGGGTCGCGCGTCGATGTCTACGCGCGGATTACGGAAAAGATCGTCGAGGATCTGGAGAAGGGCGTCCGCCCTTGGGTCCAGCCCTGGCGGGCAGGCCCTATGAAGGGACGCATCACGCGCCCGCTGCGCCATAATGGCGAGCCCTACACCGGCATGAATGTGCTGTTGCTCTGGTCGGAAGCGATGGCGCACGGCTATGCGGCCCCGATCTGGATGACGCTCCGCCAGGCCAACGAACTTGGCGCGCATGTCCGCAAGGGCGAAACCAGCGCGACCGTCATTTACGCCAGCCGTTTCACCAAGACGGAGACCGCCGCGAACGGGAGCGAGATCGACCGGGATATTCCCTTCCTCAAGGCCTACGGCGTGTTCAACGTCGAGCAGATCGACGGCCTGCCGGACCATTACTACTACGCGCCGAAGCCGGTCGAAGATCCGATCGAGCGCATCGAACATGCCGACAGGTTCTTCGCCAATACCGGCTCCGAAATCCGGCATGGTGGTTCGCAGGCGTTCTTTTCACCGTCTTCCGGCCATATCCAGATGCCTCCATTCGAGACGTTCCGCGATGCTCAATCTTACGTCGCCGTTCTCGCGCACGAGCACATCCACTGGACGGCAGATTCCCGCCGTGTCGGCCGCGATCTTAGCCGCTACGCGAAGGATCGGAGCGAACGCGCGAGGGAGGAGCTGGTCGCGGAAATCGGGTCATCGCTGATTTGCGCCGATCTCGGCATCGTGCCGGAGCTCGAACCGCGCCCCGATCATGCCAGCTACATTCAGTCCTGGTTGACCGTGCTTCAGGGCGACAGGCGGGCCGTCTTCCAGGCGGCCGCGCACGCGCAGCGCGCCGTCGCCTTCCTTCACCAGTTCCAGCCGCAGGCGCAATCCGAAAGGGAGGCAGCCTAATGGCCCCGCTCCCTTCTTTCCGGTTGTTGATCCTTGCGTGCTCGGCCACCAAGCGAGGCCGCCCGGAGCACATACCGGCGATCGAACGCTACGACGGTCCGCTGTGGCGGACGCTTCGCGCCGCCGATCCTCACGGCGAGAAGGCGAAGGTCGCCTTCCTCTCCGCCCATCTCGGCTTCCGCGCGGCAAACACGCCGATCGAGATGTACGACGCGCGCATGACCGAGCCGATGGCCGCCGCCATGAAGGCCGGCGATCTCGGCACGCGCTGGCCACGACCGACGACACAGCGCCGCGTCATGCCGTCTGGAGAACATCCCGGCATGCACATCTACAGCCTTTGCGGCGGTGCGGAGAAGCGAGTCTTCCTCGACGTCGCTCTGGTCGGCGGCCGCCTCTACCTCGACGTGATGCAGTATCTCGTCGGCCTGTTCCGCAGCGGCGGCTATGTCGCCGCCGGCGTCCGCATCACCGAAATCAACGGCCCTGTCGGGCTGATGAGATCGATCGCATCGCGGCTACATTGCAGAATAGTCAAATAAGTCGTATATTCCGACTTATTTCATGGAGACCCGCCATGCAGAAATTTTCGACCGTCGAGCTGCTGCGCGACATCAAAACCGTCACCATGGCGGCCGACCGTCAGCCGGTGGCGATCACCCAGCACCGAAGAGCGCGCTATGTTCTCATGACCTACGACGAATTCGAGGCCATGAAAAGCAGGGGCGACCCGCGCCGGGTCTATGGCGCCAACGAAGCGCCGCAGGAATTGGTGGACCTGATCATGCCCGAACTGGACCGGCTGATCGAGGAAGGCCGCGAAGCCGATGGTTGATATTCCACCGAGCGGCTCCGTCCTCCGATATCCATATCTCTGGGGATGGCAGCGGGACAAGGGCGAAACCGAAGGGCGTAAGTCCCGCCCGGTGTGCATGGTGCTGGCCATTCCAAAGGGTGCGCAGACACATCTGGTTATACTGGCGATCTCCGGCACGCCGCCTCGTTCCGATCAAACTGCACTCGAAATTCCGCAGCTCGAGTGCCGCCGCGCCGGGATTCGGGAGTGGAAAGATGCGTGGATCACCGTCTCCGAGTTCAATCACGATATTGCGGAAGCATCGTTCTATTACGATCCCAACGTCGAGATCTTGGGCGCTTTCAGCAAGGGGTTCCTCGCCAAGGTTGCCGCCGCCTTCAAGCCGTTTCTTGCCATGCCGAGCGCGCGTCGACCGGGCGGAATAGCAGCAATTTCGCGGATTGAAGAGCAACCGAGAAGGATCGGGCCACCGTCCGGTCCGGCCGGCGGCGCTCTATGCCTGCGGCACTGAGCCAGCCTGCGGCCGTCTCAGCCGATTCCGGTTACGATCGCTTGTCCGGCATTCCTCGCGGGCAGCACCGCAAGCCCCTCGGCTGCGATCGCGCCGTTTACATCCGTGTCATCTCCGAGGCGTCCGGCTGCTTTCGGCAGCAGGCCTGATTCTTTCCCTTCCCTGCGGCGCGCTCCCGGCGAGACGCGCAGGACAAGCCCCGCCTGACGGCGGGCTTCCGGGATGGGAGGGGGCCTTGCGGCGGCGGCGGTTCCTGACGGGGCGGGTAGAGCCCGCTGTCGACGCCTGGCCAGCGCACGACGATGGGCACGAGAGCGCTGGATCCAGCGGCATGAGCGCGTGGGGCGGGCTGTGCCGTCGTCGGAGATCATCCATACGGGCAGAACCTCGGCCGTCGAGCGCAGGAGATGCGGCGGCAGGCGCCGACGAAGGCGCCGATCGTAACGGCGGTTCCAGGTCGCGCGTCGTGGAGGGGGACGTTGCCGGTGATGATGTCGCCGCCGACCTGTGGCGAAGCCGACGATGACCGCCAGGTCATGCCGGGTTCCTTCCGCCTGAGCCAGGGCGCACCCACGCAGACCTCGATGGATGACGTGTGACCGCAGGGCGACTGCGTCTCGATCGCCTGTCCGCAACGGCCAGCCGCAACTATTTTCCGCCAGCGGGCAAGCCCGCCTTTGCATCGCGAGACAAAATAGCAGCGCCCGGCCGCCCCCCACTCACGTTCCGGCCCTGCGGGTGCGGCGTCGATCGCCCCCGGTCCTCACACGGCCATCGAGGCCGCGACAGGCGCGGCCCGAACAAACCGGAAAGGAACACGACAATGGCAGTCATCGGCGAATTCAACACCAACGGCAACAACTCGATCATCGGCAACGTCCGCACCCTCACCGTCAGCATGCGGGCCCGCCTGAACCCCATCGAGCGCGTCTCGCGCGACGCCCCGGACTTCCGCATCACCGCCGGCAACGGCGTCGAGGTCGGCGCAGGTTGGAACAAGATCTCCGCTGACGGTGAACCTTTCATCTCGGTCAAGCTGGACGACCCGAGCTTCAATGCCCCGATCACCGCGGCACTGTGGCCGAGCGAGAAGGAAGGAGAATACGCCCTCATCTGGAACCGCCCGAAGCGGGAGGCCTGATCGCCACGCCGAGGAGCTCCGCCATCAGGCGGGGCTCTTCTTCGTCCGCATGAGGAAGCCGGTCGTGGGCATCGAGCCCGTGTCCGGCTTTTCGGGTGCGATACGGTGAGGTGGGATCTGCTCAGATCGCCCGAGGATGCCATGGCGGACCAAAGGCGTCGAGGACGAGCAGTACCCCCAAAATGCTCGCGCATTTCGGCTCCCCCGCTCGCCGCCTCCGGCGGTCGCGTTTCGCGATCCTAGACTCCTCCGCTCCGCCATGACGCGCGGCGTCGTCTTTCACAAACATCAAGGAGACGACGATGACGATTTCTCTCGAAATGCAAATCGAGGAACTGAAAGCTGAGCTCAGGGCCGTTCTGGACGCGAGCGAGCGCCGCCAGATTGCGGCGGAGCTGGAGCTTGTGCTGGCCGAGCTTGCCGTCGTTGAAGCCGAACAGGACGGCCGCATCAGCGGGGAGCCTCCTTTCTAGGAGACTTCCATAGGGCTGCCGATCTCAGCAGCCCATTCGCCTCAGCCGTTCAGTGCGTCCTTGACCGCCTTGCCCGGCGTGAACGTCAGCTTCTTCGAAGCGGCGATCTTGATCGTCGCACCTGTCGCGGGATTGCGGCCCTCGCGCTCCGGGGTCTCCTTGACCTTGAACTTGCCGAAGGAGGGAATCGACGTTTCCGCGCCGCTCTTTGCTGCCTCGGCGATCTGGTTGAAGACGCTTTCGACGATTGCCTTGGCCTGGACCTTGGTCAGGTTCTGCTCGGATGCGATCTTGTCGGCGATCTCGTTGGTGGTGGTCATGTAGGACAATTTCCCCTGTTCATGGATGTCCTTCAGGTATGACGATGAAGGTGCGGCAACGATAGGGCGCAAATGCTGGAAGTTTTGCCAGAGCCGCGAAAACCACAGGAAACATCAAGTTCCGAACATTCCGGACCTGCTATTCGCCGCGGCGGGTGTCGCGATAGCCCCGCTTTCTTTTCGTGCCCTCGAGGCGCCGTAGCACCGTGTTCGCATCTTCCTGGCTGTCGAAGGTTTCCATCATGGTCTGGCCGGAAGATCCGATCCGGCCCCAGTTGCGGATGACGCAGGCGCCGCCGAACAGGGTCGGTTGGATCGCGAGCATATAGAAGCGCCGCATGTTCTGGCCTGCGTCAATGCGGTGAAGATGAACCGGGCCTGTTTTCTCGTTTTGCATGCCCGGATTCTCGCGTCTTAGCGAACCCGCGTCCAACGACTTCCATGAATCGATCCAGCGCGACTGATTCATATCGCTGATGGTTCAGTTCCGAAGGAAGAGGGAGCGGGCGAGGAGGCTTTGCCCCACGGCTCTATGCGCTGAAGCGCACCGAACCCGCCACGCGGTTTCGTCCCATGCGGGTTGCGATCCTCTCGCGGTGCGACCGGTCGCGGGCGCCAAGCCGCTCCCGTTCGAGCATGGCACTCATCCATTCTTCTCGCTTTCGCGATGAAACCTGTTCTGCCCGACGCAGGCCTTCATGTCCTCGCGCCGGAACCAGATGGCGCGTCCGCATCTGAGCGGCGGATTGCCTGATGTGAAGACGATCTGTTCATCACTGCGCATGCGCAGTACCTCGTGCGGCATGATCAGCGGTCGGCGGCTGAGCTGCTTGGATCGAGACCGTGACGATCCCTTCATGCCGGTGGAGCGGTTGGTCTGGTCGACCTCGACGGTGGTCTCGCCGCAGCGCTTGGAGATGTAGTCGGCCGTGTCCGGATCGTTGATCGCCGAAAACGAGATCCACGACGCGGATTCGAACCATTTGCTGGTCGCGTCACGTCCGCCATAGGCCTCGCGCATCTGGCCGATCGACTGAAAGATCATGGTGAGCGTGATGCCGTACTTGCGGCCGGCGTCGCGCGCGGTTTCGAGGATGCGCAGATAGCCGAGGCGGGCGACCTCGTCGAGCAGGAACAGTGTCCGCCCTTTGACCTCACCATTGCGGTTATAGATGGCGTTCATCAGCGCGCCGATAACCACGCGCGCCAGTCCCGGATGCGCCTCCAGCACCTTGAGATCGAGCGCGATGAACACGTCCGTGCCGCCTTCCGCGAGATTGTCGGTCGAGAAGCTATCGCCCGACACGAGGGCCGCATAGTTCAGGTAAGACAGCCAGTGGGTTTCCTTCACCGCATTGGCGTAGACACCGGAAAACGTCTCCGGCGTCATGTTGACGAAGACGGCAACGTTCTCCTTCACGAAGTCGGATTCCGACTGCTCATGGATGCGCGTGAGCCGTTCGCGCAGCTTCGGCTCCGGTTCGGAAAGATTGGCCCGGACGCGGCGCAGGGTATGGTCTTTCTCGTCCGTATGGCCGGAGAGGCAGACGTCGGCGATCAGCGCGGTCAGGAGCTGCATGGCGGATGCGCGGAAGAAGTCATCGCGGGCCGATGCTGCGCGCGCATTGTCGGTCATGATCCAAGTCGCGACCGCGACGATGTCCTCCTCCTTGGTGCCGCCGAAGCGGCCGATCCAGTCGAGTGCGTTGAAGCCGATCGCCGGCGTCGCAGGATCGAGCACGATCACCTTACGGCCGGCTTTGCGCCGATGATCGATGACCATCGGCGCCACCTCGCTCGACGGATCGAGCACCACGAGACTGCCGCCCCATTTGAGCGCGGTTGGGACCGTCACCGACGTCGTCTTGAAGCCGCCCGAGCCGGCGAAGACGATGCCATGCGACGAACCGAACGAACCGTCGAAGCACAGCAGCGGAGACTTGCCGCCGGCGCCCCAGCTTGGCGTCTCTTCGGCGCGAAACGGCATGGCCGCGACACTGTCTTTGTCGACACGATAGCGTTCGCCGATCACGATGCCGCCGGCATCGTCAAACAGTTTTGTCGCATCAGCCATCTTCATCCAGTCGGCCTCGCCATGCACCGCCCGCTTTCCGGTGATGCGCCGCGGCGCTGGGTTCGCAAAGGCGGCGTTTCCTCTGATCGCTACTCGCAGGCAGAAGACACCGGCGAAGAGCGCCGAGGCCGCGCCGAGCATCGTCGCCGGATCGGCATAGGCGAGGACCGATTGTCCTACCGGCACACTGCCGGCAATTTCGGTAAGACGGATCGCCTCGCGCATGATGGCGATGATGACGACAGCCCCACATCCGGCGACAGCGCCCCATCCGGCACCCTTGATGTTCGCCGATCCGTCCGCGGCGAACAGGAACATCACGCCGATCGCCGCCGCTGTCACGTAGGGCAGAGCAAGCCCAATACGCCCGAGCATCAGCTTTGCCTGCGCCGTCTTTCCGAATGCCGCCAGCCATTGTTCGATGCCGGGCATCAAGATCGCGGCCATGATCATCGTCGCGGCCGGAATGACGGCGAGAAGGAGCTTATTCGCCGTCATTGCCAAAGGCCTCCGCCCCGATTGCGGTGAGGCGCGATCGCTCCGCATCGTCGCCTTTGATGCGTCGGCTCGCGTCGATCAGCAGCCCAAGCAGCAGCGCCCGTTTCTCGTAGCGCAGGCCGGCCTTGACGATCAGCCCGCCGAGCTCAATTTTCTCGCGCGTGTCCTTTTTTCGCGCATCGGTCTTCATCGTCCGGGCCATCCGCTCAAGCCTCGCCAGCGCTGCCCTGGCCCGCGCCAGTCTCGACCGTCGTGGACGAAGCGCTGGCGCTCCCGCCAGCGGCGGCGTCCTTCTTTCCGGTCGCAGCTCCTTTGCCTCCGCGAAAGTGTTTGGCGATGTTCTCGAACGCCACTTGCAATGCGGTCTCATCGATCTCGATTTCGCCGAGACCGGCTTTCAGCGCGATCCGGCCGATGCGCTCGGCCTCGCGCGTCTCCGCCTGCTTCAGCTGATCCTGCAGCTTGGCGATTTCTTCCCTGATTTTCGACGACGGTCTCTTCATTCCGGTGGCACTCCTTGTCTGTCCTGGCACTGCTTTCGCAAGGCCAAGACTCCTCCGGATGCGCCTTCTGGGAAACATGCAGATTTGCACGTCGGCAAAGCCGACACTTTAGAGGATCATCCCGCCGTTCCGAAGGAGCGGTTCCAAGGGCGCAATTATACGTCGCTGACGCGACGCGTTGCGTGAGAGGCCCAACCTGGCCTGGCCGCTCCCGACGAACGAGGTTCGAACCGGGAGTTTTTTGCGCCGTGGCTATCGCCCACTTCTCAGCCAGCATCGTCAGCCGCGGCGACGGCCGCAGCGCGGTGTTGTCTGCGGCCTATCGGCACTGCGCGAAGATGGAATACGAGCGCGAAGCCCGCACCATCGACTACACAAGGAAGCAAGGGCTGCTGCACGAGGAGTTTGTGCTCCCGGCCAATGCTCCGAAATGGGCACGCGCCCTGATCGCCGACCGCTCGGTTGCCGGCGCCGCGGAAGCCTTCTGGAACACCGTCGAGGCGTTCGAGAAACGCTCCGATGCCCAGCTCGCCCGCGACCTGACCATCGCTCTTCCGCTGGAGCTGACGCCCGAGCAGAACATCACGCTGGTGCGGGACTTCGTCGAAAAGCATATCCTCGCCAAGGGCATGGTCGCGGACTGGGTCATCCATGACAATCCCGGCAATCCGCATATCCACCTGATGACGACATTGCGTCCGCTGACCGAGGATGGCTTCGGGGCGAAGAAGGTTCCGGTTATCGGCGAAGACGGGCAGCCGCTGCGCACTAAGGCCGGCAAGATCGTCTATGAACTCTGGGCCGGTTCGACCGACGATTTCAATATCCTGCGCGACGGATGGTTCGAACGGCAGAACCATCATCTGGCGCTGAACGGCGTCGATCTTCGCATCGATGGCCGCTCCTACGAAAAGCAGGGCATCGACTTTGAACCGACCATCCACCTCGGCGTCGGCGCCAAGGCGATCGAGCGAAAGGCGGAAAGCCAAGGCGTCCGTCCGGAGCTAGAACGGCTGGAATTGAACGAGGCGCGCCGGAGGGAAAACGCGCATCGTATTATGCGGCGCCCGGAGATCGTCCTCGACCTCATCACGCGCGAGAAGAGTGTGTTCGATGAACGCGATATCGCCAAGGTGCTGCACCGCTATGTCGACGATTACCGAGTCTTCCAGCAGCTGCTGGCGCGCATCATGCAGAGCCCGGAATTGCTGCGGCTCCAGCGCGACACCATCGACTTTGCGACCGGCGAGCGTGTGCAGGCTCGCTATACCACGCGCGAACTGATCCGGCTCGAGGCCGGGATGGTACGTCAGGCAACCTGGCTCTCGGGACGGAGGACGAATGGCGTTTCCGAGACGGTGCTGGCGGCCGTCTTCTCACGCCACACGCGTCTCTCGGACGAGCAGAAGACCGCGATCGAACATGTCTCGGGTTCGGCGCGGATCGCCGCCGTTGTCGGCCGCGCTGGCGCCGGCAAGACCACGATGATGAAGGCTGCTCGGGAGGCGTGGGAGCTTGCCGGATACCGAGTGGTTGGGGCGGCACTCGCTGGCAAAGCGGCCGAGGGACTGGAGAAGGAAGCTGGCATTCAGAGCCGCACGCTTGCCTCCTGGGAACTGCGTTGGAAACAGCAGCGCGACATGCTGGACGCAAAGACGGTGTTCGTGATGGACGAGGCGGGCATGGTCGCCTCGAAGCAGATGGCCGGCTTCGTCGATGCTGTCGCCAGGGCCGGCGCGAAGATCGTCCTCATCGGCGACCCCGAGCAGCTTCAGCCGATCGAGGCGGGTGCCGCCTTCCGCGCCATCATCGACCGCATCGGCTATGCCGAACTTGAGACGATCTATCGCCAGCGCGAGGACTGGATGCGGCGCGCCTCGCTCGATCTTGCCCGCGGCAATGTCGACCAGGCGCTTCTCGCCTATCGCACCCGCGGCCATGTCATCGGCGAACGATTGAAGGCGCAAGCCGTCGAGAGCCTGATCGCTTCGTGGAACCACGATTACGATCCAAAGAAGTCCATGCTGATCCTGGCGCATCTGCGCCGCGACGTGCATATGCTGAATGAGCTGGCCCGCGCAAAACTGGTGGAGCGCGGCATTGTCGGGGAAGGGCATGCGTTCCGGACCGCCGGCGGCATGCGCCGTTTCGATGCCGGCGACCAGATCGTCTTTTTGAAGAACGAGGGATCGCTCGGCGTGAAGAACGGCATGATCGGCCATGTCGTCGAGGCCGCGCCGAACCGCGTCGTCGCTGTCGTCGGCGAGGGCGATCAGCGGCGGCAGGTGACGGTCGACAGCCGCACCTACAGTAACCTCGATCACGGCTACGCCACGACGGTCCACAAGTCGCAAGGCGCGACCGTCGACCGGGTGAAGGTGCTGGCTTCGCTGTCGCTCGACCGGCACCTCACTTACGTCGCGATGACCCGTCATCGCGAGGATCTGCAGGTTTATTTCGGGCGCCGGTCGTTTGATTTGAACGGCGGGTTGACGAAGGTCCTGTCGCGCAAGAACGCCAAGGAGACGACGCTCGATTACGAGCGCGGTACGCTCTACCGGCAGGCGCTTCGTTTCGCCGAGAACCGCGGCCTGCACATCGCCCAAGTCGCGCGAACACTGCTGCGCGACCAGCTCGACTGGACGCTGCGCCAGAAGAACAGGCTCGCCGATCTCACCGACCGTCTTCGGGCGCTCGGCGAACGTCTCGGCTTGCGGCAATCCTCGACAACACAAGCGAAGAAGGAGGCGAAGCCCATGGTTGCCGGAATGACCCAGTTCGAGAATTCCGTTGCAGACACAGTCGCAGAGAAGCTCGATACCGACCCGTCGCTGAGGAAGCAATGGGAAGACGTTTCCATCCGCTTCCGCTATATCTTCGCCGATCCGGAAGCGGCCTTCCGGGCAATGAACTTCGACGCAATTCTCGCCGACAGCCAGGCTGCCAATCAAACGCTGCGGAAGCTTGCCACCGAGCCGGCGTCGATCGGGCCACTCAAGGGCAAGACCGGCATGCTCGCCAGCAAGACGGATCGTGAGGCGCGCCGGGTGGCCGAGGTCAACGTGCCGGCGCTGACACGCGACCTCGAACGTTATCTCCAGATGCGCGAAACCGCGACACAGCGCATGGCGGCGGACGAGCACGCGTTGCGTCAACGCGTGTCGATCGACATTCCGGCGCTGTCGCCGGCGGCGCGCGCTGTGCTGGAGCGCGTGCGCGACGCGATCGACCGCTACGATTTGCCTGCCGCACTCGCCTACGCGCTCAGCAACCGCGAGACCAAACTCGAAATCGACGGGTTCAACAAGGCCGTCACGGAGAGGTTCGGCGAGCGCACGCTGCTCACCAATGCAGCCCGGGAGCCGTCCGGGTCGCTCTTCGAGAAGCTCGCCGACCGTCTCCAGCGACAAGAGCGCGAAGAGCTCAAGCAAGCCTGGCCGATCATGCGCACGGCGCAGCAGCTCGCCGCCCACGAACGAACGGTGGAAACATTGAAACAGGCGGAGGAAATGCGTCAAACCCAGCGTCAGACCCCGGTGATGAAGCAGTGACCGGTCGTGGTGCGATCACACTGCTCGGTGCGGCTTCGATGTTCATGGGCGGCGTTGTGGTCGCCGGGCTGATCGGTGGATACAGGCTGAACCTGACGCCGAGCGAGCCGCTCGGGCTCTGGCGGATCGAGAGGCTCGACCGTCCGGTTGAGGCCGGCGACCTTGTCTTCGTCTGCCCGCCGGCGAACCCGCTGTTCGAACAAGCGCGCCGGCGCGGTTATCTCCGGCGCGGGCTCTGTGCCGGCGGCTTTGCGCCGCTGATCAAGATGGTCGCGGCACTTCCCGGCCAGCATATCGAGATCGGCGAAAACGTCTTCATCGACGGCCGCTCGCTCGACCTATCCGCCGTCCTGAAGACAGACGGCGAGGGCAGGGCGATCGCGTCCTATCCCGGCGGGGTCGTACCGCCCGGACGTCTGTTTCTCCACTCTTCTTTTGCGAGCTCCTATGACTCCCGATATTTCGGCCCAATCCCCGCTGCGGGCCTGCTCGGCCTTGCCCGCCCGGTCATCATCTTCGATCCATGATCGCACCGGTCAACGCCGGCCATCCTCTTTACTCGTCGTTGCCGCGGTGGCCTGCGGCTGGATCGGCTGGAGCGGCCATGTGCTGGCCCTACCGGTGGCAATGCTCTTTCCGGCGCTCTGGGCGATGGCGTCTTCGCGCCTTGTCGCTGCGCTGGTGTCGACAGGCTATTTCCTCGCCGCCTCACGCGGCCTGCCGCAGGGCGTCGCGAATTTCTATTCCGCGGACCTCTGGCCCGGGCTCCTGCTTTGGGCGGGCGCCTCCTTCTCTTTCGTCGCGGTGCATGTGGCGGCCTGGACATCACCGGTTAGGGGGCGGATCGGGACGTGGCATCGGGGGAGGACGGTGCGCTATCTGGCGGCGGCGGTGCTCACTGGTTTGCCGCCCTTCGGCATCACGGGTTGGGCGCATCCGCTGACATCAGCCGGCGTCTTGTTTCCGGGATGGGGATGGTGGGGGCTTATCGCGACGGCAGCCGGCCTTCTCGTCATGACGACGCGAGCGTGGCCGGCTGCGGCCATCGCGCTCGGAGGGTTCTGGCTCTGGTCCGCCGCAACGTGGACGGAACCGAAACGACCGGACGGATGGAAAGCCGTCGATCTCGAACAGGGCCAGAGGCTCGGACGCGACGGATCGCTCGAGCATCACCGTGCCCTGATCGCAACGGTTCGGCTTGCGGCAGGAGAGGGAGCCCGCGTGGTCGTCCTTCCCGAAAGTGCGCTCGGCCTCTGGACGCCGACGGTCGCGCGCCTCTGGCAGGAGGCGATCCTGGATCTCGACATCACCGTCATGGCCGGCGCCGCGGTCGTCGACGCTGAGGGATATGACAATGTAATGGTGGCGGTTTCGGGCGACGCGGCAAGGATCCTCTATCGCGAGCGGATGCCCGTTCCGGTCTCCATGTGGCAGCCCTGGCTTGCCTGGACAGGGCAGGGCGGCGGCGCTCGCGCCCACTTTTTCGAGAACCCGGCCGTCGAGATCGGCGGTATCAGGATCGCGCCGCTGATCTGCTACGAGCAACTCATCCTCTGGCCGGTATTGCAGTCGATGCTGCACGGCCCCGGCGTCATCGTCGCGACAGGCAATGGCTGGTGGACCAGGGGCACGTCCATCGTCGCCATCCAGCAGGCGAGCACCGTCGCCTGGGCCAAGCTCTTCGATCTGCCTGTCGTCATGGCCTTCAACACGTGAGAAAGGAAAACCGGGATGGTCGACGCCGCCCTCATCCAGCAATGCGCAGATCCCGGCCTGAAGCCGGCGATCGTGGAACAGTTCATCGAGCGGGCAGGATCGCAGGATCCGCTTGCCGTGACCGTCCGATCCGGAAACCGCGTCGTTCTTGTGCCGAAACCGACGACGCCAGACGAGGCCATGGAGCTGATCCGCCAGAACATCGGCCGCAACAGCCTACGGGTCGGGATCACGCAGTATCCGGCCGGTCTTGGCATTATGGAGGCGGGCGAGCTCAAGCCGGACATCGTCGACGCCTGCGCCAATCTGAAAATGGGCACGGCCCTGTTCGCCAAGGTCTATCGCATCGTCATGAAGTGGTACGGCAACCCCACCGACAAGGAAGCCCTGCCGCAGGTGTTCGACGACGCCATCATCGCCTGGCAGAGCGGATACTTCGAGGGGACAGCGGTGTTCCGGGCGCCCGACCCTGGCGGGGTCGAGGTGGCTGAGCCTGACAAGGAGGAGCCCACGAGCAATGCTACCCAGCCGTCGGCAGATTCTGCCGAGGAAGCCGTGAGCGATCCCGTCAGGGATGAGGCCCGCGATGGCGATCCAAACAAGGCCGGCATCCGTGTCAATCTCTCCGGAATTGGTGCTGAATGACGTTGATGCTCGCGACATTCACCGCACGACTTGCTTGATCATGTGCATGTTTGCACTGGCGAATTCAGCTTCCGCCCTCTATAAGGGCGGATAGGGCAGTACGCGCTGCCCCGAGGTGTGGAAACCTCTATCTGGCGGTTGGTGCTGGCCGTTGCAGCACCAGAATCCTCTGACCGATTGGCCGGGGGCCTGTGACGTATGTCCAGGTGCTCCGGTACTAAAGGTCGCAGGACTGTCCAGGTACAGTTTCCAACCCCCGGCTTGGGATCAGGGATTAACGTTTGCGGGGGCGCACCGCGGACAAGCCGGAGACGAAATCGAATGGTATCGGAGTCCACATCGTCAGAAGAAAAAATGGAGATCCGCGCTGTAGTCGGGCTGACGCAGGGTCTCCCCAAGCCTGACCTTGAGAGCCTGACCGTGGACGCCATCCGAATCCACCGACATTTGGTCGACGAGGCAGACCAGCTTTTCCAGAACCTTCCCGACGATTACAAATCCGGGAAGGCGACCGGCGGCGCTCAGCATCTCAGCTACATCCAGGCCTGCATGGAGATGCACGCGCAGATGTATGTGGTGAACACGCTGGTCACTATCCTTGGCTATATTCCGAAAGTTTTGGTGAACTGATCCTCAGATCAGTCTTCTGCGAATGGCGACGGCGGTCAGATGGGTCAGTGTGTGAACGTCGAAGCGCTTCTTCGTTTCGGCGATCTTGACGCGCACGCTGTTGTATTTGACACCCTCAAGGTCCGCCGCTTCCTCCATCGTCTTCCCGACGGCGATCCAGCTCAGATAGGCGGCGCCCTTGGGATCGAGACCGATCGGCTCTTCGACACTTGGGGTCGGATCAGCAAGATTGATGCGGGCATGAAGTTGCGCGACCGCGGACGCGGCCTCGACAGGGTCGATCTCGCGGTCCAAGTCGATTACCGGCTTCTCCGAGGCAAGCGTGAATATCGCGAGGGAGCCGTATGCGGCTTTGATGGGGATTGTAATGCCGGACCGAATCCCGAAGTCGGCCGCATGCGCGTAGAAGGAGCGTTCGGCCTTGGAGGGTCTTGACGTCTGGTGTTCGCCGCTCCAGGTGAAGGTCCGCTTCAGGGATTTCGCGCGTCGAACGACAGGATCGATCGCAATATAGTCGCGCGCGAAATAGTCGGACTGAAACTCTTGGCGATAATTGGAGATTGCGACGGAGCGCCCCGGCTGGAGGTTGAGATAGGCATACCCTGCGAACCCAATCTGCTCGGTAAAGGTTGCGAGGGCGAGTTTAAGGATGCCTTCATCTCCAGGGATTGCGGCGAGATCGGTCAACTTGTCCAGCCAGTATTGCATTCAGAACTCCATCATCGATCGTCAGGGGGCAGAGGTCAAATTATTCCTCTGCGGATAGAGCGCCGTAGTGCCGCAGTTTGGCACCTTCAGCTGAACCGTAGGCGGTGAACTACGCCTGACGCTTTCTATGTAACTGGGCGATCCACCACCGATCAACGAAAAAACATACGACAGAAGTGCTTCCAGACAGCCTCAAGCGATAGCGCATGAGCTTCATGTTTGGAGTTCCCGACAGCGCCCATCCCATTTCACGGTGAGGGTCGAGATCTTTAGCAGGCATTCACCGAGTAGAAACAGTTCAGGCTGATTGCCGTGGTGGTTCCACCCTGTTGTCGGGTGGAGCCACCTGGGCTAGACGTTGCTACATCAATCCTTCTATTTGCGCCCGGTTTGTGCGGTGTTTGTCTCTGTGTTAGCGGGAATGTGGCTACAATTCGCGCCCGGCAGCGCGGCAGCGGCAGCCCCAAGCGGCAGTAGGGCTGCGAGGTCCATGCCGGTTTCCACGCCACAGTTCTGGAACAGACGCACGATATCCTCGGTGGCAACGTTGCCGCTGGCGCCCGGCGCATAGGGACAGCCGCCGAGTCCTCCGATCGCCGAGTCGAAGATGCGCACGCCGCGTTCGTAGGCCGCCCGCACATTCATCCAGCCGTGGCCGTAGGTGTCATGTGCATGCATCGCCCAGGTCGAGACCTCGGGAAAGGCTGTCATTACAGAATCGAACAGCGCCGCAACCTGATCCGGCGTGCCGCGGCCGGTGGTGTCGCAGAGGCAAACCTCGGCATCTGGGCGCACCTCGAGCGCGCGGCCCAGAAGGTCGAGCACCGCCGTAGCGGGGGTCATGCCCTCGAACGGGCAATGGAAAGCGGTGGCAAGGTTGAGCCGCATGCGGATCCCCGCCGGCGCCTCGGCCACAAGCCGGGCGTAGTCGGCCAAGGCCTCGTTCGGTCCGACGCGCACGTTCGACCGGCTGTGGCTTTCCGAAACCGAGATGACATAGGACAGGAAACGCGCCCCGGCCTCGATCGCCTTGTGGCCGTAGCGGGCATTGGGGACCAGGACCTGCGGCAGAACGGCGCCCTGCGCCAGAACATTGGCCAGCACCTCGGCCGCATCGGCGAGCTGCGGAATGGCGCGCGGGCTGACGAACGAGGTGATCTCCATTCGCCGCACCCCTGCGGCCGCAAGGCCGCGGATCATGGCGATCTTGGTTTCGGTCGGTATGAAGGGACCAATGTTCTGGAACCCGTCGCGCGGACCGACCTCGACGATCTGGACAGAAGTCATGCAATCACTCCCTTCTTCTGAAGCTGCTCGATCTCGGCCGCGGTGTAGCCGGCGATGTCGGCGAGAACCGCTTCGGTATCCTGTCCGACCTCCGGGCCGGTGCTGCGGATCGTGCCGGGAGAGTCGGGAAAATGCGGCACGATGCCGGGGTGAAGCAGTGTGCCATGGCGCGGATCGCTGACTTCGCGGACCATGCCGCGTGCACGGAACTGCGAATCCCCGGCGATGTCGGCGGCGGAGTAGATCAGGGTCGAGGGGATGTCAGCCCCGGCCAGAACTTCTGCCAGGCGCTTGGCGTCGAAGGTGCAGGACCAGGCGGAGATCGCCGCGTCGATCAATTCGACATGCTCGAGGCGACCGGCATTGTTTTTCAGTGCCGGGTCTGCAGCCAGATCGCCGCGCCCGATCAGTGCCATCAACCGCTGGAACAGCAGATCGGAATTTGCGGCAATGATGACCCAGCGACCATCCTTCGACGGATAGGCATTGGTCGGTGCCGCCGAAGCGATGCGGGCGCCGACGGGCTGGCGGACTAGACCGAGGGCGCCGTATTCCGTAACCACCCCTTCCATGAGCGACAGAACGGCCTCGGTCAGCGCGACGTCGATGGTGCAAATGTCGTCATCGGGCTGGCCCTGCGATGCCAGAGCGCTGCGGCGGACGAGTCCGGCAAGAACCCCGATCACCGCATAGAGACCGGCGATCGAATCGCCGATGCTTATACCGACGCGCGGCGGCGGCAGGTCGGTGGTGCCAGGAGGATGGTCTGTCAGGTGGCGCAGCCCGCCGATCGCTTCGCCGATGACGCCGAAAGCCGCGCGGTCGCGGGCCGGACCTGTCTGCCCGTAGCCGGAGACATGGGCAACGACTAGACCGGGCCGCAGTTCTTGCAACCGCCTACGATCGAAACCGAGCCGCGCCAGACCGCCTGGGCGCTGGTTCTCGATCAGCGCGTCTGACCGGGCAATGATCCTTGCCACGGCCTCGATCCCCTCGGGTTGCTTAAGGTCGACCACCACCGATCGCTTGTTGCGGCCATGAACGCTCCACCACAGCGAGGCGCCGCTGGATTGTGCCCCCCAGCCGCGGACAGGATCGCCCCCGGGTGGCTCGATCTTGATGATCTCGGCCCCGAGATCGCCAAGAATACGGCTGGCAAACGGAGCGGCGATGAAATGGCCGATCTCGACAATGCGGATGCCGGAAAGCGGCGGTGTGGCTTCGTGTCTGGTGGACATCTGTCTTCCTCGCGATTTTCCGGCGGCATAAGTGCCGCTGGAAAAAGGTCCTTGTCTTTCATGGTGGCTCCAGCGCGTGCCGGCCTTCGATCAGCCGAGCGGACGCCCGGCGCTGTGGCGGCCCACCGCCGCGACGATGCCGTCCGCGTCGATGCCGAAGTGCCGGTAGAGATCGGCGATCCTGCCTGTCTGGCCGAAACGCTCGACCCCGAGGGGTGCGGTCCGGTGCCCGCGTACGGCGCCAAGCCATCCCAGGGTCATCGGATGTCCATCGATCACCGTGACGATCAGGCAGTGCGGCGGCAGACCGGCAAGCAGTCGATCGGCCTGCGACACGCCGTCAGGGGCATGACGTGCTGCCGTCCAGCCGGCGTGAAGCCGGTCGGCCGAAGTAACCGCCAGCACGCCCACGTCGCGCCGCGCTCCGGCGATGCGCCCTGCCGCCCGGATTGCCTCGGGCGCGACCACACCCTGGTAGGCGATCACCACCTCGGCATTCGGGCCTGGCTCGCGCAGCCAGTAGGCCCCGTCGATCACTCCCTGCGCGAACCCCGGATTCGGGCGGCGCAAGGGCTGCTCGACTGGCCGGGTGGAGAGCCGAAGATAGACCGACCCGCCAGCGGCATCGGCAAGCCCGGTGCGCGGATCGGGATCCTGTTCGCCGTCGCGCTGGAGATAGTCGAAGGACCAGCCCATGATGATGGCAAGTTCGTCCAGGAAGGCGGGCTCGAATGCGGCGAGACCGTCCTGCGACATGCCGATCAGCGGAGAGCCGATGGACTGGTGTGCGCCGCCTTCGGGGGCAAGCGTTATGCCCGAAGGTGTGCCTACTAACATGAAGCGCGAATCCTGATAACAGGCGTAGTTCAGCGCATCGAGGCCGCGCGCAACGAACGGGTCATAGACCGTGCCGATCGGGATCAGCCGTTCGCCGAACAGGCTGTGCGACAGGCCCGCTGCGCCGAGCAAGAGCATCAGATTCATTTCGGCGATGCCAAGTTCGATGTGCTGTCCCCCGGGCGTGAAGGCCCATTTTTGTGTCGAGGGAATGCGTTCGTCGCGGAACGTGTCGGCCTTGGTGGTCCGCGCGAAAAGTCCGCGCCGATTGACCCAGCCGCCGAGATTGGTCGATACCGTGACATCGGGAGATGTGGTGACGATCCTGTCCGCCAGCGGTCCGCCGAGGCGCGCGATCTCGTCCAAGATCTTGCCGAAGCCAGCCTGGGTCGAGAGGATCCGGTCCGTGGGAGCAATCGTCGCCGGAACCGGAAGTTGCGGCGCGGTAAAGCGGCGTCGCCCCTCGCTGAAGAACGGCACGCGCGACAGGAAGTTGCGAAGTCCGGCCTCGTCGGCGACGGCGGCGAAGGGTTCCCATTCGGCGCCTTCGGGTATCGCCATCGTCTGCTGAAACTGGGCCATCTGCCCGACTGTCATCAACCCGGCGTGATTGTCTTTGTGGCCTGCAAGCGGCGTGCCCCAGCCCTTGACTGTATAGGCTAAGAACACCGTCGGCTGTTCGCCCGTCGTGGCGTCGAAGGCCTCGCACAGGCTGGCAAGGCAATGGCCGCCGAGGTTTTCCATCAGCGCGGCGAGCTCCGCGTCACTGCGCGACTCGATCAGCGCCGAGGCCGGACCCTGGTCGTCGAGATCCTCCATCAGCCGCCGGCGCCATGCGGCCCCGCCCTGGAAGGTCAGCGCCGAATAAAGCGCGTTCGGGCAGGCGTCGATCCAGCCGCGAAGCTTCTCGCCGCCGGGTTCGGCGAAGGCTTCCCGTTGCAGGGCCCCGTATTTCAGCCGCACCACCCGCCAGCCGAAGGCTGCGAAACTCGCCTCGATCCGCGCGAAAAGCCCCTCGCGCACCACGCCATCAAGGCTCTGACGGTTGTAGTCGATCACCCACCAGACGTTGCGCAGATCATGCTTCCAGCCTTCCTGCAGCGCCTCGTAGATATTGCCCTCGTCCAGTTCCGCATCACCGATCAACGCCACCATGCGGCCCAGCGGAGCGGCCCGGCCATGGCCCTGAAGATAGTCCTGCACCAGGCTGGCAAAGATCGGCATGGCGGCCCCGAGCCCGACCGAGCCGGTCGAGAAATCCACGTCGTCCATATCCTTGGTCCGCGAGGGATAGCTTTGCACCCCGCCATATCCACGGAAGTTCTCCAGCCTGTCGCGGGTCTGGTTGCCCATAAGATACTGGATCGCGTGGAAGACCGGTCCGGCATGCGGCTTCACCGCCACCCGGTCCCCGGGACGCAGGGCATGGAAATAGAGCGCGGTCAGGATCGCGGCCATCGATGCCGACGACGCCTGGTGCCCCCCAACCTTAACGTCTCGCTCGTCCTTTTTGCGCAGGTGATTGGCATGGTGGATCGTCCAGCAGGAGAGCCAAAGAAGTCGCTGGTGCAATGTTTCCAGATGCGAAAGATCCCCGGCGCGCTGCAGCAGGCCGGCAGCAGGAGAGGTCGAAGTCACTTCGGGTGCTATGGTCATGAGGTCACACTGCATCGGGTTGGTTCATCGGCGCGGCATCGCGGAAGGCAGGCAGGGCATCGAGAGCGTCGAAGATCCGCTTGATCGTGGGCCAGCGGTTGGTATCAATCGCAAAGCGCCGGTTGTTCCAGACCTGGGCGTAGAGGCAGCAGTCGGCAAGACCGGGCCTGTCGCCATGGCAATATGTGCCGGTGTGGCAGTCCTGCGCCAGCATGATTTCGAGCGGATCGAACGTGGTCTCGACCCAGTGGACGAACCAAAGCTTCTGCGCGGCTTCGTCGGCGCCGAACTGTTCGGCTAGTCGGTTGAGCACCCGCAGGTTGTTGAGCGGATGGATTTCGCATGCGATCATGTAAGAAAGCGCCCGCACCCTGGCCCGTCCAGCGGCATCTTTCGGAAGGAGCGATGGCCCGGCATGGGTTTCGTCAAGCCATTCGATGATCGCCAGGGATTGCACGAGCGCCGTTCCATCCTCGAGTTCCAGCACCGGCACGAGACCGGCGGGATTCATTGCCAGATAGCGGGGTGCCCGCGTTTCGCCCTTGCGGAGCGCATAGGCAACATACTCGGTCGCAAGCCCTTTTAGGTTCAGCGCGGCCCGCAGGCGCGTCGAGGTGGAGGACCGGAAGAAGTTGTGCAGGCGCATGGTCATCTCAGTTGCTCCTCATGCCCGTGGCCCGATCGTCGTGACAATCTGGCCGAGACCGTCGATCGAGACCACGCAGACATCGCCGACCTGCATTGCTCCCACGCCTGCGGGCGTGCCGGTCATCACCAGGTCGCCTGGGCGGATTTCCATCGAGTGCGACAGGATCGACACGATCTCGGGCACCGACCAAATCAGGTCCGCAAGATCCGCGTGCTGCCTCACGGTGCCGTTGATCGTCAGTCTGATCGCGCCGTGGTCGGGATGGCCGACTTCCGCAACCGGGTAGATCGGGCCGATCACGGCAGAACGGTCAAAGGCCTTGCCCCAGTCCCAGGGCCGACCCGTCTCGCGCGCGGCAAGTTGCAGGTCGCGCCGCGTCAGGTCGTTCCCGACAGCATATCCGAAGATATGATCCAGCGCCCGATCCTCGGGAATGTCAGAGCCAGCATTGCCGATGGCAACCACCAGTTCCGCTTCATAGTGGAAGTTCTTCGTTTCGGGCGGATAGGCGACGGTCTGCCCGTCCTCGACGATGGCATCCGCCGGCTTGGTGAAGAAGAAGGGCGGATCGCGATCCGGGTCTTTGCCCATCTCGCGCGCGTGTTCTGCATAGTTGCGTCCGACGCAGAAGATGCGCCGCACGGGAAAACGTGCGTTGGTTCCGGCGACCGGCAAGCTGGGAATGGGCAGCGGTGGGAAGCAGTAGTTCATCGGTGGTCTCACCTTTTCACAGGGTTGCATCTCAAGATTCATGCTCGGGGCGAGCCGACTGTGGCGATGTGGCGGACATCCTGCGCAGGAGCCATAGCACCGCCAGCATCCCCAGCCCGATCCCGTAGGCGGCGGCAACCGGAAGCCCGCCCAGTGGCAGCGGCATCAGCAGCAGCGCGCCGCTCAGCACTAGAAGCATGCGCCGGACGCCTTCGATAGGTCCGCCAAACCAGCCGGCGAGCGCGGCAGATATCGCGTAGACCCCGCTCATCGCCGCACCTGCGGCCGTGACGATCTCCAATGCGCTGCCTTGCATCATAAGCGGTGGTGACACCACGAAAAGGAACGGCACGATATATGCCGTCCAGCCCAGCCGCATCGCCACGAGCGAAGTCTGCATCGGCGGTGCCTTCGCAAGGGCGGCCGCGAAGAAGGCACCGATGGCGATCGGGGGCGTAACCATCGACATCATGCCGAGGTAGAAGATGAAGAAATGGGCTGCGACCGGCGAGACTCCGGCCTCGACAAGCGGCGGGGCAAGCAGAACCGCCAGCAGAAGGTAGACCGCGACCGTCGGCATGCCCATTCCGAGAACCAGGCTGGCGACCGCTGTCAGAACCAGAAGAAGCAGGAGGTTGCCCTGGCCTATCTCTGCCAGCGCGAAGGTGCCGGCAAAGCCCAGGCCGGTGACGTTGAGAACGCCGATGATGAACCCGGCGGCCGCCGAAATCATCAGGATGTCGGTCATCGCGAAGCCGGTCTCCACCAGCGATTGCCAGATCGCGCGCAGAGCGATTCGTTGACCGCCATAGCCGTAGGCCGCGCCGCAGATCATGGCCGCGCCGGTTGCCCAGAGCGCCGCGGTTTCCGGTCGCTGGCCCAGCCAGAACAATGCGACCACCATGACAACGAACGGCAGGATGAAGATGCCTCCGCGGCGCAGCGTTCGACCCGCGGATGGAATCTCGTCATCGAGCAGGGGGGCAATGCCGGACGCGGCTGCCTCGAGATCGACCTGGAAATAGAGCGCCAGATAGTAGAGCGCGGCGGGGATGACGGCGGCAAGCGCGATCTCTGCATACGGAACCTGAAGGAAATCGGCCATCAGGAAGGCGACTGCGCCCATGACCGGAGGAGCGATCTGGCCTCCGGTAGATGCCACGGCTTCCACCGCCGCGGCCATCGTTGGCCGATAGCCCGTCCGGGTCATCAGCCGAATAGTGACGACCCCGGTCGCCACGATGTTGGAGACCACCACCCCGGATATCGTGCCGAACAGGGCGGATGCGAGAATGGAGATCTTGGCCGCCGCGCCCCGGCGACGACCCAGTGCCGCGAGGGAAATGTCATTGAAGAACTCGGCGCCGCCCGCTCGCATGAGGATCTGCCCGAACAGCACGAATGCGACCACGACACTTACGGCCACGTTGAGCGTGAGGCCCAGCATGCCATTGGCGTCGAAGGCGACATAAGTCAGAAGCTGCTCGGGCGCCACATGCCGGGTTTGCAGGGAACCGGGCACCATATGGCCGATCAGCCCGTATCCGGCAATGCCAAGCACCACCAGCACCAGCGCCCAGCCGACGACCCGGCGCAGACCCTCGATCACCAGAAGGAACAGGACTGCGGCGATTGCCACTACGTCGAACGAAGCCGACATAGCCCGACCGATCAGATCGACGTATCGAAAGGAAACGTACAGAGATGTCCCCAATCCAAGCGCGGCCAGCACCCAGTCCAACAGTTGTCCCTGAACCGCCCGCTCGGCGCCGTCGCTGCCGCGGCGCTCGATCAGGAAGACCAGCCCGAGACCGACGCCGAGAGCCGCCGCAAGCACCTGCTCGGTGTAGATGTAAAGGCCGAGACGGCTGGGCATGTCCAGCGCGAAGGCAATGGCGATGAGTGTCAGAGCGACTGCCAGCCCCTGTACGACAACAGGACGGGCAGCCATTGGCCGGAAGCGGTTTGTCTGTGTCATCTCGGAGTTCCCATTGGACGAGTTGTCGCGATGCGGGAGCGCGGCAGGGCGCTGGCCTTTGTCTGTCTCGCCCGCCGCAACTATCCCGTTAGTTTGCCGGCGTCTTGGCCACGCCACGCTCGGCGAAGAATTCCTCGGCACCCGCATGGTATTCCACACCGGGGTAGTCCACATATGCGGTTTCGAGGTTCAGCGCGGCGAGGGGCGGATAGGCCGCCATAATCGCGTCGCGGCTGTCGAACAGCGCGGCCAGAAGCGCCTTGACTCGTTCGTCGGGAACATGCGCGCCGACCACCAGCACATTGTCCCAGGTGAGCATCATGATTGGCTTCTCGACGCCGACCCGAACCGGCGCGGGCGTGACTTCCGTGAAATAGTAGGTCGGCCGATGCTTGCGCACCGCTGCTAAGGCCGCCTCGCCCGAGGCAACTTCCAGGAAGCGGACCCCGCCGACTGAGGCGCCGACTTCGGCCACCTTCGGCCCGCCCACCGCGAAAAAGGCAGCATCCGTCTGCCCCGAAACAAGCGCGTCGGCTCCGCGGATGAGTTCGGGCATCGGCACGCCGACCACTTCGTCATAGCTGATCCCGTCGGCCTCGAGCAGCGCGCTCACCAGTGGGCGGTTGAGCGGAAACGCCTCCCAACCGGAGGGCACACGCATACCCTTGAGGTCGGACACGCGAATCATTTTCGAGTCGGCTCGCACGAAAAGCCCGACCGGGAAGGGATTGATCCGGGCCACGACCCGCAGGTTCGGCATCGGCGCCGAATATTCGCCGGACCCGTCGACTGCGGTGATCACATCGTTGATATCATTCAGCGAATACTCGGCCAGCGCGTCGTTGACGGCCTGCATCATCTGGCTGTTGCCGCCATAGGGCTGAACAACCAGCCTGCCACCGTCGGCCTTGCGGGCCTCGGCGGCGATGACCGACGCCATGGTGTTCCATACAGAACCGGCGGGCGGGGTCGCAATCGCCTCAACCTGCGCAGAAGCATTGCCTGACACCAGACACGCAAAAATTGCGACCGTCGAAAGTCGTGCCGAAAACAGCTTGCTCATTTTCATCCTCCCTTTGTTGTCGATGCGCTGGTCTGGATCTTACCTCCCTGCCAGTCCGGCAAAAGAATGTTATCCAGATTTCAGAAAATTGAAAGCATGCTTTTTTTTATTGCCGAGATTTTCAGAATGCGATAACAAGCTGTGGAGCTTGGGGATCGCGGAGGGGCTGTTTGGTCCCAGGCCAATTTTTGTTCCAACGGGAGGAAGTTCAAATGAATGCCAGTGTGCAGGGCGCTTTGCGCTCATACTCCGACGCCGAAATTCTCGGGATGATTGACGAGAAAGCCGGAGTCTACAATCCGAAGATCTACACGGACGAATCGCTCTACAAGCTTGAACTGGAGCGCATCTTCGCCCGCACCTGGGTCTGCATGGGCCATGAGTCGCAGATTGCCAAGCCGGGTGACTTCATCACGGCCTACATCGGCGAGGATCCTGTCGTCGTGTCGCGGCAGAAGGATGGAAGCATTCGCGTGTTCCTGAACCAGTGTCGGCATCGCGGTATGCGCATCTGCCGCGCCGACTCTGGCAATGCGAAGGCGTTCACCTGCACCTACCATGGCTGGGCCTACAACCAGGGCGGCGAACTTGTCAGTGTCCCGATGGAGCAGGAAGCCTTCGGTGGCTGCCTGAACAAGAAGGAGTGGGGCCCGAAGCAGGCGCGGGTCGACACCTACAAGGGTCTGATCTTCGCGAACTGGGATGCTGAAGCTCCATCGCTTGACGAGTATCTGGGCGAGGCCAAATTCTACATGGACATCATGCTCGACCGCTGCGAGGGCGGCACAGAGGCGGTGCCCGGCATCCAGAAGTGGGTCATCCCCTGCAACTGGAAGTTCGCTGCCGAGCAGTTTGCGTCGGATGCCTACCACGCCGGCACGACCTCACATCTGTCCGGCATCATGGCGGGCGTGCCGGACGACGTGGATCTGTCGCAGGTCGCACCGCCGACCACGGGGCTGAACGTCCACATGTCGAACGGCCACGGCTGCGGCCTGTTCTTGCGCAACCCGATGTTCTACATGACGATCCTCGGGCCGAAAGTGACCGAATACCTGACTGCCGGACCGGCCTATGAGGAAGCGACGCGCCGCCTGGGCAAGTCGCGGACCGATGTACACTTGTGTCACTGCAACATTTTCCCGAATCTGTCGTTCCTGGCAGGAATCAACACGGTCCGCATGTGGCAGCCACGCGGCCCCAACGAGATCGAGGTCTGGACCTTCACCGTGGTGGACAAGACCGCCCCGGCCGAGATCAAGGAAGAATGGAGCCGCAACGTTTCGCGCACCTTCTCGGCAGGTGGCGTGTTCGAGCAGGACGATGGCGAGAACTGGTGCGACATCCAGCAGGTGCTGAAGGGGCACGTCGCCCAGCAGCAGAAGTTCAACATCGAGATGGCCTCTCACACGATTACGACCGAGAATCCCGAGGGCTTTCCTGGGATCAGCTTCGCGTACACCTATGGTGAGGAATCGGCACGCGGAATGTATCGCTACTGGACGCAGATCATGACAGCCCCGGACTGGCCCTCCATCCGCGAGATCAAGCCGCTTCCGGTTGCGGCGGAATAACGCTCCACTGGCGGCGACAGTTCGCTGACTAGTCAGATAGTCAGCCGGAATGCCCGGCAGGCACCATAATGCATTGGGAGGAAACCATGCTCGATACTACCTTCAAAACCGCCTTTGAGCGCAAGCCGAAGACCGTTTCCCTTGAGCTTCAGCACGAGGTCGAACAATTCCTGTACTGGGAGACTAAGCTGCTGACGGATCGCCGTTACGAGGAATGGTTCGGCCTTCTCGCTTCGGATCTGCGCTATTGGATGCCGATACGCTCGACCAGGATCATGCGCGAAGTCGCTCAGGAATACACCGACGAGAACGGCTTCGCCCATTTTGACGACAACTGGCACACGATGAAGGGCCGGATCAAGAAGATCATGTCGGATGTGGGCTGGTCCGAGAACCCGGCCTCGCGTCTGCGGTATCTGGTCGGCAACGTGATGATCGTACCCGAGAGCGACAACGAGCTGAATGTCGTTTCCGCGATGATGATCTACCGCACGCGGCAGGAGCGTCAGCTGGACGTGTTCGCTTGCGAGCGCCACGATGTGCTGCGTCGCGTCGACAGCGAGGCCGGTTTCGAGATTGCGAGCCGTAAGGTTCTGGTGGATCAGAGCACGATCCTGTCGAACAACCTCAGCTTCTTCTTCTGATAGGGGGAAAAATGGCGTGGACAAAAGCTTTCCCTTCGGCAGACCTGCCGGAGGGAGAAATGAAACAATTTGCCGGGGCGGCAGAGCCGATCCTGATCTGCAAGCTGGGCGGCAAGGTGCACGCTGTTCAGGATACCTGCACGCACGACACCTGGTCGCTAGCAGATGGCTTTCTGGAGGACGGGATCGTCGAGTGCAGCCTTCACTTCGCAAAGTTCTGTGTAAGAACTGGTCAAGTTAAGGCGCTTCCTGCCTGTGACGCCCTCAAGGTCTTCCCAGCAAAAATCGAGAACGACTTTATCTACATCGACTGCTGATACAGAATTACGAAAGCAAAGGGAGGAAAAGCAATGCAACTCAAGGATCAAGTCGCGCTCGTGACGGGCGGCGGGTCAGGTCTTGGTCGGGCCATTGTCGAGCGATACGTGGAAGAGGGTGCACACGTCGCAATCTTCGATCGTTCGCACGAACGCATCGAAGAAGTTACGCGGGCGCTTGGCGGCAAGGTCATTGGCATCGCCGGCGACGTGCGCGAGATGGCCGACAACAAGCGGGCAGTGGTTGAATGTGTGAAGGCTTTTGGCAAACTTGATACCCTGGTCGGCAATGCCGGCGTCTGGGACTGGTCGAAATCGCTGGTGTCCACAGCGGACGATGCACTCGTCAGCGCCTTTGACGAGATGTTCGCGATCAACGTCAAAGGTTACGTCCTTGCTGCCAAGGCGGCGTTGCCCGAGCTGTACAAATCCAAGGGGCAGATGATCTTCACCGCCTCGAATGCATCGTTCTATCCTGGTGGCGGCGGCGTTCTCTACACCGCGACGAAACATGCCGTGGTCGGTATGATCAAGCAGATGGCGCACGAGTTCGCGCCTCATGTGCGGGTTAACGGCGTCGCCCCTGGCGGTATCGGCGGCAGCAACCTTGCCGGCATCGGTGCCCTTGGCCAGGCGGGACAGAAGTTCTCGGAGCTGCCGCTGAACGACCTGATGAAGCAGATGCTGCCGCTCGAGCGAGCGTTCCACGCTCGGGAATATGCCGGTGCATATGTGTTCTTCGCAAACCGCAAGGACAACCAGCCGGGAACCGGCGGCGTGCTGAACTTCGATGGCGGTATCGGCATGCGTGGCTTCGCGTCCGCAAACATGGGCGCCGAACTGGTCGAAGCCTTCGGTAACGCCTGAATCGGCCGGGGCAGTTTCGAACTCTGTTACCGGATCGAACCTGCTTCGGGGCTGATATGACCGACTGTCCTAGACCGGACCGAGCCGGTTGATGGCTGTTGCGCCCGGCATGGCTACCGGGTGCGGGCATCGACAAACCAACAGGAGGAAACGCAATGGATACTTTGCTCTATATCGACAACGAGGCGCGCGGCGCGACTGACAACGAAACCTTCGCCCGCCGCTCGCCGGTGACCGGCGAGGTCGTCACCCAGGGGGCCGCGGCGAAGTCGGAGGATGCGCTTGCGGCGATCGATTCGGCGCAGCGCGCATTCGTGACTTGGTCCCAGACCGGTCCGGGCCAGCGTCGCGTGCTGCTGATGCGCGCCGCCGACGAGATCGAGAAGCGCACCGAAGACTTTGTCGTCGCCATGAAGGGCGAGGTTGGCGCCGGCGAGCTCTGGGCGCGCTTCAACGTGATGCTTGCGGCGAACGTGTTCCGCGAAGCCGCAGCAATGACCACGCAGATTCAGGGGCGCACCATTCCCTCGGACAAGCCGGGTACGCTGTCGATGACCGTGCGCCAGCCGGTTGGCGTAATCCTCTCGATCGTGCCGTGGAACGGGCCGATCGTGCTGGCGGCGCGCGCCATCGCCTATCCGCTAATGTGCGGCAACACGGTCGTTTTCCGTGCCTCGGAAACCTCGCCCAAGACGCACGCCCTGGTGGCAGAGGCAGTCTATGCCGCAGAGTTCCCGGCCGGAACGCTGAACTTCGTGACCAACGATCCGAAGGACGCCCCCGAAGTCATCGAGACCATGATCGCCCACCCGGCGGTGCGCCGCGTCAACTTCACCGGCTCGACCAACGTCGGCCGGATCATAGGCGAGAAATGCGGCCGCCATCTCAAGCGGTGCATCCTGGAGCTTGGCGACAAGTCGCCGATGGTCGTGCTGCGCGATGCCGACATCGACGGCGCAGTGAACGCGACGATTTTCGGAGCCTTTCTCTACCAGGGACAGATCTGCATGTCGACCGAGCGGGTCATCGTCGAGGAGCCGATCGCCGACGCCTTCGTAGAGAAGCTTGCGGCACGCGCTGCCCAGCTTCAGGCCGGCGACCCGCGCACCCAGGCCGCCTGCGCACTTGGCCCGGTCGTGAGCCAGGGTGCCGCAGACCGGCTAAACGCACTTCTTGACGACGCAGTCGCCAAGGGGGCGGAGCTCAGGTCCGGCGGTCACGCCGACCACACGCTGATGTCGGCGACCGTGCTTGACGGTGTCACCTCAAAGATGCGCATCTATTCGGAAGAAGCCTTCGGCCCCATCCTGCAAGTGATCCGGGTGAAGGACGCAGACGAGGCGGTGCACGTTGCCAACGACACGGAATATGGTCTCTCGTCCGCCGTGTTCGGTACCGACATGACCCGTGCGCTCGATGTGGCGATGCGCATCCAGACCGGTTCTGTCCACATTAACGGCGCCACCGTCGCCAACGAGGCGCAGGCTCCTTATGGTGGGACCAAGGCAAGTGGGTGGGGTCGTTTCGACAGCCAGGCTGTGATCGAGGAATTCACGGAGCTGAAGTGGCTGACGATCGAACAGCCAACCCAGCAGTATCCGCTGTAACCGGCGGCCAGAGGGAATGATCGGGTCTGGCCCGCGGTTTAAACCATGGGCCAGACCATCAAAGACGCCGGCACTGCTTGAACGCGCCACGTATGCCAGGACATCATCAGCCCGAAGGAAACCGTGGCGAAGATGATGACGAGCCCACAATCTCTACCGTTGTCGAAGCGCAACATCAGGAGGAATAGATGACCGTGAACACCGCAGTTGACGAGGCCCTGTCCGACAAGGCTCGCGCCTTCAACCTCTTCAACCCTCCTGAGGACTATTTCGACAACCCGAGCCCATTCTTCCGGCTTCTCCGAGACGGTGATCCGGTACACACACAGGAAGACGGCAGCGTTCTTCTCACACGCTATGACGACGTGCGTCAGATCTGGCGGGATGTGAGTGGCCTCGTCAATAAAAGGGAACAATTCTGCAAGCGTTTTGGTGAAGGACCTTTGCTGGAACACCACACCTCGACCATGCTTTTCCGTGACAATCCAGATCATGACCGTCTGCGCAACATCGTCAACCCGTTCTTCTCGCAGAACTCAATCCAGATGCTTTCCAGATTCACCCAGGAAGTGGTGGATCGCGAGATCGAGAAGGTCAAGAAGATGGGCGAGTTCGACTTCGTCCGCGACTTTGCCTTCCGAATTCCGGTGGCGCTGATCTGCAAGATCATCGGCGTTCCCGTCGCGGATGCGGATCATATCCAAGCCATTGGTCGCAAGGTCCTGTTTCCACTGAATCCAAAGGTATCAGAAACAGCTATTGCGGAAGGGCACGACGCCGTCACCGAATTCAAGAACTACCTGCGCCCGTTCTTGGACGAGATCAAGTCGCGGCCGACGATCGACCCGACCGAGAGCATCCTCTGCGCGATGGCCGCAGCCCAGCGTGAGGGTGTCGAGGTCAGCGACGACGAGATCCTGCACATGTGTATCGTGACGCTGAACGGCGGCCATGAGACCACGACGAACCTCATCTCGCAGTCGATCCACTTTCTGATGGACGATACGGAAAGCCTGTCGCAACTGCGGGGCGGCGAGGTACCGATCGCGCCCGCGCTCGAGGAGCTGATCCGTTTCATCACGCCCTTGCAGCTTCAGGGTCGGCGCACGACGCAGGAGGTGGTTCTTGAAAGCGGCAACGGGACCCTCCCCGCCGGAACCGAGGTCGTCCTGTGCCAGGCTTCGGCCAACCGAGACGAACGGATCTTCGGCGACCCCGACAAGCTGAACCTCTCCCGCCGGCCGAACAACCATGTCGGCTTCGGTGCCGGAATCCACGTCTGTCTGGGGCGGCCGCTGGCGCGGCTCGAAGCCTCGATCGCAATTCCCACTGTGCTCCGGGAACTGCCGACGCTGACGCGGAACGGCAAGGTGCGCTTCCAGCACAACACGCGGTTCCGGGGTTTGGAACTGTTTCCTGTAAAGCTCGCCTAAGCCGGCGGGCAAGCGGACGGGAAAAGGATGAGGGGTCCGGCCATGCCGATGTGGCGGCCGGAGCATGAGAAGCCATCGCAAGTGATGTTGGGATCACGGATCGGGAAAACCAGGATGAAGATTTGCCGTTTTAACAAGAGCCGCGTCGGGCTTGTCGAAGGAGACGAGGTCATTGATGTGACCGACGCGCTGGATCTGCTGCCGCAAGTGCGCTACCCGCTGCCGCGGCACGACCCGATGATTGCGCTTCTCGACCGGCTGATGCCCGCATTTGCGGCTGCGTCGCGCAACGGTGAGCGCAGGAAGATCACTGAAGTCTCCCTCGAGTCTCCGGTGGCGAACCCCGGCAAGCTGGTGGCGGCGCCGGTCAATTACGTCAAGCACCTAGAGGAAGCGCGCGAACAGAAGGAACTTCACCAGAACAATGCCGCCCAGATCCGCGTCATTCACGAGACGGGACTTTTCCTCAAGGCCACGAGCAGCCTGATCGGGCCTTCGGACCCTGTAACGCTGCGCTTCCCCGATCGTCGCTCTGACCACGAGATCGAACTTGCGGTGATCATTGGCCGCCGGGCTGATCGCGTGGCGGCAAAGGACGCGCTTGAACATGTCGCGGGCTACGCGATCGGCCTGGATATGACGGTTCGGGGGGCCGAGGAGCGCAGCATGCGCAAGTCGGTTGACAGCTATTCGGTGTTGGGCCCATGGCTGGTTACTGCTGACGAGATCCCCGATCCGTCCCAGCTGGACTTCGAACTCCAGGTCGATGGCGTCACCCGGCAGAAGGCCAATACGCGAGATCTGGTGCTGAGCGTGCCGGAGCTGATTGAGATGGCCAGCCGTTTCTACACGCTCGAGGTCGGCGATGTCATCTTCACCGGCACGCCCGAGGGTGTCGGGCAAGTCCTGCCAGGAAACAGGCTTCACGCTTGGATAGATAAGATCGGTTCCATGGAGGTTCAGATCAACTGACTTTTTGGGCGGCCGACCATAGACCTGCGGTGCGGCCGCCGACCTCCTGACAGCAATTCAATCGCTTTCAGGACCAAGCGTTTCAGGGATAGATGGACGCGTTTGTTTGCCGGACTTTTGAACATAATTGGCCAACTGCATCACAAACTGCTGTTTTTCTTGCGGATCGAGCTGTTGCAAAATCAGTGACCGTAACCGTTCGATTCGTCCTTCACCTTTGGTTACCAAGGCCTCCCCGGTAGGGGTCAGTTCAAGCACTTTCTGTCTGCCATCGGTTTCACTTTGCGTGATGAGCAGCAGTCCACGCTTTTCCAGCGCAGTAGCTGTCCTGCCGCAGCTGGCCTTGTCCACTACGGCATGACGGGCAAGTTCAGTCACAGACAGGCCGGGAAAATTCCGCAACGTGGCGATCATTATCCACATCACGGGCGACAGGTTCAGACCAGCCATGGCTTCATCGAAACAATACAGAAAGATCTGGTAGGTGCGCCGAATCAGATGCGCAGGATGATCAATCAGTATCTTTTGGCGTTTCCTGACCTCCAGGGTTCCCTGTGGGTATAGCATAGCCTGGTCTTTCATCCTTCAAAGTCCTCTTTTGGCTTGGCCGACCGGCACCGGCAGACACCAGCGAATATCGATACGATGTACGTAAGTATGCTTTCAAACTTTGGTCAGCGCAATGACCGACAGCTTGTAATCCTGCCACGCGCAAGCCTCACGTATGGCTGACCGAACAGTCCGCAATCAGCTTGACGCGCCACGAGAAGAGATGCTAGAAGATAGTATGCATGCTTGATAAGTGGATTGACCGGTGGTATTGGCAGCAACTTAAAAAGCAGAAGTGACCTGGGCGGCGGAGGAGCCTGAGCGCCAGGTGTGCAAGTCTTACGACGACTTCAGTCGAAGCGAGTTCGGTGGGAGAGGAGTCCTGATGGTTATCAATCTTGTTTTTGTCGATGCGTCCGGCGAGCGACGCGAGGTTTCGTCGGTTGAGGGGCGGTCCCTGATGGAGGCTGCGTCTCTGTCTGGTATTCCGGGGATCGACGCCGATTGTGGCGGGGCATGCGCCTGCGCCACTTGCCAGGTCTATGTAGATGCCGACTGGCTGTCTCGTCTTCCGCCCATCGGCGAATCGGAATCCAATATGCTGGAATTCGCGGCCAACCGTCATGAGAGCAGCCGCTTGGCCTGTCAGATCAAATTAACGCCGGAACTGGATGGTCTCACCGTGACCACTCCCGAGTTCCAATTCTAACAAATCGGAATGCACGCCCGCCTGATTGCAGGGCACATAGTGGAGGACACCAATGTCGCTGATCGAGAAGCCGGCTGAATCGCCGGAACGGAAGAGGTTCTACGACAAGATCAACAACTCTTCATATACCGCGCTCTGGACGGTGCTTTCTGACATCATTACGCCAGAACCTCGCAGCGCCTGCATGTCGCATCTGTGGCATTTCGATGAGGCGAAGTCCTATTTGCTCGAAGCTGGCGGGCTTATCACAGCCGAGGAGGCGGAGCGGCGCGTTCTCGTGCTGGAAAATCCCGGCCTGCGCGGGCAATCCCGAATCACGACTTCGCTATATGCCGGCCTCCAGGTCGTCATGCCGGGCGAGGTCGCCCCGGCCCACCGCCACAGCCAGTCGGCGCTGCGCTTCGTGATGGATGGCGCGGGCGCCCAGACCTCGGTCGATGGTGAGCGCACGATCATGCAGTTCGGCGATTTCGTGATCACCCCCCCGGGCGCATGGCACGACCACGGTAACGAGTCGGGTGAGCCGATGATCTGGCTCGACGGGCTGGATATCCCGATAGTCTCGGTCTTCGACGCTTCCTTTGCCGAAGAGCATCACGACGATCGGCAGCCGATCACCCGCCAGACGGAGGACAGCAGCTGGCGTTTTGGCGCAAACATGCTGCCGGTCGATTATGAACGGACGCGGCTTGCCTCGCCGATCTTCAATTATCCGTATGAGCGTTCGCGCGAGGCGCTGGCTCATCTGGAAAAGCAGGGAGAGATCGATCCCTGCCACGGCATCAAGATGCGCTACATCAATCCGGTGGATGGCGGCTGGGCGATGCCGACGATCTCGCCCTGTCTTCAGCTTCTGCCGAAGGGGTTCAAGACTCATCGGTACCGTTCGACCGATGCCACCGTGTTCGTCGTAACCGAAGGCACGGGGCGCAGCATCATTGCCGGCAAGACCTATGAATGGGGGCCGAAGGACGTCTTTGTGGTGCCAAGCTGGAAGACCGTTACGCATGAGGCCGATGGCGACGCGGTGCTGTTCTCATACTCCGATCGCGTTTGCCAGGAAAAGCTTGGACTCTGGCGGGAAGACCGCGGCAACGCGATACCGCTCTGAGAAGCAAGCCTGCCGCTGACTGCGACCGCAGTCGGTGCAACCTATGCGCCCTTGCAAAGGAAGACCCTTGATGAAACGCGAATTGCTTACTGTGGATGACGTTACCGGTTGTTGGGCGATCATGCCCACACCGTCGAAGCCAGGTGCATCCGATCCGAACGCCGTCGACACCGTCGACCTAGACGAAGCCGCGCGCGCTGCGGAGGCATTGGTCGCGGCGGGCGTCGACGGCATCCTGTCGCTTGGCACGCTGGGCGAGGCCGCAACCACGACTTGGGAAGAGAAAGAAGCATTCATGCGCACTCTGGTCGAGACGGTGCGCGGCCGTATTCCGGTCTTCGGTGGCACGACCGCCCTTAACACGCGGGACACGATCCGCATGACCCGCGCAGCACGCGAGATCGGTGTCGATGGCGTCATGCTGGGCCTGCCCATGTGGGTCCAGCCCGATGTGTCGACCGCGGTGCAGTTCTTCCGCGATGTGGCGGCGGCCTGCCCGGATGTGGCGATCTGCGCCTATGCCAACCCGGAGGCATTCAAGTTCGAGTTTCCCCGTGCTTTCTGGGCGCAGATCTCCGAGATCCCGCAGGTCGTCTCGGCCAAGTACATCAATACGGCCGCGCTTTATGCCGACCTGAACCTGACCAAGCGCAGGATAAGGCTGATGCCGCTTGACGTTGATTACTATGCCGCCGCACGACTCGACCCCGAGGCGTGCACGGCATTCTGGACCAGTGGTGCGGTCTGCGGTCCGGCCCCTGCGATTCAGCTGCGCGACCTAGTGGCCAAGGCCCGGAAAACCGGCGACTGGACTAGCGCGAAGGCGCTGACCGACCGGATCGGCATGACCTATCGCACGCTGTTCCCGAACGGCTCGTTCAAGGACTTCTCAGTTTACAACATCGGCATCGAAAAGGCGCGGATGGATGCGGCCGGCTGGATGACGGCCGGGCCCTGCCGCGCGCCCTATTCCCTGGTCCCCGAAGCCTATCTTGAGGGTGCGCGTGAATCTGGTCGACAATGGGCGAAACTAGCCGCCGAACTTGCGGCCGAGGGAGCGAAATGACCGCTCGCGCGCTGGATTTCTATTTCGACTTCATGAGCCCCTTTGCTTATCTGGCCTTCCAGAAAGTGCCGGGACTCTGCCGGAAATACGGGCTGGAGTTTCGTCCGCACGTGGCGAACCTTCCCCGGCTGAAACTCTTGGCCGGCAACACCGGGCCGGCCAATGTCAGCATTCCGCTGAAGATCCGCTACCTGCGCAAGGACCTTGATCGCTGGGCCACCCTTTATGATGTGCCTCTGGTCTTTCCTAAATCGCTGGCGTCCGAGACCCTGAACAAGGCGTTCCTCTTTGCGGCAGACCACGACGCAGCAGAGGCCTTCATAAAGGCTGCTTGGGCGCGCGTGTGGGGCGAGGGCGCCGACCCGGCCGACGCGGCGCTTCTGGCCGAGCTTGCTCGGCAGTTCGGATGGAGCGCCGAGGCCTTGGCGGCCTGGGTGGCATCCTCGGAAGCGGCAGACCGCTACGAGGCCGGAACGCAGGCCGCGCACGAAGCGGGTGTTTTCGGCATGCCCACGATGATCGTGGGGGATGAAATGTGGTGGGGCAACGATCGCCTTACCTTCATGGAAAAAGCGCTCCAGACGGGGCTTCAAACTTAACCGGATCTGTCCGGAGGGAGGAACAACATGGCTCTTCAAAAACTTTCCCACGCGCGGCTGCGCGTCAAGAACCTCGACGAATCGGTGCGCTTTCACACCGAAGTTCTCGGGCTGGAGGAAATCGCCCGGCAAGACGGCGTCGTGTATCTGACGTGCGGCACCGACGGGACTTTCGACGTTGCCGTTACCGAAGGCGGGACTGGCGTCATCAGCTTTGCCATTGCGGCGGATGACGAAGAAGACCTCAAGCACTACAAGAAGCGCGTGTCCGATGCCGGAGTGCAGGTGCGCGAGATGACCGCACCCGATCCGGGGGTGGAAAAAATCATCGAATTCGACCTGCCGCCGCAGAAGCAAAAGATGCAGATCGCACTGTTGGATTCCAAGGCACGGAAACACTATTACAGCCCCGCCTCGCGTGTTTGCAACCGGCTGGGCGCGCTAGCGCCGGTCGACCTCGATCACATCACTCTGCGCGTCGGGCCTGATGCGACGACGACGATCGAGTTCCTCACCAAGCACGTCGATTTCCATGCCTCCGACATCGTGGAATTCCCCGGCGGTCAAGGGCGGTTGGCTTCCTGGCTCCATGTCGGTGACTTCCATCATGATGTGGCGATGTTTGCCGGCGCGCCGCACGAAACGCTCGACCACCTTGCGTGGATGATCCCGAACATGGAGTTCATGAAGCTCATGCTCGACCAGGTCGCCCGCGGCGGGGTCATGACCGAGGCAGGACCAGGGCGCCATGGCGTCGGCTCGAACCTCTATTCCTATTTCTTCACGCCTGACGGCAACCGTTACGAGTTGTCTGGCGAGATGCCACGCTGCGTGGATCGGAAGGCTCCTCCCTTCATCTGGCGGGCGGACCAGCCGGGCATCTTCAGCTCGTGGGGGGTGCCGTTCCCCGAAAGCTTCAAGGTCGGTTCCTGAACTGGGGAAGAAGGCCGTCGACGCGGAACACATCCGCGTCGACCGACAATTGTGCGAGGGGGGAGGCTCGACATGGAGCAGGTGATAATCATCGGCGGCGGCCAGGCTGCCGCATCAGCAGCCAGGACATTGCGGGAACAAGGATTCAAGGGCGGGATCACGATCCTGTCGGAAGAGCGGTATTACCCGTACGAGAGACCTCCCTTGTCAAAGGCCGTGCTTCAGGGGGTGGCCGACGCGAACAGCACCTGCTTGCTGAGCGATGAGGCTGCGCGTAGCCAGAACATAGATGTCCGGCTCGGTCAGCGCGCCGAGGCCATCGAGCGCGATACGCGGATGGTGAAGCTCTCATCCGGCGAGAGGCTGCCCTATGACCGTCTACTGATCGCCACTGGCAGCCGCGCCCGCACGCTCGATGGAGCGTTCGCAGGCAAGAGCAATGTTTTCTACCTGCGAAGCCTCGATGATGCGGCGTCCTTGCGGGCAGCCATGGGCCCCGGAAAGCGTGTTCTGTCGATTGGCGCTGGTTGGATCGGCCTGGAAGTTGCCGCGACCGCGCGCAAGATGGGGATGCAAGCAACGGTCGTCGAACTCGCCGACCGTCTCTGCGGCCGCAGCTTGCCCAAGGACGTCGGCGCCGTGCTGGCAGAAGTACACAGGGACCACGGCACGGTTGTTCATCTGAATACCTCGATCGAAAGCGTCGGCGGGCGGGACCGGATCGAGACCGTTACCCTCTCGAATGGCGAAACGCTGTCCGTGGACATGGTCGTCGTCGGGGTCGGCGCGATCGCCAATGACGCGCTTGCCCGCGACGCCGGGCTTGAAACCGCTAATGGCGTCGTTGTGGACGAATTCCTGCGCACTTCTGACCCGAGAATTTTCGCTGCTGGCGACGTGGCAGCGCTGCGCCTCGGCGACGGCCGTCCGGTCCGCATGGAATCCTGGGCAAATGCGCAGGATCAGGCCGCTGCGGCTGCGCGAAACATGCTGGGCAAGGATGTGCCTTATGCCGTCAACACGTGGTTCTGGTCCGACCAATACGACCTCAACATCCAGATGATCGGCGATGTCCAGCCAGAGGGCGGCACCGTCCTGCTGCGGAAGGGGGAGGGCAAAGCGTTCACGCGGTTCTCGGTGGCCGACGGACGACTCGTCGGGGCCATATGCTTTGGTGTGCCACGCGACATGGCGATCGTTCGCCGCCTCATGTCGAAAGGCTATATGGTGACCGATGATGCCTTGACGACTGCCCCCGACCTTCGGAAGCTTTTGTAGGGCGAAACGCAGTCCGACGACCACAATTAAAAAAGACTTGGCACAACTGGGAGGAAACAAATGCGCCAAATCGGAATGATCACGGGACTTTGTCTTTCAATTGCGGTCGGCATCCCCGCCCTTGCGCAGGAAGCCGACCATAACGGATGGTACGTTCGCGGAGGCCCGGTTGGAATTTTCTTCAGCCCTGGTGTGGACCTATCGGTATCGGGCGCGCCGGTTCCAGGAGCTGATGTGTCAGTTGACGACAATTATTCAATGAGCTTCGACATCGGCTATCGCTTGAATGAACAGTTTTCCACCACCTTCACATTCGGTATTCCTCCGACCGCCGAGATACGTGGTTCAGGCGCCCTTTCCGGTGCCTATCTTGGGGATTTGACCTATGCTCCGGCCATACTGGCGCTCCAATATCGAATTCCGACCGGAATGCCGAAGTTCGAACCGTATATTGGCGCAGGCATCAACTATACGATCGTTCTGGACGAGAAGGGGCGCGATGTCGCGAATTTCAGCGCCGACAATGCTTGGGGTGTGGTGCTGCAAGCCGGCTTCGAGACCATGATTAACGATCGATTGGGGCTTTACGTCGATGTCAAGAAAATCTGGCTTGAAACCGACGTTGGCGGAACGCTAGGCGCAGGTGGTCCGGCAGCTGACGCAAAGGCAACGCTCAATCCACTGTTGGTCGGTACCGGGTTGATATGGCGCTTCTAGTGTACGTTTTCGGAGCTAAGTATACGACGTCCTCTCTAATTGGAGCGCTTCAATGATGGAACTATACTATATCCCAGCTGCCTGTTCGCTGGCCGCCCATATTGCTAGTCTCGAAGCTGGCCTGCCGATAAACTGCCGGATGGTTGAGATGAACCCTGCCGGTAACACGGTCGATGGTGGGGACTACACCAAAATCAACCCTCTCGGGCTGGTGCCGACCATTGTTGATGGCGACACTATGATTTCTGAAGCCGCCGTGGTTTTGCAATATATCGCAGACAAGGCTGATGGGAAGCTTGGCGATGTATCCAGCTCGGGGCGATGGAAAATGCTCGAGACGCTGAACTTTCTCGCAACCGAGGTTCACAAGTCCATGGGGCCGCTGTTCCGTCCTGACCTGCCGGCCGAAGCGCGGCCCCTTTTTGAGAAACTCATCGCCAGTCGTTTGACTGCGGCTGAGAATCGCATAGGTAGCTCCGGCTATCTGGTCGGCAATAGCTTCACGGTTGCAGATGCCTATTTCTTCACGTTGCTTGGCTGGTGCAATTTCCTCAAGATGGACATGTCGCCGTGGCCAAAGCTTGGCGAATATCTGCAGCGGATCGGCAGCCGCCCTGCTGTTCAGCAAGCACTCAAGGAAGAAGGGCTGGCCTGACTTCCCTCGACCCTGCCTCGGTGTTGCGAGGCAGGGTATGGCCTTACCCCACTAGGTTCCGTGTCCGAAGAGCCAGAAGGCCGCTAATGGTGCATGGACGCCGTCCAGACCTCTCCTTCCTGCTAAATATGTAAGCTGTAGTTTCGTGTTAGACGAAGCTCTGTTGATGGCGTGGATACAATATGTACTGGTTGGTGTGCGTATTCCAACGAGACTGCTATCATCAGAAGTAGCTTAATTCGCGACGACTATTGATTTACTCTTTGAAGTGGGGCGATCGAAATGCCAATATCCAAGATTCTCGTTGCGAACCGATCCGAAATAGCCATCCGCGTCTTTCGCGCGGCTAACGAGCTGGGATTGAAAACGGTTGCAGTCTGGGCAGAGGAAGACAAGCTCTCCCTGCACCGTTTCAAGGCCGACGAGAGCTATCAGGTCGGTCGCGGGCCGCATCTGGCGCGCGAACTTGGACCGATCGAAAGCTATCTATCGATCGACGAAATCATCAGGGTCGCAAAACTCTCGGGTGCTGATGCGATCCATCCGGGCTACGGCCTGCTTTCCGAAAGCCCCGAATTCGTCGATGCCTGTGACGCTGCCGGCATTACCTTCATCGGCCCGCGGGCCGACACCATGCGTCAGCTCGGCAACAAGGTCGCGGCACGAAATCTGGCCATTTCGGTCGGCGTTCCGGTGGTGCCCGCCACCACCCCGCTGCCGGACGACATGGCGGAAGTGGCGCGCATGGCCGAGGAGATCGGTTATCCGGTGATGCTGAAGGCCTCCTGGGGCGGCGGTGGACGCGGCATGCGCGCCATCCGCGACCCCAAGGACCTCGCCCGCGAAGTGACCGAGGCCAAGCGCGAAGCCATGGCCGCCTTCGGCAAGGACGAAGTCTATCTGGAAAAACTGGTCGAGCGCGCCCGCCACGTCGAAAGCCAGATCCTCGGCGACACGCATGGCAATGTCGTGCACCTGTTCGAGCGTGACTGCTCGATCCAGCGCCGCAACCAGAAGGTCGTCGAACGTGCGCCGGCCCCCTACCTGACTGACGCCCAGCGGCAGGAACTCGCCTCCTACTCGCTGAAGATCGCCAAGGCGACAAACTATGTCGGCGCCGGCACGGTCGAGTACCTGATGGATGCCGATACCGGCAAGTTCTACTTCATCGAGGTCAATCCGCGCATCCAGGTCGAACATACGGTGACCGAGGTCGTGACCGGCATCGACATCGTCAAGGCGCAGATTCACATCCTCGACGGCCATGCCATCGGCACGCCGGAATCGGGCGTTCCGAAGCAGGAAGATATCCGCCTCAACGGCCATGCCCTCCAGTGCCGCATCACCACCGAAGACCCGGAACAGAACTTCATCCCCGACTATGGCCGCATTACCGCCTATCGCGGCGCGACCGGCTTCGGCATCCGTCTCGATGGCGGCACGGCCTATTCCGGTGCGGTCATCACCCGCTACTACGATCCGCTGCTCGAGAAGGTCACTGGCTGGGCCCCGACGCCGCAGGAGGCGATCCAGCGCATGGACCGGGCGCTGCGCGAGTTCCGCATCCGCGGTGTGGCCACCAACCTCACCTTCCTCGAAGCGATCATCGGCCACCCGCAGTTCCGCGACAACAGCTACACGACGCGCTTCATCGATTCGACGCCGGAACTGTTTGCCCAGGTCAAGCGCCAGGACCGCGCGACCAAGCTTCTGACCTATCTCGCCGACGTCACCGTCAATGGTCATCCGGAAGCCAAGGGCCGCCCGCGTCCGCCGGAAGATGCCGCTGAGCCCGTCGTCCCTTACATCGACGCACCGATCGTCGACGGCACCAAGCAGCTCCTCGACCGCCTCGGGCCGGTGAAGTTCGCCGAATGGATGCGCGCAGAGACGCGGGTTCTGGTGACCGACACGACGATGCGCGACGGCCACCAGTCGCTGCTGGCGACCCGCATGCGCACCCATGACATCGCGCGTGCTGCCGGCGCCTATGCCCGGGCGCTGCCCAACCTGCTGTCGCTCGAATGCTGGGGCGGCGCCACTTTCGACGTCTCCATGCGCTTCCTCACCGAAGATCCGTGGGAGCGTCTCGCGCTGATCCGCGAGGGTGCGCCGAACCTGCTTTTGCAGATGCTGCTGCGCGGCGCAAACGGAGTCGGTTACAAGAACTATTCCGACAATGTCGTGAAGTATTTCGTTCGCCAGGCCGCGGCCGGCGGCATCGACCTGTTCCGCGTGTTCGACTGCCTCAACTGGGTGGAGAACATGCGCGTCTCGATGGACGCGGTGGCGGAGGAAAACAAGCTCTGCGAGGCGGCGATCTGCTATACCGGCGACATCCTCAATGCTGCCCGGCCGAAGTATGATCTGAAATACTACACGTCGCTGGCCGCCGAGCTTGAAAAGGCCGGCGCCCACATCATTGCCGTCAAGGACATGGCCGGCCTTTTGAAACCTGCCGCGGCCAAGATCCTGTTCAAGGCGCTGCGCGAGGCAACCAGCCTGCCGATCCACTTCCACACCCACGACACGTCCGGCATCTCGGCGGCAACCGTGCTGGCCGCCGTCGAGGCTGGCGTCGATGCGGTCGATGCGGCGATGGACAGCCTGTCGGGCAATACCTCGCAACCCTGTCTCGGATCGATCGTCGAGGCGCTGCGCGGCTCCGAGCGCGATCCGGGCCTCGATCCGCACTGGATCCGCCGGCTCTCCTTCTACTGGGAAGCCGTGCGCAACCAGTACGCCGCCTTCGAGAGCGACCTCAAGGGTCCGGCTTCGGAAGGCTACCTGCATGAAATGCCGGGCGGCCAGTTCACCAACCTCAAGGAACAGGCACGTTCGCTCGGGCTTGAGACCCGCTGGCACGAGGTGGCCCAGGCTTATGCCGACGCCAACCAGATGTTCGGCGACATCGTCAAGGTCACGCCTTCGTCCAAGGTGGTCGGCGACATGGCGCTGATGATGGTCAGCCAGGATCTGACGGTCGAGGACGTGGTCGATCCGGCCAAGGACGTGTCCTTCCCGGAATCGGTCGTCTCCATGCTGCGCGGCGATCTCGGACAGCCGCCGATCGGCTGGCCCGAGGGGCTGCAGAAGAAGGCGCTGAAGGGCGAGCCGGCCTATACGGTCCGCCCCGGCTCTCTGCTCGAGGACACCGACCTCGATGCCGAGCGCAAGGCGATCGAAGAGAAGATTGGCCGCGAGGTCAGCGATTTCGAACTCGCCTCCTACCTCATGTATCCGAAGGTGTTCACCGACTACGCGCTGGCCGCCGAGACCTATGGTCCGGTCTCGGTGCTTCCGACGCCCTACTACTTCTACGGCCTGCCGGCCGGCGAAGAGCTGTTCGTCGATCTGGAAAAGGGCAAGACGCTGGTGATCGTCAACCAGGCGATGGGAGCGACCGACGACAAGGGCATGGTGACCGTGTTCTTCGAGCTGAACGGCCAGCCGCGCCGCATCAAGGTGCCGGATCGCGCCCACGGCGCCGCCGGCAGCGCCGCACGCCGCAAGGCCGATCCCTCGAACGCCGCCCATGTCGGCGCGCCGATGCCGGGCGTCATTTCGACCGTGGCGATCGCCGCCGGGCAGGCCGTCAAGGCGGGTGACGTGCTGGTTTCGATCGAGGCGATGAAGATGGAAACGGCGCTCCATGCCGACCGCGACGGCACGATCGCCGAAGTGCTGGTCAAGACCGGCGACCAGATCGACGCAAAGGATCTCTTGGTCGAGTACGTGTCTCTTCCAAAGAGTGGAATCTTGGCATTGTAGCTGGGTGAGTGAGTGGGCGGCTAGCCTATATGGCAACTCCTCTCTTGAGGTATGGAGGAAACTAGCACTACTTTGGCACGTTTGGCTTGGGAGGTTCTGTGATGAGCATCTCACAGTGGGGGCATCGTAGCGGCGGTGGCCGTGCGAAGATGTCGAGTATCGCTTTCCTGAGGGCCGGCATGCTCGGTTGTGGCGGCGGACCTGTGAGTCTTTTTTTTCCGTCCCGCGGCCTTGAGGCGGCGGGATTGGAGAAAGGCATAGGCGATCATCGTCATCAAGGCATGTCGATGTAACCCCGTCCAGGACCTGCCTTCGAAGTGGTCGAGCCCAAGCTCCTCCTTGAGTTGCTGGTGTGCCTGCTCGCAGACCCATCTCGCTTTGATCGTGGCGGCGAGCGTTTTGAGGGTGGTATCGGTCGGCAGGTTCGACACATAATATTTTTGCTCTCCGGTCGACCGCCGCTCGCCGACGAGCCAGACTTCGTCGCCAGACATGAATTGCACACGATTGTCGAGCATCCGGTGCTTATGGCCATCCGCAACCCGGACACGGCGGGCTGCGAAGATACATGTCAGCCGGCCTTTATGAGACCTGTGCGCGGGCTATTTTTCTCGTTGAATTGGTTGAATTTTCCGATCCATCAGGACGTTTGTTCGGTGCTCGATAGGTGATTTTCAGGCCGCCTGCCATTCTCACCTGTTAGTCGCATGCGCTTGAGCACTTCAGTGGGCGACCGCCACGATGTTGAGGCATCGCTTCATGTTGTAGGCGATGGCCGTCATTCGGATTTGCAAGGCAGCTTTTGCTATGCCTCTCCAGCGCATCCGGCGCAATCCATAGGATCGTTTCCACGTTCCGAATATCTTTTCGATCCGCCCACGGATGCGGTGGATCGGCTGGTTATAGGCTTCGAGGCGGGCGCGTATCTCGGCTTCATCACGGACCCACATTCCGGTGGCAACGATGCGCGGGGTTCCACCTTTGGCTCGCACCGCCTGGCCGAAGTGATCGCCGCGATAGGCGCTATCGGCATAGACGTCACCGGGATTGTCGGGAAGCGCATCAGGGCCGGCGCGTCCATCATTGATATTGGCCGGTGTCACTGCGATTTCTTCCACGCGCGCCGTATCAGCATCGGCGCCAACATGCGCCTTGTAACCGTGAACCGCCGTTCTTCCGCGATGTTTGACCCAATGACCGTCGGCGTCGTCTTCACTGGCTGAGGCAATAATGGTCGCATCGACCAACGTCCCGGTCTTCACCTTGATCGCCTTGGCTTTCAGTTGTGCTGTGATCTCATCAAATAGGACTTTGTCTAGGCCTTGGGCGACCAGCGCCTTTCGAAACCGCACAAAGGTCGTACGTTCCGGCGTCGGCTCCGATCTGGAGAACCCGCAGAACCGCCGAAATGAACTTCTGTCATCAAGCGCTTCGGACAGCTTCACATCTGAAAGGTCGTACCAGACCGCGAGCAGCATCGCCTTGAACAGGGCGAGTGGCGGCCAAGCGGGTTCGCCCTTGGCAGCACTTGAAATCATCGCAAGACGCCGATCTGCCAGCGCCCAATCGATCACCTTCGAAAGCGCATCCAATGTCGAAGCGTTCTTGCGATCCGGCGCGAACTCAAACGCTTCCTGACCAATACGACGACGGCTCATCGCAACCTCCATCAATCGACAAAGGCATTGAATCATCAATGATTCCATACGTCTATGATTATCCGCGCACAGGTCTCATTAGTGCCCCGGCGCCAGCTAACCTTTTGCCATTTCTCGCCCGCCAACATCGCCTCGGCAGAAACCGGGGGCCGGTCAACGAGTTTCGCCCTCACAGCGATATCGTCAACAAGCCGCCGATATCGCTCATGAATGCCTCCGGCGCATCCGGTCCGCCGTGAGTGTCACCCCCGGGAAATTCCCCAGTCGGGTGATCCGGAAACGGGTCCCACGTCGACGTTCTTCAACTTAGCCAAAATCCCAGCTTCGAGCCGACAGGCCTTCTCCGGCATGCATATGAAACGATCGGCAGCAGGCTTTGTTCACGATTATGGCTTCTGGACAGCTATCGGCATACAGCTTTCACAACGGGCCTGTCTCTCTCTTATCCGGCGCGTTGAATGCGTCGCTTGGCATCGAGTTCGTAAAGGATCGGCACGACGAATACGGTGAACGCCGTGGAGACGACAGTGCCGAAGATCAGCGAGATCGCAAGACCGCCAAAGACCGGATCGGTGATCATGATCGCCGAGCCGAGGATGATGGCGAACGTGGTGAGCAGGATCGGCCGCAGGCGGACGGCCCCTGCCTGACGCACGGCGACGTCGAGCGGCATGCCGTGTTTGCGGTTGTCCTGGATGAAGTCGATGATCAGCAACGAATTGCGGATCACGACACCGGAAAGCGCGATGATGCCGACCATCGAGGTGGCGGAGAAGTCCGCGCCAACAATCCAGTGCCCCGGAAAGATGCCAATCACGCCGAGCGGCACTGAGGACATGGCGATCACCGGGATCATGAAGGAGCGATAGTAGGCGACCAGCAGGAGGTAGACGAGCAGCAGCGCGCCGCCAAGCGCGATACCCATGTCGCGATAAATATCGAGGGTCATGCGCATCTCGCCGCCCCAGAGCAACTGGTAGCCGCCGATCGTATCGGGGGCATCTTCGTGGAACCCGAGATTGCCGGTCCTGAGCGGCTTGCCATCGGGAGCAATAATGGCATCCAGACGCCTCTGCAGGTCGAGGACCGCATAAAGAGGTACGGAGTCCGACAATTCACCGCCGACAAAACTCACCCTTTCGTTGTCGCGGTGCTGGATCGGCCTGTCTGCGTTCGCCGGTACGACTCTGACCAATTCCGCCAGAGGGACAGGCTTGCCGTCGGTATTGTCGACGAAGACGCGGTCAAGGCGCTCCGGGTCCACCGCGTAGCGGCGCGGCACGTAGACCCTGACGGGGACGGGATTCCTCTCGTCAGCGAGGTGCGCGCGGCTCAGTTCGTTTCCGCCATAGATGATGGCGAGGGCCTGGGAGATCTGTGCGGTCGAGACCTTCGAAAGGGCTGCCTTCTCCTTGTCCGGCACGATCCGGTGTTCGGGGATATCTTCCGGTTCCGTATCGGAAAGATCGACCATGTCGTAGGTCACCTCGAAGGCCTTGCGGACTTTCGCGGACAGTTGCCGCAAGCCGTCCGGTTCTGGACCGTAGAGTTCGGCCAGTACTGTGGCGCGCAGCGGCGGGCCAGGCGGATCCTCGACAAGCGCCGCTTCCGCGCCGGGATAGCGCTTGCGGATTTCATCGACCTTGGGACGCAGCTCGCGAACGATGTCGATGGAGCTTTCCTTGCGGTCGTGCTTGTCAGTCAGGTTGACGCGGATCTCGGCGACCGGATTGCCTTCGCGTTCGGTGGTTCCCTTGAACAGGCCGTTGAAGTCGGCGACCCCCGCCTGCCCTATCCAGCTCTGGTAGTTGACGACGTTCCTGTCCTGAGAGAGCAGCGCACCGATCTCGCGCACGAACTTGTCGGTCTCCTCGACAGGCGTCGTCTCGGGCATCGCGACGACGATGTTGAAGGTGTTCTTGTTGTCCTTGGGCAGGAAGCCGATATTGACGCCCGCCCACGAAACCGGGCCGCCCACGCCCGACGGGCGCACGAACTGCCAGGCGCCCTGCATCACCGATCCCGTCATCAGGAGGGCGATCAGCACGGCAAAGCCGATGCGGGCGGCACGATGCTCCTGCAGCGGCGCGATCAGGCGGAGATAGAGCTTTTCCAGCCGGCCGGGCTCGCTGTGCGAGACTTCCTGCTCATGCTCGTCGGCCTCCTGCACGGCATGGCGGCTCAGCCAGCAATTGGCCGCCCAGGGCGTGACGATATAGGCGACAATGATGGATGCCAGCATGGCGATCGGCACATTGTAGGCGATTGGGTAGAAATAGTCGCCCGCCATGCCGGAGACGAGGAAAAGCGCGCTGAACACCAGCATGACGGCGAAGGTCGCAAGGTTGGTGGCGTTGCCGATCTCGTTGGTGGCGAGGACCGTCATCTTTTCCTTGGCCATCCGCGACCGCTTCGACCCGTAGTGGCGGTGAATGTTCTCGATGACGACAATCGCGGCGTCCACGAGCAGGCCCAGCGACAGAATAAGCGCGAACAGCGTCACGCGGTTGATGGTGACGCCGCCGAGCAGATCGGCCGCCAGCGTGATCGAAAAGATCAGCGGCACGGTGACCGTGACGATCAGCGCCTCACGCCAGCCGAGGAAGAAGACCAGCACGATCGCCACGGTCACCAGCGCGATGGCGAGATGCTCGATCAAAAGGTTCACGGCATCGTTGGCCTTCTCCCCGTCGTCGCGGGTGACGACGACCTGAACGTCCTTCGGCACGAAGGAGGCCTGCATCTCCTCGACGCGGTCGATGACCGCATTCGCGACGACGACGGCATTGGCCCCCTTCTTCTTCGCAATGGCGACGGTCACCGCCGGCATGTCGGACGAATCCGGGCTGGCGAAACGCGGGTCGCCCGGCCCAAAGGAAAAACGGCTGAACTGCGTAATCTCCGTCTCCGGGCCGTCCGTGACGGTCGCCACGTCGCGGACATAGACCGGCCGGCCCTCGTGTACAGCGAGGATCTGGTTGCGGACATCCTCGGCCGAAGTGAAGGATGCAGAGAGCTTGATGGCCTCGACCTTGCCGTCGCGGACGGTCGGTTGAAGCGGAACCGACAGGTTGCTCGCCTCGAAGGCAGCATAGGCCTGGCTCAGCGTCACGCCGAAGGCCTGAAGGCGATCCGGATCGAGCTCAATGGCGATTTCCCTGTCACGCCCGCCCTTGATGCCGACGACCGAAACGTTCTCGGCGCTGCGCAGGCGCTCGGCCATCCGTTCCGCGACCCGTTTCAATGCATAGTCGTCGTAGTTCGCCGAGGCCAGCGTGACGGCAAGGATCGGAACGTCGTCGGCGTCGATCGAACGGACGACTGGCGTGCCTGCATCGGTGGGCAGGCTGGACCGGCTGGCGAGGACACGATCATAGAGCTTGACGAGGGATTCTTCCTTCGACTCGCCCACCTCGAATTGCACCTGCACCATGCCGACGGAATTCTGCGCGATACCGGCGGTATGGTCTACGCCGGGCAGTTCGCTAAGAATGCCTTCGAGAGGCGTGACGATCAGGGATTCGACCTCGGCGGCGGAAGCGCCGGGAAGCGTGACCGTGACCACCGCGCCCGGCACGACGATCTGGGGGTTCTCTTCGCGCGGGGTCTGCAGGATCGCGATGACGCCCATCAGGGCCACGCCGACGATGAAGACGATGGTCAGCTTCGAGGTGATGAACGTCTGGGCTAGACGTCCGGCGATATTAAGATTGGGGGCGCTCATCGGACGGCATCCGCCGTCTTCATCCGGGCGCCGTCCGGCAGCCCGCCATCGACCTCAGCCACGATCTTCTCCCCGCCCTTCAGGCCGGACACAACCTCGACGACGCCGTTCAACTCCCGGCCCGTGCGCAGCCATCGGAACCGCGCCGTTCCGTTCTCGACGACGAAGACACCGTCCAGACCGCCCCTCTTCGTGATCGAGTCCCGGGGAACGACCGGGGCCTGATAGGTTCCCAGCCGGATATCCGCGCGGCCGAACATGCCGGGCACGAGAGCCGCATCGTCGGGCAGCAGAGCGTTGATCTCATAACGTCGCGTCACGTCGTCCCCGGAGGGAACGATCCCGCGGATACGCCCCGCGAATTCCCGGCCGCCGAGCGCGTCGATCCGGACGGCGACGGCTGTTTCCGTGCTGATGGATGCCAAGCTCTGCTCGGACAGATAGGCCTTGAACAGTAGGACCTCGTGGGATTCGACAACTAGAATGGAGGCGCCGGCCGTCGCCATCTCTCCACTTCGCCTGGCCACGGAAACGATGACGCCGTCGACGGGGCTTGTAATCGTCGCGTAGTCCTTCTGCGCTTCGGCGGCAGCGAGCGCCGACTTCGCCCTGTCGAGCGTGGTGCGGGCGATGTCCGCCCGGACCTTGGCCTTGCGCAGGGTTTCCGAGGCGACTGAGCCCGATTCAGCGAGGCCGGTGTATTTGCGAACATCCGTTTCGGCGTCGCTCAGATCTTCTTCGGCGGCGATAACGAGCGCACGGGCCTGCCGGATGGCTTCGTCGATATCGGTCGGATCGATCCGCACAAGCAGGTCGCCCCGTTTCACGCGCTGTCCCTCGCGCACGTCGAGTTGCTCGATGAATCCGACAACACGTGACGACACCTCCACACGCCCGTCCGAGATCACGGAACCGGGAACGGTGTAGTTGATCGGAATATCTTTCAGTTCGACGGTATCGACGGTTGCGTCGACGGGATCTGCTGCCTTTGAATTCTGTTCGGCGCCGTGGTCATCACAGCCGGATAGCAGAAGCAGCACCGCAAGGATTGAAGCGGTATGGAGGGAACGGGACATTTCAGGCGTCCTTGGCAGGGGGGGTCTTGAAACTCTCGCGAAGAGCCGCGAGAACATGGCGTATGATCACATCCGGATCGAGATGATCGGAGCGTCCGCCGGGCAGGTGCCGGACGATCGCGCCGAGCTGTACATGCCCCAGCACGACTCCGATGATCGAGACGGCCGCCAGGAAATCGTCGTCGCCGTCGCGAATCCTTGCCCGTGCCAGCGACCGGACGAGCGCGAAGGGGCGTTCGAGAACCGTCTTCGACAAATATTCCAGACGCCCGGCGTCTCCATCGGTCAGTTCCCGGATCAGCAGCCGGAAGAAGATTCGGTCATCAACTAGGAGATGCGCGAACCAGCGGACAAAGGTTTCGAGCCTTTTGTCAGCATCCCGGCTGGTGTCCAGCAGGGCCTCCAACGACGCTGCCTTATGCGTGAACACATGCGCAAGTGCTTCCTGGATCAGTTCGCCCTTACCCTTGAAGTGGTGATAGAGATTGGCCGGAGTCACACCGACCTCGCTCGCCACATCACGCATGGAAACGGCGCTGTAGCCGAGATCGGCGTAGAGACGGGCGGCAGCCTCGACGATCGCGGTTCTTGTGTCGGTGGCTTGCATGGCTGCCCTCGCAAATAACTTAACGTTCGTTAAAGCGATGTAGAGAGGGATTTGACCCATGTCAATTGAAAGTTCGTTCGATTGAACTATATTGAATTTATGAATGAGGAGTAGGGTTCATGACGGTCAAATCAGCCGAATCCAGCGGACACGAGGCCAGGAGCGCCAAGACGCGCTCGCTGCTTATCGCGTCGGCGATCGAGGTGATCGGCGCCGTCGGCTATGAGGGTGCCAGCACGCGCGCCCTGGCCAAGGCAGCGAACACGACCATGTCGGCCATTCGCTATCATTTCGGGGGGAAGAAGGAGCTTTATCTCGCGGCGGCACGGATGATCGCCGATTATGCCGCAAGTCGCTTCAAAGAGACGGGCGCGATCCTGGAAACCGATGATCCTGCCGAAAAGGTCATCCGTTTCGAAGAAGCCCTCACCAATCTTCTGCGCATCATTCTCGAAGATGCCGAGCCGCATTCGTGGACCTCGTTCGTCGCGCGCTGCACCTACGATAATGACGAGGCCTTCTCACTGATTTACGACCGGGCGATTGCCCCCTTGGTGGAGCACCTAGTCCGAGCCGCGAGCGACTTTTCCGGACGCAGCCCCGGCGACGAGGCACTCAGGCTGCGCATCAGCGCGATCGTGACCGCCATCGTCAGCTTCAGGTTCCTGCGCGGCATCATGCTGCGCAGCATGGATTGGAAACGGATGCAACCCGACTGCATCGGCCAGATCGAGGACATGGTCCGCGATCTCTGCCGAAGTGATTTCCTGGCTGTCCGGCTTCCCCAATGACGCTCCGGGGAGTGAACGGAACCTGCCCCGAACAGTCAGACAATCTCCTCTTTGAACAGAAAAGGAAACACCCGATGAGCGATCAATCCCATACGCACCAAGCCGTCGCCTGGGCAAAACAGCGTCTCGATGATGTGGACGCGATCATTTCCGAAATCGAGAAGACATCGGACTCGCTGAAGGACACGGCACGCAAGGAAGCCGATGCCGCGCTCGCCCGGCTCAAGGCTTCCCGCGGCACAATCCAGAAGATCTACGACGATCTGCGCACTGAAGCGCAAGCGGTGAAGGGCAGCGTCGAAGATATCCAGGATGCGCTGGAGGCCGAGTGGATCGAGGTCGAATCCGCCTTCCAGACCTATCTGTCGGCGGTGAGGGATCAGGCCGAAACGGTCCGTGAGGTCGTCGTTGCTCGGGCAAAAGCCCAGCGGCGGTCCTGGGAAGCGTCCCTGACGGCTTTGCGCCAGCAGGCGGTAGATGCCGTCGATACGGCGCGCGGGGAGTTCGACGCCGCGATTAAGCGGCTGTCGGACGAAGCGGAAAAATTCCAGGCGAGAATCGGTGAGGCCAAGGATGCCGGCGACGAGTCCTGGAAGGCCGTCAAGGGGGGGCTTGCGGATGCACGGGCCGTTCACGACCGCACGATCCAGAAGATCAAGGACGCCTTCTCGAAACTGCTTTGATCGTACGCATCGGCGATCTCCACAACAGAAAACCAGGGAGAACCGACATGAAACTCCGCTTATCCGCAACTGGTCTGGCCCTCGTTGCCCAGACCGCGCTGTTTTCGGCTCCGGCCGTCCTCGCGCAGGAGACCCCCACGCAGACTGCTCTTGCCTCTCAGGACGACCCCTCGCTTGCCAGGCAAGCACTGGAATGGTCGCAGGATCAGCTTGCCGAGCTTGATGCGACCATTGCTGTCCTCGAGAAGGAAGCCGCAAAACTTCAGGACGTGGCTCGTACAAGGGCCGAGGAGGCGCTGAAGACGCTTCGCGACCGGCGCGACGCCTACAGGATCCAGGCCGAGGAGTCCGTGGCCAACGCCAGGACCTGGACGGACGCGCAGGTGGCCGAGGCGCGCAAGTCGCTCGACGACAACTGGGTCGCATTCCAGACCACGCGCGACGAATATCTCGAAACGGCCAAGGCGGATCTCGCGACCCGCCGGGCGGTATTGGAAGCCGAATTGGAGGCGCGCCGGAAGGCTTGGCAGACAGCGCTCGACGAACTGCGCGCCGATGCGGAAAAACTCGCTGCCGATCAGCGGGCTTCGATCGATGCCCGTATCGCTGCCCTGAACGCCCAAGTGGACGAGGCGAGCGCCCGCATCGCACGCCTCCAGGATGCTTCCGCCGAGGCATGGGAGAAGACGAAGCAGGGCTATGCGGATACGCAAAAAGTCTTCCTCGACACCTATGCCTCGATCCGCAAATCCATAAGGGACGCGACGAAGTAGTCCCTATGCGCCGGAGGCGACGGTCCGCCCCAATCCCG
>NZ_BJZP01000015.1 GCF_007992095.1 Paenirhizobium naphthalenivorans
CCCGGACCTGTGATCCGGGGCGTCCATGTTCGGTTGGCAAGTTGGGCCGCACGGCGCCTCTGAGGGCACCGCGCGTATTTCACTTGATGACAGGCGGCTGGCTGAGGTCCATGGCCGGGTTGGCAGCCGGAGCAGCGGGTGCCGCAGGCGCCGGCTGCGGTCCGCCGAGGTTGAGCGGCGGCAGGCCCATTGCCGGTGCTCCATTGCCGTTTGCGCCACCGAGTGGCGGCAAACCGAAGTTCGGCGCGCCGTTACCACCACCGGAGCCGAGCGGCGGAAGCGACATGCCCCCGCCCTGGCCGAAGCCGGGCACGTTGATCTGGACGTCGGCCGGGTTGATCGCCTGCGCGCCGCTCTTGTAGCGCAAGACGAGGCCGGGGAAGGCAATGATCACCATGATCATGATGAACTGGATGATGATATAAGGCAGCACACCCTTGTAGATTTCCAGCGTCTTCATGCCATCCATCATCTTGCCTGTCGTCTTGTCCTTCCATTTTCCGGCTGGCGCGACCGAGCGCAGGTAGAAGAGGGCGAAGCCGAAGGGCGGGGTCAGGAACGACGTCTGCAGGTTGATGCCGAGGATGACGCCGAACCAGATCAAGTCGATACCAAGCTTGTCGGCGACCGGAGCCAGCAACGGCACCATGATGAAGGCGATCTCGAAGAAGTCGAGGAAGCAGCCGAGGATGAAGACGATGATCGTGACAACGATCAGGAAGCCGTACTCACCGCCCGGAAGCCCGCTCAGCAGTTCCTCGATCCAGACATTGCCGTTGATACCGTAGAAGGTCAGGCCGAAGACGCGGGCGCCTATCAGGATCATCATGACGAAAGCCGAGAGCTTCGTCGTGGCATCAAGGGCGTGTTTGACCGTGCCAAACGAAAGGCGACCCTTGAGGGCCGCAATGATCAGCGCGCCGGTCGCGCCCATCGCGCCGCCTTCGGTTGGCGTTGCGATGCCAAGGAAGATGGTGCCAAGAACGAGGAAGATCAGGGCAAGCGGCGGGATCAGGACGATGATGACCTGCTGGGTCAGCCGCGAGATGATGTTGAGGCTGAAGGTGCGGTTGGCCAGCGCGATCAGATAGGCGGCAAAGACGCCAAAGGCGAGCGCTGCCACGAGGCGCCAGTCGGCGCTGGCGATGCCCGTGAATAGCACTTCATGGCCAAGGAAATAGAGCGCTACCGTGATAGCGAGCATGACGAACAGGGAGGTGATACCACCTCCGAGCGTCCGTGCCTCCTTCGGAAGGGCAGGGACCCATTGCGGTTTGATCAGAGTCACTGCAAAAATATAGGCGCAATAGGCGGCGATGATCAGCAAGGCGGGATAGAGGGCGCCGACATACATATCGCCGACAGAGCGGCCAAGCTGGTCAGCCATGACAATCAGAACCAGCGAGGGCGGAACGATCTGGGCGAGAGTGCCCGAAGCGGCGATCGTTCCGGCAACCAGCGGCCGATTGTAATTGTAGCGCAGCATGATCGGCAGCGAGATCAAACCCATTGCCATGACCGAGGCCGCCACGACGCCGGTGGTCGCGCCGAGCAATGCGCCGACCAGGATGACGGCATAGGCAAGGCCACCACGGATCGGGCCGAACAACTGGCCGATGGTGTCAAGCAGGTCTTCGGCCATGCGTGAACGCTCGAGGATCAATCCCATGAATGTGAAGAAGGGAATGGCCAGTAGCGTATCGTTGTACATGATGCCGTAGATGCGGTCTGGATGCGACTGCAAGAGCGGCCAGAAGAGGCGGATCTCCGGAGAGATGGACGAAAATTCGACGCCGATGGCAAAATAGATGAGGCCGCCGGCAGCCAGCGTGAAGGCCACGGGATAGCCGAGCAAGAGCATCAGCATCACCGAGGTGAACATGATCGGGGCGAGATTGTGCGCGATGAAATCGATCATGTCAGTGTCCCGTCACTTCAGCGGCATCTTTTTCGTGTGCCGGGTCTTCGAGTTGGCCGAAGATGATGGCGGCGCGCTTGATGATCTCGGAAATCGCCTGGGCGCTCAGCAGCAGGAAGCCGAAGAAAATGGCGGCCTTCGCCGGCCAGATCGTCAGCCCGCCGGCGCTCGAGGAGATCTCGCCGATCTTGAACGAGTTCCAGAACCACGGCCAGGCAAGCCAGGTCATCAGGAAGGTGAAGGGAACGAGGAAGATGATGTGCAGGATCAGGTCGATCCAGTCGCGCGTTTTCTTGCTCCACGAGCTTGAGAGTATATCGATGCGGATATGTTCGTTCTTCAGCAGGGCGTAAGCCGCGGCAAGCATGAACACGGTGCCATAGAGATACCACTGCAACTCGAGCCAGGCGTTCGATGAGATGTCAAATGTCTTGCGGACAACAGCGTTACCAGCACTGATCAGTACCGCGGCGAGGAGCAGCCAGGAAACCCAGCGTCCTATTGCCCCGTTGATCGTGTCGATCACCCGGGTGATTGCCAATAACATTTTCATGTTGGTCTCCCCAAATACTAAGGGTCGTCCTTAGAGCATGGAAACGTGACGTGCAACGGGTCGAATCTCGGGAGTTCCGGCCTTTTCGCAGTATGCGCGGCCCTCTATATTAGTCTTTCGTCTAGTGTTTTCCGTCAATTCTGTCGTCAGGCGCTATCGACCCGCAAGGGCGCCAGGTCCAGACCGCCTCTTGCCCGTCGTACCATTTCGGGACAAGGGCGGCCTGGGCATTTCATCGTTCTTAACACGTTCGACCGGAGTGAATTGCCAACCGTCGCAAAACGAGGCAATGCTTTGCGACTGTGGGGGCTTCCCACCCTCGGCGCCGCAGCCGTAGTGGGGGTATGGAATATCCTGTTATGGTCGCAATCGATTTTTAAATCGTTTTGCATAAGTTGCAGGAACAAGGAGGCCAACGGATGAGGGCTTTAAGCGCGAAAGCTGTGCCGGCGGACGTTTACCTGTCCTTCGTGACTTCGCTGTTCGGCAACCGGCGGACTCTGTTTACCGGGATGCTGGTCCACATCCTAACCTATCTCACAGTTTATCATAAGACTGGCGATCCGGTTTTCATCGTGCTGGCCATCGCTTTCGTCGTGGTCTTCGCCAATCGCATTTTTCTCTTCGCGCGTTTCAGCCGGGCGGAGAAATCCACCTGGACGCTCGAGGATATCCGACACTGGGAGATACGCTATGTTGTGGGCGGCGCAGCCACCGCCGCCATTCTCGGTATCGGCTGTGGTTACTCCATTCTTCAGTTCGAGGATACGTTCGTCGAACTCGCTTGCATCGCCGTCACAATGGCCTCGATGGTTTCCATCGTCGGCCGCAATTATGGTTCGCGGCTGGCTGTTAATCTCCAAAGCTTGGCCTGTTGCCTTCCGATTATCGTCGGCGCCTTCTTTTCCAATGATCCCTACAAGGTGCTGCTGTCTATCCTGCTCATTCCCTTCGTCCTGACCACCCAGGCGATGGCGACGGGCGTGCGCGAGTTCCTCTACGAAAATGTCATCGCCTCGCGGGAAATGAAGAAACTTGTCGGTAGCTTCGATACCGCGCTTAACAACATGACGCATGGTCTTATCATGCTCGATCCGCAGAACCGTATCGAGGTGATCAACCGAAAGGCCTGCGAACTGCTGCACCTTGGCGATCGGGCGCGGCTGAAAAACTGCGACCTGGACGTCGTGCTGCGCTACGGCGTACGCCACACGTTCGTTGACGGGTCGATGCCAAGCCTGATCCAGCGTCAGCTGGCGCAGTTAATGGATGGCACGGTCTCCCGCGCCATCATGCAGTTTTCCGAGGATCTGGTGTTGGAGTTTTCGGCTAGCCGCCGGCCGGAAGGCGGCGTCGTGCTGATCTTTGAGGACGTCACCGCCCGAATTCGCGCCGAGCGTCGCATCCTGCACATGGCACGTTTCGATTCCCTCACCGGCCTGCCGCAACGCGGCTATTTCGCCGAGCTTGTTCTGGATCAGATCGCGGCCCGCAAAAAGAGCGGTGTCGTGGGTTTCATGGTTCTCGATATTGACGAGTTCAAGCACGTCAATGACATGAAGGGGCATGTGACTGGCGACCGGCTTCTAGCCGCGGTCGCCAATCGTTTGCTGAAACTGGCGGCGGGGTCGGTTATCGTTGGCCATCTGGTCGGTGACCAGTTCGCTCTGTTCTTTCCGAATGTCGGTGGTGGTGCCGACCTGGAGCAGAAGATGCGGGACGTCCATGCGGCGATCGCCGGCAGCTATGAGGTCGACGGCACCATATTTGCCATTACCTTCTGCGCCGGTGCTGTCTTGATCGAGAGCTCCGAGCTTCGGATGGAGGAGTGGCAGATCAAAGCCGATCTCGCCGTGTTCGAATCCAAATCCCATGGCAAGGGCAATTTTACCGCTTTCGCTCAGGAAATGGACGCACGCTATATCGAACGCCAGCGATTGAAGACTGATCTGAAGGCGGCGGTGACGGCGGGTGCCTTGCAGGTCGTCTATCAGCCGATGTTCGTGCCCGACGGATCGAAGATTGTCTGTTGCGAGGCGTTGTCCCGCTGGACACATCCGGAAAAGGGCGCAATTCCACCGAATATCTTCATTCAGATCGCCGAAGAAATGGGGATCGTCACGGACATCACTCGTTTTATGATCCGCAAGGCATGCCGGGATTGTGCGTCATGGCCCGAGGAGATCGGTGTTTCGGTCAACTTGTCGGTTCTCGATCTGCGCAATGATGACATCGTCAAAACGGTTCTCGAGGCGCTGGCCGATTGCGGACTCGATCCGAAGCGGTTGCATCTTGAGGTAACGGAGTCGAGTCTGATTGAAGAGCTTACTGCTGTGTGCGTCATTCTCGAGGAACTGCGCACGCACGGCATTTCCATCGCGATCGACGATTTCGGCACCGGCTTCTCCAGCCTAAGCTATCTCGATTCCCTGCCGGTCGATTACGTCAAGATCGACCGTTCCTTTGTGCGTAATATCGGAGAGGATGCCAGACGGCTGAAACTGCTGCGCGGTATCGTCAACCTGTCGCGCCAACTCGATCTCGGCATTATCGTTGAAGGCGTCGAGACCCGCGAGCAACTGGCGCTCATCAGCAAATATGGCTGCGCGGATTTGATCCAGGGCTATGTTTTTTCGATGGCGATTGCCTCGGATGCTGTTCCTGAGCTGGCAGAGCAGGCGCAAAAGAGGCCGATCTCGGCCCATCCGGTCCACGTGGCCTGACGTCCCTTCCATCCTGAAAACTCGTTTTTCCCCCATATTCTAAAGGGTGTTCTCCGTGTCCGATGCACGGTTAACCATGTTTTTTAAGTATTTATTAACCTTAGTAGATAGTAAATTGTCCCATTACAGGATTTCGCACATGTGTAACCGGCCTTAGCTTGCTAGTGTTGGTTAACAAAACGTAAACAGCGAGGCGATCAAATGAACGCGCAGACACCGATGCCAGGGAGTTTTTCCGCGAAACTCATGTCGTTGCTCGACAATATCGAGTATCGGCGGATCGAAAGCAGTGAGGACTTTGACGCCATCGAGCGGCTCCGTTACCGCGCTTACAAGGCCGCAGACGTCCTGCCGGTCGGCGCCGCCAACCTCATCGATGACATCGACTTCGACGACCATGCCTATGTCTTCGGCGTTTACTATTTCGAAGAGCTGGTGAGCACGGTGCGGTTGCACTACGTTACGCCGAGTCATCCGGTTGCACAATCTTCAGGCGTATTCCCGGATGCGATCGACAACTTTCTCGACACCGGTTTGACCCTCATCGATCCGGCGCGTTTCGCGGTCGAACCGCATGTGGCGGCGGAACTCCCGGTTCTGCCTTACATTACCCTGAGGCCAAGCATTGTGGCGGCAGCCCATTTCAAGGCGGATCGCGTTCTTCAGCATGTGCGCCCGCCGCATGCGGCGTTCTACAAGCGCGTCTTCTATGCCGATACGATCGTCGACCGCCGGATGACCGAAATCTATGGGCTGGAGCTCACGCTGCTCGCCACCAATACCCGTACGGCCGGCCACAAACTGCTGGAGCGCTATCCGTTCTTCAATTCGGCCGAACACGAGCGGCGCCTCATGTTTGACCGCGACAGGCGGCAGGGGCTCCCGTCTCTGACGGTTCTGCCAACCGCGCGTCTGGTGGCAGACGGACAAGTTCCGGGAGCCGTTGCGGGCGTACATTATTGATCGATCGCCGCATGCGACTGATTGCACTCCCTGCGACCTTTGTGTAATGCGAAAGTGGGGGAGGCGTATTGACGCAGCCTGCACTGTGACGAATTCCAGGCCGTGCCCGACGAAGAGCGTGAAGCGGCCGGCCCAAGGGGAGACAAATCATGAGCGAACACCACAGCGGTCCGGTCGAAACTGGCGCGTCGATGAACTATGGCGAGCACGAGAAGACCTATGGTCTCTTTATCGCTGCAACCAAGTACAGCACCGTATTCCTGGTTGCGCTGCTGGTCGCCATGGCCGCTGGTTTCTTCGGCGGCGCTGGTTTCATCGGGGGGCTGATCGTTCTGATCGTGTTGACCGCCGCCGGCATTTTCATGATGCGCTGATCGTTCAGCGGTCGGGAGAGCGCAAGCATGTTCACCGCCGCGCATGATCCGTTTCTTTTTCGACTGGCGGTGTTTGTACTGGCTATCCTCGCCGGCTGGTTTCTGGCTTCGCGTGGAACGCGCGACCATCGCCAGCCGTTCGTGGTGGTTGCCGGCCTATTGGCTTCGGCGATGTCGAGCGGGGCGATCCTGGCTGTGATCGGGCTGCCGGCGGGGTACGGGCGCAATCTGTCCTTTTTAGCATTGATGCTGGCGTCGGCTGGCGTGGTTGCTGGGCTGCTGATCGCCGGGCGGCGGGTTTCCGCCGCTGCCGCTCGCGATGATCGCTGAGGGTCGGAATGCAAGGTGTTGCGGCCATCTGTGATTTGGCATCCATCATGCTCCTTGCCATCGCCGCGGCGCGCGGTGCGCGCGGCTACCCACTGTCTACCGCCGTCCCCTTGCTGGCCTCCGGCCTATCCTTCGCCGCGGTGGCCGCGATGCTGGCGGCTGAGCCGAGCTTTGGCGGCTTCTTGCTCGTCGTTCTGGCGCTCGGCGTCGGCGCGACATTCGGTGCCGTGGCAGCCCTCGGCTTGCCGGTTGCTCATATTCCCCTTTTTCTCACGGGCTCATTGGTTCTTTATGGCCTCGTAGCGTTGTTGCTATCCTTCGCAGTGGTCGATTCTGGTGGGTTGCTATTGAGTGCGGGTCCCGTTTCGGGTGATCTCGAGCGTGCAGGCTCGGCTGTGCTTGCCGGAATTGCCGGTGCGCTGGTGCTGGCCGGCGGCAGCGTGCTGTTTCTGCGCCGCCTGCTGCCTGCGCGCGAAGGTCGTCGGGCGTGGCCCAGGCCGGCTCTGAGCCTGCAGATTGCTCTTGCCGGGGGCGTCCTGCTTTTGGCGGTCGTCTTCCTCGTCACAGTCAGCCCGCTGGCCTATTGGGCGGTTGTGGTTGCTGCGGTTCTGGCCGGCGGTATTGTCGTTCAGGCCATGGACGCAAGGGCGAACTGGCCTCTTTCCATATTGCTCACCGGCTTGTGTGGCATGGCAACCGCGGCGATCGGCTTTGCGCTTGCGAACCTTGTGCTGATCATGGTCGGCGGACTGGTGGGGGCATCCATGGCCGCGGTGTTTTCCGGTTTGTGTCGAGAAGCCGGTCGCGGCCCGGTCGGGCTGTTGTTCGGCAGACGCGATTGACCTCTGCGCCGTGCGGCACGCGCCCCGCACGCAAAAAAACGCCGGGCGATGCCGGCGTTTTCTTCCAATCGGATGAATGAATGAGACGGTCGCCAATCAGCCGCCGGCGCGAACCCGGTCCAGGCCCTGTTTGGCCGGCAGATACTTGGGATCCAGCTGCAGGGCGTGGGCGTAGGATTTCGCCGCACGGGCCTTGTCACCCCGGCGCTCGTAAATCAGCGCCTGATTGGCCCACGACTCGGCGACCTTGCCATCGAGCTCGATGGCGTGATTGAAGTCGGCGAAGGCGTTTTCGTCGTCATTCAGGGCGACATAGGATATGCCACGGCCATTATAGGGCTCCGGCGCGCTCGGCGACAGCGAGATGGCCTTCGAGAAGTCGTCGATGGCCTTGTCGTGCTGGCCGCGCAACTGATAGATCAGTCCGCGGTTGTGGTAGGCGCGACCGTCCGTCGTATCGAGCTGGATGGCGCGATTGAAGTCGCCGAAGGCTTCGTCAATGCGGCCGGCCTGACGGTAGATATTGCCGCGGCCGATATAGGCGACATCGTAGTTCGCGTTGAGGCGCAGCGCGGCGTTGTAATCCCTGGCGGCTTCGACCGGCTTGCCCATGTTGCGATAGACGAGCGCGCGGTTGGCGTAGGCCTGGTAGAAGTTCGGGTTGAGCTGCAATGCCGTGTTGAAGTCGTCCAGCGCCCTGCTGAACTGTCCGGCCCGGCCGTAAGCGGAGCCACGAACGTTGTAGCCTTCCGGATCGCGCGGATTGGCAGCGATGACGGAAGACAGAGAGGCGATGTTCTCCTGCGAACCCTGCTCGCGGTCGATCCGAATCGTGTCGGGGGTTTCGATCGACTGGCAGCCGGCAAGGCCGACGAGAGCCGCGAACGCGACTGCGCCGGCGAGGCGACGTGTTTCGGCGATGGCGAGCTTGGAGGTCTCGAGGAGTGAATGATCAATCATGGCAGGCCAATTGTCCGGCAGGGCTGTGCGCCGCCGAGGAGCCGAACGGCAGCGATGTTGACTAAATAGGAAAAGAGCGGCGGCGAAAAGATCGCCCCCGCCCTTAAAACATCGGAAAACGTCGAAAAAACGACAGATCAGCGAGCGGCGCGCGCCGGGGCTGCGATCAGACCTTCGCGCTGCATGCGCTTGCGAGCCAGCTTGCGAACGCGGCGAACCGCTTCGGCCTTTTCGCGCGCACGCTTCTGCGAGGGCTTCTCGTAATAGTCACGCATTTTCATCTCGCGAAAGATACCTTCGCGCTGCATCTTCTTCTTGAGAGCGCGAAGCGCCTGATCAACGTTGTTGTCGCGGACTAGTACCTGCACGTTTATCCCGTTCCTTTGGTTTTGAGTGGTCATTCCGCCAAAGTCAGGTCGCCAGCGGAATGAATAACAATCCTTTTCGCCCGGCCGCAGGGCCCAGCGATTAGCGAGGCCAATTACCAGAACATCGCGGCAAAGTCCATATGGTGCAGGCGTTTTCGCGAGGCAAAAAACACTGGTCGACGGATGCGGCCCGTGCGTGTCGAAAGACGCATGTCGCGACGTCGCAAAGGGACGGTCTTGACGCATTTGGATTTGCAACTGTCTCGTCCTATCCAATAGCCTGAACTACAGGAGTTTGAGGCGAAATGCGCAAATATTCGGTTTTTGCCGTGGCACGCGAAGCTCTTCGCGCCCACAAAGGCTGGGAGGCCCAATGGGTTTCTCCGGAACCCCGCGATTCCTATGAGGTCATCATCATCGGTGCGGGCGGTCATGGCCTCGGCGCGGCCTATTATCTCGCCAAGGAGCATGGAATCACCAATGTCGCCGTGATCGAGCGCGGTTGGCTGGGTGGTGGCAATACCGGCCGTAACACGACCATCATCCGGTCCAATTATCTCTATGAAGAGAGCATGGACATCTTCGAGCATTCGTTGAAGCTCTGGGAGGGGCTCAGTCAGGAGCTCAATTATAATGTCATGTATTCGCCGCGCGGGGTTTTGATGCTCTCGCACAACACTCATGACATGCAGTCCTTCAAGCGTCACGTAAATGCCAACAACCTCTATGGTATCGACAACGAGTGGCTGACGCCGGAAAAGGCCAAGGATTTCTGCCCGCCGCTCGACATCTCCAAGACCGCGCGTTACCCGATCAACGGTGCGGCGCTGCAGCGTCGCGGCGGAACAGCCCGCCATGACGCGGTTGCCTGGGGTTACGCACGTGCGGCCTCCGATCGCGGTGTTCACATCATTCAGAATACGGAAGTGACCGGCATTCGTCGTGGCCCGAACGGCGAAGTCACTGGCGTCGAGACGACGCGTGGCTTCATCGGCGCCAAGAAGATCGGTGTCTCCGCATCGGGCCACAACTCGGTTGTCATGGGAATGGCTGGTGTTCGCCTACCTCTCATGAGCCAGCCGCTTCAGGCGCTCGTGTCCGAGCCGATGAAGGCGATCTTCCCCTGCGTCGTCATGTCGAACACCGTGCATGCCTATATCTCCCAGTCGGACAAGGGCGAGTTTGTCATCGGCGCCGGTACGGACCAGTATAATTCTTACTCGCAGACAGGCGGCCTGCAGATCATCACCCACACGCTGGATGCGATCTGCGAGCTTTTCCCGATGTTCCGCCGCGTCAAGATGATGCGTCAATGGGGCGGCATTACCGATAATACGTCCGATCGTTCGCCGATCCAGGGTGTGACGCCGGTTCAAAACCTGTTCGTCAACGCCGGCTGGGGAACCGGCGGCTTCAAGGCGACCCCCGGTTCGGCCAACCTGTTCGCGCACCTGATCGCCAAGGGCGAGCCGCACCGCCTGGCAGCGGGGCTCACCCTCGACCGGTTCCGAACCGGCCGATTGATCGACGAGGCGGCCGCTGCCGCCGTGGCGCACTGATCCCGAAGGACGTTCATCATGTTGCTGATCAAATGCCCCTATTGCGAGGAAGAGCGCTCCGAGCTCGAGTTCCACGCCGCCGGCGAAGCGCATATCGCCCGACCGGAGAATATCGCTGACATTTCGGATGAGGCGTTCGCCGACTACTTCTTCCTGCGCGACAATCCGAAGGGCCTCATCTTCGAGCGCTGGCGCCACATGAACGGTTGTGGCCGTTTCTTCAATGCCGTGCGCGATACCGTGAGCGACAAGATCCACCTGACCTACAAGGCGGGAGAGCCCAAGGCTGATGTTTCCGCCTTCCTCCCGAACGCAGTCGAGAAGGGAGCGTCGAAATGAGCGGCGCCAATCGTATTCCAGGGACAGGCCGCCTGACGCCTGCCCGTACCGCCCGTTTCACCGTCGACGGCAAGAGTCTGACGGCCTATGAGGGCGATACCGTCGCCTCGGCTATGCTGGCCGGCGGCATGCATCTCGTCGGCCGCTCGTTCAAGTATCACCGCCCGCGCGGCATCGTGACTGCTGGTCCGGAAGAGCCGAACGCGCTGCTCGACGTTTCGCGCGATGCCGCACGCAAGCAGCCGAACGTTCGTGCCACGGTGCAGGAAGTGTTCGACGGCATGAAGGTCGAGACGCAGAACCGTTGGCCGTCGCTGTCGCTCGACATTGGCGAGATCAACGACTTTTTCTCGCCGTTCTTCGCCGCCGGCTTTTACTACAAGACCTTCATGTGGCCGAAGAGCTTCTGGCATTCGGTCTACGAGCCCTTCATCCGCCGTGCCGCCGGCCTCGGTGTGGCGCCGAAGGAAGATGACCCGGATCATTATTCCAGCCGCTACGCGCATTGCGACGTACTCGTCGTCGGCGGTGGTGCCGCCGGTCTTGCGGCCGCGCTGGCTGCCGCCGAGAGCGGAGCCGAGGTCATTCTCTGCGACGAACAACCGGAAATGGGTGGTGCCTTTCACTTCGACATCGGTGCCACCGTCGACGGTCAGAACGGTTACGAATGGGCACAGGCGACAGCGGACAAGCTGGCCGGTATGCCGAATGTCCGGGTCCTGACGCGAACCACCGCGTTCGGCTACTACAACCACAATTTCGTGGCGCTTGCCGAGCGCGTCACCGATCATGTCGCCAAGCCCGCCAAGAGCCTGCCGCGCGAGCGGCTCTGGCAGGTTCGGGCCAAGAAGGTGGTATTGGCGACCGGCTCGATCGAACGTCACATGGTGTTTGCCAACAACGACCGTCCCGGCATCATGCTGGCGTCGGCGGCGCGCACCTATCTCAACCACTACGGCGTCGCGGTTGGCGCCAAGGTTGGCGTGTATACCGCCCATGATTCGGCCTACGAGGCCGCCTTCGACCTGAAACGCGCAGGCATCACGATCCCCGCGATCGTCGATTGCCGCGAAAAGCCGGGCGAAAAGGTTCTCGCCCAGGCGCGTTCACTCGGCATCGAGGTTCTGGTCGGCCATTCAGTCACCGATACCTCGGGTCGCTTGCGTGTCCGCTCCATGACGGTCAAGCGGAACGGTGCTTCCAGTGGTCGCAAGATCGAGGTTGATGCTTTGATTGTTTCGGCCGGTTGGACGCCGTCCGTACATCTCTTCTCGCAATCTCGCGGCAAGCTGAAGTTCGACGCTCTCAACGATCGCTTCCTACCGGACGTCTACGCGCAGGACTGCATCTGCGTCGGCACCTGCAAAGGCACCGACGACCTTCAGGCTGTCCTCGACGAGGCGGTCGCAGCCGGCGTGGTGATGGCCAAGGGTGCCGGTGCGAGCGCAGACCCGGCCACAGCGCTGTCGGGTGTCAATGCGTTCGCATGGACCGGCGGCATGATCGGGGCGGCGGAAGGGGCAGGACGCGACACCAGCGTCAAGGCCTTCATCGACTTCCAGCACGATGTTTGCGCCAAGGACATCCGCCTGGCAGTGCGCGAAGGTATGCACTCGATCGAGCACATCAAGCGCTTCACTACCAATGGCATGGCCTCCGATCAGGGCAAGCTGTCCAACATGCATGGCTTGGCGATCGCCGCCGAAGTGTTGGGCAAGGAGATCCCGCAGGTCGGTCTCACGACCTTCCGCGCGCCCTATACGCCCGTGACCTTCGGCACGCTGATCAATCACTCGCGCGGCGAGCTGTTTGACCCGACCCGCAAGACGCCGATGCATGCCCTGGAGGCATCTCTCGGTGCGGAGTTCGAGGACGTCGGCAACTGGAAGCGTGGCTGGTACTATCCACGTCCGGGTGAGGACATGCACGCCGCAGTCAACCGCGAATGCAAGACGGTGCGCGACGTTGCCGGTGTGTTCAACGCCTCGACGCTGGGCAAGATCGAGGTGGTCGGTCCGGATGCTGCCGCCTTCCTCAATCTCATGTATACCAACGCCTGGGATACGCTGAAGCCGGGCAAGTGCCGCTACGGCATCATGACCCGCGACGACGGCTTCGTTTACGACGACGGCGTTGTCGGTCGCCTGGCCGAGGATCGCTTCCATGTGACGACGACGACGGGCGGCGCGCCGCGTGTGCTCAACCATATGGAAGACTATCTGCAGACCGAGTTCCCGCACCTTAAGGTGTGGCTGACCTCCACCAGCGAACAGTGGGCGGTTATCGCCGTGCAGGGGCCGAAGGCGCGCGACATCATCGCCCCCTTCGTCGAAGGCATCGACCTCTCTAACGAGGCCTTCCCGCATATGAGTGTGGCCGAGGGTAGCTTCTGTGGCGTTCCGACTCGGCTGTTCCGCGTCTCCTTCACCGGTGAACTTGGTTTTGAAGTCAACGTGCCGGCCGATTTCGGCGCCTCGGTGTTCGAGGCGATCTGGAAGCAGGCCGAAAGCCTCGGCGCCTGCCTCTATGGCACCGAGACCATGCACGTGCTGCGCGCCGAGAAGGGCTATATCATCGTCGGCCAGGATACCGATGGCACGCTCACGCCGGACGATGCCGGCTATGGTTGGGCCGTGTCGAAGAAGAAAAAGGACTTCGTCGGCATCCGCGGGCTCAAGCGCCCGGATCTGGTGAAGGACGGTCGCAAGCAACTCGTCGGGCTGTTGACCAAAAACCCGAACGAGGTTCTGGAAGAGGGCGGCCAGATCGTCGCCGATCCGAACCAGCCGAAGCCGATGACCATGCTTGGGCACGTGACCTCGTCCTACTGGTCGGAAAACCTCGGTCGGTCGATCGCTATCGCCACTCTGGCCGGCGGCCGGGCGCGCATGGGTGAGACGCTCTATGTGCCGATGAAGGACAAGACCATCGCGGTCGAGGTGACCGACACGGTATTCTTTGACAAGGAAGGGGGCCGCATCCATGGCTGATGCTTTCGTCGCTGAACGCAAGTCCGTACTCGCTGGTGCTCATGGCGGCTCGCCATCGGTTCGCCTGCGACCTGCCGAGGCCGCAACCCGAGTATCGCTGCGGGCTCGACCTGAAGACGTCGCCGCGCTGTCCAAGGCGCTTGGCCTCAATTTGCCGGTCAAGCCGAAGGGCACAACCGCCGCCAAGGGGCGCCTGGCCTTCTGGCTCGGACCGGACGAGTGGCTGCTGATCGATGACAAGGGCGGCGATCTGATGGCGGATTGCGCGGCTTCAGGTGCGCTCCATTCTGCGACCGATGTCTCGCACAGGAACGCCGCGATCGTGGTCTCCGGTCCGGTGGCTGCCAATGCCATCAATGCCGGCTGCCCGCTGAACCTCTCGCTGAGAACCTTCCCCGTCGGCGCAGTCGCCCGCACGGTGTTCGGCAAGATCGAGGCCGTGATCTATCGGGTCGACGAGGAAACCTTCCGCCTCGAATGCTGGCGCTCTTTCGCTGAATACGCCTTCGGCCTGCTTAACGAGGCGGCTGAAGACGCTGCGGCCTGAGTTTTGAAGAACCTGGCCGGGCCTAAAGTCCCGGCCAGCCTTTCCACTTGATCCAGCGACCGTGGAAATCGGCGCGGCCGATCTCATGGCGCTCGCCTGTCGGCCAGACCTGCAAGCTCAGCGCTGCCCCATCGGCCTGATCGTCAGCTTCCATCTGGAGGCGCGCAAGCGGTGCGTCTGTGGTGGCACGGTCGCCCGCTTGCGTGATCAGGGCCTCGCCGCGGGCCTTCAAATCTTCCGGAAAGTACTGCCAGGCGATCGAATGGTAGATGACGTGGACCAAGCCTTCATGCGGCTGCACCAAACGCTCGGCCAGCCACTGGATCGCGTCGGCGCGCTCGATCTTCAAACCGGACGCCTCCGCGATTTCAAGCGCCTTTCGGGTTCGCTCCAGCCGGTCCGTCTGATCGGCCCAGATATAGGCTGCAAGGCGTTCCCGATCGTCTGAGCAAGAGGGATCCAGTGGGTTAAGGTCGCAGCCAGCCCGTTGCGAGACAACGAGATCGGCATCCGGCAGTGGCGGGCCTTCCCAGTCGGGTGTGAGTGTGACGCTTGACGTTGTCCCCCAGGAGAAATCGCCGAGCCGATAGGCATAGCGATCCCACTGCAGATTGAGCCCGGCGCTCGCTCCCACCTCTGACAGCATGAGCGGTTTGGAGAACAGCTTGGCGATAGTGAGGAAACCCGGCAGAAGGGCTGCGGAGCGGCGCACCTCGTTGGTCTGTGGTGCCGAGCGCAGCCATGCGAGGATAAAAGTCTCGTCGCGGCGCAGCGCGGCATCGACCGCGGCCCAGAGCGCATCGTCATCGAGGTTGGTGTGGGGCGGGTAGACGCCGGCAAGGTGCGGATCCTGACCGGAACGCACGACGGCATGCAGGGAGCCCGCCAGCCGCAATGCCAAGGCATCGCCGCTGCTGGTCGGGTCGCCCTGCCATTGCAGCAGACGGCGGCCCACGGCGGTACTCTCGTCGAGACGTTCGGCGGCCATCCGGCAGAGACGGGCGGTAAAAGGCGAACCGAGATCGTTGCAGGCGCGGGCTTGACGCAGGAAGGACTGACGAACGCTTTCGGGTCTATCCATGGTTCTCCCTTTCAGGACGTTGTTGTCATACCCCTTCGGGGCGGTCCTTCGGATCGAACTGGATGATGGTGATCCAGTTGGCGGTGAGCGCCGGCTTCCGTTCGCCCTCAATCTCGATCGACACGTCATAGGTGGCCATCATCATACCGGCGCCGCGAAACCGTGCTTCGGCCAGAACAAAATGCCCGCGTATGCGCTTGCCGCACTTCACCGGCGTCATGAAGCGCACCTTGTCAAAGCCGTAGTTGATCCCCATCGTCTGCTCGCGAATTTTCGGCAGGCAGTCGTAGTTCATCGTAGACAGCAACGAGAGCGTCAGAAAACCGTGGGCGATGGTTCCGCCGAAAGGCGTTTCGGCGGCACGGGCCGGATCCACATGGATGAATTGGTGATCGTCTGTCGCACTGGCAAAGGCGTCGATCATGGTCTGATCGACGGTGATCCACTTGGACACGCCGATCTCCTCGCCGATCAGCGCCGAAACCTCGGACAGGGAAATCTCACGGGGCATGGAATCTCACCAATGGTTGCAGTAGAAGGAATCCTTACAGGGGCGTGCTCGAACAGGGAATAGCGCGCCCGTGCGCAAGGAATATGAAAAATCATTGCTCAATGTAAAATGCGACTGAACGGCCGCCTAGTCGGACCTTCTCGACGTGTTGTTCGTCCGGCAAATGGTGCCAATGCCGGTTCTTGACTTGGGGCAAACGGAAATCCAGTTCTACGTGCGAGCGGTTGAACAGCACCGCGAGACGCAGCTTGGTCTTCAGTTCATAGTCGATCGTCTGCAGGACCATGGCCAAGCCAAGGGCCTCGCCGTCTTCCCAATCCGAGACAGACATAGGCGTTCCGCCTGGGCTCAGCCATTCCACTTCGCCGCCGTTGGCGAAAAAGTGCGTCTCGCCAAAGACCGAGAAACGTTTGCGTAGCTGAGAAAGCCGGGAGACATGGGCGATCAGCGCCTGATCCGCCGCCTCCCAATCGAGCCAGGTCAGTTCGTTGTCCTGGCAATAGGCATTGTTGTTGCCGTGCTGGGTCCGCCCGAACTCGTCACCCGCAGTCAGCATGATGGTGCCACGCGTGGCAAAGAGCGTCGCGAGGAGGGCGGTCACGTCGCGGTGACGGTCGGCGAGCACGGTCACATTGTCGGGCTGGCCTTCCACCCCATTGTTCCAACTGTAATTCTCATCATGGCCGTCGCGGTTGTGCTCGCCGTTGCGGCCATTGCGCTTGTGGCTATGGGAGACCAGGTCGAATAGAGTGAAACCGTCATGGGCGGCGACGAAGTTTACGCTGCGGGTTTCGTTCTCCTTGTGCCGTGTGAAGATTTCGGAAGACCCGGCCAGGGCCGTGGCAAGGTTGCCGGCCATGTGGCTGTCGCCGCGCCAGTAGCGGCGTATGTCGTCGCGGGCCCGGTCGTTCCATTCCAGGAACGGAGCGGGGAAATTGCCGAGCTGGTAACCGCCGGGACCGATGTCCCAGGGTTCGGCGATCATCACCCGGTCTTCCAGAACCTCGTCGACAAGGATGGCGTGCAACGTGCGGGAGGTTGTGTGGAAGCCCTGAGTCGTGCGGCCGAGGATCGGCGCGAGATCAAAACGGAAGCCGTCGACGCCGGCATGTATGACGAAATGGCGCAGGCTGTCGATGATCAGGTGTCGGACATAGGGGTGATCGCAGGCGAGTGTATTGCCGCAGCCCGTATCATTGACCAGCACGCCGGGATTATCGGACAGGTGGCGGTAGCAGGAGAGATTGTCGAGGCCGCGTAGCGACAGTGTCGTACCAAGCTTGTCGCTTTCGCCGGTGTGGTTGAAGACCAGATCAAGCAGCACGCCGATGCCGGCGTCATGCAGCGTTTGCACTGTTTCGCGCAACTCCCTCATGCCCCCCGGCACGATCCTTGGATCGAGCGCCATGAGTGCGATCGGGTTGTAGCCCCAGAGGTTGGTCAACCCGATGGGCGGCAGGTGGCGCTCATCGATCCAGGCGACGATCGGCATCAGTTCGATGGCGTTGACGCCGAGCTTTTTGAGGTGGGCGATGATGGCAGGATGGGCAAGGGCTGCAACCGTTCCACGCTGCTCGGGCGGTACCTCTGGATGCCGCATGGTGAAGGTTTTTACGGCCAGTTCGTAGATAAAGCCGCCCTTGGGCAGGAGCGGGCGCATTGGCTTGGCCAGCGGGTGGTTGGTAACGATTGTTTTCGGCACCAGTGCTGCCGTATCGCTACCGAAGACCGAAAGCCGTGGGTCGTGGGCGAAAGGACGGTCGATCTCCGTCGCATAGGGGTCGACCAGAAGCTTGGACGGGTCGAACCAGTAGCCATGATCCGGCGCATAGCGGCCATGGGCGCGGAAGCCGTACCGGGCGCCCTGGACGATGCCGTCAACATGCAGACGGTGGACATGATCGCAGTCGCGCTCCATTGGCAGGCGGGCGACCTCGGCCCGGCCTGATGCGTCGAACAGGCAGAGTTCGATCCGTTCGGCATGGTGCGATCCCACAGCAAAATCGGCTCCGCTGTCGGTCAGTACGACGCCGCCTTGCCTGGTCTCAAAGGGGTTCATGGGGGGACCCGCTCAGGTGATGACGCTCGGGGCGTCGCGGCCGGTCCGGACACGGATGTCGGCGATGCTCTCGGCCGTCGCGATCAGATCGGACAGCGCGGCCTGAGTCTCCAGATCGTGACGGCTGGCGTCGGGTTCATAGCGCTCGATGTAGACGCGCAGCGTGGCTCCGGACGTACCTGTACCGGAAAGGCGGAAAACGATGCGCGAGCCGCCCTCGAACAGGATGCGGATGCCCTGGTTCTTGCTGACCGACTGGTCAACAGGGTCGTGATAGGCGAAATCGTCGGCCGCCGTGACGGTAAGGTCGCCGATCTTCGTGCCTGGAAGGCTCTCCAGCTTGGCGCGCAGCGCCGCGATCAGGCCGTTGGCCGCGTCACTGTCAACTTCTTCATAGTCGTGACGCGAGTAATAGTTGCGACCATAGGTCGCCCAATGTTGGGTCACGATGTCCAGAACGTTCTCGCCGCGCACCGCAAGGATGTTGAGCCATAGAAGGACGGCCCAGAGCCCGTCCTTCTCGCGAACATGGTTCGAGCCGGTTCCCGCCGATTCCTCGCCGCAGATCGTCACCTTGCCGGCGTCGAGCAGGTTGCCGAAGAACTTCCAGCCGGTCGGCGTCTCGTACATGCCGATGCCGAGCTTTTCTGCCACGCGGTCGGCTGCGGCGCTGGTTGGCATGGAACGGGCTATGCCGGCGATGCCGCCTGCGTAGCCCGGTGCCAGATCAGCATTGGCGGCAAGAATGGCAAGGCTATCGGATGGCGTGACGAATATGCCTTTGCCGATGATGAGGTTACGGTCTCCGTCGCCGTCCGAGGCCGCTCCGAAGTCGGGTGCGGCGTCGCCCGCCATCATCTCGTCATAGAGTTGCTTGGCGTGAACGAGGTTCGGGTCTGGATGATGGCCGCCGAAATCCGGAAGGGGGATGAAGTTTCTGACCGTGCCCTCGGGCGCGCCGAGCCGGCGTTCGATGATCTCCTTGGCATAGGGGCCGGTGACGGCGCTCATCGCGTCGAACACCATGCGGAAGCCGAGACCGAACAGATTGCGGATCGCGCCGAAATCGAAGAGTTCCTCCATCAGCGCGGCATAATCGGCGACCGGATCGATGACTTCGACCGCCATACCCTCGACGGTCACGCTGCCGATCACGTCGAGGTCGAGGTCGGTAGCGTCGACGATTTTGTATGTATCGATGACCTTGGATCGCGCAAAGATCGCGTCGGTGATCTTTTCCGGCGCGGGCCCGCCGTTGCCGATATTATACTTGATGCCGAAATCTTCGGTCGGCCCGCCGGGATTGTGGCTGGCCGAGAGGATGATGCCGCCGAAAGCCTTGTACTTGCGGATGACGTGAGAGGCAGCAGGTGTCGAGAGAATGCCGCCTTTTCCGACCAGAACCTTGCCGAAACCGTTGGCGGCGGCCATCTTGATCGCCTTCTGGATAACCTCGCGATTGTAGAAACGGCCGTCGCCGCCGATCACCAGCGTCTCGCCGTTGAAATTCTCGAGGCTGTCGAAGATCGACTGGATGAAGTTTTCGGCATAGTTCGGCTGCTGGAAGACAGGTACCTTCTTGCGCAGGCCGGATGTGCCCGGCTTCTGGTCCCCGAAGGGTGTGGTGGCAACCGTCGAAATCATGGACTTACTGGCCTTTCGAGACGAGGCGTTGATAGAGGTCGATATAGCGTTCGGCACTTCTGCCCCAGGAGACGTCGCATTTCATCCCCTGTTTCTGCAATTGGCTCCAGACTTTAGCCGCGCCGTAAAGGCGCACGGTTCGGCGAATGGCCGAGCGTAAGGCCTCGGCCGAGCCGGATTCGAACTGTATGCCGGTTGCCGCCTTGGCGGCCAGAGCCGCTTCGTTGGCGTCAATGATGGTATCCGCCAGTCCGCCTGTGCGGGCGACCACCGGTACGCAACCGTAGCGCAAGGCATAGAGCTGCGTGAGGCCGCAAGGCTCGAAGCGCGACGGGATGAGGATGGCATCGGAACCGGCCTGCATCAGGTGCGACAGTGGTTCATTATATCCGACCACCATGGCAACCCGGCCCTTATGACGCGCCGCAGCGGATAACAGGCCCGATTCAAGCCCGTGATCGCCTGAACCGAGGATCACCAACTTGCCTCCGGCGGCAACAAGCGTGTCGGCGACCTCGGCGAGCAGATCCATGCCCTTTTGCCAGGTCAGACGTGAGATGACGCAGAAGATCGGTCCGCCGTCGCTGTCGAGCGCGAAGCGCGCCTCAAGTGCCGAACGGTTCGCCTGCCGCTTCTTCAGCGAGGCGGCGGTGTAGTGCGCGGCGAGATGCGGATCGGTCGACGGGTTCCAGACCGTGGCATCGATGCCGTTGACGATACCGTAGAGATCGTCGGCACGGCTGGCGATTACACCCTCCAGGCCCATGCCGAAGGTCGGGGTAAGGATTTCCTCGGCATAGGAGGGACTGACTGTGCTTATGGCATGGGAGGTGACCAGCCCGCCCTTCAGATAACTGATCCCACCGTAATATTCGAGTGCTTCGGCAAAGGCGTGGACTGGCAGTCCCAGGTACGGGAAGATCTCGGCGCCGAACTGGCCCTGGAAGGCGATGTTATGGATGGTCAGGAGGCTTGGGCGTTCCGGCATCTCACTGTAGCGCATGAAAACCGGTGTCAGCGCCGCCTGCCAGTCATGGGCGTGTACCAGGTCGGGCTGCCAGCCTGGCAGGGCGCCCGCGGAGATCTCCGCGCCGGCCTTGGAGAGCACGGCGAAGCGTTTCCAGTTGTCGGGATAGTCGCGGCTGTTGGGATCGACGTAGGGGCCGCCGGGGCGATCGAACAGGGTTGGGGCGTCGAGGATGAGAATGTCGAGGCCATCATGATTGGCCTCGAGCAACACGGCCTGTTCGCCCAAGAGGTCGGCGAATTCCGCCCGTTTTACCGGATTGCGGATCGCTTTCATCAGCGCCGGATATCCGGGGACCAAGGTCTTGGTTTCGATGCCATGGCCACGCAGCGCGAGCGGCAGTGCGCCGGCGACGTCAGCGAGGCCTCCGGTCTTGATGAGGGGGTAGAGTTCTGAGGTGACCGAGAGAACCTGCATCAGACTGTCATGCCCAGCTTGTCGATCATCGGCTGCGTGATCAGGCATACGCCTTCCTCCGAGCGTCGGAAGCGTCGCGCATCCATTTCTGGATCCTCTCCGACGATCAGACCTTCAGGGATGACGACACCATGGTCGATGATGACGTTGGTCAGGCGCGCATGACGTCCGATCTGAACCTTGGGCAGGATGACAGCTCCCTCCAGCCGCGAGTAGGAATTGGCCCTGACCCCGGTAAAGAGCAGACTCTTGAAGAGCGATGAGCCCGATATGATGCAGTCACCGGCTACCAGCGAGGATATCGCCGACCCGCGCCGGCCTTCGTCGTCATGCACGAATTTGGCCGGGGGGGTGATTTCCGAATAGGTCCAGATCGGCCACGATTTGTCGTAAATGTCGAGTTCCGGAACAATGTCGGTCAGGTCGATGTTTGCCTGCCAATAGGCGTCGAGCGTGCCGACGTCGCGCCAGTAGGGGGTGCTCTCGAAATCGGATCGCACGCAGGACCGGGCGAAGCGATGGGCGACGGCCTTTCCGTTCGAGACGATGTAGGGAATGATGTCCTTGCCGAAATCACGGCTCGAATGGGGATCGCCCGCGTCGCGGCGCAGAATGTCCATGAGGAACTTGGTGTGGAACACATAGATGCCCATCGAGGCGAGCGCGAAGTCTTCGTTGCCGGGTATGCCCGGCGGATCTGCGGGTTTCTCGACGAAGGCGATGACCTCGTCGGTGGCATCGACGTGCATGACGCCGAAGCCGGTTGCTTCCGCGCGTGGCACTTCCATGCAGCCGATGGTGACGTCTGCGCCGGAATCGACGTGCTGCTGCAGCATCAGCTCGTAGTCCATCTTGTAGATGTGGTCGCCGGCCAGGATCACCATGTATTCCGGGCCATAGGGCTCGATGATGTCGATGTTCTGAAAGACGGCGTCGGCCGTGCCCTCGTACCATTGTGTTTCCGAGACGCGCTGGCTGGCCGGCAAGACATCGAAACTCTCGTTTCTCTCCGGCCGCAGGAAGTTCCAGCCGCGTTGCAGGTGGCGGATGAGTGAGTGGGCCTTGTACTGCGTGGCGACGCCGATGCGGCGAATGCCCGAGTTCAGCGCGTTTGAGAGGGCGAAATCTATGATGCGGGCCTTGCCACCGAAATAGACCGCGGGCTTGGCGCGTCGGTCGGTCAACTCCTTCAGGCGGCTGCCCCGGCCGCCGGCAAGCACATAGGCCATGGCATCGCGCGCCAGGGGTTGGGGTCGCTTCTGCATCATTTTGCCTCCCGACTCAGTTTTCTTGTTCCAGCATGATCACGGCGAGCGGCGGCAATGTCAGTATGGCGTAGGCGCGGCCGCCGTCTCCCGGTCCTGCCTCCACGCGTCCGCCATTGCCCTTGCCGCTACCGCCGTAGATTTCCGCGTCGGTATTAAGAATCTCGCGCCAGCGCCCGGTGGTGGGGAGCGGCACGACATAGCCTTCGTGATAGACCGGCGTGAAATTGCAGATCACGGCGATTGTCTTTTCTCCCGGCGCCTTGCGTAGGAAGGCGAGGACGGAGTTGTCCTGGTCGTCGGCGATCAGCCATTCGAAACCTTCACCCTCGCAATCGCGGGCATGCAGCGTCGGCTTGGAGCGATAGGTGAGGTTGAGGTCGCGCACCAGCCGCCGCATTCCCTCGTGCAGCGGGTACTGAAGCAGATTCCAGTCGAGCGCCCGTTCCTCGCTCCATTCGCTCCACTGGGCGAATTCCTGGCCCATGAACAGGAGTTTCTTGCCCGGATGGCCCCACATGAAGGCGTAATAGCTCCTCAGGTTGGCGAATTTCTGCCAGTCGTCGCCGGGCATTTTGGCGATCATCGAACCCTTGCCATGCACCACCTCGTCATGGGAGATCGGCAAGACGAAGTTTTCCGAAAATGCGTAGAGCAGGCCGAAGGTCAGCTCCTGGTGGTGAAACTTGCGATACAGCGGGTCGCGGGCAATATAGCTCAGCGTGTCGTGCATGAAGCCCATATTCCACTTAAAGCCGAAGCCCAGGCCGCCCTCATGCACCGGCTGGGAGACCTTCGGCCAAGAGGTCGATTCCTCGGCGATGGTCATGATGCCCGGATGGGTGCCGTAGACCGCGCGGTTCATCTGCTGCAAGAAACGTACCGCCTCGAGATTCTCCCGTCCGCCATATTCGTTCGGGATCCATTCGCCTTCTTTGCGCGAGTAGTCGAGGTAGAGCATCGAGGCGACGGCATCGACGCGCAGCCCGTCGAGATGGAATTTCTCCGCCCAATAGAGAGCATTGTTGACCAGATAGGAAACGACTTCGGTCCGGCCGAAATTGTAGATCGCCGTATTCCAGTCCGGATGAAAACCCTTGCGCGGATCGGCATGCTCGTAAAGCGCGGTTCCGTCGAACCAGCGCAGTCCGTGGGCGTCTGTCGGAAAATGGGCGGGCACCCAGTCGAGGATGACGCCGAGGCCGACCTTGTGGCAGCCGTTGACGAACCGGGCAAAGCCCTCCGGTTCGCCGAATCGTGCTGTCGGAGCGTAAAGACCGGTGGTCTGGTAGCCCCAGGACGGATCGTAGGGATGTTCGGTGATCGGCAGGAATTCGATGTGGGTGAAGCCCATGTCCACACAATAGGGGATGAGTCGTGCCGCCATCTCGTCCCAGCTGAGCATTGATCCGTCATCGCGGCGCTGCCAGGAACCGGCATGAACCTCGTAGATGCTGATAGGCTGGCGGCGCTGGTCGATACTCGCCCAATGCTTGCGGTGCGCGTCATCGTCCCAGGTCTGTTCGAGCTCGGCAGTGGTGACCGAGGCATTCTTGGGGCGCAGTTCGGCGCGGCGCGCGTAGGGATCCGCCTTCAGCGGCAGCAATTCGCCATTCTTGCCGATAATCTCGAACTTGTAGGCGGAGCCCGTGCGGACGTCCGGCGCGAAGATCTCCCAGATGCCAGTGTCGCGTCTGAGCCGCATTACATGGCGGCGGCCGTCCCAGTCGTTGAAGTCGCCGACGACGGAAACGCGCCGCGCATTCGGCGCCCAGACGGCGAAGTGAAAGCCCTCGACGCCCTGATGCTTGAGCGGATGGGCGCCCATCTTGTCGAACAGCCGGAGATGCGACCCCTCGCGGACGAAATAGTCGTCCATCGGACCGAGCACGGGACCGAAGCTGTAGGGATCGGTGACCGTCCACTCCACGTCGCCCCGCGTGGCGCGATAACGCAGTGGCTGGAAACCGTCGAGCGCCACCTTCCCGCAGAAGAAACCCGCGGGATTCAGGCGTTCAAGGGGCCCCAGAGCGGCGCCGGCGATGGAGAAGGCAGTGACGGATTCCGCGCCGGGGATGAAACAGCGAGCAACGAAACCCGATGTCGTCTGGTGCGGGCCGAGGATGGAAAAGGGGTCGTCGTGAGCGCCGCTAACGATAGCTTCGATTTCGCCCGCCGGCGGTATGTCCTGCCGTCCAGCTCCATCGACCTTCTTCGGCGACTTGCCCATCAGGCTCTCCAGATATCGGTGTTGTACTGCTGAATCGTCCGATCGGAGGAGAACCATCCCATGCGCGCGGTATTGCGGATGGTCTTGGAGTACCATGACGCTTCGTCCGCCCACAGCGCATCGACGTCGCGCTGGGCCTTTGCATAGGCATTAAAGTCGGCGGCGACCATGAACCAGTCATGCTGGTACAGCCCGTCGACGAGCTCGGAAAAACGACCTGGGTCGTCGGGTGAGAAGACTCCCGAGGCGATCGCTGCAAGGGCCTGGGAAAGCTCGCGCGAGCTTTCGATCACGGCGCGAGGGTTATGCCCTTCCGCCCGTAGTTTTCCAACTTCATCGGCCGTCATGCCAAAGATCACGATGTTCTCTTCGCCCACATGATCGCGCATTTCAACATTGGCCCCGTCAAGGGTTCCGATGGTCAGCGCGCCGTTTAGCGCGAACTTCATGTTCCCGGTTCCTGACGCCTCCATTCCGGCGGTGGAAATCTGTTCCGACAGGTCGGCAGCCGGCACCATCACCTCGGCAAGCGAGACGTTGTAATTGGGGATGAAGACGACCTTCAGCAGATTGCGCACCGCGGGGTCGTTGTTGATGACGCGGGCGACGTCATTGGCGAGTTTGATGATCAGCTTGGCATTATGGTAGCTCGGGGCGGCCTTGCCGGCGAACAGCTTGACGCGCGGCACCCAGTCGCGCTCCGGATGCGTGCGGATCTGGTCGAACAAAGCCACAGTCTCGACGATGTTCAGCAATTGGCGCTTGTACTCGTGGATGCGCTTGATCTGGATGTCGAACATCGCCGACGGATCGAGACGGATACCCATGCGGCTGGCAACCAGATTGGCCAATTGCTCCTTGTTGGTACGCTTGACCGCCGCGAACTGTTTGCGGAACTCGGCATCGTCGGCATAGGCGTCGAGCGCCTTCAGCTTCTCGGCGTCATCGAGGAAGTCTGGGCCGACCGTGTCGCGGATCAGCGATGTCAGGCGCGGATTGCACTGCATCAGCCAGCGCCGTGGCGTAATGCCATTGGTCTTGTTGTTGATGCGCTCGGGGTAAAGCTTGTGCAGGTCGGCGAACACCGTTTCCTTCATCAGTGCCGTATGCAGCGCTGAAACGCCGTTAATGCTGTGCGAGCCAATGAAGGCGAGATTGCCCATGCGCACCCGCCGGTCGCCGCTCTCATCAATCAACGAGATGTGGCTGATTTCGTGGTCGGAAAAATTGCGGTTCTTGCGCGCGTCGCGCAGGATCTTGGCATTGATCACATAGACCAGTTGCATGTGGCGCGGCAAAAGCCGCTCGAACAACGGCACAGGCCAGCTCTCGAGCGCTTCGGGCAGGAGTGTGTGATTGGTGTAGGAGAAGGTGCGCGAGGTCAGATCCCAGGCCGTGTCGAGGTCCAGGTCGTGAACGTCGCAGAGCAGGCGCATGAGTTCGACAACGGAGACCGCGGGATGGGTGTCGTTGAGCTGGATCGCTACCTTGTCGGGCAGGGCCGAAAGCTCGTTGCCCTGTTGCAGGTGGCGCCGCAAAATGTCCTGCAACGATGCCGAACAGAAGAAGTATTCCTGGCGCAGCCGGAGTTCCTGACCCGCCGCCGTCGCGTCGGCCGGATAAAGGACACGTGTCAGCGCCTCCGCCTTGTTGCTCTCTCTGAGAGCGCCGATGTGGTCACCGGCATTGAAGGCTTCCAGCAGGATCGGATCGATCGGCTGGGCCGACCACAGGCGCAGCGTGTTGACGTGACCACCGCGCCAGCCGACGATCGGCGTGTCATAAGCGGTGGCGATCACCCGCTCGCCAGGTTTCCAGATGAAGTGCGCTTCCTCGCCGTTCTCGGCGACAGTCTCGACCGCGCCGCCGAAACCGATTTCATACGAGCTTTCGCGCCGTTCGAACTCCCAGGGGTTGCCGTGGGCGAGCCAGGTCTCTGGAAGCTCCACCTGCCACCCGTCCGCCATCTGTTGGCGGAACAGGCCGTGCACATAGCGGATGCCGTAGCCGTAGGCGGGAATGTGCACGGTCGCCATCGATTCCATGAAACAGGCGGCAAGCCTGCCGAGACCGCCGTTGCCGAGCGCAGCGTCGGGCTCGAGGCCGGCGATCACGTCTAGTTCCACGCCTATCGAGGCAAGCGCTTCCCGGATCTCGTCCATCAGGCCGAGATTGGACATGGCATCGCGCATAAGCCGGCCGATGAGGAACTCAAGCGAGAGATAGTAGACCCGTTTTGCATTGTTGGCATAGACGGCCCGGGTGGATTCCATCCAGCGATCGATGATGTGGTCGCGTACCACGAGGATGGTTGCCGTCAGCCAGTCGTGCGGCGTCGCGACCGTAGCGTCCTTGCCTATTCCGTAGGTCAGGTGCTCGATGATCTCGGCGGCCAGCACTTCCGGGTCGGAGACGCGGGGTTGGGGCAGGGGCAGGTCGGCTTTGTTGAGGCTCTTGATCATGATCTCGCCATTCTGTTGTCCACCAATCGGGACGCAGCACCGATTCTCCCCTAACGGCACGCGCTCGTCAGACGCAGTTTACGCATCGTTATGAAGCACTTGCAACACAGGAAATTTGCGCATGCGAAAATCGCCGCAGGCCGGTGCCTCTCATTCAAGTGGCTGAAATAAATGGACTTGCGAGCGGGTGGGCAGACAATAAAAAAGGCCGCGCGCCAATGCGGGCGTGGCCTCTTCCGATCGAAGCGTGGCCGTCGCGGCCGCAATCGCAAACCTCAATTGGTGAGGCGCGTCGCTGCCATGGAGGCCTTCTCGCCGATTTCCTTGAAGGCTGCGACAAGCTCGGCGGCATCGCTCGCGTCATAGTAATGGGACGTGTCTGTCGCGCAGTAGGATAGGAGCTTGCGGCCTCCGCTCGGAGCCATGAAGGCGACGCTGAAGATCTCGACGTCGGCCGCTTTGGCGCTGTCGCACCAGGCCTTGGTCGAGGTGTCGGCGCTGGAGTAATTGTTGTCGCCGTCGGTCATGAAGACGATGAACTTACCGGGATCCTTCTGACCATTCTTGGCGACATGCGCACTGACCTCGCTGGCGGCCGTGACCTTCTGGTAGGCTGTCTTGACCGCGTTGGAGGAGTCTGTGCCCCCGGTGGCGTACAGCGCGCTGACGTAGCTGGAAACCAGACTTGTCCCCCACTGGAACGTTGTCGGATTCTGGCTGGATGAATTGTAGGAGATCGCCGCCGTGCGGACGTATTTCTGTTCTGGATCTGCTGTGTTGAGCTGATCCACGAGGTCGGCGACGGCAAGCTTCAGCGCGTCGATCTTCAGGACATAGTTGGTAACGCTCCGGGAGCAGGTATTCCAGCCGCATCTATAGTATTCGAGCTTTGTCGGCTGTGCCTCGTTCACCGTGCTGGTGTCCTCGCCCATCGATCCCGAGCGGTCGAGGACGAGGTACATCGACAGGGCGTTCTTGCTTTCCGTCGTGCTTTCCGATGTGCTGGAAACGCTGATGCGCACCTTGTCATAGCCGAGCAGTCTGGTGAAGGCGTTCATCTTTACGTCGTAGTGCCCATTCACCGTCACTTCGTAGGTGTTGGTGGCACCGCTTGCGCCCGCGGTGCGGTGAACGCTGGCCAATGCCGTGTCGGCAAGTTCCTTGGCGGCGTCTTTCTCCTCTTCTGTGAGCTCAGTTCCGTTCTGGTTGGTATTGCTGAACTGCGCTGCCATGAATTTCTTGGCAAGTTCGATGGCTTCCGCGTCGGTAATGCCCTTGCCGGCCAGGGCGGAAGCTGCGGACAAAGCGCCGGAATCGGCTGCGTCCTGGAGCGCTGCTCTCACCTGAACAAGATTCGCCAAGTCCATTGCCACGCCGGCGCTTGCCAGAAGCACCGGGACGAGGATCGCGGTCATTATGCCGAAGTTACCGCTGCGATCCGAACCGAAGCGGCTGAAAAGGGAGTGCTTTTCGCAGGTATCGATCATCATGTTCATCCGTCCGAGGGAGCACGTTTGATGATCTGATACAGAACAAAGCTGTTTTTCGATTTAAGGATGTTGGTAAAATTCTAGTCAATTGCGAGAAAAACACCCGGAAAATGGGGCTATTTCACCGGAATGACATCGACGGCCTGCTCCGTCTGGTGGCTGCCATAGCTCTTCAGTACGCCGATGACCGGCGCAACGTCAGAATAGTCGCGGCCGTAGGAGGTGACGATATGGTCGGCGCCGACTGTGATGTTGTTGGTCGGGTCGAGTTCGACCCAGCCGGCGGTCTCGCCGCACCAGACCCGTACCCAGGCGTGCATGGCATCCGCGCCCTCAAGCCGTTCCTTTCCGGGTGGGGGAATGGTTCTGAGGAAGCCGCTGACGTAGCCTGCCGGAATGCCCAGGCTTCTCAGGGCTATGATCATCACATGGGCGAAGTCCTGGCAGACCCCGCGTTTCAGTGAAAAGGCCTCTATCGGCGGCGTGTCGACGGTGGTGGCCTCGGGGTCGTATGTGAAGTCGGTATAGATATGGGCGCAGATTGCTTCGGCGATCTGGCGCACGGTGAAACCCGGCTGCAGGTGGGCGCGGGCATAATCGGCGATCAAAGGTTCGGCGCCAAGCCTCGGACTCGCCCCCAGAAAGTGATGGGGAGAATCCGGTCCGAGCGACCAGACGTCGGCTAGTTCGTCCGGAAGCTTTGAGAGAATCGGGGAGAAATCCGCCGTGAGAGGCAGTGCCTGGACCGAGACACGGGCCTGCATGTGGATGTCGAGCTTCTCATGCGATGAACGATAGGTGAAATAGGTGGCAGGATGACCGAAAAAGTCGGTGAAACGTGCCGTCTCGTCTGGCTTCGGTTCGACCGTGATGCTGCCTGCCACGAGGCGCTGGCGATCGGAAAGCGACATTGGCAACAGCCGCAGGATATGGTGGGCGCCCGACGCCGGAGTGTCGTAAAGATAGCCGATGCGCAGGGAGATGTCATAGAGCATCGGGCTATCCGAGATAGGTACGAGCGAGCAGGTCGGACAGCTTTCCGAGGTCGCGCTCGAGGCTGGAATAGATTTCGACGGTCATGGCCTCCGGGGTCATCACCGCGAGGCCGGAATGCAGCCGCATGGTCTCGCGGTAGAAGGGAGACATCTGGCCGTTGACGAAGGCGTTGGGCAATTGCTCGACCTCGGTGCGGATTTCGTTCAACTGGAAGAGTATCGAGCGCGGGTTAAGCGGATCAAGCGCCAGAAGGTCGGTGACGGTCAGCCGGGTGGTGCTGACATTGTAGCGGCGGCGATGGGTCATGACGTTGTCGCCGATCTCCAGAAGCATGTCGAGCGCGCCGTCCGGGGCCTCTTTGCCCGTCATGTGACCGAGCAGGCGCGTCATGTGCAGCCCGCGTTCCAGAAGGCGTCCGACGGTCAGAAAGCGCCAGCCGGTAAAGCGGTACATGTTCTCGTGCACCAGGCCGGCGAAGCCGGCCAGCTTGCGCAGCAGTACGGTCATCGCGTGAGCCGCGTCGTCGCCGTGCTTGACGGTATCGTGGAAACGCCGCGCGGTCTTGGCCAGGTCGTTCAGGGCTAGCCAGCCATCGGGTGAGAAGCGGTCGCGGATATTGCTGGCCGAATAGACAGCGCCGTCGATGTTGCGCAACAGGCTTTCCGGCACGCCGTGCGTCATCTCGACGTCGAGATCGGACAGATAGCGGGAGACGTAGGCAAGCAGGGGCTGGTCAGGATTCGCGGATTCGGCGAAGCGCGAGTGCCAGGCGCGCAGGATGCGCAATGCGCCTTCAGCCCGCTCGATATAGCGGCCTAGCCAGTAGAGATTATCGGCGGCTCGGCTCGGCAGGCTGCCCGGCATGTTGCGGGCGAAGCTCTCCTCGGCGGGAAGAAGCGAGATTCGGTCCACCGGCTTGTCGGAGACAATCCAGACGTCGGCGGCGCGGCCGCCCGACTGCATGGCGATCGCCGTGACGTCATCGCCGGAGCCGATACGGGCAAAGCCGCCCGGCATGATCTGCCAGCCGTCTCGGGTGCGCGCGGCGTAGACCCGGAGCGACATCGGGCGTGGTGTGAGCTTGCCGTCGACGAGCGCCGGCGTGGTCGAAAGGGTGACGACTTCCTGTCCGACAAGGTTTGCCGCTTCCGTTTCCAGCCACTCGGCGGTCGACTGTAGCGAAGAACCGGACACGCGCGAACCGAGCACAGAGCGGCCGTTGTCGTCGAAAAAGGGTTGGCGGGAATAGGCGGGACCGATCACCATGCGGTCGATGTTGCGCGCCACGTGCTCGCGCTCCGATTTCTGACCGCACCACCAGGTGGCGATCGACGGCAGTTTCAGGTCCTCGCCCAGCAGATGGTGGCAGATCGTCGGCATGAAGGCGAGGAAGGCGCGTGTTTCAAGAATGCCCGAACCGAGCGCGTTGACGAAGGTGACCGTGCCATTGCGTAGCGCCTGTACCACGCCCGGCGTGCCGATATGGGAATGCTGGTTGAGTTCGAGCGGATCGGCGAATGCCGCATCGAGACGGCGCCAGAGTACGCTGATCGGCTTCAGCCCGGCGACGGTGCGGACCATGACGCGACCGTTGACCACGGCAAGATCCTCGCCCTCGAGCAGCATGATGCCGAGATAACGAGCGATATAGGCGTGTTCGAAATAGGTCTCGTTGGCCGGGCCAGGGGAGAGTACGGCGATCCGGTCGTCGCGATTCTGTTTTTGCGCCTGCAAAGCCTCGCGGAAGGCGCCGAAGAAGGAAGCCAGGCGATGGACATGGCTCTCGCCGTAGAGATCGGAAAAGGCGCGCGTCGTCGCCACGCGGTTCTCCAGGGCGAAGCCGGCGCCGGAGGGCGCTTGGGTGCGATCGGAGAGAACCCACCAGTTGCCGTCCGGTCCTCGGCCGATCTCGAAGGAGCAAAAGTGCAGGTAATGGCCGCCGCTCGGCTTGATGCCGACCAGCGGTCGCAGGAATTCCGGATTGGCGGCAACCAATGCCGGTGGCAGGAAACCCTGCTCGACCAGCTTGTTGTCGCTGTAGATGTCGGCGACGACGGCTTCAAGCAGGTTGGCACGCTGCACCAACCCTTCGGCTAGAACGTTCCACTCCTTCTCGTCGATCAGCACCGGAATATGGGAGAAGGGCCAGGCGCGCTCGCTCGAGCCGGCGGCGCCATAGGCGCGGTAGAAGACGCCGGCGTCGCGCAGATAACGGTCGGCCCGCGCGACGCGCTCATGCAGGTCATGTTCGGATATGCGGTCGAGCGCCGACACGAAGGATTGCCACACCGGCCGGATATTACCGGCAGCGTCGAGCATTTCGTCGGCGGCGCCCGCAAGTGCGCGATAGCTGGCGGTTCTCGCCTCTGCCATCTCTTCGTCTGCCGGGCTGTCGTCCGCCGCCGGTTGGTTCGCCATTTAAATGCCCTGGGGTCGCCGCAAATCCAGCGTATGGGTGAATTCCGGAGAAACCGTCTCCGGCCACAGTGGGTAATCTCCCGCTGTATGGCCCCATGGCTCGAAACGCGCAAGCCGTCGTGCTTCCGCTTCATTCCCGTTCACAGGGAAAGTGTCATAGTTCCGCCCGCCCGGATGGGCCACGTGATACACGCAGCCACCGATCGATCGGCCTGACCATATATCATAAACATCAAATGTTAGCGGTGTGTTGACCGGCAGGACGGGATGCAGGCCGGAGGCAGGCTGCCAGGCCTTGTAGCGCACGCCGCCGACGGAAACGCCGTTTGTGCCTGTCTTCGTCAACGGAACACGGCGACCGTTGCAAGCGACCGCATAGCGTTCAGGATTGCCTGTCTCAAGCCGAACCTGCAAGCGCTCCAATGAGGAGTCGACGTAGCGCACCGTTCCGCCGATCGCGCCCTGTTCGCCCATGACGTGCCATGGCTCGAGTGCCTGGCGCAGTTCCAGTCGCGAATCGCCGTATTCGACCTCGCCATAGAAGGGGAAGCGGAATTCGAGCTGGGCGGCAAACCACTCCGGTTTGAAGTCGAAGCCATTGTCGCGCAGGTCGGCCAGCACTTCGAGGAAGTCCTGCCAGATGTAGTGCGGCAGCATGAAGCGGTCGTGCAGCGCCGTGCCCCAGCGCACGAAATTGCCGCCGGTCGGATTCTTCCAGAAGCGGACGATGAGCGCGCGCACCAGCAGTTGCTGGGCGAGCGACATGCGGGCGTTCGGCGGCATTTCGAAGCCGCGGAACTCGACGAGGCCGAGGCGGCCGGTCGGGCCATCCGGCGAGAACATCTTGTCGATGCAGATCTCTGCGCGGTGGGTATTGCCAGTCACGTCGATCAAGAGGTTGCGAAACAGCCGGTCGACGAGCCAGGGCAGCGGCGGTGCCTCGCCCGATCCCGGCATCGGGATCTGCGCCATGGCGATCTCGAGTTCGTAGAGGCTGTCGTGGCGCGCCTCGTCGATGCGCGGCGCCTGGCTGGTCGGGCCGATGAACAGACCCGAGAACAGGTAGGAGAGCGACGGGTGGCGCTGCCAGTGCAGCACGAGGCTTTTCAACAGGTCTGGACGGCGCAGGAAGGGGCTGTCGTTCGGATTGGCACCGCCGACCACCACATGGTTACCGCCGCCGGTGCCGGTGTGGCGGCCATCGATCATGAACTTGTCGGCGCCAAGGCGCGATTCGCGAGCCTCCTCGTAGACGGCGGTGGTGATCGCCACGCAGTCGTCCCAGTTGGATGCAGGATGGATATTGACCTCGATGACACCTGGATCGGGTGCGACGCGCACGACATTGATGCGTTCGTCATGCGGCGGCGCATAGCCCTCGATATGAACGGGCAGGCCGATGGCGGTTGCCGCCTGTTCTGCCGCCGCCACCAATTCGAGATAGTCCTCGATCCGCTCGACCGGCGGCATAAAGACGCTCAGTCGACCGTCGCGCACCTCGACCGACATCGCGGTGCGCACCGCGCCGCCGATCTCACCGAGAACCTGTTCGACGCGTCCCTGTTGGATCGTGTCGTCCACCTGAAACGAGGCTTCGGGCATGACGCGACCTGTGGCCTGGACGGCCTCGGGCAGCGCCTCCCGCGGCTCGCTCGGATCGGCCGGGTGGATATAGGGAAATTGAGACGGCGGGACATAGGGCAGCGCGCCGAGCGGCAGGCGATAGCCGACGGGGCTGTCGCCGGGCACCAGGAAGATCTTGCCGCGGCGGGTCTTCCACTTCTCGCTCACCCAGCGTTTGCCGGTGGCCTTGCTGTTCCAGGTCTGGACCGGCAGCACGTAGCCGCTCGGCTCGGTCAGGCCGCGTTCGAAGACGCGGGCGATGCGGCTGCGCTCTTCCGGGTCCTTGAGCTTGGAATTGGCCGGATCGACATTGTCTGGAAGGTTGGCTTCCTTGAGGATCCATTCGCCGGGATCCTCATAGGCAGGCACGACCATTTCGGGCTCGATGCCGAGCGCCCCGGCGATCTCGCCCAGCAGCCGACCGGCGTCGTCGCCAGTGACGTCATAGCGCTTGCCTTCCTCGGCCACGAGTTCGCTGTTTTTCCAGATCGGCTTGCCGTCCTTGCGCCAGTAGAGCGAGAAGGTCCAGCGCGGCAGGGTTTCGCCGGGATACCATTTACCCTGGCCGTAATGCAGGAAACCGCCTGGCGCAAAGCGTTCGCGCAATCGGCGGATCAGGTCATCAGCCTTGTCGCGCTTGGTCGGGCCGACGGCATCGGTGTTCCATTCGCCGGACTCGAAGTCGTCGATCGACACGAAGGTCGGCTCGCCGCCCATGGTGAGACGCACGTCGCGCGCCTGGAGTTCTTGGTCTACGCGTTGGCCGAGCGCATTGAGAGCCTCCCAACTCTCTTCGGAGAACGGCTTGGTGATGCGCGGGTGCTCGGCGACGCGCTTCACCGTCATGTCGAAATGGAATTCGGTGTTGGCGTGGCCGATGTAACCGCCGGAGATCGGCGCGGCGTTGCGATAGTGCGGGGTCGCAGCAAGGGGGATGTGGCTCTCGCCGGTTAAAAGACCCGAAGTCGGGTCGAGGCCGACCCAGCCGGCGCCGGGCAGATAGACCTCCGCCCAGGCGTGCAGGTCGGTGAAATCGACCTCGGTGCCGGAGGGGCCGTCGAGCGCCTTGAGGTCCGGCTTCAGCTGGATCAGATAGCCGGAGACGAAGCGGGCGGCGAGGCCGAGGCGGCGCAGCACCTGCACCAGCAGCCAGCTGGTGTCGCGGCACGAGCCCTGGCCGATGGTCAGTGTGTCTTCCGGTGTCTGAACGCCGGGCTCCAGCCGGATGACATAGCCGATTTTCTGTTGCAGGGCGGCGTTAAGGCCGACGACCATGTCGACGGTGCCCTGACCTGGCGTCTTGTCGAGCGTTGCCATAAAGGCGGTGACCGCCGGGGTGTCCGGCTCCGGCGTCATGTAGATCTTCAGGTCATCGCGGATGTCGGACGGATAGTCGAAGGGCCATTTGGTCGCTTCCTCCTCGACGAAGAAGTCGAAGGGGTTATAGACGGTCATGTCGGCGATCAGATCGACTTCGATCTTGAATTCGGTGACGGGGTCGGGAAAGACGAAACGGGCCTGATAGTTGCCGTAGGGGTCCTGTTGCAGGTTGACGAAGTGATCGGCCGGCGTGACCTTCAGCGAATGGCTGAGCACCTTGGTGCGGGAGTGGGCCGCCGGTTTCAACCGGATGATTTGTGGCCCGAGGCGGACCGGATTGTCGTACTTGTAATGGGTGAGATGGTAGATGCTCGCCTTGATCGACATGTCTGCTGTTCGCCTCTCTGCCCATTGTTCTTTCTGCCGGGCTGATCTGCGATCTTGTGCAATGCAACGCCATAAAGCAAGGGTGCAAAGCCTTGCTTTATCCTGCGCATTCCGGCCCGGATGCTATCGCGCCCGTGCCTTGCGGCTCAGTCGAGCGTGCGGCGGAAACGTCGGACGGCAACCGTCATGGCGACCATCGTCAACCCAACCAAAGCCAAGGTGTCGTAGGCCAGAACCTCGACCGATGCTCCCTTCAGCATGATGGCGCGCACCACGCGAATGTAGTGGGTGAGCGGCAGTGCCTCGCCGATCCACTGGCCCCAGTTCGGCATGCCGGCGAAGGGGAACATGAAGCCCGACAGCAGGATGTTCGGCAGGAAATACATCATCGCCATCTGCACCGCCTGAAGCTGGTTGGTGGCGATGGTTGAGAAGGTGTAGCCGATCGACAGGTTGGAGATGACGAACAGCGCGGTCACACCGGCCAGGGCGAGAGGGTTGCCGAGGATCGGCACACGAAAGACGAAATAGCCGGCGGCGATGATGATGATCGCCTGCATGAGGCCGATGGTTACGTAAGGGGCGATCTTGCCGAGCATGATCTCGACCGGCTTGATCGGCATGGAGAGCAGGTTCTCCATGGTGCCGCGCTCCAGCTCACGGGTCACCGAGAGCGCGGTGAAGATCAGCAGCGTCATGGTGAGGATCGTTCCGAGCAGTCCGGGCACGATGTTGAGAGTCGAAGAGCCGGCCGGATTGTAGCGACGATGCTGAACGATGGTAAAGGGAGGCTTGCTCGCCTCGGCGATTGACACCATGCGGTCATGTTCGAGCGCGCTGCTAACAATGCCGGACAGGGCTCCGAGGGCCGAACTTGCTGCGACCGGGTCCGTGGCGTCTGCGGCAACCAGCAGCGCCGGGGATTCACCGCGCCGGACCGCCCGCTCGAAACCCTCCGGAATCTCCACGACAAAGAGCGCGTCGCCAGACTCGAGCAGCCGGTCCATGTCGTCGGAGTGGGTCACTACGCTGCGGATGTCGAAGAACTCGGTGTTTCTCAGGGCCGCCAGGATCGAGCGGCCGATGTCGGAATTCTCGCGCATCAGTACTGCCGTCGGCAGGTGGTGCGGCGTCGTGTTGATGGCAAAGCCGAACAGGAAGAGCTGCATCACCGGGATCATCACCATGGTCGCCAGCGTGATCCGGTCACGGGTCATCTGGATGAATTCCTTGATCGTCATCGCCCAGAAGCGGCGTAGGAAGCCGTTGTTGCCCCTTGCCGCACTCATTGGAAATTGTCTTTCGACAGGTTCATCAACTCGATGAAGGTGTCTTCGAGCGTCGGTTCGCTCGGTGTCCAGATAAGGTCCGACGTTTGACGGTATGGGGCTATGGCGGAGAGCAGCAGCGCTTCGTTGCGGCCGCAGACATGCAGGCTGGTGCCGAAGGGGGCGACCATGTCGATGCCTTCACGCTCCTCCAGTTCCGACTGAAGCTTGTGCACGGCGGGCCCTGATACCGTCCAGGTATGCAGGCCGGTCGAGGCGATCACCTCGTCGACCGTCCCGCGCACCAATAGCTTGCCATAGGCCATGTAGGCGATCTCATGGCAGCGCTCGGCCTCGTCCATATAATGGGTGGAAACGAGCACCGAGAGACCAGCGGCGGCCAGCGCGTGGATTTCGCTCCAGAAATCGCGCCGCGCCTTCGGATCGACACCGGCGGTCGGCTCATCAAGCAGCAGCAGGTCCGGTTCGGGCAGGATACAGGCGCCGAGTGCCAGCCGTTGTTTCCAGCCGCCCGACAGATTGCCGGCGAGCTGTTTCTCGCGGCCGGCGAGGCCGAGCCGCTCGATGGCGTCGCGGGCCTTTTGCCGTGGGTTGTCGAGATTATAGACGCGGGCGACGAATTCGAGGTTCTCGCGGATCGACAGGTCCTGGTAGAGCGAGAACTTCTGCGTCATGTAGCCGACCCGGTGGCGGATGCTCTCGGACTGGGTGAGAATGTCGTAACCGAGGCAGGTGCCGCTGCCGCTGTCGGGGGTCAGCAGGCCGCACAACATGCGGATGGTGGTGGTCTTGCCTGAGCCGTTCGGCCCGAGAAAACCGTGGATGGTGCCCTTGCGAACCGTGAGAGAAAGATTGTCGACGACAACGCGGTCGCCAAAACTCTTGGTGAGGTTGGTGACGTCTATGACAAGGTCGGACGGGGCGGTGACGGTGGTCATTTGCTCTCGCCCGGGCTTGCGACGGTGACGTCGACCGGGATGCCAACCCGCAGCTTTCCGGGCTGCTGGGGGATGGCTTCCACGCGATAGACGAGCTTTGCCCGTTCCTCAAGGCTGTAGATCTCCGGCGGCGTGTATTCGGCCTTGGCGGAGATGAAGCTCACGCTGGCATCCATCGGCGCGCAGCCGTCGCAGGCGACATGCACGGTTTGACCGATGCCGATCTTTGCGATCTCCGTTTCCGCAACGAAGAAACGGATTCGCACTGCGTCCGGCGCCAGAAGGGCGACGACCGGACGTCCGGCGGGTACGACTTCGCCGGCCTTGTAATAGAGGGTCTGCACGGAGCCGGCGGCGGGAGCCTTGACCGACAGGCGGGACAGGGCGTCGCGGGCGGAGGCAAGCTCGGCCCTGGCCGCCGCCATCGTTTGGTCCGCCTGGCGGATGGCTTCGGCGCGGGCGGGGAGGCCGGCCAGCGCGACCTGTCCGCGGATGTTGTCGAGAGCCGCCCGGTTCGCCGCCTCGGTGGCGATGGCGGCATCGAGATTGGCGCGGGTCGCGGTGCCGTTGCGGGCGAGCGCCCGCGTGCGGTCGAGTTCCTGCACGGAAAGCGAAAGCTGGGCTTCGGCCTGGCGTTGCGAGGCCTGGAGAATCTCGATCTCCTCGGGGCGTTTCTGAGCGGCGGTTGCCAGATCATACTGGGACTGGAGCGCGGCGAGATTGGCTTCTTTGGCGGCCACCGCAGCTTGAGCGGACGTCTCTTCCAACCGGAACAAAAGCTTGCCTCGCTCGACGGGGTCGCCTTCCGCGATCGTGACTGTCGCAAGCCGGCCGGTCGTCTCCGGGCCGATGAACAGCAGGTCGGCCTCGACCCAGCCCTGATAGGGACGCTCCGCATGGCCGTTTAGGTAGATCGGCAGGGCAAACAGAACCGCCGCGATGACGACGACAAGAAGGACGACGCGTTTCATGAGTCCTCTCCTTCAGAGGGCAGGAACAGAGTTTCGAGGAAGGTCTCGAACAATGCCTTGGTGTCGAGATGCTCATAGGGTTCGAAAAGAGACTTCCAGATCACCGACATCAGGATGGGGGCAAAGATGAGCTGCGGCATCGCGGCGAGCGCCGGATTGCGCAGTTCGCCGCGTTCGGCGGCGCGCTGCAACACTTGGCGCAGCATGCCGAGGCCGACGGACAGAACGTTGCGGTGGTAGAACTCCGCGACAACCGGAAAGAACTGTCCCTCGGATATCAGCAGACGCAGCATGTGGCGCCGGTCGGTCCCGAGAATTTCGCTCTCGGCCAAGGCATAGAGGCCAGCGATAATGGTTTTGGGCGCCATCGCGTCGGAGGCCGTCATGGCTGACATCCGGGCGAGGATGGGCGAGGCCATGCCGGCGGCAAGCGAGGTGAAGAGCGCCTCCTTGTCGGGGAAGTGCAGATAGACGGTGCCCTTGGCGATCCCGGCGCGGGTAGCAATGTCCTCGATGCGGGTTGCGGCAAAGCCGCGCTCCGAAAAGAGTGAAAAAGCGGCTGCGAGGATTTCGGCGCGGCGCTCTTCCGGGTCTCTACGCTTGCGGGCTTTCTCTGCCATGGTATGAGAATCCATTACTGACTGCCCGGTCAGTCAGTACCGCATGGCACCTCTCTTGGCAACTTCTTTCGACGGCGAGCCTCCGGCAGAAAGGTCGCTGGTGCCGGCAAGAAAAGACCCGCGAAACCGGGTTCGCGGGTCGGGATCTGTCCGTTTCAACTCGTCAGGCGTGGTGAGCCATAATCAACTGCGGCCGAATTCATCAACCAGACGGATGATGTCGTCCTCACCGAGATAGGAGCCGGTCTGGATCTCGATCAGTTCCAGCAGGATCTTGCCGGGATTGCCGAGGCGGTGCACGGCTCCTTGCGGGATGTAGATCGACTGGTTCTCATGCAGCATCGTCACCTTGTCGTCGATCGTCACTTCGGCCGTGCCTTTGACGCAGATCCAGTGCTCCGAGCGATGGTGGTGCTTTTGCAGCGACAGCTTCTTGTCCGGATGAACGAAAAGTCGCTTCACCTGGAAGCGCTCGCCGTTCAGCACTGACGTATAGCCGCCCCAGGGGCGCAGCGAAGTCGGATGGTTTTCGGTAAGGACTGCAGTCTTCTCGTCGGCGGCGAGCAGCTTGACCAGATTTCCGACCTGCTGGCTCTCGTCAAGGCGACCCACATAGACGGCATCCTCACTGGCGATCACGGCGACGCCATCCATCCCCTGGACGGCGAGATGGTTGTTGCGCGACATGACGAGTGAGTTGTGCGTGTTGACCAGTGTGGCATTGCCGCTGACGACATTGCCGTTGGCGTCGGCATCGCCGAGCTTCCAGACGGCATCCCAGCTGCCGAGGTCAGACCAGCTGATCGGAGAGGGAACGACGGCAGCATTGTCGGTCTTCTCCATAACCGCATAGTCGATCGAAATGCTCGGGCTTTCGCCGAAGGCGTTTGCGTCGAGGCGAATGAAGTCGAGATCCTTGGACGAGGCGAGAACCGACTTCTCCGCGGCGGCCGCCACGTCGGGCGCCAGCAGTCGCAACTCGGAGAGAATCTGCCCGGCGGTGAAGACGAACATGCCCGAGTTCCAGAAGTAGTTGCCGGCGGCGAGCATTTTCTCGGCATCTTCGACCTGCGGCTTCTCGACGAAGCGCTTCACCGTATTGGCGCCGGCGGTCAGTGCCTCGCCCATCTCTATATAGCCATAGCCGGTGGCCGGCTCGGTCGGGGTTATACCGAAGGTGACGATCTTGCCGGCGCGCGCGGCGGTGACGGCCGCATCGACGCACTTGCGGTAGGTCTCGTCCGAGACAATGTCATGGTCGGAGGGGAGAACCTGAAGCAGCGTGTCGTTGCCGTAAAGGTTGGCGACGATCAGTGCTGCGACGGCGACGGCGGCTGCCGTGTTACGCGCTTCGGGTTCCAGCACGATGCCCGAAAGCGCGGCGCCCATTTCGCGAGCCTGTTCGGCGACCAGAAAACGGAATTCCTCATTGGTGACGACGAGCGGCGGTTCATAGCGGCTCTTGTCGGCGACGCGGGCGAGGGTGCCCTGGAAAAGGGTCTTGTCACCGATAAACCGGATGAACTGCTTGGCGGCGGTGGCCCGCGATAGCGGCCAGAGACGGGTTCCTTTTCCCCCTGCCATGATGACGGGTACGATCTTCTCGGTCATGTTCTGCTTTGCCTTTCGGTTTTGCGGACGATGGCGACGGTACGGCTGCCGGGCATGGGACTCGGGCCTTCCCGCTCGATTGCCTGTGGCTCGGCCCAAGATCCTAACGCCTGGATGCTTGGGTTGTTGCATTTTTTGCCGCCAACTCCAAGCTCGTGCGGCATGCCGGATCGGTCGGCCGGTATCGTCTCGCCTCAATCCTGGTCGCCTCGGGTCGCGTCTTGGGGCCTGTGGTCAGATGCCGGGCGCCGGCTGCCGCCGCGCTGCTGATCCGGTGAAACCGCCGGCTCCGCTCAGTGACGCAATGCCCTCGTCACGCGTCTCGATCGGGCCTGGCGCCGGAGAGACTTATGTTGCGGGACACTGGAAAAGAACCAGTGTTTGGCAAGTTCCGACGCCGCCAGATAAAGCAGTGTGATGACCCCCAATCCGGCGAGCACATGCGGCGGGAGCGCGACGAAACCGAACCAGCCGGCCCCCGGAAGGTAGGGAACGAAGAGCGCAAGTATGATCACCGCGACAGTTGACAGGATCAGCCAGCGGCCCGGCCGGCTTTTCCACACCGGCTTGGCCGTGCGGATCACAAGCACGATGGCGAGTTCGGTGATCAGCGATTCGACGAACCAGGCGGTTTGGAAGATGGCGGCGGTCTCCCTGGCGACCATGATCAGGAAACCGAATGTCAGTATGTCGAAGACGGTGCTGATCAGGCCGAACACGACCATAAATCGCTGCACATAGCCAATATCCCAACTCTGCGGACGCAAGACGCTTTCCTTATCGACATTGTCGCTGGCGATTGCCAGCGAGGGAATGTCGGAGAGGAAATTGTTGAGCAGGATCTGCTTGGCGAGCAGTGGCTGAAAGGGCAGTACGAAGGAGGCGACCGACATGCTGATCATGTTGCCGAAATTGGCGCTCGTCGTGGTCGATATGTATTTGAGTGTGTTGGCGAATGTTCGCCGCCCGTTGTCGACGCCCTCCAGCAGCACGTCGAGGTTCTTGTCGACAAGCACCATGTCCGCAGCCTGCTGGGCGACGTCGGCGGCGCCCTCGACCGAGATGCCGATGTCGGCCTCGTGCAGGGCGGGGGCATCGTTGATCCCATCGCCGAGATAGCCGACCACATGGCCGCGCCGGCGCAGGGCAGCGACGATGCGCTGCTTCTGGTTGGGGTCGATCTCGACGAACAGGTCAGTCCTGGCGGCGAGTGCGGCCAGCGCCTCATAGGACGTGTGCCCGAGCTCTTCTCCCGTCAGAATGTGATCAGTGGCCAGTCCGATGGACCGCGCCAGATGGGCGGCAACGAAACGGTTGTCGCCGGTGATCACCTTGACGGCGATACCGCGCCTGGCAAGGGCGGACAGGGTCTCGACGATGCCCGGTTTGGGCGGATCGCTGAACAGCAGAAAACCGATGAAGGTCAGGGCGGTTTCACTGTCGCGATGGTAGCTGGCCGGAGCCGCTTCGAACCGGCGCGTCGCCAGTCCGAGGACGCGGTAGCCCTGTTCGCTCCACTCTGCGAAGCGGCTTTCGATGACGGCACGGGCATTTGCGTCGAAGGGGCGCGTCTTGCCGTCGTCTTCAACCGTGTCGCAGATGTCGAGCATATTGGCCACCGCCCCCTTGGCGATCAGCACCTGGCAGGCCGTGTCCTGATCCTGCACGATCACGGACAGCCTCTTGCGTAGGAAATCATAGGGGATTTCGGCAACCTTCACGTCGCCGGACGTGTCGATGCCCATTTCCGTCGCCGCGGCCGCGATGGCTTCGTCGAGCGGGTTGGCCATGCCGTTCTGCAGCCGCGCATTGAGAGCGGCAAGGCGCATCAATTGCGCCGGTGCACCACCGAACGCGCCCTCGACGCGTTCCAGCCGGACGACGCCCTCGGTCAGCGTGCCGGTCTTGTCGGTGCACAGCAGGGTCATGCCGCCGAGGTTCTCGATCGATGCGAGGCGGCGAACGATCACACCGTCCTTGGCCATGCGTCGCGCGCCGCTCGACAGCGTGACGCTGACGATCGCTGGCAGCATTTCCGGCGTCAGACCGACAGCGATCGCCAGGGCAAAGAGCAGCGAGTCGATCAAGGGGCGGTTGAGAAGGAGGTTTCCGGCGAAGATGACGACAACCATGATCAGCGTGATCCGGGTCACCATATAACCGAAGCGGCGGATGCCGCGGGCGAAATCGGTCTCGGGCGGCTCCAGCTGAAGATGGCCGGCGATCATCCCGTATTCTGTCGCCGATCCGGTCGCGACGACGACTGCCCGCCCGATGCCGCTTCGTACCGAGGCTCCGGCAAAGAGCATATTGGAGCGCTGGGCGAGCGGTGCCTGCGCGGGTGTCTCGCCGGCGCTCTTTTCCACCGGAAAGGTTTCTCCGGTCAGCACCGACTGGCTGACATGAAGGTCAGTCGCCTCGATGACCACGGCGTCGGCGGGGATAAGGTCGCCGGCCGCGACATCGATCACATCGCCTGGAACGAGCACGCTGGCGGGCAGCGTAAGCGACCCGCCGTCACGCCAGACCTTGACCTTGAAGGAGATGCGCTCCTTCAACTGTTGTAGTGCGAGAGAGGCGGAATATTCCTGGTAGAAGCTGAGCAGCGAGCTTGCGAGGATGACGGCGGTGATGATCGTCGCTTCCTTCCATTCGCCGACGGCGGTGGAAATCGCAGCGGCGGCCACAAGGATCAGCACGAGCGGGCTCTTGAACTGCGACAGGAAGATTCGCAAACCGGAAAAGCGATGCTCGTCGCGCAAGAGGTTGGCGCCAACCTTTCTCAGTCGCGCTTCGGCGTCTTGCGTCGACAGTCCCCTCGGTGACGTGTCGAGTTCCGTCAGAAGGGTCGCCTGCGGTCGGCTCCAGTAAGCCGGCCTCTCATGCGGTTTGAGGGAGAGACCATAGGGTGGGGATGGCATGGAGGCATCCGTCTTGGTGTGGCGGCAATATGCGAAAGAACTTGATTCCGATCATGGCGTAATGAAATCTGAGGAAGCATAGACGATCGGAATGCGCGCCGCCATGCGTGCCTTGGCCGGGAGAGAAAATATGAAAGCGATGGTCCTTCACGCGCCGCACGAGCCCTTGCGGCTGGAGGAGCGGCCTAATCCTGTGGCAGGTCCGGGTGAGATTGTCGTGCGTGTCGAAGCCTGCGCCGTCTGCCGCACCGATCTCCATGTCGTCGATGGTGACCTGACCGAGCCCAAGCTGCCACTCGTGCCGGGTCACGAGATCGTCGGTATCGTAGAGAGCGTCGGGGTGGGGGGCGCTCTGGCGCCCGGCCGGCGTGTCGGCATTCCCTGGCTTGGACATACGTGCGGTTGCTGCGGCTATTGCCAGACCGGGCGGGAGAACCTTTGCGACAATCCCGGCTTTACCGGCTATACCCGCGACGGCGGCTTTGCCAGCCATGTCGTGGCGGATGAGGCCTATGCCTTTCCGCTCGATGGTTTTTCCGACCCGGTGGCAGCGGCTCCGTTGATGTGCGCCGGGCTGATCGGCTGGCGTTCGCTGAAGATGGCCGGCGAAGGCAAGCGGATCGGCATCTACGGTTTCGGTGCGGCGGCACATATCATCGCGCAGGTTTGCGTCTTCCAAGGGCGTGAGGTCTATGCCTTCACGCGGACCGGCGACGAGGCGGCGCAGGCGCTGGCCCGTTCGCTCGGCGCGGTTTGGGTGGGCAGTTCGCAAGAGAGCCCGCCGGTTCCGCTGGATGCGGCGATCATCTTCGCTCCTGTGGGCGACCTGGTGCCGGCAGCACTCAGAGCCGTGGCCAAGGGCGGCCGCGTCGTCTGCGGCGGTATCTACATGAGCGATATTCCGCAGTTTCCCTACTCGATCCTGTGGGGCGAGCGGCAGATCCTCTCGGTCGCCAATCTCACCCGGGCAGACGCGATCGAGTTTCTCGAACTCGCACCGCGCGCCGGGGTGACGACGACGACGACCGTCTACCCGCTGGAAAAGGCCAATGAGGCGCTGGATGACCTGCGTGCCGGCCGTTTTCAGGGCGCCGCCGTTCTGGTTCCTTAGCCGCCTTTCGGCATTTCGAGCGTGTCAGGTGATCCTGAGCGGCGCGCGGCTACGCTCGTTGACCGCCTCGCAAGCCTTTTGCAAGAGCTTGACGAACTGCTGGCGCTCGTCGCGGCTCAGTCCTTCAAGCAGGATCGACTGCACGTCCTCGACGACCGGCCGGATGTCGGCCAGCACCTGCGTGCCTTTTTCCGTCACGTGGAGATTGCGTGCCCGCCGATCGTTGGGATTGGTCTCGCGCTGGACCAGTTCCTTCTGGACGAGGCGGTCGACAACGCCGCCGATCGTGACCCTGTCATAGGCGATATGGCTGGCGAGCGTCGCCTGATCCATTCCCGGCTTTGCTTCAATGGCGCTAAGCGCCGCATATTGCACCGGCGTTAAATCATACCCCTTCTTGGCGATTTCGTCCATGAAGACCGAAACCGCGGCTTGGTTGAGCCGCCGGACCAGATGGCCGGGCATTTCGTAAATCTCGAGCATCACCTATGCGTTCCCCCCGCAAGTTGTAGCTTTTCTCTAGCGCTTATCGCGCCAACAAAAAAGAGCGGCGGCTCGACCTGGCTTTGGCCATTCGTCGTAAGGGACAGGTCAGCAGACCGGAACTGGCAGGCTCGCGGACGACGAGAACGCTTTTTTGCAGGCGCTATCTCGTCCATACTGGCGACATGCCGGCGTTCCTGATTTATGTCGTTGAACAGGCTGTCGCCCCCAGATGCGCGGCCAGGCAAGCATGGAAGCAGAGGAACATGATGAACGCGCTTTTCGAGATCCCCTCCATTCCGCTGGTGCCCGTCCGGGGCGAGGCGGCCGGCTATCCTGTTCACCGCATTTTTGGCGTCGGTCGCAACTATGCCGAACACGCTGCTGAAATGGGTTATGAGGTCGATCGCGAGGCGCCATTCTACTTTACCAAGCCGGCATCGGCGATTGTTTCGAGCGGCAGCGAGATCCCCTATCCGCCGGGCACCTCCAACTTTCACTATGAGATGGAACTGGTGGTGGCGATCGGCGCTCCGGCGTTCAAGGTAAGTGTCGAGGAGGCAGCTAAGGCAATCTACGGTTATGCCGCTGGCCTCGACATGACGCGGCGCGACCTGCAACTCGCGGAGCGGGCCAAGCAGCGTCCCTGGTCGCTTGGCAAGGCCTTCGAAATGTCGGCGCCGATCGGCGAGATTACCAAAGTGGCCGATTTTGCCCCGATCGGCCCGCAGCGGATCTGGCTGAAGGTCAATGACGAGGCCCGACAGGATGCGCATCTGGCCGATCTGGTCTGGTCGGTGCCGGAATTGATCAGTCACCTGTCGCGCTTTTATCATCTCGTCCCAGGCGACCTGATCTTCACCGGGACGCCGGCGGGGGTTGGGCCTGTCACGTCCGGCGATCGGATCACCGGTGAGATTGACGGGCTTGCGCCGGTGAAAATCACCATCGGCGCCGCACAGTAAGGCGTATCGCCGGAAGGAGCCGCGCATGGGCGAACTGGGCAAGTTCGAGCGTAAACTGCCGGAGGAACGGCGCCGGGCGCTGATCGAGGCGACGCTCGCCTGCCTTGCGCGCGATGGCCACGCGGGGCTCTCCGTTCGCAAGATCAGCCAGGAGGCCGGCATTTCCGTCGGTCTCATCAATCACCATTATGCCAGCAAGGACGAGCTGGTAGGCCATGCCTACGAGGCCCTGTCACTTGGCCTGCTCGCGGATATTCGCGACAAGGTGGAGGCGGCTGGTCATGCGCCGCGCACGCGGCTGAGCGCCTATTTCCGCGCCTCGCTTTCGGCGCCCGTGCTCCAGCGCAGCACGCTTCGGACCTGGGTCGTCTTCTGGGGTATGATCGAGCATTCGGCGATCATGACGGAGGTGCATGACCGCACCTATGCGGAATATCGGAGGCTTCTCGAAACGTTGCTGGCCGAGGTCTGGCAGGAAAAGGGCCGTCCCTTGCCCGACCTCAGGCTTGCCGCGATCGGGCTGGTCGCCATCCATGATGGGCTGTGGCTCGAATGGTGCCTCAACCCCGACACCTTCTCGTCGGAGGAGGCGATCGGGCTTTGTGAACAGTGGACCGACGCCATGCTTGCCACCGCGCCGGCTTGAGGTTCACGCGACAAAACTGAACACTCGTTTAATTTCTCTTGCAAGCCGCAGGGGCGCCTGTATCATCGTGTTGTCCGAGGAGCCGTGATCGCGGCCCCGGCCTTCGATCCACTCCGCGCGCCGCGTCCGACATGTCACCTGCAAGTCGCCGGCCATTCAAGAGAACCGTCATGTCTACAGCGAAAGTCACCAGCACCGGCAGCAGCTACGGGGTCCAGGCCCTTCCCAAGATCGCCTATGGCAAGGGGAGTTACCTTTATGACGTCAACGGCAAACGCTACCTCGACGGCTCCGGCGGGCCGGCTGTCTATTGCCTTGGCCATGCTCATCCGGAAGTCACCGAAGCCGTCAAGCAGCAACTCGACCGGATCGCGCATGCCTATCGCTATCTTTTCACCTCCGACGCGGTGGAGGAACTGACCGAGATCATCACCCGCAATACCGATGGGCACTTCCCCAATATCATCTATGTGTCGAGCGGTTCGGAAGCCGTCGAATCCTGTCTCAAGATCGCGCTCCAGTATCACACGGCTCGCGGCGAGAAGAGCCGTCGTCGCTTCATCGCCCGCGAGCGCTCCTGGCACGGCAATACGCTCGGCGCGCTCTCGGTCTCGCATTTCAAGACCCGCCGCGAGCCCTTCGAAGGCAGCCTGCTCGATGTTGCTTTCGTCTCCGCTGCCAACGCCTATCGTCCACCGGAAGGCGTGACCCCGGAAGGGCTGGTCGCCCACCTTGCCAAGGAGCTGGAAGAGGAGATCCTGAAGATCGGGCCGGACAAGGTCGCGGCTTTCATCTTCGAACCGGTCGTCGGAGCCGCTGGCGGCGTGGTGCCGGCGCCCGAAGGCTATGCCCGGGCCATGCGGGCCGTGTGTGACAAGTACGGCGTGCTGATGATTGGCGACGAGGTGATGTGTGGATCGGGCCGCACCGGCACCTGGAGGGCGCTGGAGCATGACGGTGTCGTGCCGGACATCATGAGCGTGGCCAAGGGTCTGGCCGCCGGCTATCAGCCGCTGGGCGCCGCTCTTTATAGCGACAAGGTGCATGAGGCGCTGGTCGCCGCCCATGGCGGTGCCATGACCGGCCACACCTTCACCGGCCACACGGCAGCCTGCGCCGCCGGCGTCGCGGTGCAGAAGATCGTGGCGCGCGACCGCCTGCTCGAACGGGCGCTCGATCGTGGCGCGAAACTTCAGCAGGAGCTGAGATCGGCGCTTTCCGACGTCGCCGAACTGGGCGATGTGCGCGGCCGTGGCTTCTTCATCGGTCTGGAGCTGGTCAGTGATCCGATCACCAAGGTGCCGTTCCCGGCCTATGCCAGCCTTCATGCGGCGATCGGGCGTCGTGCCTTCGACGCCGGGCTGATCTGCTATCCCTGCACTGGCAATGTCGGTGGTACGGCGGGCGACACAGTCATTCTCGCTCCGCCCTACAACGCCAGCGAAGAGGAACTGGGCGAAATCGTCTCGACACTGTCGCAGGTGATTCGTGATTCTGTCGTCGAGGCTCGGCGGACTGTCGCCACCCGCTGAAGGCTTGATCGGGGTGGCCTGGCCGCCCCGATGACCAATCGAAAGTAGCGTTTTGGCACAGGTCGCGCGCCCGTTTCGTCGCCAAAGTTTCACACTCAAAAGAAAGCTGTTGGAATCGTGACCCGTTCGGCCACGGCGCTCAAACTTTGCTTTGACGTGGATCAAAACATGCCTGATCTTTTTTCGCGTGGGACGTCATGTTGGAAATGCGGTATATAAAGATATTTCTAAAACAATAACTTAGGAAGTCTTTATTTAGTTGTTTGCGTCGGATTGGGGATAGGCATGGTCATGAGTTTTTTTCGTCGTATCGAAGAGCAGGCCAAGGGTGTGGCCGGCTCGCGTGCGGCCGCTGGTCTGGGAAGCAGCGCCGCGTCCGCCGCATTCTCGACTGCGGCGACGCAGTCGGGGGGCGAGCTCGGCGAGTGCCACGCCTTCGGTTCCGTGGTTGAGGAAAGCCAGCTTTCCTCGGAACAGCTTCTGTCCGGTTTCGGCTTCCTGCAGGAGCGTGTTTCCTCACTTTTGAGCGCACACAATGACGCCCTGGCGGAACTGGCGGCGCTACGGGCCGAGCGGGCGCGCATCGCGTCGCTGCTCGACTACGAGAGCAATGCCCGCAAGAAGCTCGACGGTGAAAGCCTGCGGCTGGCTGCCGAGTGCAAGGAACTCAAGACCGACAATGTCCAATTGCGGGCGGAGACCGAGGAAAGCCGTGAAAAGCTGGTCAAGCTTCAGGCGCTCTACGAGGCCAATGCCCAGGATCTTTCTGTCGTCGAATCCCGTCTGCGTGACGCGACGCGTGAACTCGACGAGCGCATCGGTCAGTATGACGAGACCGCCGCTCTGTTGAAGCGGGCCCATGTGGATCTCGAGCAGCGCAACCGTGATTTTTCCATGATGCGCGAGAAATACGAAACCGAGCGAACCCAGCATCAGGTGCTGGCTGAGACGTCGCGTCGCGAAAACGACGCGCAATTGCGGGAGATTGCCCGTTTGACCGAAGAGAAGGGCCGGCTCAAGAACAGTCTTGCGCATCAGGACGACCTGTCGCGCAATCTGGCCGGTGAGGTCACGAGCCTCAAGCAGGAGCTCTCTTTCACCGAGGAGAAGCTGAAGCGGCTTCAATCCGACCTCGACAACAAGCAGGGCGCCATGGCGGTGGAAATGTCGCAACTTGCGACCCGCCACGAAGCGATCAATTCCAAGGCGGAACTGGTCGAAAAGCTGCTGGTGACGGCGCGGGGGCGTCTGAAAATGGTCGAGGACGAGTTGCAGGCGACCCGTTCGGAACTGAAGCAGACGAAGGCCGAACTGGCGACCGCGGTGGTCCGCGCAGATCGTCTGGCACAGGAGCTCTCCGCAGCCCGCGCCGGCCAAGCCGAAAACGAATCCGTAAGGCGCGACCTGTCGCTGCAGGTGAGCGAATTGACCATGCGACTGCGGGATTCGGAGAACACACGCGGCAAGCGCGATCGCGACGCCGAGACGATGAAGCGCGATCTTGATCAGCGCAACCGCGCCGATCAGGAAGAGATCCGCCAGTATCGCTCCAGCGCCGAAGTGGCCAGGGCAGAGATGCGTCAACTGCGCTCGGAAATAGCCATCCTGACCGGCCAGCTCGAAGTGGCACGCAATGATCGTCAGGCCGCGCCGGCCGCAGCCATGCCGGCCGCGTCACTCGGGCCGCTCGAGGACTGGAGCCTGCCCGTCGAGACGGGAGCGAAACCCATCATCGATATTTCCGAGAAATCACTGCGCAGCGCTTGGCCTCCGGCCGAAGCCTGACACCTGTCTGCTCGTCACGCTGTGGCGTGACGAAACAGCCGCCCGTAAAGGGCGTTTCTGAAGGTCGCCGGTTCATGATGAGCCGGCGGCTTTTTTGATTGCGGATGAGGGCATCTCGCCGCGATCAAGGATGATTAGTCGAGCGTTCACCCAGGCGGAGCTCAAAGCGGGTGCGCGGCGACCGCTCGGCGTGATATGAGCGATGCGTCATCAAAAAGAGTGCCCGATGCCTGATCTTGTTCCACAAACGGTTCACGGACGTGCTTGCGGGGCCTGTACGTTGTGCTGTGAACTGCCGGACATCGATGAGCTGGACAAGCCTGCCAACACGCTCTGTCGTCATTGCGCGCGCGATCAGGGATGTCTTGCCTACGAGGCGCGGCCGGCGACCTGCCGGGCCTTTTATTGTGCCTGGATGACCGATGCCGACATGGCTGATGAATGGGATCCTGCGGTGAGCCACATGATGGTCTATGCGCAGGGACCGCAACTCACCGTGCTGGTCGATCCGCGCCATCCGCAGGTCTGGACGCAGAAGCCTTATCATGGCCAGTTGCAGCGCTGGGCGGCGCAGGCTGCGGCAAACGGCGGCTATGTTATCGTGTGGGTGGGGGACGAGGTGTTCAAGGTCGGGGCGTGAGACGTGCCACACCGGCCGTGGACGACGGTGACCCAAAATCAAAAGGGCCCGGCGGCTTCTCGCCAAGCCCTTGTCTTGAGAAGATGGCGCTCCAGCTGTTCAAAAACTGGCGCGCGCCTCCCGACTCTGCGTGTGCAGATAACAAGGCCTGGTAAGGGCACAACAAGTTGCCTGCCCGTTCCATCTTGGCGCTTTGGTCGCTCTGCGTTACTCCTGTTGAGCCTTCAGGCGTGGGGCTATCTCGCTTTCGAACGATTTCAACGCCGCGCCAATTGCTTGGTGCATGTCAAGGTAGCGATAGGTTCCAAGCCGACCGCCGAAGAAGACGTTGCCTTCATTTTCCGACATCTGCTTGTACTTCAGGTATTTTTCTTTGTCGCTCGGGGTGTTGATCGGGTAATACGGCTCATCAAGTTTCGAGGCCGAGCGCGAGTATTCCTTCACGACGACGGTCTTATCGGTCTGGTAGTCGCGTTCGGGATTGAAGTGCCGGAACTCCAGGATACGGGTGAACGGGATGCTCTCGTCGGCATAGTTCATGACGGCCGTCCCTTGGAAGTCGCCAGTATGGAGAACTTCCGTCTCAAAATCGATCGTCCGCCATCCGAGTTCTCCGTGGGAGAAGTCGAAGAAGCGATCGATCGCGCCGGTATAGACAACCGGTATGGTCTTCGGGATTGTGTCGCGAAGCGCGAAGTAATCGGTCTTCAAGGCTACCGAGATGTTTGGCGATGACAGCATTTTCTCGAAAATGGCTGTATAGCCATCCACCGGCAGCCCCTCGAAACGGTCGTTGAAATAGCGATTATCGAAGTTATAGCGTACGGGCAGGCGTGTAATGATGTACTCAGGCAGATCACGAGGATCTGTCTGCCATTGTTTTGCCGTGTAGCCGCGAATGAACGCCTCGTAGAGGGGGCGGCCAATCAGCGAGATCGCCTTTTCCTCAAGGTTTGAAGGTATTCTGTCTGCCATTTCCGCCGCTTGCTCGGCCACCAGCCGGCGCGCATCGTCCGGGCTCATCTGACGACCAAAGAACTGGCAGATGGTGCCAAGATTGATCGGCATCGAATAAACTTGCCCACGAAGGCTGGTATACACCCTATGCTTGTAGTCGGTGAAGCTGGTGAAGCGATTGAGATAGTTCCAGACAGCCTCGTTCGGCGTGTGGAAGAGATGAGCACCATACTTGTGGACCTCTATCCCGGTTTCGGATTCGTTCTCGCTGTAGGCGTTGCCACCAATATGCGGCCTGCGATCCAGAACAAGCACGCGCTTGCCAAGCTCGGCGGCGCGCTCCGCAATCGTCGCTCCATAAAAGCCCGCTCCGACAATGATAAGGTCGAAAGCCGACGGCTCGAAATGGTCCAAATATCTGATCGTGCTCATCTTGAGATTCCAGTTTCCTGCGTGCGGCGTTGCGGTGAGGGGGGCTTAGCACAGGCTTTGTTTTCAGTAAATTTGCGGGGACGCGACTAGGTGCACTTTGCACGGGGAAGGATGGGCGCGAAAGTCGCCCTGATTGCGCTGGTCCCGAAGAGATCGCTCTTGACTGGCGTTTTCCGCAGTAGCTTCGCGGTGAGGACTGAATAGCCCCGAGTTTCGTAGACACCCTCGGGTTAGAATTTGTGCTGCCTCTCAAAGTCAACAGGTGACAGCATCCCGTTCCTGACGTACGTGCGTTCTTGGGTTGCAGAACATTTCGATGTAGTCGAACACATCGGTGCGGGCTTCATCGCGTGACCGGTAGATTTTCCGACGTATCCGCTCTCGCTTCAAGGGATTGAAAAAGCTCTTAGCCACCGCATTGTGATGGCAGTTTCGCCCGGCGCGATACTGTCGTTCGATGATTGGTACTGCGAGAATGGTGATCCCCGCCGTGGAGAGCAGCGAGCGCTACACGAATGGAAGGACGCTGGAGGGAAGCGATACCGGCTTGATCCCTACTGCCAGTTCGGATGGCACGGTATGTCGTTCCTGGTCAATCCAGCATAGCTTGGATGGCCGCTTACGGGGTTCTTACCTTCAAGCGCGGTGGTGGGTGGCGCACTGTCCGGCATGGGATAGGTCTTTGCTGCGCCCGGGTCTTTCACCTGGGTTTTGGCATGCCGACGATTCTCGTGCTGTTAGATTGGCCGCCTCCGAAGGTGCGGAACTTCCGGCTGCCGCGCGCATGACTAAGAAGGCATAGCGGTTTCTGGTCGTGCCGACCAGCTCTTCGCCAGCTTGTCTAGCGACACGCTTGCACTCACTTTGGCAAGCTCATTGCCTCATAGGGATTCGCGGCCATTGGCTTGTTTGGCAAAAGGCGCGCGCTTGCAGGCCGACGGACCTTGACGGCGTTGACGACGATGAGACGCCGCATATTTTGTGACGGGCATGTGCCCCGGACGCTCCAGAGGGTGCGCATCTGTACGGCTTCGTGGAGCATCTGAAAGATGAGCTGGCAGCCTCGCGGGTAGCCTCACCAGGTCGTGAGGAAGGTCGGAGGAGGGCGTTCCATAGGCACATTATGTCAATGAACAGAAAGCAAAAAGGCCGCTCTCGCGGCCTCTGCAACGCCTTGTAATACAAGGGATCGGATGGTGGGCGTGACAGGGATTGAACCTGTGACCCCTACGATGTCAACGTAGTGCTCTCCCGCTGAGCTACACGCCCATCCGATGGCGGCTTAAGACCACAAAACCCTTGGGCCCGTCAATAGGGTTTTTTCGGTTTTGTGACGAGTTTTTTACGCCGCCCGCGAAAGCCCTTACGCGGCAAGGAGTTTGTTGACTTCGTTGACCAGGTCGCGAAGGTGGAAAGGCTTGGAAAGGACCTTGGCGTCTTTCGGTGCCTGCGAATCGGCGTTCAAAGCGACGGCGGCGAAACCGGTGATGAACATCACTTTCAGGTCCGGATCGAGCTCGGTGGCGCGGCGCGCCAGTTCGATGCCGTCCATTTCCGGCATGACGATGTCGGTGAGAAGCAGCGAGAAGGGTTCTTCCCGAAGGCGGTCGTAGGCACTGGCGCCGTTGTCGAAGGAGGAGACCTTGTATCCCGCCTTCTCGAGCGCCTTTACCAGGAACCGGCGCATGTCGTTGTCGTCTTCGGCGAGAAGAATTTTCTGAATCATTGAAGGGTCCGCTACTCACTCATTTCCAAGGAAGGCTTTCGGGCTTTTTAGTTTCCTCTTGCCGAGTAAACATCCGGTGAAGAACCGGTTTCCGGCCTCGATCGCCATTTGCGCCAATATGGACTTTCGCAAGGGCAACTGGCAACATGAACGACGCAACAAGGTTGTGACTTGGTAAAAAAGAGGAACCGTGAACGGGATGACAGGCGATTTCGATCTGTTCGAGGTGCGCGAGCCGGAAACGCAGTCCATCCCCTTCGTGTATAACTCGCCCCATAGCGGCCGGCGCTATCCATTGAGCTTCCTCGATCAGTCGCGACTCGACGACCGCACCATCCGGCGCTCGGAGGATCACTACGTCGACGAACTGTTCGGCGCGGCGCCGGCGTTCGGCGCCCCCATGCTCCTTGCGCATTTCCCGCGCGCCTTCGTCGACGTCAACCGCGAGCCTTATGAACTCGATCCGAAAATGTTCAGCGAGACGCTGCCGCCCTATGCCAACATCAATTCGGCGCGTGTTGCCGGCGGGCTGGGGACCATTCCGCGCATCGTCGCGGAAAACGTCGAGATCTATGCGCGGCGGCTGCCGCTCGCCGAGGCGCTGGAACGGATCGAGGCAATCTACAAGCCTTATCACGCCTGCCTGCGAAGGCTGATCGCCCGCACCCATGCCCGCTTCGGCTTCGGTGTGTTGATCGATTGCCATTCCATGCCTGGCAATATCCGCGTGGCCGGCAGTGGCATTCACCCGGACTTCATCATCGGTGATCGCTACGGCACCAGCGCCTCGAGCGAGCTTTCGCAGGCCGCGCTGGAGTTTCTCGAGGGGTTGGGCTTTCTTGCGGTGCGCAACAAGCCCTATGCGGGCGGCTTTATCACGGAACACTACGGGCGCCCGGCGCGCGGGCTGCACGCCTTGCAGATCGAGGTCAACCGAGCGCTTTATATCGATGAGGCGACACTGGCAAAGCGTGGCGATTTCAATGCGCTTGCCGGCTCGATCGCGATCTTCATGCAGCAGATGGCCGAGTTCGTCGCCGATTATGCCGGCGATACGGCGCTTGCCGCCGAGTAGCCGTCCGCAAAGCAAAAAAAACCGCGCCATTGGCGCGGCTAAGTCTAGGGAGGAAACACCCAAGGAGGGTATTTGCAGTCCGGAGACTGCCCAATCACATTATTGCTGCGGCGCACAATCGTCAAGTGAAAAACGTCACTTTTTTAAGCGCGGCGCTTTTTTGTGCAATTTTGTGCCGGGAGGCAAGGGCGCTCGGCGATTGCAAATCGGCGAAACTGCTTTATGAAGCGGCAGTCCCTATCCATTCCAACGAGCGGAAATGCCGATGCGCCCCGACCGCAGCTTCTTCAATCGTCTCGCCGATGCCGCCAAGGCCGAAACCCTGCCGCGTTTCCGCTCCCCGCTCAGCATAGCCAACAAGGAGCAGGGCGGTTTCGATCCGGTTACCGAAGGGGACCGGGCGGCGGAGGCGGTCATCCGTGCTTTGATCGAGGCGGAATATCCCGAACACGGCATTCTCGGCGAAGAGCAGGAAGACATCGGCACGGACCGCGACTGCGTCTGGGTGATCGATCCGATCGACGGGACACGTGCCTTCATATCAGGTGTGCCGGTCTGGGGTACGCTGATCGGTTTTCAGGAAAAGGGTCGTTCTGTCATGGGCATGATGGACCAGCCGTTTACCGGCGAGCGTTATTTCGCCGATGGCGAGCGGGCCTGGTACAGCGGTCCCGACGGCGAGCGGCAGATCCATACCCGCGACTGCGGCGACATCAACAATGCCATTCTTTTCACCACCTCGCCGCATCTGTTCACAGGGGCGGAAATGGCGCGGTTTGAGGCGGTGCAGGACAAGGTCAAACTGTTCCGCTACGGCATCGACTGCTATGCCTATGCGCTGCTGGCGGCGGGCCACGTGGATATCGTCATCGAAACGGTGCTGAAGCCCTATGATGTTGGCGCTCTGATTCCGCTGATCGAACAGGCGGGCGGGGTGATCACCACCTGGGAGGGCGGTCGTCCCGAGGGTGGCGGTAGCGTTGTCGCGGCCGGCAGCGCGGCGCTGCACGCGCAGGCCATGGACATATTGCGCGCCGGTTGACCCGTCAGCTTTCCGGCAATTGCGGCGCGTCGTTCGCTGCACCGGTTTCCGGCTGCGGATCGCCGCCGGGAATGAAGGCGTCGAAGGCGGCCAGCGCCTGGGCGCGATAGCGGTCACGCTCCTGCAGGACTTCGTGCATCGCCCCCGGCACGGGCACGAGCTGGCCGGCGCGGAAATATTGCGACAGTTTTTCCTGATAATGAAACGGAACGATCGGGTCGTTGCCCGGCGCGATGATCACGGTCGGCACGGTGATCGATGCAAGATGCTTCGGCGACGACACGCGACGGATCGTCTCCTGTGCCTCATAGAGCCAGCGCGCCGTGGGCGGTCCGAGCGCCAGTTGCGGGTGCGCCTTGAGGATGTCGACATTGCGCTGGTAGCGCAGTGGATCTGAGGTCAGGGGGTTGTCGTCGTAGGGTTTCGTCGGATCGTCAGACGTCAGGCAAATGCGGCCGAGGCCGGTGAATGTTGCAAGCGTCACGATGCGGTGGATGTTCTTCGGCGAGAGCTTCTGTCCGCCCAGGCCAATGAAGGGCGCTGTCAGCACCATGCGATCGATGCGGTTGGCCAGTCGCGGTGCCGCTGAAAGGGCGATCAGTCCGCCGGTCGAATGGGCTAGCAGGAAGAAGGGAAGGCGAGCATCCGGCAGGACGATTTGCTCGAGGAAGATCTCCAGATCCCGGACATAATCCGAAAAGCGATGAACATGGCCCTTGCGGGTGTTCTTCAGCAAGCGTTGCGAGCCCCCCTGGCCGCGGAAATCATAGGTCGCGACCCAAAGTCCGCGCTGATTGAGGTCGCGGATGGTCTCGAAATATTTCTCGATTGCCTCGTTTCGGCCATGCAGCAGCACGACGGTTCCCTTGGCGACGGAGGCGTCGGAGCGGAAGACCGCATAGCGTAGCTGGGCACCGCGATAGCCGGTGAAGAAGCCGGTGACGGGATTGCCAGGAATGGGGTTGCCGGGTGTGGCGTAAAGGATGGGGTCCATGCTCGCATTCGCCGATTTATGTGCAGGCGCAACCGCTGCTCTCGGACAAAGGGATAGGGACAAGGTCCGTCGAGGTCAAAGAAAAAAGCCGGAACCGGTCACGGGGGGGACTAGAGGGCGGTTCCGGCGAAGGGGGGCCGGAAAGGGAAGGGACGGTTGCTTCCGGCCATCGGTTGCGAGGCATCCGATGTAGGCTTTCTCGCATCAATGCCTTGAACGGCCGCTGAAGCCTCCGTTCACATTCAATTCATCGATCCGAGAACTCGGCGAGGGGCGCGCGGGCTTGAAACCCAAGGCGGCGGCTCCCATTTCATTGGAGTGGTCGCCAATCAGGGATCGCATTCCATTTCGTCGCCGCCAGCAAGGGGCGATGAACGAGAAAACCGCAAAACGTCGCTTCAAGGAGGACATCATGCGTCACGTCGATTTTTCCCCACTCTACCGCTCTACCGTCGGCTTCGATCGGCTGTTCACCATGCTGGACAGCCTCGGTCAGCCGGAGCAGACCCAGACCTATCCGCCCTACAATATCGAGCGTACTGGCGAGACCACCTATCGCATCACCATGGCTGTGGCTGGTTTCGACGAAACCGAGCTTTCGATCGAAGCCCATGCCCATGTACTGACGGTGAAGGGCGAGAAGGCCGAGGAAGACAAGGCCGAGCAGAGCGAACTCCTCTACCGCGGTATTGCCAAGCGCGCCTTTGAGCGACGCTTTCAGCTTGCCGACCATGTGGAGGTGCAGAGCGCTTCGCTGAAGAACGGTCTGCTGCACATTGATCTCTTGCGCAACATTCCCGAGGCGATGAAGCCGCGCAGGATTGCGATCAGCGCCGAGGCGGCGAGCGCCCCCAAGGCGATCGAGGCCCGCGTCGCCTGATCGGCGCGTCTGGCGTTCATTCAATTAATAAGGGCGGCTCCCGGACGGGAGGCGCCCTTTTTCGTGGCCATGCCTCGGGTGCGGCCGATCAGGCCAGCACTTCAAGGAAACGGTCGACGTCATCTTGCGTCGTGGCGAAGCTTGTCACCAGGCGGATCAGCATCTCGTCTTGCTGGAGCAGGTTTGGGGTTTCTACAGGCACGGGCCAGTCGTAGAACTTGGCGCCACGGCTTTCGGCAAGGGCTGCGGCTTCTTTGGGCAGGACGGTGAAAACCTCATTGGTTGTCGTGCTCCAGGCAAGCCTGCTCTTTGCCGAGGCGGCGATGCCGGCGCGCAGTCTGTCGGCCATGGCGTTGGCATTCCGGGCGAGTTCAAGCCAGAGGCCGCCCTCGAGATAGGCCTCGAATTGCGCCGAGATGAAACGGGTCTTGGAAAAGAGCTGGGCCGAGCGCTTGCGAATGAAGGGCATTTCGCTCGCCAGTTCCGGCTTCAAGAAGATGATCGCCTCTGCGCACCAGCAACCGTTCTTGGTGGCACCGAAGGAGAGGATGTCGACGCCGCGCTTCCAGGTCATGTCGGCCGGGCTGGCGTCAAGCGCGACCAGCGCATTGGCGAAGCGCGCGCCGTCCATGTGGAGTGGCAGATTGTTCGCCCGTGCGATGGCGCCGATCGCCGCGATCTCGTCGAGCGTGTAAATGGTTCCCGATTCCGTCGCTTGGGTGATGGTGACGGCCATGGGACGGCCCTGATGCACGGCGCCGGGCGGGAAGCGACCAATCGCGGCGGCCAGTGCATCCTTGTCGATCTTGCCGCCGGGGCCGGGAACAGGGACCAGCCGGCAGGCGCCGGTCAGGAACTCCGGCGCGCCGCACTCGTCGGCCGTCACGTGGGCCTCCGAATGACAGAAGGTGACGCCGCCGGGTCTGGCGACGGCGGCGAGCGCCAGTGAGTTGGCTGCGGTGCCGGTTCCGACGAAGTAGACGGCGACCTCGCGCTGGAACAGTTCGTTGAAACGTTCCTCCATGTGACGGTCGAGATCGCTGGTACCATAGGCGGCGGCATAGCCTGCGGCTTCGCGCGCCAGGCTTTCGGCGATCTTGGGATGGGCGCCGGCCCAATTGTCGGAGGCGAAAAACATGACAATAATTCCGTGTGGGAGAGGTGAAATCGGTAAGCGCCAGATTAGGGATTTCACGGGCCTGATCAATCTATTCCGTATCGGACCGATATCGCTTTATACGTTTGCGCAATAAGCCTCGATAAAGATGCGAGATTGAGCAAGAAAATTACTCAATTGCGCATAGGGCGGCAATTAAAGGTATGTTGCGGCGATAATTTTTTTTCGAGGTGCCTTGCGTCGGCATGCGGTTTCTGTCATAGAAAATTGAAAAATAGGTCAGAGCGATTGACCTAATTCAAAGCTCTTGAGCCGGCTCGGTTCGCTTGTCATGATGGTGAGAGCAATTTCCACCAGAGTGAAGCGACTGCGCTGGCGTCGGTGTCAGCGATTCTGGCAAGTTTCGTCCGGGTATCCGGGCCCATTTTGGAGGGAAGGCAATGACCAAGATGACGCCATCCGAAGAGATCATGCAGGCATCCACCGTGGCGCACGACGATTCCGCCGTGCGAACGGCAGCCTATGGTCTTCCCGCCAAGCAGGGTCTCTACGACCCGCGGAACGAGCACGACGCCTGCGGCGTCGGCTTCATCGCCCATATGAAGGGGCAGAAGTCGCACCAGATCGTCAAGGATGGTCTGTTCATCCTGGAAAACCTCACCCATCGCGGCGCCGTCGGGGCCGATCCGCTGATGGGCGACGGCGCGGGTCTTCTGGTGCAGATCCCGGACCGCTTCTTCCGCGAGGAAATGGCCAAGCAGGGCATCACCCTGCCGAAGGCCGGCGAATACGCCGTCGGCCATTTCTTCTTCCCGCAGGACGAGGCGCAGATCGCCCATTTCAAGACAGTCATCGCCGACGTCTGTCAGGCCGAAGGGCAGGAGCTGATCGGCTATCGCGACGTGCCGGTCGACAACTCGTCGTTGTCCAAGGCGCCTGACATCGCCGCGACCGAACCTCGCCATATTCAGGTCTTCATCGGCGCCGGCCGCGATGCCGCGACCCAGGAGCAGTTCGAGCGTCGTCTCTTCCTGCTGCGCAAGGTCATCTCCAACCGCATCTATGACGAGTTCAAGGGCGAGGAGATCGGCTTCTATCCGGTGTCGCTGTCCTCTTCGACGATCGTCTACAAGGGCATGTTCCTCGCCTATCAGGTCGGGGCATACTATAAGGATCTTGCTGATCCACGCTTCGAGTCGGCCGTGGCGCTTGTCCACCAGCGCTTCTCGACCAATACCTTCCCGTCGTGGAAGCTGGCGCATCCCTACCGTATGGTCGCCCACAACGGCGAAATCAACACGCTTCGCGGCAACGTCAACTGGATGGCGGCGCGTCAGGCTTCGGTCTCGTCGCCCTTGTTTGGTCCGGACATCTCCAAGCTTTGGCCGATCTCTTACGAAGGCCAGTCGGACACCGCCTGCTTCGACAATGCGCTCGAGTTCCTCCAGCGGGGCGGTTATCCGTTGGCGCATGCCGTCATGATGCTGATCCCGGAGGCATGGGCCGGCAACCAGCTGATGAGCCCCGAGCGTAAGGCATTCTACGAGTATCATGCCGCTTTGATGGAGCCGTGGGACGGCCCGGCGGCGGTATGCTTCACCGACGGCCGACAGATCGGCGCCACGCTCGACCGTAACGGCCTTCGGCCGGCCCGCTATCTCGTCACCAACGACGATCGCGTCATCCTGGCGTCGGAAGCCGGTACATTGCCGGTTCCCGAGGAGAGCATCATCAAGAAATGGCGCCTGCAGCCGGGCAAGATGCTGCTGATTGACATGGAGAAGGGGCGCATCGTTTCCGACGAGGAGGTGAAGTCCGATCTCGCCATGGGGCATCCCTATCGCGAGTGGCTGGACCGTACCCAGCTGATCCTCGAAGACCTGAAGCCGGTGGAGCCGCGCGCATTGCGGCGCGACGTCTCGCTGCTCGATCGCCAGCAGGCTTTCGGTTACACGATCGAAGACACCAAGCTTCTGATGTCGCCGATGGCCACGACCGGTCAGGAGGCAATCGGCTCGATGGGTACCGATACGCCGATTTCCGCCATGTCGCAGAAGTCGAAGCTGCTTTACACCTATTTCAAGCAGAACTTCGCCCAGGTGACCAACCCGCCGATCGACCCGATCCGCGAAGAGCTGGTGATGAGCCTGGTGTCGTTCATCGGCCCGCGCCCGAACATTCTCGACCACGCCGGCATGGCCCATGCCAAGCGGCTGGAAGTTCGCCAGCCGATCCTGACCAATGGCGATCTCGAGAAGATCCGTTCGATCGGCCATACCGAGGATCGCTTCGACACCAAGACGCTGGACTTCACCTATGACGCCGAGCGCGGCGCCGAAGGCATGCCGGAAATGCTCGAGCGCCTGTGCGAACGGGCCGAGGCAGCGGTTCGCGGTGGCTACAACATCATCGTGTTGTCCGACCGCCAGCTCGGCCCGGACCGTATCGCCATCCCGGCGCTTCTGGCGACGGCAGCCGTGCACCATCACCTGATCCGCAAGGGGCTTCGCACCTCGGTTGGCCTCGTGGTCGAATCGGGCGAGCCGCGTGAAGTGCATCACTTCTGCTGTCTCGCCGGTTTTGGCGCGGAAGCAATCAACCCCTATCTCGCCTTCGACACCCTGCTCGACATGCACAAGCATGGCGAGTTCCCCAAGGAAGTGTCGGAAGACGAGGTTGTCTACCGCTTCATCAAGGCGGTCGGGAAGGGCATTCTCAAGGTTATGTCCAAGATGGGCATTTCGACCTACCAGTCCTATTGCGGCGCGCAGATCTTCGACGCGGTCGGCCTGTCGTCGGAACTGGTCGAAAAGTATTTCTTCGGGACCGCCACCACGATCGAGGGCATCGGTCTTGTCGAGATCGCCGAGGAAACCGTCTCCCGTCACAAGGCAGCCTTCGGTAAGGATCCTATTCTCGCCAATGCGCTCGACATCGGCGGCGAGTATGCCTTCCGCATGCGTGGCGAAAATCACGCCTGGAGCCCGGACTCGATCGCGGCCCTGCAGCATGCCGTGCGCGGCAATAGTCAGGAACGCTACCGTGAATTCGCCAAGATGGTCAACGAGACGACGCTGCGTCTCAATACCATCCGTGGCCTGTTCAAGATCAAGAGTGCCGAGACGCTTGGCCGCAAGCCGATCTCGATCGACGAGGTCGAGCCGGCAGCCGAAATAGTCAAGCGCTTTGCAACCGGCGCCATGTCCTTCGGTTCGATCAGCCGCGAAGCGCATACCACGCTGGCCATTGCGATGAACAAGATCGGTGGCAAGTCGAACACCGGTGAAGGCGGCGAGGAAAGCGATCGCTACATGCCGCTGCCGAATGGTTCGATGAACCCGGAACGCTCGGCGATCAAGCAGGTCGCATCCGGCCGCTTCGGTGTCACCACCGAATACCTGGTCAATGCCGATATGTTGCAGATCAAGGTGGCACAGGGGGCCAAGCCCGGTGAGGGCGGACAGTTGCCCGGCCACAAGGTCGATGCGACGATCGCCAAGACCCGCCACTCGACCCCAGGTGTCGGCCTGATCTCGCCGCCGCCACACCACGACATCTATTCGATCGAGGACCTGGCGCAGCTGATCTTCGACCTGAAGAACGTCAATCCGGTGGCCGATGTCTCGGTCAAGCTCGTCTCGGAAGTGGGTGTCGGCACGGTTGCTGCCGGGGTCGCCAAGGCGCGCGCCGATCATATCACGATCTCCGGCTTCGACGGCGGCACCGGCGCGTCGCCGCTGACCTCGCTGAAGCATGCCGGCTCGCCATGGGAAATCGGTCTTGCCGAAACCCAGCAGACGCTGGTGCTCAACGGTCTGCGCTCGCGAATCGCCCTTCAGGTCGACGGCGGTCTCAAGACCGGCCGTGACGTCATCATCGGTGCGCTGCTCGGGGCCGACGAATTCGGTTTCGCTACCGCGCCGCTGATCGCCGCCGGCTGCATCATGATGCGCAAATGCCACCTCAATACCTGCCCGGTCGGCGTCGCCACCCAGGACCCGGTTCTGCGTAAACGCTTCAAGGGTACGCCGGAGCATGTCGTCAACTACTTCTTCTTCGTCGCCGAGGAAGTGCGTGAGATCCTCGCATCACTGGGCGTTGCCCGGCTCGACGAGATCATCGGCGCGTCCGAGCTGCTCGAAAAGGAGGAGATGCTGGCGCATTGGAAGGCCAAGGGTCTCGACTTCTCGAAGATCTTCCACAAGGTTGAGGCACCGAAGCCTGCCACCTATTGGACCGAGCGGCAGAAGCACCCGATCGACGACGTGCTGGATCGCAGGCTGATCGAAAAGGCCATGCCGGCTCTCGAGGCCAAGCAGCCGGTGGTGTTCGACATCGATATCAAGAACGTCGACCGTTCGGCCGGCGCCATGCTGTCCGGCGAGCTCGCCAAGCGCCATGGCCACAAGGGCCTGAAGGACGACACGATCCACGTTACGCTCAACGGCACGGCTGGCCAGTCCTTTGGCGCCTTCCTCGCCCGTGGCATTACCTTTGACCTCGTCGGCGACGGTAATGACTATGTCGGCAAGGGCCTGTCGGGAGGACGCATCATCGTCCGTCCGCCGGAAAACACCAAGATCATCGCCGAAGAGTCGATCATCGTCGGCAACACGGTGCTTTACGGAGCGATCGCCGGCGAATGCTACTTCCGCGGTGTGGCTGGCGAACGCTTCGCCGTGCGCAACTCGGGGGCGGTTGCTGTGGTCGAGGGCGTGGGTGACCATGGCTGCGAATACATGACGGGCGGTGTGGTCGTCGTGCTCGGCCAGACCGGACGCAATTTCGCGGCCGGCATGTCGGGCGGTGTAGCCTATGTGCTGGACGAGAGCGGCGACTTCGCCTCGCGCTGCAACATGGCGATGGTCGAACTCGAGCCGGTTCCGGAAGAGGATGACATGCTTGAGAAGCTGCACCATCACGGCGGCGACCTCATGCACAAGGGCCGTGTCGATGTGTCCGGTGACATGACCCGTCATGACGAGGAGCGTCTCTACCAGTTGATCTCGAACCATCTGCACTACACGGGTTCGGCCCGCGCCAAGCAGATCCTCGACAACTGGGCCGGTTTCCGTCCGAAATTCCGCAAGGTCATGCCGGTCGAGTACCGTCGTGCGCTTGAGGAAATGGAACGCATGCGCATGGGAGTCGCGGCGGAATAGCCGCCTTACGAAGCCGTCCCGCCCTTATGCGGCGGGACACCCTTCGGGCACGCAAACGTGCCGTCCACGAGATATTGAGCAGGATCTAAACTATGGGCAAGGTTACAGGCTTTATGGAAATCGACCGGCAGGTGGCGAAGTATCAGCCCGCCTCCGACCGCATCCGCCATTTCCGTGAATTCACCATCCCGATGTCGGACGCCGAGGTCACCAAGCAGGCGGCGCGCTGCATGGACTGCGGCATCCCCTATTGCCACGGCCCAACTGGCTGCCCGGTGCACAACCAGATCCCCGATTGGAATGATCTGGTTTACAACGGCAAGTGGGAAGAGGCGATCCGCAACCTGCATTCGACCAATAACTTCCCCGAATTCACCGGCCGCGTCTGTCCGGCGCCGTGCGAGGAGGCCTGCACGCTGAACCTCGAGGATACGCCGGTTGCGATCAAGACGGTCGAACAGGCGATTGCCGACAAGGCTTATGAACTGGGTTTCATCGTGCCGCAGCCGGCAACGGTGCATACCGGCAAGAAGGTCGCGATCATAGGCTCCGGCCCCTCGGGTATGGCTGCCGCCCAGCAGTTGGGTCGTGCCGGTCACGAAGTGCATGTCTACGAGCGCGAGACCAAGCCCGGCGGCCTGCTGCGGTATGGCATTCCGGACTTCAAGATGGAGAAGAACTTCATCGATCGTCGTGTCGAGCAGATGGAGGGCGAAAACGTCACCTTCCATTGTGGGGTCAATGTCGGCGTCGACGTCAAGGTCGAGAAGCTTCTGTCGGACTATGATGCCGTTCTCTACTGTGGTGGTTCTGAAACGCCGCGTGAGGCCGGCATTCCCGGCGTCGATTTCCACGGCGTCTACGATGCAATGCCCTATCTCGTGCAGCAGAACCGTCGCGTTGGCCGCGAGAACATCGACAGCAACGGCTGGCCGTCGGATCCGATCCTGGCCGGTGGCAAGCATGTCGTCGTCGTTGGCGGTGGCGATACGGCTTCGGACTGTGTCGGCACGGCCTTCCGTCAGGGTGCGGTGAAGGTCACCCAGCTCGATATTCGTCCGCGTCCGCCGGAAACCGAGGACAAGCTGGCCATCTGGCCGTTCTGGGCAACCAAGATGCGCACTTCGTCCAGTCAGGCCGAAGGTGCGATTCGCGAGTTCCAGGTTGGTACGCTCGAATTCGTCGGTGAGGACGGCGTGCTCACCGGCGTGAAGTGCTGCCAGGTCGACGAGAAGCGCAAGCCGATCGCCGGTTCGGAGTTCATCATCAAGGCTGATCTCGCCTTCATCGCGATCGGCTTCCGCGGTCCCTTCGCCGACAGCCTGCTGAAGGAACTGGACGGCAAGCTGACGCTCAATACCGACCGTCGCGGTTCGACCAATGTCGTAGCCAATGACCGTGACTACAAGACCTCGGTCGACAAGCTGTGGACTGCGGGCGACGTACGTCGCGGCCAGTCGCTGGTCGTCTGGGCTATCCGCGAAGGGCGTCAGGCGGCGCGCGCGATCGACGAGGCGTTGATGGGCGCAAGCGTCTTGCCGCGCTGAACGTTTCAAATCCTCAGCGATGCATTGGGCCGCGTTCGACGCGGCCCTTTCATTTCTGGAGGGTGTCGGGCTGGGGCACGCCCAGGTCATCGACCCTGCCGGCTGGCGGTGGTGGCAGCGAGCCGTTCTTGACCAACTGTTCGCGCGGTGTCGGCATCGTTGCGACCGGTAAAGGTGTCGCTCCCAGCAGTTCCGTCGCTCCATCAAGCTCCGGATCGAAAAGATCCATTGGTTGCGTCTTCACCACGTTCTGCATTTCCGATGGCGGCAGGCTCAGCAACTCCGGCAGGTTGCTGCCATCCAGCCGCACGAGATCGGGGCTCGTCATGTCGCCAAGCAGCCGGCGGGCGGATTTCTCAGCGTAGAAGGCGAGTTTGCGCTTGCCAGCGGCCGTCAGGTTGATCCCGTCGGAGCCGCGCAGGCGAACCTGCTGGCCGTTGATGTCCGAACCGGTGATGATAAAGCGACCGTCCTGGTCGACGAAACCGTCCCAGACGTCGATGAACTCGCCGCCGATGCGCTCGACCGCGCGTCGATAGATGGCGTTGAGTGTCAGGGCGTCCGCCGTCATGTTTTGCGGGCGAAAGGCCGGCAGCCCGACCCACAGCAAGGGTATCTTCGCATCGGTGACGATCTTGCCAAACGCGGTGACCCGGCGTTCATATTCCTGGAACCATTCATCGGTGCGGAAGTTGAGCTTGCCGGAGGACGTCGTCATCTGCTGGCGGTCGTTGGCGCCGATCTCGACGATCACCACGGCGGGCTTCACTTCGGCGATCATGGCCGGCAGTTGCGCCTGCCAGTCGAAATAGTCTGTGCGCACCAGACCGGACGAGCCGTTGCTGTGCTCATCGATCACGACACCCGGCGATGCTGCGAAGGCTTCATCCAGTCCTGACGCCAGACCATCGGCAACAAAGTCGCCGACGACGAGAACCTTGTGGGCGCTCTCGATTTTCGGCGAAGGCTGCGGGCGGGACGGCGCAGTGGTGATGCTGGTAATGCTCTTCGTCTGTTTTTTCACCGCCCGCGGCGTCTGAATTTTGCGCGGCGGCGGCGGTTCCGGATACCGCTGTTCGCGACGTCCGAACAGAAGCTCAAGCAGGTTGCGCGGCTGGCGGCTCTGCTGGGCCTCGACCTCGGTCGCAAGCACGCAGACAGCAATCAGGGCGAGCGCGAATGCGCCTGCCAGCCAGCCCCGAGCGCCTGTATTTCGCCCCGCCTCCCGCATTGCATTCATTCCTGTTCGTGTCGTGTTCTTCGCGCGAAGTCAGAGGATATGTGTGGCGCAGTCGCGCAATTGTCAATTGCGCAGCTTGTTGAGCAGATCCCGCGACGGCTGGCCGTCTGCATCCATGCCGAGACGGGACTGGATCGCCGTGATCGCCGCTTTCGAGCCTGAGCCGAAATTGCCGTCGATCTCGCCGTTATAGTATCCAAGTGCCTGCATGCGGCTTTGCAACTCGAACTTTTCCTTGATGTCGAGGCTGCCGTCCGGCCGCGGCCATCCCTGCCGCATTCCGCCATAGCCGGCGATTTCGTCGGCCAACAGGCCGACCGCGAGCGCGTAGCTATCGGCGGCATTGTAGCGTTTGATGACAAAGAAATTCTTGATCATCAGGAAGCCCGGACCGTTGCCGCCACCCGGCATCTTCAACTCTGCCCGCTGGCTTCCATTCTTGAAGCCCTTGCCATTCGGGCGAACGAAGCCGAGGGCCGCCCACTGGGCAAGTGTCTTGGCTTTGCCGGCATGGGCTTGGCCACCCTTCGGCACGACGGTCTCGTAGCCCCAGGTCTGGCCCGTTTGCCAGCCGTTCTTCGCCAGAAGATTGGCCGATGTGGCGAGCGCATCCGGCACCGAGTGCCAGATGTCCTTGCGGCCGTTGCCGTCCGCATCGATCGCATAGAGAAGGTAGCTGGTCGGGATGAATTGGGTATGGCCCATCGCACCGGCCCAGGAGCCCATCAGATTCTTGGAGGCAACATCGCCATTTTGCAGCATCTTCAGGGCGGCGATCAACTGGCGCTTGGCATATTTGGACCGCTGCGGGTCGGCGTAGCCAAGGGTGGCCAGCGCGCGCGGCACGTGGTGCAGGCGGTCCTGACTTTCGAGAGCCGCGCCATAATTCGATTCCATCGACCAGATCGCCAGCAGGATATTCCGATCAACGCCGAAATGGCGTTCGAGCGCAGCAAGAGTTGAGCCGTATTTAGCCCCCATCTCGCGGCCGATCTTCACCGTGTAGGGGTTGACGCGTGAGTCGAGATAGTCCCAAATCTGAGACTTGAATTCCGGTTGATACCGGGCCTTTTCCAGTACAAAGGGATCGGGTTCGGAGACACCGGCGAAGGCCTGGTTATAGGTCTTCTGAGTGATGCCGCTCTTGGCGGCAGTCGAATAGAAGCCGTTGATCCATTTCTTGAAGCCAGCGTCCGCCGATGCCGTCTGCGGCATCAGGCCGACGGCGATGGAAATGGCAAGTGCTCCGAGAAGCTTGCGATTTTGTCTGGTCATGGGAATTTCCCCGTGTCGTGTTACGGTTCTTTTCCAGCCGATCTGGAGGCTGTTCAGCCTACGTTAAGGCAACAGCGTCAACAAAGTCTTTACCATCGCGCACTGGCCAGTGGAACCTTTGCGAAATGGTAGTGAATATATAGTACCCGGCGCGTGCGTATTGAAGACGCCTTGGCAGAATCCTTGAGGAGGAATGTGTGGTTCGACGTAATAAACTCCGTAAAGCCGTTTTCCCTGTTGCCGGTCTCGGTACGCGCTTTCTTCCTGCGACGAAGGCCGTTCCGAAGGAAATGTTGACCGTGGTCGACAAGCCGGTCATTCAATATGTGGTCGATGAGGCTGCCGAAGCGGGAATTGAGCATTTCGTCTTTGTCACGGGTCGCGGCAAGGGGGTCATCGAGGACTATTTCGACATCCAGTACGAGTTGGAGCAGACGCTCAAGGCGCGCAACAAGCATGCCGAGTTGACTCTGCTCTCGGGCCTGCTGCCGAAGGCGGGGTCCGCAAGTTTCACCCGCCAACAGGAGCCCCTCGGTCTCGGCCACGCCGTATGGTGTGCTCGTGACATCGTCGGTAACGAACCGTTTGCCCTGTTGCTGCCTGACATGATCATGCGCGCCGAGACGGGCTGCCTGAAGGGCATGGTCGAGCTCTACCACAAGACCGGTGGCAATATCGTCGCGGTCGAGGAATGCGACCCGGCGCATACCCATAAATACGGCATCGTCGGCGTGGGCGAGGCGCTCGAAGGCGGCTTCCGGATTACCGAAATGGTAGAGAAACCGGCCAAAGGGACCGCGCCTTCCAACTTCTTCATCAACGGCCGCTACATCCTTCAGCCCGAGATCTTCTCGATTCTCGGCACGCAGGAGCGTGGTGCCGGCAACGAGATCCAGTTGACTGACGGCATGTTGAAGCTCGCCAAGGAGCAGGCCTTTGCCGGCTATCACTTCAAGGGTGAGACTTTCGATTGTGGCTGCAAAGACGGCTTCATCCTCGCCAATGTTTCCTTTGCCATCGAGCGAGCCGATATCCGGCCGATGATCGAGGAACCGCTGAAGGCTTTGCTCGCGGCCCTGAAGTAGGCTGCACGGATCTTAAGATCGAAATGGAACGCGCCCCTTGAGGGCGCGTTTTTTTATCAAGTGGCTATCGTTTCGCGGTGAGCCCGATCGAGGTCGTCAGGACGTTATTGTCGTCCGCCCCATGCTGCCGCTTTCGCTCGTATTCGACATCGGCTGTCAGGTCGAGATAGCGGTTGATGCTCCAGGCGAGACCGGCGCCGGTCGTATAGGTGACGGAGTCTGAAGCGGCTGAACTGTCCGGATATTGCGTCCATTTGATCGCATTGGACAGGCGCAGAACCAGATTGTTGCGAAGCTGGTGCTGGACCACGGAATCGAGGGTGTAGATCACCGAGCCATTCTGACCCGCTGTGGTAGAAGGGTCGATGGTGGTCGAAAGGCCGATGTCGACGTCGGTACCCCGGTGTGGCGACCAGGTGACATTGCCGTCTATTGTCAGGGCGGCGAGATCGCTGAGGCGACTGTCCTCGAAGCGCTGACGTTCATAGCCGATGCCCAGTTCGCCCCTGAGCTTGTCGCCGAAGTCTGCGGCGATACCGCCTCTTGCGGCATAGGTATCGGCGGAACGCGCGTAGCCGGAGTTGTCATGTTTCTGATCGTAACTCAATTTGCCGATCGCCACTTCAACGAAGGGGGTGATAGCGGGGGAGATCTCATAGCCGATGCGCCCACGCAGTTCACCCGACAGGCGGTTGCGGTCACTGAGCGACAGTGTGCTGCCGTCCGAGAGCTCGGCATCGGAATACTGGAAACGGACAATGTCGGCCGCGATCGTGCCGCGCAGCCGGCCAAAGTCATGTTCGACGGAGACGCCGCCGGAGTACCTGTGGATGCCTGACTGGACCGAGGCGCCGGAAACGGCGTTCGGATCGTTGTTGTCCTCCCGGCTGAAGGAATAGCCGCCCTTGATATGCGCGACAGTCTGGTCGGCGAGGTCGAGTCGCAGATCGGCGTTGATGTTGGCGCGGGGGTCCGTGGTGCCTTGACCGGCGAGGTTCTTCTGCCAGTAGCCTTCGCCGCTGACAGTCAACTCGTGACGCGACCAGTCGGATGTCAGCGTGCCCTTGAGGCCGGTTTCGGAAAAGGTGCGACTTTCTGTTCCGTCTCCGATGGTTGTGCGCTCATTGCCCAGCTTTTCGCTGATCGACGGGCGAAGCACCATGGTGCCGAGACGTATCCCGTCGGTATCCGCATCGCGGCGTGTCCTGAGCGCAGTCGGATCATCGAGCGTCGTCTCGCGCAAGTTCTGTCGAGCGAAGTCGAGCGGCTGGGCCCGGGGTCCCAGGTCTTCCTCATTGTTCACCGCCGAATCCGCTGCGAGCGGAGTCGCAGTGTCTTCCGCCACGCCCGCCGTGGCGGTCGTGGTGGGATCGACATTCATTCCGGTCGTATCCGTGGCCGCCGCCGCACCTTGCATGGTGGTGCCTGTGAGCGTTTCCGTTGGCAGCGGAGACAACGTCGCGGTTTGTGCGACGGACGGCTCGACGCCGCCGAGCAGGCCGCAGGTCAGTATGCTGGCCGATAGGACGGAAAGCCGACGGCGTGCGCCTTCCGCTTCGGTCTTTGAATTCTGAACCATCTGCACTTTGCCTGGCGATGTTGGAATGATTACCCAAAGGTAAAGCCATGTGGTTAACGTTTGGTATCGATCGCCAGACTGTAGCATCTTGGGAGTCACGCGCTGCGAGTGCTCGGTTCTCGCGGCGACGCTGTGTATGACCTGTCGCACAATCAGGATTCCCACGTCATTTTCTGGACACGGCCAAGCAAACGCAGTATGGACCCAGCATGATCAAGCGCGCTGTAAATCTCGTCGAAGCCGGAGCCATTGAATCGGCCATCCGGGTGGTTTCAACCGAGCGAGCAGGGCTGGATGCCTTGCAGCAGGCTCTGACCGGGAACCTTGCTGGTCCGTTCTGCAAGGCCATCAAGGTTATTGGCGGTATTTCCGGTCGGGTTATCGTCAGCGGCGTTGGCAAGAGTGGCCACATCGGCACGAAGATCGCAGCGACATTTGCCTCGACCGGGACACCATCTTTCTTCGTCCATCCGGCCGAGGCCAATCATGGCGACTTGGGCATGATTGCTCGCGACGACGTGATCTTTGCGATGTCGTGGAGCGGCGAGAGCACTGAGCTGCACGGTATCCTCTCCTTTTCGCGACGCTTTTCCATTCCGCTGATTGCCCTGACGTCCGGCGCGACCTCGACGCTGGCGCGCGAAGCCGACATCGTATTGCTTCTGCCGAAGGAGCAGGAGGCCTGTCCGCACGGTGTGGCGCCAACGACGTCGACGATCATGCAGCTGGCCATGGGCGACGCGCTTGCCATCGCCCTGCTCGAAGCCCGCGGTTTCACAGCCAACGACTTCCGGACCTTCCATCCGGGTGGCAAGCTCGGCGCCATGCTCAGCCACGTCTCCGACATCATGCACACGGGCGACAGCATGCCGATCGTTCCGGCCGGCACGCCCATGGCGGAGGCCATCACCATGTTGTCGATGAAGCGTTTCGGTTGCGTCGGTGTGATCGATGACGCTGGAACGCTATGCGGTATCGTCACCGATGGCGATATTGCCCGTCACCTCAGCATCAATCTCGCTGAAAAGGTGGTTGACGATGTGATGACCCGCAATCCGAAGACCGTCAACTCGACCACGTTGGCGACCAGTGCGATGGGCATCCTCAACCAGCACAACATTTCGGCGTTGTTCGTGACCGAGGAAGACGGCACGCCGCTCGGTATCGTCCACTTCCACGACCTTCTGAGAATCGGCGTCGCCTGATCAGTCGGCTTCTACTGTCAGGTCATTGCCGTTCCACGAAACGATCCGTACCTTGGTGCCGACCGGGAGGTCAGGCCCGGTGACTGACCAATGGGTGTCATCGAGCCGAATGCGGCCGCGGCCTTCGGCTATTGGTTCCTGCAAGGTTGCTGTGCGGCCGACCAGGCTCGCGCCACGCTGATTAAGCATTGGTTCGTCGGTCTGCGTGTCGGGCTTCGACAGAAACCGGCGGCCGAGCAGCGTGGCGGCAACCGCCAGCGCAGCAAAGACCAGACACTGGATCTGCCAGGCCCAGACCGCGCTTTCCCATAGCACCAGAGAGATGATCCCGGTCGCCAGCGCGCCTATGCCGATCCACACCAGGAAGACGCCGGGCAGAAGCAGTTCGGCGGCCAGCAGCAACAGTCCGAGTAGCCACCAGCTCCATGGACCGAGTTCGGTGACCAGACGGCCCAGCATCACTCAGTTTTCCCGATCCGGCGCGAAGGGGTTGATGGCCGGCTTCGTTCGGGCGGGGGGAACGCTGCGGGGCTTCGGTGCGGAGGTCTGTTCACCAAAGACCTCGCGGGCTATGGCGCCGATGCCGCCGAGTGAACCGATCAGGCTTGCGGCTTCCATCGGCATCAACACAATCTTGGAATTGGGCGCCGTGCCGATCGCGGCCATTGCCTCCGTGTATTTCTGGGCGACGAAGTAGTTGATGGCGTTGACGTCACCGGCGGCGATTGCTTCCGAGACGAAGCGTGTCGCCTTGGCTTCGGCTTCTGCAAGGCGCTCGCGGGCTTCCGCCTCGCGGTACGCGGCTTCTCGCTGTCCTTCCGCCTGCAGGATGGCGGACTGCTTGGCGCCTTCCGCACGCAGGATCTGGGCGTTGCGAAAGCCTTCGGCTTCCAGAACCTGAGCGCGTTTCTCGCGCTCGGCCTTCATCTGGCGACCCATGGCATCAACGAGATCCTTGGGCGGCTGAATATCCTTGATTTCGACGCGGGTGACCTTGATGCCCCAGGGACGGACGGCTTCGTCGACCACCTTCAACAGGCGGTCATTGATCGCCTCACGGTTGGAGAGCAATTCGTCCAGATCCATTGAGCCCATGACCGAACGAATATTCGTCATGGTCAGGTTGAGGATGGCATTTTCGAGATCGGCGACCTGATAGGCAGCCTGGGCTGCGTTGAGGATCTGGTAGAAGGCGACAGCGTCTGCCGAGATGCTGGCGTTGTCCCTGGTGATAACTTCCTGTGTCGGGACGTCGAGCACCTGTTCCATGACATTGAGCTTGGAGCCGATGCTTTCGATGAAGGGCACGATGAGGTTCAAGCCCGGTTCCAGCGTGCGGGTGTAGCGGCCGAAGCGCTCGATCGTGTAGCGATAGCCCTGTGGAACCGTCTTAATGCCGGCGAAGAGGACGAGAATGACCAGCGCGACCAGCGCGACGACGACGATGTCGGGACCGGCAAAAGACATGAAACTCTCTCCTCCATAATGGTGCGGGCGGTTCCGCTTCAGATACAAGTGGGCGATCTTGGTGCGGATGGCAAGGTTGCTTTGGGTAAAACCGGTCTGTGGCCATTCCGGTCGAAGCTTTGCCCGGCGGGTCAGGTCAAATCATCAAGCTGCGCAATCGAAACGAGAAAGGGCCGCGCGAGCTATTCGCGCGGCCCTTTCATCTGCTGTTCGAGTGCCGTCCTTGGAAGAGGACAGGACACGTCTAGAATTCTTCCCAGCTGTCGTTGGCGACTGCGGCGCTTCCATGACTGCGCATGACAGGGGCGCTGCTACGGGCCGGCGGTGCCGGGCGTCTGGCGACCGGCTGGCTAGGCCGGGCCATGCTGCGCGCCGTTTCCCGCAGGGCGGATGCCTGGACCGCTGTGGCTCCGTTGATGGTGAACTGCGAGATCAATTCGCGCAGCTTTGCCGCTTCGCTGGCCAGTGCCGCCGAGGCCGCGTTGGATTCTTCAACCATTGCGGCGTTTTGCTGTGTGGTCTGGTCCATCGAGTTAACGGCCTGGTTGACCTCGGACAGACCGGTTGACTGCTCCTTGGCCGAGATCGCGATCGCGTCCATATGGGTGTTCATGTCGGCAATGAAGACACCGATGGTGCGCAAGGCTTCGCTCGCCTGGCGAACCAGATCCACACCGCTCGAGACTTCGGTCGTCGAATTGTGGATGAGCGCCTTGATCTCCTTGGCGGCATTGGCCGAGCGCTGGGCCAGTTCGCGTACTTCCTGGGCGACGACCGCAAAGCCCTTGCCTGCATCGCCTGCGCGGGCGGCCTCGACACCGGCGTTCAGGGCAAGAAGGTTGGTCTGGAACGCGATTTCATCGATGACGCCAATGATGTTGGAGATCTGCGACGAGCTTTCCTCGATCTTGCGCATGGCCTCCTCGGCGCGCGCCACAACTTCGGACGACTGATTGGCCGACGAGTTGGCTTGGGAGGAGACGGAGCGTGCTTCTTCTGTCCGCTTGGTCGAGTTGAGAACGTTTGCGGTGATTTCCTCTACCGCGGCAGCGGTCTGCTCAAGAGCTGCCGCCTGCTGTTCCGTCCGCTTGGAGAGGTGGTCGGTCCCCGAGGCGATTTCGTTGGTGCCGGTCTCGATGGTGGCGACGCTGTTGGTGATGGCGGCCAGGGTCGTGTTCAACTGGCGGACCGATTGGTTGAAGTCGTGGCGCAAGGCTTCGAAATCAGGTGCAAATGCTTCGTCGAGTTGGAAGGAGAGTTCGCCGGCGGCCAGACGCTTCAGACCATGGGCCAGGCCGGAGGTCGCAATGCGCAGGCGCTCGGCAGCCTCGGCTTCGGCACGTTCCTGGGTCGCAATCCGATCGGCTTCCGCCCGCGCACGGCTTTCCTCGGCCTCCGTTTGCAGTCGCTGGTTGGCGATCGCCGCTTCACGGAACACCTGCATGGCTTCGGCCATCCGGCCGATCTCGTCCTTGCCACCCTTGTCGATGGTGACATTCAGATCGCCATTGGCGAGGCGGGAGGTCACGCTGGCCAAGCGAGCCAGTGGGCGCGAGACCAGCTGGAAGTTCAGGAAGCCCATCAGGCCGGCAACCAGCGCAACCACAACCGAGGCCAGCAGGCTGATCATCTCAACGGTGGTCAGTGCGGCCATCTGAGCATTGGACGCGGCGTCCGCGCGGAGCTGCAAGTCCGTGGTGAGGTTCTTGAGCTTTCCCTCGAACTCGTGCAGCAATCTGGAGCCGTCACCGGTCAGTTCGATCGCGCGGGCGAGCTCGACGGTCATGGGATCACGCATCAACTTGATCTGTTTGTCGGCAACGGTGGTACGCCATTCGCCCAGCTTGGCCACGGCCTCGCGCAGCATCGGCAACTCGTCCTGAGCCTCTTCGCTGAAGATCTTTTCCAGTTCGGGCAGTTCAGCGTCAATCTTCTGGGATGCCTGCTCCAATTCGGTGACGAAATCACGATTGCCCGTCAGGAGGAAGTTCTTGAGCGCCAGATCTGATTGCACCATGTCGTCGCTGAGTTTCGCGCTCTTTGCCAACAGTTGATCGATGACCTGTTTGTTTTCGACCAGTGCCGTCGCCGTTGTGACGCGAGTGTAGATGGTGCCGGACGCGCCGATGGCGATGACCGCCAAAATGCCGAATGCCGCGAAGCCTTTGGCGCTGACTGATATGTTCTTGATCATGATCTAACCCTATTTGGTTCGCAGGTAGCAGCGATCTGTCGGATGAGGACCGGCCGATCCGGTAGACATTGGACGATCGGCGTTTGGCTCTTTGCTAAGTCTCAGATACCGGCGGCGGCGCGCCGTTCCAGCTCGGTCAGATTGAGTTCGACGGTGACCGCGCCAATCGGCTTCTTGTCTGCGCTTTGGGCTACGGTGAAACTGACCTGGCCACGCCAGATTTTGGCCTCGTCGTCCCATTCGGGCGCGTCGATGAAGACGGCATCGTTGGAAACATCAAAGGTCTTCTGGAACTTGTCCTCATCTCCCTGCCAGAAGTCGCTGGTCACCGAACTCTGGCCAACGTTGAGGCCGTTCTGGTCCATCACGAAGATTTCCGCATACAGACCGAGGGAGCGTCCCTGGATGCGGGCGAGATAGACTGACAGAGGATTGGACAGGGTTGCCGCGATCAGCGGTTTGTCATCCTGTTCGCGCTCGGCGCGCCACTGCTTGTCCAGGGCGTCGATTTCGGACTGCGTGAGCTTTTGGTGGTGCCTGTTCTGCGCGGCTATGGAGATCTGGACAATTTCCGAATCGATAAGTTTGCGCATTTCGCCCAGTACGGCCGGCGTGACCAAGGCTCTTGCATTGGGCTCTGGTGACTGTGCCAAGGTTTGCGACGCGGACAGCGCCAGCATTGCGGCGCTCAACATTGTCTTCAATTTTGCCATAGGTTTCTCCTCCGTAAGGCGAAATCTATCAGTGGCCAATTAAAGCAGCGTTAACGTTGAAAATTCTCGCCGAGATTCACCATTAATATCATAGGCTTAACTTTTGTTAATGGGCGCTTGATAAGGATTTTTGCAACTAACGCGTGATCACGAGATCTGCTAGGCTATGTGGCTCTGACGGCGCATGTTCCTGAATATGGTTCACTTTTTGACCGACGAGGCCGCCGCTCTCCGTGACCGTCAGCGTCATCTGGTTCCTGTTTGGGTTGCGTTCGCAACGTGCCGAACTATTGGACTTTTTTGAGCGCACGGAGGCCGCGTGTTTTACGCACGGGCTGGCATTGCAATGCAAATTAAAGGCATGGGGACGCAGTCGCCAAGACGCTCTTGCATCATGGGCGGAGGGCACCCTCCCATCCGGATTGGTCCATTCAGGCGCGCCAGGGGGCACAGTCTGGCCAGGCGCAATACAGCGAGCGCCTGGCTCAAGGCGAGCGATCAGACCCAGCCCTGCAGTTCGCGGCGCACCACGTGCTCAAGCACACGCATGCCTTCCTCGCTGTCGTTGAGGCAGGGGATATGGGTGAACTTCTCTCCGCCATTATGGAGGAAGTTCTCGCCCGCTTCGACGGCGATCTCCTCCAGCGTTTCCAGGCAGTCCGAGACAAAGCCCGGATTGATAACGGCGATCCGCTTCACGCCTTCCTTGGCGAGTTTTTCCACCGTCTTGTCGGTATAGGGTTGCAGCCATTCCTCTGGCCCGAAACGCGACTGGAAGGTGACCATCAGTTTCGTTTTGTCCCAGCCCAGCACGTCACCGAGTAGCCGCGTCGTCTTGTAGCACTGGCAATGATAGGGATCGCCCTTCTTGAAATAGGACTGTGGAATGCCGTGATAGGAGGTCAGCACCATTTCCGGTTCCCAGTCGAGGGTCGCCAGATGCTTGCGGATCGAGGCCGCGAGCGCCTCGATATAGACCGGGTCGTCATGATAACGCGGCACGGTGCGCAGCGCCGGCTGCCAGCGCATGTCGAGCAGCGCCTTGAAGGCCTCGTCATTGACGGTCGCCGTGGTGGCGGCGGCATATTGCGGATAGAGCGGGAAAACGAGGATCTTCTCGCAGCCGTCCTTTTGCAGTTCGTCCATCTTGGATCTGATCGACGGCTGACCATAGCGCATGGCCCAATCGACACGAACATTCGAAAGATCGGCGAAGGCGGCGGCCATCTGCTCCGCCTGGTTGCGCGTATAGGTGCGCAGGTAGCTTTCGTTCAGTTCCTTGTTCCAAATGGTCTCATAGGCCTTGCCGACCTTCTGAGGCCGCTTGTTCAGGACGATGCCGTAAAGGATCGGATACCAGAGCCATCTTGACCATTCGATCACGCGACGATCCGTCAGGAACTCCTCCAGATAGCGGCGCATCGATTTGTAGTCGGTGCCGTCCGGCGTGCCGAGGTTGACGAGAAGGACGCCAACCTTGCCGAACTTCACCGGTGGGTGGTCTGCGGGGAGATGTGATCTGTCTACGGTCATGTCGATATCCTGCTTGTGTCGCTCGATATCCAATACGTCGGAGCGCGCTATCGGGATCATCTCTTAAAAGCAAAAACCGGCCCGAGAAAGCCCGGACCGGTTCGGTAGGTGCGGCATACAGCCCTTACTTGGCAGGGAGCTCGAGTTCCTGGCCGATGCTGATGACATTCGGATGCTTCAGCTTGTTGGCTTCGGCGATTTTCGTCCAGTAGGTGCCATCACCATAGGTTGCGACCGCAATCTTCCACAAGCTGTCGCCCAGGACGACGGTGTATGTCTTTGTCGTTCCAGCCACAGCCTCGGCGCCAGCCGGTGCGGCTGTTGCTGCCGGAGCTTCGGTCGTCGTCGCCGCCGCAGTGGCAACTTCCGTGATGCGGCCATCGGTGTAGGGCTTGTAGGGGCTGTTCTTGGCGATGTAGTCGGCCAGGACGGTTTCCAGGCCAGGGCCGAAATCATAGGCATTCTGGCCAGCGGTTGCGAAGATCTTGTAGCCGTCGCCGCCAGCGCGCATGTAGTTGTTGGTGGCAACGCCATAGAGTTTTTCCGGGGCGAGGGTGACGAAGGCGTCGCCTTCCTTAACCTCGACCGAAACGACACGGCTACCGGCTGGCTTCGACTTGTCGAAGGAATACTTCAGACCGGAAACCTGCGGGAAGCGGCCAGCGCCTTCCTCGATCTGGCTAAGGCCGTTCTCAAGCGCCGCGACGATGTCGGAACCCTTGAGTTTGAAGGTGGCCAGCGTGTTCTGGAAAGGCAGGACGGTCAGGGCTTCGCCCATGGTGACGGTGCCGGCGTCGATCGAGGCGCGCAGTCCGCCGCCGTTCTGGATGGCGATCGTTACGCCCTGGTCCCTGACCCGGTCAAGCATGGCGTCGGCAACCAGATTGCCCATCGAGCACTCGGCCACGCGGCAAACTTCGCGGGAGCCGTCGATGATGCCAGTGGTCTCACCGATTTCCTTCCGCTTCACTTCCTCTAGCGGTGCGCCGAGTTCCGCGACCCTGGCGGTGTAAGCTTCATCCGGTGTCACCGAGGCGTCGAGAAGCTTCGGTGCGCCTTCGGCGGTCTTCACCGTGCCGGCGTCATCGAAAACGACCTTGAGGTCGCCGAGATATTTGGAATAAGCGTAGGCTGTGACGATCGGCACGTCCTTGCCGGAAGGGTTCTTGACCAGTGTCGGGTAGGGGCCCGCGGCCTTCTCGTCGGTCGATGACAACAATGTATGGCTGTGGCCGCCGACAATCACATCGATACCATCGACGGCCTTGGCGATTTCCTGATCCCTGACATAGCCAACATGCGACAGAAGTACGATCTTGTTGACGCCAGCCGCCTCGATCTCCTTGACTGCATCCTTCAGATAGCCGATTTCGTCGATGAACAGCACGCCCTCTCCGGGAGAGGAGGTTTCATCGGTATCGGTCGCAAGAACCGACACTACGGCGACCTTCTCGCCGCCGAAGTCCTTGACGATATAGGGCTTGTACTTGCCGGCAATCGGTGTGTTCAGCCCGGCCAGCACATTGCCGGAGACCATGGGGAATTTCAGCGCGTCGATAAAGCGGGCCAGTTCTTCGGGGCCGTCGTCGAATTCGTGGTTGCCGATCGCCATGGCGTCGAAGCCGATGCCGTTCATGAATTCGGCGATCGGCGGGCTCTTGTAGGTCGTGTAGAAAAGCGATCCCTGGAACTGGTCGCCGGCATCGAGAACCAGGACATTGGCGTCTTTCAGTTCCGCACGGCGGCTGTCGATCGCCGTCTTGACGCGGGCGATGCCGCCGAAGCACTCGTTCTTGCCGGTCTCTTCGGCCGAGCAGGTTGAATCATACTTGTTGATGGCTTCGAAGCGCGAATGGAAATCGTTGATATGCAGGATGTTCAGCTCGAAATCGGCAAAGGCGCCGCTGGCGGAAAGGGCGAGCACAGAGGCACTCAAGAGGCCGGATCGCAGGTGTTTAAACATCGCTTAGCTCCTGTTTTCGCAATAGCGCAGCAAGAGGCCGTTTGGCATTCATGCGGCGCGCGGAAAGGTCTTTGATGGCGGCGATGTTTTCATCAAGCGCGTGCGACTGCAAGCGAAATTGCGCATTGCAATTTAGAGGTTGGCTGGGCCGCAAAACAACACACCGGCCGACGTTTCCATCGACCGGTGTGTCCAGAAATCTGATGTGAGGCTGGCTTAGCCGCGGCGGGCGAGGGAGAACTGGGCACCGCCGTCGGAGGTGCAATTGAGCTGGTTCGGCGTGACCATGGCGCAATTGACCTTGGACTGGGTATTGCGCACCAATGAGGTCATATTGATCTCAACAAGCCGATCGGAAACCATCGCGTAGGTTCCGGAGGCGAGCAACTGGTTGCTATCGGTGGTGCGGGTCGAGAAGGTCCCGCCCTGGAACGTCGAGACGATACCGTTCGGATCGACCCAGGCGCCATCGACGGTCGGAGCCTGCCGCATCGGAGGCAGGGGACGCGGGCCACCCGAAGAGCAGGCGGCAAGCGTCGCCGTGCATGCCAGCAAAGTTACAATGGACCTGATCTTCATCGCCGTCTCCTGCCTAATCACTCTTGGCCAGCGACCTCGGAACGCCTGGCCAATTTTGCAAAAACCATGCCGCGAAGGCAGGGTGAAAGCAAGGCCGCAAGCTGTCCGGCGCCGGGATATTCAAGTTTAGCAGCAACTTATTGAAATTTGGCAACATAAAACCCGCCGCGTGAAGCGGCGGGCGAGTTCGTCTGTCGAGGATAGGCGAATCAGCGAACGAGGACGTTCTTGAACTGCCACGGATCCTTGGTGTCGATGTCCTCGGGGAAGAGGCCCGGACGGCCGTCGAGCGGTGTCCAGTCGGTGTAATGGCCTTCGACCGGACCAAGGTAGGGCATCTGCACTTCGAGGCAGCGCTTGTAGTCCACTTCGTCGGCTTCGACGATGCCGGCCTTCGGGTTCTCGATCGCCCAGACCATGCCCGCCAGAACCGCCGAGGTCACCTGCAGGCCGGTGGCGTTCTGGTAAGGCGCAATCTCGCGGGTTTCATCCAGCGACAGGCGCGAGCCGTACCAGTAGGCGTTCTTTTCATGGCCGTAGAGCAGCACGCCGAGTTCATCGACGCCGTCGACCAGTTCGTGTTCATCGAGGACGTGCAGCACTGGCTGGGCGTTGCCACCATTGCCGAACATCTCGTGCAGGGACAGAACCGCGTCATTGGCCGGATGATAGGCATAATGGCAGGTCGGACGGTAGGTCACTTCGCCGTCCTTGTCGCGGACCGTGTAATAGTCGGCGATTGAGATCGACTCGTTGTGGGTGACGAGGAAGCCGTATTGTGGGCCGGGCGTCGGGCACCAGGTGCGCACACGGGTGTTGGCGCCGGGCTGCTCCAGATAGATGGCCGCCTTGCAGCCCTTCTTGTGCTTCTTGGCGTTCTTCGGCATCCAGTTTTCATGGGTGCCCCAGCCGAGTTCGGCGGGCTGCAGGCCTTCGGAGATGAAGCCTTCGACCGACCAAGTGTTCCAGAAGACGTTAAGCGGCTTCGGGTTCTTGGCGCGCTGGGTGTCGCGTTCGGCGATGTGAACGCCCTTGACGCCAAGCTTCTTCATCAGCTTGGCCCAGCCTTCGCGGTCGTCTGCGGCCGGTTCCTCGAACTTCAGACCGGTCTCATTGGCGAGGTTGACCAGCGCCTGCTTGACGAACCAGGAGACCATGCCCGGATTGGCGCCGCAGGTGGAAACGGCCGTGGTGCCGCCCGGGTTCTTGGCCTTCTCCTGACGAAGGGTCTCGCGCAACGCATAGTTGGTGCGGTCGGCGTTCTTCATGTTCTTGTCGAAGTAGAAGCCGAGCCAGGGTTCGACAACGGTATCGATATAGAGGACGTCGAGCTTGCGGCACAGCTTCATCAGGTCGACCGAGCCGGTGTCGACCGAGAGATTGACGCAGAAGCCCTGGCCCTGGCCTTCCGTCAGCAGTGGCTTCAGGAGCGTCTTGTAATTGTCCTTGGTGACGTGGGCCTGGATATGCTTGATGCCATGCTGGGCGAGCAGTTCGGCTTCGTCATTGCGCGGGTCGATGACCACCATCCGGCTCTTGTCGAACTTGAAATGGCGCTCGATCAGGGGCAGCGTGCCACGGCCGATCGAACCGAAGCCGATCATGACGATCGGGCCGGTGATCTCGCCGTATACCGGATAGGCTTTCTGGGTCATTTCCATCTCCTTGGAATGCGGGTAAGCCCGCTGATCTGGGCGGTTCTAGATCACAAAAACCTGACACAATAAAGGCCCGTTTTCAGGCGCGAGAAGCGATCCTGAAGGATTTTTACGCATAGTTGCCGGCGCGTAGACAGCGCAGGAGATCATCGCGCTTTTCCGCCAGTCCCTTGTAGTCGATTTGCTCCTCGGTCATCGCCTCGAGTTGGTTTGCCAGACCTTGCGCCATACGGGCGCCGTCAGGGTGCTGTTCGAACACGGAGACAGGGTCGAGATAGATGCGAATGGTGAAGACAAGGTCACCCGTTGCGGGCAGCTTGCGCAGCGTTTGCCGCTCGACGCGGACGAACGCCGCGCGCGGATCTATGCCGAGCGAGGCGGGGTCGCTCGACGGACGGACACTGACCGGATGATAGAGGGCATAGCGCCAGTTGATCGACCAGTTGAAGCGCTCAGCCGGCAGATCTGGTTGGAGATTATCGAAGACCCTGTTGATCATCATGTCGTTGCGCGTGCCGCCTTGGAAGCCGGGGACATGGGCGTGAACCTTGGCCATCGGCTTCATGAACTTCTCCGCCAGTGACCAGGAGGAGGGGAAGGCGAGGTGGGCGGCGATAATCGTCCAGCCGTCGGCCTTCTTGCGCAGGATCACCAGGTCGTCCTGCACGAGCGAGCCGGCGCGCAGCAGCGGCGGGCGGCTTTCGTCGGCAAGATCGACCTCATGACCGGCCATCGACATGATCGAACCCTCGCGCGCATAGATGTCGCCATGGTGGTCAAGGAGATGGGCCGCGAGCAAGTCGAGACATTCCTGCTGGGCGTCCAGACTTTCGGGACAATCACGATAGATGTCGCGGAAATGCTCGGCCTCCAGCCGCCGCTTCTCCTCGAGATAGGCGCTAAGGTCGCTGTCCGGTTCGATCCAGCGGCTGGTTTCCAGCGCGGAAAGACCGATGGCGAAAGGTTTGCTCGTGTTGCTGGAGTAGGGCGTATAGGCGGGCATGTTCTGTCGAGGACCTCGTGCAGCCGGTAGCGACAGGCCGGCGCGCTGTCACCCCTTGAGATCCTCAAGTTGAGGCAAGGCCGTCGTGATGGCAACCTCTATGATTTCGTAGTCGGCGACACCGTGTAAGGCGAAGGGATCGGCCGCCACATAGGCCTCGATCGCCGAGCGCTCGCCCTTGGCAAGGATCATGCCACCGGTGCGGGGCACCTTGCGACCGGAGGCGAGGAACATGCCGCCGTCGTAACCTTGTTTCACCCAGGCCAGATGCGATTCCATATGCCGGTCGGCTTCGTCGTTGCTCTTCTTGTAGGTGAGGGAGAGGATGAACATCAGGCGTTGCCTTCCACCAATTCAGCGCGGATCAATCCACGCAGTGAATTGCCGACATAGAGCTTGCGAAATTTCAGGTCTTCCGGGCGCAGCACCTCGCTCTTGGCCTTGCGCTCGCGGATCAGTTCGGCGCGAAGGACGCCTGGCAGTAGACCGCTGGAAAGGGCCGGGGTGACGAACTGGCCTTCCTCGACCTCGGCGAAGAGGTTGGTGATCGTACCCTCGCAGATCTCGCCGCGCTCGTTGAGCAAAAGCACTTCGTCGGCCTCCTCCGGGGTGAACTCGGCGCGGGCAGCCTCATAGGGCTCGCGACGCGAGGTCTTGTGGCGGTAGAGCGCATCGTCGGATTTCAGCCGGGTGGTGGCGATCCGCAACCTCCAGACAGTGTCCTCCGGCTGCAGGTCGAACGGCCGCGCCGTCACATCGATCTTGCCGCGGAAGGTCATGGTCAGGCGGACGCGCAGCGGTTTTTCGCCCTCCACGGCGGCGTTGAGCCTGGCCAAGGCATCCTGCGGCTGGCGAAAGCCCAGCGCATCCGCCGAGCGCGACAGTCGCCGCATATGCTGGTCGACCCGGAGAAAGCCTTCTCCCGGTTGCCACCGCATGGTTTCGATCAGCGAGAAATCCATTGATCCCCTACCGCAAAGCGCGCCTTCAACAGGCATTCCTCGTATTCCGCTTCCGCCTTCGAATCGAAGACGATGCCGCCGCCGACATTGAAGACCGCCCGGCCGTGTTTGAAAAGTGTCAGTGTTCGTATGGCCACGGAAAAGCGCATCGGTCCGGCCGGGTCGCAAAAGCCGATCGCGCCGCAATAGACGTCGCGTGGTCCGGCTTCAAGCTCGGCGAGGATGCGCATCGCCCACATTTTCGGCGCGCCGGTGACGGAGCCGCAGGGGAATAGGGCGCGGAAGATGTCGGGCAGGCCGATCCCCTTCACAAGCTTCGCCCGCACATGGCTCACCATCTGGTGCACGGTTGGATAGGTTTCGATCTCGAACAGTTTCGGGACGGACAGCGTAGCGACCTCGCTGATCGCCGAGACGTCGTTGCGCAGAAGATCGACGATCATACGGTTCTCGGCGAGCGTCTTCTCGTCGGCGAGCATGGCGGCGATGATCGCTTCGTCTTCGGCCGGCGAGGCGCCACGGGCGGCTGTGCCCTTCATCGGGTGGGTTTCGATCCAGCCTTGCTCATCGACCTTGAAGAAGAGTTCCGGCGAGCGCGACAGGATCACCGGACCTCCGAGGTCGATCAGCGCGCCATAGTGTACCGGCTGGCGCGCGACGAGCGACCAGAAAGCGGACCGGGGATCGCCGCGCCAGCGCGCCTCAATCGGCATGGTCAGGTTCGCCTGGTAGCAGTCGCCCTTGCGCAAGTGGTCGTGCAGGCGCTGGAACTTTTCGCGATAGGTGTCGAAATCCCAGGCCGCCTGGGGATCCGTCAGGAAAGAGCCGCTCGAAGCCTCGGCAGGCGGTGCCGCCAGCGGGTGGCCGGCTGACTCGGGCGCATCGAAGATGCCGATCGCCAGAAGGGGCGTTTCCCGCCCTTCGACGATCCGCGACCTTAGCTTTTCTTCGAAGACATAGCCCGCCTCATAGGAGACGTGCCCGGCCAGCCATCGGCCTTGCCACCGTGCCGCCTCCAGTCGCTCGAAAGCCGGCAGGACCTCGTCGGCCGTCCGCGCGATGATGATCTCGCGCGGATCGGCAAACAGCAGACTCTCTCCGCGCTTGTCGTCGCGAAACAGCACATGGGGCGGATGGTCAGCCATAGGGCTGGGTGTTCTCCGGTTCAGGAGGCTCTATCAAGCGCCTCCAGCTCGTCGATCAGGCCCTCTATCATCGACAACCCCTTGGTCCAGAACGACGGATCGGTGGCGTCGAGGCCGAAGGGCGCGAGCAGCTCCGAGTGATGCTTGGTGCCGCCGGCCTTCAGCAGCTCGAAATACTTCTGCTGGAAGCCTTCCTCGGCGCTCTGGTAGACGGCGTAGAGTGAGTTCACCAGGCAGTCGCCGAAGGCATAGGCGTAGACGTAGAACGGCGAGTGGATGAAATGGGGGATATAGGCCCACCAGCTCTCATAGCCCTCTGAGATCTTGATGGCCGGACCGAGGCTTTCGGCCTGCACTGAAAGCCACAGCTCTCCGATCTTCTCCGCCGTCAGTTCGCCTTCCTTGCGCGCGGTGTGCACCTTCCGCTCGAATTCGTAGAAGGCGATCTGACGCACGACCGTATTGATCATGTCCTCAACCTTCTGGGCGAGCATGGCTTTGCGCTCCTTCTTGTCCGCGGTGCGGTCAAGAAGGGCGCGGAAGGTCAGCATTTCGCCGAAGACCGATGCCGTCTCGGCCAGCGTCAGCGGCGTCTGGCACATCAGCGGGCCTTGAGCGCCGGCGAGTACCTGATGCACGCCGTGGCCGAGTTCGTGGGCGAGCGTCATCACGTCGCGCGGCTTGCCGAGATAGTTGAGCAGCACATAGGGGTGGGCCGAGGGTACTGTCGGATGAGCGAAGGCGCCCGGCGCCTTGCCGGCGCGTGCCGGCGCGTCGATCCAGTTCTCATCGAAGAAGCGACCGGCGATCTCTGCCATTTCCGGCGCGAAAGCACCATAGGCGGACAGCACGGTGTCCTTGGCCTCGGTCCACGGGATCAGCCGGTCCGGCGTTTCCTTGAGCGGTGCATTGCGGTCCCAATAGTTCATCTGCTCCATGCCGAGCCACTTGGCCTTCATCGCATAGTAGCGGTGGGACAGGCGCGGATAGGCTTCCTGCACCGCAGCAGCCAAGGCATCGACCACCTCGCGTTCGACCCGGTTGGCCAGATGGCGGCTGTCGGCGATGTCTTCAAAGCCGCGCCAGCGATCGGAGATTTCCTTGTCCTTGGCCAGCGTATTGGTCACCAGCACGAAGATGCGGATATTGTCCTTGAAAGTCTTGGACAGTGCCTTGGCGGCCTTCTCGCGAACCGCCGGATCGGCATCCTGCAGCATGTTGAGGGTGGCTTCGAGCGGCAGTTCCTCTTCGCCGACCGTGAAGCGCAGCGAGGCGAGCGTCTCGTCGAACAGGCGGTTCAGGGCGGCGGCTCCGGTCATCGATTTTTCCAGGAACAGCTGCTCGATCCTGTCCTCCAGCTGGAAGGGCTTGTCCTTGCGCAGGTCGACGAGCCATGGACGGTAGTGGGCGAGCGCCGGATCCTTCGCCATGGCCGTGTCGATGGTCGTGTCGTCGATCCTGTTCAATTCAAGCGAGAAGAACAGAAGATGGGCGGAGATGTCGGTGAGCTTTGCCTGCACGTCACCGAAGAACTTGCCGTTGGCGGCATTCGTCATGTCGGAATAATAGGTGAGGCCGGCATAGGAGGCGATGCGGCCGAGCAGATCTTCCAGCGCCTCCATTTCGCGCAGCGATGTCGCCAGCCCCTGGGGGCCAGTCTCTCCCGCGGCCTCGGTCAGCTTGCCCTTCCACTTGGCCTCGAAGGAGACCGAATCCTTGGCGGCTTTCTCAAGATCGGAGCGGAAGCTCTCGGACGTCTGCGACGGATAGAGGTGCGAGAGATCCCAGAGCGGGAGGTCGCCGAGTTCGGGCTGCGGAGCCGCGGCTGCCGGCGCCGCAGACAGGACGCGGGCGGGTTGGAAATCTCTCTGCATGGTGGTCCTTCCTTTTCCGAACTGGTTGAGAAGGAGATGTAGTCAGTCGCGCCCGATGGGGCAAGCACCCGGGCCAAGAGCCACAGCCAGGGTTCTTCCGATCTCCGCTATGAGATTGATAAAATGCGAGCTTTTCTCAAAACAGGATCTTCAGTCCTTTCTGGCAGGCTTGCCCGAACCGCGATGTGCGCATCGCCTTTCGCATCAAGCGCCAGAATGAATCCGGGAGCTCGAAGTTGACCGCTCATATCCTTGTAATCGACGACGATGCGGCCCAGCGCCGCTCACTCAGGGCAGCGATCGAAGGACTGGGACACGGCGTTCTTGTCGCGGAAAGCGATCAGGCCGGGCTCGACCTGTTCCGCAGGCATCGGGAGGATATTGGTGCTGTTCTTGTCGACCTTTCGGCGCCCGAGAGGGCCGGCAACGGTTTCATGCGGGCGCTCGGCGATCTGCATGCCGGTGTGCCGGTTATCGTCCAGACGTCAGAGGCCGCCACCCATCACGCCATCGACGCTATGCGTGCCGGTGCCTTCGAGTTCCTCGTCAAGCCCTGTTCGCTCGAGCGTATCGCCGCTGCGATTGACAGTGCGCTGAAGTTCACCCGCAGCGGTTCGCAAGGCCGACCCGTTCGTCGGGCCCGCACCGGTGCCGTCGGTTTCGGCGATATCGTCGCGGCAAGCGCCGCCATGGCGCGAGCCGTGGAGCTTGGCCGCCGCGCTGCCCAGTCCCTCATCCCTGTGATGCTTGAGGGCGAAGCCGGCGTCGGCAAGGAGATGATGGCCCGTGCCATCCACGCGGCGAGCGAGCGTTCGGCCCGGCCTTTCGTTATCGTCAACTGCGCCGCCATTCCGCACGGCCTGATCGAGGGGGTGCTTTTCGGTCGGGACGCGTCGGGTCTGGTCAGTGGCGAGATCAAGGGCAAATTCGCCGAAGCCGAGGGAGGCACCCTGTTCATCGAGGAGGTGAGCGAGCTGCCGCTGCCGGTCCAGACCAAATTGCTTTCGCTGGTGCAGGGCGGGGAAATGGAGACGGTTGCCGGAAAGCGCCCGCGCAAAGTGAATGTCCGGTTGATCATGGCGACCAACAAGGACCTGATCGAGGAGGTCAAGGCCGGACGGTTCCGCGAGGACCTCTACTATCGTCTCAACGTCTTTCCGGTCACCATGCCTTCTTTGCGCCGCCGCAAGGAGGACATACCGCATCTCGCGCGGGCATTCGTCGCACGTTTCTCGGCGGAGCAGCGGTTGGTAAAGCCATTGGCGATCGACGCGGCGGCGCTGGCCTTGCTGACTGGCTATGACTGGCCAGGCAACACACGACAGCTCGAGAACGCCGTCTTCCGGGCCGTGGTCCTGGCCGAGGGAGCTGTTCTCGGCGAGCGTGATTTCCCCCAGATTCTCTCGCAAGTTCAATCGGCGTGGCCTTCCAGCGATGCTGTCGGCACTCGTCCAGTCTTCACCGGTGCGCAACCCCCCGCCGCAATCGCGCCCGAAGCGGCTCCGGCGCCGGCTCCGCTCGGCGAAACCGCATCCGCTGACCGGGGCGCTCCGGTCATTGACACTTCCGCCAACGTCATCATCAGCACCGACGAAGCGGGCAATGTGCGCAAGCTCGCCGAGATCGAGGAGGAGCTGATTCGATTCGCGCTCAAATTCTACCGCGGCCAGATGAGCCAGGTTGCGCGCAAGCTGGGTATCGGTCGCTCGACCCTCTATAGAAAGCTGAAAGACTACGGTATCGACCCCGACGACCCGCAAAAACACGCGGCTTGAAGCCACTATGATGCCCCATTGTTAACTGTTGGGTAAAGATGTTCTTTTACCAGCGGCTAATCACTTGTTAGGCATACGTTCACTATATATGGATTGCTTGTGCGCCTGTGGCAGATTTGCCATGGTGTTACCGCATTTGGCAGTCATTTGAGTTGACGTGGGACGTAGTCTTTCGGACGGGGATTGAATTGCTGACAACGCATGATAGCAGCGCGCCTTTCGGCGGAAACGGGCGCAGTCATCCGGCTGCGCATGCACGTTCCTTCGCAGTGTCGCTTCTGTCGGTTGTCTCCCTCTTTCTGCTCAGCTGCATGGTTCTCTTCGGCACGGCCGCGAGCGCCTCCGCCGAGACCCGTTCCCTGAAAATCCATTTCGTTCATACCGGCGAGAAGGCGGAGATCGTCTTCAAGCGCAACGGCCGCTATGATCCCAAGGGGCTCAAGCAGCTCAGCTATCTCGTGCGCGACTGGCGCCGCAACGAACCCACCAGAATGGACCCGAGGTTGTTCGACCTCGTCTGGGAGGTGTATCGGCGGGCCGGCGGCAGCGGCTACATCAATGTCGTGTCGGGCTACCGTTCGCCGGCCACCAATGCCATGTTGCGTTCGCGCTCCAAGGGGGTGGCGAAGGAAAGTCAGCACATGAAGGGCACGGCGATGGATTTCTACATTCCCGGTGTGCAGCTCAAGACCCTGCGCGAGATCGGCATGAAGCTGCAGGCCGGCGGCGTCGGTTATTATCCCAGTTCCCGCTCGCCCTTTGTCCATATGGACGTCGCGGGCGTCCGCGCCTGGCCGCGCATGTCGCGCCAGGAGCTGGTTCGCCTGTTCCCGGATGGTAAGACCGTTCACATCCCCTCGGACGGAAAGCCACTTCCGGGCTATCAGCAGGCATTGGCCGACTACAAGAAACGACTTGGCTCGAACCAGATCCTGATCGCCGAGGACAAATCCGGCAGGGGCAAACGCAAGAATCTGCTTGCCATGCTGTTTGGCGGTGGTGACGAGGATGAGGATGAAGACGTTGGCGTTCCGAGCGAGCGTCCCTCCATTGTGCAGCAGCCCGTCGTGACCGCAGCCCAGCCGGTGATGGTGGCAACGGCGGCTCCGCCTCCACGTCAGGCGGAACTGACGATGCCGACACAGAATCTGGCGCTCAATGCTCCTGTGCCGGCGGCTCGTCCCTCGCTTGCCCCGGCGGATAACAGTCTGGCCGTCGCGCTTTACTCGCCGACGCGTAACCCGGCCCAGGACGCTCTGTCGAAGGTCGCTGCCGCAGATCCGGCCGCCGAAGAGGGATTTGCCGATCTTCAGACGATGAAAATCCCTGTCCCGACACTCCTTGGACCGCGTGGCATGAAGGGTGACGCGGATGAAGCCAACGTGATGACGGCCTCTGTGGATCCAGCGCTTTCCGGCTCGGCGGACGGCCAGCTGTCCACGGTTCCCGTCCCGATCGCGCGACCTGCCGTGGCCGAAGCCTTGCTGGCCGGTGCGGAAAGTGAGCCGGAGGCCGAGATCGACGAAATCGAGCAGGCCATTCTCTCGCCAGAGGCTGCGGCTGCGCTTGAAGAGAGCAATATGCCGATGCCGGCGACACGCCCGCAGGCCCAGCCGTCGAGTGTTGCCGTGCTTGAGGACAAGGCTCCGAAGAATGAGGCGCCTCAGGTTGAGGTCGCCTCAGTCTATCCGCAAGCCAAGCCCGCCAAGGTCGATGGTGAGTTCGGCGACGGCTTCGACATGCCCAAGCCTGCAGCCGGAAAGGGCTTGGAGGCGGGGCTGCCGACCAAAGGCAAGCGGCCGAGCCAGGCCGAAGCCGAGACCGCGCGCATGGCGATGACGGGTGGTCGCCTCACCGAAGACATGATTTCCTACTGGGCGCTGAACCAGGATCACTTCGAGAAGGTCGAGAAGAGCAACAAGGCGCCACGCGTGGTCAGCCGTTCGCTCATCGTTCCGACCGCCGCCTTGCCGGTCGGCTTCCAGCGGGGGACGGTCTCGGTTGACCCCAGTCGTTTCGGTGCGCCCTAAGGCCATGCCCCCGGCAACTGATGAAAACGAAAAACCCGCCGGAGTACCCGGCGGGTTTTTCGGTTCTTAGGGGCGGTCGGACCGGATTATTCTTCCGGCGGGCTCTCGATCATGCCGAGCGCATGCAGATAGGTATCGAGGATCAGGTCCTCTTCCATGCGCTCCTGCTCGTCCTTCTTGCGCAGCGCGATCACCTTCTTGAGGATCTTCGTATCGAAGCCCATGGACTTGGCTTCGCCGTAGACATCCTTGATGTCGTCGGCGATGGTTTTCTTTTCTTCCTCGAGGCGCTCGATGCGCTCGACAAAAGCGCGAAGCTGGTCGCGGGCGACGCCGTGGGCATCAGACATGGGCATTCTCCTTGGGTAGCGACAAATTCATTTCTGTGGGGCTGACCTGCCGCGAAGTACGGGCTGCGTCAAGACCCAAGTTGCGTGCAGCGCTCCCGGGCTTGGCCTCTGCCGGGCAGTTGGTGAGGGCGCGCGGCAAATTGCTCAGGCAATTGCGGCGAATTCCCGGCTCTGCGCGGAGGCTCGGTTACGTGGTCGGGTAGGGACCGGTGCGAGACGCGTGTATCTCGTAGCGGTGCAGGGCAGGGTCGGCATTAAGCGTCTCGAAAATTGGCGCCAGACGATCGGCCCAGGCGGTAATGCCGGCCTCGTCGCTGATCAGGTCCTGGCGTACTTCAAGCAGCACATGGGGCGTGCCGGTCATCATGCAATGGCGGTACATGGTGTCGCCCTTCAAGGCGCCGTCATAAGGCTCATTGTCGCCAACGATAATATCGCCCGGCGCGTTCAGGTGACGGATGAGCGGTTCGGCGGTACGCTGGTCGCTATCCCAAAGTACGCCGGCGTGCCAAGGACGGGCGACATCCTTCCAGACCGGGGTGAAAGAGTGCAGAGAAAGAACCAGCGGTGCCTTGCCGGAGGCCTCCGCGACCGCGGCGATCGTCTGGCTGACCGCCTGATGATAGGGCCGGTGAAAGCTCTCGATGCGGTGGTTCCATTCCTCTGCGCTGATCGGATGGTTGCCCGGCACGATCGCCCCGTCGGAGATCTTCATGATCAGCGTCGGGTCATCCTCTCCGCGGTTCGGATCGATCAGCAGGCGCGAGAAGCACCCGAGAACGGCGGGAGCGCCAAGTCGCTGTGACAGCTGGCGGGTCAGTCCCTCGATGCCAATGTCGAAGGCGATGTGTCGGGTGAAGGCGCTCTGCGGGAGCCCGAGCCCGCCGTAACGGTCCGGCAGGCGGTTCATCGCATGGTCCGCCAGCAGCACGAGGCCGCGCTCATCGTGTCCGGACAGGATTTCGAAGGGGGGAAAATCTTGCATGAAGATGCGCCACTTTGGTTGTTGTCGGCTTGATGACATGGGGGAAAGACGAGCGCAAGCTTTCGTCCCGGTCACGTTTGTGCCAAGATCGCGGTCGATGGTTTATGTCAAAAATATAATCGATTAGAATTGCGTTGACTTTCAATGGCCATCATCGCAAGAAAGCAGTCGACGCACAAACATGGAGTTCCGGCGGAAACCGTGCTGAAGCAAAATAGAATTCCAGGCGCCTCATGGCGCACGCGTCATCTCAGACATTTTTTGATCGCCAGCGCATTGTTCGCGCCGCTGTTCGCAGCCGAGGCGGCTCATGCCGAATTTCGGGTTTGTAACGGAACCCAGAATCTGGTCGGGGTCGCGATCGGCTACCGCGCGACCGAGGGCTGGATCACCGAGGGTTGGTGGCAGGTGCCTGCCTCGACCTGCGCGACGTTGATCGAGGGCGAGCTGCAATCCCGCTACTATTACCTCTATGCCGAGGACGCTGCGCGCGGTGGTCGCTGGACCGGCGACATCAACATGTGCGTTGCCGAAAATGAGTTCAAGATCGTTGGCGTTCAGGACTGTTTCGCGCGCGGCTACCAGCAGATGGGATTCAAGGAATATGACACGGGTCGACAGGGTAGTTGGATGGTCCAGCTTTCCGATACGCCCGGCACGCAGGAAAGCCAGAACTGATGAAGCGCAATCGCAAAGTGAAGATCCTCGCAACGCTCGGCCCGGCCTCGTCCGACGAAGCGATGATCCGCAAGCTGCATGAAGCCGGTGCGGACGTGTTCCGTATCAACATGAGCCATGCCAGCCACGATGTGATGCGTAGCCTGATCGTCAAGATCCGCTCGGTCGAGGCCGAATGCGGCCGCCCGATCGGCATTCTCGCCGACCTTCAGGGGCCGAAGCTGCGGGTCGGCAAGTTCGCCGAGACGACCGTTGAACTGGTGCCGGGTCAGACCTTCACGCTGGACAGCAGGGACGAGCCGGGCGACAACACCCGCGTCTTCCTGCCCCATCCGGAAATCCTCGCCGCGGTCAAGCCGGGGCACCGCCTGCTGATCGATGACGGCAAGTTGCACCTGCGCGCTGAAAAGTGCGACGGCAAGTCGATCGTCACTACGGTTGTCTCGGGCACCAAGATTTCCGACCGCAAGGGCGTCAGTCTGCCCGATACGCTGCTCGCCGTCGGCGCCTTGACTGACAAGGACCGTGCCGACCTCGACGCGGTGCTTGCCACCAATGAAGTCGACTGGGTGGCACTGTCCTTCATCCAGCGGCCGGAAGACCTCGCCGATGTCCGCAAGGTCGCGCGCGGGCGTGTCGGCCTGATGTCGAAGATCGAGAAGCCGCAGGCGATCGAACGCATCGACGAGATCATCGAACTTTCGGATGCGCTGATGGTGGCGCGCGGTGACCTTGGGGTGGAAATGCCGCTCGAGGCCGTGCCGGGCCTCCAGAAGCAGCTGATCAGGGCCTGCCGGCGCGCCGGCAAGCCTGTCGTTGTCGCGACCCAGATGCTGGAATCGATGATCTCCGCTCCGGTTCCGACCCGCGCTGAAGTCTCGGATGTGGCAACCGCCGTATTCGAGGGCGCCGATGCTGTCATGCTCTCGGCCGAATCGGCCTCCGGGCAGTATCCGGTCGAGGCGGTCTCCACCATGGCGTCGATCGCCCGTACGGTGGAGCGCGAGCCGCATTATCCAGGCATCATCTATGCGCAGCGCGCGCACCCGGAGGCAACCGGCGCCGACGCCATTTCGCTCGCCGCCCGTCAGATCGCCGAGACGCTGAAGCTGAGCGCCATCGTTTGTTATACCTCGTCGGGCACGACAGGGCTTCGCGCTGCGCGCGAGCGTCCCGAAGTGCCGATCATCGCGCTGTCTCCGGTCCTGCAGACGGCTCGCCGGCTGTCGATGGTCTGGGGGCTGCATTGCGTCGTCTCTGAAGAGCCGGTCGATCTCGACGACATGGTGAACCGCGCTTGCCGGATCGTCGTCGCCGAGGGGTTTGGCCGGCCGGGTGACCGGGTGATCATCTCCGCCGGCGTGCCGCTTGGCACTCCGGGTGCCACGAATATGCTGCGCATCGCCTATATCGGTTCGGACGGCCTGTCGGGCATCTGACGGTATAGAGAGAGACGTACGATAGGGTTCCGAAGAAGCCGCCTGCGGGCGGCTTTTTCACATCTTCAAAACCCGCCGCTGGCCGGTAGGGCAGAAGACGGGCGGGGAATTCCCGCTCAGCCGCTATTGATTGTCCAGCGGTCCGGAGTTGCCTTCCGGCACTGCGACGCCGGCTTTGGCCAGTTCAGGCTCCAGCGCCCGCGCCATGGCCTGCAGATCGCGCTTGTGCCCGGCGATCTTCTCGATGGCGGCGATGGCAAGGTCCCTTGCGAGGTAATCGGGCTTGTGGCCGAGACCCTTGATCCACACCAGTTCCGATCCCTCGATGTCGCGCGCGAGGCCGCGCGCGTGGATCTCCTCCAGCACGATGGCGTCGCTGCCACCGGTGACGATGACCGTTGGCGCCTTGATCTCGCGGTAGCGCTTTGCGAAGCGCGATACATAGCCATGGAGATTGGCGACGTCGGTGGCATTGGCGCGAAAGGCGGCGGGGCGCAGCACAAGGGCGGGGGCTGTGTGCTGGACATAGTCATGCGGGCAGGGATTGGGGGCAAAGACGGTGCGGGTCGCTGCATCCAGCCTAGCCTTTCCCGCGTGCAGTGCGACGGTATGGCAAAAGAGTGGCCCGACCAGCGGGGTTGAGGCCAGGCGATAGTACCAATCGACGCCGCCGGGCCAGGGATGGCTCGCCGGGGCGAGAAAGAGCAGGCCGGCGGTCTTTTCAGGGTAGAGCACGCCGAAGCTCGCGGCGATCGCTCCGCCGAAGGAATGGCCGACGATGATGGCGCGATCGATGCCACGCTGCTCCATCAGTCGGGCAACGGCTGCGGCCTGACCGTCCGGATAGGCGGTGTCTGGTCCACCGCGTTGTGAATAGCCGTGGCCTGGTCGATCGACGAAGAGGAGTTCGGCTCGACCTTCAAGAGGACCGAGAAAGGCGGTGGCCTGGTCACGCAGGTTGCCGCTGGCGCCGTGGATGAAAACGATCGGCGGAAGGCTGGCATCGGCATTCGCCGGCACGTGAAGCGCGTGCAGCGAAAAGCCGCCGACATCGGTCAGCTCGCCGATGCGCGGAGCATCGGTCTCGATGGCACGGGCGCGCAGCGCCGTCAGCGCGACGGAAGCCGATGACAGGGCGGCAAGGGAGACGAGTGCGGTCACAAGCATGAGACGGACACGAGAGGTTGGAGTCGGAAATGCTCGGACTCTGGCGAAGGCACGATGCGTTGCGAAGGTATCCGGCTCAATCAGGTGCGGCTGCCGGCCAGCTTTTCCGAGAGTGTGCTGACGATCTCCTGAGCTTGGCGATCGGCCGGATAGATGTCCAGATAACGTTCCCAGGCCTTCAGCGCCATAGCCTCGCTGCCGCGTTCACTGAGAATGGCGGCAAGGCCGGCCAGTGCCGCGAAATGGCGCGGTTCGATTGTCAGCACCCGGTTGATGTCTGAAATCGCCCTGCGGTAATTGCCCATCGTGTAGTGGAGCGTCGCTCTTTGACTCAAGGCGCCGACGAAGTCGGGCTTCAACACGATGGCCTGGTCGAGAAAATCGAGGGCGGCGGGGTTGCGTTTCTCCGCAGCCGCACTGGCTGCCCATTGCATCAGCAGATCGATTGTGGGGCTGCCCGATACGTTCCAGTCCGCTAGGATCTCTTCGGTCAACTGGTGGGCTGATTCCGGATCGCGCTCGCGCTTCAGCGCCGTCATCAACTGGTCGATCGTTCTTGGTGATTCGCTGCCAGCGGCCGAATCGAGCGAGACGCTCTCCGTCGCGTTCGCCTGCGCCAAGGCCGAGGGACCATGGGACGCGGCGAGCAACAGGGCGGCAATCAGTGGGGCACGAATACGAAAACGGCGCATGCGGATAAGATAATCCGCTTGCGCCGGCTTTCAAACTCAAATCTTCGCCTGTGGCAGTTTCGGGTCTCGGACCCATGCCAGGCGAACATCTGCGCCGCTGGAAAGCGGCGCCCTTGCCTCAGCCCTGACGAGCCTTGAAGCGCGGGTTCTGCTTGTTGATGATGTAGACGCGGCCCTTGCGGCGAACCAGACGGTTGTCGCGATGACGGGCCTTGAGCGCTTTCAGCGAGTTCTTGATCTTCATTTTACTGGTCCGCAAAGGTTATCGGCGAATGATTCATCCGCCATTGTCTTCTTACAATCAAAAGCACGCTCCGAGGCGTGCTCTTAAGGGTTGGTGGCAAATACTCCGTCCTGCCCCTTGGTGTCAACCGTGTCCGCCCTGATTCAACGGTGAAAGCCCGGATTATTCCGGCCTTTCCGGTTTAGAAACGCATGATTTCCGTGACATGACCCATCTTGCGGCCGGGCCGGGCCTCGGTCTTGCCATAGAGATGAACGAGCGCGCCGGGCTTGGAAAGCCAGGTCGGAACGTCATCGATATCGTCACCGATCAGGTTGGTCATCACGCAGTCGGAGTGCCTGGCCGGGGTGCCGAGCGGCAGGCCGGCAATGGCCCGGATATGCTGCTCAAACTGCGAGACGACGCAAGCTGCCTCGGTCCAGTGCCCGGAATTGTGGACGCGCGGAGCGATCTCGTTGGCGATCAGACTGCCGTCCGCAAGGACGAAAAACTCCATGCCGACCACGCCGACATAGTCGAGGGCCGCCAGCAGCTTCTCGGCTGATTCTCCGGCCGCCTTGGCCGTCGTGTCACCGATTCTGGCCGGCAGTGTCGAGGTGTCGAGAATGCCGTCGCGGTGGACGTTCTCTGCCGGGTCGTAGGCCGCGACGGTTCCGTCGGTCGCACGGGCGGCGATGATCGAGATCTCGCGCTCGAAAGGGACGAAGCTCTCGAGAATGAGCGGCACGTTGCCAAGCGCCGCGAAGACGCCCTCGGGGCGGTCGCCGGCGGAGCGGAACACGCGTTGGCCCTTGCCGTCATAGCCGAGCCGCCGGGTCTTCAGAACGCCCTGGCCGCCGAAGTCAGCGAGTGCGGCTTCCAGTTCCGCCTGGCTGTCGACCGCGTGGAACCGGGCGGTTTGGATGCCGCAATCATTGAGGAAGCGCTTTTCGGTCAGCCGGTCCTGCGCCACTTCGAGTGCGCGCGGCGGCGGAAAGACCGGTACGTTGCGGGCGAGCGTTGCGGCGGCCTCGACCGGGACGTTCTCGAATTCATAGGTGACGATGTCGCAGGCCGCGGCCAGTTCGGCGAGCGCCAGCGGATCGGCATAGGGCGCGACGATCTGGCTGTTGGCGACCTGGGCGGCCGGGCAGTCCGCCTGCGGTTCAAGAATCACGGTGCGGAAATTGAGGCGGGCGGCGGCCATGGCAAGCATGCGGCCTAGCTGGCCTCCGCCGATGATGCCGATCGTGCGTGCGTTCATGGTTGTTCGTCCAACGGGTATTCCGCCACGGCCGCGCTCTGGCGGGCGCGCCATTCGTCGAGCCGTTCGGCGAGATCCTCGTCATGCAGGGCGAGGACTGCAGCCGCCAGCAGCGCAGCGTTGACGGCGCCGGCCTTGCCGATGGCAAGCGTTCCGACCGGAATGCCGGCCGGCATCTGTACGATGGAAAGCAGGCTGTCCTGGCCGGAAAGCGCCTTGGACTGGACCGGAACGCCGAAAACCGGAAGGGGCGTCATCGCCGCAGCCATGCCGGGCAGATGGGCGGCACCGCCGGCGCCCGCGATAATGACCTGGAAGCCCTCATCACGCGCACCCTTGGCGAAGGCGACGAGCCGGTCGGGGGTGCGGTGGGCCGAGACGATACGCGCCTCATAGCCGACGCCAAGGACGTCCAGCGTGTCAGCGGCGTTCTTCATGGTTTCCCAGTCCGACTGGCTGCCCATGATGATGGCGACGGGCGGGCGTTCTTCGGTCATCGTACGCTCCTTGCCAGATCAGGCGATGATGTCGGGGACGATCTGGTCCTCAAGCGAGGTCATCTTGTCCTTGATGCCCAGCTTTTTCTTCTTCATTCGCTGTATTCTCAAGGCATCGCAGCCCGTTATGGTCATGGCATTGATGGCGGCGTCATAGTCTTCATGCTCCTGCCGGAGCCGAGCGAGCGCCAGCCGAATGTCCGCCTTTTCCTGATCGGGCATTATCACGTCCCCATTCTCGCAACCTACGCATCCGTCTTCTCGGACGCGCCGTAGATTCGCGCAAGCTCCTATCATCAAATACCGGTAACGGGAAGTTATCCCTGTCTGCAAATTTGCCGCGCTTTCTCCCCGATTTCGCCTTCGACAAACCGTACACTTCGTGTCACATTACATTCGTAAAGCCTGAAACTCCAGCGTTGTGAGGGCTGGAGGTAGGCAAAAGGAAGGACGTATCAAATGACCATGCAGGCTCATCTTGAATCGCTCGAAAAGAAGCACGGCGCTCTTGAGGAAAAGCTCCATACTGCTCTTACGTCTCCCTCCGTAGACGACCATCGGATCGCCGAGCTCAAGAGGCTCAAATTGCGGCTCAAGGATGAAATGGAACGCTTGCGGGCGTCGACCAGACACTAGTTTTCCGGGTCTTGCCGGCCGGGGATCGCCTGAAGGCAGATCCGGGCCGGCAAATCAGGACAGTCAATTTTGCCCCGGAGACCAGCGCGGTTTTCGGGGCTTCTTTTTGTCTTGGTGAAGGGTCAGGACCAGAACTGATCGATCCACAGATTGAGACGATCGAAGCCTGGCCGGTTGACGGAATAGATCCGCCTGGTGCCTTCCGAGGTGACGCTGACCAGATTGCAGTCGAGCAGCGCCTTCAGATGCTGGGACACGGCGGGTCGGCTGATCGGCAGACCGCTCGCCAGATCGTTTACGGTCTTGGGTGCGCGCCGCAGTTCTTCCAGCAGGTACCGGCGGTGCGGATCGGCGATCGCGACGAATGGGTCCAGGTTCGACATGGACGCAGGTTACGTGAATATTCCGGGGCGGGCAAGCGTATTGTGCGGTGCAGCAATCGACTGTGTGCGCCTGTCTCGCCTAAAATCCGGTGATACCGTCGTAGAGCAGTTTGCTGCCGGCGATCAGCACCATGCCATACATCAACGGATAGAAAATCCGGGGCTTCAAGTAGTGCACGAGGCGCGCCCCGATCAGCGTCGAGGCCAGCGCGACCGGCAGAAGGGTGGCCGAGACGGAGAGGTTGGCGGTGCCGAGTTCACCAAGCGCGAAATAGGGGATGACCTTGATGGCGTTCATGATCGCGAAAAAGCGCGTGCTGGTGCCGGTATAGGTCAGGGGATCGAGGCGAAGCGGAAGCGTGTAGACCTGGAAAGGCGGTCCACCGGCATGGGCGACGAAGCTGCCATAGCCCGACAGAGTGCCCCAGAGCGTCGCTGCGACCGGGCGCTCGACGGCGGCGGCCGGTTCCATCGCTGCCGACTGCCGCGCTGCATCGACGAAATAGCGCAGGGCGAACAACACGGAGATCCCGCCGAGCAACAGGCGCATGACGTTTACCGAAACATAGGCGGACGTCGCCCAGCCGATCGCTATGCCGAGAATACCGCCGGGCAACATGGCCAGCAGGGTTGGGCGGCTGTTGTGGCGTCTCCAGGCCCAGAGGGCGACGAGATCCATCACCAGAAGAATCGGCAGGAAGATCGCTGCGGCCTGCATCGGCGGGACGACCATGGCCAGAAGCGGCACGCCGATCAGGGCAAATGCGCCGCCGAGCCCGCCTTTCGACAGCCCAACGAGGATGACGGCGGGAACGGCCGCGGCATAGAACAGCAGATCTAGACTCATTTGTTTCGGTTGATCCTTTCGAAGGACCGGTCTATCGGAATTACACACGCAAAACGAGGGAGGCGCGCGGGAAAAGTCCCGTCCTTCCGCAAAACGGATCCCGTCATGACCAGTCCCCAAGATCGCTGCCGTCTCGTCCTGATTGTTCCCGACATCGCAGACGCCGAGGAAAAGGCGCGCGTATTGGGCGACGCCTTGAAGGGCGGCGACGTCGCCTCGGTCATTATCCCCCAGTATGGCCTCGACGATTCGGTCTTTCAGAAACACGTCGAACTGCTTGTCCCGGTGATCCAGGACGCGGGCGCTGCGGCCCTCGTTGCCGACAATAGCCGAGTGGCCGGGCGGGCAAAGGCCGACGGCCTGCACATTACCGGCAATGCGGCAGCCCTGGCCGAGGCGATGGAGAAGCATGTGCCGAAGATGATCGTCGGTGGCGGCAATGCCATGGATCGGCATCATGCGCTGGAGATGGGCGAAGTGCAGCCGGACTATGTTTTCTTCGGCAAGCTCGACGGTGATATCAAGCCGGAGGCGCATTCCAAGAATCTGGCGCTCGGCGAATGGTGGTCATCGATGATCGCCATTCCCAGTATCGTGATGGGCGGGCAGGATCCGGCCTCGGCGGTTGCCGTCGCGGAAACCGGCGTCGAGTTCGTCGCCTTGCGCGAGGCGGTTTTCGCCGATCCGGCCATGGCGGCCAGCATCGTTGCGCAGGTCAATGCCGCGCTTGACGAAAAAGCGCCACGGTTTGAAGATTGAAAGGCATCATGCGCTCCAGTCTTCTCCATCCATCCGTGCTGTTCGCCGTCGTCATCTGCCTTGCGGCGGGTGCGGTCTTGCCGCAAGCCTTGTTCGCCCAGCAAGCCGTCGAGCGCCCGAAGATGCGGCCTCTGGCGCCGGCCGACGCGACGGGGCTGGAGCGTGGAGGGAGCCCTGTGACCGATGCCGGAACGCTGGATCGCGGTGCGCGTCCGGAGGCAAAGGACGACGAAAAGCGGCAGGCAGCGGGAGTTGAGGATCAGCAGGGGGTCAACATCTATTACCGCATGGGGGTCCCTCTTCCCGACCTGCCGCCCGAGCCGGAATACAAGGGACCCATTGACGAGGCCTATGGCGCGTTTCAGCGCGGCTTCTTCCTGACGGCTGTCGACAAGGCCTTGCCTCGCGCCCAACTCGGCGATCCGGCGGCGCAGACCCTGCTCGCCGAACTGATGAATCGCGGGCTGGGCATCAAGACCGATCCAAAAGGCGCGGCCTTCTGGTACGGCCAAGCGGCGGCCGGCGGCTATGCACCGGCGATGTTCAAGTATGCCTTGCTGTTGATGGAGGGAAAGCTCGTCCCTCGCGACAAGGCCAAGGCTGACGAATACATGCATAAGGCGGCGGATGCCGGCAATGCGTCGGCGCAGTTCAATTGGGCGCAGACGCTGGTTTCCGACAATCCCGGCACCAAGGGGCTGTCCATGGCCTTGCCCTATTACGAGAAGGCCGCCGAGCAGGGCATTGCCGACGCGCAATATGCGGTAGCGCAGATCTACCAGGCGCTGACGGAGCTTCCAGAGGACAAGCGCAAGCGAGCGCGATACTGGCTCGATCGGGCGGCGCGCGCCGGTTTCGACACCGCGCAGCTCGATATTGGTATCTGGCTCGTCAACGGCGTTGGCGGGGATCGCAATTACGAGCAGGGCTTCCGCTGGCTGAAGATCGCCGCCAACCGCGGCAACGTGATCGCGCAGAACCGTATTGCGCATCTCTACGTCAATGCGCTCGGCACGCCCCCGGACCCGGTCGAGGCGGCCAAGTGGTATGTGCTATCCCGCCGGGCCGGTCTGAAAGATCCCGGGCTCGAGGACTTTTATCTCGGGCTGACCGAAGAAGAGCAGAAGAAGGCGATCGACGCGGCGAACAAGTTTCGCCGCATCTGACGGTGGCCGTAGGGGCAGGGGGCGAACGTGGACAATGTGGAACTCTTCGAACGCCTCGGCCTCGCGATCGCCATCGGCGCCGCTGTCGGGGTCGAGCGTCATTGGCGAGAACGCGACGAGCCGGAAGGAGGTCGCACAGCCGGCATCCGCACCTTCACCTTGTTCGGCATGGCCGGCGGCGTGGCTGGTCTGCTGGAGCGAAGCTTCGGTGTCGCCTCAAGCTATTCCGGCATTACGCTAACCGGCTTTTTGATCGCAATCGCCCTGGTCATGGCGATTTTCGAGATGCGCGAGGCGATCGCCGAAAAGACATACAGCGTCACCTCGGTGGTCGCCGCCATTCTGACCTTCGGGCTTGGTGCGTTGGCCGCGCTCGGTGACATGGCGCTCGCCTCCGCCGGCGGTGCGGCGCTGGTTACCATCCTGGCGAGCCGAGAGTTCCTGCACCAGGCGATCCGACGCCTGACATGGGTCGAGCTGCGCTCGGCCGTCATCCTGCTTGCCATGACCTTCGTGCTCCGACCGATCCTGCCCGACACACCGGTTGGACCGTTCGGTGGGGTGTCGCCGAAGAGCATTGTCATGCTGGCCATCATGCTCGCCTCGATTTCCTTCGCTGGCTATGTCGCGGTGCGCATGTTTGGCTCGACGCGGGGCGATGTCCTCGCCGGCGCCATCGGCGGCCTTGTTTCCTCGACCGGTACGACCGTAGCCTTCGCCCGGCGAAGTGCCTCAGGCGAGGACGGGACTACTTTGAGCGCGGGCGCGATCAGCGCAAGCGCGGTCTCACTGTTGCGGACCGCGCTGCTTGTCGCCACACTGGCCCAGACGCTGTTACCGGTCCTTCTTTGGCCTCTGGTTGCCGGTGCTGCGGTCTTGGCGCTCTATGCTTTGATCCTTGCGCGTAGTCATCAGTCGACGGGAGGGGAGGTGGCTCCGGGCAACCCGTTCGAATTGGCGGCCGTGGCGAAAATGGCATTGCTCCTGACCTGTGTCGCGTTTCTGGCGCGGGCGGCGACGCAGCAGTTTGGCGGCGCGGGGCTTATCTTTGCCTCTGCCCTGTCGGCGCTCGCCGATGTCGACGCGGCAACGGTGACGGTGGCGAGCTTGCTGCCGTCGCTACAGCCGGGCGTTGCCGCGCAGGCAGTCGGAGTCGCCGCATTGACCAACATGGCGGCAAAGGCGGTTTATGGCAGCGTTTTCGGCTGTGCCCGGTTCTCCTGGCATCTTTGGGGGGCAACCGCATTGTCGGCCGCGGCGGCGCTCGGTGCCTGGGCGCTCGGCAGTGTCGTATGAGCGGGTAGGACACGCGCTTGCTGCTGGATACCCCTTGAATTCCGGCCATTTTTGTGATCTTGAACCGCGCAAACTGCCGCGACCCGTCGCGCCACACCTGCCGCCGTCGCCCGGCGCATGCCGCACTTTCAAGGAAACCGATATGGCCCGTTCAGCACTCCTCAATGTCATGGTTCAGTCCGCGCTCAAGGCGGGCAAGTCCCTGGCGCGCGATTTCGGCGAGGTGCAGAACCTGCAGGTTTCCATCAAGGGACCGAGCGATTTCGTTTCTCAGGCCGACATCAAGGCCGAGAAGCTGGTGCGCGACGAGCTTTTGAAGGCTCGTCCGACCTATGGTTTCCTTGGCGAGGAGAGCGAGGAGATCAAGGGCACCGACGGCGCGCATCGATGGATCGTCGATCCGCTTGACGGCACGACGAACTTTCTGCACGGTATTCCGCAATTCGCTGTATCGATCGCGCTTGAGCGCAATGGCGAGATTGTCGCCGGTGTGATCTTCAATCCGGCGACTGACGAACTTTATACCGCCGAAAAGGGTGGTGGTGCCTTTCTCAACGATCGTCGTATCCGGGTCGCCGCGCGCAAGGTCCTGTCCGATTGCGTCGTGGGCTGCGGCATTCCGCATCTGGGCCGCGCCGCCCACGGCAAATTCCTCGTTGAATTGCGTCACGTTATGGGCGAAGTCGCCGGCGTCCGCCGCATGGGCGCGGCCGCACTCGACCTTGCCTATGTCGCCGCCGGCCGGCTCGACGGCTTCTGGGAGGCCGAGCTTAACCCGTGGGACATGGCGGCAGGTCTCTTGCTGATCCGCGAGGCGGGCGGTTTCGTCAGCGACATGCACGACGGCAGCGATATGTTCCACACCGGCACCGTGGTCGCCGGCAACGAGTATATTCGCAAGGCTCTCGTCGAGGTTATCGCGCGGCCGATTCCGAAGGCCTGAGCCTTTATACAGCCGTCGAGTTCACCCGGCGGCTTTTAGCTTCAATTCGTCGCAATTTTCCACTAGCCTCCGGCGCAAAGATTACCGGAGGCGGCGGACGACATGGCGAAGGTTAAGCTGGCGGATCTGGAGGCGGCGGAGGCCGCGCCCGGCGAGTATGGTCACAAGCTCTCCAGTCCAATGCCGTTCTTCACGACGATGCTGATCTTCCTGATCATCGTCGGTTTCATCACCGCGATCCTCTACCGGCAGGCCCATGCGGCCTTCATCACCAATCCGGGCCTGAACGGCCTTATTCTCGGCGTTCTGGCGGTTGGCATTGTTCTGGTGTTCAATCATGTGCTGGCGTTGAGGCCCGAGGTCCGCTGGTTCAATTCGTTCCGCGCCGCCGGCGACGCAGACAAGGTCGGGCGCGAGCCGCGGCTGCTGGCGCCTATGCGGGCGCTCATCGGCGGGCGCCGCTCGATGGCGATCTCAACCACGGCGCTGCGCTCGATCCTTGATTCGATCGCTACCCGCCTCGACGAATCACGCGACACCTCGCGCTATCTGATCGGCCTTCTCGTTTTCCTCGGCCTGCTTGGCACCTTCTGGGGTCTGCTTGGCACGATCGCCTCGATCAGTTCGGTGATCCAATCGCTCGATCCGGGCTCCGGCAGCAGCACCGACGTGCTTCAGGCGATGAAAACCGGCCTGACGGGCCCGCTCTCCGGCATGGGGACGGCATTCTCGTCCTCGCTGCTCGGGCTGTCCGGCTCGCTCATTCTCGGCTTCCTCGACCTTCAGGCCGGCCGGGCGCAGAATCGTTTCTATACCGAGCTGGAAAACTGGTTGTCGTCCGTGACCGACGTCGATTCCGACATGGCGGCGCCATCAGGCGGCCCGAGTGGCGTTCCCGCCGAAGACATCAGGCGGCTGGTCGATCAACTGGCCAAGCTGGCGACCCGCGAGAATGCCGGCGGCAGCGACCGCTCGGTGGCGGCCATCGCCGGGCTTGCCGAGGGCATCCAGGGGCTGGTCAAGAACATGCGTAACGAGCAGCAGATGCTACGCGACTGGATCGAGGCGCAGCAGGAGGATGCCCGTGCCATGCGCAAGACCCTCGACAGGCTCAATGAGAAGATGGGCGGGGGCAAATAGCCATGGCGCTCGCCCGCAACCGACGCCGCGAGCGCGGCGTAGACTATTGGCCGGGCTTCGTCGACGCACTGTCGACCCTGCTTCTGGCGATCATGTTCATGCTCACCGTCTTCGTCCTGGCGCAGTTCCTCCTCAGCCGCGAGATCACCGGCAAGGACGAGGTTCTTAACCGGCTGAACAGCCAGATCGCCGAACTGACGCAACTCTTGGCGCTGGAAAAAAGCGGCAAGCAGGATCTCGAGGACACACTCGCCTCGCTGCAATCCTCGCTTTCGACCTCGGAGAGCGAGCGCAGCCGTTTGCAGCAATTGCTTGATAGCGGCGCCGGTTCGACGGATGCCGCCAACCAGAAACTCGGCCGCCTGACCCAGGAACTCGATGCCGAAAGGCAGGTGAGCGGGCGGGCGATGAGCCAGATCGAACTGCTCAACCAACAGATCGCGGCGCTACGGGCCCAGATCGCGGCGGTTGAGGAGGCCTTGCAGGCTTCGGAGGCGCGCGACCAGAATTCGCAGGTGAAGATTGCCGATCTCGGTCGCCGCCTCAATGTGGCGCTCGCCCAGAGGGTTCAGGAGCTCAACCGCTACCGCTCCGATTTCTTCGGCAGACTTCGAGAAATCCTTGCGGATCGCGAGAACATTCGAATCGTCGGCGACCGCTTCGTGTTCCAGTCGGAAGTCTTGTTCCCCTCGGGCGGCGATGTGCTCAATCCGGAGGGCGAAGTCGAGATGGCCAAGTTAGCCGGCGCCCTGCTTGACCTGGCCAAGGAAATCCCGCCTGAGATCAACTGGGTGTTGCGCGTCGACGGGCATACCGACAATGTTCCGCTCAGCGGCTCGGGCCGCTATGCCGACAACTGGGAGCTTTCGGCCGCGCGCGCCATTTCGGTGGTCAAATACCTGATCTCGAAAGGCGTCCCATCCAACCGCCTGGTCGCCGCCGGCTTCGGCGAGTATCAGCCCATCGCCGAAGGCGACAGCGCGGAGGCCCGCGCCCAGAACCGCCGCATTGAACTGAAACTTACCGAGCGTTGATCAGGTCGGCCGGCGACTAGCAGAACTGCTAGGTTGTGCGCTCCTTGACGTGCCCGTAAAAGTAAGAGGAAGTGGGAGCAGGCGAGGGGAGTTCGCGGATGGAATGTGATGTGCTGGTGATCGGTGCCGGTCTGGCAGGGCTTGTGGCGGCAAGCGAGGCCGCCGACAGAGGTCTTAAGGTCTGCGTGCTCGACCAGGAGGGAGAGCAGAATCTCGGCGGTCAGGCCTTCTGGTCGCTCGGCGGCCTCTTCCTTGTCGACAGCCCCGAACAGAGACGCATGGGGATCCGTGACAGTTTTGAACTGGCCCGACAGGATTGGTTCGGTTCCGCTGGGTTCGACCGTGCCGAGGACTACTGGCCCCGTCACTGGGCTGAGGCCTATCTCGAGTTCGCGGCCGGCGAGAAGCGCGACTGGCTGCATCGCCAGGGAGTCCGCTGGTTCCCGGTCGTTGGCTGGGCTGAGCGAGGCGGCGCACTGGCGACTGGTCACGGCAATTCGGTGCCGCGTTTTCACGTTACCTGGGGGACAGGACCTGCGGTGATTGAGCCCTTCGTCCGGCGGACCCGGAACGCTGAACGCGAAGGGCGTCTGACTTTCCGTTTCCGTCATCAGGTCGACCAGCTCGTGACGAGCAACGGCGCGGTGACCGGCGTACGGGGCAGCATGTTGGCGGCAGATGCGGCACCGCGCGGTGCCCAATCCTCGCGTGACGTGGTCGGTGAATTCGAGATCTTTGCCGGCGCCGTCATCGTCACGTCCGGCGGTATCGGCGGCAATCATGACCTTGTGCGCAAGAACTGGCCGGTCGAGCGGCTTGGGTCGCCGCCGAAGTCGATGGTGGCGGGCGTGCCGCACTACGTCGACGGGCGGATGCTCTCGATTGCGCGTGCGGCCGGTGGCGAAATCATCAACGGCGACCGCATGTGGCACTATACGGAGGGTCTCAGAAATTTTGACCCGATCTGGCCGAACCACGGCATCCGCATTCTCCCCGGTCCGTCATCCTTCTGGTGCGACGCGGATGGGAACCGCTTTGCGGCGCCCGCAATGCCCGGTTTCGATACGCTGGCGACGCTGAAGGCCATTCGGGCCCGAGGTGACGAATACAGCTGGTTCATTCTCAACAAGGCCATCATCAAACGGGAATTCGCCCTTTCAGGTTCGGAGCAAAACCCCGACCTGACGGGCAAGAACATTCGTCTGCTGCTCAAACGCCTGGGTAAGAACCCGCCGGGTCCTGTCCAGGCTTTCATGGACAAAGGGGAGGATTTCATCGTCCGCGACACGCTTGAGGATCTGGTTGTCGGTATGAACGAGTTGACCGGCGAACACCGGGTCGGCATCCACCATCTGCGTGGTCAGGTCGAGGCACGCGATCGCGAAATTCTCAACGACTTCAACAAGGATGCCCAGGTGACGGCGATTCGCGGCGCGCGCCACTATCTCGGCGACCGGCTGATGCGCACGGCGAAACCGCATCGTCTGCTCGACCGCAAGGCTGGTCCGCTGATCGCCGTCAGGCTTCACGTTCTGACCCGCAAGACGCTTGGCGGCTTGCACACGGATCTTTTCTCGCGGGTGCTCGACGATACCAACAAGCCGGTGCCGGGTCTCTATGCGGCCGGCGAGGTTGCCGGTTTCGGCGGCGGCGGTGTTCACGGTTACAATGCGCTGGAAGGCACGTTCCTCGGTGGCTGCCTGTTCTCCGGCCGCATCGCCGGCCGATCGGTCGGAGCCTGACCGGCTCCGACGTCTTGGCCGCCGGCTATTCGGCCGCCGGTGCGGCGAAGTCGCGACCGCCGGTCTCGAATTGCAGCCTGGCCAGTTTGGCGTAGAGGCCGCCGTGCTGGATCAGGCTGTGGTGCGTGCCTTCCTCGACGATATGGCCGTTATCGAGAACCAGGATGCGATCGGCCTTCAGCACTGTTGCCAGCCTGTGGGCGATGACGATCGTGGTACGATCCTTCATCAGGCCGTCCAGCGCCTTTTGCACCAGGGTTTCACTTTCGGCGTCGAGCGCCGAGGTCGCCTCGTCGAGCAGGAGGAGCGGGGCGTTGCGCAGGAGGGCACGAGCGATGGCGATGCGCTGGCGCTGGCCTCCGGAGAGGGTGATTCCCCGTTCTCCGACCTTCGTGTCGAAGCCGCTTTCAAGACGCATGATGAATTCGGTCGCTTGGGCCGCCTCGGCTGCCGCCTCGACCATCTGGCGGGTCGCGGATGGCGAGCCGAAGGCGATGTTGTCGTGGATGGAGGAGGCGAAGATCGTCACATCCTGCGGAACGATGGCGATGCGCGCGCGCACCGCCTCTGGATCCGCCTCGCGAACATCGACATCGTCGATCCGCACGATTCCGCTGACCGGATCGTAAAAGCGCAGGATGAGCGAAAAGACCGTGCTCTTGCCGGCACCCGATGGACCGACGATAGCGACGGTCTCGCCCGGCTCGACGCGGAAGCTCAACCCCTTGAGAGCCGATTTGGAACCGCTCGACGGGTAAGTGAAGTGAACGTCGCCGAAGCTGACGCGGCCGAGGGGAGGCTCGGGCAGCGGTATCGGGTTGACCGGCGTGGGCACCTGCGAGGTTTCGTGCAGCAACTCGCCGAGGCGCTCGGCGGCACCGGATGCCTGAGCAAGTTCGCCCCAGACCTCGGACAGCGTACCCATCGAGCCCGCGGCAATCAGCGAGTAGAGCAGGAACTGGCCGAGCGTACCGGCGGAAATCGTGCCGGCCAGCACGCTTTGGGCGCCGAACCACAGCACCGCGACGATACTGCCGAAGACCAGCGTGATCGCGACGCCTGTCAACAGTGCGCGCGACTTGATCGCCGCACGAGCGGCCTCATAGGCCTGTTCGACGGCTGCGCCATAATGGTCGGTGGCGATCTTCTCGGCATTGAACGCCTGCACGGTACGGGCGGCGCCAATCGTCTCGCTGGCGAAGGCGGAGGCTTCGGCCAGCGTGTCCTGAGCGGCGCGCGAGCGGCGGCGGACCGAGCGACCGAAAGCAACGAGCGGAAAGACGATGACCGGGATCGCGGCCAGGACCATCACCGAAAGTCGCGGGCTGGTTGCGATCATCATCCCCATGGCGCCGAGACAGAGGATGGTATTCCTGAGCGCGAGCGAAGCGGTCGCGCCGACCGCTGACTTGATCTGGGTCGTGTCGGCGGTCAGCCGGGAGACAATCTCGCCGGACTGGTTGACATCGAAAAAGGCGGGCGAGAGCCTAGTCACATGGGAGAAGACGTCGCGGCGAAGGTCTGAGACGACCCGCTCGCCGATGGTGATGACGAAATAATAGCGCATGGCACTGGCAAGCGCGAGAACGACCGCCAGGATGGCCATCATTCCGAAATAGTTGTTGATGAAACCGCTGTCGGAGGCGTTGAAGCCGTGATCGACCATGCGGCGGACGGCGAGCGGCAGGGCGAGTGTCGTCGCTGCGGCCAGACCGAGAAAGAACAGGGCGCCGGCGACGAGCTTGCGATAGCGCATGATATAGGGCAGGAGGCGAGCGAGGGGCTTGATGGAGCGGCGTTTCGGCTTTTCAACTTCGGTGACTGCGGACACTTTACTCTTCTCCGGCCCGGGCAACGGGCTTTTGTACCATGGCACTTGTTATCCCTGTGCCCTTCATGTATAGGCACCGCATCGAATTGGGAAGCCGTGGCTTTTTCGGACTACGGCTTCATCTATTGTATAGGGTCGCTGGACGCAATTGCGGCACATGGACCCTCCGGCACATCAGGAAGATCGCAATGAAGGCTGACATTCATCCCGCCTACCACATGATCAAAGTGGTCATGACCGACGGCACAGAATACGAAACCCGTTCCACTTGGGGTTCGGAAGGCGCTGTCATGAACCTCGAAATCGACCCGAAGTCCCACCCGGCTTGGACCGGCGGCAACCAGCAGCTGATGGACCGCGGTGGTCGTGTATCGAAGTTCAACAAGCGTTTCGGTGGCCTTGGCCTCTGATCGAATTTCGATCGACGTTTTGCGAAAAGCCCGGCTTGTCCGGG
>NZ_BJZP01000016.1 GCF_007992095.1 Paenirhizobium naphthalenivorans
CCTGCCACAAGACATGGCTCGAAGCCGGCTCGCTGTCGATCAGCACGCCGTCGCAATCGAAGATAATGAGATCTGCCACCATTGAAGTCTGCCTGCCCTGAGGTACGCGCCGGTCGTCCACAGGAACGTCCGGGGGTATAATGCCAATTCGGTTGCCGACTGGGACGTGTTTCGAGACATTGCCTCCGAGCCCGCGGTCGTCTATGCGGTGTCTCTAGGTTACATATGTTACGCGCGTGTGACATATGGGTTATGGAGGGGATCTTGGACAGCCAGGAACTGATGGTACGGGCGGCATGGCTCTATCATGTCGAGGGCCTGACCCAGGCGCAGATCGGCGAGCGGATGAACCTCACCCGTCGGCGGGTCAACGAGTTGCTGGCTGCCGCCCTTGAGCAGGGTGTCGTCCGTATAAGTTTCAGCTCACCGCTTGCCGAGAATGTCGAGCTTGAGGCTCAGCTCTGTGACCGTTTCGGTCTAGACGAGGCGGTTGTCGCGCCGACACCGGCGGATCCGGCCCACATGCATGCCGTGATCGGTCGGGCGTCGGCGGCGTTTCTCGACCGGCTCATCCAGGTCCGCAAGCCGCGTTCGATCGGTGTCGGCTGGGGCGCCACGCTGCATGAAACGGTCAAGCTGATGACGGGCGCAAACGAACCCGAGATGCGCGTGCGATCATTGATGGGCGGGCTGACCCGCGGCTCCGAGATCAATACATTCGAGATCGTCAGAAGTTTTGCCAAGGTGCTGAACGCCAAGTGCCACTATTTCGCGGCGCCCATTTATGCGGGCAGTGAAGAGGCGCATGATGCGATCATGGCCCAGCCTGTGTTTCGGGAATTCCTGCGTGACGGCTCGAATGTCGAAGTATCCTTCCTCAGTGCCGGCGATGTGACCGGTCGCTCGCTGCAGGTGCGCTACGGCCTGCCGCCGCAGATCGACATTGCCGAGCTTGTGGCGGCTGGCGCCGTCGGCGACCTTCTCGGGCGTTATCTTGATGCCAAAGGGAGCCCGATCGATCACCCGCTCAACCGCCAGGTCATTTCGCCCGACCTTGTTGCCTATCGGGGTATCGCGAACCGTATTCTGGCATCCGGCGGGCCGCACAAGCATGCAATCCTGCGTGCAGCGCTGAGGGCGGGGCTTGCGACCGTGATTGTGACCGACTCCGAAAGCGCGCGGATGCTTCTTAGGGCCCCAGACGCAAACCGTTGAGCGGGCTTCGATTAATGGATGCTGCCGTGAGTGGCACTTGGCGGACGTGTCGATGATGAAAGAAAAGGCCGCGGCGATGAAGCCGCGGCCGATCTTGGTTCGAGATTGGCGGCACAGGCTACCGGGTGGTGATTTCCGGTCCCATCATCGCATAGGGCAGCCATGTCGAGATAATCGGCACATAGGTGACGATGATCAGGAACAGGAAGAGCACGGCGACGAAAGGCATTGCTGCCTTGACCACCTGCACGAGGCTCATGCCGGTGATGCCGGAGGTGACGAAGAGGTTCAGCCCGATCGGCGGCGTGATCATGCCGATCTCCATGTTGACGATCATAATGATGCCGAGGTGGATCGGATCGACGCCCAGTTCCATAGCGATGGGGAAGACGACCGGCGCGACGATCAAAAGCAGGCCGGAGGGTTCCATGAACTGCCCGCCAATCAGAAGCAGGATGTTGACCGCGATCAAGAAGGTGAACCAGTTGAAACCGGCGCCGACCATCAGGTCGGTAATCACTTGCGGGATGCGCTCCGATGTCAGCACATGGGCAAAGAGCAGCGCATTGACGATGATGAACATCAACATGATCGTTGTTCGCGCCGCGTCGATCGTGGCCTTGCGGGTTTCTTCGTTGAAGAAGGCGCGGAAGAAGTTGCGGCCCATCAGCTTGAAATTGCGTCCCCAGATCGGCAGGCTGGCTGCGATATAGCCGGGCAGCTGACCGATACGCGCATTCTCGCCGCGCCACAGCGTGTAGGCGACCGCGATCGCAAGGGCCATCACCAGTCCCATCAGTGCGCGGGCCCGGAACCCTGCATAAATGCTCTCGACGCCGTCGGTGGCAAAGAAGGACAGGATCATCCAGACGAAGAAGAAAGAGACGGCATAGACCAGGGCGGAGAACCCTATCCGCGCCTGGCGGCTATCTGTCTCCAGCACCCAAGCTATGTCCTTCATCGGCCCCATGTCGCGGTAGATGAAAAGCGCCACGAAAAAGGAATAGACGGCCGCCACCGAGGCCGCTTCGGTCGGGGTGAAGACGCCGCCGTAGATGCCACCGAGGATGATGATGATCAGGAACAGGCCCCAGCCGGCTTGCTTGCCGCCCTCGAGTATTTCGCCGAAACCCCGCCAGGGTTCGGCCGGCAGACCGCGGAAGCGGGCAAAGATATAGATCGTCACCATCAGCATGACGCCGGCGATCAGGCCGGGAATGACACCGGCCAGGAACATCCGGCCGACCGAGACGTCGGTTGCTGCCGAATAGACCACCATGACGATCGACGGCGGGATGAGGATGCCGAGCGTTCCGGCATTGGCGATGATGCCGGCGGCGAATTCCTTGGAATAGCCGACCTGGCGCATGCCGGCGATGGCGATCGTACCGATGGCCACTACGGTTGCCGGCGACGAGCCGGAAAGGGCCGCAAAAAGCATGCAGGACAGCACCGAGGCCATGGCCAGGCCACCGCGGAAATGACCGACGGCCGCGATGGCAAAACGGATCAGGCGCTTGGCCACGCCCCCAGTCGACATGAAGACGGATGCGAGCACGAAGAAGGGAATGGCCAGCAGCGTGTAGTTCTGAGCAGCGGTGAAGAGTTGCAGCGCGATCGATGACATCGAGTCCGACGAGAAGAAGGCAATGGTGACGATCGACGACAGGCCGAGCGAAATCGCGACCGGCGCACCGAGGAACAGCAGCCCGAACAGCATTGTGAAAAGAACAATCATTTCCATCGGCGTCAGTCCTTCAGCGCGTCTTTGCTTTCAGCGACAAGGTCTTCGGCCTCGTGGCTGGCGATCATCATCTCGCGCTCGCCACGCCAGATCTGCGCGAAGGCCTCCAGCGACCGAAAGCCGAGCAGGGCCAGGCCGATGGGGAGCATCAGATAGGCGATCCAGCGTTGAACCCGTTCCTGCACCCCGAACAGATCCTGGATGAAGATGGGATAACGCAGGTCGTCGAGGCCGATGCCGGCCTTGAAGAAGCGCGCCCAATAGAACATCGCACCGCCTTTCGTGTCGGCGCCGAACCAGTTGAGCCAGTCGGACGACAGGAGGATTGCGGCGTAAAGAACGCCGGTCAGCGCACCAAAGAGGGCAGCAATGCGCAGGCCCCGTGGCGGCAAAAGCCGGATAGCGGCATCGACGCCGAGATGCAGGCCGTGCTTGATGCCGTATCCCATGCCGAACAGGATGAGCCAGGCAAACAGGATGCGTGTAAGCTCGAGGGCGCCGCCCCATCCACTGTTGAAGCCATAGCGGGCGATTACCTGTGTAAACGATATTAGTGTGATCGCGGCGATGAGGATGGCGAGCACATTTTCCTCGAAGCGCGTCACCGCGTTCGGGAAACGGCGTTCGGTCAGGAAAAGCGCCACGATCATCAGAAAAATTGCGAAATAGGGCCAGTAAGCAGCCATGATTTTCCCCCGGCAGCCGTCAGGAACCGGGCGGTTCTACCCGGCTCGACAGTCCCGGCGCGGTTGAACTGCACCGGGTCTCCTAATGTTGAATCAGTTGTTGGCGGCAACCGCGGCGTCGATGAGGTCCTTGCCGATGTCGCCTTCGAACTTGCTCCAGACGGGCTTCATGACGTCGACCCACTGCTGGCGCTGTTCCGCGGTCAGCTCGCGAACCTTGCCGCCAGCATCGATGATGTTCTGGCGGTTCTTGGCTTCCGTTGCCGCAACGGCGGCATTGGCGTCATGGGTTGCCTCTTCGCAGAGCTTCAGGAACTGATCGCGGAATTCCGGATCGAGTCCTTTGAGCCATTCGGTCGAGGTGACCAGAAGATAGGCGAGCAGCTGGTGGTTGGTTTCGGTAATGCCATCCTGCACCTCGAAGAATTTCTGGGTGTAGATGTTCGACCAGGTGTTCTCCTGCCCGTCGACGACGCCGGTCTGCAACGCGCCGTAGACCTCCTTGAACGCCAGTTTCTGGGCCGAACCACCCATGGCTTCGATCATGGCCTCTGCCACGTCGGAGGTCTGAATGCGGAATTTCAGGCCATCGGCATCCGAAGGCACCATCAGCGGTTTGTTGGCGGAGAACTGCTTGAGGCCTGAGGACCAGTAGCCGAGACCGGTATAACCATTCGGCTCCATCATCTTCAACAGGTCCTTGCCGGCATCGCTGGTGGTGAACCGCTCGACCGCGTCCAGGTCCTTGAACAGGAAGGGCAGGTCATAGAGGCGATATTTGAGCGTATAGGCTTCGAACTTCGACAGCGAAGGTGCTGCGAGCTGCACGTCACCCAGCAATAGGGCCTCAAGAACCTTGTCGTCATCGAACAATGTCGAGTTCGGGAAGACCTCCATGCAGGCTTTGCCGTTCATCTCCTTGTTGACGCGCTCGGCCAGCTTGGTGGCGGCATCGCCCTTCGGGTGGCCGGTGGCGGCAACGACATGGCTGAACTTGATGACCATTTCTCCGGGATCGCAATCGGATGCCTGGGCGACGGAGCTGGCGGCCGTAAGCGTGATGGTCGAAACCGCGGCCAGAAGAAGTGTTTTCATTTTGTCTTTCCTCCACAATGGGCGTTGATGCCCAGTTCCTGATGTGCCGCACGGCCTCTCCAGGGACGCGGGCGATACAAGCTGCAAGGGGGAGGGACAGGCATGCAACGACAGAGCGCGTGGCGCCCCGATGGCCAAAATGTCCTTGATGATCTCCCAACCTCCAAGCTGCGCATAGTGCAGCAAGGACCGTGCCAACTGCCGGAGTGGAATTAAAAGTGTTTTTTATTCAATTGGTTGTTGGGTCTGTGTGGTGGTTTTTCAAAATCCGATGAGGCCCAGGGTGTAGGTCACTACCCATTTTTGCTGGGCGCATGTGTAGGTTTCTACCCATCGGCCTGATCGGGCTTGTCCTCGTAGTCGATTCCGAGCCGTTTCATCTTGTCGTAAAGCCCCTTGCGGGAGATCTGAAGTGCTTCATAGGTCGGCTTGAGCGCGCCATCATTGCGAACAAGCTCGGCGATGATGATGGCGCGTTCCATGTTCTGCAGACGGTCATTGAGCGTGCCCTCGCTGTCATTTGCGGACGGGGCAATGGCGCCCGGTGCCTGCGGAAAGCCGCTCCACATGCCGAGAACGAAACGGTCGGCATAATTGCGAAGTTCACGGACATTGCCGGGCCAGTCATACTCCATCAACTGTAATTCCAGATGATGGGGAATCGGGGGGATCTCCCGGCGGAAGCGGGCGCGGGCCTCGCGGGCCAGATGGAAGAACAGCAGGGGAATATCTTCGCGCCGTTCGCGCAGCGGCGGGATCGACAGCGTGATGACGTTCAGCCGGTAATAGAGGTCGGAGCGGAACCGGCCGTTGCGGCCAGCCTCGCCGAGGTCCGTTTTTGTCGCGGCAAGAAAGCGGATATCAAGGGTTATCGGCTTGTTCGATCCCAGCCGCTCGATGGTGCGTGTCTCGATCGCCCGCAGCAGCTTGGCCTGGAGGTCGAGCGGCATGGATTCGATCTCGTCGAGAAAGATGGTGCCGGCATTGGCATGTTCGAGCTTGCCGATGCGTTGTTTCGCAGCACCCGTGAAGGCTCCCGGTTCGTGACCGAAGAGCTCGGCCTCGATGATGTCAGCCGGCATCGCGGCACAGTTGATGGCGACGAAATTGCCCTTTGCCCGCTGGCCGAAGTCATGCAGGGCACGGGCGACGACCTCCTTGCCAGCTCCAGTTTCGCCGGTGATCAGGATATCGACATCGGTATCGGCAAGCATGACGATCTGCTCGCGCAGCTTGTTGACCTCGGGCGTGCGGCCGACCAGCCGCATGGTCAGCTCTTCGCGCCCGTCGAGTTCCGACCGCAGGGTGCGGTTTTCCAGGACCAGGCGCCGCTTTTCCAGCGCTCTCTCAATTACCGTATAGAGCCGCGACACCTGGAACGGTTTCTCGATGAAGTCATAGGCGCCGGCACGCATGGCATCGACCGCCATCTGCACGTCGCCATGGCCGGTGATCAGGATCACCGGGAAGGTCGGGTCGATGGCCAGCGCCGACTTCAGCAATTCCATGCCGTCGAGGCCCGGCATGCGGATGTCGGTGACGACCACGGCATAAGCTTCGTGGGCGATGCGGCCGAGCACGTCTTCCGCCGTCTTATGAACGCTGACGGGGAGCCCCTCGAGTTCGAGCCCCTGCGCAAGCGCATGCCGCAGGTCGTCATCATCGTCGATCAGATAAACAATCGGCTGTCCCGGGCCAGGCAGTTTCATCATCCTAATCCGCAGTTTGCATGAGAGGCGAGGCAGAGGCCAGCGTCACCAGAAAGGCGCAACCTTGGTCTGCGCGATCGACAAGATCAATACGACCGCCGAAATCGTGAATAATGTTGTAGGCGATGGACAATCCGATGCCGATTCCGGATCCGATCTCCTTGGTGGTGAAGAAGGGGTCGAATACGGCTGGCCGCAGATCCTCGGGGATACCGGGGCCGTTATCGGCAACCAGGACGGCGATCCGCTCCCCACTATTCTCAAGCGTAATGTGGATCTGGCCATTGTGCTGATTCTCAACCGCGTCGATCGAATTGTTGATGAGGTTGACGAAGACCTGGGACAGGCGCACGCGCCCACCAAGCACGCGGACATCACGAAGCGCGGGGTCGAGCACAAGCTTGACGCCGGCCTTGCGGGCTCGCGGCGTCACGAGGATCAGCGCCTCATCGAGAACCTGGCCCAGTCCCACGGGGTTGATGGTCGTCCCGGGTTTGCGCGAGAAGGACAGCAGCGCACTTGACAGTTCGGCCATGCGATCGACCATGGCGCTGATGCGGTCCAGATTGTCACGGGCCTGGTCGAGCCTGCCCTTCTCGATCAGCTTCTGTGTGTTGTCCGCATAGGTCTTCAACGCGGCCAGCGGCTGGTTGATTTCGTGGCTGAGTGTCGCCGACATTTGTCCGAGACCAGCAAGCTTGGCGGCTTGAATCAGTTCGACCTGGGTCTCTTTCAATCTCTTTTCAGTCAGAAGCCGTTCGTCGATTTCGTGCGAAAGGGAAAGGTTGGTGCGGCTCAGTGCCTTCGTGCGATCCCGGATGACCCGCTCCAGACGCAAGGCGACGGCCTTATCACGCCTGTTGCGGATAACCGCTAGTTCGCGGCGATGAAGCAGAAAGAACGACGACAGGGCAAGGGAAAGAGACGCAAGGCCGGCAATCAGCCCACCGGTATAGGATGCCGTTTCGATCGGCCGCATATCGCCGAGTACGTGAAGTTGCCAGCCAAGCAGAGGCAGGTCTCGCGAAACATCGACGTGGTCAACCGCTGTCGTACGCAGCCGAAAAAAACCCGTTTCCCGGTCCCGTTCGGCAATATCCTCCAGTTTTTCGAGGCGCCAGGCCGGGCGGTTGGTCAGGAAGACGGTGCCGCTTTCGTCGCTGACGAAAATCGGATTGGTGGAGAGGGACCAGGTGGCTTCGATACTGTCGAACTCGACGTAGACGGCGACGGCACCGATAAAAAGGCCATCGCGGCGAATGCCGGAGCTGAACGCATAGGCGCGGTTGCCCGAACTCAATGAGACGGCGGCGCGCCCAAGGCGCCCTTGTCTTGCCGTTTCCACCAGTGTTTCTCGCCCAGCCGGAAGGTCGATGAATATATCGCGCGCCGAAGCAAGCGGATGGCCGTCGGCTTCGAAGAAGACCACTTCCTTGGCGCCGGAGAGGCCGGCGATTTCCTCCGCCTTCAGGCGCGCCCGTGCGGCGCGGCTTTCTCTTGGTTCGTCTTCGGCAAAGAGACCGGCAATGTCGCTTTGGCGTGCAAGGAGCGGTGGCAGCAGGCGGTATTTCTCGAGCACGCCGGACAGCGTTTCGGCCTGAACCGCGAGCGTTTCAGTGGATTTCCGATGGATCTGCTCGGCGGCCCGCTGGCGGGAGAGATCGGAGGCGAGGTAGATGGCAAGAGTGGAAGCGCTCAGGAGTGCCAGCCCGAGCAACATCCGGGCGCGGCGAAAATCCCTCCCTGTTCTGGATCCGCTGGTGATTTCTGTCATCGGCTGGCTCGCATCGAACTCGGTGTCTTTCTGCCGCTCAGGCGGTCGGAGTGCCGTCAGTCTTCAACAGCGCGACATCATTGACCAGATGGCATGGGCCCATCAATTCCTTGGAAGGCCATATTCGGCCGCCTGGGTTTCCTCGATGCACCATTTGTGAAGACGCCAAGTGGCGGAGACATGTGAATTGGATTTGTGCAAGATTCTCGGTCACCGCCTTGATGTCGCAAATTCGCGACAAGGCACTGCTGCTTGCCAAGTGGCGCGCGCACTGCGTCGATGTGCTCACTGTCCCGAAAGCTGCAATATGAACATCGCAAACAGTTCCGATTGGCTGGAAATGTCGAGCTTCTGATAAATGTTCTTCCGGTGGATCTTCACCGTCCCCTCGGCGATGCTCAGATGTCTCGAAATCGAACCACTCGAATGTCCGCGCAGGACAAGTGAGGTGATCTCTATTTCCCTTGGCGTCAGGATACCATCGGTCATCCGGCTGAGCGTTTCACTGATCGGATCGGGCGGTGTCCCTGTGTCCCAGCCAGCGGGTGTGGCGGGCGACGCGCGGTGTCGCCAGTGTCGCTTTGCCAATGTCTGGATAACCGGTTCGGCAGCCCGGATCGCTGCAAGATCACGGCGCCCGAAGGCCGGCGCGGCGACCGGTCGCGTGAAGCTGATGACGACACCGGTCCAGCCCGCGGGTCGACAAACGATACCGACTTCGTCACGTATGCCGGTCAGCACATAGTGCCGCCTGTAATATTCCGAATTGTGGAACTGGTCCGGTGCCAAGTCGCGCAGTCGCAGCACGCCGTCGATCTGCGGACCAGTCGCAGCGCCGTAAAAAGGATCCAGCAGATAGGGGCCGGATACATAAGCATCGACCACGGTCCGCATCCGTTCCGGATTCATGTTGTGATAAAAGCAGACCGGTTTTTCAGCCCCTGAATAGGCAAAGGCCATCAGGATATCGAAGTCGACGATACTTCGGAGCGCCGCTTCGATGCGTGGCGCAAAGTCATTTGTGCCAACTGCGCCGATCGCCTCTGCGATCGCCTCGTTCCATGCGGAAAACTCCTTGTCCAAGGTGTGTCCTTCCCTTCTGGCCGACACTAAACGGAGCACGATTAAATCTGCCCGTCTATCCCTAACGGGATATTTCATTGCTTGGAATGCGCGCTTAACCTCGACGAGTTATCGCGTTGAAAGCCATGCCGAGATCAAGCCACATGCCCGCCAGTCTGCAAGCCGCATTTCATGAAATCAATGCCCGTTCGGTTCACATCGGCATGGTCGATCCGGAGGGCGAATTCCGCGATAAGCTGGTGTCCGCCGACAAGGCAGTCAAGCTTGGCCAGACCGGTTATCCATTCTGCGAAGTCCTGTATTTCTGGGACATTGCCGAGAAGGCCTACAGGGATGGTGCCTTTATCGACCGTCCCGCCAAGCTCTTCGCCGATAGCGTTCGCAAATATCCGTTTGCCGAGGATGCCGCCCTGTGTCTTGCCGACTTCTCCGGCGACTTCGGCAAGCGCTCGCCGCGCAACGTCTGCATGGCGATGATCGCCGAGGCTGCCGACATGGGCTTCGATGTTTTTTCCGCCTTCGAATTCGAGTTTTTCATCTTCGACGAAACGCCGGAAAGCCTGCGGGCCAAAGATTTCCGCGACCTGACGCACTTCGCCCAGGGCAATCGGACCTACTCACTGCAAACCTCCGCTCTCCATGGTGATCTGCTTGAGGGCCTCGATGAAACCATGACGACCATGGGCATCGGGCTGGATGCCATCCATACCGAGCTCGGTCCGGGCTGCTTCGAGGCGCCGTTGACCTATGCCAAGGGCATGAAATCGCCCGACGATGCCATGCTTTTCAAGAATTTCGCCAGGGCTTATTTTTCCCGTAACGACCTGACGGTGAGCTTCATGTCGAAGCTCTCCCCTGCGCTTTCCGGCCAGTCGGGCCACCTGCATGTTTCCTTGCGTGACGGACAGGGTAATCCGGTCTTTTCGGATCCAGATGCACCCGATGGTCTGAGCCGAACGGCGCGGCATTTCGTCGGCGGTCTGGTGAAGCTGATGCCGGAACTGCTGGCGCTGTGCTCCTCGACGGTCAATGCCTACAAGCGGCTGGTGCCGGGTGCCTGGGCCCCGACCTCGTCCAACTGGGGTGTGCAGAACCGCACCGCCGCGGTTCGCGTGATCAACGATGTGCCGGAAGCGACCCGGCTGGAGTTCCGCGTGCCTTCGGCCGATACCAACCCTTATCTGGCGCTGGCGCTGTGCCTCGGCGCGGGACTCCACGGTATTCGTAATGGCATCGAGCCTGCCCCGGGCAGTGACGAGAATTTCTACGCGGCGAAACCGTCGCTCGAAACCGCCTTTCCGCGCGATCTCGGCGAGGCCGCAGCGCGGCTCGACCACAGTGCCGTGGCGCGCGACCTCTTTGGTGCCGACTTCGTCGACTGGTTCGTCGCCGCGCGGAAGTTTGAATATGCCGAATATCAGAAACATGTGAGTGAATGGGAAATCAGACGCTATCTGGGAGTTGTCTGATGACCTGCAATCTTGGTGTTTGACGACAGGAAGGAAAATAAAATGAAAAAGGGAACAGCAGACATGAGCAATCTATTGAACGGCATGAAACGCCGCTCGGTGCTGAAGGGTATGGGCGGCATGGGGCTTGCAGCCGCCGGCGCCGGATTCCTCGGAATGCCGCGTCGAGCATCGGCCGCCGAAAGCCTGAATTACATGTGCTGGGAAGGCTATAACGCCCCTTCCATTCTGGAGCCGTTTCAGAAGGCCAAGGACACCACCATTTCTATTGACCTGATCACCGATTCGGCCGGTGGTTTCGCCAAGCTCGCAGCCGGCGCCTCGCGTGACTTCGATCTCGTCTCTTCCGATAGCCCGTGGATCCAACGCATGGGGCCGGCCGGCTTCTGCCGTTTCCTCGACGACAAGGACTTCGCCGAACAATATGGCGAATTCTATCCGCAGTTCCGCGCGCCCTTCGCGCCATTGCAGTTTGAAGGCAAGGCCACAGGTCTGCCGACGCGCTGGGGCTGGGTCGGGCCGACGGTGAACACCAAGTTCGACAAGCTCGAGTCATGGTCGAGCTACGCACCTGTCTTCGACAGCGCCTACAAGGACAAGATTTGCCTGCTCGATTGGGGCGATTGGCCGATCATGCCGCTTGCGCTCTATGCCGGGGTCAATCCTTACGAGGAGCTGGACGAAGCGGCGCTCGGCGAGGTCCGCAAGGTGCTTCGCGCGGCTTTCAAAAACACGCGCGCCATCGTCGCCGATCTGGCAGTCGCCCAGAAGGGGTTGCTCGACGGTTCGTTCCGCGCCCTGATCGGCGGCGGTACCTACTGCACCTCGTCGCTGCGCCTGAAGGGCCACGACTATATCCAGTCGATCGTGCCGGAGCCGAAAAACGGCCTGAAGCAGGGCATTATCTGGATGGAAGCGACCGGTCTCGTCGACAACGGCAAGAATTCCGAGATCGCTGCCGACTTCCTGAAATACATCGTCTCGCCGGAAGTCGCCAAGCAACTGGCAATCACTGAGGCGACCTGCAATCTCGTGCCGAACCAGAAGGCCGAAGCCCTGTTCTCCGAGGAAGAGAAGAAGGCGCTGCAGATGGACTACATGTGGACCGCTTGGGACAACAGCCAGTTCCACACCGTCGCGCCGAATATCGATGACATGTTGGCGATCTGGCAGGAAGAACTGGCTGCCCGCTGATCGAGCATATGCGGCAAAGGAAACCGCCCGCTTTCGAGTGGGCGGGAACCCCTACGAAATAGACTTTAAGGCGAGGAAGGCTGGCATTGGCAACCCCGATTATCGAAGCGTCTGCAATCATCAAGGATTACGGTCAGGCTCGCGCACTTCATGGCGTCTCCCTTGAGGTGGGCGCAGGCGAATTCGTAGCGCTTGTGGGGCCTTCCGGCTGCGGCAAGACCACACTCTTGAAGATTCTGGCGGGTTTCGAGGACGTGACCGAAGGGCGGCTCGAAATCCAGGGCAAGGATATGCATGGGGTCGCGGCGGCTAGTCGTCCGACCCGCATGGTGTTCCAGAAGCTTGCGCTGTTTCCCCACAAAACCGTTGCCCAGAATATCGGCTTTCCGTTGAAACTGCAGAAGGTTGACAAGGCGGAGATCGACCGGCGGGTCGCCGCCATGCTCGAGCTCATGCATCTGAAGCCGGAATATCTCGATCGCTATCCGGCGCAGTTGTCCGGCGGCGAACAGCAGCGTGTTGCGCTGGCGCGGGCTCTGGTCTCGCAGCCGAGCGTTCTGTTGCTCGACGAGCCGATGAGCGCGCTCGATGCCAAGCTGAAGAAATCGCTACAGGCCGAGCTCAAAAAGCTGCACCGTGAACTCGGCACGAGCTTCGTGCTGGTGACCCACGACCTGGAAGAGGCGATGATGCTGGCCGACCGGATCTGCGTGATGCGCGCCGGTCGTGTCGTTCAGATCGGTACGCCCTCGGATATCTATTACCGCCCGGCCAACATGTTTGTCGCCGGTTTCATCGGTGAGACGAATTTCCTGCCGGTTGACGTCGTTCACACCCAAGATGGCGCATTGACGGTCGGGTCTTCGCTAGTGACCGGTGAACCTGTTGTCATGGCGGCCGGCAATGTTTCGGAGTTCCTCGGCGAGGGAAACAAGGCGCTGTTGATCCGTCCGGAAACCATCAGTTTCATCTCGGGCGAGCCCGGCCCCGGTCAATGGACGCTGATTGGTGTAGTCGACGAGTACTTCATCAAGGGATCATCGACGCAGTATCGCATTCGTGTCGCGGGTCTCGACGCGCCTGTTGTCATGGATCTGCCCGGATCGCTCGAACTGCCGGCGCAGGTCGGAGAAGAGGTTGGCATCGGGTTCGAGCCCGCGCGCGCCTTCCTGTTGTCGGAGTGACCATGAAGAGAGAAGCGAAGAAATGGAACGATCCGGTTCTGGTGGCCGCAGTGGCACCACTGGCGATCGTCATGCTGGTCTTTTTTCTTGTGCCGCTGGTGATGACGGCCCTTCTGACCTTCCAGACGACACAATATTACCGCTTGCACTGGACCTGGGATCTGAAAATCTGGACCGAGATTTTTTCCAAACCGCATTACTGGACGATAATGCTGCGTACAGTATGGATGGCCTTGGTTTGTGTAGTGATCTCCGTCCTCATCGCCTTTCCGGCAGCCTATGCGCTGACGACCCGGTTGAAGACCTATAATGCGCAGATCCAGATCCTGATTGTCTTCGCGTTCCTGACTGATGCTGTGCTGAAAACCTTTGGTTGGATTCTCGTGCTCGACAAACACGGTGTCGCCAATTGGCTTTTGTCCTATCTTGGCATGGGCCCCGAAGCGATGAACATCCTGTTCACGCCAACGGGAACCATGATTGGCATGGTCTACAACCTCGCTGTCTATCCGATGTTCACCATCTATCTGTCGCTGGTGCGGATCGATCGCGATCTGATCCTGGCCTCCTATGATGCCGGGGCTTCGCGCATCCGGACGTTCTTCGAGGTGACGCTACCCCTGTCGCGACCTGGGCTGTATTCCGGGGCAGTACTGGTTTTCGTCCTCAGCCTCGGGGCTTTTCTGGAGCCCAAGGTGCTGGGCGGCGGTACCGCCCCGCTTGCATCGGAACTGATCCGCCAGAGTTTCGAGACACGGGTTAACTGGCCGCTCGGCGCCGCGCTGACAATCGTGTTGATTGTCATTGGTGCCCTGACGCTGGCGCTTGCCGCCACTTTCGTGTTTCGCCGTACACCGACGACGGAAAGGGCGCCCGCATGATGTCGCAACGCTTCAAAAATGCTGTCGTTGATACAGCGCTTGTCGGCACCGTCGTGCTACTGCTGCTGTTCTTCTATGCGCCGATCATGACTCTGGTCGCCTTCTCGTTCACCTCGAGTCGTGTTCTGACTTTCCCGATCGATGGCTTTTCGCTCGAATGGTATGGCGAACTGGTCCGCAAGCCGGATTTCTTCCCCGCCGTCATCAACTCAGCCATGGTCGCGGCCATCTCGACGGTCTTCGCATCCGTTCTCGGAACGGCAGGGGCGATCGCCTGGATCCGTTACCGGTTCCGCTTCCAGAATCTGTTTCGCGTCGTGACCTTCGCGCCGCTGCTCTTTCCCCAGCTTCTGCTTGGCGTTGTCATGTTGCTTTGGTTTTCGGTTCTGGGCAATTGGCTTGGCTTCTCGACGGGTCTTGTCACGGTCGTCATCGGCCATATCGTCTATATTACGCCCTTCGCGTTGGTGATTGTCGCCGTGCAGGTCTACGGCTTTGATGAGACACTCGAAGATGCCGCCCGCGATGCTGGCGCCAGCGGATGGGAGGTCTTCCGTGAGGTGACATTCCCGCTGCTGTGGCCGGGAATATTGTCGGCAGCCACCTTCGCTTTCCTGCTGTCCTGGGGCAATTTCTACGTTTCCTATTCGCTGGCCGGAACCGCGCGCACCTTGCCGATCTTCGTGTACAGCGGCATTGCCGTTGGCTCTTCCCCCATCTATCCGGCTCTGGCGACCCTGAATTTCATTCCGGCACTGCTACTGGTCGGCTTTGCCGAGTTCATGCGCCGCCGGGCCTTGAAACGACAAAGCGCTGCCCAACTCACCTCCTGACTCCTCACAACAAGGCAATCATCATGTCCTTCGATACCAAAGCTGTGTCCAGCAACTGGAGCTTTCCAACCGCAGTGCGCTTCGGCAATGGCCGGATTTCGGAGCTTGATGCCGTTGTCCGCGAGCTTGGCTCCAAACGCCCGCTTGTCGTGACCGACAACGGACTAAAGGATCTCTATCCGGTGCAGCGCACGCTGGAGGTGCTGCGGGCAGGGGGGCTGGAGGCCGGACTGTTTCACAGCGTCAAGCCGAACCCCACCGGCACTAACGTATCCGACGGCGTTGATGCCTTCCGCTCGGGCGGTCATGACCTGGTCGTTGCCATCGGCGGCGGCAGCGCGCTTGACGCGGCCAAGGCGATTGCCCTGATGGCAACCCAGACGCTACCTATGTGGGACCTGGAGGACATTGGCGACAACTGGAAACGGGCCGACATCTCACGTCTGGTCTCGGTGATCGCCATCCCGACGACGGCTGGCACCGGCTCGGAGCTCGGCCGTTCCTCCGTCATCACCCATGAAGCCGACAAGCGCAAGGTTATCGTCTTCCATCCGAAGATGATGCCGAATGTGGTCATCATGGACCCCGAGCTGACCACTGGCCTGCCGGCGCATATCACCGCTGCGACCGGAATGGACGCGCTGTCGCACGCGCTGGAAGCCTTTAGCGCGCCGTCCTTCCATCCGATGGCGGAAGGTGTGGCCCTTAACGCCTTGCGGCTCATCAAGACATGGTTGCCGGTGGCGACGCTAGAGGGGGATAATCTTGAGGCGCGCGGCCAGATGCTGATTGCCTCAGGCATGGGCTGCGTCGCGCTGCAGAAGGGCCTCGGTGCGATCCATGCGCTCGCCCATCCGCTCGGCGCCCTGCACGATGCCCATCACGGGCTGCTCAATGCCGTGTTGATGCCCTATGTCTTGGAGTTCAACGCGCCGGTGATAGAGGACAAGCTGGAACTGCTCGGCCGTTTCCTCGATCTGTCGATTCCGACCGCCGCCGGCGTGATCGACTGGATCCTAGAGTTGCGCGAAACACTGCATGTCCCCAGCACGCTCGCGGGTATTGGTCTGGTCGACATCGATATGGACAAGGTCGCCAGCATGGGAGTGGCCGACCCCTGCGCCGGCGGAAATCCCATCGCGCTCGACCAAGCGGGGCTGAAATCGATCCTTGCCGCCGCGCAAGGGTAGGCGAAGCCAGACCCCCCTGCAAATCTAGGGCGGATATCTACGAGGCCCATCTGTCGGGTTGAACAGGAGCCAAGTCATCTTACTTTGGGCGCACGGAGCGACGCGTCTGCGCTATGGCGCGTCGATCTACTGTCCGACAATACCATCCGCTTGACATGTATCAATGTCTGGAGCGCCTTGCAGCTGCCATATGAGGAGGTTAAGCTCAACCTATTGGATAATCGCGGCAAGCGGTCCGAAGCCGGCGGCGATCAAAGCACAGGGGCGGATCAGATTGAAGATGATAGCGCCAGTTGAAATCGACGGAAAAGTCGTGGCTGTACGCGGCGCGATTGTCGATGTTGAGTTCGCCGATGGCAATCTGCCCGAAATCAATGATGCCTTGATCATTGGTAGTGGGCCGGAGAGTGTTTCCGCCGAAGTCCAGGCACACTTGAGCCGGATTACGGTGCGCTCTATTGCGCTCCAGGCGACCATGGGCCTCAAGCGGGGTGACAAGGTTCTAAATACCGGGGGGCCGGTTACCGTTCCGGTCGGCGATGCCGTGCTTGGCCGCCTGATCGATGTAACCGGGAATGTCCGTGACAACGGCAAGCACTTTCCTGAAGACACCCCGCGCCAGCCCATTCATCGTTCGCCTCCGCCTCTTTCCGCGCAGACTGGCACGAGCAATCTGTTCGTGACGGGCATCAAGGTGCTGGACCTTCTCTCGCCCCTGCCGCTCGGGGGCAAAGCGGCGATGTTCGGCGGCGCAGGCGTGGGCAAGACCGTTCTGGTCATGGAATTGATCCACGCGATGGTCGAGAGCTACAAGGGGATTTCGGTCTTTGCCGGCGTTGGCGAGCGCTCACGCGAAGGTCATGAAATGCTGCTCGACATGACGGCCTCGGGTATGATCAAGCGTACCGCGCTGGTCTACGGTCAGATGAACGAGCCGCCGGGCGCGCGCTGGCGGGTGCCGATGACCGCACTCTCGATCGCGGAATATTTCCGCGACGAAAAGCATCAGAACGTTCTTCTGCTGATGGACAACATCTTCCGCTTCGTTCAGGCGGGTGCGGAGGTTTCCGGACTTCTTGGACGATTGCCCTCCCGTGTCGGTTATCAGCCGACGCTCGCAAGTGAGGTCGCCGCGCTACAGGAACGCATCGCGTCCGTGGGGGATGCCTCGGTGACGGCAATCGAGGCTGTCTATGTCCCGGCGGACGATTTTACCGACCCGGCGGTCACCACGATTGCCTCCCATGTCGACAGTACGGTCGTTCTGTCGCGCTCCATGGCGGCCGAGGGCATGTATCCGGCGGTCGATCCGATCGCTTCGGCCTCGACGCTTCTCGAAGCAGCAACGGTCGGCAAAGACCATGCCGAGACGGCGGTGGCGGTGCGGCGTACGATTGAGCATTATCGTGAACTCCAGGATGTGATCTCGCTCCTGGGCATGGACGAGTTGGGCGCGGCCGACCGCAAGGTGGTGCAGCGGGCGCGGCGTCTACAGCGGTTCCTGACGCAGCCTTTTGCCGTCACGGAGGCCTTTACCGGTATCAAAGGCCGTTCTGTCGGCATTGCCGACACGATCGCGGGATGCAAGGCGATTCTTGCCGGAGAATGCGACGACTGGCAGGAAAACTCGCTCTACATGATCGGTGCTCTCGATGAGGCGCGGGAAAAGGAAATGGCCATGCGTGCCAAGAGCCCCGGTCCTTCAGCAACGGCGGAGGTTGGCTGATGGCATCACGGCTCTCCCTTTCCATAACGACGCCGTTCGAGGTGCTGGCTGATGAGGTCGACATTCAATCGCTCCGTGCCGAAGATGCCAGCGGCAGCTTCGGCATTTTGCCGGGGCATGCCGAGTTTCTAACCGTGTTGCCGGTGTCGGTGGTCCGCTGGAAAAACAGCGAGGGGGAGATGCGCTATTGCGCGCTTCGCGGCGGGGTGCTCACCGTTTCGGATGGAAGCCATGTGGCGATCGCCTGCCGGCACGGCATACTCGGCACCCAGCTTTCAACCTTGGCGGCGGATGTCGCGGCCTTCCAGGAGGAAGAAAAGGATGCAGAACGACGTGCCACCACGGAGCAGACCCGTATGCACGCCCGCGCGGTGCGCCAGTTGATGAGCTATCTCAACCCGCGCGGCGGGACAGGCGGCAGTCTTGATTTCAAGGATGGCGCGCCATGACACCACGCGGCGAACAGCCGGAGCAGGACGACGACCGGGTCGTCAAGGCAGCCCGTCAGGCGGCCGACCGGGTGAAGGCGGAGCGGAGCAACCCGGAACCGTCGCTCAGTAGCAGGCTTGCGCAAATCGGCGTTCTCGGCTGGGCCATCGTCGTGCCGATCCTGTTGGCGCTTCTGGCCGGGCGCTGGCTCGATCGCTTCTTTTCAACGGGCATTATGTTCTCCGCTGCCCTGATTATCGGTGGGGCAGTGTTTGGAATGTGGTCAGCCTGGAAGTGGATGGGCGGGCATGACTGAATTTCTCCACGCACAATGGACTGTCGGCATGCCTTTCGCCATCCTGATCGGCATCGGGGCGGGATCGCTTCTCGGGATCGCCCATTTCATGTCGCTGAAGTGGAACACGCGGTTCTATCTGGACGGCGGGTTAGCCAAAGCCTTTCTGCTGCAACTCGCGCGCATAGCTATCCTGGTCGTCGTCATGACCCTGCTGGCGAAGCTTGGCGCGGTCGCCTTGCTGACCGGGCTCGCATGTGTTCTTGCGGTGCGCGCGGTGATCATGCGCCGGGAAAGGAATGCACTGTGATTTCTTCGCCGCTTTCCACCGATGTGCTGTTCCGCATTGGCCCCGTGCTGGTCTCGACACCGGTCGTCGTGACCTGGGTGATCATCGCCGTCATGGGGGTCGGTTCCTTCTTGTTGACCCGCAATCTGAAACTTCGACCCAGTCGAACCCAGGCTTTTCTCGAGATGATCGTCGAGGTGATCGACGGGCAGATCAGGGACACCATGCAGACGGAGCCGGCACCCTACAGGCCGCTGATCGGGATGTTGTTTCTCTTCATCGTCATCGCCAACTGGTCTTCTCTGATTCCTGGCATAGAACCGCCGACCGCGCATATCGAAACGGATGCCGCTCTTGCCGGGCTGGTGGCAGTCGCCACTGTCTATTTCGGTGTGAAGAAACGCGGTGTCGGCGGCTATCTCAAGACCTTTGCCGAACCGAGCTGGGTCATGATCCCACTCAATATCGTCGAGCAGATCACCCGTACCTTCTCCCTCATCATCCGCCTGTTCGGTAATATCATGAGCGGCGTCTTCGTGGTCGGTATCGTGCTGTCGCTTGCCGGTCTTCTGGTGCCGATCCCGCTGATGGCGCTCGATCTTTTGACCGGTGCGGTGCAGGCCTACATTTTCGCTATTCTGGCAACCGTGTTCATCGGCGCCGCGGTCGGCGGCGAGGGAGACGGCGAGCCCAAACGAGATCAGCAGAAGGGAATTTAACCATGGAAATACTCCAGGCAATTAGTATTATTGCAGCGGCCATCGCAGTTAGTTTCGGGGCGATCGGTCCGGCACTGGCCGAAGGTCGAGCTGTAGCTGCCGCTATGGATGCCATTGCCCGCCAGCCTGAATCGGCCGGCACTCTTTCGCGCACGCTCTTCGTCGGTCTCGCGATGATCGAAACTATGGCAATCTACTGCCTCGTCATCGCGCTGCTCGTGCTCTTTGCCAATCCCTTCGTGAAATAGATAAGAGCCTCAAATGCAGATCGATTGGTGGTCTCTCGGCCTTCAGACGCTGAATGCGATTGTCCTCTTGTGGATCCTGTCGCGTTTTCTGTTTCGCCCTGTGGCGGACATCCTGAAAAAACGCCAGGAGGCCGCCGCCGCGATCATGGAGAAGGCGGATGCCGCGAAGGCTGCCGCACTGGCAAGCGAGGAGGGGGCTGAAGCAGAGGCGGCCCGACTGGCGGCCGAGCGCAGTCAAGTGATGGAAAAGGCTTTGGCCGAGGCCGGGGCCGCCAAGGAGGCCGTTTTGGCGGATGCCCATCGCGAAGCCGCCAAGCTTCGTGCGAATGCCGAGAGTGCGATCGAGGCTTTGAAACAGAAAGAGATGGCGACTGTCATGGCTCATGCGGGAGATCTGGCTGTCGATCTTGCCGCCAAGCTTCTGAGTCGGTTGCCGGATGGCGCGCTCGTATCCGGCTTCATCGAAGGCTTGGGCGAGGCGATTGTTCGACTACCTGAGGAAACAAAGAAAGAAATTGGAGAGGATGGCGAGACCGTACGGTTGAAAGCAGTCCGCGCGCTGACACCGGAGGAACGCCTCGCCTGCGGCGCGATGCTTGAGAAGGTTCTGGGCCGCAAGGTGGAATTTGTAACCGAGGCTGATCCGGCGCTGATAGCGGGTCTCGAGTTCGAGACCCCGCATGCCTTGGTGAAGAACAGTTTCAGAGCCGATCTTGACCTCCTTCAGACGAAGCTGACCCATCATGGATGAGCCCCAGGAAAAGCCCCACGAGAAGACGGTCGACTGGCTCGAACGCCAGCATCAGGTGATCGCGGATGTAGCGCTTTCTCCCGAAGCCTATTCGATCGGCCGGGTTGAACAGGTCGCAGACGGCATCGCCCGGGTTTCCGGCTTGCCCGATGTCAAGCTCAATGAACTCTTGCGCTTTGAAAACGGTCGTCTGGGCTTTGCCTTGACGCTCGACGCTGATGATATCAGTGCTGTGCTTCTTGACGATGGCGAGGGGGTCAACGCCGGTGCGCAGGTGCGCGGGACAGGCGACGTGGTGAAGGTGCCCGTCGGCCCGGCCCTTCTCGGCCGGATCGTCGATCCGCTGGGGCGACCGCTTGATGCCGGGGCGCCGATCGAGGCGCATGATTTCTTGCCCGCCGAGCGGCCAGCGCCTTCGATCATCGAGCGCGATCTTGTAGACACGCCGGCTGAAACCGGCATTCTGGTCGTCGATGCGCTTTTCGCGCTCGGGCGCGGACAACGCGAGCTGATCATTGGTGACAGAGCGACGGGCAAGACCTCCATCGGGGTTGATGCGATCATCAATCAGAAGAACTCCGATATGGTGTGCGTCTATGTGGCGATCGGCCAGCGCTCCTCGGATATCGAGCGGGTGATCGCGGCGATCCAGAAACATGGCGCTCTGGAACGCTGCATCTTTGTCGTGGCAGAGGCATCCTCCTCGGCGGGCCTGCAATGGATCGCGCCTTTTGCCGCTTTTTCCATGGCGGAATATTTCCGCGACCGCGGCGAAGATGTGCTGATGGTCATCGATGATCTGACCAAACATGCGGCAACCCATCGCGAACTTGCGCTTCTGACGCGCGAGCCGCCGGGCCGTGAAGCCTATCCGGGCGACATCTTTTACGTCCATGCCAGGCTGCTGGAGCGCGCCGCCAAAATGTCGGCCGAATGTGGCGGCGGTTCGATCACCGCCTTGCCGATTGCCCAGACCGATGCCGGCAATCTCTCAGCCTATATCCCGACCAACCTGATTTCGATTACCGATGGGCAGATCGTCCTTTCGACGCGGCTGCTGGCGCTTGATCAGCGCCCACCGGTCGATGTCGGCCTCAGCGTCAGTCGGGTTGGCGGCAAGGCGCAGAAGCGAGCGCTTCGTGATGTTTCGGGGCGAATCCGGCTGGAGTATTCCCAGTTTCTTGAACTCGAGACCTTTACCCGTTTCGGCGGCATGTCGGATACGCGGGTGAGATCGCAGATCGAGCGCGGCCAGCGTATCCGGTCGCTTCTGACCCAGCCACGCTTTTGCGGCTATCGGCTCGTCGATCAGGTGGCGCTGCTGGCGGCGTTGAACGATGGGGCGCTGGACGGTATTGCGGTGGCCCTCATCCCGGATCTTTGCCAGCGCCTTCCGGCCTATCTCGATAGCAGCGTCAAGGACGTCGTCGATGCTGTCTCGACCAGCGGCCTGTTGACGGAGGACGCCACGGCGCAACTGATCGCCGCGGTGAAAAGGCTTGCCGCCGACCTTAGCGCCGCCGACACCACGGCTGGGGAGGCAAAGTGACCGAACGGCTCTCAGACATCGAGGCGCGCATAGGATCCGTGCACCAGCTTTCCTCGGTGATCGGGGCAATGCGTGGCATTGCGGCGGCAAGGACGCTGGAGGCCAGCAAGCATCTCGACGGAGTCCGAGCCTATGCCTCGACTACTGCCTTGGCGATCGGCAGCGCTTTGGCTCTGGTACCGGACATACAAGACCAGCCGTCTGGTGGGCAAACAGGTGGAGGCGGACAGGTGATCGTCGCCCTTTGTGCCGAACAAGGGTTTGCCGGAAGCTTCAGCCATCGCATCCTCGAACATGTCAGCGGCATGATGAAGGCCGAGACGGGTGGTGCGACGGAGCTTTTGCTCATCGGCGACAGAGGGCTCCTCGCTGCCGTCGAATTCGAGATCGTTCCCGACTGGTCAGCCCCCATGATCGCTTCCACGGCGCAGGCGGCGGGCCTCAGCAACCGCATCATGGATGAGCTTTACGAGCGGATCGGACGTGGCGGTGTCCAGCGCGTCTTCCTGGTTCATGCAAGTCCCGGCGCCGCCGTGGTTGCCAACATTGTCGAGCGTCAGCTTGTTCCCTTCGATTTCAGCCGATTTGCGAGCCCTGCGGGTAATGAGCCTCCGTTGTTGAACTTGGCGCCGCAGAGGCTATTGGCGAGCCTTGTCGAGGAATATGTCTTCGCCGAGCTTTGCGAAGCCGTTGTCCTGTCTTACGCGGCGGAGAACGAGGCGCGTATGCGGGCGATGGTCTCTGCCCAACGCAATGTCGCCGAGACGCTCGAGACTCTGACGGCGTCGGCCCGCCGGCAGCGTCAGGAGGAGATCACCAATGAGATCTGCGAGCTGAGCGCGGGCATCCTTTCCCGAAACGCCTCTTGATCATGGTCCGGCCCGAGATGGCGGGCTTACCGCATATCGGCCAAGCCTCGGCAGGGCTTCGCGGCAAAGTCGTCCAGGACTGTCTTTCGTCTTAACGGGTCCGTTCCGGTGCCGCCGACACTCGCGACCTCAGGCGAGCTGTGGCATAGTGCGATCCATCCCAAGAAAGCGATTCCATGCCGCAGACCCAGACCCGTCTCGATCCTTTGTTCGATAGCCAAGGCGCAAAAAATCCACTTGCCGTACTGAAGCAGGTTTATGGCTATTCAGCTTTTCGCGGCAGGCAGGCCGAGGTGGTCGAGCGGGTTGTTTCCGGGGGCGACGCGGTCGTGCTTTTCCCGACCGGCGCCGGTAAATCGCTGTGCTTCCAGATCCCGGCGCTTTGCCGTGACGGCATTGGGATCGTGGTGTCGCCGCTGATCGCGCTGATGCGCGATCAGGTGGAGGCGCTGAGGCAGCTCGGGGTGCGGGCCGCCGCGCTCAATTCTTCGCTGTCGCGCGAAGGCTATGTCGATGTGCGCCGGGAGATCGCCGATGGTACGCTCGATCTTCTCTATGTCACGCCGGAACGCATCGTCACGCCCAGCTTCAAGGAGATGATCGCCGGCGCCCGGATTGCGCTCTTCGCCATTGATGAGGCCCATTGCGTGTCCCAATGGGGCCATGATTTCCGCCCCGAGTATCGCGAACTCGGGCGTCTGGCCGAGGAATATCCAGGCGTGCCGCGAATCGCGCTGACGGCGACGGCCGATCCGCATACGCGCGAGGACATCATCGACAGGCTCGCGCTGCGCTCGGCCGAAGTTTTCACCACCTCGTTCGATCGGCCGAACATCGCCTATGAGATCGTCGAGAGGGACCAGCCGCGCCAGCAGCTTCTGCGCTTCCTGTCACGTCACCAGGGATCGAGCGGTATCGTCTATTGCCTGTCGCGCGCCAAGGTCGAGGACACGGCTGAATGGCTCAATACCCAGGGGATTCGCGCGCTTGCTTATCATGCGGGGATGGACCGCGCCGTGCGCGACGCCAATCAGGATGCCTTCCTCAAGGAAGAGGATCTCTGCCTTGTCGCCACCGTCGCCTTTGGCATGGGAATCGACAAGCCGAATGTGCGCTATGTCGCCCATCTCGACCTGCCCGGCTCGGTCGAGGCCTATTATCAGGAAACCGGCCGTGCCGGGCGTGACGGGCTGCCATCCGATGTCTGGATGGCCTATGGCATGGCCGATGTCATCCAGCGCGGCCGGATGATCGACGAAGGCGCCTCGGGCGACGACATCAAGCGGGTTGAGCGCGCCAAACTCAACGCGCTGCTGGCGATTTGCGAGACGCCGGGCTGTCGCCGACAGGCGATCCTAGCGCATTTCGGCGAGGCGCATGGCGGCCAGTGCGGCAATTGCGACACTTGCCTGAAGCCAGTCGAGACCTGGGATGGGACGGAGGCGGCGATCAAGGCACTGGCGGCGATCTATCGCACCGGCGAGCGTTTTGGCACCGGCCATCTCGTCGACGTTTTGACTGGCACCGAGAACGAAAAAACCATCCGCTTCGGCCATGTCGACATGCCGGTCTTCGGCGTCGGCAAGGATCTTGCGGCCAAGACCTGGCAGTCGGTCTATCGCCAGTTGCTAGCTGCCGGTCTCGTCTCCGTCGATCACTCCGCCTTTGGCGCGCTGAAGCTGGAACCAGAGGCGCGCGCCGTGTTTAAGCACGAGCGCACGGTTCGCTTCCGCCAGGATCGGCCGACCAAGGGCAAGGCGTCACGGGGCTCGTCACCGACTTCCGCGCAGGCCCGTTCCTCGCTGCACAGCGATGATGTGGCGCTGTTCGAGGCACTCCGCGCCCGTCGCATGGCGATCGCCAAGGAGCTTTCGGTTCCACCCTATGTCGTTTTCCCGGATACGACGCTGGTCGCCTTCGCCAGCGAACGCCCGATGGATCGCGAGGCGCTGATCGGCATTTCAGGCGTTGGGCAGTCGAAGCTTGAGCGCTATGGCGATGCGTTCATCGAGGTCATACGCGCGCACAGCGACTAGATTTTCCGCTGGCGCGCAAGCCGATCCGACCGTCGGCGAGGACGGTCGGTGGTGTCGTGTGGTCTGTGCTTAGGCCAGCCTGGCGCAGGCATCCGTGATGCGGGCGAGTGCTTCCCTGAGTTCGGATTCGGCGCTGGCATAGGAGATGCGGAAGAAGGGCGACAGGCCAAAGGCCGAGCCGGGCACGACCGCGACATTGGCGTCTTCCAGCAGATAGGCGCAGAAATCCGTGTCGGTTTCGAGGCGCTTGCCGGCCGGCGTGGTCTTGCCGAGCATGCCGGCGCATCCCGAGAAGGTGTAGAAGGCGCCTTCCGGAACACGGCAATCGAGGCCGTCGATGGCATTGAGGCCGGCAACCACCAGATCGCGGCGGCGCTGGAAGCTCGCCTTGCGCTCATTGAGGAAATCCTGCGGGCCATTCAGCGCGGCGACCGAGGCGGCCTGGCTGATCGAGGAGGGGCAGGAGGTCGCCTGGCTCTGCACCACGGCCATGGCCTTGATCAGGTCGCGCGGGCCGCCGGCATAGCCGATGCGCCAGCCGGTCATGGCATAGGCCTTGGAGACGCCGTTGACGGTGAGAATGCGGTTTTTCAGGCGCGGCTCAAGGGCAGCCGGTGTGACGAATTCGAAGCCGTCATAGACGATGTGCTCGTACATGTCGTCGACCAGCAGCCAGACCTGCGGGTGCTTCAGGAGCACGTCGAGCAGCGGGCGATAATCCTCGGCGCGATAGCCGGCGCCCGACGGGTTGGACGGCGAGTTGAGGATGACCCAGCGCGTCTTGGGCGTGATCGCGGCCTCGAGTTGGGCGGCCTGAAGGCGAAACCCGGCCTCGGCATTGCAGGCGATCAGCACCGGCTTTGCCTCGGCGATCTGGACGATGTCGGAATAGGAGGTCCAGTAGGGCGTCGGGATGATCACTTCGTCGCCCGGATCGAGCGTCGCCATCATCGCGTTGAACAGGATCTGCTTGGCGCCGGTCGCGACCGTGATCTCGTCGAGCGCGTAGTCTACGGCATTTTCGCGGCTGAACTTGTCGCGGATTGCGGCCTTCAGTTCCGGCGTGCCGTCGAGCGCGGTGTATTTGGTCTGGCCAGCCTGCATGGCCTTCCACGCAGCTTCCTTGATGTGGTCCGGCGTGTCGAAATCGGGTTCGCCGGCGCCGAGGATGATGACGGGCCGGCCTTCGCGCTTCAGGGCTTGTGCCTTGGCGCCGATCTTCAGGATTTCGGAGACGCCGATCGACGAGATGCGCTTCGCCGGCCGGAAAACTGCCTCTTCGGGCTTGCTGTTGATGTTCATGACCATCCTCTTTGTTTTCTTGGTCGCCCTCATTTCGAGGGCCATCATGCGCTGGGTCGGGCGTTAGCCGAAACGGACCGTGCCGAGTGCACCCGGCGAGGTGATCGCCTTGAGGCCGGCCGCCAGTTCCTTGATCTTTCCGTCTGTATAGAGATCGTAATAGGGTTGGTTCTTGCGACCGATCGCATGCTCGGCACTGAAACTGCCGTTGAAATCGCGAACGGCCATGTTGAAGACCCAGTCGCGCAGGTGCTGCTCAAAGGCCGCGTCGGTTGCCGCCTGGCTGTCCTTCGGCACGACGAGATTGAAATGCACACCGCCGTCGCCGATGTGACCGAAGTCGCAGATTGTCACGTCCGGGAAGGCGCCCGGCATCTCCGCCTTCATGCGGTCACAAAAGGCCATGATGTCGCCGCGGCGGAAGGAGAGATCGAAGGCGATCAGCTTTCCGGCGTGCTTGACGCCTTCCGAGAGCGCATGGCGCAGCGCCCACATTTCATGGGCAGGGCCGACGAAGGCATCCGCCAGTGGCGCCGCCTCACTTTCCCAGATCTCGGCGAGCACGGTCTCCAGCACGGCGTCGAGCCCCTGTTCGCCCTCGCGCGGCTCCCAGGTGCGGGAGATTTCGCAGAGGATCACATAGTCGGGGATATGGCCGCCCTGGAACGGGTTGCGGAGCGAGGGGACATGGTCGAGAGCTGCGGCGACCGCGTTCTTCGACATGCCCTCGAAGGCCGAGAGATAGGCGCCGAGCTTCTGCTCCATGGAACGCAGTAACGGCATGACATGGGCGCCGCTGGACGGAACCAGATAGGCGGTAGCCATCTGCCTCGGCAGAGCCTCGAGGTTCAGTACGCATTCGGTGATGATACCAAAGGCGCCGGACGTGCCGATGAAGATCTGTTTCCAGTCGACACCGGTATTGTTCTTGCGCAGGTCCGAGGTCAGGTCGAGGATCGTGCCTACCTCATCCGCGAGTACGACCTTGATGCCGAGCGTGTTGCGACGCACGTCGCCATATTTGAGGAAGCGCGAGCCGCCGGTATTGGTCGACAACATGCCGGCGAGGCGAGGATCGGCGCCAAGATCGATCGGAAAGAACAGGCCGTTCGCTTCAAGTTGCTGGTTGACTTCGGACAGCCGGAAACCCGCGTCGGTGTGAAGCGAGCGGTTGTCGAGATCGAGATCAAAACGGCGTGTCATACGATCGAGGCTGAGCACGACTTGAGCACCAGAGGCATCCGGCGTCGAGCCGGAAACGAGGCCGGTATTGCCTGATTGCGGGATCAGCGAAAGGCCGTGGCGCACGCAATAGGCAACGGCGGACGAGGCCTCCTCGGTGGTCGCCGGGCGCAGCACGAGGCCCGCCAGACCTTCGTCATAGCGGGCTCCCGTTTGATAGGCCACCATGGCGCCGGGCTCGCTGACGATGCCCTTGTCGCCAAGAATATTGCCCAGTGCCAGAATGTGCTCTTGGTCGATCATCGTCGGTCGCTTACTCTGCTGCCTGCACGGCCGAGAGCATCTGACGGCAATCGGCGATCGATGCCTGTTCGATGCCGGCATAATGATCGAACTCGTTCAACACCTTGGCACCGAGGTCAAGTTCGAAGCGCTGCTGGTTCGGGCTTGCGGCGAAGTCCTGGGTCGCGTCGTCGCCAAGGTTCGACTGGAAGATGCCGGCGGCGCTGACCGGCAGGAAGTCTTCGTAGACGATCGGATCGAACTGGACGAGACCATCGGCGATCAGGCTATCGAGGCTCGCCTCGGCACCGGCCCTGGACTTGCGGCCCTTTTCGGTGAGCGAATAGGCGAAATAGCCGAGACCTTCGGCGCGGATCGCCTCCCAGCTGTCGGGGAAGGGTGTGAAGGCTTCAGCCAGTGCCTTTTCGTAGTCAGCGGCGTTCGAGCCGTCCGCGGCCGGGCGCACGACTTTGCGCGAGGCATTGAGCAGATCGTCATAAAGCGCGCGGCCCTTCGGGGTGAGGGCAATGCCGCGCTGTTCGATCTCGCCGAAACGGGCGGTGTGCGAGCCTTCCTTCCAGCTGCCGTCCTCAGCCTGGAACAGTACCGGCTCGTTGAGCGCCTTGAAGGAGGTCTGGCGCAGCAGGATCGCGCACTTGCGGGTAGGCGGGCCTTCGACGACGGCCTTTGGGGCGATGCCATAGTCCGGCATGCGGGCCTGGACGAGGTCGATGTCGAGGGTACGTGGCGTGAGGTGATTGATGTGCGGGCCCTTGAACGATACAACGTCGGCGACCAAGCGGTGGGCCGCATGGAGCCGGGCATACATGTCCGGGCTGACGCGCGCCTTGTCATGCCAGCGAAAGGTTTCGAGCGCCTCGGTGACGAAGCGCGCTGCATCGGCGCGGTCGAGACCGCCCTGCTGCTCGGCCTTCTCCGTCAATTCGACGGCGCCCGGGGTGAAGATCTCGCGGGTGGCGAGCGTGGCTTGCGCCTCGGCGCGCAGCGTCTCGTCGGCGATCAGATCGAGTCTGAGCAGAGAGGTGAAGACGCGAAACGGGTTCTTCTTCAGGCTTGCGTCGCCGACCGGGCGAAACGCAGTCGAGTGAACCGGCACGCCAGCGGTCGACAGGTCATAGTAGCCAACCGGGAACATGCCCATGACGGCGAAGACGCGGCGCATCATGGCAAGTTCTGCCGGCGTGCCGAGACGGATGGCGCCGTGGCGTTCTTCCGAGATGCGGTTGAGGGAATCGGTGTCCTCAAGGCGCTCGCGCAGCTTGGGATCGGCATCGAGCGTCTCCAGGTTGACGCGGGCCACCAGATCCATGAGCGTACCATAGGCCGGAACCTCTGCGCGATACATGGCGGACATGGCGGCGGAAAACATCGAGCGGATCTCGTCGCTCGACACGAAAGCGGTCTTGGTCATCAGGGCATCCCAAAGCACAGAAGATGGATCGTTCGGGAGACAGCTTATAATATGTTGCAGCGCCGAAGGATGCTGACGTTTATCTATGAGTTCATGCGTCTGGCGAATGACTGAGGCGCTTTGCAGACAATTCCGGACATTGGGCGAGGTGCCCTATTTATTGGATCAGAGTCCATAAAAGTGATCATGATGATGCGGTATAATCTGATTGCAATGATCTGTGCTTACGCGAGCGGAGGGGGCGAGGTCGAGTTGGCGATGAGCCATGTCTCAAGCGCGGCGACGACGGCGAGGCGCAGGCTCTGGTGGTCATCGAGGGCCCGTGCCAGCGAAGGGTCGTCGCACTCGAAACCCATTTCGACCATGACGTCGGCCGCTGTCAGGTTTCGTTTGGTCATGATCACTTGCACGCGGGCGACGGCGGACGGCAACAGATAGCGCCCGCTCGCGATCGGTGCCAGGTTGAGGGCCGGCGCAGACCCATCGGCCGCGAGATCCGCGTGGCGAAGCCATTCGATGAAGCTGGATCGCTCCTCGAGCGTCGCCTTGGCCCAGGAATTCTGGAGCTTCTGAAGGCGGGTGCGCTTCTGTTTGCTGGTCATCATGGGCTCCGGCTCTGCGTGTGTGTTTCCTCTAGCGGAACAAATGGGCTGGTGCCATCGCTCCAAGCGACGACTCGCTCACGAGCTGTAATCACGGCTAACAATCGTGTCCGCAGGCCGGCGATCACGCGATTCTGGATGTTGCGAGGAAGTGGAGCGGTCACGTTGTTTCGCGGCAGCAGGAGAGACGTCAATCAACCCGCCCGGCCCCGTCCTTAAGTTGACGGCAGCCGCGCTCCGATGCGGCTTGTGCCAGAGATCGGGATGAATTGAAACAGCAGCGATTGTCTGTCGGCGAGAAAAGCTTCTTCTTCAGGCGAGAAATTGCGCGTCGCTCACGTGTTCCAGCCAGTCGACGGCTTTGCCGTCAAGAGCCTCCTGAATGGCGATATGGGTCATGGCGGTGTCGGCCGAGGCGCCATGCCAATGCTTCTCACCCGGCGGGAACCAGACCACGTCGCCGGTGCGGATCTCCTGCTTCGTCTCGCCCCAAGTCTGGGCCCAGCCGGAGCCTGCGGTGACGATCAGCGTCTGGCCGAGCGGATGGGTGTGCCACGCGGTGCGGGCGCCCGGTTCGAAGGCGACACTGACCGCACGCAGATGAGCCGGGGCCGGTGCCTCGATGATCGTGTCCTGGCGAACGGAGCCGGTGAAATAGTCCGCCGACGGAGTGGTGGAGGGGCGGGATCCGCAGCGCTTGATGTCCATGCCGGCAACCTTGGTTATATCGGGAGTGGCATCCTATCCACGATGTGGCCATCGCGCCAGACGCTGCGCGCGACGTCTCATGTATATGGGCTTATCTTCCGGGCCGGCTGTGGGGCGTGACGCAACCGGAGAGGAATGTCTCCTCTTTTCCAGCGGGACCGCCGGTGGCGGGTTCAGTGAACTATCCGGCGATCCGCGTTCCGGCAACCATCAGCGCTGTCTGGCTTTTCGCTCTGCATAGCGCTGGTCGCGCTTGGCCTTGCGTGCCGCCTCGTCTTCGATCACCCGGCTGATCCTGGATGTCTCGGCTTCTAGGCGGGCATCTGCTTCGGCCCTATCAGCCGCAGTCGCGGCTTCAGCCGCTTCCCTTGCCGCCGCAAGAGCCTGTTCGCGCTCCTCCGTTTTGGCGCGTTCGCGCGCCGCTCGGCGTTCGTCGCGGGCCGTCGCCAATGCGAGGCGTTCCGCCTGCCGGGCTTCGAGATGCGGCTCCGCCGCCTCTTTGGCCATGCGATAATTGTCGAGAAGGAGTTTCTTGGCGTCGGCTGTTGCCTTGCGGCGATCGGACAGGCCGTTGTCTCTAGTGTTCTTCAAAGTTCCGCTTTCGGATGGAGATTGTGTTCAGGTCGAGGTCTTCTCATGCGTGCCTTGCGTGCGGCGCGCCGGTGCGGGGCGAGTTGCCGCCGTACCAATTAGTCCTTGGGCGCCGGCGCAGTGGTGACTGTCGCATCAGCCTCCTTGGCAATGCGCAGAGCGCGCAGACGCATGGTCTTTTCGTCGCGCTCTTGAACGACAGCATCGTTCTCCGAGATAACCCGGTTACGCGCCAGAAACTGCGACTGGGTTTTGCCAAAGGCCGCTTCGGCTTGCATACGCGCCTTGCTGTGGGTCTCTGTCATGGCGATTTCCCTCGCTGGTCTTGATGAAGGTGCTCGTCTTTCGGCCAAAAAAAAGCCAGGCAAAATGCCTGACCTTCCTTGGTCTTGTGCTCTCCGTGGTGCCAGTACATCCGTGGTCACCCGAGAGCACAAAGATCGATCAGGCAGCCTGCAGCTGGCCGGCGGACATCTTGCCCGACTTGTTGTCGCGTTCCATCTCGTAGCCGATCTTCTGGCCTTCGACGATTTCACGCATACCGGCGCGCTCTACAGCGGAGATGTGGACGAAAACGTCCGGGCCGCCGTTGTCAGGCTGAATGAAGCCGAAGCCCTTGGTGGAATTGAACCATTTAACTGTGCCAGTGGTCATAACGAACCCTTTCGTAGCAATATTGAGTGCCCGCCGTGCGACTGCACGGGCGGCTGGGTAGCTCGATTTCTTTTGAAGGGAAGTTCGTCGAGGCACGGTGTCAAGGTGCGAAAACAAAAGTCAAACAAGCAAATATCGACACTCACTAAATAGTAGATCCTTGTTGTCGTGTCAACTTTTAGTTTTTACTTGGGCGTCTGCGCCGATTTTTGGTTGAGTTGGCGGTTGGCGTCATATCCTTTTTCGACGATGGTTGCCGATCAAGGCGTCAATTCCGGTGGGGTCGGCCGGATTTCAGATCGGCGACGATCGGGAAAGAGGCGAAGAGACCGAGCGGCAAGGCGAAAACGGCGGCGACCGGCAGGCCGAAATGGCTGAACAGCAGCGCGCCGGCGATGCCGCCGGAAAAGAACAGGCCGATCAGAGAGAGCAGCAAGGCGAGTTTGCGTCGATCGGCGATGACTGGAGCCAGATCCGGCCGCGCGGGGGCATTGTGATAGAAGAGTTTACCGATTTCGATACCGGCATCTGTTACCAGGCCGGTGACATGGGTGGTCCGGATGCGCGCGCCCGACAGCTTGGTGATGATGGCATTCTGTAGGCCCATGATGAAGCACAGGAGGCCGATGGTCAGCAGCAGGGCCAGGTGCGAGCCCTGCACCAGCACGAGGTCCGAAAGCGCGAAGATCAGAAGCAGCAGCGCCTCGACGGCAAGCGGCAGCGCATATTCCGACTCGAGCGCCCGGCGGCGCGCCCAGTTGATCAGGATGGCAGAGGTTGCCGCGCCGGCAATGAATGCGGACAGCGATGAGACGCCGATCACAACGAGCGGCCCCTTGCCGAGCACCATATTGTCGGCAATGGCCGACACGATGCCGGACATGTGCGAGGTGTATTGTCCGACGGCCATGAAGCCGCCTGCATTGACCGCACCGGCCACGAAGGTCAGATAGAAGGCGAGATGGCGATTGGTCTTTTCATTTCGCTCGCGGGCGGCAAGCCCACCCAGATAATATTTCATGCTTCTTCCGCAGGCTTCCGGCGGCTGGTTGGATATAAGAGGCACCTTCGGCGGCAATGGTAAACATTGCTCGAAGATCCACTGGAGATAATATCTTCCAGCGCCTTTTTCGAGCCGATTCCCGCTTTATTTGTGCGGCTTCAAACGGCGGCAACCAGTTCCTCCAAACCGCTGTTGCCTGGGGATGGCCGTCGGATGTGTCACGAAAGTTCCGTGCTTATGTCGCATTTGAAATGCTATTGGCGTGTTTTCGCTCGAGTATAAGACTTTGGTCTTACGACCAATCGTGGGCTTGGAACTGTTCACTTCAAGTCTAGTCTGCTGGAACTACGTGGAGGTGACTGAATTACCGGGGGAGCGGTTTTAAGGTTGACGGCACATGCAGCTGTCTCGATCCCACGGCGTAGTTGAGGAGTTTGGGTGCCCTTTGGCGCCTGAAACAAGAGAGGGAGGAGCAATCATGACGGACAAGACTTCGTCCAATGCCTATTGGGCAGCGAATATTCGCGCTATTTACATTTGTTTGGCCATCTGGGCGATCGTATCCTACGGATTCGGTATTCTGCTGCGTCCAATGCTGTCCGGCATCGCCGTTGGCGGCACAGATATTGGTTTCTGGTTCGCCCAGCAGGGTTCGATCCTCGTCTTCATCGCGCTGATTTTCTTCTACGCGATATACATGAACAAGATCGACCGTGAATTCGGCGTCGACGAGCAGTAAGGCGGAAAATAATTATGGATCAATACACCCTCAATCTTCTGATTGTGGGCGCGACCTTTGCGCTCTACATCGGCATTGCAATCTGGAGCCGAGCCGGCTCCACTGCTGAATTCTACGCCGCCAACCGCGGCGTTCATCCCGTGCTGAACGGCATGGCGACAGCTGCGGACTGGATGTCGGCGGCATCGTTCATCTCCATGGCCGGCCTGATCGCCGGTGTTGGCTACGCCAACTCCACCTATCTGATGGGCTGGACGGGCGGCTACGTTCTGCTGGCGCTTCTGCTGGCACCTTACCTGCGCAAGTTCGGCAAGTTCACGGTGCCGCAGTTCATCGGCGACCGGTTCTACAGCCTGAGTGCGCGCCTTGTTGCGGTCATCTGCCTGATTATCATCTCGGTCACCTATGTTATCGGCCAGATGACCGGCGCCGGCGTCGCTTTCTCGCGCTTCCTTGAAGTGGAGGCCTCGACCGGTCTGTGGATTGCCTCGGCGGTCGTCTTCGCCTACGCGGTTCTTGGCGGCATGAAAGGCATCACTTACACGCAGGTTGCCCAGTACGTCGTTTTGATCATCGCCTATACGATCCCGGCGATCTTTATCTCGCTGCAACTGACCGGTAATCCGCTTCCGTGGCTTGGTCTGTTCTCGACGCACACCGAATCGGGCCTGCCGTTGCTGCAGAAGCTCGACCAGGTCGTCACCGACCTCGGTTTCAACGCCTACACCGCTCAGGGCTCCATGCTCAACATGACCCTGTTCACGCTGTCGCTCATGATCGGCACCGCTGGTCTGCCGCACGTTATCATCCGCTTCTTCACTGTGCCGAAGGTTGCTGATGCGCGTTGGTCGGCTGGCTGGGCACTGGTTTTCATCGCGCTTCTTTATCTGACGGCCCCGGCAGTGGGTGCCATGGCGCGCCTGAACATCATCAACACCATCTTCCCCAACGGTCCGAAGGCGGAAGCCGTTCTCTATGAGGAACGTCCGGACTGGATGCGCACCTGGGAAGTCACCGGTCTTCTGAAGTTTGAAGACAAGAATGGCGACGGTCGGATGCAGTACTACAACGACAAGTCCGCAGGCTTCGCTACGCAGGCTGCCGAGCGTGGCTGGACCGGCAACGAACTGACCATCAACAACGATATCCTGGTTCTTGCCAATCCGGAAATCGCACAGCTTCCGGGCTGGGTCATCGGCCTCATCGCCGCTGGTGGTTTGGCGGCGGCCCTGTCGACGGCAGCCGGTCTTCTGCTCGCCATTTCGTCATCGATCAGCCACGACTTGGTCAAGGAATGGCTCGTTCCGGGTATCTCTGAAAAGAATGAGCTCATGGTTGCTCGCGTCGCCATGGCGGGTGCCATCCTGGTCGCAACGCTGCTGGGCCTCCATCCGCCCGGATTTGCCGCCCAGACCGTGGCATTGGCCTTCGGTCTTGCCGCTGCAACCATCTTCCCGGTTCTCATGATGGGCATCTTCTCGAAGCGGATGAACTCGACCGGGGCAACCGTCGGCATGATCGTGGGTCTGGTTGTGACCTGCCTCTACCTTTTCACCTATCTCGGCTGGTTCTTCATCGCGGGGACCAACATGCTCGAGAACGTGCCGGCCAACTACCTGTTCGGCATCCCGCCGACAGCCTTTGGCCCGATTGGTGCGCTTCTGAACTTCGCGACCGCCTACCTCGTGTCGTCGATGACGAAGGCCCCGCCGGCCCACGTACAGGAACTGGTGGAATCCATCCGTGTGCCGCGTGGTGCGGGTGTCGCCACAGGTCACTAAGAGCCCAGAGACAAAAGAGCGGGCGGCGAAGGCCGCCCGCTCTTTTCCCTCAACCAAGGTTTGACCGCACAAGTGGTTCGTTGGGGTCATGATGGCTGAAGCCACTTCCGATATCCTGAAGTTTCTCGAGACCGTCCATCCCTACGACAGTCTCCCGCGCGCGGAGCTGGAACGTGTCGTCGAACGCTTCGCCTGCAAGAGGCTGAATGCTGGCGGGACGGTCTATACTCGCGGCGAATTGTTGCCCGGCTTATTCCTGATCATGGACGGCAGTGTCGAGGTCAGGGACGCATCCAACACCGTCATATCGCAATTATCGCCCAGAAATTCTCTCGGTGAGCGTGGCCTGATGGTCGACGGCCGCGCCGCGACCAACGCGCGCGCGCTGACGGACCTCGTTCTGCTGGTTTTGCCGACGGACGAATTCAAGCGCCTGATCCGCGAGCAGCCGGTCTACGCCCGGTTCTTCACCCGTGGCCGCATCGCGGACGTCAGGCGCAGTGACATGAGCCGGCGCAAGATCGGTGACCTGATGTCGAAGCCGGCGCTCGTATGCTCGCCCGACGATTACGTGCGCCATGCCGCGCAAACCATGCGCGACCGCAAGGTTTCCAGCCTGGGAGTGGTGGAAAAGGATCGTTTCGTCGGCATAATCACCACACGCGATCTGTCCTTCCGGGTTGTCGCCGAGGGACTCGACCCCGCCACGACCCAGGTATCCGCTGTCATGACACGGCAGCCGATCGGATTGACTGAGGATGCGCTCGGTTCGGATGTGCTCAACCACATGCTGGAGCATGGCGTCGGCCATTTGCCCGTGGTGGATGGCGATCGACTGGTCGGCATCGTCACCCAGACGGATCTGACGCGTTTCCAAGCGACGTCGTCGGCGCTGATGATCGGCGAAATCGCCACAGCCGAACAGGTGGCAGACCTGCGGGAGATCACGGCCCGTATACCCCAACTGCTGGTTCAACTCGTCGGCGGCAACAATGCGCACGAGGTTGTGACGCGATTGATCACGGACATCGCGGATGCCGTGACCCGGCGGCTTATCGTGCTTGCCGAGCGCGAGCTTGGGCCGCCGCCGGTACCCTATCTTTGGCTTGCCTGCGGCAGTCAGGGACGTCAGGAGCAGACCGGCGTGAGCGACCAGGACAATTGTATCTTCATCGATGACAGTTTTGTCGAGAGCCAGCGGCCGTGGTTCGAGCGGCTCGCCCGCATGGTCAGTGACAATCTCGATGCCTGCGGCTATGTCTTTTGTCCCGGCGACATGATGGCGACAAATCCGCGCTGGTGCCAGCCGGTGCATGTGTGGCGCAGCTATTTTCTTGGCTGGGTCGAGGCCCCGGAGCCAACCGCGCAAATGCTCGCCAGCGTCATGTTCGATCTGCGCCCCATCGCCGGAACGGCGGGGCTGTTCGATGCGTTGCAGGCGGAGGTGCTGGATCACGCCAGCCGCAATTCGATCTTTGTCGCCCATATGGTCAGCAATTCCCTTAAGCACGCGCCGCCTCTGGGGCTGCTGCGCGGCTTTGCCACGATCCGTAGTGGCGAACATCGCAACCATATCGACATGAAGCACAATGGCGTCGTTCCGGTAGTCGATCTGGGGCGGGTTTACAGCCTGATGGCGCGCTTGACGCCGGTCAATACGCGGGCCAGGCTCTTGGCGGCGGAAGCCAGCGGTGTCATTTCCAACGCGGGGGCACGCGACCTGATCGCGGCCTATGACCTGATCGCCGACATGCGACTGCGCAACCAGGCGAGCCAGGTTAAGGCGGGACATAAGCCCGACAATTATCTCGGCCCCTACGACTTCGGCGACTTCGAGCGCTCCCATTTGCGGGATGCTTTCGTTGTCGTGAGGACCATGCAATCGGCGCTCGCCAATGGCGGACGCGCGCCCGTGTAAAGGAAAAGTGCAATGTTGTTCGAGTTGATCGCGGCTGTGGTGGCGGGGGTGGCGGTGGCCGGTCTTGCCATGGGAATGAGATGGCTGAGCCGCGGCCTGCTGCCGAAGTGGATCGTGCCGGCAGCAGCAGGTCTTGGCATGCTGAGCTACGCGATCTGGAGCGAATATAGCTGGTTCACCCGCCTCACTGAAACGCAACCGGAAGGCGTGGTCGTCGCGTGGCACAATGAGGAGAGCTCCTTCTGGAGGCCCTGGTCGTACTACAAGCCGGTCGTCACCCGGTTCACCGCCGTCGACATGAGAAGCGTTCAACGTCATCCGAACCTGCCCGACCAGGTGATGGTCGATGTCATTCTTGCGGCGCGCTGGCAAAGAGCGGCACGGGTGAAGGTGGTTTTCGATTGCGCCGGCGGCCGGCGAGCGGATCTCGTGGGGGCGAATGTTTCAGTGGCTGACGACGGCAGTATCGTTGGAGCGACCTGGACGGCCTTGCCGGCCGATGATCCGGTTCTCGCGGTAGCCTGCAAGCAGAGTTGAAAGGACATTGAGCTTGACAATAGGACTGCGCGGCCGCGTTCTGCTCTTCTTTGTTGCCATCGCCCTTGGGGCGATCGTGGCGCTCGGGCTCGGCCTGTGGTTCGGTTACCATCGTCATGGCAGTCCGGAGATGCTCGATGCTTTCATACAAGGGGCGGTGGCCTCCAGCTTCGGCATCCTGGCGCTCGTCGCCTGGATTTGGTTCCTGTTCGATACCCATGTGTCGCGACCGATCGAGCAACTGGCGTCGGCCATGCGTGTGCGCACGCACGCGGATGTGGCTGGCGATATCGATCCGAGCCAGGCGCGCTATCTGGGGGATCTGGCCGAAGCCGCATCGTCGGCGACAGCGTCCCTCGCGCAAAGTCGTAATTCGCTGGTGGAGGCGGTGGCACGGGAGACGGCCCGCCTCTCATCGGACAAGACCAAGCTGGAGCATCTGCTTTCCGATGTGCCGCCGGCCGTGCTGCTCTGCACTGGCAGGCATCACATCGTTTTCTATAACAGTGTTGCCCAACACCTACTGTCCGGGCCGAAAACGCCGGTCTGCCTCGGGCGAAACCTGTTCGACTATGTGAACGATGGTGCAATCCGCCAAGTGCATCATCGCCTGCTCGAAGCGGCCTTACCGGATGCGGTGGTTGAATTCGTCTGCACCAGCCCTTGCGGTTCGAGGCGTCTTGCGGGCCGCATGCGTCTTGCCCGCGACAACGGGGGTGACGCGGGCGCCTATGTCATGACGCTACGCGACGTCACCGCCGAAGTCGCCGCCTATGCAAGGCGGGACGTGTTGCTGTGCGAGGTTTTCGAGCACGTCCGCCCGACTGTTGCCGCACTGGTCGTGCGGATCGGAGGGGATGAGAGCCAAGATGGAAGCCCGTCAATGTCGGGACTGAAGGACGATGTCGAAAAGCTCGACGCGACGCTGGCGGATCTCGCGACGCGTTTCGACGGCTGTCGAGCGGATGGCTGGCCGATGGCCCCGGTGGACTTGCGGGAACTGGCGGTGAACTTGCAGAGGCTGCTGGCATCCTCTGGGATCCCGCTTGAGATCGAAGCGAGTGCGCTCGCCTTACGCTGCAATGCCTTCGACATCGTCTCGCTGCTTGGACATGTGGCACGGAAGGCCGCGTCCGCTGGCGATGTGAACGGTTTCAATCTGAGGATCCGAGAGATGAACGAGGCGGCCGAGATCCGCCTCGGCTGGCAAGGTCGAGCGGTCTCCGACAGCGATCTGAAACAATGGCTGTCGGACCCGGTTGACGGCAGTCCGGGCGGCCTTCCGGCGGAAGCCATCCTTGCCGCGCATGCGGCGACAATTGTGCCGGATCGCGAGGGCAGTCTTGCATCGATCAGCATGTCCCTAAGGCCTATCCAGCACCTCAAACCCGCTCCCACCGATACGGCCCGCTCGGTCGTCTATGATTTCGACCTACTGTCACGCGTCTATTCCGAGCGGATTGCCGAAGCACGTCTTGATGATCTGACTTATGTGGTCTTCGATACGGAGACGACGGGCCTTTTTCCGGAGCGGGGGGACGAAATCGTCCAGATCGCCGCCGTGCGGATCGTCAATGGCAGGCGGGTACCGGGCGAGGCCTTCGACATGCTGGTCAATCCGGGGCGACCCATCCCACGATCGTCCTCTGCCATCCATGGTGTCACCGACGCCATGGTCGCCGATGCCTTAAGTGTTCAGGAAGCTGTCGAGCGATTTCACACATTCGCCAAGGGCGCCGTCATCGTTGCCCACAACGCTCCGTTCGATATGGCCTTTCTGCAGCGTCGGGAAACAGAGCTTGGAATCCGTTTCGTCAATCCGATCCTCGACACGGTGCTGATGTCGGCCGCCGTCTTTGGCCTGAACGAGAAACATACGCTGGACGATCTTGTTGACCGGCTCGGGGTTGATTTGCCCGAGAGCCAGCGCCATACCGCCATGGGCGACACCCTGGGGACTGCCGAAGTCTTCCTCAAGCTGAAGCAGGTCTTCCAGGCCAGAGGGATCGAGCGCCTCAGCGAGGCGCTGGCCGAGGTGAAGCGCTATGACAGGCTCCTGCAGGACATCAACCAGACAACAGAGGACGCCGATACGGCGTGAGACAATTGCCTGTTCCGGTCGTTACGTCGCGATTGAGTCGGTGCGGGCCTGCAGCCCCCTGAGCCTACAGGTCCATCGGCTGACCAATCAGTGCGTGACTGCACCTAGTCTGCGGAAAACTCCAGGCCGAGTGCTACGAGTTCGTCCCACAGGCTTTGCGCCAGCGTGCGCAGCACCAGGAGTTCGAAGCGATCCTGCGCCATTCTCGTGATGTGGGTGCCGATATGGCCGAACAAAGTCGGCGTAGCGTGGCCGATGGGGAATTGCGACAGGTCGAAATCGACGCCGCAACCCTTGGCGAGCAGGATTGTCGCCCTGTTGCCGCTGAGGCCGATGCGGATACGGCCATGGCTCTGGTCCACGATCTCGCCGACTGGCTTGAGGGCCATGGCCAGGGCGGCGAGTTCTTCTCGCGTCAGCACATTATCGCCGACGATGAACCACTGGCCGGGCGAAACGAAGCGGACCGAAAGGTCTGAACCACCGGCCGCCGCGCGAATGTCTGGTGACAGGTCGCCGGCTATGCCTTTCGCCAGCACATGGAGCACATGCCCTTCCGCAAGCGGTTCCAGCCGGAAGTCGGTGTAAAACGCGGGTTTTCTGTCGGCGAGCGCCGGGCGGCTTTCGATCTCGAAAACAGACGTCATGACCTTAGACCTTCAGCTTTTCGTTGGCGGGGTCGACAAACACCGGGCTGCAGATCCGGGCGGGTGTGAATTCGTCGCGCAGGCCGTTCCAGATCATCACTTCCTCGCCATGGCGCGACTGGCCGCGTTTGACCAGCGCCAGCCCAATGGCCGAGCCGACATGCGGTGAATAGCAGGACGAACTGACATAGCCCTCGTCGTTCTCCAACCGGGCCTGCGCCTCCTTTGCCAGGACATGGGCACCGGTGCGGAAAGACGCGTTTGCGTCGATGGGTACCAGGCCTACCAGTTGATGGCGCTCCGGGTCGCTCAGCCCCGGCCGTTCCAGCATGCGCTTGCCGATGAAGTCGGGCTTGGCTGCGGACACCATCTTATCAAATCCAAGGTCGCCGGGCACGACCGTGCCGTTGATCTCATTGTGGGTGACGTGACCCTTCTCGATGCGCAAGACCGAGAGCGCTTCGATGCCATAGGGGCAAATGCCGTGTTCGCGGCCGGCCTCCATGAGAGCATCGGCGACGCTTTCGCCGTAGCCTGCCGGAACCGCAAGCTCATAGGCCAGTTCGCCGGAAAACGAGATGCGGAACAGGCGGCCTGCGAGGCGCCCGCCAAACAGCGAAACCTCTTTTGCCGCGAGATAGGGGACGGCTTCGTCGGAGATGTCCTCATCGACGATCTGCGCGAGAATGGCACGGGATTTCGGACCGGCAAGCGCCATCTGCGCCCATTGGTCGGTGACGGATGCGAGCCGCACGTCGAGCTCTGGCCAGAGCGCCTGGGCGCAGAATTCCAGATGGTTCATCACGCTGGCAGCATAGGCCGTCGTGGTGGTCATGAAATACCGATTTTCTGCCAGGTGGCTGGTGGTGCCGTCGTCATAGATGAAACCGTCCTCGCGCAGCATCAGGCCATAGCGCGCCCGACCGACCGGAAGCTTGAGAAAGCCGTTGCAATAGACTCGGTTGAGGAATTCCGCCGCATCCAGGCCGCAGACTTCGATCTTACCCAGCATGGAGACATCACAGAGGCCGGCATTGAGTCGGACGTTGCGGACCTCGCGATTGACGCTTTCGCGCCAGCCGGTTTCGCCGACGCGCGGAAACCAGGCGGAACGATACCAGAGGCCCGCCTCGACGAATGTTGCGCCATTCTTCTCTGCCCAGTCGTGCAGCGGGGATTTGCGCACCGGCTGGAAATGCTTGCCATGAGAGCTGCCGGCCAGTGCGCCAAAGGAAACCGGCGTGTAGAAGGGCCGGAAAGTCGTCGTGCCGACCTCGGCCGGTGAGATGCGTCGCGCCTCGGCAAGCAGGCCGATGGCGTTGACGTTGGAGAGTTTGCCCTGATCAGTCGCCATGCCAGTGGTCGTGTAGCGCTTGGCTAGCTCGACATGGCCGTAGCCCTCCTGCACGGCGAGCCCGAGATCCTTCAGATGCACGTCGTTCTGGAAATCGACGAAGGCCTTGGTCTTGATGCCGGGGATCGACCAGAGTGGCGCGGCCGGCGCGGGGACGATATCATTTTCGACCGCCGGCAAGTCCGCGGTGGGAACCTCAAAGCCGAGGTCTGAGAGGGCGGACTTGGCCGCCAAACGTCCCGACGCCATGGCAGACTGGAGGCCGAAGGTGCCGGCGGTGGAGCCAGCAAGGGCGAGGCCATGCAGGCCCTCGGGCGCCAGAAAGGCGGAATGAGTCTCTGACCAGACCGGCTTTGCGCCGCGATGACAGGCGAGATGGATGATTGGCGAGAAGCCACCGGACATGGCCACGCTGTCGACGGAAAGTCGCTCTGTCTGGCCATCGCGCCAGAGGTCGATGGCCTCGACGGCTTTTGCGCCATGGACGTTGGAGACGAAGCCGCCGTGCACCACACGGGCTTGGCCGTCATAGGCAATTGTGCTGTCGCGCCGGCTGTCGACCAGCGCTGTGACCTCGACGCCTGCGGCCTCCAGATCGCGGGCCAGGGCATAGCCGCTGTCATTGGTGGTGAAGATCGCGGTCTTCTTGCCCGGTGCGACGGCATGACGGTTGAGATAGCTGCGCATGGCGCCGGCCATCATCACGCCGGGAATATCATTGCCGCCGAAGACCAGCGGACGTTCCTCCGCACCCGTGGCAAGGATCGCTTTCCTGGCGGCGATGCGCCACAACCGTTCGATCGGGCGGTTCGAGGCCGGGATCGCCACATGTTTCTGCACCCGCTCCACCGCGCCGAACACCTGGCCATCATACCAGCCGAAGGCCGTGGTGCGCGCCATGATCTGCACATTGGGCAGGCTCTCCAGCTCGGCGATAACGGTTTGGACAAAGGCCGGCGCGTTCTGTCCGCCGACTAAGGCGGTCTCGCTCAGAAGGCCACCACCGAGTCGGGCGTTTTCATCGAGCAGGATGACGCGGGCGCCTGCGCGACCGGCGGCCAGCGCCGCCATCAGGCCGGTCGCGCCTGCGCCGATCACCAGCAGGTCGCAATGGGCCCAGCACTTCTCATAGGGATCCGGATCGGCTTCATAAGAGGCCTTGCCCAGCCCCGCAGCCTTGCGGATAGCGGGCTCGTAGAACCTCTCCCAGAGGGCGCCCGGCCACATGAAGGTCTTGTAGTAGAAGCCGGCGGACAGGAAGGGCGAGAGCAGGCCGTTGACCGCGCCGATGTCGTACTCCAGCGAGGGCCAGCGGTTCTGGCTCTTGGCTTCCAGCCCCTCGTAGAGTTCCTGCATGGTGGCGCGGGTGTTAGGTTCGGTGCGCCCGCCGCGGCCGATGGTCATCAGTGCGTTGGGTTCGGCCGCACCGGCGGTCAGGATGCCGCGCGGGCGATGATACTTGAAGCTGCGGCCGACCAGTTGCTGGCCGTTGGCAAGCAGGGCGGCGGCGAGTGTATCGCCGTCCAGGCCCTGCATCGCCTCGCCGTCGAAGGTGAAGTAGACCGGCTTGGCACGATCGATCAGGCCACCTTTTGCCAGACGATAGGAGGTCATGCGCTCACCGTAGCTCGGTCGGCGGCGTCGCGGCTGCCATGGATTTCATGGGTGGCGGTGTCGCGGGAAACCACCAGCCAGCGACGGCAGCCGGAGGTATGGTGCCAGTACTCGTCGTAGGCGCCGCGTGGGTTGTCGCGTAGGTAGACATGGTCGTACCAGATCTCGGCGTCAGCATCGGCGGCGGGACGGGCAACGGCGGCGCCCTTGACGGTGAATTCTTCCTTGGGACGAAGCCCGCAATGAGGGCAGGGGATACGGCTGGCCATCGGACTCTTCTTTCAATGCAGATTGGGCTGGGCGCCTTGGCCCTTCTCGTCGAGCAGGTATCCGCGCCGGAACCGGTCAAGCCGGAAGGCCCGGGCGGTCTCATGGGGTTCGTCCCGCGCGATCAGATTGGCGAAGCAGTAGCCGGAGGCGGGTGTTGCCTTGAAACCGCCGTAGCACCAGCCGGAGTTGAGGTAGAGATTGTCGAGATGCACCTTGTCGATGATCGGTGATCCGTCCATCGACATGTCCATGATGCCGCCCCAGGACCGCAGCACCCGGATGCGCGACAGCGCCGGGATCATCGCCTTGCCGGCCTCTGCGACGTGCTCGACGGTCGCCAGGTTGCCGCGCTGGGCATAGGAATTATAGCCGTCGATGTCTCCGCCGAAGACCAGGCCGCCCTTGTCGGATTGCGATACATAGAAGTGCCCGGCGCCAAAGGTGACGACGCAATCGATGAAGGGTTTCAGTCCTTCCGAGACGAAAGCCTGAAGCACATGGCTTTCGATCGGCAGTTTCAGCCCCGCCATCTCGGCCACGCGCGACGAATTGCCGGCCGCCGCCAGCGCCAGCTTGGCGCAGCCGATGAAGCCGCGTGTCGTTTCCACCCCGACCGCCTTGCCGGCCTCGGTGCGAATGCCCGTCACTTCGCAATTCTGGATGATGTCGACGCCTTGGCTGTCGGCGCCGCGCGCATAGCCCCAGGCCACCGCGTCATGGCGCACCGTACCACCACGTCGCTGCATCAAGGCGCCCTGGATGGGGAAGCGGGCGTTGTCGTAATCGAGAAAGGGCAGCTTTGCCTTGACCGCATCGCGATCCAGCAGTTCGGCGTCGACACCATGCAGGCGCATGGCATTGCCACGCCGCGTATAGGCGTCGCGTTGGGCGTCGGAATGATAGAGATTGAGCACGCCGCGCTGGGAGACCATGGCGTTGAAGTTGAAATCCTGCTCAAGCCCTTCCCAGAGCTTCATGGAGAACTCGTAGAACGGATTATTGCCAGGCAAGAGGTAGTTCGAGCGGATGATCGTGGTGTTGCGCCCGACATTGCCGGAGCCGATATAGCCCTTTTCGACCACGGCGATGTTCCTCGCCCCGAAGGTCTTCGACAGATAATAAGCCGTCGCCAGACCGTGCCCGCCACCGCCGACGATGATCACGTCATAATGGGGCTTGGGCTCCGGCTGACGCCAATGGGCGGCCCAATTCCTGTTGCCGCGAAGACCGTTGAGAAAGATGGAAAGTGCCGAATACCGCATTCGTGCCCGCTCGATTGGAAGACCGAAACGAAGACTAGGCTGAAAGCACTAAGCCCAATTGCATGAACGAGCTATTTTCTGATAGATTAGAGACGTGATTGATGGCGGCTCCTCTTCCACCCAGCGCTATGGCTTCGTGCTGACCCAGAATTTCGCGCTGATGTCCTATGCGTCGGCGACCGAGCCCTTGCGGGCGGCGAACCTGATCGCCCAGACTGCCCTCTATACCGTCGTGCCGCTTTCGATCGGCGGTCGCGACGTCCAATCCTCCGCGGGCTTTGCCGTGCCCTGCGAGGATCTTTCCGTTATCGGTGGCGGTTGTCATACGATCTTCGTCGTCGCCGGTGGTAATCCCGAGGACTGGAGGGATACGGCCAACCTTCATCCGCTGCTCCGCCGACTGGCGCGACAGGGGGTGCGCATTGGCGCGATTTCCAGCGGCTCCTACCTGCTCGCCGCTGCCGGTCTGCTTGATGGCCGAGATTTCACCATCCACTGGGAACATGCCCCGGCCATGCGCGAGGCCTTTCCGCATCTGGCTCCGCGCCAGGCTCGGTATGTGCTGGATGGCGACCGGATCACCTGTGGCGGCGGCGTGGCGCCGCTCGACATGATGCATGCCCTCATAGAAGCCCGCTTCGGCTCCGCCTTCGCAAGGCGGGTCAGCGACTGGTATCTTCACACCGCCGTGGCGGAACCGACCGCGCCGCAGCGTGGTTCCTTGAGCGAACGTTTCGGAACGCATCATCCGGGCCTGATCGGTGTGCTGGAAAAGATGGAGGCTACGATCGAGCATCCGCTTGACCGCCGGACCATGGCGAGGCTGGTCGGACTAAGCCCGCGCCACCTGGATCGCCTGTTCGCCGAGCACCTCAAGGTCAGCTTCCACGCGACCTATCTGCGCATTCGGCTTGACCACGCCCGTCGTCTCCTGGAGCAGAGCCCCTTATCGATCTCGGAACTGGCCTTCGCCACGGGTTTTTCCAGCGCCTCGCATTTCTCGCGGGCCTTCAGGGAACACTTCGGTGTAACGCCAAAATCGGCCAGAATACCCCGGCGCGCGCCGTGAGATCGACGGTGTGGCCGGTAATGTAGCGCCGTTGGCGCGGGACGCGTCTCTCCGGGGTTTCTCACCGATCTGGCGCCTAGGAAAACCGGAAAACGGAAACCGTGACATCACTGCCGCGGATCACGGGATCCGCGGCAGTGATGAGAGATCACTCGCCGTAACCGACGATGCCCTTGATTTCGAGGAAGTCGTGAATGCCGAAGTCGGCGTATTCGCGACCATTGCCCGACTGCTTGTAGCCGCCGAACGGGGCGTGCGTGTCCCAGTCCGGGTAGTTGAGATAGACCGAACCGGCGCGCATTTCTCGGGCCACCGCACGAGCGTGTTCGATGTCCTGCGACTGGATGTAGGCGGCCAGGCCGTAGACCGTGTCGTTGGCGATGGCGATCGCTTCTTCTTCGGTCTTGTAGGGCAGGATCGACAGGACCGGTCCGAAGATCTCCTCGCGCGCGATGGTCATGTCCTTGGTGACATTGCCGAACACGGTCGGGCGGACATAGTAGCCGCGATTCAGGCCGTCGGGACGGCCAAGACCACCGGCAACGAGGGTCGCACCTTCCTTGATACCAGTCTCGATCAGGCGCTGGATCTTGTCGAACTGAAGCTGAGAAACGACCGGGCCGAGATCGGTGTCATCGGCGGTCGGGCTGCCGACCTTGTGGGCTTCGGCTGCTGCCTTGGCGAACTTAAGCGCCTCCTCGTGGCGGTCGGCGGGAACCAGCATACGGGTCGGCGCATCGCAGGACTGGCCGGAATTGCCAAAGCAACCCTGGACGCCCTTGGTGACGGCGACCTCAAGGTCGGCATCTGGCAGCACGATATTGGCCGACTTGCCGCCTAGTTCCTGGGCGACGCGCTTGACCGTGTCGGCGGCCGTCTTGGCGACAATGATGCCGGCGCGGGTCGAGCCGGTGAAGGACACCATGTCGACATCCGGATGGCCGGCCATGACCTGGCCGACATCGGGGCCGGTGCCGTTGATCAGGTTGAAGACGCCCTTCGGCACACCGGCTTCTTCCATGACCTCGGCCCAGACGAGGCCCGAGATCGGCGCGATTTCCGACGGCTTCAGCACCACGGTGCAGCCGGCGGCGATCGCCGGCGCGACCTTGCAGACAATCTGGTTGAGTGGCCAGTTCCACGGCGTGATGAGCGCGCAGACGCCGATCGGTTCCTTGACCACGGTGGTCGAGCCGCGCTTTTCGGAGAACTTGTAGTTTTCCAGCGCCTCGATGGTCGATTCCATATGCGCTCGACCGGCCCAGGCCTGGGCGTCGCGGGCAAACGACAGCGGCGCGCCCATCTCGTTGGAAACGGCAACCGCGATGTCTTCGAAGCGGGCGTTGTAGACTTCGAGGATCTTCTTCAAAAGCGCCAGGCGCTCGGCAACCGAGGTCCTGGAGAAGGTTGCAAAGGCTCTCTTGGCAGCGGCAACAGCCTTGTCGACATCAGCCTTCGAGCCGACGGCGATTTGCGTATAGGCCTCTTCGGTCGCGGGGTTGATGACATCGAGAGCTGCCGGCATGACCGGATCGACCCAGGCGCCGTCGATGAAGAATTTCATATTGTGTGACATGGATCAGGTTCCTGAACTGGATTTGCAAATGAAAGGCATCACGCCGGCAACAAACTGCATGCGGCTCCCGGACGCAAGCGTACATGGGCACGCTGGCCGGCAAGCAGGCCGGACCGCTCGCTCTCGCGCGGAATGTCGAGGACAATTTCGCGGCCGCTTTGAAGATCGCCGTGTACCCGCAGGCTACGACCGTGAAAGACGATGCTGGTAATGGTCAGCGGCGCCGAATCCGGCGTGCTGTCCTCGGCCAGCAATAGGTCCTCCGGCCTTACGCCCAGGGTCATGGCGCCCTTTGCCTGTGCTGAAGCGGCCGCATCCGCCGGCACGAGGGCTGGCAGACCGTTGGCGTCCAGCCTGATGCTCCCGCCCTCCGCGCCAAGCGAAATGGCGGGCAGCAGGTTCATCGTGCCGATGAAACTGGCAACGAACTTGGTGGCCGGATTGTCGTAGAGTTCGGCTGGACTTGCCACCTGTTCGATACGAGCCTTGTTCATCACGGCGATCCGGTCGGAAATCGAAAGCGCCTCTGTCTGGTCGTGAGTCACCATGACGAAAGTGGTGCCGAGGCGCGACTGCAGGCTTTTGAGTTCGACCTGCATCTGTTCGCGCAGATGAGCGTCGAGCGCCGACAGCGGCTCGTCGAGCAGCAGCACCTGCGGCTCGCAGACGATGGCGCGGGCCAGGGCCACGCGTTGACGTTGGCCACCGGAGAGCGCCTGCACCCGGGACTGCGCCTTGTCGGCCAGGCCGACCAGTTCGAGTGCCGACAGAATGCGCCGGCGCTGTTCGGCCGCTGGAACCTTGCGGATCGACAGCCCGAAACCGACATTCTCGGAGACATCCATATGTGGGAAGATCGCATAGTCCTGAAATACCGTGTTCACCGGTCGGTCGAACGGCCGCAGATAGGTGATTTCGCGCCCACCCAGGCGGACCGAACCGGATGTCGGCATTTCGAAGCCGGCGATCACGCGTAGCGTCGTGGTCTTGCCACAGCCGGAGGGGCCGAGCAGGCTGACAAACTCGCCCTGAGCAATCGTCAGATCGATATTGGCGAGGCCTATCCAGTCATTGGCGAAAACCTTGTTGACGCCGGACAGTGACAGTAGTGCTTCAGTTGCCATCCCGGACCTCCGACGGCTTGACGGTGTTGACCCAGAGAATGGTGCATGTCTCTGAGCCGGGATTGCGGAAGGAGTGCAGCAAGGTGCTCTTGAAAGCGAAGCTGTCACCCTGGCGCAGCATGTATTTGGTCGCATCGACGACCAACTCGACGCTCCCATTCAGGACGAAGCCGAATTCGTGGCCGCTGTGGGAATAGGCCTCTGACGTACCGCCATTTGGCTCCACCTCGACCGTCATGCCTGTGAGTGTGGCGCCAGGCGGCGATAACAATTGCTTGCGGATACCTTCCGAGTGAACCGGCAGATCACGCCGGTTGGCGGCCCGCACGCAGTAGATGTCGCTCGACATGTCATTGCCCTCGGAGATCAGCACCGACGGCTCGACGTTCAGTGCCGCCGCCAGCGGCCAGATGACCTTGACCCTGAGCGACGTCATGCCCCGCTCGATCTGGCTCAGCGCGCCGATCGAAATGCCAGCCCGGGCCGCGAGCTCGGCCAGGGAGAGACCACTCTCCAGCCGGAGTGCGCGAATGCGTCGCCCCACCATGATGTCGGCCTCGCCGACGTCGCTGGCTGTTTTCACCAAATCTTCGTCAAGATCGCTGGTCATGTGCCGTATCTGCTTCCTCGTGTACAGAAATGGGCGCCGCCGGGCAGGCGGCGCCCGGATACCTTAACCGCCTGCTTTGACCTTCTCGAACATTTTGGCCAGGCTGTCATTCTGTTTCATCGGTCCGGTGAAGACCGTTTCCTTCAGCATAACCTCTGGATCGGCCGGTAGTTGCAGGCTTTCGAGAGTCTCCGGCGGCACTGCGGCAAATGCCGTGGACGTAGAACTGCCGTATCCATAAGCCTCAATCAGATATTTGCCGGACTCGGCTTCGAGACGGCTGTTGATGAAGTCATAGGCGAGATCGGTATTCTTCGAATCCTTGAGCAGCACGAAACCGCAGGCCCAGGTCAGCATGCCTTCCTTCGGCTTCATGAACTCGACCGGCACGCCCTGCTTCTTGAGCGCCACAGCCGATGCGTTCCATGTCATGGCCGCAACCAGTTCGCCGCTGGCGAGAGACTGTTCAACCGACGTCATGTCGGTGGTGTAGCTGGCGAGGAGCGGGCGCTGTTCGCGCAGCTTGTCGGCAACCTTGTCCATTTCGGCATCGGTCATGTCGAAGGGATTGACGCCAGCAAGGATCGCAGCGACGAGCGGTGTGTCGTGAACCGCGTCGATTGTCGCCATGCGACCGGCATACTGCTTGTCCCAGAGCAGAGACCAGCTGTTCTCCGGATTTTGCACCAGATCGGTCCGGTACAGAACCGAGGTATTGCCCCAGTCCCACGGAATCATCCAGACCTTGCCGTCGCCGGCCTGCAGGTCCGGCAGATTGCGAAATACCGGGAAGATATTGTTCCAGTTCTTGATCTTCGAGGTGTCGATCGGCTGAAGCAGGCCCTCCTTGTTCCAGCGGGCGATCTTATCGTAGCAGGGATGGGCCACGTCGGGACGGAAGCCGGCCTTGACCTTGGTGAAGGCGTCGTCGTCATCGCCGAACATGGTCGCCTCGACGCCATCAGCATGAGCCTTGAGGAAGCTCGGGTTGAACTCCGGCAGTTCGTAGCCCGACCAGGTGAAATACTTCAGCTTTTCCTCGGCCGCGGCTGAACCGGTCAGAAAGCCAAGGCCAAGGGCCAGCGCGGCGACACCACCCAGAATACGTCTCTTGTTTGTTTGCATGCTCGTTCTCCTCTTTGTTTTTTTGAATGACGAATGCGATTTCAGCTCTTGCCTCCGGCCTGTGATGGCTGCCACCGGCGCAGGATCTCTGCGGCGGTCGCCAACACGATGGAGACGCCGAGGATCAATGTGCCGAGCGCCATGACGACGGGTAGCGATTTGGGGAAGCGCAGTTGGCTCCAGATATAGAGCGGCAGCGTTGGCTCGGCGCCGGCGAGAAAGAAGGCGACGATGAATTCGTCGAATGAGGTCAGGAATGACAGCATAAAGGCCGATGCCACCGCCGACCATGCAAGCGGCAGCATGGCCCGGCGAAACACCGCGAAGTCGCGGGCGCCGAGATCGCTTGCAGCCTCTGCCAGGCTTTTCGGGATGGCCGAAAAGCGACCCCGCATGATCACCACCGTGGTCGGCAGGCAAATCAGCACATGACCCATGCCTATCGCCAGCCGCGATGGGCCAAATCCCAGCAGGTTGACCAGAATGAGCAGCGCGATGCCGACGATGACACCAGGGATCAGGATCGGCAGCCGCGAGAGGCCCGATATGACAGAGGACAATGGTGTGCTGGCATAGACGTCGAGGTAGGCGATTGTCGTGCCGCAAAGGGTTGCGACGGCGGCCGAGGAGATGGCGATCATCAGACTGTTGCCGAGCGCGGCGGCAATCGCCTCATTGCCGAGCAGCGTTCTATACCATTCGAGCGTAAAGCCCTTCAGTGGAAAGGCCGCCTGTATGGAATCGTTGAACGAGAACAGCGGGATGAGCACAACCGGCAAGTAAAGGAAAACGATGTAGGCAACGACATAGCCGCTGAGCAGACGAGCGTGGCTGGCGGGTTGGCGTGTGACGGTCATGTGCGGCTCCCGAATTTTCTGTCGGCAAGCCGGACAAGCGCGACCAGCAGCAGGATCACCAGCATGACCGTAATCGAAAGCGCGGCCCCGAATGGCCAGTCATTGGCCTTGCCGAATTGGGCCTGAATCAGTGATCCGATCATTGTGCTGGCGGGACCGCCGACCATGGAGGGTGTCACATAGTCGCCAATCGTCGGCACGAAGACCACGAGCGCGGCCGCCAGGACGCCTGGCATGGACATTGGCAGAACAACCCGGCGGAAGGCCAGCAACGGGCGAGCGCCGAGATCGCTTGCCGCTTCCAGCAGGGACGGCGGAATCGTTTGCAGCGACACCAGGATCGGCAGGATGGCGAAAGGGGCATAGGCATGGGCCAACGTCACCACCACGGCCGCCGGAGTATTGAGGAAGATCATCAACGGCTCCGAGATCGCGCCGAGCGAGAGCAATGCCGAGTTGAGTACGCCGTTATAGGCGAGCACCACCTTCCAGGCGAAGACCCGAAGCAGGTAGCTCGTCCAGAACGGCAGGGTCACGAGAAACAGGATGGTCGCCCGCCAGCGGCCGGCATGGAAGGCGAGGAAATAGGCGACCGGATAAGCCGTCACGACTGTCGCGAGCGTTACCAGCCCGGAAATCGCCAATGACCTGAGAATGACAGTCGCATAGAGATCATCTCCGAGAACGGTGATGAAATTCGCCACCGTAAAGCCGCTGCCCATCAGCGAGCCGTCATTTGCGCGGAAGGCGAGGAAAAGCACCAGCGCCAAAGCGAACAAGATCAGCACACAGGTGACAAGCAGTCCGGGAGCAGACATCGAAGCGCGAAAGCCAAGCTGGCTCGAACTATGCTCTGCCTCTGTTGCTGCTGTAGCCATCTGCGACACCGTCTTCATCTTCTGAAAGGATACGCCATATTTTTTCACTAAAGTGAAATTGTCAATCGTATTTTCATTTGCCTGCGTCAGCGTTCCAGGCTGTCCAGGAGCCGATACCAGGCGATCGCTGCGGAAACGCCGATCTGGCGAAAGGCGTGAAAGGGGATCGGCCGGATCGGCGTGATGGGAAATGGCAGCGCAGCCGGGTCCCCGGTCGTGACGTAGTGCGCCAGATAAGGTCCGAGCGCCGTCATCAGACCGACGCCCCTGCCCTGGCAGCCGGCCGCCATCAGCAAGCCGGGTTCCGGCTCGTGAATATGCGGCAGATGATTCATGGTCATGGCGACGCGGCCGTACCAGCGCCGCTCGATCGGCGTGTCTTCAAGCGCCGGAAAAACACGGCGCATGGCGCGTTCGATGTGGGCCCAGTCGTCGGCCGATCGTGGCAGTCCGAGCCGCCCCCTGCCACCCATGGCGAGTCGGCCATCCGCCGTCTTGCGATAATAGACGAGGATGCGCCGCGAATCCGAGATGGCATGCCCTCCCGGCAGGATCGCCGCATCTTGCGCCGCAGTCAGCGGCGCGGTGGCAATCTGGAAGGAATGCAGTGGAACAAGGCTTTGACGCAGGCCAGGCACCAGCCCGTCCGAGTAGGCATTGGTGGCAACGAGGACTGATTTGGCTCGGACCGCCTTGCCCGACTGCGTCGAGACAACCCACAGTCCTGTTTCATGTCGAAGACCGGAAACCCTTTCGTTCTCGGCGATACGGGCACCTGCGTCGCTCGCAAGTCGTGCCAACTCCAGAACGAAGGCGAGCGGATTGATGATCCCGGCGCGCCGGTCAAGCCAGCCACCCACATAACCCGAGGTTCCAGTCATCTCGGCGATCTGCCGGGCGTCGAGAAGAGCCACATCGGCTCCTCTTTCTACCCATTGCCGGTGACGCTCGGCCTGCATTTCGGACGCGGTCTGTGTGTGTGCCGCCTGGATCCAGCCATTGCGCTTGCGCGGCACGTCGAGTTGATGGTGATCGATCAGGTCGAAAACGGCATCGGCGGTTGATGCGGCAAAGCGCGCCAGGGCCTCGCCGCGCTCCGGCCCAAAATGGGCCAGTAGCCACTCGGGGTCGTATTTCAATCCCGGAATGACCTGCCCGCCATTCAGGCCCGACGCGCCCGAACCCACCTGTGCAGCCTCGATGACCCGCACCTTGAGTCCAAGCGCCACGGCGTGGAATGCTGCCGAAAGGCCTTGGAATCCGGCTCCAACGATGACCAGATCGACCTCCTCGTTCACCTCTATGGGTGTGGCGGGGCGTTTGCTGGACTGCGGGGCCAGCCATATGGGCGTTGAAAACGGCATTCCCATCGCTTCTCTCACAAATGTTGATTTATGAAATTTTTAATGAAAGTTTCACGAAATAGAATACCTGTCAACAAAGTTTCACAAAATCGACATGATGCTCTATACCGTTGGGTCAAGCCGGTCGCGTTGGATTTGGCGATCAAGGTTGTCGGTCAGGTGACTGTGAGCTGGCGGACGCAGACAAGAAGAGGCTATGCACCTCACCGGTGACGGGCGCTGGTTCGCGGTCAGAGTTCACACGAAGGAGGGCAGATGGGGGGCTTGTTGGCGCTAGTCTGGCTTCCATCCCTGCTTCTCCGAGGTGATGTACTTAGCCTGTCACATCCCCGTCCCGTTCGGCCGGGGGCGTGACGATCGAAAATCGCATGCGATATTCCCCGGGCGAGACGCCGACGATCTTGCGGAAGATCTTGCGGAAGGCGTTGGCGTCCTCATAGCCGCTCGCCCAAGCGACTTGCTCAGTCGAAAGGCTTGATTGCGCGAGCAGGTCACGTGCCTTGGCAACGCGCAGACGTTGGGCATATTCGGTCGGATTGAGACCGGTCGCCTTCTGGAAGCGACGCAGGAAAGTGCGCTCACCCAACCTTGCACGCTCGGCCATCGCCGGTACGCCGAGCCCCTTTGTATCGGTGCCGTGCAGCCAGTGCTGGATGTCGAGGATGACCATGTCCTCATGGTCCAGCCTAGGGGTGAACGTCGAGTAGAAACTCTGCTCGCGCGCACCCGGATCGATCAGCATGAAGCGTGCGGTCGCCAGCATGATGTTGGCGCCGAGCAGTCGGTCGATCAGCCTCAGTCCGAGATCGGTCCAGGCCATCATGCCGCCTGCCGTGATGATGTCTCCCTCGTCCAACAGCATCTTGTCGGTGTCGATGCGCACATCCGGATGCCGTTTGGCGATCGCTTCGCCGTGCAGCCAATGGGTCGTCGCAGAGCGACCGGCCAGAAGGCCAGTCTGGGCCAGCAGAGAGACGCCGCCGCACGCCGAACAGATGATGGCGCCCGATTGATGATGGGTACGGATCCACTCGGGAAAGCCGCCCATCCGCTCGCCGAAGGGCAGTTCGTCGCCGATGGCAGGCGGGAGCACGACTGCGGCCGGGACCCGCTCCCTTTCTGAGGGATGGGTGTCGAACACTTTCAACACCGAGCCTGCATCATCGAGTGCGTAGTGGCTGACCCTCAGGCGGCGTGGTTCCGACGCAGACTGCAGGCGATCATACCGCTCTGCCACCATGAACATGTCCGTCAGGCCATGCACCGAGGCTCGCCAGACCTCGGGGTAGCTGGCGATGGCTATTCCCACCGTGTCGTCGATCATAGGTTGTGTCACTTCTGACCATATGCATGTCAATCTCGCCATTCGTATGGCGACGTTCTCGCTCTGTCCATATCAGTCGGCGAGTGTCATCGATTACGTGGGGTTCTGGACTAAACCGCTGTCCCGACCAGCGCGCCGATGCCGGCTGTGAGCGCCATGGCAAAGGCACCCCAAAAGGTGACGCGTAGCGTGGCACGCCAGACGTTTGCGCCGCCCGCCTTGGCGCCGATCGCGCCGAGCAGCGCAAGGAAGGCAAGTGAGGCGATGGACACCGTCCAGACAAGCAGATTGACCGGCGAAATGACGACCATCAGCAGAGGCAGGGCCGCGCCGACGGAGAAAGTCGCGGCCGAGGTCAGCGCGGCTTGGATCGGCCGGGCCGTCGTCATCTCGGAAATGCCGAGCTCGTCATGGGCGTGGGCGGCAAGCGCATCCTTGGCCATCAGTTGGTCGGCGACTTGGCGGGCAAGCTCTTGCTCGACGCCGCGGGCCACATAAATCTGCGCCAGTTCTTCCCGTTCAGACTCCGGCTGTGTTTCAAGTTCCATGCGCTCACGGGCCAGATCGGCCTGTTCGGTGTCAGCTTGAGAGCTGACGGAGACATATTCGCCGGCCGCCATCGACATTGCACCGGCAACGAGGCCGGCGATACCCGCCACCAGGACTTCCGAGTTCGCGGCCGATGCCGAGGCGACGCCGACCACCAGGCTTGCGGTTGAGACGATGCCGTCATTGGCGCCGAGCACTGCGGCACGCAGCCAGCCGATGCGCGAGACAAGATGGTTTTCACTGTGCAGCCGGCTCATGAGGAGATCTCCGCTCTCTAATTGGCATTAGTTATTCCCAAACTAGCAGCAAGCCTGTGCCAGAGGAAAGGACTCTCTCGCAAGGTTAGGTCCGACCGGTGCGACGCTTGAGTGCCGCAACCTGAGCTTCGGTCAGGAAGCGTGCTTTCCCCTTTTCCAGGTCGCCGAGAACCAAGTCGTCGAAGGAGACTCGCACAAGGCGAAGGCATTCGAAGCCGATTGTCTCCAGCATCCGGCGGATCTCGCGGTTCTTCCCCTCGCACAGTTCGAATTCGAGCCAGCAGGTCCTGTCGGCCTCCCGCAAGACCCGCACGCGTTTTGCCTTCAGCAGTTCTCCGTCATCCAGAATGCCGGCCCTCATACGGGCGAGGTCGGCCTCGGTCGGGCGGCCGCGCGTCTGCACGTGGTAGGTTTTGGCGATGTCGCTCTCGGGTTCCAGCAAGCGCTGGGCGAGTACCGTGTCGTTGGTGAAGAGCAGCAGGCCCTCGCTTGCCTTATCGAGGCGGCCAACTGGGGACACATGCGGAATGTCGAGATGCTCGAGGCAGGAGAACACGGTCTCGCGGCCTTCCGGGTCGTCGCGGGTCGTCACGAGGCCACGCGGCTTGTTGAGCATCAAGTAAACCTTGGCCTCGGCGCTGATCGGCTTGCCATCGACCTCGATGTGGTCGGCGCGGATGTCGACCCAGGTGGAAAGGTCGGTGACGATTCGGCCGCCGACCGTGACATGGCCACCGGCAACCAGCTTCTCGGCTTGGGTGCGAGAGCAGTAGCCGAGCTTGGAGAGCGCCCTTGGCAGGGTGACGCGCGTGCCGGGTGCGGCGGTCGGGGATCTGGCCAACAGAGGTCCATCCGGATGTTCTGAGCGACCGGCCGGCCGCGGTTGTCGATGACGCAACGAGTGCCTGCGGCTGGGCCGCCGCGTCAAGGAAAAATCGTGCGGGACTGGCCTGGGAACAGGCCGCCGTCCGACGTTCAGCTGGCGATTTCGTGGATCCTGACCTCTGGCACGATCTGGCGTGCCAGGTCGCAGAGGTGGCGATGGTGGGTGAGATAGATCACCTGGCCGATTTTCGCCATCGCACCAAAGAGCCGCAGCACTTCTTCCGAGCGCGGCTCGTCGAAGGTCTCCATGATGTCGTCGGCGATGAAGGGTACGGAGGGGCGGCTGGCGGCAAATTCCTCGTAACCGGCCAGGCGCAGCGCCAGATAAAGCTGGAACTGCGTGCCTTTCGACATTTCGTTCGCCAGTTTCGATCCCCCCCGGAGAGAAAGACCGATCAACGTCTCGCGATCCTTGTCTGGTTGCGTGGCGAGACCGACATAGTCGCCGCGGGTGATGAGGCGGAAGGCCTCCGAGGCGCGCTTCATCATCGACGAGCGGTGTTTGTCGCGATAGGCGCGCAGCGCCTCGCCGGCGATCAGCGCGCCGCTCTTCAGCCGGAGATAGGTTGCCGCGTGCTCCTCGATTTCAAGAAATACGGTGCGGCGTTCGGCCTCTATGCGCGCCACCTGGTCGTCGCCGCCGATCGCATCGAGCCGGTCGGTTGCGCGGGTGCGGTCGGCGAAGAGCTGCCGGGTTCGCTCGTCGAGGTCGTCGAGGCGCACGGCAAGTTCGGCCGCTTCCTGCTCGATGAGCTCGAAATCGCTTGCCTCTATCTGTTCCAGAGCGGTCTCGATCGAAGGTGACGGCAACTCGCTGAGGATGAGGTTGGCAAGCTCGCCAAGCCGCGCTTGCCGGCGGGCACGTTCATTGGCCGCTTCCAGCGCCACGGCCACTTCCGGCAGGGTTTCCACGCCGAAGAACCCGGTGAACCCTGCCTTGCGGGCCGAATGATCGGCCAATGCCTGCTGCAGCGCGCGCCGCTCGTCGCCGAGCCGCTCAAGCTCACCCGTCTTGCCCGACCGCGCATCCCGGTCGCGCCTTGCCGTTTCGAGGCGTGCGGCCAAGGCCGTTGCCGCCGAGGCGATCGCATCCGGATCGGTGTTCTCGCCAAGCTCCGACAGGATCGCTTGCACGTCGGCGGCGAAGTTCTGCTGATCGCGCTCCATCGTGTCGATGCGGCGCAGGAGATCATCACGTTCGCGAAGGGCGGGACCGAGCTCGGACAGGGTTTCGAGGATTTCGCGCACGGCGCCGGCAGATGTCGTCTCGGCGAACCATGTTGCCGAAAGGGCTGAGGTGAAACCTGCCTGCCATTCGGCGAATGCCGTCTTAGCCTGTTCGAATTCGCGGGCTCTCTCGGCAAGCGCTCGCTTGTGATCGGCAAGTGCCTTTTCCGCGGCCTCACGGGCAGTCGCCCGAGCCGTATGGCCAGCGACTGTCGTCTCGGCACCCTCGACCATTTCGGCGAGTGAGGCAAATCCCGCGTCGAGGCCTGCCGAGCCCATTGCCGCAGCGAGGGTCTGGCGGTCCAGTTCCGCGTCGGCCTTCGCCTCTTCGATCTCGCGCCGGGCTTCTTCCAGACGCTCCCAGGCGGCAATCGCATCGGCGCGCGCTCTGGTGATCGTGTCGATGCGCCCAAGCAGTGACGCATGGCCGCTCTGGGCGGTCCGGATCAGCGCCTGCGGCAGGGTGGCGTGAATCTCACCAAGAAGGGCCTGGTGTTCACCTCCGGCCTCTTCAAGCAGTTCCTGCTGGCGCGCAATCGCTGCGCTGGTCACTGCCAGTTCCTGGTTGAGCGCCCGCAATTCCGCAAGGTCGCGCATGGCCGCAAGACGGGCAGTGGTCGTCAAATCATCCTCTCGCATGGCGGTCTCGAAAGCCTCGGCGCTTGCCGCGTCAAGCCGGTCGAGATGTTCGCGCCAAGCGTTGTCGCGTGTGCTTCGCGTTCGGCTGGCCTCCGTATCGTCGATCAGTCCGCCGCCCGCCCGCAGGGCATCAAGCCGCGCCTGCATCTGTCCCTGCTGGGTCACGAGTTCGCGCCGGCGCTGCGTGTGGTCGCCAATGCGCCGTTCAAGGGCGGTAAGTGCCGTGCGCCAGGCTTCGACCTGGCGCGGTTCGGGAAGGCTGAGCGCGCGCAGTGCCTCGCCATCGGCTTCGTCGTGGTCCAATAGATGGGCGAGCGATTGCGCCAGCGCCTGGAAACGGCGATTGAGTTCCGGCAGGCCGCGTTCGGCGAGCCGTAGCCGTGTCGCATGATCGCTGCGGCGGATCACCGCGAGCGCAGTAATTAGCCGGCTAATCGACATCGGTTCAGTAGGTGGTTTCTCTTCGACAAGCCCCTTGCACTCGGCCTCGAGCCGTTCGTTCGTAGCTCGGGCGGCGGTCATCTCTTTCGTCGCGGTAGCAAGCCTTGCTTCTACGCCGGAGCGTATCTCGATCAGGTCGCGCAGTGTGCCGACGGTGGCCGCCGGGAGAAGGAGCGCTTCGGGTGCCTTGCAGTCCGACTGTCCCAGTCGCGCGAGGACGGCAGCAATATTCGCCTGGCGCTCGGCAAGGGCGATGCGGCGTTTCGGCAGATCCTCCTCGGCGCTGGCGAAGCGCGCTTGACCTTTGTCCAACTGGCCTACTCGTTCCGAGAGCGCCAGGATGGCTGAATCGACGGAGATGGCCTCGATCTGGGCGCGCACGCGTTCTACGTCGGCTTCGATGCCTGCAATCCGGGTAGAAAGACGTGTCTCCTCTTCCATCAGTTTCGGCAGTTCGCGGGCCCAGTCGGCTGGCGCGCGCGGCAGATCCGTGCACAAGGAAAGGTCGGCGGCCAAGCGCCGATATTCACCGACGAGTGGGCGGGCTCTCAGCATTCGGGTGATGGCCTCCCGCCGCGCTTTCATCGTCCCTTGCTCGTGAATAGCCTCCTCATAGGCGCTCTGCGCCTGGGCAAGCGCCGCGACAAGGCCAGCATGGGTGGAGGCAAGCGTGTCGATCTCGTCGCGCCGTGTCTTGAGCTCCGCGAGCTTCTGCTTCAGTTCGGCGATCCGGGTCGAGCGCGCGCGCTTCTTGTAGAGCGTGTCGGCCTCGTCCGAGATCGCGCCGAGGGTGGTGCTGACGCCGGCAAGGCCTGCGCTGGCCGAAAACAGCAGCTCGCCGAGATCGCCCTTGCTCTGCAGGATCGCATTGCCGCCTTCCTCGAGCGTCACGTCGTCGAGCGAGAACATGGTGCGGTAGGCCTCGCGGCTGATGCCGGCAAGCGGTGTCGAGAGGAGCGCTTCGGGAACCGGCTCGCCGCGGCCGTCAAGCAGCGCATTTGTTCGCTGTTTGACCCGCTTCAATTCATGAGTCCCGCCGTTGAATTCCAGGCAGCCGCCGATCTGCATGGCATTGTAAGCGTGCAGGAAATTGTAGCGACTGCGTTCCTCGATGCCGTAGAGCAGATCGAGATAGGCGGACAGTGATGTCGATTTTCCGGCTTCGTTGAGACCGTAGACGATATGCAGATCCGGTGCGCCGGGGGGCGCCGCGCCGAAGTCGATCGCATAGTCGGTGAATCGGCCGTAGCGGGTGAGGTCGAGGCGCCGGAGCCGCATCAGGAGGCCTCCGCCGCTTCGGCCCTCAGCCGGGCGAGGACATCGTCACCGCCTTCTGTCAGCAACTGATCGACATAGGCCTCGAATTGCGCCTCATCGTTACCGGCAAAGCCGCGGCTTTCGGGCGGCAGTTCGTCGCGAAGGTCCTTGACCATCTGGCGGATGTCCTCGCGCAGGCCATGGCGGGCGGCGACATCGTCGCGCATCAGCGCTCCAAGCTCGATCAACGGATCGGCGGTCGCCTTGCCGGTTGTCTCGGCCGGCGGTTCTGTGCGGATCTCGATCTTCTCGATCCATGTCCGACCAAGGCTTTCGGCGCGCTGCTCGGCTTCGGCAAGCAAGAGGTCCCGGTCGCGGCGCATCCGCCAGGACAGCGGTGTCTGCCCGGTCAACATCAGGCGTGCGACGAGATGGCTTGAACCGCTTGCTGCTCGCTCGCCTGCCACGGCCCGTTCGATACTGTCGGCGACCTCATGCCAGGCGGTCGCTGCGCTCAGGTCGACAGCGACCCGCCCGAATTCGGCGATGCTGGTGGGTCTTTCCTCGACGCTGACGGTTCGGTCGTCTTGCACGGTGACCAGCGATACGGATTTCGGTCCGGCTTCATTGATGTCCCGACCCTGCGGCATTCCGGACATGACCACCGTGGTACGTCCGTCATACTGGCTGCGCTGGTGGATGTGGCCGAGCGCCCAGTAGTCGAAACCCGACGCCTGGAGATCGGCGAGGCCGCAGGGCGCATAGACGTCGTGGCCGGGGGCGCCATCGAGGCTTGTGTGCATGATGCCGATATTGACCCGGTCGGCAAGCGGCGGCCGGTATTTCGGCAGGAGGCTTTCCGGTGCCTGCGGGCGGGAGAAGCTCAGGCCATGGAAGGCGATGCCGAGGCCGGCCTTTTCCATCTCAACCGTTTCGGCGCGACCGCCGTAGATCTTCACCGAGGGCGGCAGGATGAGCTCCTGGGTGATGCGCGACAGCGCGTCGTGATTTCCGCGGATTGTGTGCACGGCGATACCTGCCTCGGCCAGCCGCTGCATTTGCGCGGCAAGAAAGCGCGCGGTCTTCATCGAGGTCTGCTCGCCGTCGTAGAGGTCGCCGGCGATGACAAGCGCGTCCACCTGCTCGGCAATGCAGAGGTCGACAATGGCGGTGAGCGCCTGGCGGGTCGAATTGCCGATCAGTTCAGCCAAGTCACGATTGCGCAACGAGAGCGAGCGTAGCGGTGAATCGAGGTGGATGTCGGCGGTATGGATGAAGCGAAAGGCCATCAGCGGTTCATTCAGGTTGTTGTTCTTGCGGTTATGCCGCCGGTTGGACGGGCGCGGTACCCCCCCCAGTGCCCGCGTTCACGATATAGGGACATGGTCGCAAGCAACAAGTCATTTCACGGCCGTTGGTCCGGTCCACTCTTTCTGCTGCCGCCAACCCCAGCGGTTCGGTAGCGCGCACCATAATTGACAAAATTGGTCTGACGATTTAATAGTGACGAAATTCGATATTCGTCAGTCATCAGAGATAGGCAATATGAACGCTTCCCATTCGCCCGCCGAACAGCACCCGGACAGTGCCGTGCGGCAGGAAAATATCAGGCGCATTCTTGAAGCCGCCGAACGTCTTTTCCGCCATTATGGCTATGGCAAGACCACGGTGGCGGACATCGCTCGCGACCTTGGCATGTCGCCCGCCAACATCTACCGTTTCTTCGATTCCAAGAACGAGATCCTCCAGGAACTCTGCCGTAGCATGCTGGGTGCGGGCCACGAGCGTGCACTGCAGATTGCCGCCATGCCCGTCAGTGCCGAGGAAAGGCTGCGTCGTTTCGTCGAAATGGAACACCGGATGACGGTTGAGACCATGATGGACGCCGAGAAGGTGCATGAGATGGTCATCGTCGCGATCGAGCAGAACTGGGATGCGATCGAGCGGCATATCGACCGGATGAACGACGTGGTCGAGACCATCATCTCTGACGGGATCGCGGACGGAGAATTCGTGGCGCAGGACGCACGCGTCGCCGCCCGCTGTTTCGGAGCGAGTACACTCTTGCTCAGCCATCCGCAGTTGGTGGCGCAATGCCTTTACAAGGAAAACCGCGCCTCGCCGCAGGAACTGACCGATTTCGCCATTCGAGCGCTCAAACGCTGATTTTCGCAACCTTGGAAGCGCGTCGAGCGCCAAGGTGGCCAATCGCCAAGGAAATAACGATGTACAAGATGTCTCTCTTTTCCCTGCTGCTTGCGGCGGCGCTGGCCGGATGTTCGGCGGAAACCGCCGAAGTGCCGAAGGAAAACATCCGCCCGGTGAAGGTGGTCGAGATCGCCCCTGCCACGACAACGCGCGAGCTTTCCTATTCCGGGGCCGTGCGGGCGCGCAGCGAAACGCCGGCCGGCTTCCGGGTCGGCGGCAAGATCGTTGAGCGAAAGGCCGATATCGGCGATCGTGTCGCTGCCGGCGACGTGCTGGCCCGTCTTGATGCGACCGATTACGAGCTTTCGCTGGCCAGCGCCCGTGCCAATCTCGTCGCCGCCGAGCGGCAGGTGGAGACTGCAGCATTCGCGATGAACCGCGCCGATCAGCTCTTCAAGCAGCAGGTCGCTGCCAAGGCGCAGCTTGAACAGGCACAACTTGTCTATAATCAGGCGGTCGCGGCGCGGGATTCGGCCAAGGCAACGCTGGCCCAAGCGGAGAATCAGGTTGCCTATGCGGAGCTGAAAGCCGACCGCGACGGTATCGTGACCGCGGTCCATGCCGATGCCGGCCAGGTGGTCGCTGCCGGGACGCCAGTCGTGACCGTTGCCGTCGGCGGCGAAAAGGAAGTGTCGATCGCCGTGCCGGAGAGCGACGTCTTCGCGTTTACCCCCGGCAAAGCTGTCGAGGTTGGGTTGTGGTCGAACGACAAGCTGATGCTTAAAGGAACCGTCCGCGAAGTGGCCGGCAGCGCCGATCCAGCCTCACGCACTTTCGCGGTGCGCATCGCCGTGCCAGACGATGCACGCGTGCTTCTCGGCATGACGGCTTCGGTCAAGGCTGTGGCCGACGGCGACCGTTCGCTTTTTGACCTGCCGCTCAGCGCACTGGCGCGGGGGGCTGCCGACCGTCCGGTTGTCTGGACAGTCGATCCGGCGGCTCAGACCGTGCATGAACGGTCTATCACTGTCGTCGATTTTGCAGACGATGGGGTTCGCGTCTCCGATGGGCTCAATGCGGGAGACCTAGTGGTTGTGGCGGGTACTCAGTTCATGGCGGAAGGCCTCAAGGTCAAGGCTTTAGGTCATGAGGCCAGGCAAGCCGCGCTCATGCCGGACACGACCGCTGCGATTGCGCAGATACGCTGAATTAGGGCCCAGAGAGAGTGCATGAACACCATGATGTCGTCCAACAATGACAAGGGCTCCTTCAATCTGTCGCGCTGGGCGATTGCCCACCCGAGCATGGCACGTTTCCTGTTCGGCCTGATCCTGATCGCCGGCGTGCTTGGCCTCATGCGCATGGGGCAGAAGGAGGATCCCGATTTCACCTTCCGCGTTATGGTCGTACAGGCCGTCTGGCCCGGCGCCTCGATCACCGACATGCAGGACCAGGTGGTCAACAAGATCGAGCGCAAATTGCAGGAAGTGCCGCATCTCGACTGGGTGAAATCCTATACGCGCGCCGGCAGTGCCATCATCACCCTTCAGGTGAAGGGGGACACAAATGCGGACGAGGTGGCCGATGCCTTCTACCAAGTCCGAAAGAAGGTTGGCGACATCTCGAGCGATTTGCCTGAAGGACTGCTGGGTCCCTACTTCAACGACGAGTTCGGCGATACCTTCATCACGCTGCATTCGTTATCCGGTGACGGCTACAGCTATCCCGAGCTCAAGGACTTCGCCATCCAGGCCCGCGACATGCTTTTGACGACGCCGGGTGTCGAAAAGGCGGTGATCCTTGGTGATCAGCCACAGAAAATCTATATCGACGTCTCGTCCAAAGTGTTGGCCGAGCGTGGCCTGACCTTCAATGACCTGAAGAATGCACTGGCAGGTCAGAATGCGATCGATCCGGCCGGCACGATCGATACCGGCGAACGTTCGGTACGGATCTCCGTCGACGGCGGTTTTGGGCGGGCCGGCGACATCCGGGAACTGAGGCTACGCGCCGGTCAGCAGGTGACCCGGCTTGGTGATATCGCCACCATCAGCGAAGGCACCGAGGAACCGTTCCAGCGCAAGTTCCGCTTCAATGGGCAAGACAGCGTCCAGGTCGGCGTCGTCATGGCCAAAGGTTTCAATGTCACGGATGTCGGCAAGGCCGTCGAGCAGACCCTGCAACGCTTCGAGGCCTCGCTGCCGCATGGCGTCGAGGTCGCGCAAATTTCCAACCAGCCTGAAGTTGTGCATGAGGCAATCCGCGAATTCATGAAGGCGTTGGTCGAAGCGCTGGCGATCGTGCTGGTCGTCTCGTTCCTGTCGATCGGCTGGCGCTCAGGCCTTGTTATCGCCATCGCCATTCCATTGGTGCTCGCCGCGACTTTCGCGATCATGTACGAACTGGGCATCGACCTGCAGCGCATTTCACTCGGCGCGCTGATCATCGCGCTCGGTCTTCTAGTCGATGACGCGATGATTGTCGTCGAGATGATGGAGCGCAAGCTTGAGGAGGGTCTGCACAAGATCGATGCGGCGAGCTTTGCCTACACCTCGACCGCGTTTCCGATGCTGACCGGCACGCTGATCACCACGGCCGGCTTCATCCCGGTCGGTTTCGCCGAATCGACGGCTGGCGAATATGTCCGCACGCTGTTCTATGTCGTGGGCATCTCGCTTGTCGTCTCTTGGTTCGTGGCAGTCTATTTTACGCCTTGGCTCGGCTACATGATCCTCAAGCAGCGGCACCATGCCGGCAGCCATCAGGACGTTTTCGATACTGGCTTCTATCATCGTTTGCGCGCAACCGTCGGCTGGGCGGTTCGCCACCGGCTGATTGTGCTCGCCCTGACGCTCGGCACTTTCGTCACCAGTCTCTGGTCCTTCCAGTTCATTCCGCAGAGCTTCTTCCCGGCGTCGTCGCGGCCGGAGATCCTCGTCGATCTCTGGCTGCCGGAGGGCACCAGCATTCATGAGGTGGAGAACCAGGCCAAGGCGCTGGAAGCCCGGATCATGGACGATCCCGACAAGCGTTTCGTCGCCACCTATATCGGAGAGGGAGCGCCACGCTTCTTCCTGCCGCTCGATCAGCAGTTGCGCAATCCGAACTTCGCCCAGTTGCTCGTCATGGCTAATGACGAACCGGCGCGCGAACGGATGATCCTCAAGCTGCGTGCCATGCTTGCGTCGGATTTTCCGGAGATCCGCTCGAAAGTCGACCGCCTCTTCCTCGGGCCGCCGACCGGTTGGCCTGTACAGATGCGCGTCACCGGCCCGGATCGTGCCGAGGTGCGCCGCATCGCCGATGACGTGAAAAAGGTCTATCTCGCCAATCCGCTTCTGGGTGCCGTACACGACGATTGGCTGGAGCCGGTGCCTGCGATGAAACTGGTGGTCGACCAGGATCGTGCGCGTGCGCTTGGCGTCACTTCGCAGCGGCTCAGGCAGATGCTGCAAGCGACGATGAGCGGGGCGCCGCTGGCCGATGTGCGTGCCGGCGAGGAGACGATCTCGATCGTCGCTCGCGAACCGCAGGATAGCCGCCAGCTGCTGACAGCGGTCAATTCGGTCTACATTCCGACGGACAACGGCGCCTTTGTACCCCTGTCGCAGGTGGCCCGTGTCGTGCCCGTGCTCGAACAGGGGATCGAATGGCGACGCAATCGCCTCCCGTCAATCACCGTGCGCGCCACCTTGCCGGACGGTGTGCAATCGAACGAAGTGGTCACTGAGCTTTATGGACAACTGCAGGGCCTGCGCGCCTCGCTTGCGCCTGGCTATAAGATCGAGGTGCAGGGCGGGGCGGAAGACAGCGCCGAGAGCCAGGCGTCAATCGCCGCAAAGGCGCCGGTGATGCTACTCGTCATCGTCGTTCTGCTGATGATTCAGCTGCAGCATTTCGGCAAGGCGATGCTGGTGCTGGCAACCGGCCCACTCGGCATCATCGGAGCGGCGGCGGCCCTGCTGATCAGCGGCGCGCCCTTTGGCTTCGTCGCCATCTTGGGCGTCATTGCACTGCTCGGCATTATCATTCGCAACTCGATCATCCTGATCGACCAGATCGACCAGGACATTGCTGCCGGCATGGAGCGATCGGAAGCGATCATCGGATCGGCGATACGCCGTTTCCGGCCGATCATGCTTACCGCGCTCACCGCCGTCCTGGCGCTGATCCCAATCTCGCGCGGCGTGTTCTGGGGGCCGCTCGCCTATGCGATGATGGGCGGCATTCTGGTGGCGACTGTACTCACTATCCTCGTTCTGCCGGCAGCCTACGCCTTGTTTTTCGGCCGCGAGCCACGGAGCAAAGATGATCGTGACGCGAAGGCGGCCGGTGGGCGTGAAAATCAGAACCAGCCGTTTCCGGCCGCCGCTGCGGAATGAAGCTCAGCAGCTGACGTCGATGACAACGCGGCCGCGGATCTGTCCTGCGACGATCGCGTCCGCCAGTTCCTGTATCTTCGACATCGGCTCGACGGTCGTCAGGGCTGAGAGGTGGGCGCGGTCGAGTTGGTCAGCGAGCGTCTGCCAGGCACGCTGGCGTTTGGCTAACGGCGCGAAGACAGAATCGACACCGAGCAGCGCCACACTCCTTAGTATATGTGGCAGCACGGTCGCCGGCAGATCTGCACCACCAGCGAGACCACAGGCTGCCACAGCGCCGCCATAGACGGTTTGCGACAGCACGTTGGCCAGCGTCGTGGACCCGACACTGTCGACGGCGCCCGACCACCGCTCTTTCTGCAAGGGCGCGCCCTTCTCCGTGAGGCTGGCGCGATCGATGAAGGCAGTGGCACCGAGCGATGTCAGATAGTCATGCGTTTCGGGGCGCCCGGTCGAGGCGGTAACACGGTAGCCCTTGGCGGCAAGCAGGCTGACCGCGATCGAGCCTACGCCACCGGCCGCCCCCGTGACCAGAACCTCGCCTCCACCCGGCTTGATCACCCCCCAGTCCTCCAGCGCATTGACGCAGAGTGCAGCTGTGTAGCCGGCCGTGCCGATCGCCATCGACTGTTCGAGCGTGATGCCCTTGGGCAGGCCCATCAGCCATTCGGCCTTGACATTCTGGAAGCGCGAATAACCGCCCCATTCGGTCTCGGACATGCCAAAGCCGTTGAGGATGACCTTGTCGCCTGTCTTCCACAGCGGTGAGCGGGAGGAAACGACGGTGCCGGCAAGATCGGCGCCGGCGACCATTGGCGTGCGCCGGGCGATTCGCCCTTTGCCGGAAACGGCGAGCCCATCCTTGTAGTTCAGCGTAGAGTAAGCGATCTCCACCAGAACGTCGTTGTCGGGCAGGTCGGCCTTTGTGAGCTGACGGAAGGCCGCTTTCGGCTTGCCGTCGACGGTGTCGATAACAACCGCGGTGAAGGTCTCGTTCATGCTCGTCATACGCCTCCCTATGCAACCTGTCTTGCCATCACATGGCGGTGTTACCGCCTTGCGCAACCGCTCGCTGACAGCGTGCTGGAGCATGGCACGAGCTGCCACGTTTCGTCACGTTTTTTTTCAGGCGTTTAACCGGTAGCGGAAATCGCAATTTCCGGCAGGTGCCGAAACTAGGCGGTCTCTTCCTGGGGGAGCAACCCACTGGCCTTGAGCAGTGAGGCAAAGCGCCCGCCGCTCTTGCTGAGTTCGTCATAGCCGCCCATTTCGACGATCCGGCCATGGTCGAGGAAGAGGACAATGTCGGCCTCGCGCACGGTCGATAGCCGGTGGGCTATGATAAAGGTCGTGCGGTTCATACGCAGACGGTCGATCGCCATCTTGACCCGCGCCTCGGTTTCCACGTCCAGCGCGCTGGTCGCTTCGTCGAGCACGAGGATCGGCGCGTTCTTCAGGATGGCGCGAGCAATCGCTATGCGTTGCCGCTCGCCGCCGGATAGACGGTTGCCACGCTCGCCGACAACGGTGGTAAGGCCGCTCAGCCGGCTTTCGATGAAATCGGTGGCGGCTGCCGCCTCCGCGGCTTTCCGAACATCTTCGTCGCTCGCATCCTCGCGACCGAGGCGAATATTGTCTTGGATCGAGCGATTGAGCAGGCCGGCGTCCTGGAAGACGGTAGCGATCGATTGGCGCAGAGACTTGCGGGTGATTGTCCTGATATCGGTGCCGTCGATCAGGATTGACCCCTTTTGTGGTTCGTGGACCCGCTGCAGGAGATTGATCAGCGTCGTCTTGCCGGCTCCGGTCGGGCCGACGATGGCTATGGTCTGGCCCGCCTTAACCGTGAACGACACGTCGTGCACGCCCTGCGTGGTGTTGGCGAAGTCGAACGATACGTCGCGGAATTCGACGTTGCCTTTCACGTCCGTCAGCTCGGCGGCGCCGGCCGGCTCATCGCGTTCCTGAACGGCATCCTCAAGCTGGTAGAAATCCTCGAGCTTGGCTCGGGCTTCGAAAATCTGGGTGGCGAAGGAGCGCATCTGGTCGAGCCGACCGATGAGCAATCCGGCAAAGCCTGTAAAGGCAATGATGTCACCAACTTTCAGCTCGCCCCGCTGCACCAGGATCGTGCCGATCACCAGAATGATCAGCATGGAAAGGGTTGAGGCGATGCGGTTCAGGGCACTGGCGATCGCCCACCAGTCGAGCACCGGATATTGGGCGGCAAGTAGCTCTTGCGCATATTGTTTGAGCGCCCGTGTCTCCGCCTCTATTCGGTTGTAACTGTGCAGGACGGACACGTTGCTGATCGAATCGCTGACATGCGAAAAAACCGTGTGATAATGGGTTTCGACCGAGGCTTGACCTTCCTTGGTCCTGTTCATCACGGTCTTGCCGATCAGCAGATAGAGCACGCTGAGCACAAGCAGCACCAAGGTCAGCCGCCAGTCCATCGAAAACGCGGTTGGGATGAGCAGGGCGAGCGCCACGGCCGTCGCCAGATGGGTCCGCATGAACTCGAGCCAGAGGCCGAACAGCGTCTCGCTGGCACGCAGCAGGGTGTGCAGCGCATTTGAGGTGCCGCGTTGATGGTGCCAACTGAGTGGCATGGAGATGATGCGGCCAAAGGCCTCGGTCAGCAGATCGGCACGTCGGCCGTGCGCCAAACGGTCGGCTTCGCGGGCGACCAGGACGTAGGCGACCGTGTTGAACACGCCGAAACAGCCCCACGCGATCAGCATGGGCTTCGCGTCGCCTTTTTCCGATATGGCGTCGATGATGCGCCCGAACAGGATCGGCTCGATGATGGTGATCATCGCCAGCACGATGTTGGCGATCACGACGAGGCTGACTCGGAGGCGGTAGGCCGAGAGATACCGCAGGGCCTTTATGTAAACCTGGAACAAAGACAATGGCGTTCCCTCATCGATCGGCCGGTATAGTCGGCAGCTTGAAGCGTTTTTCTTATAAGTTGGCAAGAGGGTATGCCATTATGCCATAGTGACAAAAACGGATCGAGAGCCGTCCTGTGCCGTCATTCTGTGCTCGTGTGACATTGAAAGGATCATTAAAACCGCTCACTCTGATCTCTCAGATTTCGCGGGAAAGGCTAAATTTCGTGTTATGAATTTAAAGGCCTCCTAACTCTATCTGTTAGCCTATGCATGCCTGCCGAACGGCGCTGTAGGAAATAACCGGTGTCGTGTGGTTTTTTCATGGTCTCGTTCGCGAGGCGAGGTTTGGGGGTAGGTTTGAGCATTAATCAATTGATTCAGTTCCTGGTCGTCGCGGACGAGTGCAGGACGGCCGACGAGGTTATCATCGAGCTGGAAACGTTGCTGCGGCATTATCGTTTCGACTATTATGGAATCATTCGTCAGCCGAAGCCGAATGAAAACCCAATGGGGTTGGTCCTGACCGGACGCTGGCCCGAGGGCTGGCCTGAGACCTATATCGCCAAGAAATTCGTGCTGATCGATCCGACCATCCGTTATCTCGGACAGGCGCAGAAGGGGTTTCGCTGGAACGAGACGATCACCGCCTTCAAGAGCGATCCGCATCGCAAACGCATGGAGCGGATGATGATGGACTCGCTCCGCTTCGGCCTGCAGGATGGCTATATTTTTCCGGTCCATGGTCGCACTGGCCTGCTCGGCAATATGACGCTCGGCGGTCGGCCTGTCGATCTGTCGCCGGTGGAGATGACGCTGTTTGACGCGGTCGCTAAGAAAGCCTTCTGGCGACTGCTCGAATTGCGTCAAGAGACCGGCGGACTGCAGGAAGCGGCACAGATCGACGCGCGGATGACCCGGCGCGAGATGGAGGTTTTGAACTATCTCGCGGACGGCCTGACGTCGAACGACATCAGCAAGATCCTCAAGATCTCCAACCATACCGTCGACTGGTACATGAACGGTATCCAGGACAAGCTCAAGGCGAAGAACCGCCAGCATGTTGTGGCGCTGGCTTTCCGTCTGGGTTTGATTACCTGATTTCCGGCGGAAATTTGGCAATGGTCAACGGGAGAAATTGAACTCTTTGTGACAACGCGATATGGAACTTCGCAGGTGCAGCATAGGCTGTGCCATAGACGGAGGAGAGCGATTTGTCCATTTCCAAGATTCTCGTTGCCAACCGATCCGAAATTGCCATTCGCGTCTTTCGTGCCGCCAACGAACTGGGACTGAAAACGGTCGCGATCTGGGCGGAGGAGGACAAACTCTCGCTGCATCGCTTCAAGGCCGACGAGAGTTATCAGGTCGGACGCGGCCCGCATCTTGCTCGTGAACTCGGCCCGATCGAAAGCTATCTGTCGATCGATGAAGTGATCCGGGTGGCGAAGCTCTCCGGGGCGGACGCGATTCACCCTGGCTATGGACTTCTTTCGGAGAGCCCGGAATTCGTAGACGCCTGCGACAAGGCCGGCATCACCTTCATCGGGCCGCGTGCCGAGACCATGCGCCAGCTCGGGAACAAGGTCGCCGCCCGCAATCTAGCGATTTCGGTTGGCGTTCCGGTTGTACCGGCGACCACTCCGTTGCCGGGCGATATGGCTGAGGTCGCACGCATGGCCGAAGAGATCGGCTATCCGGTGATGCTCAAGGCGTCTTGGGGCGGCGGCGGTCGCGGCATGCGCGCGATCCGCGATCCGAAGGATCTCGCCCGCGAAGTGACCGAGGGTAAGCGCGAGGCGATGGCTGCCTTCGGCAAGGATGAGGTTTACCTTGAAAAGCTGGTCGAGCGCGCCCGCCATGTCGAAAGCCAAATCCTTGGCGACACGCACGGCAATGTCGTGCATCTGTTCGAGCGCGACTGCTCTATCCAACGCCGCAACCAGAAGGTTGTCGAGCGCGCCCCGGCGCCCTATCTCAGCGACGCGCAACGCCAAGAGCTTGCTTCTTATTCGCTGAAGATTGCCAAGGCGACGAACTATGTCGGCGCCGGCACGGTAGAGTATCTGATGGATGCCGACACCGGAAAATTCTACTTCATCGAAGTCAACCCGCGCATTCAGGTTGAACACACGGTCACCGAAGCCGTGACCGGCATCGACATCGTCAAGGCGCAGATCCACATTCTCGACGGCTACGCGATCGGCACGCCTGAATCGGGCGTGCCCGCCCAGGCCGACATCCGTCTCAATGGTCATGCGCTTCAGTGCCGTATCACCACCGAGGATCCTGAACACAACTTCATCCCCGATTACGGCCGTATAACCGCTTATCGTGGCGCGACCGGTTTCGGTATCCGCCTTGATGGCGGTACGGCCTATTCGGGTGCGGTGATCACTCGCTTTTACGATCCGTTGCTGGAAAAGGTCACCGCCTGGGCGCCGACGCCACAGGAGGCGATCCAGCGCATGGACCGTGCGCTGCGCGAATTCCGTATCCGGGGCGTGGCGACCAACCTGACCTTCCTCGAGGCCATCATCAGCCACCAGAAGTTCCGTGACAACAGCTATACGACCCGCTTCATCGATTCGACGCCGGAACTGTTCGCCCAGGTAAAGCGTCAGGACCGTGCTACCAAGCTTCTGACCTATCTCGCCGACGTTACCGTCAACGGCCACCCGGAAGCCAAGGGTCGTCCACGGCCGCCGGAGGATGCGGCCAAGCCGGCCGTGCCCTATATTGACGGCCCTATCCCGGATGGCACCAAGCAGTTGCTAGACACGCTCGGCCCGGTCAAGTTCGGCGAGTGGATGCGTGAGCAAACGCGGGTGCTGGTGACCGACACGACGATGCGTGACGGCCATCAGTCACTGTTAGCAACGCGCATGCGCACCCATGACATTGCGCGTGCCGCGGGCGCCTATGCCCGCGCGCTGCCGAACCTCCTGTCGCTTGAGTGCTGGGGTGGAGCGACCTTCGACGTTTCCATGCGCTTCCTCACCGAGGACCCGTGGGAGCGCCTCGCGCTCATTCGCGAGGGAGCACCGAACCTTTTGCTGCAGATGCTGCTCAGGGGCGCAAATGGCGTCGGCTACAAGAACTATTCCGACAATGTGGTGAAGTACTTCGTACGCCAGGCGGCGAAGGGTGGCATCGATCTTTTCCGCGTCTTCGATTGCCTCAACTGGGTTGACAACATGCGGGTGTCGATGGATGCGGTCGCCGAGGAGAACAAGCTTTGCGAAGCGGCGATCTGCTACACCGGCGATATTCTCAATTCGGCCCGGCCAAAGTATGATTTGAAGTATTATACCGCGCTGGCCGCCGATCTCGAAAAGGCTGGTGCCCACATCATCGCGGTCAAGGACATGGCTGGCCTGTTGAAGCCGGCTGCGGCGAAGATTCTGTTCAAGGCGTTGCGCGAGGCGACCAGCCTGCCGATCCACTTCCACACCCACGATACCTCGGGCATTTCGGCTGCGACCGTGCTGGCTGCCGTCGATGCGGGTGTCGACGCGGTCGACGCGGCGATGGACAGCCTGTCGGGCAATACGTCCCAGCCGTGCCTCGGTTCGATCGTCGAGGCGTTGCGCGGCTCCGAGCGGGATCCGGGTCTCGACCCGCACTGGATCCGTCGCCTGTCCTTCTATTGGGAGGCCGTGCGCAACCAGTACGCTGCCTTTGAAAGCGATCTCAAGGGACCTGCATCGGAAGTCTACCTGCACGAAATGCCGGGCGGTCAGTTCACCAATCTCAAGGAACAGGCTCGCTCGCTTGGGCTGGAGACCCGCTGGCATGAGGTGGCGCAAGCTTATGCGGACGCCAACCAGATGTTCGGCGACATCGTCAAGGTGACGCCGTCTTCGAAGGTTGTCGGCGATATGGCACTGATGATGGTTAGCCAGGATCTGACGGTTGAGGATGTCGTTGATCCGGGCAAGGAGGTCTCTTTCCCCGAATCGGTGGTCTCGATGCTGCGCGGCGATCTTGGCCAGCCGCCGATGGGTTGGCCGGAAGGCTTACAGAAGAAGGCCCTGAAGGGCGAACAGCCCTACACGGTTCGTCCGGGCTCGCTGCTCGAAGACACGGATCTGGACGCCGAGCGCAAGGCGATCGAGGAGAAGCTCGGCCGCACCGTCGATGATTTCGAATTCGCTTCCTATCTGATGTATCCCAAAGTCTTCACCGACTATGCGCTGGCTGCGGAGACCTACGGCCCGGTTTCGGTTCTGCCGACGCCCTACTATTTCTACGGCCTGCCAGCTGGCGAGGAACTGTTCGTCGACCTCGAAAAAGGCAAGACGCTGGTTGTTGTCAACCAGGCCATGGGCGCAGCCGACGACAAGGGCATGGTGACCGTGTTCTTCGAGCTGAACGGGCAGCCGCGGCGCATCAAGGTGCCGGACCGCGCCCATGGCGCTGCCGGCAGTGCTGCACGTCGCAAGGTTGATCCGGCGAATGCGGCGCATGTGGGTGCGCCGATGCCGGGCGTGATCTCGACGGTCGCGGTGGCGGCAGGCCAGGCGGTCAAGTCCGGCGACGTGCTGCTGTCGATCGAGGCGATGAAGATGGAGACGGCCCTGCATGCCGACCGCGACGGTACGATCGCCGAGGTGCTGGCGAAGACCGGTGACCAGATCGATGCCAAGGATCTTCTGGTCGTCTTCGAGGCCTGAGCCAGGCCGAGCCCGGTCTAGAAATAAAAAACCCCGCCGTCGTTTTGACGGCGGGGTTTTTCGTCTCGTTGCGGCTGACAGACCGGTCGGCTGGCCCGCCTGCGCGGCGGTTCCTCAGGTAGCTGCCGCGAGAGGGTAACCTGCCTCCTGATCAGTGATTTTCTCACCGTTGACCTTCACAGCGTAACCTTCTGAGCCAGCAAGTCGTTCGACAGAGATGGCATAAGTCTTGCCGGCAATCTCCAGCTTCGCCTCGTATACGTTCCATTCCGGCGGCAACGCCGGCTGGACGAGCAGGCGGTCACCCGTACGGGTGATGCCAAGCAGGCCCTCGACTGCGAAGCGGTAGAGCCAGCCAGCCGAGCCGGTATACCAGGTCCAGCCGCCGCGGCCGAGATAGGCCTCGCCGCCATAGACGTCGGCCGCGACCACATAGGGCTCGACGCGATAGCGTTCGGCGGCTTCGGCATCCAGTGCATGATTGATCGGGTTCAGCATCTTGAAGCAGCGCCAGGCGTCGGCCGGCCGGCCGGCCTTGGCCAGCGCCAAGCCCAGCCAGATGGCTGCATGAGTATACTGCCCCCCATTTTCGCGCACACCTGGCGGATAGGCCTTGATATAGCCCGGGTCGAGGTTGGTTTTCTCAAACGGCGGGGTGAACAACCGGATGATACCAGTCTCGTCGTCCACGAGTTCGGCGAGTGCCGCATCGAGCGCCTTGGCGCTGTGTTCCGTTTTACCGGCCCCCGATAGAACGCTCCACGACTGGGCGATCGAATCGATGCGGCATTCCTCCGACTGGGCGGAGCCGAGTGGCGTGCCGTCATCGAAATAGCCGCGGCGGTAGTATTCGCCGTCCCAGCCCGTCGTCTCAAGCGCATCGCCGAGTACCGCGAGATGCGCATTCCACCGGGTCACGCGGGCTTCGTCGCCGCGCGCCTCTGCGTGGGCGAGGAAGGTCTTGAGGGTAGAGGCCAGGAACCAGCCGAGCCAGACGCTCTCGCCCTGACCTTTTTCACCGACGCGGTTCATGCCGTCATTCCAGTCGCCGCCGAGGATAAGCGGCAGGCCGTGGGAACCGGTGCGGGCAACCGCAAGATCGAGCGCACGGGCTGCATGCTCGTAGAGGGTCGCGTCCTCGTTCGACGTTGCCGGCTGGAAGAAGCTGTCGTGCTGGTCTTCGGCGAGCTGTGGCCCCTCAAGGAAGGCCAGGCGCTCGTCGAGGAAGGCGGTGTCGCCGGTCTTTGCCACATACTGATCCGTTGCATGGGCGAGCCAGACGACATCGTCGGAGATGCGCGTGCGCACGCCTGCGCCAGTGTTGGGCAGCCACCAATGCTGTACGTCGCCTTCGACGAACTGGCGCGAGGCAGCATTGAGGATCTGGCGGCGTGCCAGCTGCGGCTCGACCAGCAGGAAGGCAAGCGTGTCCTGCAACTGGTCGCGGAAGCCATAGGCACCGCTTGCTTGGTAAAAGCCGGCCCGGGCGAAGATCCGACAGGCGAGCGCCTGATAGGGCAGCCAGCGGTTGACCAACGTGTCAAAGGCCCGGTCATCAGTTTTCACCTGTAGCTGGTCCGTAAAGGAGGACCAGAAATCACGCGTGGCAGAGAGCACGGAGGGGAAGCCCTCCTTGCGCAGGGCACCGATCAGCTCGCGGGCGGCGGCGTTCGTCTCGGTTTCGCCAAGGAGGAAGGTGATGTCCCGTTCTGCGCCTGCCGGTACGTCTATGTCGAAGGCGAGAGCCGCGCACGGATCGCTTTCGGTGTCGGCAGAGCCGGAGAGATGTGACTGGCGTGCCAACGCCTGCGGCATCCGGATCGAGCCATGCCGGCCGATGAACTCGCGCCGGCTCGCCGTATAGCCGTCCGGCGTGCCGAGACCTGCCAGGAAGGCGGTGCGGCCCGGATAGTTGATGTCGTAGGGGTTGGTGGCGAAGAGCGCGCCGGTGTCCTCGTCGAAGGACGACAGGACGAAGGGCGCGCTCTTTTGCGCGTTGTTGCCAAGCACCCATTCCGCATAGCCGTAGACGCGCAGGCTTCGCAGATCCGAGCCTTTATTGCGTAGAACCAGGCGGGAGAGCTTGGCCGGCCGGTCGCGGTCGACAGTCTGGGTGAGCTCAAGTTCCAGCCCGTCGTTTTGGCTCAAGAAAACCGAATAGCCGAGGCCGTGGCGGGCTTCGAAACGGGCCTTTTCGTCGAGGTTGAGGGCGCTGAAAGGACTGAATGTGCGGCCGGTCTCCAGATCGGCGACGTAGAAGGCCTCACCTGGACGGTTGATGACCGGATCGTTCGTCCATGGCGTCAACTGATGGTCACGCGAATTGCCAGTCCAAGTGAAGCCGGCGCCTTCGGCGGAGACGTGGAAGCCGAATTTTTCGTTGGCGATCACATTGATCCACGGTTGCGGCGTGGAATTTCGACCGGCGAGCCGTACGACATATTCCTTGCCGTCTTGGGCAAAGCCGCCGAAGCCGTTCCAGAATTCGAGACCCTTGCCGTCGGATGCTGGGGCGCTCGCAGCTGTCGCGGATGGCGCGGTCGGTAGCAGGCCGGGCCATTCGGCCTCGGAGCCATCGGGGTTGCGAGGGTTGGCAAAGAGCGAAACCGCGCGATTGATCTGGTCGACGACCTTGCCGTTGCGGGCGTGTAGAACGACGCGAGCCGCTGCGATCAGGGCCTGCGAGGCACTTTCCTCGATCAGATCGTTGCGGACGACGAAGACATGCGGCTTGCCACTGCTGCCGTCCGGCAGTCGGTGGCGCAGGTTTTCGGCCAGTTGATCGAGCGCATGCTGCATGTCCTGCGCATAAGAGGTAGCACGTTCGTTGACGATCGCCAGATCGGCGATGATGCCGCGGCGACGCAGGTACTCGAGTGCGCTCATCGCTTCGCGGGCGATCTCGATGTCCATATCGTCGTTGATACGCAGGGCTACGATCGGAAAGTCGCCGGAAATGGCCAACGGCCACAACGCCGACTGGGTGGTGAGGCCGTTGCGAACGGTTTCCGGGTCAGTCCTCAGATGATTGTCGGGGTAGACCAGGTAACGGCCGAGATGCTGGAAGGCGGCGGCCTGTTGCGAGGTAATGCCGATGTGGCGCAGTTCGACCTGCGCCCGGGTCCAGGCGTGGATCAGTTCGTGGCTGAAGGAATCCGGGTGACGATAGCGCTCGATCGCCTGATCAATCTTCTCGCGGTTGGGGGCGGCGATTGTCCAGAAGATGACACTGACCTTCTTGCCCGAAGGAACACGCACGACGCGGCGTAGGCTCAACACGGGATCAAGTGTGAAGCCTTCCGTTCCCGACAGGGTTGCGCCCGGATCGAAGGCCGCAGCCTCGGCGAGGCAGCGACCGCGGCCGATGAAGCGTCGACGGTCGGTTTCGAATTCTGTCGGCCGGCCGGGGCCGGTGCTGTCGACCACGAGATGGGCGACGCACATGTCGGCGTCTCCGGGGCTGCGCTTGTTGCGCTCGGCGCGGATGACGTCGCGGCGGCGGCCGAACTCGGTCTTGATGAACATGCGCGAGAACAACGGATGTGCGCTGTCGACATCGTCCTGGGTGATGACCGGTTCGAGATAGGAGGTTACCTCGATGAAGCGGTCCTCGCTGCCGGTGTTGAGAATGGTCAGGCGCCGGCCTTCGGCATCATGCTCTGTGGCGACGATGCACTCGACCTGGGTCGAGATGTCGCCAACCGTCTTGAAGAACTCTGCCTTGTCGTCGCCAAAGATGGCCTTGGTCTTCTCGTCCTCGGCGCGACGCGGCGAGGCGGTCGCCGACCACCACTCACCGTTTGCGGTATCGCGCAGGAAGATGAACGTACCGGAGCGGTCCTCGGTCGCGTCGGCGGTCCAGCGCGAGACGGCCTGACCGTTCCACCGCGAGTAGCCGGAGCCCGTTGCCGTAAGCATGACCGAGTAGTGACCGTTCGACAAGAAGGCGAGCGCCCGGTCCTTGGTCGCCGGGTCGGTGACGGTACGGACTTCCGGGCGCAGAAGGTCGGCTTGACCCTTGCCCGGCGTCTGCGGTTCGTATTTGGCGCTCATCACCGGGATTTCACGCGGTGCCTTTTCCTGCAGCAGAAGTTCGGCGGCCTCGATCACCGGGTCGGCATGGAACAGCTCGCGCAATCGGCCGTTGAAGGCGACATTGGCAATCGCCGCGATCGACATGCCATGGTGGTGGGCATAGTAGTTGAAGACCACGGCGCAGGATTTGCCTTCTGGAAGGCGGGTCGGGGTGAAGTCCACGGCGTCGTGAAAGCCATAGGCGCCGAGCGCGCCGAGCTTGCGCAGGCGCTTGAGGTTTTCCAGCGCCGCTTCCGGGAAATACTGGCTGGCGAGGATCGAGGCATAGGGTGCGATGACGGCGTTCTGGCCGAGACCGCGCTTGAGGCCGAGCGTTGGCACGCCGAAGTTGGTGTACTGATAGCTCATCTCATGGTCGCGGGCATTGAAGGCGGCTTCGGAAATCCCCCACGGGATACCCAGCCGTTTGCCGTGGGCGATCTGCTCCTGCACGACCAGATTGTTGGTCTGGTTGAGGATGCCGCCCTGGCGCTCCTGCATGACGAGAGGCGGCATCAGATATTCGAACATAGAGCCTGACCAGGAGATCAGTGCCGCGCGGGCGCCGATTGGCACGACCTGTCGGCCGAGGCGGTACCAGTGTTCGGTCGGGAGATCGCCCTTGGCGATGGCGAACAGGCTGGTGAGACGGCATTCCGACGCCAGAAGATCGTAGCAGGCTTCGTCCAGTTCGCGACTTTCGACACGATAGCCGATCGACAGCAGGCGGCGTTCAGGACGGAACAAGAAGGTGAAGTCCATCGAGAAGGCGATGTCGCGGGCGCGGTCGCGCAGCACGGCGAGCCGCTGGCGCAATGGATCTATATTCGACAGATCGAAGGCGGTGTCGGCGATCTGCGCCTCGCAGACGGCGACCAGCGATTCCGTCCAGCGGGTGACTTCCGCGCTTTGTTCCGAGCGGACCTCATGGTCTAGATTGGCGGCAAGCTTCTGGATGTCGTGCGCCAGCGCGCCGAGATTGATGATGCGGATCGAGGCGAACTCGTGTTCGCGCTTGACGGCAGCCAGCGCCGTGTTGAAGCCGATGATGCGCTCTTCCAGGCGACGACGCAGTGGCCGCACGGTCTTGCGATCGTCCGGCAACTCCTTGAGGACCTCGAGCAGGATGCCGCCGACATCACCGATGCCATCGAGACTGCCCTGCATATGGGCAGAGGGCGCTTCCGCCCATTCGCGACAGGCCGAGGAGATGGCGATCAGGTGTCCGGCGAGGTTGCCGCTATCAACCGCGGAGATGTAGCGCGGGCCGAGCGTTTTCAACGTGTCCGTATGATACCAGTTGTAGAGGTGGCCGCGGTACTTATCCATGCGGTCGACAGTGGCAATCGTGCGCTCGAGGCGCTCGATAGTCTGTTCGAAACTAATCCAGCCAAAATACCGGGCGGAGACGACGGAGAGCAGGTAAAGGCCGATATTGGTCGGCGAAGTCCGGTGCGCGATGACCGGTTCCGGTTTTTCCTGGAAATTGTCCGGCGGCAGGTAATTGTCGCCCGCTGTGACGAAGGTCTCGTAGAAGCGCCATGTGCGTCGCGCGATTTTGCGCAGTTCAACTGTGGCTTCCTCCGGTACGAACAGACTGTCTTCCGTCTCCGCCGATTGGCTGACATACCACGCGACGAGGGGTGACATCACCCACATCAGCGTGAAGGGCAGGCCGATCAGATAGCCATAGCCACCGGACGCGGCGGCGACGGCGAGCGCCAGAAGACCGAGAGCCGGGGCATGCAGCATGTTGCGGTAATAGGAGGAAATATTGCCCTGGGCTGACGACTGGATTGAGGCGGCGGTGCGCCATTCGAGCAGCAGTTTGCGGCTGACCAGCATGCGGTAGATCGAGCGGATGATCGCGTCGCCCATCATGTAGGCCATATCGGCGATGAAGACGATGCGCAGCGCGACCTGCGCGTTCGAAGAGCGCAATTCCGACCAAAGCGACTGGAAATGGGCCGCCGGAACGATGTCGCTCTGCCGTGGTACCAGGCCGGACAGCAACGAGAGCGTCGGCGCCACGAACAGGCAGAAGATCAGCAGCAGCTGCCAGAGGAACGCGCCGACCGGATCCATGGATAGCCAGCCGATCACCGAGGCGAGGAACCAGGCCATCGGTGTCAGCGAGCGCCGCAGGTTGTCGACCATTTTCCAGCGGCCGAGTGCGGTGATGCCGCGGGCCGGGTCGAAAATATAGGGCAACAGCTGCCAGTCGCCGCGCGCCCAGCGATGTTGACGGGAAATCTCGACCTCGTAGCGGGTCGGGAAGTCCTCGACCAGTTCGACGTCCGTGACGAGGGCGCAGCGCGCCAGCGAGCCTTCCAGGAGGTCGTGGCTCAAGACAGTGTTCTCGTCGATGCGACCTTTCAGTGCGGTCTCGAAGGCGTCGACGTGGTAGAGGCCCTTGCCGGTGAATGTGCCTTCGCCGGTGATGTCCTGGTAGACGTCCGAAACAGTGAAGACATAGGGGTCGAGCCCACGGTTCATCGAGAAAATACGCTGGAAGACGGAGGCGTCTTTGCCGGTGGCCAGCGAGGGTGTCACGCGGGGCTGCAGAACCCCGTAGCCACGTATGACACGGCCGCTTTCCGGATCGTGCACCGGGCGGTTGATCGGATGGTAGAGCTTGCCGACCATCTTGGTGACCGCATCACGCATCAGGCGGGTGTCTGCGTCGAGCGTCATGACATATTGCACGCCCTCGGGCACCATGTTGGCGCCGGGCAGGTAGGACGTGTCGCGGTCGCCGCGCAACAGCAGGTTCAGTTCATGCAGTTTGCCGCGCTTGCGTTCCCAACCCATCCAGGCGCCTTCCGCCGGATTGTAGAGGCGCCGGCGGTGGAGCAGGTAGAAGCGGGTCTTGCCGTCGTGGGCGTAGCGGGCGGCGAGCTCGGCCACCTGGCCCTTGGCGTAGTCGAGGATCTCCAGATCGGCGGGCGCTTCCTCGACGGGGCTGTCGCGCCAGTCGCTGAGCAGGGCGAAATAGATCTCTCCGCGTGGATTGGTGAGATAGTGCACCTCGAGATTGCGCACCAGTTCATCGACATCGTCGCGCTTGGCGATGAGGCAGGGTACGACCACGAGCGTGCGCGCGTCTTGCGGCAGACCTTCCTTGAATTCATAGCCGGTGAGCCGGGTCGGTTTGGCAACGAAGGTGACGAGCGTGTTGAAAAGGCCGGTCGCGCCTTCCGAGGCGGGCAGGGAGAACAGCAACAACAGTACGACGATGAACGGTGTGGCAATACCGGCCATGGAGAGGAAATAGCCCGCCAGAGCCATGGCGGCGAGTGTCAGGCCGATGACCGGAATGGCGATTGACAGCCAGTTGAGACGCTGGATACCCAGCGCGAGCCGGCGCCAGAGCGGCATGCGATAGCCTATGGCCTTTTCCAGCAGGGCACGTTGCGCGCCGATGAGATAGCCGCCGACATTGGGTGAGCCGACGGCATCGGGTGACGCGGCCGCTTCCTTGGTGAGGTCGATCGCCATCTGGGCGATTTCGATCTCCGTCTTGTCTGAGTAACGGGCCAGTTTCTCGATCGTGCTACGATAGGTATTGCGTGAGCCGAAATCGAGTTCGCGATAATCGGTGTGGCTGCCGAGAACCTTGTCGACCAGACAGACGTCCTCGACCCAGACCGACCATTCCTTGTCGTCGATCTCGCGCAGGCTCTTGACGATATTGCCGGTGGTCACATTGCCGGACGACAGGCGATTGTGTTCCTGGGTCATCGCCTCTTCGGCACTGCGGCCTGCCTTCTCCAGACGGTCCTCGACCCAAGAGACGGCGAAACCGGTGTTCTGTGAGCCGTTGCGCAGACGATAGAGGAACTGGGTGACGAAGGTGTTGTCGTCCGCGAGCGGCTCGATCTGCTTCAACAGTTCGGTCGAACTGGCCGCGTCGTTCAGCCGGATGATCTCATCGGCGACGTCGTTTGCCTTACGGCGCATGCGTCTGGAACGATCGACGCGGGTGGATATGCGGCGCAAGTTCTCGATCAGCACGAAACGCACGATCGAAGGCAGGGCCCACAGCTCGCCGATCTCCAGCGTCTTGTGGATCTGGAAGCCTTCGACCAGCGCGGTCATCGCCTCCATCGATACTGTAGAATGGGTGTGTGCCACATAGAGCCAGGCGAGCGCCATGGTCCGCGGGATCTCGCGGCCGCCAATTTTCATGGTCGGAAGCTGGCGGTAGAATTTCTTGGGGAAGTCGCGGCGGACTTCCTGGATGGCTTCCTCAATGATGTAGTGATTGTCGAGCAGCCATTCGGCCGCCGGCGTGATCGTCGCACCCGCTTCGACATCGGTTGCCGTTGCGCGATAGACGCGGAGGATTTCGCGCTCGTTTTCGCGATGGCGTGCGAAGAAGTCGAAATCCATCATCCCGGGCAGGTCGCTCCCGCCATCGCTGGCAAGCGCCTCGGCGGCCTCGCGCAATTCATCGATGGTAAAATAGGCGGCCCGGATCGCGTCATTATGATCGATCTGCTTGGTTTCTAGGTCGCGCGGTGGGACAGGCGGCGTCATGGGCAAAGACACAATCTCGAGTTTTTCGTTAGAGGAAATCCGTCAGGGCTCGTCTTGACCCGCTGCCATCCCCGCGCATCGCTTTGCATCGATTTGGCCTTCGGTTCAATCATTACGAACGCAAAATCCGGTCGTGCGATGCGGTGCCGGCAAGAAAACGGGTTCACGCGGAGATGGGTCCGTGGCTTCGCTGTGAAAATTGGCTTTTTTATGCCTTATTTCAAAGTCGTAGCCAAGGGGCTGGCGGAACGGTGCGTCGCGTGACAGCTTTTGACGCGCGGCGGTCATACAGGTCCGAAATCCTGTCCTGCTATGGGACGCCCGTCCGGTTGGTCTGTCCGCCGGTTTTCATCGCTCGTCTCACACGGCCGCCTTGCGCAACTGGTGTCTCTGCCGGTGAAGAACGCTTGCCAGATCGACCATGCGATCGGTTGCGATGGCAAGCTGCTGATCATCGACCGTCAACGAAACCCGGATGAAATTGGTTGCCTGTGCGCCGAACGAGGCACCGGGCATGACGGCGACATGTTTCTCGTCGAGCAGGCGCTTGGCGAATTCCAGGCCGTTCAGCCCCGTGCCGGACACGTCGACAACGATGAACATTCCGCCTTCGGGCATGATCGGCTTCAGCGTTCCGTCATGATCAAGGCCCTCAGCCATCATCTTCGCGCGTCGTTCATAGTTGGCGCGCATAACCGATGCCGTGCCAAAGGGCTGAGTGAGAGCCATTGCCGTCATATCGGCGATGAAAGGCTGGACGCCGAACAACATGGTTTCGGAAATCGGCAAGAGTCGGTCACAGAATTCCGCCGGCCCAACGGCCCAGCCGCTGCGGAAGCCCGGTGCGGCATGGGATTTCGAGATCGACGAGACGACAATGGTGCGCTCGGCGAGCGCTGGTTCGTCGAAGGGCGAGGCGAAGGCCTTGTCGAAGATCAGTTCCTCGTAGACTTCGTCGCAGACGATCCAGAGGTCATGCCTTTTGCATACCTCGCCGATCGCCACGATCTCGGCTGCCGTCAGGACTGCGCCGGTCGGATTGTGTGGTGTGTTGAGCACCACCACGCGCGAGCGCGGCGTCACGGCGAGAGCCAGGTCGGTGGCCTGTAGATGAAAGTGCTTCTCCGACTTCAGCGGTACCGGGACCATGCGGGCGCCGCTCGCGGCGATCACACCTTCATAGGTCGCATAGAAAGGGTCGCCGACCAGGACCTCGTCGTCACGGTCGACAAGGCCGAGCATGACGGAAAAAAGCGCGGTCTGCGTGCCGGGGAAGCAGAGGATGTTACGCTCCGTCATGCCGGACCGGCGCTTGCGATATTTCTCGACCAGTGCGTCGACCACCGATGGCTCGCCGCGGCCGTTGGAATAGCGTGTCCTGCCGGCGTACATGGCGCGTGCACATTCGTCGAGCAGAGCCGGATCTGGCCTGACATCCGGTTCCCCGATCGTCAACTCAATCACCTGTATGCCTGCGTCCGCCATCCGGCGAGCCTCAATGTGGATCGCCCATTTTCCCGATCCGAGATCGGCGAGGCGTTCGGTGATGGAGGCGTAACGCATGGGTTTTCCTGTCATGTCTCGTCGTTTGGCGCATCTGGACTGGAAAGGCTCAGGCCGCCGAGCAGCGATTCGACAGCCTCAAGGGCGATGCGTGGCAGGGCCTCGTCGTCGAACAGGTCGCCTGCGAGCGACCCTTCCAGCCACAGTCCGTCGATCAGGCCATTGATGGCAATCGCCAGCTTGCGGCATTCGGTCGGTTCGATTGTCTTGCCGCTGTGAGCAAGGAAGTCCGTCAGGAGTTCTTCCAGCGATGCAAGGAAGTTCAGGTAGTTTTCGCGGTGGATGCGGGCGAATTCCGGGTCGACGCGAACATGGCTGATGAATGCTGCCCAGAGGGAGAGCGTGCGCGGGTCGATGATCGGCGGGCTGACATTGGCGATGACAAAGTCATGCAGGCGACGGCGGGGATCGTTGCCCGCTGCCTCTGCCGCATTTATCGCCGTCGTGCCGATGGTCACCATGACCTCGCGATAAGCGGCCTGAAGCATCTGTTCCTTGCCGGTGAAATAGTGGCGGATCAGCCCGCCTGTGACGCCGGCGCGCGCAGCGATCTGGCGGACGGTCGCGCCTTGCAGCCCGTATTCGGAAATGCAGTCGAGCGTGGCGGTGATCAGGTCTTGCCTGCGTTCGGCCTCCGCGGCGCGATGGAAGGGCCGGCGGCTCATGTGCAAGATCCGAGGAGGAACGTGGCCGACTCGTTGCTGGACGTCGGCTCATTCATCTTTCGCGGGAATTTCCACATGCGCGCCTCCCCAATTCGCAGCTACCGGCAGGTCTGTCCGGTACTCTCCCATCTTGCTTATACGGTTGAATAATTCGGGCACAAGTGCAAAACTCTCTCTCCATCCACCGCTCGCTAACCAGCGCCGCGCCCAACCTCTTGGTGCCTCATATGACCGTTCAGTTTTCCAATTACATGGCCGATGTCGTGGCGACCCGCCACTATCTCCACCAGAATCCGGAGATCGGCCTCTCGGAGTTCAACACGTCCGACTATGTCGCCAAGCAACTCGAAGGTCTGGGCTACGAGGTCACGCGCGGGCTTGCCAAGACCGGAGTCGTCGCGACGCTGAGGAACGGCACCAGCAACAGGAGCGTGGGCATACGGGCGGATTTCGACGCGCTGCCGATCCTTGAGGAGACCGGGGCTGAATATGCCAGCAAGAACCCCGGCGTGATGCACGCCTGTGGTCATGACGGGCACACCGCTATGCTGCTTGGTGCGGCCAAGATCTTGGCTGAGCGCAAGAATTTCGATGGGGTCATTCATCTCATCTTCCAGCCGGCCGAGGAGAACTTTGGTGGCGCAAAGATCATGATGGACGACGGGTTGTTCGAGAAATTTCCCTGTGATGCGGTCTTTGCCCTGCACAACGAGCCGACCATCCCGTTTGGCCAGTTCGCGCTGCGCGAAGGTCCGATCATGGCGGCGGTCGACGAATGCAAGATCACCGTCAACGGTCGCGGCGGTCACGGGGCCGAGCCGCAGGATACCGCTGATCCGATCGTCTGTGGCGCTTCGATCATCATGGCGCTGCAAACGATTGTTTCCCGCAATATCCATCCGATCGACCCAACGGTCATCACTGTCGGGGCGTTCCACGCCGGCGGGGCCAGCAATGTCATTCCCGAGCGGGCCGAGATGCTGCTGTCGATCCGCTCGTTTGACCCCAAGGTGCGTGACCAGTTGGAAGAACGCGTCCGCATGATCGCTGAGGGCCAGGCGGCAAGTTATGGCATGGGGGTCACGGTCGAATACCAGCGGGGCTACAACGCCACGATAAACCACAAGGTCGAGACCGATTTCATTCGTGCGCTTGCTATCGAATTCGCCGGGGCGGACAAGGTGACCGAGTTGGACCGGCCAACGATGGGTAGCGAGGATTTTGCCTACATGCTGGAAGAGCGGCCCGGCTGCTATTTCTTCGTCGGTACGCAACGTACGCCGAGCGATCCTCCGTTGCATCATCCGCGCTACGACTTCAACGATGACCTCTTGCCGATCGGGGCCAGCTTCTGGGTAGAGCTTGCGGAGCGGTGGCTGGCAAAAAAATAGTTTGCTGCGGCATTCGTACTGAAAAGGCCCTGGAACTTGTTCCAGGGCCTTTGTTTTTTCAGTTATTGCGCTCGATCAGGTTCTCAGCACTCGGTAAATCGCCGGTATGACCAACACTGTGAGCAGCGTCGATGAGGCGAGACCGAAGAGCAGAGAGATAGCCAGCCCCTGGAAGATCGGGTCGGTCAGGATGACTGCGGCACCGATCATCGCGGCAAGGGCGGTCAGCAGGATTGGCTTGAAGCGGATCGAGCCGGCCTCGATCAGCACGTTGGTCATATCGCGTTCCGGCGTTTTTGCGTGGCGGATAAAGTCCACCAGCAGGATCGAGTTGCGCACGATGATGCCGGCAAGCGCGATGAACCCGATCATCGAGGTCGCGGTAAACGGTGCACCGAACAGCCAGTGACCGCCGAGAATGCCGATGAAGGTCAGCGGGATCGGGGTCAGGATGACGAGCGGCACCTTGAACGAGCCGAACTGGGCAACGACCAGGATGTAGATGCCGAGCAGGGCGACCATGAAGGCGGCCCCCATGTCGCGGAAGGTGACCCAAGTCACTTCCCACTCACCATCCCAAAGGAGCACCGATTTGCTCTGGTCCATCGGCTGGCCATGCAGGGCGATTTCCGGCTTCTCAAGACCGGTCCAATCCTGATTGTCGAGCGCGTCCTGCACAGCGAGCATGCCGTAGAGGGGCGCCTCGTATTCGCCGGCGAGTTCCGCCGTGACCATTTCGGCATAGCGGCCGTTGTGGCGGAATATCGGGAACGAGGCCCGTTCCTTCTTGACCTGGATGACATCACCGAGTTCAACCACCGAGCGCGAGCCGGGCAGGAGATTGGCGGGGATCGGCGTCGACAGGAAGGTCTCGTCAAAGACCATGGCGCCCTTCGGTCGGCTGATGACGATCGGGATCGGCGCGCGGCTGTCGCCACGGTGCGAGTAGCCGAGCGTGGTTGAGCCGTTGAGGATCGACAGCGTGTCAAACACATCACTTTCCGACACGCCGAAGAAGTCGAGGTCGTCGCTGGAGATGGTGGCGCGCAGGCGGCTGGCCGGCTGGCCGTAGCTGTCATCGACATCGACGATGAAGGGGACCGACTTGAAGGCGGTTTTGACCTTCTCCGCCGTGGCGCGACGGGTGTCGGCGTCCGGGCCGTAAATCTCTGCAAGCAGGGTTGCCATGACCGGCGGGCCCGGCGGCGGTTCTACGACCTTGAGCGAGGTGCCTTCCGGCACCTTGACTTCGGCAAGCAGTCGTTGGCGCAGATCAAGCGCGATGTCGTGGCTAGAGCGGTCACGCTCGGACTTTGGAGTCAGGTTGATCTGTACGTCGCCCATTTCCGTGCCGGAGCGCAGATAGGCGTGACGCACCAAGCCGTTGAAATTGAACGGGGCAGCGGTTGCCGCGTGGGTCTGGACACTGAGCACTTCCGGCGTGTCGAGCGTCACCTTGGCAATTGCCTGGGCGACGGCGTCAGTCGCTTCGACGGACGAGCCTTCCGGCAGATCGATGGTGACCTGCAGTTCCGATTTGTTGTCGAACGGCAGGAGCTTGACCGTGACGTCTTTGGTATAGAACAGCGTCAGCGAACCGAGGGTGGCGGCGCCGACAGCCAGAAGGAAGATCCAGCTGTTTCTCTTGCTCGACAGAATGGGGCCGGCAACGCGGGCGTAACCCGCGCCGAGAATCCCGCCCGTCGCATGACCGTCATCATGGTGGAGCTTGGCTTTGCCGGCAATCTTCACCATCAACCAGGGCGTGACGATCACCGCGACGAAAAATGAGAAGATCATCGCGGCCGAGGCATTGGCCGGGATCGGGCTCATGTAGGGGCCCATCATGCCTGAAACGAACATCATCGGCAGAAGGGCGGCGACCACGGTCAACGTCGCGACGATGGTTGGATTGCCGACTTCGGCGACCGCATCGATTGCCGCTTCGCGCCGGTCCTTGCCGTCGTTGAAGCCCCAATGTCGGGCGATATTCTCGATGACGACGATGGCATCGTCGACGAGAATACCGATCGAGAAGATCAAGGCGAAGAGCGAGACGCGGTTCAGCGTATAGCCCATCAGGTTGGCGGCGAAGAGTGTGAGCAGGATGGTGACGGGGATGACAATCGCGACAACCATGGCTTCACGCCGGCCGATCGCCACCCAGACGAGGGCGATGATTGACAGCGTTGCCAGGCCGAGGTGGAAGAGCAGCTCGTTGGCCTTCTCGTTGGCGGTTTCGCCATAGTTGCGCGTGACTTCTACGGCCATGCTGTCAGGGATCAGGTTGCCCTTCAGTTCCTCGACACGGGCCAGCACCTCTTCCGAAACGAGAACGGCGTTGGCTCCGGCGCGCTTGGCGATCGCCAGCGTTACGGCCGGCACCCGTTTCAGTTCGCCATTCTCCCCGCGGGTGACCGTCGAGGCGCGAGCCTCTGACGTATCGGTAACGAAGGAGACGTCGGCGACGTCCCGGACATAGACAGGGCGGTTGTCGCGGGTGGTCAGCAACAGATTGCCGATCTCGGTCGGGGTCGACAGGGTCTCGCCCGCGACCAGCTCGATTTGCTTGCCGTCATTGCGCACCAGACCGGTCGAGAACGAGCGGTTGGCGGCCGTTACCTTGGCCGAGAGCTGCTGCAGCGTCATGCCGTAGAGCGCAAGCTTCTCTGGCTCGGGCGCGATGCGGATCGCGTCGCCCGTTTCGCCGACGAGGTAGCTCAGGCCCACATCATCGATCTTCGCCATTTCCACGCGCAGTTCGCGAGCGATGCGGGTCAGCGCGGTCGCATCGACGCCGGCACCTTTTTCGTCAGATGGCGTGAGCGTGAGCGAGACGATCGCAACGTCATCGATCGTGCGGCCGACCACCAGTGGTTCGGGAATGCCGACCGGGATCGAACTCATGTTGGCGCGGATCTTGTCGTGGACGCGCAGCACGGCCGAATCACCCGACGTTCCGACGATGAAGCGGGCAGTGACCATGACCTGATCGTCGGCGGTCTGGGAATAGACGTGCTCGACGTCGTTTATGCCCTTGATGATCGTTTCCAGCGGCTCGGTGACGAGTTTGACCGCGTCCTCGGCCTTGAGGCCATCGGCACGTACGATGATGTCGACCATCGGTACGGAAATCTGCGGTTCCTCCTCGCGCGGCAGCGTCAGGAGGGCGACAAGGCCGAGAGCGAAGGCTGTGATCAGAAACAGGGGCGTGAGGGGCGAGCTGATAAAGCTCTTGGTCAGGCTGCCCGCGATACCGAGACTGGGAACCTTCATGGCAGTACGACCTCTTCGCCGGCGGCAAGGCCGGTCAGGATTTCGGTCATTTCCTTGCCGTCGCGCAGGATCGGCTTGGCGGTGACGACGGCGCGCTCGGCTGTTCCTTCTCCGGACTTGACCGTGACATAGTCAACGCCGAAACGGCTGGTGAGCGCGTCGACCGGCAGAAGCAGCGCTTCGCGTTCGCCGACCGGAACCCGGACCAGCAGTCGCTTGTTGACGAAGGCGGTCGGCAGATCCTCGACCTCGACGTCGGCGATCACGCGGCCGTTGTCGATCTCCGGGTAGATCTTAGCAAGACGGCCCTGGCTTTCATGGCCGTTGCCACTGTCAATCTCGATCGTCGCATTCATTTGCAGGAGGTCAGCGTGGCGCTCCGGTATGGCTAGGCGAAGAAAGAACCCGCCGCCGCCGATCGTCGCGACCGGCTCGCCGGCCATGATAACGGAATTCTTGGTGACCGGGACGGTCAGAACCTTGCCGTTGGCGGGAGCCAGTACGGCGCCTTCCTTGCCTTGCTCGACCACGACGGAGCGCTGGGCTTCCGCTGCGGCGATCTGGTTGCGCACCACATCGACCTGGGTGCGCAGCGCATCGAGACGCTGGGCAGTGGTGACGCCGCGTTTGATCAGCTCCTCGCCGCGGGTCAGCTCCGACTGGGCGTTTTCCATGGACGCGCGCAGGCCGAGAAGCTGCGCTTCGATCGCGGCAATCTGGAAGTCGATCTTGTCGTCCTTGACCACGGCGATCACGTCGCCGGCCTTGACGTCGTCGCCTTCTGTGACCTTGAGGTCTATGACCGTACCGCCGATGCGCGCGCGCGCGGAAACGCTGTCGCGCGCCTCGACGCGGCCATAGACGGCCTTCCATTCGGGAACCTTCACCGCGTCGAGACGGATCATCTCAGCCGCGAAAGAGCCCGTCGCCGTAAGCGACAGGCTGAGAATGGCGGAACACACGAGCGCCTTGGCTTTCATGGGGATTTCCTTTGAGCAGGGATTCTCAGAATGCGCAGCCAGGGCGGAGGCCGAGCTTCTTGAAGATCATAGCGGCCGGGCAGAAGCCCGTGAAGGCCGACTGAAGCATGTTAGCGCCGATGAAGACGGTGAACCAGACGAAATACGGATGGACGAACGCCGTGAGAAGAACGGAAATGAGAACCATAATGCCAGCAAAGGCCAGTACCGCACGATCGAGAGACATAGGAACCTCCATGAATATATATCTACATATATTCGTATATACGATGGTTGTTGCCGTAGCAAGGCCTATTTGCGGGAGGTGGGCCGGCTCTCCTGCCGCGGTTATCGTCGAGACCGCGCTCGCTCGCTGAAGATGATGATCAGGCCGGCGCCACAGATCAGCGCGGCGCCAAAGAAGACATTGGGTGTTGGCAAGTCGCCCCAGATCGCATAGCCGAGGGCGAAGGCCCAGGCGAGCGAGGTGTATTCGAAGGGCGCCAGTACCGAGATCGGCGCCTTGCGCATGCCCTCGAAGAAGGCGAGCTGGCCGATACCCCCGACAATGCCGGTTCCAAGCGAAAGCGCGAGTTCGACGAGGTTGGGGCTATGCCACACCTGGATCAGCATGGTTCCGGTCAAAATCAGGAAGAAACCGTTGGTGATGATCATCTGCACGAGGGTGCGAGCGTTCATGGACGTCTTGCGCAACAGGACGGTGGAGAGCCCCCAGAAGAAGGCGGCGAGCAGGGCAAGATAAACCGGTGGTCGCAAATTCAGGCTGGTCAAATTGGTAGCGACCAGTACGCCCACGAAGCCGACGGCGACCGCAGTCCAGCGTGGAAGGGTCACTTGTTCACGCAGCACCGGCACGGCGAGCACTGTCGCGACGATCGGTGCGGCGTAGTAGAGCGTAGTCAGTTCGGCGAGCTGCATCTCCTTGGCCGCATTGTAATAGCAAAGCCATGCGCCGAGCAGTAGCAGGCTGCGTAGCATCATCGGTTTCACGACCGGCGAGGCGGCGGCTTCGCGCACTAGCGACGGACCGCCGAAAACCAGGCACCCAATCAGGATCACGACGCTGCGGAAAAACAAAATCTGCCAGACCGCCGTCGTCTCGACCAGCAGCTTGATCAGGCCATCATGCAAGGTGAAGAGGAAATAGGAGAGACTAGTCAATAGAATGCCGAGGCCGACGGTTGTTTTCACGCATGCACCCAGGGAGAAAGATAATCGGGAAGACTGGAGGAGCGCCGAAGCGTTCGGCCGTGCCATCTTTCGCTTCCGCGTCCAACTGTCAATTGCATCCTTTCACGTCCCGGCAGCGCTATTCCGTCATTTCGGCGGGACACAAAATGTGAAATTCCTGCTCCGACTTTTCAGTTGTCGTTTCAATCGATTTAAATAGAGTGCCGCGAAATTCGAGGAGAGGACGATGGCGGAAACGATCAACGGTAGCGGCGGCAGCCTGCGTAATGGCTATTTCACCAGGACGCGGGCGGGGGTGTCACTGCTTTTCTTCGTCAACGGTCTGATGATGGGGGCCTGGGCACCGAAGATCCCGTTCTTTGCCAAGGCGCTTTCGCTGAGCGAAGCCAATCTCGGTGTCATGCTGTTCGTTTTCGGCATGGGTTCCCTGTTGCTGATGCCGATCGCCGGCCTGCAAATTGCCCGGTTTGGCTCGAGCCGGGTTGTGCAGATGGCCGCATTGCTCTTCATCCCGACGATCGTTGGCATCACACTGGTCGAGTCCCTCTGGGCGGGGACGATCGCTATCTTCCTGTTCGGTGGCTTGAGCGGTGCCATGGACGTGGCGATGAATGCCAACGCCGTCGAGGTCGAGCGCTCCATGCGCCGTTCGATCATGTCGTCCTGCCATGCCTTCTGGAGCCTTGGCGGTCTGGTGGGTGCGGCAACCGGCGGCTTGCTGATCGCCGTGATCGGTCCGCTCGCCCATGCGCTGCTTGTGGCCGGCGTCGCGCTTATCCTTCTCGCCATTGCCCGTCCGATGATCCTTGTCGATCGGCCGCATCCGTCCGAACGGCGCCAACGGGCGCGTCTGCCCCTGACGCCGCTTCCTTGGCTGATCGGCATGATCGCGCTGTTCTCGATGATCCCCGAAGGCGCGATCCTCGATTGGGGGGCGCTCTATCTTGGCAATGAACTGTCCGCCTCGACGGCACATTCCGGCTTCGCTTTCGCCGCTTTTTCGCTTGCCATGGCGGCGATGCGCTTTGCCGGCGATCTGGTGCGCGACAGACTTGGGGCGGTGGCGACGCTACGGCTCTGCACGGCCGCGTCCTTCGTCGGCCTGATCGTCGCCGGGCAGGCGCCGAATGTGACGCTCGCGCTGATCGGTTTCGGGATCGCCGGCATCGGTATTTCCAACATGGTGCCGATCGCCTTTTCCGCCGGAGGCAATATCCCTGGGCTTGCCCCCGGTATCGGCCTCTCGGTGGTGACTTCGCTCGGTTACTCCGGCATTCTGTTCGCCCCGTCGGTGATCGGCTTCATCGCCGAATACACATCGCTCTCGGCTGTTTACACTGCGGTTTCGCTGCTTAATCTCGTCGTGCTGGCCCTTTCGGGGCTGGCGCGACACGCCGACCGGGCCGGCGCGACGTAACAGTAGGCGTCAGGCGAAGTCGACCTCCTTCGAGAAAGGTAGCGCCCGCAGTCGTTTTCCGGTCAGGGCGAAGATCGCATTGCCGAGGGCGGGCATGGAGGGTGGCGTTCCCGGTTCGCCGGCGCCACCCAAACGGTGGGCGTTCTCCAGCAGCTCGACCTCGATCGCTGGAGACTGATTCATGCGTAGCGCGTCATAGGCATGGAAGTTCGACTGCTCGACCACGCCGTCGGCGAAGGTGATTTGCTGGCCGACCGCCGCAGAGAGGCCGTAGATTATGCCGGACATCATCTGGGCCTTGAAATTGAGGGGATCGAGCACGATCCCTGGATCAGCTGCGCACCACACCTTTTCTATTCGGATCGTGCCCGCCGTTTTTGACACCTCGATGATCTGTGCAACCCAGGTGCCGAATGACAGCGCAAAGGCAAGGCCACGGGCGCGCCCGGGTGCGGGTGGCGTCGACCAACTGACCATCGTCGCCACCTTGTCGATGACGCCGAGCGCGACGGGGAAGTCACTCATCAATGCGCGGCGCAGTTCAAGCGGATCCTTGCCCCCGATGTGAGCGATCTCGTCGATGAAGCTCTCGTGCATGAAGGTATTGTAGGAATAGCCAACCGAGCGCCAGAAGCCGACGGGGACGGCAAGTGACGCCTTGCGGCCGTCGATGCGGTAGTTTTCGATACCGTAGGGCTGGTTGTAGGCGCCGTCGATCAGCATATTGTCCGGCCCTCCCATCGGCACGTCGGGGAAATAGCGTTCGACAGCGTTCGCAGCAACGGATGGCGATGCGACCGAGCCGGTCAGCGCGCGGGGCATTCCGTCCCCGCCGAGCACCGCCCTGTAGCGGCTCTTGGCCACCGGGCGATAGGGGCCGTGCGTCATGTCCTCCTCGCGGGTCCATGTCACCTTCACCGGGCGACCCTCGCCCTCGCGGGCAAGGCGAATAGCGTAGTCGGAGAAATCGGGTTCGATACGGCGACCGAAGCCGCCGCCGAGGAAGGTTGTGTGGACCCTGATCCTGTCGGCCGGCAATCCGGTGATGCGGGTGCCGACCACTTGAATCAGCGTCGGCGCCTGATTCGGCGCCCAGACCTCGAGCACGTCGTCTTTCAGTCGGGCCGTTGCGTTCATCGGTTCCATCGCGGCATGGGCCAAGTAGGGCGCATCATATTCCGCCTCGACCACCTTGTCGCGCGGAGCATCGGCGAAGATCCGATCCGGATCGCCGATGGTGCGCAGGGTGAAGAAGCCGGGACCGTCCAGTGTGGTCTTGAGCACAGCGTCAATCTCGACGGAGTTCGCCGGGGCAGGCCCGTGCTCCCACTTGATGTCGACGGCCTCGGCGGCCTTGAAGGCGCGCCAGGTGTTGTCCGCGATCACGCCGATGCCTTGGCCGTAAGGGCTGTCGATCGCCACGACTTTTGTCACGCCGGGCATAGCAAGGGCAGCGGTGGCGTCGAAGGATTTCATCTTGCCGCCGGGGCTCGGGTTCATCCTGACCGTGCCATAGAGCATGTCCGGCAGCGTGACATCGACGCCGAAGATCGGCGCGCCGGTGACTTTGGCGCGCATATCCTTGCGCGGTTGTGGCTTGCCGAGGATTTTCCACCCCTTGCGGTCGCGCAGGGTTATGCCCGACGGCGCTTCGATCGTGGCTGCATCGCTCGCCAACGCGCCATAGGAAAGGCTGCGGCCGGAGGCCGGGTGGCTGATGACACCATCTGCGGTTTGGAGTGTCGATGTGGCCACGCCGAGCTTGCGCGCGGCGGCTTCCTTCAGCGCCTCGCGGGCTCCGGCTCCGGCATAGCGCATTTTCTCGAAGCCATCTGCCATTGAGGTTGAGCCACCGGTGAACTGCAAGGCGACGAACTTCGCTACGATCTTCAGCGCCGCGCGCAAGCTTTCAGCCACCATCCCCTCGTCGAACTGGGGCACGGGCGCCCCCTCGCTCAAGGCGGCGGCGTTGAAGTAGGCCGGCGACGGCGGGCCGTGTTCGATCGAAACCTGATCTAGCCGGACGTCCAACTCCTCGCAGACGAGCGCGGCGAGCGTCGTATAGCTGCCCTGGCCCATTTCGGCGCGTGGGGCGATGATGGTGATCTTTCCGTCGGAACCGATTTTCACATAGGGATTGAAGGTCGCCTCGCCGGCGGCGAGGCCATCCTTCAGCGGATTGGCGAAGGGCTTGGTGTAGCTGTAGTAGCCGAAGGCCACGCCCCCGGCGACAGCAGCAGTGCCGAACAGGAAGGTGCGGCGGGCGATTTTTCCGATTGTCGACATGGTCACGCTCCCGCCATTTCGGTCGCGGCCCGTTTGATCGCGGCGCGGATGCGCGGATAGGTGCCGCAGCGACAGAGATTGCCGGCCATGGCCTCGTCGATGTCGGCGTCGCTCGGCCGGGGATTGCTCTCCAAAAGGGCCACGGCGTTCATGATTTGGCCAGTCTGGCAATAACCGCACTGGGCAACCTGCTCGTCCATCCAGGCCTGCTGGACGGGGTGAAGTGTCTTGTCGCTTGCGAGGCCCTCGATGGTGCGCACCTCCGTCGTGACATCGGCGGCGACGATCTGGCAGGAACGCACCGCCTTGCCGTCTATGATGACCGTGCAGGCGCCGCATAGCCCGACACCACAACCGAATTTCGGCCCTTTGATGTCGAGAATATCGCGTAGGGCCCAGAGCAGCGGCATGTCCGGATCGGCCTCGAAGCTCAACATTTTTCCGTTGACGGTCAGGTTCACTTCGGGTTCCTCCTGCAATAGGGTCGGTGCGCCCAATAAACGCTGTGACAAAATAACAAAATATGTCATAATGTCAAATATGGATGATCCGAAGACCGAGCAGAAACGCGCAGTCATTCTGGTGCAGGCTTTCGCTGCCTTCACCACCTATGGCTACAAGCGAACCACCATGGACGACATCGCCCGTGCGGCCGGTCTGTCGCGGCCGGCGCTCTATCTGCTTTATCGCAACAAGGGTGACATCTTCCGCGCGTGCATGCAGGTTTTGATGGGTGACATGCAGGCAAGCGTGGCCCAGTGCTTCGCAGGCGACGCAGGCGTTCTTGCCAAGGTCGAGGCGGCGCTGAACGCTGGAATTGTCCTGCCTTACCTGAGGATTTGTGACACGCCGCACGGTCGCGAGATCTTCGACGCCAAGTACGAATTTGCCAGCGATCTCTTTCTCGCGTGGATAGGTGCGGTCGAGAGCGAGATCGCTGCAGGCCTTGCCGTCGAGGCTCGCAAGGGCCATATCGATTTGACGCAAACCGGTATTTCGGTCGAACGGCTGGCTTCCCTTTTACTTGACGCGATTGAGGGCATGAAGATGCGGATGGGGCATATAGACGAGGTTTCGGTCAAGCTCCCGGATCTGGTTCGGCTTATGATCGGCCCGTTGACGCGCTAGAGGTGCTTTAGCGCATGGTTGACAAGCGGCCAGCTTTGATCCACCTGATTTTTGACATTTTCGCGCCGTTCAAGGGCAGCCCATGACCTCCGCAGACGAATTCGATCCCAAGCCACGCCACAAAACCGTTGCCGTCGATGTCGGCGGCGTGACTGTCGGTGGCGGCGCGCCGGTCGTCGTGCAATCGATGACCAATACCGACACGGCCGACGTCGATGCCACCGTCAGGCAGGTGGCCGAACTGTTCAAGGCGGGTTCGGAAATCGTGCGCATTACTGTCGATCGCGACGAAAGCGCCGCAGCGGTGCCGAAGATTCGCGAGCGGTTGCTTCGCCTCGGCATGGACGTGCCGCTGGTCGGCGACTTTCACTATATCGGCCACAAGCTGCTTGCCGATCATCCGGCCTGCGCCGAGGCGCTGGCCAAATACCGCATCAATCCGGGCAATGTCGGGTTCAAGGATAAGAAGGACAAGCAGTTCGCCGACATCGTCGAAATGGCGATTAGGTATGACAAGCCGGTGCGTATCGGCGTCAACTGGGGCTCGCTCGATCAGGAACTCCTGACCCGGCTTATGGACAAGAATCAGGACGAGGGCTTTCCGCTTTCGGCGCGCCAGGTGACGCGCGAAGCGATCGTGCAGTCCGCGCTGCTTTCGGCTGAGCTCGCTGAAGAAATCGGCCTGCTGCGGTCGAAGATCATCCTGTCTGCCAAGGTATCGCAGGTTCAGGATCTGATTGCCGTCTATTCTATGCTTGCTGCCCGGTCCGATCATGCTCTCCACCTCGGCCTAACCGAGGCCGGTATGGGTTCCAAGGGTATCGTCGCCTCCTCGGCTGCCATGGGCTATGTGCTGCAACACGGAATCGGCGATACGATCCGGGTTTCTCTGACGCCCGAACCGAATGGTGACCGCACCCGCGAGGTGCAGGTGGCGCAGGAAATCCTGCAGGTCATGGGTTTCCGCCAATTTGTTCCTGTCGTTGCTGCCTGCCCCGGCTGTGGACGGACCACCTCTACCGTATTCCAGGAACTCGCCCAGAAGATCGAGCAGGATCTGCGCAAGAATATGCCGGTTTGGCGCGAGAAATATCCGGGTGTCGAGGCGTTGAACGTCGCTGTGATGGGTTGCATCGTCAACGGCCCGGGCGAAAGCAAACATGCCGATATCGGTATTTCACTGCCGGGAACAGGCGAATCCCCTGCCGCACCGGTTTTTATTGATGGTAAGAAGGTGATGACGTTGCGTGGATCGAATATCGCCGCCGATTTCGAGGCACTGGTGATCGACTATATCGACAAGCGTTATGGTCGAAAGAGCGCCGCCGAGTAGATTAGGCCAGCTTGCAACTTCATATTGCCGCATTTGGCTTGTTGACCGAAATCAGAGTTTTCCTGGAGTGATTCCGACGATGATCAAGAAGCTGCCGATCCTCGCGCTCGCCGCGATCTACCTGACCGCCTGCACGACGACCGATCCCTATACCGGTCAGCAGAAGACATCCAACCTGGCCGGTGGCGCGGTTCTCGGTGCCGCGCTTGGCGCGGTCGGTGGCGCGGTCATCGGCGGCGGCGGTCGCAGCAGCCGCAACGGTGCACTGATCGGGGCGGGTATCGGCGCGCTGGCCGGCGGCGCAATCGGCAACTACATGGACAACCAGGAGGCCGAACTCAGGGCCCAGCTGCAGGGCACCGGCATATCGGTCACCCGCGTCGGTGACCGGATCATCCTCAATATGCCGTCCAACATTACTTTCGCGACCGACCAGGATCAGGTCATGCCGCAGTTCTATCCGACGCTGAACTCTGTGGCGATCGTGCTCCGCAAGTTCGACAAGACCTTAATCGACGTCAACGGCCATACCGATTCGACCGGCAGCGTCGCCCATAACCAGGCGCTCTCCGAGCGCCGCGCCATGTCGGTAGCGAGCTACCTGAATTCTCAGGGCCTCGATCCGCGTCGCGTATCCGCGCTTGGCTTCGGTCCCAGCCAGCCGATTGCTTCGAATGCGACGGCAGACGGGCGTGCGCAGAACCGCCGCGTCGAGATCCAGATTTCGCCGCTCAAGGCCAGCTGAGCCGGCTGGCAGTGAAGAACCTCAAGGCGTCGCTGGCAAGCGGCGCCTTTTTCATATGCGACTGGTCAGCAATTTGATTCCGGCGGCGGCAAATAGCACGCCAAGAACGCCATC
>NZ_BJZP01000017.1 GCF_007992095.1 Paenirhizobium naphthalenivorans
ACGCGCAGCCTGGCAATGAACACGGCAACAGCGACCAAGGCCCCCGGAAAACCGGCTGCAAAAGCGTTGCCGGCAAACACAACCGTCGCCGCGCAACAGGCCCGTGCCAGGGGGCTCGCGCTTGATCTCAGCATAGGCGGCCCGGATGCAACCGACGCCGAGTTTAAGGAAAGTGCTTGACGATGACCGTAAATAAAGAAGAATCTCAATACGTTACGTTCGCCCTCGGCAAGGAAATTTTCGCAGTTCCTGTCGAGGTCGTCCGGGAAATCCTCGATTACGAGGACCTGTTTCGCATTCCCAACGGTCCCGAATATCTCCTTGGCCTGCGCGACGTGCGCGGCCAGGGCGTCCCCACCATCGACCTTAGGCTCAAGCTCGGCCTGACGAAGACCGAGCCCACAGCGAACACCCGCGTTCTGGTGCTCGACATTCCGCTGGAGGAGCGGACCCTGTCGCTCGGCATGGTCGCCGACCGGGTATTCGAGGTCATTCCCTTCCGCCGTAGCCAGATCGAGCCCGCGCCGGAAATCGGTATCCGCTGGAGTTCCGACTACATCGCCGGCGTCGTCCGTCGTGACGAGGGCTTCGTGGTGATCATCGACCTTGCACGACTTCTGTCGAGCGGCGACACCGCCCTGCTCTCCTCGCGCTATGCCGCCTGACCTGCCCGGAGCCCACTGAATGTCCGCTGTCGCCACTATCGCCTGCACCGAAGACCACATTAGCAAGCGCAACTTCGACCAACTATCGCGCTTCATCTATGACTACAGCGGGATCAAGATGCCGCCGACCAAGCTGACCATGCTGGAGGGACGGCTGAGGCGCCGGCTGAGGGCGACCGGGATTTCGAGTTTCGACAACTATTGCGACTATCTGTTCAAGCATGACGGCCTCGAGACGGAGAAAGTCTTCCTGATCGATGCCGTCACCACCAACAAGACGGATTTCTTCCGCGAGCCGAATCATTTCACCTATCTGCGGGAACAGGCGCTGCCGCGGCTCGCCGCAAGGGATACGCGCCGGTTCCGCATCTGGAGTTCGGCCTGTTCGACCGGCGCAGAGCCCTACACCATCGCCATGGTCCTCGATGACTTCACAAGTGGCGGCCAGCAGCAGAATTATTCGATCCTGGCGACCGACCTGAGCACCGATGTGCTCCAGACGGCCCACCGGGGCATTTACAGCGGCGACATGGTCGCCCCCGTTCCGCCGGAGTATCTCCAGCGTTATGTCATGCGGCCACGCGACGCGCATCGCCGAGAAGTACGCATCCATCCTGACCTGCGCTCAAGGGTTGGCTTCGCCCGCCTCAATCTGATGGATCCGAGCTATAGCGTCGGTGAGCCGATGCACATTATCTTCTGCCGCAATGTGCTGATTTATTTCGACAAACCCACACAGCAACGCGTCTTGTCACGCTTGATCGACTGCCTGGTGCCGGGCGGCTATCTGTTCATCGGCCATTCCGAAACGGTCTCCGGCCTGGACCTGCCGATCCGTCAGGTGGCCAATACGGTCTTCGAAAAGGTCTGACGTGATCTGATGGCTAAAAAGACACGGGTGCTCATCATCGACGATTCCGCCAGCGTCCGGCAGACGTTAAGCCGTGTCCTCGAGGCAGACCCGGACATAGAGGTGATCGGCACAGCGACCGATCCCTTCATGGCGGCCCGAAAGATCCAGGATGACATCCCGGACGTCATCACCCTCGACGTCGAAATGCCGCGCATGGACGGCATCACCTTCCTGCGCAAGCTGATGGCGCAACGCCCCATTCCGGTGGTCATGTGCTCGTCGCTGACCGAACAGGGGTCGGAAACCCTGCTCCAGGCTCTGGAGGCCGGCGCCGTCGACGTCATTCTCAAGCCGAAGATCGGTGCCGCCGATCACCTGGCGGAAACCGGGATGCGCATCTGCGAGGTGGTAAAGGCCGCGGCCCAGGCCCGTCTCGGCAGCCGCGCAAGACGCGGCGCCGCCCTGAGCGGTCCTGCGGCCAAGCTGACGGCCGACGCTGTCTTGCCGCCACCAAGCGGAAGAGCCATGGCCAAGACCACAGAAATGGTGGTCTGCGTCGGTGCGTCCACGGGCGGGACCGAGGCATTGCGCGACTTTCTCGAACAACTTCCGGCCAATGCGCCCGGCATCGTCATCGTCCAGCACATGCCGGAAAGGTTCACAGCCGCCTTTGCCAAACGGCTGAATTCGTTGTGCGAGGTCGAGGTCAAGGAAGCGGTCGACGGCGATCCCGTGTTGCGCGGCCACGTCCTCATCGCACCCGGCGACCACCACATGCTGCTGGAGCGACAGGGGGCCCGTTATCACGTCTCGGTGCGGTCGGGTCCGCTGGTCTCGCGCCACCGACCTTCCGTCGACGTGCTTTTCCGCTCGGCAGCGCGCGCGGCGGGGGCAAACGCCATGGGTGTGATCATGACCGGAATGGGCGACGATGGCGCGCGCGGCATGGCCGAAATGCACGATTCCGGCGCTTATACGCTTGCCCAGGACGAGGCGACCTCCGTCGTCTACGGAATGCCCAAGGAGGCGGTGGCCCGCGGCGGTGTCGACAGGATCGTGCCGCTCGGGCAGATCGCCCAGGAGATCCTGGCCGCGGATCGCAGACGCTAAGCCGCCAAACACCGACAATTCGCAGTCACCGTTCAAGTTTCATTAACCATAAACGGTTGAACATCCGCAGTAAGAAAGCGCCCGACCTCATGGGCTGCGATTCGTCCTGATACGCGGAGTAGCGACAATGCCGGTCATCACCTTTGCCAATACCAAGGGCGGCGCGGGAAAAACCACCGCGGTTCTGCTGCTGGCAACAGAACTCGAGCAAATGGGCTTCAAGGTCACCATTCTCGATGCCGACCCGCAATACTGGATCAGCCGCTGGCGCGACAATTCCGCCGGCAAGACCGGCATCAAGGTCATTCCCTATGTCACGCAAGCCTCGCTTGAGAAACACATCCAGGAAGGCCGTCGCGAGGCTGATTATGTGCTGATCGATCTTCCGGGCGCCCGCACCCCGCTGCTCGCCAAGGCGATCGGCCATTCGGACCACGTGCTGATCCCGATCCAGGGCTGCTCGATGGACGCCCAGGGCGGCGCGCATGTCATCGAGCTCATGCAGTATCTCGCCGACAGGGGCAACATCCACATTCCCTTCTCGGTCGTCCTGACCCGCGTCAACTCGATGGTCACGACGCGCGCGCTCCAGACCGTCAAGGCGCTACTGGCCGAGCGGCGCGTGCATGTGCTCAATACGCCGATCATCGAGCGCTCGGCCTTCCGCGACGTCTTTGACTGCGGCGGCTCGCTTCATACGCTGGCCACCGGCCGCGCGAGCAATATCGACAAGGCCCGAGACAATGCCCGGGCCTTTGCCGACGAAGTGCTGATGCACGAAGCCCTGCGCTGCCGCAAGCTGCAACTGGGCAGGGCCGCCTCGCTCCAGGCGGTGGCCTGACCGCCAGTCGAACACCTCAGACGCAGCACTTCAGAACCGGCGCAACGGCCGGAACACGCACCGCCCGGACGTCAACGGATATCCGGTGACGATGCAGCGCGGATCCGCGTCTGCGCGCTGTCAAGGTCGGCCCCTATCGCCGCCAGCAGACAAGCCTCCGCCGCCGCGACATCTCCGGCCTCGACCGCCTGCACCAGATTGCGGCGGTTGACGACAGCCGTCTCGTAGAATCCCTCGCCGTCTTGCCGCTCCGCCTCGGGCATGGCTGCGGCAAGGGTGAATTCGGTAACGCCGAGCGCCGCCCGCAGCAGCGGATTTTGCGAAGCCTCGGCAAGCACACGATGCAGCTCCAGCGTGGCCAAGGCAAAGGAGTCCGCCATGCCGCGCGACACGCTCATCTGTTGCAGCCAGTAATAGAGCATGCGGATGTGATCGGCCGTCCGCAGTTTCGCCGCGAGCCGCACCGTCTCGCATTCCAGCAGCCGGCGCACGTCGAAGAGTTTGCCGACGAAGAGCGGCTCCGGCCCTGCCTCGAAATGCCAGAGCAGCACCTGATGGTCGAACAGCGCCCAGCGGCTCTTCGGCGACACGCGGGTGCCGACTTTCGGCCTGGCCTCGACCAGCCCCTTCGCCTCCAGCGTCTTCAGCGCCTCGCGCAACACGGTGCGGGAGACGCCGTACATATCCATCAGCTCCGCATCGCGCGGCAGGATGGAACCCACGGGAAAGCGACCGGAGACGATGCCGGCCCCGATCTCGTTGATGATGAAGGAATGGAAATTGGCTGCAGCCGACCGCCCGGAACGCGCGCGGATCAGGCTACCCGGTTCACTCATGTTTCAACTTCCAAAAACCTCTTGCGCGCACCGAAGAAGCTGAGAACACCAGCCTTTGCAACACGATGAAGACGAACAGCAGTCCGCCGATGACGATCTTCGTCCACCAGCTGGAGAGCGTACCGTCGAAGATGATGTAGGTCTGCACCAGCCCCTGCAACATGACGCCGATGAAGGTCCCGAAAACGAAACCATAGCCGCCGGTGAGCAACGTGCCGCCGATCACCACCGCGCCGATAGCATCCAGCTCCACGCCGACCGCCGCCAGCGGATAGCCGGCCGACGTATACAGCGAAAAGACGATCCCCGCGAGGCCCGACAGCACTGCCGACAGCGTATAGATGAGGATCGTGGTACGCGCCACCGGCACGCCCATCAGCTGCGCGGAGGTGGTATTGCCGCCCAGTGCATAGACATAGGAGCCGAAGCGGGTCCGGTGGGCCAGCAGCGCGCCGACGATGAAGACGATGATCATCAGCCCGCCGATCACGCTGATCCGGCCGCCGCCGGGCATCAACAGATAGGACTGTGAAACCGCCGCGTAAAACGGATGGGTGACCGGGATCGAATCCTGGCTGATGACGGAGGCGACGCCCCGCGCCAGGAACATGCCGGCAAGCGTGACGATGAAGGATGGCACCTGCAGATAGTGAACCGCCGCCCCCATGGCCGCGCCGAAGCCGGCACAGATCACCAGCACCACGGCAAAGGCCGCAAGCGGGTGGAGTCCGTACCAGGAGACGAGCACCGCGATCACCACGCCGGTGAACCCGATGACGGCGCCGACGGAAAGATCGATCCCCCCTGACAGGATGACGAAGGTCATGCCGACGGCAGCAATTCCCAGAAAGGCGTTGTCGGTCAGAAAGTTCCCGAGCACGCGGGTGGAGAACATGCCGGGATATTGCAGAGCGCTTGCGGCGTAGGCGAGCGCGAAGATCACGGCGGTGGCGACAAGGGGTCTGAGACTACGGTTCATGAGGTTTTTCCGGACAGCAGGCGGCTGTTGCGCCGCGCCTCGATGAGCCGTCCGGCCAGCGGCGACTGCATGAGAAGGATGAGGATGATGACGCCGGCCTTGACCACAAGGTTGAACTCCGGCGGGAAGCCCGAGACCAGAATGCCGGTGTTCATCGCCTGAATGATGATCGCGCCCGTCACCGACATGGCGATCGAAAAGCGCCCCCCGAGCAGAGACGTCCCGCCGATCACCACCGCGAGAATGGCGTCCAGCTCGAGCCACAGGCCAGCGTTGTTGGCGTCCGCGCCGCGAATGTCTCCGGCGACGATGATGCCGGCGATCCCGGCACAAAGACCGGAGAAGGTATAGATCGACACCAGCAGGAGACGACTGTGAATGCCGGCAAGGCTGGCTGCGGCGCGGTTGACGCCCACCGCTTCGATGAACAGGCCAAGTGCGGTCGAGCGCACGGCGACCACGCTTACGCATAGCAGGCCGGCGGCGATGATCACCGGCATGGGCATGCCGAGGAACGAGCCGGTACCAATGAAGATCAGAACCGGATCGGCGAAGGTGACGATCGAGCCCTCGGTGATCAGCTGGGCGATGCCGCGCCCGGCGACCATCAAAACCAGGGTCGCGACGATCGGCTGGATGGCGAAAAAGGTGACGAGGATACCGTTCCACAGACCGCACAGCAGGGCCGCGCCAAGCGCTGTCGGAACCGCGAGATGGGCCGGATAGCCTGCGGTCACCATGGTCGCCGCGACCGCGCCGGCGATCGCCATGACGGCGCCGACCGACAGGTCCACGCCCTTGGTGGCGATCACGGCGGTCATGCCGATGGCGAGAATAGCCACCGGAACGCCGCGGTTGAGAACGTCGATCACGCTGCCGAACAGCCTGCCGTCCTGCCAGCTGATGTCGAAGAAGCCTGGAAACAGCAGCCAGTTGATCGTCAGCACGCCGATGAGCGCGATGGTTTGCGGATTGAGCGCCCGCGTCAGACGCATGGACCTCATGCCGTTTCTCCCTCGGGTTGGGCCGCGATCGCCTGAACGATGACAGACGGCGTGATCTGGTCGCCGCGCAGTTCAGCGACCATTTCCCGGTCACGCATGACAACGACGCGCGAGGAATAGGCGACGACCTCGTCCAGCTCGGACGAGATGACCAGCAATGCCAGTCCGTCCTCGCGCAGCCGGCTGATGGTGCGCACGATCTCGGCATGGGCGCCGACATCGATGCCGCGGGTCGGCTCGTCGAGGATCAGGAACGTCGGATCCGTCGCCAGCCAGCGCGCGAGGATGACCTTCTGCTGATTGCCGCCCGACAGCAACTTGACGGGCATGTCGTGCGAATGGGCACGAATATCGAGATCCTCGGCGAACTTTCCGGCGATCTCCATCTGCTCGTCACGATTGAGCGCGCGGAACCAGCCGAGCTTGCCCTGAAGGGCGATGATGATGTTCTCGCGCACCGAAAGATCGCCGAAAATGCCTTCCGCCTTGCGGTCTTCGGGGCAGAAGCCGAAACCATGGGCGATCGCCTGGGCGGGGCTTTTCAGCTCGACGCGTCTGTTGTCGATGCGGATCTCGCCGCAGTCCGTCTGGTCGATGCCGAACATGACGCGCGCCATCTCCGTTCGCCCCGAGCCCAGGAGGCCGGCGACGCCGACCACCTCGCCCTTGTGAAGGCTCACCGAGAAGGGCTTGACCTTGCCGGCCTTGCCGCAACCATCGAATTCGACCATGGCGGGACCAGCCGCGCGTTCCTCGATGCCGGTCACCGCGGGGACGAAGCTCACGTCCTTGCCGAGCATCATGCGCACCACGTCCGTGCGCGTCAGCCCGGCCAGCGGCTCGGTGCCGATCAGCTTGCCGTTTCTGAGGATCGTCACCCGGTCGGCGATGGCGAAGACCTGGTCGAGGAAATGGGTGATGAAAACGATCGCCAGACCGTCCGCCTTGAGCTTGGCGATCACGTCGAAAAGCCGGTCCACCTCATGCTTGTCGAGGCTGGCGGTCGGCTCGTCGAGCACCAGAACCTTGCCGGAAAGCTCGACGGCGCGGCAGATGGCGACGATCTGCTGCACGGCGACCGAATAGCTGCCCAGCTCAGCTTCCACGTCGATGTCGAGACCGTAGCGCGACAGCAGGGCGCGGGCATTCCTGGCGATCAGAGATTTGCGGACAAAGCCGAAACGCGTCGGCTGGTGCCCGAGAAACAGGTTTTCCGCCACCGACCGGTTCGGCAGAAGATTGACCTCCTGATAGACGGTGCCGATGCCGTATGACTGTGCCTCAAGCGGATCTCGGAAATGCACCGACACCCCATCGAGAACCACCGCGCCGGCGTCCGGCTGGTGGGCCCCGGTCAGGATCTTGATGAGCGTCGACTTTCCGGCCCCGTTTTCGCCGAGCAGCGCATGCACTTCACCGGACCGAAGCCCGAAGTTGACGCCGTCCAGCGCACGGTGCTGTCCGAATATCTTGCTGACGCCTCGCGCCTCCAGCACGAATTCCGTGCCTGAGCCTCCATGGTCCATGTGTTTCCCCTCCCCGTCCCGGGCGATATTTCGACGTCCGGCCGCGCAAAGCAAGGGCCGCCGGCATGCCGGCGGCCCTTGCACGGCGTGCGATCAGTAACCGAGACCCTTGCGGGTTTCGTACTCGCCTTGGGGATTGTCGGCCGGCGTATAAAGCTTCGACTCGGTGATGATGAACTTCTCCGGCGCCTTGCCGTCCTTGAGATAGGCCTCGAGCGCGTCAAACGCCGGACCCGCCATGTTCGGCGTCAGCTCGACCGTCGCGTTCGCCTCGCCGGCGGCCATGGCGGAGAAGATATCCGGAACGCCGTCGATCGAAACGACGAGAAGATCGGAGCCCGGCTTCAGGCCGGCATCCTTGATCGCCTGAATGGCGCCGACCGCCATGTCATCATTGTGGGCATAGACGGCGCAAATATCCTTGCCGCCATTTTCCGCCTTGATGAAGCCTTCCATGACTTCCTTGCCCTTGGCGCGGGTGAAGTCTCCGGTCTGGCTGCGCACGATGGAGATATTCGCCTTGCCTCCGATGGCTTCCTCGAAGCCCTTCTTGCGGTTGATCGCCGGCGTGGAGCCGACGGTGCCCTGAAGCTCGACCACCTTGCAGTCCTTGTCCTTCACAGCGTCGACCAGCCAGCGCCCGGCGACGCGGCCTTCCTCGACCTGGTCCGACGCGACCGAGGTCAGATAGAGATCCTGCGGCGCATCGACGCCGCGATCAAGCAGGATGACCGGGATCTTGGCATCCTTGGCTTCGCCAAGCACGGCCTCCCAACCGGTGGCGACGACGGGTGCAACGAGAATGGCGTCGACGCCCTGGGCGATGAAGCCGCGGATCGCCTTGATCTGATTCTCCTGCTTCTGCTGCGCATCGGCGAACTTGAGTTGGATGCCGCGTTTCTCGGCCTCCATTTTGGTGACCGACGTTTCGGCCGCACGCCAGCCGGATTCGGAGCCGATCTGCGAGAAACCGACCGTCAGGTCAGCGGCCATAGCAGTCGAAGACAACAGCACGGACACGCTCGCGACGAGCGCGAGTCTGGATAGAATGGACATGATTTCCTCCCAAAAAAGCCGCTCCCGCCCTCCGCAGGTCCGGCATGGGATCGACGCTATCAATAGTACTATTATATGTAAATATTAATCCTCAAAACGTGTATATGCGATGCAAAACACGTATTAATTGCCTCCATCCCCTCTGTTGCGCCGCTGCGCTTCCGCTATAAGCAGTAGAATTCAGGACCGAGGAGACCCAGGTTGGAAACCACCGAGACCACCGAAATCAGCAATCGCAGCGAATTTGCCCTCTGGGCCATCCAGCGCGCCCAGGAAATCGTCACGACCGAAGGCGCGGCCTTCGCGCTCGCTGCCCGCGATATGGACGAGGAGGCACTGACCTCGACCGCCGCCGAACTCGGCAAGGCCATCGCCGACGCCATGATCGAGGTCTTCGACGGACTGCTGGCGGAGTGAACTCCAAACAGCGCCCGGCGCGTTTGAAATGCTATACGAAGTCCGTCCCCGCTGGACGGCCGGAAGAGCGTCTTTGACCTGTCGCGGGGCCGTGTCCGGCCCTGCGGTCTGAAGCCTAAAGGGCAAAGGCGCGCTTGGTAACGGCGGAACTGTGGGCATCCGGCCCATAGTCTCCCTCACCGCTGACGCCGAGAATGTCCTGGAGTTTATTGCGCGCCCGGTTGATGCGGCTCTTGATCGTGCCGACGGCACAGCCGCAAATCTCGGCCGCCTCCTCGTAGGCGAAGCCGGAAGCCCCGACCAGAATGATCGCCTCACGCTGGTCACTCGGCAACTGATCCAGCGCCCTCTTGAAGTCCTGCAGGTCGAGCGAGCCGTATTGTGGCGGATGCGTTGACAGCGACGCGGTGAAAATGCCGTCACTGTCCGACACCTCACGGCCGCGCTTGCGCATCTGCGAATAGAACTCGTTGCGCAGGATGGTGAAAAGCCAAGCCTTCATATTGGTTCCCGGCTCGAAATGATCCTGCTTGGCCCAGGCCTTCATGATGGTGTCCTGCACAAGGTCATCGGCCACATGATGACGCCCCGAGAGAGAAACAGCAAAGGCGCGCAGGTTCGGCAGGGCGGCGAGCAGGTCGCGCTTGAACGAATAATCCACAGGCTTTGCTTCAACGGTCATTGTGCGGAATCCTTGGGGCGGGTGGTCTGCTCGGCCCGCTTCTCGGCCTGATCGAGTTTTTCCAGCAAGCTGAGGAAGCGATCGGGAATGGCTTCATCCTGGACAGACTGATAAAGCCGGCGCAATTGCGAGGTAATACCCGCGCTGACGCCGGCCTTGTCTTGTCTGTCCTCGCCTGCGGGGTCTTTTTGGGAATGGGTCATGCTCTTCCAACGGAGTTAGGTCTCTTGTTGGCTGAAAACGCCCGGTCCTCCTTAAAGTTCCATGAGGAGACCGAAATTCCGGTCAGGCTGTCGCTCAGCATAGCCCACCGTTTCCCTTTCGCATCATCATGGAACAAACTAGCCATATCTCCGTTCTCCTGCCATCGGAAAAAGGAGAACCGCCATGCTGTACTATGCACTCGTCTTTCTCGTCGTCGCCCTGATCGCCGGTGTACTCGGTTTCGGTGGCATTGCCGGCGCATCTGCTGGTATCGCCAAGATCCTGTTCCTGGTCTTCATCGTCCTGTTTGTCATCTCGCTCGTCACACAACTCTTCCGCCGCGCCTGATCGGGATGTTTCGAGACGTGAAAGAAGCCGGCCTCGCCGGCTTCTTTCATATGACTGATGAAAAGAACGCCCAGCGCAAAAAAACGCCTGCTCGGTAGACCGGGCAAACGGATCAGCGTGCTGGGTGGGATCAGGCAGACCGCGACAGGATAAAGCCGAGCATGATCAGAAGCGTCATGAGAATGATCAGGACGACGATGACCGTCGAGGCCCGCCAGCGCGGCGGCACCATCGAGCCAGGGTCTGTGTCGAGCTTCCCCTCATGCGCCATCTCGCGGGTTTGGCGATCAATGCCGCGATCATCATCTCGCAATTTTTCAGGCATCATCTCGTCTCCTCATAGCGCTGCGGCAGCCGCGGACCACGCATCGGATTTTTCTCAACCGGCATTTCCGGCACAAAGGCTTTGGCGCTGACCTTGCCTTGCGCGCCCGTATCGAGGGCCAACAGCTTTGCCGGGTCGATCGCCCGGCGGATCTCTCGGCCGGCCAGCAGTTCCGGATCGACCGGCACGCAATCACCATAGATCAGACCGGCCATACGGCGCGCCTTTTCCATCTCGCGTGGAAGCGCCGCACGACAGCCGGCGCTTGTATCATAGGAAATAACGGCAACGGGCTCCTCGAGGCAAGTCGTCGTCTGGGGATGGCACGCCACCAGAACCATAAGGGCAGCAAGCGTATTCATCGACGTTCTCCTTGTTCCAAAGGTTAACGTCGTCCGCCGATATTGGTTCCGCGCCACCGTCTGAACGCCTTGGGTAGCGGCGGTTTCAGCTTGATTTATGCCTTAGATGCGGTGTGGATGATGTCGTGGATATATTGCAGCTTGTCGAGCACCGGCACCGACAGCACGAACGGGTAGAGATCGCGCTGACCCATGCTGCGGTTGATACTGTTGATCGCAATGGTGAGCGGCACCCAGGCATCGGTCAACACGCGGGCATCGACCGCGCAATAACTGTCGAACGTCGTGCTCAGCGTCAATTCCGGCGTATCCGTTTCCGGGTGGGTGCGCAGACCGAAGGCATCGGCGGTATCAAGCGCATCGACGATATGGAAATAGTGGGCCCAGGTCTCGGCGAAGTCCTCCCAGGGATGGCTCGCCGCGTAGGCACTGACATAGGACTGTTCCCAACCCGGTGCCGGCCCCTGCGCATAGTGCCGCCTGAGCGCCACCCCATAATCCTCGCGTTCGTCGCCGAACAGCGCGCGGAACGCCGCAAAGCCATCACGATCCCGCACCAGGCGATCCCAATAGTAATGGCCGACTTCGTGACGGAAGTGGCCAATCAGCGAGCGGAACGGCTCGCCGAGCGAAACACGCCGTGCCTCTCGCTCCGTGTCCGAAGCCTCCGCGACGTTAAGCGTGATCAGTCCACCGAAGTGACCGGTCAGTACCGGCGTGCCGGTTGATTGGTCGTCGGAGAGAAACTTGAAGCCAAGGCCGCGCTGCGGATCTTCGGCGCGGGTCACAAGCGGCAATCCGAAACGCAGGAGGGAATAAAACAGATAACGCTTGGCAAGCTCGATCCGCTGCCAGTTCTCGACATTCTCCGGCAACGCCAGATTGGGAATGGTCAGATTGTGCCGGCAGGCCAGACAGAAGCCGGAGGAATGCCCGTCCTCGACCAGCCAGTTGCACGCGGCGGTCTCTGCATTGGCGCAAGGCGTCAGAATTTGCTCCCGATCGCCAGGATTGCGCCAGACGTCACCGTCCGCCTCGAGCGCCACCATGTCAAACCGGCCGGGCCGATAGGCAAGCCGCGAACCGCAGTTGACGCAGGCGCCATTGTCGAAATGCACGACATTGGCGCAATTGGAGCAGTGAAAAAGACGCATTCGACATTCCCGTGACAAAGAAGCATATGAACAGGGTTCGGAAGGCTTCGGCTGCCGAATCCCCCAAGACACGACCACACCAAACGGCAGTGCCGGCCCCTGTAAAAAAACGCGGTGACGCGAGACGTTCCGCCCGCAGCCGGCCTATTCCTCGTTGTCCTGTGAGAAAGTCAGCTCGTAACGAACCTCATCGCTTTCCAGCCGGTGGATGGCCCGGCCGTTGACCGAAGAGGGCACAACCCTTTCCAGGACGGTGCTGCCGAACCGCGCCGTCCTGGCCGCCACAAGCGCCTCGTCGCCGAGCGGTCCCAAAGGCTCGACCCAGGTCATGCGGATCTGCGGCCCAAAGCCTGTCTCGATCCTCTCGCAGCTGACCTCGATCGGGCGGCGCCGGGCGAGGAAGTCGCCGTGGCTCACCGCATTGACCACCAGCTCGTGCAGGGCGAGACCGACATGCAGGGAGGCATTCGGCGTCAACAGAATGTCCTCCCCGGAAACCCTGACGAGATCACCATTCTCCTGGACGTAGCGGTCGACCTGCTGTTTGAGGAGGTCTCGGAAATAGGCCCCCCGCCAGCTGGAATCGGTGATCAGGTCCTGCGACTGAGACAGAGCGTGAAGGCGTCCGCGAAACTTGGACAGGAAGGTCTCGAGCGTCCCGGAATAGCGGGCCGTCTGGGACGCTATGCTCTGGATGATCGCAAGCAGGTTCTTCGAACGATGGCTGACCTCGCGCAACAGCGCCCTGAGCAGCCGCTCGCGACGCCGGTCCTCGGTCCGGTCGATCACCACGGTCATCATGTAGACCTCATGATTGCCCATCTCCACCAGACGACAGCGGAACTCGAAGTATGTGTCGTCTCCTGCCGCGATCTCCAACTCGGCGCGATCGCCGGGCTTTGACAGCCCCGCTTTCAGTTCGGCCAACCGGGCACCGATTCCAGCGCCGAAAATCGCCGTGTCGCCCGGCAGGACGCCGGGCTTCAATGTCCAGTGCCCCGGCAAGGTGGTGATGCAGACATAGTGGCCCTCGCGGTCCTGCAAGATGAGGCAAGCATTCATATCGATCAGCGCGGTGATGAAGAACTCGCGCAAGGCGTCGCCGCCGCGCTCAGGTTCGAACCATGTCAACCGATGTACCAATGTCTCACTCCGCCGCGTCTCCGGCAATCAGCATCGAGCTTGCCTCCTGTACCCACTGGTAAAGGCGCGCATAGGCCTGGCACCGCTCTGATGCCTCTCAGGCCTGCTCGGCCACCCGCTCGTTGAAGAACAGCGCCTGGCTGATCAACGCCTTGACCATGTCGGGGTTGAACGGCTTGGTGACGAGGAAGGCAGGCTCCGGCCGTTCGCCGGTCAGCAGCCGCTCCGGGAAGGCGGTGATGAAAATGACAGGAACGGTGTCGACCTTGAGAATGTCGTTGACCGCATCGATGCCCGAACTGCCGTCGGCCAGTTGGATATCGGCCAGCACCATTTTCGGATTGGTACGATTGTAGAGTTCGACTGCCTCGGCATGGGTGCGCGCGATGCCGGTGACCCGGTGGCCCAGATCTTCGACCATCTGCTCTATGTCGAGCGCGATCAGCGGCTCATCCTCGATGATCATGATATCCGTCGCCACCTGACGGGAAATCTCGGTGGACGCCTCGTTGAAAAGCGTATTGAACCCGGCCTCGTCGACACCGAGAACCTCGGCGGCCTCGGCCGGCGAGAAGCCCTCAACGGTGATCAGCAGAAAGGCATGGCGCGGGCGTGCCGGCACATTGGAAAGATTGGCCGCAGCCCGCTTTTCCCAGGCAAATGGAGAGGTAACCTCCGGAACTTTCACTTGGGTCGAATCGAACAGCGTGACGAACAGCTTGTAGAGAGAAACGCGATCATTGGCGCCCTTTGGGAAAATCGATATATCCGCGATCAGGGCTTCGAGGACTGCGGCGACATAGGCGTCTCCGGAAGTCTGGGAGCCGGTAACGGCCCGTGCGTATCGCCGAAGGTAGGGAAGGTGGGCGGCAACGCGGACGGTAAGAGACATGCGGTTTCTCCAATTGATAGAGTATGGTGCGGACTGAGCGAGAAACGCGTCTCCCGAAAAAAAGTTCCTCCATTGGGGAACTTTTTTCCGTTGACCCGATTAACCAAATAATCTCAATCTCGCCTAGCGCATCGGCCGGAAAAACGGAATCATTTTCCATCAGGAACAATGCGCTATTTCAAAGTGTTAGAGCGTCCTTGGCGCGTCTGGAAAGACGCGCGGCGCTCTATGGGACAAACGGGCTTCATGAAAACACCGGGCAAGCAATCCGTAAAGGCCGCACAGCCGCAATCCGACTCTGCCGTCAGGAGTAAGCCGGACGCCAATGCGGCGATCGCCGCCAGGCTACGCGGCTATTACGACAGTATCGTCGAAGAGGGGACGCCGCCGGCGTTTCTCGATCTTCTCGAGCGGCTCGACAAGGCCGAACGAGGCGAAAAAGACTGAAGCCAAGGAGCACCTCCGCCCCTGCCCTTCACCGTAAAGGCGCTTGCCGCCGCCTGTGCCCATCCGCCTTTCGGCCGCCGGTTCCGCAACGCTTTCCCGACGCCCTCAGACGCGCGGCCCGCGCCCGAAACCCCGGCTTCTCGTCAGCACGTAGACAAAGCTCGCGACCATGATCGTGGTGACGATCGGGCTCGCCTTCATCATGCCCGGCAGCTCGCTCATCAGCCCGGCGGTCACCGGATCCGGTTGTTGCGCGGCGAGCGCAGCCTGACGCTCCAGCATCCGTTGCTCGGTTCGCCGGTTCAGCACGGCGACCACGGCCAACACCACAAGCGCCGCCGCCATCGCCGCAGCGGCAACAACCAGCGCCGCCGCCACCGGTCCCGCCTGCGCCGCCACATAGAAGGCGAGCGCCATGACCAGCGCCACATAGGCGGTCAGGAAGAACAGCGTCGCGATGACCCCGCCGATGGTCTTGCGCTTGACCTCGACGGCCGTCGTCACGACATTGCCGAGCGCCAGGGTGACGATTTGCTCGAGCATTCCCCGCATGATCAGCGCCGGCTCAACAGCGCGGCCAGAAAGCCGACGCCGGCCGCGATCGCAATCGCCTGAAGCGGCTTGTTGCGAATATGCGCCTCGAGATCCTGCTCGGCCGAAAGAAAGCTGCTGCGGGCGTTTTCGGCATATTGAACGGAAGCATCCGCCGCCTCCGCGCCGATCTCGCTTGCCCTCATCCCGGCTTCCTTGATCTTTCCGCTGCCGAACGAGGCAAGGGTCTGCGTCAGCGCGGCAATGTCGCGGCGCAGGTTTTCCAGTTCCGCCTGCACGTCGCCGGCGCTCGCGCTGCTGGCGATCTCGGCCTCGTCGATCAGGGTATCAGCCTTTGCCTTCGCCTTGTCCGCCATGGATGCCGTGGCCATCTCAAATCTCCTTCATGAACTCTGTCGTGCTGAAAACGTCTCAACCGCCGATCGGTTCCGCAATTTTGTACGCCTTGCACCCGGACCGCGCAAGGCGGGGGCGATCCGTCTCGCGTCCGCCATCAGGAAATCGTGAACGCGCGCGTATCGTCCGTGAATCTGCAACCGCGGCGAAAAAGAACCTCGGAACATCTGCCACCCGACGACGTTAACTCACCGAAGACAAAGCTCTTCCCCATCACAAAGCAAGGAGATCGACATGAACTGGAATCAGATCGAAGGCAATTGGCAGCAGTTCAAGGGCAAGGCCCAGGAACAGTGGGGCAAGATCAGCGGTGACGACATGGACGTGATCGCCGGCAACCGCAAGCAGCTCGCCGGCAAGATCCAGGAGGCCTACGGCAAGACCCAGGAAGAAGCCGAGCGCGAAATCGACAATTGGGTCAGCCGGCACTAAGGCGTAAATCCAGAGATACCAAGGCCCGGAACGCAAGTTCCGGGCTTTTTCGCGCCCACTCCAGCCACGCCGCCCCTCCGCTTGCCGACACCGGCGTCAAAGCCGCGATGCCCGCCCGAATGGCGACCGGCCATTCATTCGACATTCGCCCTTGCCTTCGCGGCCGCCGCTCCTTTTAATGCCGCCGCCAAGCCTAGGGAGACCTGCGTACCCGATGAAAAAGATCGTCTTTCTCGACCGCGACACGCTGTCGCCCGAAACCGTTGTGCGCCCGCCCGCCTTCCCGCACGAACTGATCGTTCATGGCCGCACCGCGCCGGATGAGGTCGCCGATCGCATCGCGGATGCCGATATCGTCATCTCCAACAAGGCGCCGCTGCGACGCGAGAGCCTTGCCGGCGCCAGAAAGCTGAAGCTGATCGCGGTGGCGGCAACCGGCACCGACATCATCGACCTCGATTGCGCCGCGAAACAGGGCATCAGGGTCTCCAACATCCGCGACTACGCCAGACACACCGTGCCGGAACACACCTTCGCCCTGATGCTGGCGCTGCGCCGTTCGCTGGTGTCCTACCGCCAGTCGGTTCTTCAGGGGCGCTGGCAGGAGGTGGCGCAGGTCTGCTTCTTCGACCACCCGATCGCCGACCTCGGCGGCTCGACCCTTGGCATCATCGGCAACGGCACGCTCGGCCAGGCCGTCGGCCGCATCGCCGAAGCCTTCGGCATGAGACTGCTGATCGCCGGCCGCAAGGGGACGAGCGACATCAAGCCCGGCCAGACGCCCTTCGACGAGGTGCTGCGCCGCGCCGACGTCATCACGCTCCACTGCCCGCTCAACGCCGAGACCCGCGGCATCATCGGCACGCGCGAATTCGCCCTGATGGAAAAAAAGCCGATCCTCATCAACACTGGTCGCGGCGGATTGGTCGACGAATTGGCGCTCGAACAGGCGCTGGAAAAGGATCAGATCGCCGCCGCCGGCTTCGATGTCACTGACGGCGAACCGCCGGCCACGGATAGCCCGATGATGCGCATCGCCGCCCGTCCGAACGTCATCCTCACCCCTCATGTCGCCTGGGCCAGCCGCGAAGCCGTCCAGGCCCTCGCCGACCAGCTGATCGAAAACATCGAGCTTTTCATCGCCGGCACGCCGCGCAACGTGGTGGGCTGACAGCGGAACTTTGCGCCAACGCCGCTTGCCGGGGGCGCCTACGGGGGCCCGAAGCTGCCGTACTCGCATAACCATGAGCCCGTTACACGGCTGTCATACTCCATGCTTATCGACCTGAATGTCGCGTTACGAAACGATCCACGGCATCATCTCGACAGGTATCCCTATGACTAAAACGGTCAGCAGCCGGCCGCTTTCACTTTCCTCCTTCCTACTCGTGCTGTTTACGGGCACCATGTGCAGTTCGATGATCGTGTCCTTCATGACTTTCTACATTGTGGAGGGCCTGGGACGCGCGCCGTGGACCATCAGCCTCTATGCTGGCGCCGTTACCGTTCTTGGCATAACTTGCAACCGCACCTTCGGGCGATGGCTGGATGCGGGAGTTGCCCCCTTTTCGCTGATCGGTGTAGCACTGGCGGGTTACCTTTTGGCCACCACAGCCCTGTCGATTTCGCCGTCCTTCTGGACAGTTCTGACCTTCGGCGTGATCGGCTTCGGTCTGAGCGGTAGTGCCGTGTCCACCATGTTCAGTCTCGGGACGGTCGTCGCGGAACGCCGCGAGATCGCACGTGGCCGGTCCAACGCCTTCATGCGCGCCACTACGTCAACGGCCTGGATGATAGGCCCGGCGGTGGCGTTCCTGTTCTCGGAGCGCTTCGGTGAAGCAGCCGTCTTCAAGCTGGCATTAGGACTTGCACTATGCTGGGCGCTGATGTGGTGGACGATCATCCCGCGCGACATGACGCTTAGCCCGAAAGCAGGATCGGTGAAGACCTCTGCGCAACAGCCTAGTGGCCTGTGGCTGGCGGCAGCCTTCGTCTTCTGCCTGTCCTCGGCACACTCGCTGACATTCAGCGCGCTGCCACTGTTTTATGTGCGGGAAGTCGGGCTGCCCGGCTATGCGCCAGGCACGGCCTTCAGCATGAAGACCTTCGTGGAAATCTTTGCGATCTTCACGACACCGTTGATTATATCCCGCTTCGGCCTGAAGGGGCCACTTGTCGTGGTGGCGCTCTTGGCCGCCGTCACGATCCTGCTTCTGTCGTATGTGCAGACCTATCCACAGATGCTGGCAGGCGCGGCATTAGAGGGACTTTATTATGGCCTCTATGCCAGCATCGGCATCAGTTTCATGCAATCCTTCGCCGGTGACCGCCCGGCCCAGGCCACCGCGCTCTACTGGAATGTTCTGAGCGTCAGCGGCATCCTAGCTGGCCCCGCGACCGGCTTTATAGCGCAAGCCTACGACTTCCAAGCAGTCATCCGGGTGGCCTCAGCCGTGGCTGCTTTCGCCGCCCTGCTACTTTTCGCGTCGATGTTTCGTAAGCACTGGCTATGAAACGTCGAAACCTCCAGTTTATTGTGCTTCAGCAAGGCCGCTCCGACCAGCGATGTGCAAAACAGTCTGAAAGCTCCGGCAAACTCGCAGCCGTCCACACACGATGCAATCCGGGAGTCATTCGGCTGCTTTCGGCCCAAAGCGGTCACACTTGGCAAAGCCAGTCTATAAGACCGTCAGGTGCCACTGGTTTCGCGAAGCTATGCTCGGACCACCAATGGTGGTCAGCACACCCAAATGCCGTCAAAGGCAGTCTACCTGACCTGCTGCCGCATAAGCTGCCAATGAAGATGCCTGCAATCCGATGGCAAGCACTAGGCCATGACACGCGGCCAAAAACCACGCACTTGTTCGAAGTTGCGGGCGAGTGATCGAAGCGATGAGGAATGCGAAACTAGAAAATCCTACTGCCAGCCAGAGAAAGCCTAGCGGAGGAATATAGAACATAATGATCGACCAGCAGCTTGCAAAAGTATAGCGACCTGCTGTCATGTAAGACCATGTAGCCAGCGCTACCCATAGCAGTGTGTGCATGAGGACTGAACCCGCTCTCCACAAGTAGCTGTATCGCACTGACTGTCTCCATTGTTTTAGCTTCGGCAGCAATACAATCCCGCCGTTAGCCGCGCAATGACCGCTTATGGCGCGAAGCGGCCAAGCGTCAGCCGCTTCTCGGTCCTTCATGCCCATTGGCAATCTCAAAACCAATGTCTGTTCACGGTAGCAAAATCGAGGCCTTGGCCTCCTTGGCCAAACTTCCGCCCCCCCAATTCCCTTGACCGCAACGACACCGCCCCAGCCAAAGCCGCGCCGAAGGGGACCCGCCCCGCCAAAAGATCGCATACTCCCTTTTCGCAACCCCGACTTTCGGCAGGGATGATTGCCGGGCGAAACCTGTGTTAAGCCGATCGGCAATGAAGAGGCGCCCGCAAGGAGGCGGAGCCCCATCTCGTGGAGGAGAGCCATGGATTTCACCCTGAGCGACCAGCAGCAGGCCTTTGTCGACATGGCGGCCGATTTCGCCGCCGAGGAGCTTGCGCCCTTCGCCCTCGACTGGGACCAGACCAAGCATTTTCCCGTCGACACGCTGAAAAAGGCCGGCAGCCTTGGCCTTGGCGCCATCTGCGTCGCCGATGATGTTGGCGGCTCCGGCCTTGGGCGGCTCGACACCGCGCTGATCATCGAGGCGCTGGCCACCGGTTGCCCGACGGTCGCCGCCTATATCTCGATCCACAACATGTGCGCGACGATGATCGACCGCTATGGCACACCCGAGCAGCGCGAAGCCCATCTGCCGGCGCTCGCCACCATGGACGCGCTCGCCAGCTATTGCCTGACCGAACCCGGCTGCGGCTCGGACGCGGCCGCCCTGAAGACCCGCGCGGTGCGCGACGGCGACGACTATGTGCTGACCGGCCAGAAGCAGTTCATCTCCGGCGCCGGCGCCAGCGCGCTTTACCTGGTCATGGCCCGCACCGGCGAGGACGGCCCGAAGGGCATTTCCGCCTTTCTCGTGCCGGGCGACGCCAAGGGACTGTCCTTCGGCGCCAACGAAAAGAAAATGGGCTGGAACGCCCAGCCGACCCGCGCCGTGATGATGGACGGCGTGCGCGTGCCGGCCGCAAACCGCCTCGGCGCCGAAGGCGACGGCTTCCGCATCGCCATGTCCGGCCTCGACGGCGGACGGCTGAACATCGCCGCCGCCTCACTCGGCGGCGCCCGATCCGCCTTCGACAAGGCGGTCGCCTACATGAGGGACCGCAAGGCCTTCGGCAGGCCGATCGCCGAATTCCAGGCGCTCCAGTTCGAACTCGCCGACATGGCGACCGATCTTGAGGCGGCCCGCACCTTCCTCTGGCGCGCGGCCAGCGCCCTCGATGACAGGGCGCCGGATGCCACCACCCTCTGCGCCATGGCAAAACGCCTCGTCACCGACCGCTGCTTCGACGTCGCCAATCGCGCCTTGCAGCTGCATGGCGGCTATGGCTATCTCGCCGAATACGGCATCGAGAAGATCGTCCGGGACCTGCGCGTCCACCAGATCCTCGAAGGCACCAATGAGATCATGCGGGTCATCGTCGCCCGCGCGGTGATCGGCAAGTAACGAACAGGGAGACGAGATGCGCTATCTGACAACGACGGAACTCACCGGCGAGGACGTGCTTTCGGGCCGGCAGGGCAGCCTCGGCGTGATCCTGCTCAACCGCCCGCGCGTGCTCAACAGCCTGTCGCTCCCCATGGTGCAGGCGATCGGCGAAGCGCTGGACCGGTTTGAAAAGGACCCGGCGATCGCCGCCGTCCTGATGACCGGCGAAGGCGAACGCGGGCTTTGCGCCGGTGGCGACATCCGCACCTTCTACGAGAGCGGCAAGGCCGGTGACGGCCGCGCGGCGGATTTCCTGCGGGCCGAATACCGGATGAACGCCCGCATCGCCACCTACTCGAAACCCTATGTGGTCTTCATGGAAGGCATCACCATGGGCGGCGGCGTCGGCGTCTCAAGCCATGGCAGCCATCGCATCGTCACCGACACGACGAAGCTCGCCATGCCCGAAACCGGCATCGGCTTCTTCCCCGACATCGGCGCCACCTGGCTTTTGGCCAGGGCGCCGGGCGAACTCGGCACCCTGATGGGCCTGACCGGTGAGGCGATCGGCGCGGCCGATGCGATCGAAGCCGGTTTCGCCGACCGGTTCGTGCCCGCAAGTGCTCTGGCCACCCTCGCCGAAAGCCTGACGACCCTGCCGGCAAATGCCGGGCCGGCCGAAGTGTCCGCGCTCGTTGAAGCGGCGGCAAAGCCGGCCCCGGTCGGCGAGTTTGTCGAAAACCGCGCCCTGATCGATCGCTGCTTCGGCTTCGACACGGTCGAGCAGATCGCCGCGGCCCTCGCCGCAGAGGAGAGTGCCTTCGCCACCCGAGTGCGCTCCGCCATGCTGGCGAAATCGCCCACCAGCCTGAAGGTGACACTGGCGCTGCTCAGGGCCGCGCGCCGGTCGCCCGATCTCGAAACCTGCCTCGAGCGGGAATTCGCCGCCACCGCGCAGATCCTGCACACGCCCGACTTCTATGAGGGCATCCGCGCCGCCATCATCGACAAGGACCGCAATCCGCGATGGTCGCCCGCAAGCCTCGACGCGGTCGGCCCGCAGATTGTCGAACCGTTCTTCAAGCCGCATCCGCAACCACTGTTCAGCTAAACGCCAGGTCTCTCACTCGATCTCATAGGGCATGGCGTTGCGCACGCTGTGGTCGACCACCAGCTTGCGCTTCAAGGGCGGCACCGCGCGGCTGGTGCATTTGACCCGCTCGCAGATCCGGCAGGAAATGCCGATCGGATCGAAGGCGGCGCGGTTGGAAAGGTCGAGATCGTCGGCGTAGACGAAGGCGTCGGCGTAGGAGATCTCGCAGCCGAGCGCCAGCGCGTAGCGCGGCTGGGCGGCGCGGAAGCCCAGCGTGCCCTTGTTGACCTGCATGGCCAGACAGAGATAGCGAACCCCGTCCGGCGTCTCGGCCAGCTGGCGAATGATCCGGCCAGGCGCCTCGAAGGCCTGATGCGCGTTCCACAAGGGGCAGGCCGCGCCGAACCGGGCGAATTGCAGTCGCGCCGCGCTATGGCGTTTGGTGATATTGCCGGCCCGGTCGATGCGGGCAAAGAAGATCGGCACACCCTTCAGCCCCGGCCGCTGCAATGTCGACAGCCGGTGACAGACCTGCTCGAGCGAGGCGCCAAAGCGCGCGGCAAGCAACTCGATGTCATGACGCAGCTCGCGGGCCGCCTGATGGAAGCTGCGATAGGGCAGGATCAGCGCGCCGGCGAAATAATTGTGCAGGCCGATGCGGCAGACCTCCACCGCCTCCTCGGTGCGGAAGCTGGCCTGCTTGAGCACCTGCTCGATCGTGTCGCCGGCATGAAGCTGGGCGATCTGCGTGGCGACCTGGAAATCGCGGGTCGGCGCCGAGGCATAGCGCGACAGCGTCAGGATGCGGCTTGCCGGGTCGAAGCGACGGATCGCTTCCTCGCCCGCATCGCCGCGCACCACGCGCACCCCGTGGCGGTTCTCGAGGAAGCCGGCGAGCGCCGCGTAATTCTCCCCCTCCCCGAGCTTCAGCTGTCCGGCCAGACTTTCCGCCAGTATGTCGATGTCGTGAATATAATTGTCGACGAAGTGGAAGAAATCACGCACCTCGTCATAGGAGGTCGTCTCGTTCGAGGGTGCCGCACCAAACCGGTCGTCATAGCTCACCAATTGCTCGCTGTTGCGGCGATAGGCCTGGTGACAGGTGATCAACGCATGCGCCAGCCCCGGCGCGTTCTGGGTGACGAGCTTCAACTCCTGCAGGCTCGGCGAATAGGTCTCGAACAGCGGATCGCTCAGCGCCTCGGAAAGCGCCGAGAGCAGCCGGTCGTTCTGCCCCGACGAAAGTTCAGTGATGTCGATGCCGAACTTTTCCGCCAGCGCCAGCAGCACCGCCGCCGACACCGGCCGCTGGTTGTTCTCGATCTGGTTCAGATAGCTGGTGGAAATGCCGATCTTGTCGGCAAACTGGGCCTGCGTGGCATTGCCCGCCTGCCGGAGTTCGCGCACCTTGCGCCCAATGAAAAGCTTACCGATGGCCATTTGCAAATTCGCATTTTTCTGTTTGCAAATTCATAAATCCACAATTGCACCTGTTCAATCATTTTCTTTGCAAGCCCTTGCGTTTAAGGGCACAAACAATCATCCGCGCCTTACATATGTCGGGAGGAAGCATGCTAGATATTTTGGATCAGCTCGAAGCGCGCCGCGCCGAGGCCCACCTTGGCGGCGGTCAGCGCCGCATCAACGCCCAGCATACCAAGGGCAAGCTGACGGCCCGCGAGCGCATCGAGGTTCTGCTCGATGAGGGTTCGTTTGAAGAATACGACATGTATGTGACCCATCGCTGCACCGACTTCGGCATGGCCGAGCAGAAGGTCGCCGGCGATGGCGTCGTCACCGGCTGGGGCACGATCAATGGCCGCCAGGTCTATGTCTTCTCCCAGGACTTTACCGTGCTCGGCGGCTCCTTGTCCGAGACCCATGCCCAGAAGATCTGCAAGATCATGGATATGGCGCTGAAAAACGGCGCGCCGGTCATCGGCCTCAATGACTCGGGCGGCGCCCGCATTCAGGAAGGCGTCGCCTCGCTCGCCGGCTATGCCGACGTCTTCAAGCGCAATGTCGATGCCTCCGGCGTCGTACCGCAGATCTCCGTCATCATGGGCCCTTGCGCCGGCGGCGCGGTCTACTCGCCGGCCATGACCGACTTCATCTTCATGGTGCGCGATTCATCCTACATGTTCGTCACCGGTCCGGACGTGGTCAAAACCGTCACCAATGAGATCGTCACGGCCGAAGAACTCGGCGGCGCCGGCACCCACACCAAGAAGTCCTCGGTCGCCGACGGCGCCTACGAGAACGACATCGAGGCGCTGGAACAGGTTCGCCTGCTGTTCGACTTCCTGCCGCTCAACAATCGCGAAAAGCCGCCGGTTCGCCCCTTCCACGACGACCCGGCCCGTATCGAGGCCCGCCTCGACACGCTGATCCCGGATTCGTCGAACAAGCCCTACGACATGAAGGAGCTGATCTACGCTCTGGCTGACGAGGGCGATTTCTTCGAGATCCAGGAAGCCTTCGCCAAGAACATCATCACCGGCTTCATCCGCATGGAAGGCCAGACGGTCGGCGTCGTCGCCAACCAGCCAATGGTGCTCGCCGGCTGCCTCGACATCGACAGCTCGCGCAAGGCCGCCCGTTTCGTCCGTTTCTGCGATGCCTTCAACATCCCGATCCTGACGCTGGTCGACGTCCCCGGCTTCCTGCCCGGCACGGCGCAGGAATACGGTGGTGTCATCAAGCACGGCGCCAAACTGCTGTTCGCCTATAGCCAGGCCACCGTGCCGATGGTCACGCTCATCACCCGCAAGGCCTATGGCGGCGCCTATGACGTCATGGCCTCCAAGCATATCGGCGCCGACATCAACTATGCCTGGCCGACCGCCGAAATCGCCGTCATGGGTGCCAAGGGCGCCACCGAGATCCTCTATCGCTCGGAACTCGGCGATGCCGAGAAGATCGCCGCCCGCACCAAGGAATACGAGGTCAATTTCGCCAACCCGTTCAAGGCCGCCGAACGCGGCTTCATCGATGAGGTGATCATGCCGCATTCCTCGCGACGCCGCATCGCCCGCGCTTTCGCCTCCTTGCGCAACAAGCAGGTCGGCACCCACTGGAAGAAGCACGACACGATACCGTTGTGAGGGGGAAAGACATTTGATGGCCAAAATCCCCGAAATGACCAAGCATCGTGGCTTCCCGTCCGGACTGACGGGAACCCAGTGGCAGTTCACCATTCGGCGGGCAAACCCGAAGGTGACGAAGATAACGGCATGGCCGCGCCATCCGAGTCGCGACCAGACCGAGGCTCTGGCGGATGCCGCCTTCCTGCACGCCGCCTGGCACTATTTCGGAGCGGAGCCCTTCGAGCGCGGCAATCTGGATGGCGGGCGGCTTTGCCGGCTGTTCGGACGCGAAATCATTCCGGCCGAAAAGGCCTTCGACCCCGCCTCCTATCAGGCGATGCTACAAATCAATGAAAGTCTGGCGCGGAAGAACTTCCCGCAGGCCTTCGAAGACATAATGGAAGTCTGAAGCCATGATCTCCAAACTCCTGATCGCCAACCGTGGTGAAATCGCCTGCCGGGTCATCAAGACCGCCAAGAAGATGGGCATCAAGACCGTCGCCGTCTATTCCGACGCCGACCGGGATGCCCTGCATGTGAAGATGGCCGACGAGGCCGTCCACATCGGCCCGGCGCCATCCAACCAGTCCTACATCGTCATCGAGAAGATCCTCGAGGCGATCCGCCAGACCGGCGCCGACGCGGTCCATCCGGGCTACGGCTTCCTGTCGGAAAACGCCGTTTTCGCCGATGCGCTTGCCAAGGAAGGTGTCACCTTCGTCGGCCCGCCGGTCAACGCCATCCAGGCCATGGGCGACAAGATCACCTCGAAGAAACTCGCGGCCGAAGCCGGCGTGTCGACCGTTCCCGGCCATATGGGCCTGATCGCCGACGCTGACGAGGCGGTGAAGATCTCCGACCAGATCGGCTACCCGGTGATGATCAAGGCATCGGCCGGCGGCGGCGGCAAGGGCATGCGTATCGCCTGGAACGCCGAGGAGGCCCGCGAAGGCTTCCAGTCGTCGAAGAACGAGGCGAAGAACTCGTTTGGCGATGACCGTATCTTCATCGAGAAGTTCGTCACCGAGCCGCGGCACATCGAAATCCAGGTGCTCGGCGACAAGCACGGCAACGTGCTCTATCTTGGCGAGCGTGAATGCTCGATCCAGCGCCGTAACCAGAAGGTCATCGAGGAGGCCCCCTCGCCCTTCCTCGACGAGGCGACCCGCAAGGCCATGGGCGAACAGGCCGTGGCGCTGGCCAAGGCCGTTGGTTACCATTCCGCCGGCACTGTCGAGTTCATCGTCGATGGCAAGCAGAACAAGTTCTACTTCCTCGAGATGAACACCCGCCTGCAGGTCGAACACCCGGTCACCGAACTGATCACCGGCCTCGATCTCGTCGAGCAGATGATCCGTGTCGCCTCCGGCGAAAAGCTCGCCTTCGGCCAAAGCGACGTCAAGCTCAATGGCTGGGCGATCGAGAGCCGCCTCTATGCCGAAGATCCCTATCGCAACTTCCTGCCGTCGATCGGTCGACTGACCCGTTATCATCCGCCGGTGGAGGGCGTTCAGGACGACGGCACCATCGTGCGCAACGACACCGGCGTCTATGACGGCGGTGAGATCTCGATGTATTACGACCCGATGATCGCCAAGCTCTGCACCTGGGCGCCCGATCGCCTGTCGGCGATCGACGCCATGAGCAAGGCGCTCGACAACTTCGAGGTCGAAGGCATTGGCCACAACCTGCCCTTCCTCTCGGCCGTGATGCAGCAGGAGCGCTTCCGCTCCGGCAAGATCACCACCGCTTATATCGCCGAGGAGTTCAAGGACGGCTTCACCGGGGTCGTGCCCGACGAGGCGGCGGCCCGCAAGCTTGCGGCGATTGCCACCCTCATCAACCAGACGCTTCAGGATCGTGCGGTGGCCATTTCCGGCACCATCGGCAACCATCCGCGTAAGGTCGGCAAGGACTGGGTGGTGACGCTCGCCGGCCACGAGTTCCCGGTGACGATCTCGACCAGTGTCGACGGCACGACCATCGCCTTTGCCGATGGTGGAAAATGCGCTGTCACCGGCGGCTGGCTCCCGGGCCGGACCCACACGATTTTCCACGTCGATGGCGAGGATGTCGGCGTCAAGATCAACCTCGCCGGCCCGGCGATCCGGCTGCGCTGGCGCGGCATGGATGTGACCGTTCGCGTCCGCTCGCCGCGCGTGGCCGAGCTTGCCCACCTGATGCCGGTCAAGCTGCCGCCCGACACGTCGAAGATGCTGCTCTGCCCGATGCCGGGCGTCATCACCTCGATCGCGGTCCAGGAAGGCGACCAGGTCGAAGCCGGCCAGTCGCTTGCCACCGTCGAGGCCATGAAGATGGAGAACATCCTCAAGGCCGAGAAGCGCAGCGTGGTCAAGAAGATCGCGGTCAAGGCCGGCGAAAGCCTGGCTGTCGACGGCCTGATCATGGAATTTGAATAAGCTTCACGGCCTCTTCTCCCCGACGGGAAGAAGAACGATCAGGTATCTCCCCGCCAGCGGGGAGATACGATATGGCCAGCCAGCCGCGTGTCCTCTCCCTCCTTGTGGGGCAGATGGCCGGATGGCCAGAGGGGGTTAAAACGGGGAAAACAATGATCGTTTTTCCAGTGTTTTCAGGCTCGGCACGGGCCAATCGTCCCCAGCGGCTTGCGCGATGTCATGATGGTGTCGTTGCTTTTTCGGATACACTGCGAGGCGTCGCAGCGAGAAGCAGCCGGCGCCCGATGCGAGGAAGAGACGCAAAAGTCGTATCGGGGGTTTGCAGACAGGTTCCCCTCGCTGAACAAGCGGTGTGCCTGTGCGGCACCCAAGCGGCCGGCGTCCGGTGAAACATCGGACGCCTAAGAAGAATAACCGGGGCAAGGATCGGCAGGTTCGGTCCGGACCACCCGAAGTGACACCGGTGAAAGCCGGTGCCAGGGCCGTGTAGAGGAACCGAATTGCGGATAAAAACCGCTGAACGGGGCGCCGGAAGGTGCCGGTTTTATAAAAGTCAATCGAGGCAGCTCCGGCGCCCCGTCCGACTTCGGAGTTTTCAAAGCCACGGCCCTCGCGCGCGTGGTTAAAGGCGCAGGAGAAATTTGGGATGTCGAGCGAAAAAACCATCAAGGACTGGCAAGCTCTGGCCGAGAAGGAGCTGAAGCGTCCGGTCGAAACCATCACCTGGCACACGCCCGAGGGCATCGACGTCAAGCCGCTCTACACGGCCGATGACCTCGCCGGCATCGACTATCTCGGTTCCCTGCCCGGCTTCGCGCCCTTCGTCCGCGGTCCGCGCGCCACCATGTACGCCGGCCGGCCCTGGACCATCCGCCAGTATGCCGGCTTCTCCACGGCGGAAGAATCCAACGCCTTCTACCGCAAGGCGCTCGCCGCCGGCCAGCAGGGCGTTTCGGTTGCCTTCGACCTCGCTACCCACCGCGGTTACGATAGCGATCACCCGCGCGTCGTCGGCGACGTCGGCAAGGCCGGTGTGGCGATCGACAGTGTCGAGGACATGAAGATCCTGTTCGACGGCATCCCACTGGAGAACATCTCCGTCTCGATGACGATGAACGGCGCCGTTATTCCGATCCTGGCCAATTTCATTGTCACCGGCGAGGAACAGGGCGTTTCCCGCGACAAGCTCAGCGGCACCATCCAGAACGACATTCTCAAGGAGTTCATGGTCCGCAACACCTACATCTACCCGCCGGAACCCTCGATGCGCATCATCGCCGACATCATCGAGTATACGGCCAAGGAGATGCCGAAGTTCAACTCGATCTCGATCTCCGGCTACCACATGCAGGAAGCCGGCGCGACGCTGGTGCAGGAGCTGGCCTTCACGCTGGCCGATGGTCGCGAATATGTTCGCGCCGCGCTCGCCAAGGGTCTCGACGTCGATGCCTTTGCCGGTCGCCTCTCGTTCTTCTTCGCCATCGGTATGAATTTCTTCATGGAGGCCGCCAAGCTGCGCGCCGCACGCCTGCTGTGGACCCGCATCATGCAGGAATTCGAGCCGAAGAAGGCCTCCTCCCTGATGCTGCGCACCCACTGTCAGACGTCGGGCGTCTCGCTCCAGGAACAGGATCCCTACAACAACGTCATCCGCACCGCCTATGAGGCGCTGTCGGCGGCGCTGGGCGGCACCCAGTCGCTTCACACCAACGCGCTCGACGAGGCCATCGCCCTGCCGACCGAATTCTCGGCCCGCATCGCCCGCAACACCCAGCTCATCCTGCAAAACGAGACCGGCGTCACCAAGGTCGTCGATCCGCTGGCCGGCTCCTACTATGTCGAAAGCCTGACCAACGAACTGGCCGAAAAGGCCTGGGCGCTGATCGAGGAGGTCGAAAGCCTCGGCGGCATGACCAAGGCGGTCGATGACGGCCTGCCCAAGCGCCTGATCGAGGAAGCCGCGACCCGTCGTCAGGCCGCCGTCGACAAGGGTGATGAAGTCATCGTCGGCGTCAACAAGTTCCGCCTGGAGAACGAGGAGCCGATCGACATCCTCGACATCGACAACACCGCCGTTCGCGCCTCGCAGATCAAGCGGATCGAGCAGACCCGTCGCCAGCGCGACCCGAAGGCGGTCGAAACGGCGCTGGCCCGCATCACCGAATTCGCCCGTTCCGGCGAGGGCAATCTCCTGGAAGCCGCCGTCGACGCCGCCCGCGCCCGCGCCACCGTCGGCGAGATTTCGGACGCCATGCGGGTCGTCTATGGCGACCACGCCGCGACGCCCAAGGTCGTGCACGACATCTACGGCAAGGCCTATGAGGGCGACCCGGAAATGCAGATGCTGTCCGGCCGCCTCGACGAATATGCGAAGAAGGCCGGCAAGCCGCGCATCATGGTCGCCAAGCTCGGCCAGGACGGCCACGACCGCGGCGCCAAGGTGATCGCCTCGGCCTTTGGCGACATCGGCTTCGACGTCGTCGCGGGCCCCTTGTTCCAGACGCCTGAAGAGGCCGCCGATCTGGCGGTCGCCGAAAAGGTTCAGGTCGTCGGCATGTCGTCGCTGGCCGCCGGCCACAAGACGCTCGCTCCGCAACTGGTCGAAGCGTTGAAGGCCAGGGGCGCCAAGGATGTCATCGTCGTCGTCGGCGGCGTCATTCCGCGCCAGGACTATGATTACCTGATGCAGCACGGCGTCTCGGCCGTCTTCGGCCCCGGCACCAACGTGCTGGAAGCCGCCCGCACCGTGCTTGACCTGATCGAGGGTCGCCTGCGCAACGCCTGAGACGTCAGCGCACAGTCTGGCTCGCCGGACGCCCCAATTCAGGGCGTCCGGTAAAGGCTGCGGCATTGGCGCTGACCACGCCGCGCAGGAATTCGATCACGGTCCTCACCCGCGCCACCTGCCGCAGGTCGTGATGACAGGCGATCCAGTAATGGCGGCAGAGGTCGATCTCGTCCTCCAGCACCACCTGCAGTTCCGGATAACGTTCGGCGATGAAGATCGGCAGGACGCAAAGCCCCAGCCCGCTGCGCGTCGCGGTTAGCTGGGCGAAAATGCTCGAGCTTTGGAAATGCGGCCGGATTCGCGGATGGATGTCGCCAAGATAGTCCAGCCCCGGCGCGAAGATCATATCCTGAATATAGCCGATGAAAGCATGCTGGAGCAGTTCGTCGCGCGCCTTGGGCTCGCCTCGCCTGGCGAGATAGTCACCCGTCGCGTAGATCTTCAGGTGATAATCGGTGAGCTTCTCGGTGAAATACGGCCCGCCCTTCGGCGGATCGAGAACGACGGCGACGTCCGCCTCCTTGCGCGATAGCGCCATGATCTGCTGGATCGTCACCAGCTCGAGCGAGATGCTCGCATGCCGCGCCGTGAAGTCCGGCAAGGCGTGCGTGAAGAAGAAGTTGGAAAAGCCCTCCGGAGCCGACAGCCTGACGACACCGCGCTGCCCGACCGCACCGCCGGCGAGATCGGCCTGAAGCCGCTCGGTCTCCTGCTCGATCTTCTCCGCGGTCTCGACGAAACGCTGGCCCATCGTCGTCAGCACGTAGCCCCGCGGGTTGCGCTCGAACAACTTGACCTTCAGGGCGAACTCCAGCCGGTCGATGCGTCGAGAGACCGTCGCATGACTGGAACGTAGCTGCCTCGCCGCGGTCGACAGCTGTCCCGTGCGCGCCACGGCGAGGAAGAATTGCAGATCGTCCCAGGTGAAGTTCATATTGCTCACGGCCTCTCCCTCTGTTCAAAAATGAACAGACCCTGTTTGCAATTAGTTAAGCCTTGCGCTTGCGTCAACCGATGCTTTCCGGGATCATGCCCACTGACATGCCGTTCTGAGGAGGACGGATCGTCAATTTTTGAACAGGTTCGCGACCTGCACTCTGGGAGGAGATCAAAATGCGAAACAAGCTCATTGCGTCCATGGCCATTCTGTTGGCAAGCAGCACCGCCGCGCTTGCCGACGCATCCGACGGTAAGGTGAAGATCGGCATCCTGAACGACCAGTCCGGCGTCTACGCCGACTTCGGCGGAAAGTTCTCCTACGAGGCCGCGAAGATGGCGGTCGAAGATTACGGTGGCAAGGTGCTCGGCGTCCCGGTCGAAGTCATCACCGCCGACCACCAGAACAAGGCGGACATCGCCTCCAACATCGCCCGCCAGTGGTATGACACCGAGCAGGTCGACACCATCATGGAGCTGACCACCTCGTCTGTCGGTCTCGCTGTCCAGGCACTGTCGAACGAAAAGAAGAAGATCACCATCAACACCGGCGCTGCCTCCACCGACCTGACCGGCAAGCAGTGCACCCCCTACGGCTTCCATTGGGCCTATGACACCCATGCGCTCGCCGTCGGCACCGGTGGCGCCATCGTCGACCAGGGCGGCGACAGCTGGTTCTTCCTGACCGCGGACTACGCGTTCGGCTATTCGCTTGAAGAAAACACCGGCGACGTCGTCAAGGCCAAGGGCGGCAAGGTACTCGGCGCCGTGCGTCATCCGCTGGCGACCACCGACTATTCGTCGTTCCTACTGCAGGCCCAGTCCTCCGGCGCCAAGGTCGTCGGCCTCGCCAATGCCGGCATGGACACCCAGAACGCCATTAAGCAGGCGGCTGAATTCGGCATTGTCGCTGGCGGCCAGCGTCTCGCGGCCCTGCTCTTCACCCTTGCCGAAGTTCACGGCCTCGGACTTGAAGCCGCCCAGGGCCTGACCCTGACCGAAGCCTTCTACTGGAACCGCGACGACGAAAGCCGTGCCTTCGGCAAGCGCTTCTTCGAGCGCACCGGCGCCATGCCGAACATGGTTCATGCCGGCACCTATTCCGCCGTCACCTCCTACCTGAAGGCCGTCGAGGCCGCCGGCACCGACGAAACCGAAGCAGTTGCCGCCAAGCTTCACGAACTCCCGGTCAACGACCTCTTCGCCAAGGGCGGCAAGGTCGCCGCCAACGGCCGCATGATCCATGACGTCTACCTCATGGAGGTCAAGAAGCCTGGCGAAAGCGACATCCCGTGGGATTACTACAACGTCCTCGCGACCATCCCGGGCGACCAGGCATTCATGGATCCGGCCAAGTCCGGCTGCCCCCTGGTCAAGTAAGCAACAAAAGAGTGCGGACGAATAGATGAACAAAGATCCTGTGCAACAGCAGGACGAGCCGCGGGTGGTCCTTTCCGCCCGCGGTCTTGGCAAGGATTTCTTCGGCTTCACCGCCGTGAACAACGTCAACCTCGACGTCCATCATGCCCGTATCCATGCGCTGATCGGGCCGAACGGCGCGGGCAAGACGACGGTGTTCAACCTCCTGACCAAGTTCCTGCAACCGACCCGGGGAAAGATCACCCTTCTCGGAACCGACATCACCAGAACCAGGCCCGACAAGATCGCGCGTATGGGTATGGTGCGATCGTTCCAGATCTCGGCGGTCTTTCCGCACTTGACCGTGCTTGAAAACGTCCGCGTCGCCCTTCAACGCCCCAATGAACTGGCGGTCCAGTTCTGGTTGCCGCTTTCTTCGCTCGACCGGTTGAACGGCCGGGCGGACGTCCTGATCAACGAGCTGGGGCTGACGCCTTACCGTGACACTCGGGCCGGCGACCTGTCCTACGGACGCAAGCGCGTACTGGAAATCGCCACCACCCTGGCGCTTGATCCGGAAGTCTTGTTGCTCGACGAGCCGATGGCCGGCATGGGGCAGGAAGACGTGCGCATGGTGGCCGACATCATCCGCGAGGTCGCCCGCCACCGCGCCGTTCTGATGGTTGAACACAATCTCTCTGTCGTTGCCGACATCTGCCACCACGTCACCGTCCTGCAACGCGGCGAAATCATCGCCGAAGGCGATTACGCCGACGTCAGCCAGGACCCGCGGGTGCGCACCGCCTACATGGGCACGGAGGACTAATGGCACCGCTTCTCAATGTTGCCGGGCTTCAGGCCTGGTATGGCGAAAGCCACGTTCTTCATGGCGTCGATCTCTACGTCAATGAAGGCGAAATGATCTGTATTCTCGGCCGTAACGGCATGGGCAAAACCACCACTCTCAGAACGATCATGGGCATCCTGCGCAAACGTTCGGGCGAAGTCACCTTCGCCGGCCAGGACATGATGTCAATCCCGCTGCACAAGACGGCTCGTGCCGGTCTCGGCTTCGTGCCGGAAGAGCGCGGCATCTTCGCCACTCTCTCGGTCGAGGAAAACCTCCTGCTGCCGCCAGTGATCGCCAAGGGCGGGATGAGCCTCGAGGAAATCTACGAACTCTTCCCCAATCTCCAGGAGCGCCGCAACAGCCCGGGCACCAAGCTATCCGGCGGCGAGCAGCAGATGCTCGCCATGGCCCGCATCCTGCGCACCGGCGCGCGCTGCCTGCTGCTTGATGAACCCACCGAAGGCCTTGCCCCGGTCATCATCCAGCGCATCGGCGAGGTTCTGGTCAAGCTCAAGGAACGCGGCATGACTGTTGTCCTCGTCGAACAGAATTTCCGCTTCGCCTCCAAGATCGCCGACCGCTTCTACCTGATGGACCATGGCGAGATGGTGGCCCAATTCCCCGTCGGCGAACTGCCCGAGCGCATGGAAATGCTCAACAAGGTTCTGGGGGTCTGAGACGATGACAATGATTTTCGGCATCCCCGTTCAGGCCTTGTTCGGCCAGCTGCTGATCGGCCTGATCAACGGCTCCTTCTATGCGCTTCTCAGCCTCGGCCTCGCGGTCATCTTCGGCCTGCTGCGCGTGATCAACTTCGCCCATGGCGCCCAGTACATGCTCGGCGCCTTCGTCGCCCTGCTGCTGCTGACCAAAGGCGGCGCCAGCTACTGGGTGGCGCTCGTCGCCTCGCCGATCCTGGTCGGCCTGTTCTCCGCCGCCATCGAACGGACCATGCTGTCCAGACTCTACAAGCTCGACCATCTCTACGGCCTGCTGTTCACCTTCGGCCTGGCGCTCACGATCGAGGGCACATTCCGCTATTTCTTCGGTGCCTCCGGCCAACCGTACCCGGCTCCTTCACAGCTTCAGGGAGCCGTCAATCTCGGCTTCATGTTCCTGCCGATCTATCGCGGCTGGGTCGTTGTGCTGTCCATGCTCGCCTGCCTGGCGACCTGGCTGCTGATCGAAAAGACCAAGCTCGGCGCCTATCTGCGCGCAGCGACGGAAAACCCGGTGCTCGTCCAGTCCTTCGGCATCAACGTGCCGCTGCTCCTGACGCTGACCTACGCTCTGGGCAGCGCACTCGCCGCCTTCGCCGGGGTTCTGGCGGCGCCGATCTACCAGGTCTCGCCGCTGATGGGAACGAACATCATCATCGTCGTCTTCGCCGTCGTCGTCGTCGGTGGCATGGGATCGATCCTGGGCGCGATCGTCACCGGCTACATGCTCGGCATCGCGGAAGGACTGACCAAGGTCTTCTATCCCGAAGCCTCCAACATCGTGGTCTTCGTCATCATGGCAATCGTACTGCTCCTGCGTCCGGCAGGTCTCTTCGGGAAGGATGTCTGACATGTCCCACCATGCAACCGCCGTTTCGGACGTAAACACCGTTTCCACCCATCCCCAGGCCTCGCTGCTGCGCTACGGACTGCTCGGCATCATGCTGGTCCTGCTGCTCGCGGCACCCTTCCTGATCTATCCGATCTTTGTCATGAAGCTGCTGTGCTTCGCCCTCTTCGCCAGCGCCTTCAACCTGCTGCTCGGCTATACCGGATTGCTCTCCTTCGGCCACGCCGCCTTCTTCGGCGGGGCAGCATATTTCACCGCCCATGCGGTCAAGGAATGGGGTGTGCCGCCGGAGATCGGCCTGTTGATCGGCATGGCAGGAGCCGCCGTTCTCGGCCTGCTCATCGGTCTGATCGCCCTTCGCCGCCAAGGCATCTACTTCACCATGATCACGCTGGCGCTGGCGCAGATGTTCTTCTTCTTCTGTCTCCAGGCACCCTTCACCCATGGCGAGGACGGAATCCAGTCGGTGCCACGCGGCCATCTCTTCGGCTTCATCGACCTCTCGGTCTCGCTGAACATGTATTATTTCGTCCTCGGGACCTTTCTGATCGCCATGGCCGTCATCTGGCGCTTCATCAACTCGCCCTTCGGCATGATCCTGAAATCGATCCGCGAGAACGAGAACCGCGCCATTTCGCTTGGCTACTCGGTGGTGCATTACAAACTCGGCGCTTTCGTCATGTCGGCGATGCTGGCCGGTCTTGCCGGCGGCATCAAGGCGCTGGTCTTCCAGTTCGCCACGCTGACCGACGTCACCTGGCAAATGTCGGGGGAAGTCGTTCTGATGACCCTGCTCGGCGGCATCGGCACCATCATCGGCCCGATCTTCGGCGCCAGTCTGGTCGTCGCGCTCCAGAACTTCCTCGCGACCTCCGACTTCCCGGTGACAGTCATAACCGGCGTCGTGTTCATGGTCTGCGTGCTGCTCTTCCGACGCGGCCTAGTGGGGGAATTCTACGGATCGTGGATCGGACGCAAACTCGGCTTCGACCACCGCGTCTGAGACGTCGGCGACTGCCACGACAAAACAGTGACTGAATTTAATAACTGACAATTCTCGGCCCCTGGGCCGGGAACGGCGTCCCTCGGGGTGAGACATGGAAAGCTACGACTATATCGTTATCGGTGCCGGTACAGCCGGCTGCGTCATGGCCAATCGCCTGGCTGCGGATCGGGAGACCCGCGTGCTGCTGCTCGAAGCCGGCGGCAGCGACAACTATCACTGGGTCCACATCCCCGTCGGCTATCTCTACTGCATCAACAATCCACGCACCGACTGGTGCTTCACCACCGCCAAGGAAGACGGACTCAACGGTCGCGCCCTGAGCTATCCTCGCGGCAAGGTGCTGGGCGGCTGTTCGTCGATCAACGGCATGATCTATATGCGTGGCCAGGCCCATGATTACGATCAGTGGCGCCAGATGGGCTGTGAAGGCTGGAGCTGGGACGACGTCCTGCCGCTGTTCCGCAAGTCCGAGGACTTCTACAAAGGCGCTGACGACATGCACGGTTCCGGTGGTGAATGGCGGGTGGAAAAGGCCCGCGTCCGTTGGGCGGTACTCGAAGCCTTCCAGCAGGCGGCCAAGGAAGCCGGCATTCCCGAGACCGCCGACTTCAACCGCGGCAGCAACGAAGGGTCCGGCTATTTTGACGTCAACCAGCGCTCCGGCATCCGTTGGAACACCGCCAAAGCCTTCCTGCGCCCGGCCGTCAAGCGTGGCAATCTGACAGTGCTGACCAAGGCCCATGTCAAGCGTCTGGTGATCGAGGGTGACGCCGTGACCGGCGTCGAGGTGCAGCACGACGGCATGGTCAAGCGTTTCTCGGCGAAACGCGAAACCGTTCTTTGCGCCGGCGCGATCGGCTCACCGCATATCCTCGAACTTTCCGGCGTAGGTCGCGGCGACGTGTTGCACAATGCCGGTATCGACGTGGTCAAAGAGGTTCGCGACGTTGGTGAAAATCTCCAGGACCACCTCCAGCTCCGCCTCGCCTTCAAGGTGACCGGCGTCCCGACCCTTAACGAAAAGGCCTCGAGCCTGATCGGCAAGGCGTCAATCGGCCTGGAATATTTGCTGAAGCGCTCCGGTCCGATGGCCATGGCGCCGAGCCAGCTCGGCATATTCACCCGCTCCGGCTCGGACAAGGAGACGCCGGACCTGCAATATCACGTCCAACCCGTGACACTGGAGAAATTCGGCGAGCCGGTCCACCCCTTCCCGGCCGTGACCGCGAGTGTATGCAACCTGCGGCCTGAAAGTCGTGGCACAGTCCATGCGACCGCTCCCCACTTCTCCGCCCAGCCGGAGATCGCACCGCGCTATCTGACCGCGCCGGCCGACCGCGACGTCGCGGTCAAGGCGATCAGACTGACCCGCAAGATCGCCCGGCAGCCGTCGTTCGCCTGCTTCAATCCGCAGGAGTTCAAGCCCGGCCCGGCCTACGAAACCGACGAGGATCTGGTGCGCGCGGCTGGCGACATCGGCACAACGATCTTCCACCCGGTCGGCACCTGCCGCATGGGGTCTGACGACCAGAGCGTGGTCGATCCACGCCTCAGGATGCGGGCATTGAAACGCCTGCGCATCGCCGACGCCTCGATCATGCCGACGATAACCTCGGGCAATACCAATTCGCCAACCATCATGATCGCTGAAAAGGCGGCGGAAATGATCCTGGCGGACAACCGCTGACGCAGACACAGGAGACGTCACATGGCCAATATCGCATTCATCGGACTCGGCAACATGGGCGGACCAATGGCCGCCAACCTCGTCAAGGCGGGACACAGCGTGAAGGGCTTCGACCTCTCGGCCGAGATCCTAAAGTCGGTCGCTGCGTCCGGCGTCACCCCGGCCACCTCGACCGCCGAGGCGGTTGCTGACGCAGAGACCGTCGTAACCATGCTGCCGAAGGGCGCGCATGTGCTGTCTGTCTGGGGCGACCTCGTCTCGATGGTAAAGGCCGGCACGCTGCTGATCGATTGCTCGACAATCGACGTCGAGAGCGCCCGCAAGGCTCATCAACTGGCAGAGGGCGCAGGCTGCCTGTCGCTCGACGCCCCGGTTTCCGGCGGCACCGGCGGGGCTGCTGCGGCAACACTTACCTTCATGGCCGGCGGCGCTGAGAACGCCTTTGCCAAGGGCAGGCCGCTGCTCGAAGCCATGGGCAAGAAGATCGTCCACTGCGGCGGCAACGGCGCCGGTCAGGCCGCGAAGATCTGTAACAATATGATTCTCGGTATCTCGATGATCGGCGTCTGCGAAGCCTTCGCGCTCGGCGAGAAACTGGGGCTGAGCCATCAGGCGCTGTTCGACGTCGCCTCGACCTCATCCGGCCAGTGCTGGTCGATCAACACCTACTGCCCGGTTCCGGGACCCGTGCCGACCTCTCCGGCCAACAACGGCTACAAACCGGGTTTTGCCGCGGCACTGATGCTAAAGGACCTGAAGCTGTCGCAAGAAGCGGCGCTCGCCGCCGGCGCGGCCACACCGCTCGGCGCGGAGGCGGCCCAACTGTTCGACCTGTTTGACAAGCAGGGTCATGGTGGACGCGACTTCTCGGCGATCATCGAGATGCTGCGCGGCTAGAGATAACTTCCTGAGCACACAACGGCCGACGGAAACAGTTCCGTCGGCCGTTTTTTCATGCAAACTGTGGAGGAGTACGACTCTAGGGGGGTGGGGTGTGCCGTACTCCTCCCACGATGCCTATCGAGGTCATGGGCCGTCCGGCATGGGGTGGCGGAACGGCTGCGATAGGCATCGCGTCGGTCCCAGGGGGCTGGGACCGAGGGCGGTGACTATCTGAACCTTGAAAAGCGCGGATGCGCTGTGGCGGACGGGCGCGCCGCGGTGAAGGCGCGCGCATGTCCGCCAATGGCCGGATGTCGAAGACGGATCGGTCGGAATTCGCGGCGGGCGAAGGTCCAAAATGTCGTGGATCTATCGACAGACGCCTTCGGCGCTGTGGAGCCCCACGGAGGCCGTGCTGTCAGAAACTCGTTTGCGTTCGCAATAGTCGCGAACCTTGTTGTGCACGTCATGTGCCTCAATCCCCATTTTGCATCATCCGCCACATCATGTGCGGAGTTCCGTACCGGAACGATGCAAGAGTTAGGACGGAAAACTGAACGAATGGTAAATGCAGAAGGTTCTCCGCCGCATTTTCGTTAACCTGTGACAAGGCGCCGGAACGAATTCCGGCGCCGGGGGACAACCTGGATCAACGATCGTCGGTCGCCATGGCGCCGAGCAGCTTGGGCAGGTCGCCGAAGCGGGCCACCAGACCGAAGACGAGGGCCGCGACCGCGACGAACAGGATCGACACCGAGGCCATGGTCGGCGTGTAGCCGTAGCGCAACGCGTTGAAGATCTTGATCGGCAGCGTCTCCATGGTGAAGCCGACCGTCATGTAGGCGACGATATATTCATTGAGCGACAGGACGAACGCGAAGGCAAAACCGGAGACCAGATAGGGCCGGATCAGCGGCAGGACGACCGTTCGGAAGATCGTCCTGTCGTCGGCGCCCATGGTGGCAGCCGCCTCGACCAGCGAGCGGTCGATCGCCGAAAAGCCGAGCGACAGCGTGACCAGCGGCAGGGTCACGAAAAAAATCGCGTGTCCAATGACCGCTGTCCAGGGCTGGCCGTAGAAACCGCTGGCCGCCCAGAATGTGAGAAGCCCAAGCGCCGTGATGACCGGCGGAAGAGTGAAGGGGGCGATGCCGAGCACCTGAAAGATATTCGCCCAGGGCGCGATGCGCCGCCACAGGAACCATGACAGCGGCAGGGCGATGACGACAGCCAGTGCCGCGGCGGCAAACGCCAGCATGACCGAGGCGAAAAAGGCCGAACGCCAGCCCGGATCAGTGAAAATCGCACCGTACCACGACAGGGAGAAACCCTGCGGCGGGAAGGTCAGGCTCTGCTTCTCGTTGACCGAAACGCCGGCGACAACCACGATCGGCGCCGCGAGGAAGATGCCGATCAGGGTAAAATAGATGCGTGTGAGCACGGTGTTCATGCCATCTCTCCCTTCCGGCCGACGAACAGCGTCAGCGCAACCATGCCAAGCGTGACCAGCACCAGGAAGACCGCCATGGCGGCTGCGAACGGCATGTTAGACTGGTAGATCGCCTGATCGGTGATCAGCACGGAAAGCGTCCAGTGCTGCGGCCGGCCGAGGATCTGCGGCAGCAGGTAAGAACCGAGCGCGAAGATGAAGACCATGATCAGCGTCGCCAGGATTGTGGTGCGGAGCGCCGGAACGACAACGGTAAAGAAGGCACGGGTCGGTGAGGCGCCGAGCGTGCGGGCAGCTTCCGTCAGCGTCGGATCGAGCCGTACCAGAGCGGGATAAAGAACCAGCACGGTATAGGGCAGCGCCTGATAAACCATGCCCGTCAGCACCGCGCCGAAATTCGGCATCAGCGCCACCGGTTTGTCCATCAGCCCGATCATCACCAGCAGGTTGGTGATGCCGGCAGTGCGGGAAAAGAGCGTCGACCAGGCGAAACCGATGATGACCTCGGAGAGCGACAGGATGGACAGAAGCACAACAAGCCAGAGCACCTGCGCCCGGCGCGACATGCGTGCGAGCAGATAGGTAAAGGGTATTCCCAGCACGACGCAGACAACGGCAACCGAAATCGCCAGCATCAGCGAAAAACCGAGAACACCGGCGAAGAACGGGCTGAGGAAGCGGGCGTAATTGTCGAGCACGAAAGCCGGTGAATAGAAGCCGGCAGGATTGCGCTGGAAAAAGGAGACGGCGATCATCGTGCCGAAGGGCACAACGAAGAACAGGATCAACATGCCCGCCGGAAAGGCGAGAGGCGCATAGTCGAGCGCTTTCTGGGGCGGTTCGCGTCTCATGCGGCAAGCACCACGGCGGTGAGCGGATCGATGACCACACCGACCTCCTGGCCGACATTGACCACCGGGCGTTCGCGCGGGGTCGAGACGGCGATGACCTCCGTACCGGCGACGTCGATGAAGGTTTCGATCGTGCCGCCAAGGTCACGGATAAAGGTGACCCGGCCGGAAAGCCGCCCCTCCCCTGGCGCCGACAGATGGATGTCTTCTGGCCGGACGGACAGGCTGGCAGCCCCTTGCGCCAGCGATGACGTGAAGCCTTCGACCGATTGCCCGAGCACAAGGGTGCGCCCGGCTTCGACGGAGAGCGGCAGGAGATTGGTCGAGCCGATGAAGTCGGCGACGAAGCGGTCGGCCGGCTTACGATAAATCTCAATCGGGCTCGCCGCCTGGCGGATCTTGCCGCCGTTCATGACGACGACGGTATCGGCCATGGTCATGGCCTCGCGCTGGTCATGGGTGACGACGATGGTGGTAATGCCGAGCTGCTGCTGCAGCTTGCGCAATTCGACCTGCATCGCCTCGCGCAGCTTGGCGTCGAGCGCCGAGAGCGGCTCGTCGAGCAGGAAGAGTTTCGGAGAAATGGCAAGCGCCCGGGCGATCGCCACACGCTGGCGCTGACCGCCGGAAAGCTTGGTGACGGGACGGTCGGCATAGCCGGGAAGATGGATCATCACTAGCAGCTCCTCGACCCGCTTGACCTGCTCCTCGCGACCGATGCCACGGATCCTGAGCGGATAGGCGATGTTCTCGCCGACGGTCAGATGCGGGAAGAGCGCCAGCGACTGGAACACCATGCCGAGATTGCGCTTGTGGGTGGGCACCCGGGTGATGTCCTCGCCGTCGAGCACGATTTCGCCCCCCGTCGGCAGGTCAAGCCCCGCGATCATCCGCAACAGCGTGGTCTTGCCGCAGCCGGACGGTCCGAGCATGCAGACGAAGGTGCCGTGCGGCACGGTCAGTTGCACCTGGTCGACGGCCGTAAAAGGGCCGAACTGTTTGGTGACACCGTTGAGAATGAGTCCGGACATCATGTCTCCGTCAGAAATACGGGTAATGGGATTTTCGTCCCTGTCTGCCCCGACAGCGTCCCCCCATCAAGAGGCGTGATCGTCGTGCTGTCGTCTTTGGGGCTCAAGCGGGGAATTTTCTTCATCCCCCATCAAAGCGGACGCTGGGCCCTTGCCCTTCGTCCGCCCTGCCAGGTACTTCTCCCCGCCAGCGGGGAGAAGGCGATAGGCCGCCCCGCTTCCCGTCCCCCTCACACTTGTGCGGATAGGGACGGGATGGGGGCAATCATCAGGCTCAGCCGACGATCAGCTCGGTCCACTTCTGGTTCAACCAGTCCGACTTGGTCTGGTAGAGGTCGTAGCGCGGGGTGATCGGCTCGATGTCGGAAGACACGGCGGCGAATTCCTCGGCTGTCAGGTCGAGCAGATCGCGTTTGACCGTCGGGGCGGTGCCGACCTTGCGCGACAGGATCGCCTGGATCGACGGCTGGCACATGTAGTCGATAAAGACATGGGCTTCTTCGGTCTTCTCCGAGGCGCGCGACAGCGCCCAGCAACCGGAATCCTGGATGCCACCTTCCTTCGGGAAGGTCGAGCGAACCGGGTTGCCGTCGGCGGCGGCAAGGCCGGTGACGTCGTGGTAATACTGCCCCATCGGGATTTCGCCCGACTTCAGCGCCTGTTCGAACTGGGCTTCGTCACGATACCAGAGACGGACGTTCGGCTTGACTTCAGCCAGCTTGTCGAAAGCTTTCAGAATGCCCTCTTCCGTGTCGAGCGCATTGGTGCCGCCAAAATAGGTCTTGGCCGTCACTTCGAGCAGGAAGGAGTTGGAGACGAGCGCCAGCAGGCCAAGCTTGTCTTCGTTCGCCGGGTCCCAAAGGGCTGCCCACGAGGTCGGCGCTTCCTTGTAGACGTCAGTGTTGGTGACAAGCGTGATGTACCAGGCAACGGCGCCGATACCGGCGATGCGGCCGTCCGGATACTTGTTGACGAAACGGTCGATCAGGTTCGAGGCGTTCTTGATCTTCGCCGTGTCGAGCGGTGCCCAGAGCTCGGTCGACTGGCCCTTCAGCATCGACACCTGCGACACCATCGAAACGTCAGCCGGAGCCTGGCCGGCCTTGGCTGCCTGCTCAAGCTGCACGAGCCAGGCTTCGCCGGTCGGCTCGGCGATGGATTCGATAGCGATGCCAGTCGCCTTGGTGAATTCGGGGAAGATATTCTTGTCGAACGAATCCTTGAAGTAGCCGCCGTAGACGCCAACCTTCAGCGACTTGTCCTGGGCACGAAGGATCGACGGCATGGCGAGCATACCGGCGCCTGCCAGCGAGCCGGCCAGCACGCCGCGGCGGCTGACGGAAGCATTCAGAATTTTCTTCATTGGTCGTGTTCCCTTGTCTTCGTTGGTTATCATGAAGTCCGATCCGGGGCGCTGATAGCGCTGCCCCGGACAAAATTCCAGTCGTTCAGCGACCCTTGATCGCCGGACTATAGACCATCAGGCTGAGGATTTCGAAGAGAACCTGCGCGCCGGCATGGGCCGTGTTGTGGGTCGCATCATACTGCGGAGCGACCTCCACAACATCGCCGCCGACGAGGTTCATGCCCTTGAGGCCGCGGATCAGCTCGAGCACTTCACGCGACGAAAGACCACCGACTTCCGGCGTGCCGGTGCCCGGCGCGATACTCGGATCAAGGCTGTCGATGTCGAAGGAGAGATAGGTCGGGCCGTCGCCGATGATCTTCTTCGCCTTTTCGATGATGGCAGGCATACCAAGGCCAGTGACCTCCTCGGCATGGATCACCGTCATGCCGGATTCATAGGAAAACTCCCACAGATATTCGGCAGGACCACGGATACCGATCTGGATGGTGCGGCTCGGGTCGAGCGAACCATCCAGAACCGCATTACGGAAGGGGCCACCATGATGAAACTTCGACTGGTCGAACGGACCACCGGTGTCACAGTGCGCATCAATGTGGACGAGGCCAACCGGACCATGTTTCTTGGCGATGGGCTTCAGAATCGACTGGCTGATCGAATGGTCACCCCCCACCGAAAGCGGCAGGACGCCGGCTTCGACGATCTTCGTCATGTACCGTTCGATGTCCTCATGGCTGAGTTCCAGGCGGTAGCGGCTGGAAAAGGGCACGTCGCCGATGTCGCCAACCTTGAGGTCGAAAATCGGTGCGCAGTCGAGCACATGGTTGTAGGGGCCGATGCGGTCGATGGCCCGCAAGGCGCGAGGTCCAAAGCGCGAGCCCGGACGGTTGGACACGCCAAGGTCCATCGGCACGCCGACGATCGCCACCTGCAGATCGCCGAAATCCGGGTTCTGCGGGTCGACCGGCCGGTGCGGCGCCGAAAGGAAGGTCGGCACACCAGCGTAAGGTGCTGCGCGCGTGCCGCCCTGGAAAATCTTCTCGCCAACCTTGGCGAACTTCGGATCGAAAATCTCGCCGGCATTGTCACCACCAAATTTGGCACGCAGGTCAGCAAGCTTCTTTTCGTCGAACGTCATGACTTCACCCTTTTCGCATCAGCACGACAGGCACTCCGATCGCGCAACGACTGTTTATGCGGCAGACCTTCGACCTGCCTTTAATGTGAGCATTAATCCGCAAAGCCTATGGAAATGCAATTCACGATGTTATAGCAATCGTTGTGAGAAAAATTCACAAAGCAAAAACCCGATGTCGAACCGTTTGCCGCCGCTCAATCCGCTCCGCGCCTTCGAGGCTGCGGCCCGGCGCGGCTCGATTTCAGCCGCCGCGCGTGAGCTGAACGTCACCCATGGCGCGGTGAGCCACCAGATCAAGACGCTCGAGGAAACGCTGAAGGCGGCGCTGTTCGAGCGCGGCGGCAAGCGGTTGAAGCTGACTCCACAGGGCGCGCTTTTGCTGCCGGCAGTGTCCTCCGCCTTCGACGGCATTGCGGCCGCCACCGCGCTGATGAACCGACCCTCGACCAGCGGCTCACTGCGTATATCCTGCGTGCCGGCACTGCTGTCGCTGTGGCTGATCCCGCGGATGAACAGCTTCTCCGAGCAATATCCGGAGATCAGCCTGACGCTGACCTCAAGCAATGACGCGGACCTCATCCATTCGCCCGACATCGACATTGCCATTCTCTACGGCCCCGGCGGCTGGCGCGACTGCTGGACGCGATTGTGGAGCACGCTGCAACTATTCCCGGTCGTATCGCCCACACTCCTCAATTCCCGGCCGCTCCGCTCAATCCGCGACCTGCGCGACCATGTACTGCTGCACGGCGACGATGGCCGGGAATGGAACACCTGGCTGGCCGCCGCCGATCAACTCGACGTGCCGCGCGGGCGGCAGCATTTCATGAGCGATGCGCGACTGTCGACCGAGGCCGCCCGTCATGGACAGGGGGTGTCTCTTGGCGACAGCATCACCGCGTCGAGCCTGATCGCCGCCGGCGAGCTGGTCATCCCCTTCGACCTGTCGGTGCCGGCGACCAACGCCTTTTATGTCGCGACCCGCAACGATTTGCGCACCGCACCGATCGTCCGCGTCTTCATCGACTGGCTGTTCTCCACGCTGGAAAACGAGCGTAGTTCGCAAACGAGTCCGGTGATCCGCCAAGCGAACCGCAGCCGCACGCCAAGGACCGCCAAGACCCAGCCAGCCCTTAAATCCGACATTTCCCATCCCGGCGCAAACGCCGAAACGACCTCCTGAAACAGACGAGTAAGACCATGCCCGCATCCGCTTTCAACCCACTGATCAACCGCCTCTCCCCGCCACCGGTGCCTTCCGTCTTCGCCTGGGCCCGGGCCTATGACGGCGCCCGCGGCCCGCTGATCGACCTATCCCAGGCCGTTCCAGGTTATCCTCCGCATCCAGACATGCTGACCTGGCTCGGCGAAGCAGCCTCATCCCGCGCCTATGCTGGCTACGGACCGATCGAGGGGGAAGCGGACCTGCGGACGGCCTATGCGACCGAGATGACGGACATCTATGGCGCAACGGTCAAAGCTGCGAACATCCACATCACATCCGGCTGCAACCAGGCTTTCATGGCCGCCGCTATGGCGATTGCCGGGCCGGGCGATGCGGTTGCCCTGACCGACCCCTACTACTTCAATCAGGAAACCACGCTCGCCATGATGGGCATCGAACGCCGCCTGCTGTGGCTCGATCCGGCGAACGGCTTCGTTCCCAACATCGAAGCGGTGCGCAAGATCCTCGCAACGGGCGTCAAGGCGCTCGGGCTGGTTTCGCCGAACAATCCGACCGGCGCGGTCTATCCGGCCGGCCTGCTCGGCGAGATCTTCGCGGCTTGCCGTGACGCCGGCGCCTGGCTGATGCTGGACGAGACCTATCGCGACTTCCTGCCGGAAGGCGAGCGCCCGCATGACCTGCTGTCGGTGCCGGGCTGGGAGGACAACCTGATCCTGCTCTATTCCTTCTCCAAGTCCTTCTGCATCCCCGGCCATCGCCTGGGCGCAGTGACCGCCGGTCCGAAGGCCGTCGCCGAGATCGCCAAGGTGATGGACAACTTGCAGATCTGCGCGCCGCGCGCACCGCAAGCGGCGATTGCCCGCGCCATTCCGGCGCTGAAAGACTGGCGCAACGCCAACCGCGCGGAGATCGCCAGACGCGCCGATACCTTGCGCGCCGTCATGGCCGAGCTTCCGGACTGGAAGATGGATTCCATCGGCGCCTATTTCGCCTTCATCCGCCACCCGTTCGCCGGCACGCTTTCGGCGGAAGTGGCGGAAAGACTGGCAAAGCAGGCGGGCGTCGTCTGCATTCCGGGCGCCTATTTCGGCGAGGGGCAGGAGAATTACCTGCGGTTCGCCTTCGCCAATGCCGACAGCGCGACCATCGCCTCGCTGCGCGGGCGGCTAGCCGGCTTCACGCTCAGCTGAACCGGCACGACGGGGAGCAGGATGCATATGACCGCACGGCGCATAGCGATCATCGGTGGAGGACCGGCGGGCCTGATGGCCGCCGAACAGCTGTCACATGCCGGCCATGCTGTCACAGTCTACGAGGCCATGCCGACCGTTGCCCGCAAGTTTTTGCTGGCGGGCAAGTCCGGGCTCAACATCACCCATTCCGAGCCCTATGAGCGCTTCGTCGCACGCTTTGGGGCGGCAGCCCGGTGGCTCCGCCCGATGCTCGACGGCTTCACTCCGCAGGACGTGCGCGACTGGGCCGACGGTCTTGGCACCGAAACCTTCACCGGCACCTCGGGACGGGTTTTTCCGAAGGCCATGAAGGCTTCGCCGCTGCTGCGCGCCTGGCTGAAACGACTGGAGGCGCAGGGTGTGAGAATCCTCACCCGCCACCGCTGGATCGGCTTCGACGGCAATGCCTGCCGGATCGACACACCGCACGGGCAAGAGACGGTTCAGGCCGACGCCGTGCTGCTGGCACTTGGCGGGGCGAGCTGGCCGAAGCTCGGGTCGGACGCGGTCTGGGTTCCCTGGCTTCAGGCGCAGGGCGTCGATGTCGCCCAGTTCCGACCCGCCAATTGCGGCTTCGACTGCGCTTTCTCCGAAGCCTTCACCGAACGTTTTGCCGGAGAGCCGGTCAAGTCGGTGACGGCAACCAGCGCCGCTGGCACCACCCAAGGCGAGTTCGTCATCAGCCGCAACGGCATTGAGGGCAGTCTGATCTACGCCCATGCCAGCGCCTTGCGGGACGCGCTGCAAAAGGACGGTACGGCCAACCTCGTTCTCGACCTCGCACCCGGCCGAACCATCGACAGGCTGACGCGGGATCTCGAACGGCAGGATGCCAAGGCGAGCTTTTCCAACCGCTTGAGAAAAGGCGCTAGCCTCGACGGCGTGAAAGCGGCTCTGTTGAGGGAGCAGGTTTCGGACGCCAGCCAGCTTGATGCCCCGCGTCTTGCCGAAGCCATCAAGGCGCTGCCCCTGCCCGTCGTCGCCCCTCGGCCGATCGCCGAGGCGATTTCGTCGGCCGGCGGAATCACTTTCGACAGCGTCGACGAAAACCTGATGCTGAAGGCCTTGCCCGGCACCTTCGTCGCCGGCGAGATGCTGGATTGGGAGGCACCGACCGGAGGCTACCTGCTGACAGCCTGCCTGGCGAGCGGGAGGAGCGTGGCCCACGGCATTGAAACCTGGCTGGCGAAGGGCGGCTAACGCCGCCACAGATGCAAAGGCGCCGACCGGGCGGCGTCGGGCTGGTTCGTTGCGCGTCTGCGCTGGTTAGCCAGCGCTGACGCTTTGACCCGGCGACGACACCGGCCTACGCTCACGCGTGCGAGGGCAGCACGATCAGGCGCTGCCGGGAGGAAACAAAAGCCGATGAAATTCGCACTTAATTACATGACCGCGCCGGCCATGCCAGTCGCAGACTTTCTCGACCTTGCACTCTCGCTCGGCATCAAGGCCGTCGAGATCCGCAACGATCTGGCGGACAACGCCATTCTCGACGGCACACCGGCCACGACAATCAGGAGACTGACCGAAGAGCGCGACATCGAGATCATCTCGATCAATGCGCTACAACGTTTCAACGCCTGGAGCGAGGCACGTGCCCGGGAGGCGCGCTCGCTGCTTGCCTATGCCCGTGATTGCGGCGCCAATGCGCTGGTGCTCGTACCAACGAACGACGGATCCGGCCGCGAAAATGGCGTGCGGCAGGAGAGCCTGCGGCTGGCGCTCACGGAACTGAAACCACTTTTTGAGGACGCAGGGATCACTGGCCTGGTGGAGCCGCTCGGCTTCGAGATTTGCTCGCTGCGTTCCAAGCGGGAGGCAGTGGATGCGATCGAATCCGTCGGCGGCAACGTCTTCAAGCTGGTGCACGACACTTTCCACCATCATCTGGCCGGCGAGAGCCAGATCTTCCCCGACCACACCGGGCTGGTGCACATATCCGGTGTCACCGATCCGGATGTGTCGCCCGCCGCCATGCAGGACAGCCACCGGACGCTGGTCGACGCTTTGGACCGGCTCGGCACTATCGGTCAGATCGGCGCGCTCCGCGCCGCCGGGTATGCGGGCCACCTGTCCTTCGAACCCTTTGCCCGTAGCGTTCATACTCTCACTGATCCGGGTGCCGCGCTGAGGACGAGCATCGACCATATCCGGGCGACCGCTTAGGGCGCAAAGCAGCATTGCAAACCGGATGCCATCCTCTCCGCCTGCCATGCTGTAAGCGCTCTGGCGCCCCATTCCTTCGGGAGGCGACACACAATCAATGGAATGGAAATTCCATTTCACCTCCACCGCCTCCCGCCATTTTCTCCCGCTCTTCCCGCCATATAGCCGAAATCTGCGTGATGCGGTCATCTGTCCGTTGACGGGCTCATCAAAAAATGGAATAAATTATCCGCATTTAAGGATTAGCGGTCTATTTATTCCGTTTATCTGACGCGTCGGGAGCGCGGAGCGAGTGCAGGTCGGTCAAAGGCCGGCCTCCGGCAGGAGAAGGTGAGCCGGACACCATCTGAGGAGGAAATATCATGAAGAAGCTCATTCTGGGCGCCGCCATGTCCGTTCTTTTGAGCACGGCCGCCCATGCGGAAACCGTCGGCGTGTCGATGGCGCTGTTCGACGACAACTTCCTGACCGTCCTGCGCAACGGCATGCAGGACTATGCCAAGACCCTGGACGGCGTGACGCTGCAGATTGAGGACGCGCAAAACGACGTCGCCAAGCAGCAGAGCCAGATCCAGAACTTCATCGCCGCCGGGGTCGACGCGATCGTCGTCAACCCGGTCGACACCGATGCGACCGTGGCCATGTCGAAGATCGCCGCCGATGCGGGTATTCCGCTGGTTTATGTCAACCGCGAGCCGGTCAATGTCAACGAACTGCCCGACAAACAGTCCTTCGTCGCTTCGGAGGAAATCGTCGCCGGCACGCTCGAGGCCCAGGAAGTCTGCCGGTTGCTCGGCGGCAAGGGCAAGGCCGTCGTCATGATGGGCGAACTGTCCAACCAGGGCGCCCGCATGCGCACCAAGGCGGTTCATGACGTGATGGCCACCGACGGCTGCAAGGGCATTGAGATCGTCGAAGAGCAAACCGCCAACTGGCAGCGCACCCAGGGCGCCGACCTGGTGACCAACTGGCTGTCGAGCGGGCTCGAGTTCAACGCCGTCATCGCCAATAATGACGAGATGGCGATCGGCGCTGCGCAGGCGTTGAAGGCTGCCGGCAAGGACATGAAGGACTATGTCGTGGCCGGTGTCGACGCCACCCAGGACGCGCTCGCCGCCATGGAGGCGGGCGACCTTGACGTTACGGTGTTCCAGAACGCCGCCGGTCAGGGCAAGGGCGCTCTCGACGCGGCGCTAAAGATCGCCAAGGGCGAGAGCGTCGAAAAGAAGGTCTACATCCCCTTCGAACTCGTCACGACGGAGAACCTCAAGGACTACCAGAGCAAGAACTGATCCCACTTCGGAACTAGAGGAATGCGGGCTTACGCCCGCATTCCAACCGTATGACGCGTGAGGAGAATTGCCATGGTCAGCCCGACAACGATGGCCGCCGTCCGCAAGAGCGGCGTCGTGCCCAATGCCGAATACCTTCTGGCCGCCGAAGGCGTGCGCAAGGAATTTCCCGGCGTCGTCGCCCTCGATGACGTGACCTTCCGCCTGAAGCGCGGCAGCGTACATGCGCTGATGGGCGAAAACGGCGCAGGGAAATCAACGCTGATGAAGATCCTCGCCGGCATCTACCATCCAGACAAGGGTACAGTGCAGCTGAAAGGCATCAACATCCGGCTGGAATCACCGCTCGACGCACTGGAAAACGGCATCGCCATGATCCATCAGGAACTCAACCTGATGGCGTCGATGACGGTAGCGGAGAACATCTGGATCCGCCGAGAGCCGCTGAACCGCTTAGGTTTCGTCGATCACAAGGAGATGAACCGCAAGACGGCGGAACTCTTCAATCGACTGAACATTGCCATCCATCCGCAGACCACGGTAGGGGAACTCTCCGTCGCCAACCGGCAGATGGTCGAGATCGCCAAGGCGGTTTCCTATGAATCCGACGTCCTGATCATGGACGAGCCGACCTCGGCGCTGACCGAACGCGAGGTGGAACATCTTTTCCATATCATCCGCGGCCTGCGCGACCAGGGCATAGGTATCGTTTACATCACGCACAAGATGAACGAGCTATTCGAGATCGCCGACGAATTCTCGGTCTTCCGTGACGGCAAGTATATCGGCACCCACGCATCGACCGATGTGACGCGCGACGACATCATCCGCATGATGGTCGGCCGCGAGATCACCCAGATGTTCCCAAAGGAGGTCGTACCGCTCGGCGACACCGTGCTGTCGGTCAAGAACCTGACGCTCGACGGAATCTTCAAGGACGTTTCCTTCGACGTGCGCGCCGGCGAGATCCTCGGCGTCGCCGGCCTCGTGGGTTCGGGTCGCTCCAATGTTGCGGAAACGATCTTCGGTGTGACGCCGGCCTCGTCCGGGACGATCGAGATCGATGGCAGACCAGTCGACATCGACAGCCCGACCGAGGCGATCGGCCATCGCATGGCTTTCCTGACCGAGGACCGCAAGGAGACCGGCTGCCTGCTGATCCTCAACGTGCTTGAAAACATGCAGATCGCCGTGCTTCAGGACAAGTTCGTCAGGATCGGCTTCGTTGAACAGGCAGCACTGTCGGCCGAATGCGAGGAGATGTGCCGCAAGCTGCGCGTCAAGACGCCTAATATGAACGAGCGTATCGAAAACCTGTCGGGCGGCAACCAGCAGAAGGTGCTGATCGGCCGCTGGATGCTGACCAATCCGCGCATCCTGATCCTCGACGAGCCGACGCGCGGTATTGATGTCGGCGCCAAGGCGGAGATCCACCGGCTGGTGACGGAGATGGCGAAGAACGGCGTCGCCGTGATCATGATCTCCTCGGAAATGCCGGAGGTGCTCGGCATGAGCGACCGGATCATGGTCATGCACGAGGGCCGCGTCACGGGCTTCCTCGACTGCGCGGAAGCCACACAGATCAAGGTCATGGACTTGGCGGCACGCTGAGCTGGCGCCGGCCATGAACCTGCGAGGGAGGACACAATGAACAGCAAAACCATGGCCAAGGGTGAGGTTGACCTGAGGACCGGAAAACTGCAACACCGCCGCATTCCGCCGGAGGCGAATATCCTATTCGTCCTGATCGGCATCGCACTGATATTCGAACTGCTGGGCTGGATCTTCATCGGACAGAGCTTCCTGATGAATCCGCAGCGTCTGACGATCATGATCCTGCAAGTCTCGGTGATCGGCATTATCGCGGTCGGCGTAACGCAGGTCATCATCACCGGCGGCATCGACCTCTCGTCCGGCTCGGTCGTCGGCATGACGGCGATGTTCTCGGCGAGCTTTGCCCAGGCCTCCACCTGGCCGCGCGCGCTCTATCCGAGCCTCACCGACATGCCCTTCTTCGTGCCGATCACCGTCGGCATCTTGGTCGGCCTGCTTGCCGGTTTCATCAACGGCCAGCTGATCGCCCGCACCAAGATCCCACCCTTCATCGCAACCCTCGGCATGATGGTGACAGCCCGTGGTATCTCGAAATGGTACACCAAGGGTCAGCCGGTCTCGGGCCTGAGCGACGACTTCATCTTCATCGGCACTGGAATCGCCCCGGTTATCGTCTTCCTCATTGTCGCGCTGATTTTCCACATCGCCCTGCGCTACACCCGCTATGGCAAGTTCACCTATGCAATCGGCGCGAACGTCCAGGCCGCACGGGTCTCGGGCATCAATGTCGAAGCCCACCTGATCAAGGTCTATGCCATTGCCGGCATGCTGGCCGGCCTCGCCGGCGTCGTCACCGCAGCGCGCGCCCAGACCGCACAGGCCGGCATGGGGGTCATGTATGAACTCGACGCGATCGCCGCAGCCGTTATCGGCGGCACCTCGCTGGCTGGAGGCGCCGGCAGGATTACCGGCACGGTGATCGGCACGATAATTCTTGGCGTGATGACCTCCGGCTTCACCTTCCTCAGGGTGGATGCCTACTACCAGGAGATCATCAAAGGTATGATCATCGTCACGGCCGTGGTCGCCGACGTCTACCGGCAGAAGAAACGCAAGGTCTGAGATAATCTCTACGGCGCGGCCCATACAGCGGCGCGCCGACAGGAACCGGACAGACGGGCAGGCCTCCGGAGCGATCCGGAGGCTTGTGAGCGAGCGCGACGGGTGGAGGCGCCCGGGTCCGGGTCCGAAGAAACCGCTATCGGACCAGTGATGCGCCATACCGCCCTACCTTGCAGCCGGGGTCTCGGGGCAGATCGCGCGGACTGATGGCCGCCAAAGCACGGTGCTCCCCGTGAGAACGGGCGGGCAGTGGCGACTGCCCCTTCCCGGGGCCTCATCCAAAAAACGCCAACCTCAAGCAGCACCTTTCGTTGCCATGTATTCACCTGGCTGCACATTTTTTGGGCTTTCGCTGTAAATTTGAACAGCGTAAGATTCTGTTTTTATTTATATTTTTCCTATAATTCCTTTGTTTCGCACCTTTTCACGAGAGACTGTCATGACCGGCCCGTACCCGACGAACGGTTCCATCGGAGCAGCGAACAGCGATTTTCAGTCGCTGTTCGTCACCCATCCCTCACCGATGTGGGTCTACGATCCGGAGACGTTGCGCTTCTTGATCGTCAATAATGCCGCGATCGACCTCTATGGCTACAGCCGCGTGGACTATGACCGGATGACAGTCCTCGACATCCGCCCCGCGCCGGAACGCAAGCGCATGCTAGAGGCCGTACAGCGTCGCACCGACATGGAACGGGCCGAACGCTGGACGCATATCAAGGCGAATGGCGAGACGCTTGAAGTCCTCACCTATGGGCGGGCTGTGCGCTTTGAAGGGCGCGATGCGATCCTTGCCATCGTGCAGGACCGGACAGAGGTCAACGCCGCGCAGAGACAGGTTATCGCCACGCGGTCGCTGCTCGACAGCATCGTCGACAATCTGCCGATCGGGGTCTTCGTCAAGGACATGCAGGCGGACGGCGCCTATGTCCTGTTCAACGAGGCGAGCGCTCTCAATATCGGCCTCGATCCGGTGGAAGTTCTCGGACGAAACGACCAGGCCCTCTACCACCAAACGCAGATCGCCCGCTTCCGCGACCAGGACGTGCTGGCGCTTGGCCAGAGTTCCACAATCAGCTTCGAGGAAACCATGCTTCGCCCCGACGGGCAGCAGAGGATATTCAAGACGATGAAGCGCGCCCTGCCTGCGCCTGACGGCTCGGCGCCGCGATACATCGTTGGGCTTTGCCAGGACGTGACCGAGGAACGATCAGTCGAGTCGAGGCTCTCCCATATGGCGATGCATGATGCCTTGACCGGCTTGCCGAACCGCGCCTTCTTCACTGACCACATCCAGCGGGAAACACCGATTGCAACCGCCGACCACCCTCTTGCCCTGCTCTATGTCGACGTCGATCATTTCAAGAACGTCAATGACAGCAAGGGGCATGCGGCGGGCGACGCGTTGCTGTGCCAAGTGGCCGCGCGCCTGACACAACTGACCAAGAACGGCGATCTGGTCGCCCGCCTCGGCGGCGATGAATTCGCCGTCGTTCTTCGGCTCTCCAGCCATGCCGGTATCGGGGATTTCGCCGAACGCCTGCTGAAGGCATTGGCCATACCCTTCGATCTGGAGGGTTCGAAGGAACATGTCACATGCAGCATCGGTATCGCCTTGGCGCCGGAGCATGCTGCCGACGAGAGCGTGCTGATGCGCCAGGCCGATCTGGCGCTCTACGCCGCCAAGGAGAGCGGGCGCTCGACCTTTCGCTTTTATCATCCTGACATGCGTCGCGAAGCCGAGCGCCGCCGCCAATTGACTGTTGAGTTGCGCGACGCGCTGGAAAAAGGCCAGTTCGAGCTATATTACCAGCCCATCGTCGAGCTCAGGGGCGACGGCCTGGCGGGGTTCGAGGCGCTGATCCGCTGGCATCATCCCCTCCGCGGCCCGATCGCTCCGGCGGAATTCATTCCGATCGCCGAAGAGACAGGACTGATTGTGCCGATCGGCGAATGGGTATTGCAGCAGGCCTGCCGCACGGCGGCGACCTGGCCGACACAACTGAAGATCGCCGTCAACCTGTCCGTCTGCCAGTTCCGTCACAGCGGGTTGCTGTCGAGCATCATCGCAGCGCTCAACAAGACTGGCCTCAATCCCAAGCGGCTGGAGATCGAGGTCACCGAATCCGTCTTCCTCGCCGATGTGGAGCAAAGCCTGCCACTGTTGCGGGCTTTGAAGGCGCTTGGCATTCGCATCGCGATCGATGATTTCGGTACGGGCTATTCGTCTTTCAGCTATCTGCGTGCCTTCGCCTTCGACAAGATCAAGCTGGACCGAAGCTTCGTCAGCGGCCTGGAGACCGACCCGGGAAACCTCGCCATCGTCCGCGCCGTGATCGGCATCGGGTCGGGGTTCAATGCCACGACACTGGCGGAAGGAATCGAAACGGAAGAGCAATTGCGATTGGTCAGGGACGAGGGCTTCGGCGAGGTCCAGGGGTTCCTGCTTGGCAAGCCGATGCCGAGGGCCGAGGCGGAAGCCCTGATCCATGGCACGTTCGACACGTGCCATGCCTCAACTGTAACGGACAGTCGTTTCCGGAAACGGCCAAGCGCCATGGGCATCGCCAAATCGGATCGCAAGTCGGCCCATCCAGCAGCGTGATCCAGCGCAGTGCGTTGAACGCCCCCACAGCCTCGCGTGCAGGGGCGATTGCGTTTGTTATCAGGCGGCCAGTCGTGCGCCGTCGAGAGGGATCTCGACCTCAATCTCGAGGATCGAGACGTGCTCGCCGCGATCCATGGTGACATGCACCTTGTCGGCGTCGACCTGCACATGGCGCGAAATCACGGCGAGGATCTCCTCACGAAGCGCGGCCACAAGATCCGAGCCGGCCGAGGCACGCTCGTGAGAGAGCAGAACCTGCAGACGCTCGCGGGCAAGCGGTGCCGACTTCTGCTTTCGGAACAGGGCGAAAATACTCATGCCGCCCTCCGCGCGAAAATCTTGCCGAAGAGCCCTCGCTTTTCACCCGGGATTTCAATCGGCACGTCCTCGCCGCAAAGCCGGCGAGCGGCTTCAAAATAGGCCAGAGCCGGCGCACTGCGGGCATCGGCGAGCGTCACCGGAGCACCTATGTTGGAGGCGCGCAGCACGTCCATGCTTTCGGGAATGATGCCGAGAAGCGGAATGGAGAGGATTTCCAGAACATCATCAACCTTGAGCATGTCACCACGCTGGGCGCGGGCGGCGTCATAGCGGGTCAGCAGCAGATGCTTTTCCATCCGTTCACCACGCTCGGCCTTGACGGTCTTGGCGTCGAGCAGGCCGATGATCCGGTCGGAATCGCGCACCGAGGAAACTTCCGGATTGGTAACGACCACGGCCACATCGGCATGGCGCATCGCCAACGTCGCGCCGCGCTCGATCCCGGCCGGGCTGTCGCAAATGACCCAGTCGAAATAGCGCCGCAGGTCGGCGATGACCTGTTCCACGCCCTCGGGCGTCAGATTGTCCTTGTCGCGTGTCTGCGAGGCCGGCAGCAGGAACAGCGTTTCCAGCCGCTTGTCGCGGATCAGCGCCTGCTGAAGCTTCGCGTCCCCCTGGATCACGTTGACCAGATCGTAGACCACCCGGCGTTCCGCGCCCATGATGAGATCGAGGTTGCGCAGACCGACGTCGAAGTCGACCACGACGACCTTCTCGCCGCGCTGCGCAAGGGCTGCTCCCAGTGCGGCGCTCGACGTGGTCTTGCCAACCCCGCCCTTGCCTGACGTGACGACGACTACCTTCCCCATCTTGCTCTCCTGTTCTGGCCGTTGCGGCTCAATTGAGTTTGTCTGCCACGAGCGTGTCGTCCTCGAGCCACCACTGGACGGGCTTCCCGTGAAGTTCAGGCGCCATGTCCTCCGCCATCTTGTAGATGCCGTCGATGGCCACGAGCTCGGCTTCGAGTTTGCGGCAAAAGATCCTGGCCGAACCGTTTCCGATCGATCCAGCCATGGCGCGCCCACGCAGCGCACCGTAGATATGAATGGAACCGCCGGCGATGACTTCAGCCCCCGATGCGACGGAGCCGATCACGGTGACGTCGCCATCGGAGAAGATCACCGACTGGCCGGAACGAATCGGCTCGCGAATGATCAGCGACTGCAAAGCCTGGCGCGAAGTGGCCGGCTCCTCGGCCTTCGCCTCCTGGCTTGGAACAGCACTCGCCGGATCGCTCACCGGCACCTCGAAGTCGGCCGCAGGGCGGCCCCCCTTCAAGGCGGGAGGCATGCCGGGCTCGACCAGCGACGGTCGCCCGCCTTCGATGCCCATGACGCTGACATTGCGCCCGGAAAGCTCCGCCAGCAGGCTCTTCAGCTGGGGGCGATCAATTTCGAGATCGGTGACATCAAGAACGACCGGACGGCCGAGGAAGAAGCCGGCCGAGCGCGCGGCGAGGTCGTCAAGCCGGACCAGCCATTCATCGAGCGGCAAATCGGGCGAGAGCACGACCGCCATGAAGGAGCGGCCCTTGATACGGATCGAGCGGGCGTCTGTTAGCACTTTGGTCATCTGGGTTAAGGATTGGTTACCCTTGCTACCCTCTCCATGGTTAACAAAAGGTTAATACGGATGACCGGTCAGCTCTGATTTTTACGTTCCGCCCCGTCACGCTATCGATGACCAATTGCAAGGGGGCCGGCTCCCGAACGCCGGGCGCAAACGGTCAGGGAACAGTGCACAGCAAACGCCGGAGCAGTGTTCTGGGAGGGCGTCTATGAAACCTTGTCAGCCGACGCCTCTCCATTTCGGTTAGAGCGAAAAGTCGATGCAGATGCGGCCAGCGACCTTACCGGCCTGCAACTGGTTCAGTGCCGCATCGACGCCGGAGAGCGGAATCGTCTCGATGTCTATGTCGAGGCTGGTACGCGCGGCGAACGCGAGGAAATCGCGAAGATCCTGACGCGAACCGACCGACGAGCCGAACACGCGGTGGCCACCGTCGATCAACCACATCATCGATAGCGGCACCGGGTCATGAACGAGTGCGATGGCGATGATGTCGCTCAGCGGATTGACCGCCTGCTCGATGGTCTGCCAAACGGCCGGAGTCGGCGCGAAATTGACGGCAATGTCGGCGCCACCAAGTTCCTTGACCCTCAACCCGGCATCGGGGTCGGCCTCGACCAGATGATCGGCGCCGCGCTGGCGCGCCTCTTCGAGCTTTGCCGGGTCGCGGTCGACGGCCACCACGGTCGCGCCATGCGCCTTGGCGATCATGATCGCATACTGCCCGAGCCCACCGCAGCCGATAACCATCACCGTCTTGCCGGGCCGCAGTTGGGTCTTGCGCAGTGCACTCCAGGCCGTCAATCCGGCGCAAAGCAGCGGCGCACCTTGCAGCGGATCGATCCCATCGGGGATCGTGCAGGCGAATCGCGATTCGAGGATGGCATATTCGGCAAAGGCGCCGTGATAGTGGATACCGCGCGCATGCTGATGGGTGCAGAAGGTCTCAGCACCTGTCAGGCAGGGGCTGCAATCGAGGCAGGTGTCGTAGAGCCATGGCAAGCCCACACGGTCGCCGAGCGAAAGCCCCGTCTCCGTGCCTTCGCCGACGGCAACGATCCGGCCTATACCCTCATGGCCGAGGATCAGCGGATACATGTGGTCCGGAAGATTCTCGTCACCGTTGCGCAGATGCAGGTCGGAATGGCAGACGCCGCAACTTTCGAGCTTCACCAGAAACTGGCCGCGCCGGGGCTCGGGCACGGCCACCTCGCGGATCACAAGGGGAGCGCCGGAGGCCTCGGCAATCGCGGCCTTCATGGTCTTGGGTGTGATCATCTCGGAATGCTCTCAGTTTGCGTCGGGACGGTGGACCGTCTTGATTTCGAGGAAATCCTCCAGCCCGAAGATACCGCCTTCGCGACCATTGCCGGATTGCTTGTAGCCGCCGAACGGGCTGCCGTAGCGATGCGGCGCGCCGTTGATGTGCACCATACCGGCCCGCAGGCGGCCGGCGACACGTTCCGCCCGGTCGAGGTCGCTCGTCTGGACATAGGCGGCCAAGCCATAATTCGTGTCATTGGCGATCTCTATCGCTTCCTCTTCGGTGTCGAAGGGTATGATGACGAGAACCGGCCCGAAAACCTCTTCGCGGGCGATCCGCATGGTATTGTTGACACCTGCGAAAATCGTCGGCTTGACGTAGTAGCCGGTCTCGAAGCCCTCCGGCTTGCCGGGACCGCCAACGAGAAGCTCGGCGCCTTCGGCAATTCCGGCTTCGATCAGCGTCTGGACACGGCCATACTGAATGTCGCTGACGAGCGGCCCGATATGCTCGCCCTCCTCTTGCGGATTGCCGACTTTGGCCGCACCGCCAACGCGTTTGGCAATCTCGATAGCCCTGTCGTAGACGGAGCGCTGAACCAGAAGCCGTGTCGGCGCGTCGCAGGACTGGCCGGAATTGTTGAAGCATTCGAGCACGCTTCCGGCAACGCGGTCCTCCAGATCTGCATCCTCGAAGACAAGATTCGGCGACTTGCCACCGAGTTCCAAGGTCACCCGCTTGACCGTCTCGGCCGCGTCCTTGCTGACAGCGATGCCAGCGCGTGTGGAGCCGGTAAAGGACATCATATCGACATGCCTGTGCTTCGACAGCGCCGCACCGACGTTCAGACCGTCGCCATTGACGAGGTTAAAGGTGCCAGCGGGGAAACCCGCCTCGTCAATCATCTCGGCATAGAGCAGCGCGTTGAGTGGAGTGAATTCGGAGGGCTTGAGCACGCAGGTACTGCCGGTGGCCAGAGCAGGGATGACCTTCAGGGCAATCTGGTTGATCGGCCAGTTCCACGGCGTGATCAACCCGCAGACCCCGACTGGCTCGCGCAACACGGTATCGCCATTCGGCAGAACCTCGCGGGTCTTCAGCCGCTTCATGGCATCGATGAAACCCTCGAGATGGCCGACACCGACATGGGCCTGCTGCTCACCGCTCATGGTGATCGGCGCCCCGAGTTCCAGCGTGATGGTGCGCGCCATTTCGTCATAGCGGCGCTTGTAGATGGCCAGCAACTTTTCCAGCAGCGCGATGCGCTCGTCCGAGCTGGTCCGGCTGTAGCTTGAAAAAGCCGTCCTGGCGGCAGCGACGGCGCGGTCGATATCGGCAGCGCTGCCCATCGAGATCACCGCGATGGGCTTTTCGGTGGCAGGATTGATCACTTCAAGGTCTTTGGCCGTGGTCGGGTCGACCCACTCGCCGTTGATATAGAACTTACGCTTGTCGAGCATGTTTCACTCCCGTCAGATTGTCTTTTGTCTAGCGTCGAGCCAGCCGGTGATCAGATCCCGGTAACGCTCGCCGCTAAAGCTGGGAAAATGACCGCCATGCACCAACCGCACCGGCAGCGTCAAAAGGCGCTCCATCGAGGCGAGATAGTCGGCGGCATTGGAATGGTATGTATCTTCGATCAGCGGGCCGTCATAAAGGATGTCACCCGAGAACAGGATCTCGGTCGCCTTTTCATAAAGCGCGATGCCGCCGGGCGAATGGCCGGGCGTGTGGATCACCTCGAACTGTCGGTCGCCGAGGTCGATAACGTCGCCATCATCGAGAATGCGCGTCGCCGGCGCCCGCTTCACCGCATAGCATTTGGAGCAATAGGGCTCCGGCGGCAGAGCATCGAAGATCTCGTCGGTCACGTAAGGATCGGCGAGTGTGTTCTCGCGGGTCGGATTGGCCAGCAAATCGGCTTCGGCAGAATGCACGGCCCGACATTCGAATTCATGGTGGCAACCGATATGGTCGAAATGGGTATGGCTTGCGACCGCGATCAATTCGCGCTCCGTCACCAGCGGCACCCATTCGGTCAGCGACACGACACCCATGCCGCTATCGACCAGCATGTCGCGATCCCGACCTCGGACATGCCAGATGTTGCAGCGGTAAAACTCCTGGATGTGGGGCTCGGAGATATAGGTCACGTCGTCATCGAGACGGCGAAGGCTGTACCAGTCCTCGGCACGCATACGGGGCTTCATTGCAGCTCCCCTTTACCATTGGCAAGTGCCACGATGCTATCGGCCGGCACCGCAAGATCAAGCACATCGCCGACGTGTGGTTCCGCAGTTTGGGGCAGATGGGCTGTGATGACGATGTCCACCGCCCCTTCGGCCCGCAGATGGCAGCGATGATGGGCGCCGAAGAAAGCGCTATCAATGATGCGCGCCCGGCCGAGTGTGACGGTTTCTCCCTCTTCACCGCCAGAACGGAAATGTTCGGGACGGATGCAGAGCGTCACGCTCTTGTCCTCGCCCGGCATACCGGCCGTAAACGCAGCCATGGGAAGAACGGCGGAACCGAGCGCCGTCTCGACCCGCACCTCGCCGGCACAGATGCCGCTAACCTTGGCATCGAGGAAATTCGCCTCGCCCATGAAGCCGGCTGAAAACAGCGAGCGCGGCCGCATGTAGATTTCCGACGACGCACCGACATCCTCGATATGGCCGTGGTTCATCACGACAATCCGGTCGGCGATGGCCATGGCTTCTTCCTGGTCGTGCGTGACGTGAATGAAGGTGGTGCCGACGCGCTTCTGGATCGCCTTCAACTCGTCCTGCATCTGGCGGCGCAGTTTGAGGTCCAGCGCGCCGAGCGGCTCGTCGAGCAAGAGTACATCCGGATCGACGGCGAGCGCCCGGGCCAGCGCCACACGTTGTCGCTGACCGCCGGACAGCTCGTGCGGCTTCTTCAAGGCGGATGTCTTGAGGCCGACGAGGTCGAGCATGGAGAGCGCCTTGTCGTCACGCTCGGCCTTCGACATGCCCCGCATGCGCAGACCGAAGCCGACATTGTCGATGAGCCGCATATGCGGGAAGAGAGCATAGTCCTGGAACATCGTTGTGGTCGGACGCTTGGCCGGCGCGACATGGGTCATGTCGGTTCCACCGATCGCGATCGTGCCGGAGGTTGGCTCGATGAAGCCACCAAGGATAGAGAGCAGCGTTGTCTTGCCACAGCCGGAAGGTCCGAGCAGGACGATGAACTCGCCGGCGGCGATGTCGAGCGAGACATTGTCCAGCGCGCGGAACGTGCCGAAGACTTTCGTGGCGTTTCTGATCGAGACGTCGGCGGTCATGAGGATTTCCCGGATTTTCTGAAGACGGTAAGTTCCATCACGATCAGGAACACTACCGAGATGAGAAAGACGACGCTGCCGATGGCATTGGTCTTGGGATCAAGACCGGAGCGCAGCATGCTCCAGATCTCGACCGGCAACGTCACATCGAAGCGTGACAGCAGGAAGGCGATGATGAACTCGTCCCAGCTGAAGGTGACCGACAGGAAGAAGGCGGCAAGGATCGAGGGCATCAGCATCGGCGCGGTGACGAGCAACATTACCTGCCAGTCCCTGGCCCCGAGATCGCGCGCGGCCCGCTCGATATTGACCTGATGGCCACCCATCGAGGCGTAGATGATCGCAAAGCATAGTGGCAGGTTGATCACCACATGGCCGATACCGATCGTCCAAAGCGAAAGCGTCACATTGAGACGGCTGAAGACGGACAAAAGCCCAAGGGCGATGATCAAGGTGCTGACCGTCATCGGCGCGACGATCAACGCGCGCTGGAGACCGGAGCCCGGCAGCTTGTAGCGGGCAAAGGCATAAGCCGCGAGGAAGCCGAGCAGACAGGAGACGGCCGACGAGACGATCGCCACGATCAGCGAGTTGCCGAGCGCCGTCATTAGTTTGACATCCGCGAAAATCTCGCCGTACCAGCGCAGCGTCAGCCCATGCAGAGGCGGCACCGGCAACGTTCCATCCTGAAAGGAGAAGAGCACAAGCACGGCGACCGGCAGGAAGATGAAGACATAGATCGCGCTGGCATAGACAATAGCGAGCGCCGTTTGCATGTGCCGCATCGGTCAGGTCCTTTCCATCTTCAGCCAGCGGGCGCAGGCGAGATAGGCGATGGTGACGACCACCATCAGCACCAGCGACAAGGCAGCGGCCATGGGGAAATCGGCCCGGCGCCCGAGTTGCAGCATGATCACCTGGGGTAAGACGAGCTCGTTGTTGCCGCCGAGGATCTGCGGTGTGATGTAGTCGCCGATGCACAAAACGAAGGTGAGGAAGGCGCCGACCATAATGCCCGGCAGAGTCAAGGGCAGGATGACATGCCAGAAGGTCTGAAAACCATTCGCCCCGAGATCGGCGGCAGCCCGCCGGTAGTTCGGTGAAAGCTGCACCAAGTTGGCGTAAATCGTCAGCGTCAGCAGCATGACGAAGAAATGCACAAAGCCGATCACCGTGCCGACGCGGTTTGCCGAAAGCTGCAGCGGTTCGGAAATCAGACCCATCCACATCAGCGCCTGATTGACCACGCCGCCGCCGGAAAGCACCAGCAACCAGGAATAGGAGCGCACCACATAGGAGGTCCAGAACGGCAGAATCGCCATGATCAGTGCAAAGCGTTGAAAGCGCTTCGGCACGCGCTCGGCGATGATCCACGCCAACGGATAGGCAAGCACGATAGAGATGACCGTGACGGTCGCCGTCACTTCAAGCGAATTGTAGAGCGCCTTGAGGAGATGCGCCTTGCCAAAGAAAGCTTCGTAATTGTCAAGCGTCCAGCTGGCGACGATCTGGCGACCATCGCGTTTCCAGAAGCTGATCGCCGTCATGTAGAGGAAGGGAACGAGAAAGAAGGCGATGGTCCAGAGGAGCGCCGGCAGCGCAAATCCCCAAGCCTTGCGGCGTTCCGCCCGCTCAAGTGGTGTGGCCGTCATATCACCGCTTCTCCAACCATGATTGCCCTCATCCTGAACCGTTTCCATCGCATGTTACGAGCGTCCCTCGATTGGACTGACGACGCGGCGCCGGCCAAACCGAAGACGCACCACCTCCCCCTCCCCCTTGGGACAGGGGAGGCGCCAACACTTGAAGAGGGTAGATGTACCCGGCAGGTTACTGTTGCAGCATTTCCGTCCAGGCGTCCTGCATGGCCGCGTCGAGATCGGCATCGACGACTGGATAGAGCTGGGTGTTCTTCAGATATTCCGGCTGCTTGTCCCACCGCAGGGCTGTCTTCTGCTGGTCGTTCAGTTGATCGCCCGCCTTGGAATTGGCCGGCATGCCCCAGTAGCAGGATGAGGTCGCGAGCTTGGCCTGACCTTCGGGGCTAAGGATATACTGCACGAACTTCACCGCGAGGTCTTGCTTGGTCGAGTCCTTGAACACGCCGATCGATTGTGCCCAGCGCAGGGCCCCCTGCTTCGGCACAGTCCAGTCGAGGTCCGGCTTTTCCGCAGTGAGCCCGGCCGTGACCCACTCGCCGCCGCCGAGAATGATATCGACTTCGCCGCTGACCAGCGCGGTCTGAGAAGCAACGACGTCGCTCACCTGGCGCGCGACCTTCTTCATCTCGAACAGCTTTTCCTTGATCGCCGGCAGATCGGCGGCCGTCAGGTCAGCGGTGTTCTTGCCGATGGCAAGCCCGGTCAGGCCGATCATCGGCAGATAGTAGTCATAGAGGGCAATGCGACCCTTGTACTTGTCGGACCAGAAGATCGAGAGGTCTTCCATATCCTTTGGGTCGACCTTGGTCTTGTCGTAGGAAATCGTATTGTAGCCAAACTTTTCCGTGACGGCGTAAATCTTGCCATCCTTGGTATTATTGGCCTCCATCCGTACTTCCGGGAAGATGTCGGGGGTCGGCAGCTTGTCAGCCGGAATCTCGGCGAGCAGATTCATTTCAACAGCGCGCGGCACATCGACGCCGTCGATGACGAAGACATCCCAGTCGCCGGGGCGCGACTGCTCGACGATCGACAGGCCAGCGCCCGTGCCTTCGTATTCCTTGAGGTTGACCTTGACGTTGTTGGCCTTCTCAAATGGCTCGATCAGCGCCGGATCAGTATGGTCGCACCACACAAGCGCGTTCAGCTCCTCCTGCGCCGAGGCGCTGGCGGAAAGAGCACAAACAGCGGCGGTCGCGAAAAGCATGCGGCGGGAAAGCCCGCCCAGAATGGTCTTGTTCATCTTGTTTCCCTCTTGCCGAAGACCCCCGTCGAGTCCTCGCGTTGATCAAAATGGCACTCGTCCTGGCGCCTTGAGAAAAAGATTGAATGAATTCATTTTTTAAGTCAATCTCATTTTTGAAGAGATTCCAAAGGAGATTGCGATGACCGGATTGCGCGCCAGACAGAAGGCAGACAGGAACCGCCGCATCCTGGAATCCGCCACGACGCTCTTTCGCGAACAGGGCTACGACAGCGCTCGCATCGAAGACATTGCCGAGAGGGCCGAAGTCTCGGTCGGCACGCTCTACAATTACTATCAGAACAAAGGCGACATCCTCGTCGCCACCGTTTCGATGGAAGTGACCGAGGTACTGGAGGCCGGCGAGATCATCGTCGCCAACCCGCCGCTCAACGTGAACGAGGCGCTGGGCGCGCTGATCAACCAGTATTACGACCACTCGCTCGTCTATCTGAGCAAAGAGATGTGGCGTACCGCCATGGCCTCATCGATCCAGCAACCGGAGACCCCCCTGTCGAAGCGCTATACCGAACTCGACCAGCGGCTTTGCGCCCAGGTGGTGCAACTGATCGAGACCCTTCAGCGCCGCGGCGTGGTCATCGCCGGTGTCGACGCCCGCGCCATCGGCGAGGTCTTCTTCAACAACCTCAACGCGATGTTCATCGAGTTCTGCAAGGTCGAGACCATGCCGCTCGAAGAGCTGAAGACGCGTGTTGCCGAACAGCATAGGCCGATCGCCGCGCTGATCAGCAGCGTCAAGCCCGTCTGAACCATCCCGAAAACCTATCAGAAACGACAGACATGACCGATACTAGGACCGCCGTCCTCGCCGCCGTCGACGCCCTCGTCGCGGCTTTTGGCCGACATGACACCAAGGCCTATTTCGATGCCTTCTCGCCGGCCGCGAGTTTCATCTTCTACAATCTCGACAGGACGCTTCAGAACCGCGCCGAATACGAGGCAGAATGGGCCTTGTGGGAGACCCGCGACGGCTTTGAGGTGCGCGGCTGCCGCTCGACCAAGCGCAACGTCCAGCTTCTCGGCGACGTCGCGATCTTCACTCACGCAGTGGAAACGGAGCTTTCGATCAGCGGCCAGGCGATGACCAACTACGAGCGCGAGACGATCGTCTTTGCACGCCAGACCGATGGCCGTTGGCTCGCGGTCCACGAACATCTCTCAGCAATGCCAAGCTGAAAAACTCCGACTTGGACCGTCCGTATCCCACCTATCCCTCCTATCTTCCTCTCATGGCGGATTGCGGGATTTGATCGTTCCAGGCGAAGCCTGCGGTCCATTTCGACATCATCATCCGCCCGTTCGGCGGGTGAGCCCGATTGCATGCGCCTGATGTCTCGCGGGTTCGCGAGGCAACGCGGTGGCAGGCCCCAGAGCCATGCTCCGGTGGGTCAGCTAGATATAATTCATCGGCACGGCTGTGGTGAACTTGAGCTCTTCCATGCTGATGAAGGACGATACATCCATGAAGTCGAGTTTCGAAATCAGCTCCTTGTAGACGGTGTCATACACTTCGACGCTCGGCACGACCAGGCGCAGCAGGTAATCCATCTCGCCCGTCAGGCGGTAGGCCTCCACAATTTCGGGGATAGCGCCGATCACCTCGCGAAACGTATCCAGCCAGCCGATCGAGTGCCTTGACGTGCGCACCGCCACGAAGACGGTCATTGCGACATTGGCTTTGCGACGATCCACCAGCACAACGCGGCGAGCAATCAGACCACTGTCCTCCAGGTTCTTGATGCGCCGCCAGCAGGCCGAAACCGACAGGCCGACGGTATCGGCAAGATCGGCAACGGGTACGGCCGCGTCCCGTTGCAGATAATCGATGATCTTCTTGTCGCGACCGTCCAACATCGGAATCCCCCTCTCAAACGAAACCTGAGTGGCAATATTTTATGGCGCCATACGAGATATAGGCAATATTTCCTCTCAGCATTTTGGGAAAAATCCGCAAAATACGATCTGATTTTCTGCGCTGCACACCCTACAGTTCATGGAAAGTGAACTGGAGGCAGAAGTGCAAAAAACTATCGGATTGATTGGCGGCATGAGCTGGGAAAGCACGGCCGTCTACTACAAGAAAATCAATGAAATGGTCCGGGATCGCTTCGGCGGGCTGCATTCGGCGGACATCGTTCTCTATTCCGTCGATTTCGACCGGATCGTCGGATGGCAACGGTCCGATCAATGGACGAAAGCCGCCGACTATCTTGGCGACATTGGACGCAAGCTGGAGGCGGCCGGCGCCGATTGCGTGCTGATCTGCACCAACACCATGCACCTGATCGCGGAACCAATCTCGATAAAAATCGGCGTTCCGCTGATCCACATCGTCGATGTCACCGGTCAGGCGCTAGCCGCCGCCGGCGCAAGAAAGCCGCTGCTGCTGGCGACCCGCTACACGATGGAGCAGCCGTTCTATCTCGAACGGCTGAAGGAAAAATTCGGTATCGACGCGATGGTCCCGGATCAGGCGGGTCGTGACGCGGTTCATGACGTCATCTTCAATGAGCTATGCTGTGGTATCATTAAAGATAGCTCGCGCGCCGTCTATCTCGACATCATCGAGAAGGGCCGCACCGCTGGCTGCGATTCCGTGATCCTTGGCTGTACCGAGATCGGCATGCTGCTCAGCGCCGATGAGACCGGTCTTGCGACATTCGACTCGACCTTGTTGCATGCATCAGCTGCAGTCGACTTTGCCAATGCGAGCCGCCCGGCCTGACCGGGCGTCCCGACCAAACAGCCTGACACGGCATAAAGCGATTGTCGCACCGCATCCCACCGCCCGGCTGATCGGGGTGGGGAGCAAGAACGCCAGAGGAGAACAGATACACAAGCCCTGCAACGCCGGACTTGGCACGCTGGCGGCACTCGGCACGCTTGCCCTCACCGTAACCTCATCGCTTTCGGCCGACGACCCGATCAAGCTTGGATATCTGGCCTTCTGCCGGTTTCGTGGAGGCTGCGTCTCGGGTGACCAGGGGGAGTTTTGCTTTCTAGGAATATGGAACGCAAAAACCCCGCAGCGTGAGCTACGGGGTTATTTTAATTAAGGCTGGTTGCGGGGGCCTGATTGCACCGAGACTTGCAATATCGCAACCTCAAGCCCGCCATGCGCAGCCACGATCTCACCGTGCCAGCTGGAAGCCTCGAAATACCTCCCCCTTTGCCGGTTTTATTGATTCAATCGGCCTGTGTGATTTGTTGGGAGCGGGTGATGCGGGGACAGTCGGGGTTCTGGGATTTGGACGAACGTTACGAGCGGCTGAGCGCTGGCGGCGATCCTCTGGAGAAGCCATCTTGAGCGTTGAATGGGGATGGATTTCGTCGTGGTCCTTGCTCTGATGCTCTGCCCCCCAAAAACTGGATCGTTCAGAAATGGAGTTTTCCGCGGTAATTTCCCGGCTGGGAAAAGGAGCGGAAGCATGAAGGCATCGAAGTTCTCGGACGCGCAGAAGGCGTTCATTTTGAAGCAGGGCGACGACGGCGTGCCAGTGGCAGAGATTTGCCGGAAGGCAGGGATCAGCCAGGCGACGTATTTCAATTGGCGCAAGAAGTATGCAGGCCTGTTGCCCGACGAGATGCGTCGGCTGAAGGCTTTGGAAGAGGAGAATCCCAGGCTGAAGAAGATCGTTGCGGATCTGACGCTCGACCGCGAGATGCTGCAGGATGTCATCCGCCGAAAGCTCTGAGGCCTGTCCGGAAGCGCAAGCTGGTTGACGGCATGTTGGTGGACTGGGGCATATCGATCCGACGGACCTGCACGGCCCTAAGGTTCGACACGTCGACCGACCACTACAAGTCCCGACGCACCGGACAGGCCCCAGCGGGTCATGTCGGGCGCCCGCTTCTCGATCCGGAGCAACCGCCATCTCGACGACCTCTACTTGGTCGGCCATCCGCGCACAGGTCATAAACATCCACTCGAGGCAGCTCATCGGTCTTATGCCCTGCCACTTCGCCGAATCTTGGGTGGTGCGTGGCAAATTACAGGCCATCCGACCCAGCACCTTCAGCTTTTCCTCGACGCACAAGATCGCCTGTCGGCGGGACAACAAGAACAGCCCGCTGTTCGCGGAATTCCTATCGTCCTGAAGCGATTGAAGAGCCAGAACGGAATGTGGCAAAAACTCCGCACGCAGATTCATGTCCTGACAGATCAAAGCGAGCCACCGGTGTTGCGGAATTGAATTTTAAACGCGGTCAACCAGTTTGCCGACGACCGAGCGGTTGGTCTCATCGATGGAATGTCGTTGGAGGCGAGCCGCAGAACAAGATTGCCTGAGAAAGCGCAGCCGATCAGGCATTTCGCGCGTAGCGTTGGGCAATCAGTGCACACACCATCAACTGGATCTGGTGGAACAGCATCAGGGGCAGGACGATGGCGCCGACGCTCTGGCCGGCGAAGATCGCACCGGCCATCGGAACGCCACTGGCAAGACTCTTTTTCGAGCCGCAGAAGGTGATGGTGATTTCGTCCTCTCTGGAAAACCCGAGGAAACGGCTGCCGAACATGGTGACGGCAAGCACCGTTGCGAGGAGGACGACGTCGACAATAGCGACAATGCCGAGATCTTGAAGCGAAAGCGTCCGCCACAGGCCCTCGACGACAGCGGAGCTGAAGGCGAGATAGACCACCATCAGGATCGAACCGCGATCAATCGGCGCCAGCAGCTTCTTGCGGGCGCGGATCCAGTCGCCGATCCACGGTTGGAGGATCTGCCCAAGAATGAAGGGCGCCAGCAACTGCAGCAGGATCTGCTTGAGCGCCGTCATCGAAAATCCACCCCCGCCCGACGCCGAAAGCAGCAAGCCGACGAGAAGCGGCGTCAGGAACATGCCAAGGATATTCGAGGCGGATGCAGCGCAGATGGCGGCCGGCACGTTGCCACCGGCCATCGACGTAAATGCGATCGAGGACTGCACCGTCGAAGGCAAGACGCAGAGAAACAGGAGACCGGTATAGAGCGCCGCGGGAAGCGATGACGGCAGCATGAGACCGGCGGCGAGCCCGAGAAGTGGAAAGATGGCGAAGGTTACAAACAGGATCACGCCGTGCAGCCTCCAGTGCAGCAGGCCGGCGATCACCACGTCGCGCGAGAGGCGCGCGCCGTGCAGAAAGAACAGCAGAGCGATGGCGAGCTTCGTCGCAAGCGCCATCCACACCTGCGCCCCGCCGGTGACCGGCAGGACCGAGGCCAGGAGCACTGCCGCCAAGAGCAGCATTGTGAAGGTATCGGGGAGGAAACGGCGCATCTTCTCATTCCGGTGGACGTCGTTTCGCTCACTCCATTATTGTGATACAAGATGCAACAAATAACGCTCATCACGAAACGAGATATCAGATGCTCGACCTCGTCCAGTTGCGCAGTTTCCTCGCGATCCAGCAGACAGGCAGCTTCACCCGCGCCGCGGAAAATCTCGGGCTTGGGCAGTCAACGGTCAGCCAGCATATCCAGAAGCTGGAGGCCGCGCTTGATCGCCGTCTCATCTTTCGCGACACCCATCGCCTCGGCTTGACACCCGATGGCGAAGTCCTGGCCGGCCACGCCCGCGCAATGCTCGCAATCGACGCTCAGGTTTTCGACCTGTTTGCAGCGAACAAGCTGCGCGGGCAATTGCGACTTGGCGTCTCCGAAGACTTCGCAACCAGCCGCCTGACGGCGGTCCTCGAAGATTTCACCCGCGCGTATCCCTCCGTGGATCTGCAATTGACCGTGGCATTGAGTGGAGCGCTTTACGAGATGCAGGATCTGGGAGAAATCGACCTCGTCTTCGCCAAACGACGCCTTGGCGACCAGCGCGGTCGTCTCGTCTATCGCGAGCCGCTGATCTGGCTGGCACGCGATCCGCTGCAACTGACGGCTCAGTCGGCTCCTTTGCCGTTGATCGCCTTCCCGCCGCCAAGCATTACCCGCAAGCTCGCTCTCGAAGCCCTGGATGCAAGCCGGATTCCCTGGCGCATCGTCTGCACATGCGGCAGCCTCAGCGGACTGACGGCTGCAGCGCGCGCGGGCATGGGCGTCCTGGTGCAGCCGCGCAGCATGGCGCCCGCCGGCCTGAAAGAAATCCCCCAGGATATTCTGCCACCGCTCGAGGACGTGGAGTTCGTCCTGGTCCCGCGCAACGGAGCCGACCAGGCGCTCATCACCGCCATGTCGGACGAAATCCTCTCGAAAGTCGGGAGCAGTTCCGAGACGACCTGAAGCCGGGACGGCCGGTTTCCATCTCTAAAAGGCCGAAGGTGCGCATGGATACGCCGCTTCGGCACGGCAATGGTGCGCCTGTTTCGAGCACGACCGCGCGCATTTGCCTAAAAATTGTGCATTTGATCTATTGCACAAAAACTATCTTGACGGTCGCGCGAAATCGGCATTCACTGAACCAATCGGAAATTGGTTCGGACCAATCATGCCAGACACCTCACCCAAAGAAAACTCGAACTACGCCCTCGAAAAGCTCCGGGATCTTCTTCGCCACGGTGACGTCGGAGTGGAAGGGAAGCTGCCAACCGAGCGCACACTGTCGGAAAAGCTTGGCCTCAGTCGCCGGGCCATCCGCCGGGCGCTGGAGGTTCTCGAGGCGGAAGGCGCAATCTGGCGCAAGCAGGGATCCGGCACCTTTGTCGGCCAGAAGCCGCACGAGTGGAGCGACCAGCTGGAGACGATCGTGGCGGGAACCAATTTCATGGAGATCATGGAAGTGCGCCTCCGCATCGAACCCCAACTGGCGCAACTGGCGGCCCTCCGGGCGAAAGGCAGCGACATCGACCGCATGCGGGAGCTCGCTCAGAAGATCCTCGGCAGCGAGGATGCCGACGCCAAGGAGCTCTGGGACGGGGCGCTCCACCGGCAGATCGCCCAGGCAGCAGGCAACCTGCTGTTCCTGTCCATCTTCGACGTCATCAACCGGGTTCGCCAGGACGACGCCTGGCAGTCGATCCGCGAGCGCGCCCGCAGCAACGCCAACACGATGAGCATATCCAGCGCCCAGCACGCGGCGATCATCGATGCCATTGCCGCCCGAGATCCCGCCAAGGCGGGCGAAGCGATGCGCCGGCATCTGTTGATGCTGCAAGAGCGCCTGATCCGGCAAACCTCGATGGACCATCTGGAGGATGATCCGATCGGCGATGTGTCATGACGTACCGAATTCCGGCCGCGTGGCCGGTCTGACTTGAACGCCGGGGAAACAACCGGTGAGACCCTTGAGAACAGAGAACCAGACCAGAGGAGTTCCAGAATATGAAGATACTGTCCCGTCTTTCGACCTTATTGCTGGCCGGTGCGATGCTCGCGAGCCCCGCCCTGTCCGCCGAGCTTCGCATCGGCCTCGCGGACGATGCCGACGTGCTTGACCCGGCCCAGTCCCGGACCTTTGTCGGCCGCATCGTCTACACGGCGATGTGCGACAAACTCGTCGACGTCTCGCCTGACCTGAAGATCGTGCCGCAGCTCGCCACGGAATGGGCCTGGTCCGCCGACGGCAAGGAACTCACCATGAAGCTGCGCGAGGGCGTGAAGTTCCATGACGAAACGCCGTTCAACGCGGCCGCCGTCGTCGCCACCATCGAACGCAACATGACGCTTCCGGAATCGCGTCGCAAAAGCGAGCTGAGCTCGGTCGAGAAGATCGAGGCCGTCGGCGACTACGAGGTCAAGTTCACCCTGAAGGCGCCGGACGTCACGCTTCTCGCGCAGCTTTCCGACCGCGCCGGCATGATCGTCTCGCCGGCGGCTGCCAAGGAGCTGGGCGCCAATTTCGGCTCCAAGCCCGTCTGCGCCGGGCCGTTCAAGTTCGTCGAGCGCGTGCAGCAGGACCGTATCGTCCTCGAGAAGTTCGCCGACTACTGGGACAAGGACAAGGTGTTCATCGACAAGGTCACCTATCTGCCGATCCCGGATTCCACAGTGCGTCTCGCCAACTTGCGCTCCGGCGAACTCGACGTGATCGAGCGGTTGGCCGCAACCGATGCCGCTTCGGTCAAGAGCGACGCCGCCCTCACCTATGCGGATACCGTCAGCATCGGTTACATGGCCATGTACGTCAACATCGCCAATGGGCCGCGCGCCGACAATCCGTTCGGCAAGGACAAGCGCCTGCGTCAGGCTTTCTCGCTCGCTATCGACCGCGAGGCGCTGAGCCAGGTGGTCTTCGAAGGAACGGCCATGGCCGGCAACCAGCCCTATCCGCCGACCAGCCCCTGGTTCAACAAGGAAATTCCGGTTCCCGCCCGCGATATCGCCAAGGCCAAGGAGCTCATGAAGGCGGCAGGGCATGAAACGCTCGACATCGAGCTGCAGCACGCCAATAGCCCTGTCGTAACCCAGATGATGCAGGTCATTCAATCGATGGTCGCGGAAGCCGGCTTCAACGTCTCGCTGAAGGCCACCGAATTCGCCACCCTGCTTTCCGAACAGTCTGCCGGCAATTTTCAGCTCAGCCGCTCGGATTGGTCGGGCCGCATCGATCCTGATGGCAACCTGCACCAGTTCGTCACCTGCGAAGGCGGTATCAACGACTCCAAGTACTGCAACGCGGAGGTCGACAAGCTCCTCAACGAGGCACGCGCCTCGACCGATGACGCGGTCCGCAAGCAGAAATACGACGCTGCGGCCAAGATCCTCAACGACGACCTGCCGATCATCTATCTCGGCCATCAGTCCTGGATCTGGGCCATCAAGAAAGAAGTCACCGGCTTCGTACCGTCGCCCGACGGCATGATCCGCCTGCTCGGCGTCAAGAAGGGCTGATTTTGCCCAGTCTTGCCTACGGAGCGCCGATGCTCCGTAGGCGACCCCGCAATCCAGGACCGTGCGCCCATGCATCTCTACATCGGAAAACGGCTGCTCGTTGCCATCCCGACGCTGCTGATCGTCTCGATCTTCGTCTTCTCGCTGCAGAAGCTGCTGCCGGGCGATCCCGTCCTCGCCATGGCCGGCGAAGAGCGCGATCCGCAGGTGATCGAATTCCTTCGGGAGAAATACCGCCTGAACGATCCGGTCGTGTACCAGTACGGCTATTGGATCGCCAATGTATTGCAGGGCGATTTCGGCATGTCGCTGCGCACCAACCAGCCGGTGCTGGAACTGATCGGCGAGAAGCTGCCGGTCACCATCCAGCTCGCGGTGATGTCGATGATTTTCGCCTTCGTCATCGGCGTGCCGATGGGCATCCTGGCGGCAGTCAAGAAGAACAGCGTTGTTGATTATATCGCCAATATCGTCGCGTTGTCGGGCCTTTCCATCCCGAATTTCTGGCTGGGCATCATGCTGATCCTGCTCGTCTCGGTCAGGTTAGGCTGGCTTCCGGCCTCCGGCTACGAATCGATCTTCGTCGATCCCGTACGCTCCATCGAAACGATGATCATGCCGTCCTTCGTGCTTGGCACGGCCCTCGCCGCCACCTTGATGCGGCACACCCGCTCGGCCATGCTGGGCGTCATGAAGGCGGATTACATCCGCACGGCACGCGCCAAGGGCCTGTCGGAACGGGTCGTCATCCTCAGCCATACCTTTCGCAACGCTCTGTTGCCGATCGTAACGCTCAGCGCGCTTCTGTTCGGCGAACTGCTGGCCGGGGCCGTCCTCACCGAACAGATCTTCACCATTCCCGGCTTCGGCAAGCTGATCGTCGATGCCGTGTTCAACCGCGATTACGCCGTCGTCCAGGGTGTCGTTCTGTGCACCGCCGTCGGCTTCATCCTGATGAACCTCGTGGCCGACGTACTCTATGTCCTCCTCAATCCTCGCATGAGGGCCAACCTATGACCGCGCTCGACCAGACCGCCGTTGCGGCACCGGCCAGGAGCAGCAATCGCGCATGGCGGAAACTCAAGGCCGACAGAAGCGCCCTTGTCGGCCTCTCCATCATCGTGTTCTTCACCTTGCTTGCGATCGCCGCCCCTCTTCTGCCGATCGTCGATCCGCTGGCGACCAGCTGGACGGCCATTCGCAAGGCACCGTCCGCCGCCCATTGGATGGGCACCGACGATATCGGCCGCGATATCCTGTCCCGCATGATCTGGGGGGCGCAGGCGTCGCTCATGGCCGGTATCTTTTCGGTCGCCATCGCCATTGCCATCGGCGTTCCCTTTGGCTTGATCTCCGGCTATTTCGGAGGGTGGGTCGATCAGGTGATATCGAGGATCACGGAGGCCTTTCTGGCCCTGCCGTTTCTGATCATGGCCATTGCGCTTGCCGCCTTTCTCGGTCCCAGCCTCACGAATGCGATGATCGCGATCGGCCTTTCCGCGATGCCGGTCTTCGTGCGGTTGACGCGCGGTCAGGTTCTCGCGGTCAGGACCGAAGACTATGTCGAAGGCGCGCGCTCAATCGGCCTTGGCCACTTCGACATCATGACGCGGTACATCCTGCCGAACATCATGGCGCCGATCATCGTGCAGGCGACCCTGACGGTCGCGACGGCCATCATTGCCGAGGCCAGCCTCTCCTTCCTCGGCCTTGGTCAACAGCCGCCGGCCCCAAGCTGGGGTTCCATGCTCAATGTCGCGAAGAATTTCCTCGACCAGGCACCTTGGATGGCCATGTGGCCGGGGGCCGCAATCTTCCTGGTCGTGATCGGTTTCAATCTGCTCGGTGACGGTCTGCGCGACGCGCTCGACCCCCGGGAATCATGAAGTAATATCGAAGGAACAGTTGATGAATGACTTTACCACCCGCCCGGAGATCCTTGGCACCTTCGGCGTCGTGACCTCCACCCACTGGATCGCCTCGGCCGTCGGCATGAGCATCCTGGAAAAGGGCGGCAACGCCTTCGACGCGGCCGTTGCATCCGGTTTCGTGCTGCAGGTTCTCGAACCGCATCTGGTCGGCCCCGGCGGAGACATGCCCGGTGTCATCTATTCCGCGAAGAAGGGCAAGGTCGAGGTCATCTGCGCGCAAGGGACCGCGCCCGCCGGCGCGACCATCGAACACTACAGCGGCGAAGGCCTGTCGATCATTCCCGGTGACGGGCTGCTGGCGACCGTCATTCCCGGCTCCTTCGATGGCTGGATGCTGATGCTGCGCGACTACGGAACCATGTCGGTGCGCGATGTGCTCGAACCGGCAATCCATTACGCCGAGCAGGGCCACCCGGTACTGCCGCGCGTTTCGGCGACGATCAAGGGACTGGCGGGCTTCTTCGAAAAGGAGTGGCCGACTTCGTACGAGACCTGGCTTCCGGGCGGTTCCGCCCCCGAGCCCCACGCACTCTTCCGCAATCCGGTCCTGGCCGCCACCTGGCAGCGCATCGTCACCGAGGCCGAAAGCGCCAAGGGTCGCGAAAACCAGATCGAGGCGGCCCGCAACGCCTTTTACCGCGGCTTCGTGGCCGAGGCGATCGATACCTATCTGAAAACCGCCGAAGTCATGGATGCCAGCGGCAGCCGCCACAAGGGTGTGCTGACTGCCGGCGACATGGCCGGCTGGAGCGCCACGGTAGAAGAACCGCAGACCTATGACTATCATGGGTGGACCGTCGCCAAGACCGGCCCATGGGGCCAGGGTCCGGTGCTGTTGCAGTCGCTGGCACTCCTGAGCGGCATCGATATCGGCGCCATGGAACCCGGGAGCGCCGAATTCGTCCATACGGTCGTCGAGGCGATGAAGCTCGCTTATGCCGATCGCGAGGTCTATTACGGCGATCCGGCGTTCGCCACCGTCCCGATGGACCGGTTGTTGTCGGACAGCTACAACGACGAACGGCGCAAGCTGATCTCCTCGCAGGCGTCGATGACGCTCCGCCCGGGCAAGCTGCCCGGCTACGAGACCCAATACGATCTCACCATGGAGATGCTGGCCGGCATGTCGGGCACTGGCGCGGTCTACGAGCCGACCATGTCGCACCTGACCGAAAAACGTGGCGACACCGTCCACATCGACGTCATAGACCGCGAGGGCAACATGGTGTCGGTGACGCCGTCCGGCGGCTGGCTGCAATCCTCGCCGATCGTTCCGGGTCTTGGCTTCTGCCTCAATTCCCGCGCCCAGATGTTCTGGCTGAAGCCCGGACTGCCGACCTCGCTGGCACCCGGCAAGCGCCCGCGCACGACATTGACGCCATCCCTGGCTCTCTACGAGGGCAAGCCGACGCTCGCATTCGGCACGCCGGGTGGCGACCAGCAGGATCAGTGGCAGCTGTCCTTCTTCCTGCGCTACGTTCATCACAGACAGAACCTGCAGGCGGCAATCGACATGCCGTTGTTCCACACATCGCATTTCCCGGGCTCGTTCTACCCACGCACAAGCCAGCCCGGAAGCCTGATGATCGAAAGCAATATCGGCAGCGATGTCATCGCCGGACTGGCCGCCATGGGCCACCAGATCACGCCGGCCGATCCCTGGACTGTCGGCCGGCTGACCGCGGCCAGGAGAGATGCCGACGGTTTGCTGCGCGCCGCAGCGACGCCGCGTCTCATGCAAGCTTATGCAATAGGGAGATAGTCATGACCTGGTCGATTGTCGCACGTGATCCGCAGACGGGCCATCTGGGCGTGGCGGTGGCAAGCCGCTTCTTCGCCGTCGGCGCCGCCGTTCCACACATTCGCGGCCGGGTGGGCGCCATTGCCACCCAGGCCTTCGTCAGTCCCCTTTACGGCACGGATGGCCTTTTCCTGCTGGCCGAAGGCCGTACACCCGAGGAGATCATTTCGGTGTTGACGGCCCGCGATGACGGGTGCCAGCAGCGCCAACTGCATCTGATTGACGCTGCAGGACGCAATGCAGCCTTCACCGGATCCAAATGCATCGACTGGGCCGGGCATATTGTCGACGACAATGTGTCGGTTGCCGGCAATATGCTGGCTGGTCCGCAGGTCATCGCCGAGACGCTCAGGGTTTACAAGGCGCTGGCGGATGCGCCTTTCACCGAGCGGTTGCTGGCGGCCATGGACGCCGGGGAAGCGGCCGGCGGTGACAAGCGCGGCAAGCAGTCGGCTGCACTCGTGATCTACCGGGACCAGGACTATCCGTGGCTCGACATCCGTGCCGACGACCATCCGGACCCGCTGGCAGAACTCCGCCGGCTCCATGCTGTCGCGCAGGAGCGCTATCTCCATGTGGCGCAGACCATGCCGACCCGTGAGAACCCCCACGGACTGACGGACCGCACGGAGATCGACCGCAAGATCGCAGAACTGGAGGCCGCGCGCATAGCCGAAGGACGCCCCTCGCCTTCATTCGCAACCCCGCTGAAGCCCGTGTGAACCACCGCCCGACACGCATGACCGGACCAGGAAAACCATGAGCCCCATGACGACAGCCGCCGCCCGAGCCGAGATGCCCGCCGTTCTTTCTGTCGAGGGGTTGACGACCTCGTTCCTGGTCGACGGCCAATGGCGACCGGTGGTGCGCGACATCTCCTTTGACGTGAAGCCCGGCGAAACCGTTGCCATCGTCGGCGAATCCGGCTCCGGCAAGAGCGTGACATCGCTTTCCATCATGCGGCTGCTGGCCCGGGACACAAGTCGCGTCGAAGGCCGAGTATTGCTGAACGGGCGGGACGTTCTGGCGCTGCCGGAAAAGGAGATGCAGAAGGTGCGCGGCAATGAGGCCGCGATGATCTTCCAGGAGCCGATGACCAGTCTCAACCCGATCTTCACGATCGGGCGGCAGATCTCGGAAGTGCTGACGCGGCACAAGGGCATGTCGAAAGCGCAGGCCCGAGCCGAGACGATCCGCATGCTTGAGAAGGTCCGTATCCCCAACGCCGCGAACCGCTTCGACGAATATCCGCATCAATTTTCAGGCGGCATGCGCCAGCGCGTGATGATCGCCATGGCGCTCGCCTCCAGACCGAAGTTGCTGATCGCCGACGAGCCGACCACCGCGCTCGATGTCACGATCCAGGGCCAGATCCTCGACCTCATCAAGGTGCTTCAGGAAGAGGAAGGCATGTCGGTTCTCTTCATCACCCACGACATGGGCGTCGTTGCAGAAATTGCCGATCGCACCATAGTGATGCTGCGCGGGGAAACGGTCGAACAGGGCGCGACCGCGGATGTTTTCCATCGTGGCAAGCATCCCTACACGCGCGCCCTTCTGGCCGCCGTTCCGAAGCTGGGCTCGATGCACGGTCATGCCTGGCCACTGCGCTTTCCCATTGTCGATATCGGTACAGGCAAGGCGAGTGAGCCGACAGAGGTGGCCGACACCGTCGACACTCGCAAGACGCCGGTACTGTCAGTCAAAAACCTCGTGACGCAGTTCCCGATCCGCAGCGGCCTGTTCGGCCGCCAGACCGGCGCCGTGCATGCCGTAGAGGACATCTCGTTCGAGCTCTTCCAGGGCGAGACGCTTTCAATCGTCGGGGAATCGGGTTGCGGCAAATCCACGACTGGCCGTTCGATCACGCGGCTGGTCGAACCGAGAAGCGGCGAGATCCATCTCGACGGCTACAATGTGCTGGCGTTGGATCAGCCAAGCCTGCGCGCCATGCGCCGCAGCGTGCAGATGATCTTCCAGGATCCGTTCTCAAGCCTCAACCCGCGCATGACGGTGGGAGCAGCCATCGCCGAGCCCTATCTGAAGCACCGGCTCGGGAACAGGCAGGAGGCAAATGAAAAGGTCGCGGATCTCCTGCGGAAGGTAGGCCTCGCCCCGGAGATGATGAGCCGCTATCCGCACGAATTCTCCGGCGGTCAGCGCCAACGCATCGCCATTGCCCGCGCCCTGTCGCTCAATCCGAAGGTGATCGTTGCGGACGAAAGCGTCTCGGCGCTGGACGTCTCCATCAAGGCGCAGGTCTGCAATCTCTTGATGGACCTGCAGGAGGAGTTCAATCTCGCTTTTCTGTTCATCAGCCATGACATGGCCGTGGTCGAGCGGATCAGCCACCGGGTCGCGGTCATGTATCTCGGCGAAATCGTCGAGATCGGGCCGCGCGCCGCGATTTTCGACAATCCGCAGCACGAATATACGAAGAAGCTGATGGCAGCCGTACCCGTGCCGGACCCCGCCCGGCGCAGTCTGAGGCGCAACACGGCTGTCGATGAGCTGAAAAGCCCCGTGCGTCCTTCCGGCTACGTGCCACCCCGCCGCGAATACCGGGAAGTCGCCAAGGGGCATTTCGTGCAGGTGTGAGCGGCGGCATGACTTCGGCTGCATATTGCCAGTCAGGAGCGCCGGTCCTGCGAGGCAGACCCAGCGGCCCTCCACCAATGTACTCGCTACGGGATGAGAAATCGGCTCGTGAACTTGTACCGCCCAGGGTCCATATAGGCTGCACCCTGGAGCGCCAACCAAGACATGGTGAACGTCACCGGCAATCATGTCGGCAAGTGCTTTATTGCTGCGTTTTTCATTTGGCATCCGTTCTCATCGTGCCCTTGAACAACCTTGACGTTACCATTTAGATGGGACCCGCAAAGGCTGAACGAAGCACTCAAACGAACTGGCCTGACAACGGCCACGAGCAAGGCATAACTGATCTGAGCACCGTTTCCCTCATGTTTTCGGGGTTTGGAGTACGGTCCGATTCATGTTTAGAACTGCCCGCTGGCTCTTCGGATCGAAAAGGTGGAGCGCGTCCTCATCGAAGGCAAACAAGCGTTCCGTTCCGTTCGCAATCGAACTACCTGGTGGAAGGCAGGCAGTGAGGCGTTGGTCTCCGACCTTGGCCATGACGACCAATTCCGGGCCTGTCATCTCGATGAGTTCGATGCGCGCCTTGATCGTCTGCCCCGGCTGCGCAGGATCGGCGAGCCTGAGCCTTTCCGGCCGGATGCCGATGCAAACGGGCTCGCTTTCAGCCAGGGATCCCTTAAGGCGGGAAGGAATGGCGATGGCTTCCGTGCAACCAGCCAGATGCAGTCCCCCGTCCGACATTGTGGCATCAAGCAAGTTCATTGGTGGCGCCCCGACAAAACCGGCGACGTAGAGCGTTGCCGGACGATTGTATATTTCTTCCGGGGTGCCTATCTGCTCGATGCGCCCGTCCCGCATGACTGCGATGCGTGTAGCAAGCGTCATCGCTTCTATCTGATCGTGAGTGACATAGACGACCGTGGTCTTCATCTTCTCGTGTAGTCGCTTCAGTTCCACGCGCATTTCCATGCGCAACTTGGCATCCAGGTTCGAGAGAGGTTCGTCGAAAAGAAAGATCTGCGGGTTCCTCACCAGCGCCCTGCCGATCGCCACGCGCTGGCGTTGCCCGCCCGACAGCTCCGCAGGACGGCGATCGAGCAGGTCTTCGATCTGCAGCAGCCTCGCGGCATCGTGTATCGCCTTCTCGCGCTGGGCCTGCGGGACTTTGCGTATCTCCAGCCCGAAGCCAATATTCCGGGCGACTGACATGTTGGGATAGAGCGCGTAGGACTGAAAGACCATTGCGATGTCGCGGTTCTTGGGGTGCACGCCCACGACCGAGCGCCCGCCGATAAGCACATCGCCGCTAGAGGGCTCCGTCAGGCCGGCAATGATGTTGAGTAGGGTAGACTTGCCGCAGCCCGAGGCCCCGAGAAGCACGAGAAACTCCCCGTTGTCGAGCGAGATGTCGATGCCTTTCAGCGTCTCGACCTTGCCGAAACGCTTATAGAGATCCCGGACTTCGAGCGCACTCATGAAAGGGTCTCCAGCTTGGAAAGCGTATCCGGCTCGCCATAGCGCCGCGGTGAAGTGGAAATCGTCTGCGACGCCACCCGGGCGCCGACAGACAGGCAAGTCTCCAATGAATTACCGGCGCAAAGGGCCGCTAGAAAGGCGGCGTTGAACACGTCACCCGCGCCGATCGTGTCGACGACCTTCACCTGCGGCGTCTTGACGGACACCAGAGTGCCGTCGGCATCGATCCCGATCACATCCTCGGGCCCGCGCTTGACGACGACGATCGCGCCTGGCCGCATCATCGCTTTCAGCCGATGAGCCGCCTCGACCGCGTCGCTGCACCCGGCCACGGCGGTGGATTCCACCTCATTGAGCAGGGAGCAGTGGCTGCGTCTAAGCCATCCTGCCGCGGCGGCGCGATTCTGCTCAGACCAGCCGTCGAGCGGCCAGCCGGTGTCCAGCGCCACGTCGATCCCGTTCGCATCCGCCCAGTCAAAGAAGGCCTCGTAGTCGTCGCGCAGCGAATCCGTTAGGAAAGTGCCGCAAAGCAAGGCATACCCCCCATGCAGGCGTTTCGTGTCCAGTATCGCCTGCACCTGCGCGAAGCTGAGGAGCGGGAGGTGCCCCCGGGTGGTGAAGAATGTGCGCTCGCCGTTCGGATGGGTGATCCCGACACTGAGCGTCGTGCTGGACGGCTCCACGGGCCAATGTTCGGACTGCCCAGCAAAGGCGTCGCGCAGCCACAGGCCAAACTGGTCATTGCCGACACTCGCGGCGATCTGGAAGTCAACTCCAAGTGCCGTCCAGGCCAACGCCGTGTTACCGGCCGATCCACCCACGCGCAGTTCGTCGTGATCCACGATGACCTCGGTGCCCGCAACCGGCCAGGGCTCGGTCGGGCCGAGAATGAGATCAACATTGACATTGCCTATCACTGCAAGCGGGCGCATCCGGTCATTCGCTCCGCGTGATCTTGGTGGAACGGACCGGAGTGCCGACGTTGGCGACCCGGCTCGCCGCAAAGGCGACCATGAAGCTCTGCGCGACAGGCAGAATGGCCAGGATCGCGGCCATGCCGCTCGCCGGCCCGAGGCCGACGGTCACCACATCGTCGACCGGCAGATCGCCGGACGCGTCGAAGACCACCACTGGGGAACCCGCGTCAGATGCGGACGCGGCCATTCCCGCCACCAGGGGCGCGGTTTCGTCGCAGGCCCGGAACAGCACCACTCCGACCGAGGGCCCGAGCATTTCCATGGGTCCATGCCGTAATTGCCCGCCCTCGAGGGAGAAGCAGGGCAGACGCGAGAGTTCGGTCAGGCCAAGCGCGACGGCCTCGGCCACACCCTGAAGGCGACGCCCGGAAGTGACGATGGTCGCAACACCCGACATGGCTTCGACGGCCGTATCGATGGCCGGCCCCCGGGGTGTCTGCAGCACCGCCAAAGCGGGCTCGGCGTTCCATCCGAGCGCCGCCAAAATCGCCATGTGCATCGCGAACGTCACCGTCAGGCTCCGCGTGGCGGCAAAAGCGCGTTCCGTACCGCCCGCGCCGACAAGGCACGGTATCTTGCGGGCGAGAGACGACCCTGCCTCCAGGGTCAGCCCGAAAGTATCCGGCCGATCCCCGACCAAGGCAAACCATCGCAGCACTTCGGCGCTTTCTCCCGACTGGGATGTCACGATGATGGTGCGGCCCTCAATCGGCAGCGGCTGGCCCAACTGCTCGGAAAGTGGCAAGGCAATGGCATCGATCCCCAGATCGCGATAGAGCGGCTCGACGGCGCGTCCGACCGCATGGGAACCGCCCATCCCGAGCAGAAGCAGCCTTCCGGTCCGCCGAAGCGACGCCGCAATTTCCCCGGCCTGCGACGCCGCGGCGGTGAAGGTCGTGCGCGCATCCGCGTGCTGTCGCGCCATTTCGTGTTCGATGGCAATCAGTCCCGCGGGTCGGTTCGGTGAAGAGTTCATGATCATCCTTTGACGCCGCCACTCGTCAGCCCGGCAATCAGGGCGCGCTGCATGACGAGACCGATCACCACGGGCGGCAGGGCGGCGAGCACGCCCGCGGTCGCGATCAATCCGTAATCGGAAACCCGGCCACCGGCGAGATCGGCAATGGCCACGGTCAAGGTCTTGGAATGCTGATCGGAGGTGAACAGCAGCGCATAGAAGAATTCGTCCCAGGCAAGCAGGAACGCGAACAGGGCGGCCGTCGCCATGATCGGAGCGGCGAGCGGCAAGGTGATCATCCGCAGGATCTGGTCGAGGCGCGCGCCCTCGATCATCGCCGCGTTCTCGATCTCGCGCGGGATGGAATCGAAGCCGGACTTCAATAGCCAGGTGGTGAACGGCGCGAGGATCGTCAGATAGACGAGGGCAAGGCCGTAGACCGAATTGAGCATGTCGAGTGCGGCGAGCCCCATGTACAGCGGCACGGCCAACGCGACCGGCGGCAGCATGTAGGTGCCAATGACCGCATAGAGCGACCAGGTGACGGAGGGCGTGCGCGAGACGGCCCAGGCGGCAGGCACCGCGACCGCAAGCGCGGCAATGGTCGCCATGCCCGCCACCACGACGCTGTTGACCAGCGATGCGGTGAAGGCAGCCCCGGCGCTGTTGGGGACCCGCGACAGCAGGAACTTGTAGCGCGACAGATCGATTGCCGTCGGCCACCAGTAAAGCGGCTTTGCCGTCAGATCGGCCGAGGGAGAGATGCTCATGACGAACAGCCAAAGCATCGGAGCGAGGATCACCGCTGCCAGAAGGAGGGCGCTGAGATGGATGAAGATCGTGAAGGAAAGGCTTCTGTGTTCCATGTCAGCCCAGCTCCGAACTCTTGCGGATCAGCAGCACGTAGACCAGCGACAGCATGGTCACGAGCAGGGTGACGATCAGCGCCAGCGAGGCGCCCGATCCCGCCCGCTGGAACGAGAACGCCTCCTGGTAGACGAGAATCGACAAAGTGCGCGTGCTGTTGGCCGGACCACCGCGTGTCATCACCCAGATGATGTCGAAGACCTTGAAGGCTTCGATGGTCCGCAGCACCAGCGCCACCATCAGGGGACCGGCCAGATAGGGCATGATGACGAAGCGGAACCGGGCGAATGCCCCGGCACCGTCCATCATTGCCGCAGCGGTAATGTCTCGCGGCACGGCCTGGAGTGCTGCGAGCGCGATCAGCGCAACGAGAGGAAAGTTCTTCCAGCAGTCGGCGACGATGAGCGCAGTCAGCGCCGTTCCGGGCTCTCCGAGCCAGGAGCGATAGGCGTCCAGCATCCCGATCTGGGTGAGAGCGGAGTTGAGCGCTCCATATTCCGGATTGTAGATCAGCCGCCAAAGCGTGGCGTTGACCACCGTCGGCAGCGCCCAAGGCAGGATCATCAAGGCTCTGAGTATCGTGCGTCCGCGAAATTGCTGATTGAGCAGCAGCGCCGCAAGCACGCCGAGCACGATTTCCGCCGCCACCGAGATGACCGAGAACAGGGTGGTCGTGACCAGCGCATTCTGGAAGCTCGAGCCGCCGAGCATTCGTGAATAATTGGACAGTCCGACGAAATTGCCGTGGCTGCCGACAAGCTTGGCATCGGTGAACGAGAGCCGGAGCGTATCCGCCATGGGCCAGCCGATTACCGCGATCATCACCGCCAGAAGCGGCAGCATGAGCAACCATGCCCGTGTCGTGATCCATGTGCTGGACATGCGAGGAACCTAGTCGAGTAGGATGACGGAAGTGTCTGCACGGAGCTGCCGGCGGCAGGCGGGCAGCATCGAACAGATGCCACCCGCCAAGCGTGAAGCAAGTTACAGACCGCTGTTCTCGGCGGCGGTCTTCAGGGCCTGTTCCGGGTCGGCCTGGCCAAGCAACGATTCCTGGATCGCCTGCTGCAGGGCGGCAGAGAGTTCCTGATATTTCGGCGTGGTCGGACGCGGATACATGGCTGCGAGGCCCGACTTTGCCGCCGCGATCAGTTCCTCCTGCCCAGCCGTGACGGCAGGATCCTCATAGGACGATGCCCAGATCGGCAGGCTCAGTTTGGCATAGGCGTTCTGGGTCTGCTGGGACGTCATGAAAGCGACGTAGTTCCAGGCTTCGTCCGGATGCTTGCTGGTGGTGGTTACGCCGAGACCCATCGAACCGTTGACCGCGGAGACGGCGCTCTTGCCTTCAACGCCGGGTGCGGGCACGACGCCTACCTTTCCGGCGACCTTGCTCTCCTTGGGATCATTGGCGAGGTTGTACATATAGGTCCAATTGAGGGCGAAGGCCGCTTCACCATTCTGGAAGACGCGGCGAACGTCTTCCTCCAGAAACTCCTTGGAGTTCTTGTTGGTCAGGCCGGAATTGTAGCTGTCGACCATGTATTTCAGCGCATCGAGACCTCCGTCGGTCTGGAATGCCGGTTTGCCGTCTTTCAGGAAACTGCCGCCGTAGGCGCTGACCAGCGTGGTGTAGTCGCAGATGGCGGCTTCGGCCTGAGCCCAGCTCCAGACGATCGGAGCATCCGAAAGCCCCTTGTCCTTGATCGTCTTGGCCTGAGATGCCAGCTCGTCCCAGGTCTTCGGCGGCGCCTTGATGCCGGCCTTCTCCAGGATTTCCTTGTTGTAGAACAGATATTTGGTGTCGAGGATCCACGGCATGCCATATTGCTTGCCGTCATATTCGACCGTCGTCCAGGCGCCCGGCAGAACCCCGCTCTTCATCTCCTGCGTGATGCGGTCGGAGATATCGACCAGCACCTTGTTGGCCGCATATTCGGCCGGCCAGATGACGTCGAACAATACGACGTCGTAGCCGCCGCCGGAGCCCTGGGCGAGCACCGTCTTGTCGTGCAGGCCCTCATATGGAACGAACTCCAGAGTGACCTTTACGTCGGGATTGGCCTTGGTGAAGGCATCGGTCATCGCCCGAACGTCCGCCTCGCTATAGGCGGCCTGGGCCATGAAAAGGGCGTTCAGCGTCGTTTCCGCGTAAGCGGGCGTGGTAAGCGATGCACCGAGCAGCGTCGCGCTCAGAAGTATATTGCGCATGGATTCCATCATTGCCTCCAGTAACTGACTCTTGCCGTTTCACGGCGCTCCTTCAGGTGGCGCCTACCCCAGAAAACCTGCCGTGTGCGGACAGGGATGAAGTTCGAACGGAGCTTTTCCACGGGTGACAGACAGGCGCCCCACACTGCGGCATCCCCCCAAGGACTCTTCCGGCCCCTTAATAAGGACTCTTCCGGCCCCTTAATTAAGTCAATTGATTTGACTAAATATTTGTTCGATAATTTTTCGGAGTCAAGCGAGTATTTTCCGATGAATGACATTCGCCCCATTCGCGCCAGAAGCGGTACAAACCAGGAGGGCACGAGTGCGCACAATCGCAGGGTCATGATCGACGCGTTGCGACGCAACGGCGCCCTTTCGCGCGCCGAGCTGGCGCGCGCGACGAAGCTCACGAAGCAGACCGTTTCAAACATCATCGAAGACCTGGAGCGCGACGGGCTCGTCAGTTCCGGGGCGAGCGTGAGGAAGGGACGCGGGCAGCCGTCGACCCCCTACAGCCTCGTTCCCGAAGGCGCCTTCGCCATCGGCCTGCAGATCGACAGGCATGTGGTCCGCGCCGTCGCCGTGGACCTGGTGGGTACCGTCCGGGTAAAGATGGACGCGAACTTGCCGGCTGGCGGGCCAGCAGAAGGCGTAAAAGTCGTCCTTCACATCATCGAAAGAGCGCGCCGTGAGCTTGCTCGGACGGCGGAGCAATCCGAGCGCCGGCTTGTGGGACTTGGTGTTGCGATGCCCGGACCCTTCGGCATGCAATCGGACGAAAATGATCCCTGGATGATGGCCGCATGGCAGAGCTTTCCCCTGCTCGAGACCCTTGCTGCCGGAACGGGACTGGACGTCGGGCTTCAGAATGACGCGGCCGCGGCGGCAACGGCCGAGCGCATGACCGGCGCGGCACACGGTGTCGACCATGCCATTTGCATCTTCCTCGGATACGGTCTCGGCGCGGGCCTAATCCTCGATGGCCAACTCTACAATGGCTATAGCGGCAATGCCGGGGAAATCGGCATGATGCTGTGCCACCCCGCCAACGGAAAGATCGGTGCGGGCGCGCGCCTTGAACACCATGCTTCGCTCGCTACTCTGTGCAGAGCGCTTGATCTCGATCCCGGCGATCCTGAGCTCTACGGCTGCATCGAACGGGCAGCGTTGGAATTCGGTCCGGCCATGGCAGCATGGATGAGACAGGCAGCAGACGAACTGCGCTGGACCGTACAGCTACTTGAATCAGTGTTCGATCCACAGACCATGATCCTCTGCGGTGGCGCGCCGGCGGCACTGACGACCCGCCTGATTGACGCCATGCACCCTCTTTTGCCGTCGATTGCAGAGCGCCCTTCGCGATCGATGCCGCGGCTACAGTTGGGCATTACCGGCCCGTGGTCGGTGGCGCTCGGCGCGGCGTCTGAACCGATCAGCCGCACCTTTGACCCGCGCTTCTCCGCGATCCTGAAGACCCCGGCGAGCAGTGCCTTGGAATAGAACGCTCAACAAAAGTGCACCCAGCGTATTTCCGTTAGGGAGTCAGTTTTTCATTTCGCCGTTGACACTATGTCCTCCAGTGCGATCGTTGCTCCTCGGGCGGTTCCGAGTCTCGACCGCTCCGTGGCGCGGTACGGCATCACAACAAGAAGCGACGACTCTCAGCGAAATGTATATACGATAATACGTAATAACGAATAAATGAACTATCTAGACACCCAGGATGGAAAGGGCAGCTTTCGTGACGCCGCCTCTCCGACGGCCCCGCCCCGGTGACCTTCGCCGACAGGCTGGCTCTCGGCAGTGCCGATGACGCTCTTTGGGCGCCCGGTCCCCCCCCAAGTAGAGAGAGACCTACGCGCGGCAGGCCAGGCAGATCAGCCGCGCGCCGTGGCTATGGCCTCCTTGAGCCCCTTTTCGTCCAGCACGCCTGGATAGATATGCGAGCCGATGACGAAGGAAGGTGTCCCGACGAAATTCAGGGCGAGCGCCTGGCTGTAATTGCGGTCGAGCAGACCGGAGATCTTGCCATTGTGCTTGTTCACCGCCGCGGCAATCTCTTTCATTTTCAGACCGGCGCCGGTCAGCGAGCCTTCCACGACCTCTTCGGTCAGCTTGCCGGACGTGCGCATCAATGCCTCCAGCGCCTTCTCATATTGGCCGATCTGGGCAGCTCCGAGAACCGCTTGGGCGGCAAAGATCGATGCCCCGCCAAAGACGGGCCAGTCCTTCAGAACCAGGCGGATATTGCCGTCCTCTTCGACCAGTTTCTTCACCATCGGATGCGACTTCTTGCAGTAGGGGCATTGATAGTCGAAGAACTCGACGAGGGTGACATCGCCTTTCGGATTGCCGAGCACCGGGGCGTCCTTGTCGAAGTAGATCTCCTCCTTGGTGACGTCCTGTGCAAACGAGAGACGTGGGATGAGGGTCGTCAGGGCTAAGGTGCCAAGCGTGGCATCGATCAGGTTCCTGCGGGTGAGCATCAGATTTCTCCTTTTCCAGATTGTTCGGGGCCGAGCACGACGACGCGCGAGCCCTTCGGCACGCGGCGGTGCAGATCGATGATGTCCTGATTGAGCATGCGGATGCAGCCGGATGAGACGGACTTGCCGATCGACCAGGGCTCGTTGGTTCCATGGATACGATAGAGCGTGTCCTGCCCGCCCTTGTAGAGATAGAGCGCGCGCGCACCGAGCGGGTTCTTGAGCCCGCCCGGCAATCCCTTGGTGAGCGGTTCGTAGCTCTCGGGATCCCGCTTGATCATGTCCTGGGTCGGCGTCCAGCCCGGCCATTGCGCCTTGCGGGCTATGTCCGCCTCGCCGACGAATTCGAGGCCGGCCTTGGCGACGCCAACGCCATAGCGCATGGCCTTGCCATTCTCCATCACGAGATAGAGGAAACGGGCATGCGGATCGACGACAATTGTGCCGGTCGGTTCCTTCGTCTGGTAGTCGACCACCTGTCGGACATTCTTCGACTCGATCTTCGTAGCGTCCGCCGCCGGAATCAGGTTTCCGCCGTCGTCGATTGCCGAATACATGCTGGCCACCGACGGGTCGACCTTCACCACGTCCGGCTCGACAGCTGGCCAGGTCGTCTGGACGCAGGCCGACAGGGATAGCAGGACCAGGGGCATGGCCAGCAGTCGCACCCGGCTCAACGGTCCCGGTTGGTTGGATTTACGCATTCATATGTCCTTTTCCGCAAGCGGAGCTGCAATTCTGCTGATCTGTTCCGACAGGCTCTCGCGCGAGATTTCGCCGAGATGGGAAGTGGCGAGCGTTCCGTTGGGGTAGATGAAAAGCGTCGCGGGCAGGCCCGGCGCACCATAGTGCCGCGACAGGAGCGAGGTCTGGTCGGCGATGACTGTCTCGATCGCGATGCCGGCGTCAGTGAGATAGTCCGCGATGCGGGCGGCCTCCTCCCCCTGGTTGGCGAAGATGAAGTCGGTCTGCGGGTGGCTGCGCGCCATCTCCGCCATCATCGGCATTTCGCGCCGGCAGGGCGGACACCAGCTTGCCCAGAGATTGACGACAAGCGGACGGCCGGCGCGCTCGGAAAGGACGATGGAGCGGCCATCCAGCGTCGCCAGCCGGGTGTCGGGAGCAGCGATGGCGGCACTGGTACCAAGGAGCGCAATGGTCGAGAACCAGATGAGCCCGCCGGCCGCCAGGCTGCCGACCGCCCATGGCAGCAGACGGGCTGACCGCCGGAGCACGAGCACGGCCGCGATCAGGATGCCGACCAGGGCCCCGGTCGCCGAAAAGCCGCCCTGCCAGAAGGCCAGGATGCGCCATGGCTCGACGAAAAAGCTCTCCAGATGCGGCAGGACGTGGCCGGCGCGCGCGCCGATCAGGCCCAGCACGAGCGTCATCGTCGACCAGAGACCGAGACGGCTGCCGGCGCGGGAGGACAAAAGACTTGCCAGAGCGAGGAAAACGCCGATGCCGAGAATGGCGGCCAGTCTTTCGACGTCGAAGGCAAACGGACCGATCGAAATCGCATTCATTGCAGGGCCGCCTTTGCCTGGCCGGCAGACAGGACCAGATCGGCCTTGTCGACCTCGCCGACAAGCCGGGTCTCCGCGACTTCTGCAGGCCCATCGAAGAACAGCATGGTCGGCGGACCGACGACATCAAGCGACTTCATCAAGCCCGCGAGATCCGTATTGCTTGTCGTGAGATCCACGCTCAGTCGATCGAAGCCGGCCAGTGCCTGGGCGACCTCGGGTCGCGACAGCACGTTTCTTTCGATCGTCCGGCAACTGATGCACCAATCGGCCGTGACATAGACGAGAGCGGGTCTGTTGCCCTTGGCACCAGCGGCGAGCAGAGCTTCGAGCTCGTGAGCGGATGCGACCGAAGCGAAATCCGTCTTTAAGAGACCGGCCGGGGACAGGACGGCCCTGCTCGCTGAGAACGATGCGAGCGGCGCGAGGGGATCGGTCGCTCCCGCCGCAAGCCCGACGGCGAGCACGGCGCCATACAGGGCCGAGAGCAGGCCCACGGATTTGCCAAGGCGTGGCAGCGCACCAGTCTCGGGGCGCAGGCTGTCGAAGGCGCCGATAAACACACCGAAGGTAACAAGCAGGGCCGACCAGAGCCCAAGAATTCCTGCCGTCGGCAGCAGCGGCTCTGCGAGCCAGATGGCGGTGGCGATAAACAAGAAACCGAAGAGCTGGCGAATGCGCTCCATCCAGGCACCGGCACGCGGCAGCAAGCCTGAGCCGAACGTGGCCATCACGACGAGCGGAACGGATTTACCGAGCCCCAGCGCAAAGAGGGCCGCGGCTCCAAGAACGAGGTCGCCGGAGCGCGCGATATAGAGAAGGGCACCTGCCAATGGCGCGGTGACACATGGCCCGATGATCAGGGCGGAGCTAAAGCCAAGTACCGCGGCCGAGCCGATCGATCCTGGACCGGATAGCCTCTTCCGCATGAACCACCCGGTGATCACGGCCGGCAACTGCAATTCAAACAATCCGAAGCTGGCAAGGGCAAGGACGACGAAGAGCATGGCAGTGAGGGCAATCGTCACCGGCGACTGCAGGGCGAACTGCAGGTTCTGCCCGGACCAGGCGGCGAGCAGACCGAGCATGCCGAAGGCCGTCGCTAGTCCCAGCCCGTAGGTCAGCGAGAGCATGAGACCGCGCCGAGCGGTCAGCCGTTCGCCCTCGCGCGCCAGCGTCGCAGCTAAAATGGGATACATCGGGAAGACGCAAGGCGTGAATGCGAGCAGTATGCCGAGGCCGAGAAAGGCAGTCAGCAACAGCGGCATGCCGCCACGGGCGAGAAAACCCTCCACCATGCCGCCGGACGGCGGTGTAGCAATTGCGAATCCAGTGCTGCTGCCGGCCGAGCCCGTTTCGACTGGTACCGCCGGCGTATCGCCGGAGACCGGCGTGGAGCCAGCCGACCCGGTCGTTCCGGCCGGCATCCACTTGCTCCCGCGCTCCTTCGCCAAGGCGACAAGATCTATTCTGCGCGTCGTCGGAGGATAGCAGATGCCCTCCTCCTGGCATCCCTGGTAGGTGACTTCGAGTGCCGGGGCATCAGTCGAGGTAAGCGCCACCGCATGATCGAAGTAGACCTCGACCTTTCCAAGGCCGGGATCATCCTTGAGCGTGCCGGGCCCGGTTTCAAGTGCGACAGGCTTGCCCTCCGGGGTCGTGGCGGCAAGGTATTCGCGATAGAGGTAGTAGCCCTTGCCAATATCCCAATTGAGGGAAACCCGGCCAGCCTCGCTTCGCTTAACGCTGAAGACGAATGCCTTGTCCATGTCCAGCGGCCGCTCGAGCGCTGCGGCGGGGCTGGCAAAAAATGCCGAAAAGAGTAACCCTATGAAGAGTTTCGAATAATGCATGCCTTGTGTCCTTCCGGCGGCGGACCATTTGTTGTTCGGGACACGGATCGGCCCGCCACCTTAAGGCAGGCTTAAGGTGAGCGGCGCATTGAGGCGCCAAGGTCAGGTTCACGGAGGTGTGATGCGTCTACTGGTGGTTGAGGACGACGAGGTGCTGTCGGATGGTTTGAAGGTCGGACTGAACATGCTCGGCTTCACCGTCGACGCGGTCGGCTGCGTTGCGGACGCCTGCGAAGCTGTTACCGTCAACCGCTTCGATGCAATCGTGCTCGATCTGATGCTGCCCGACGGCTCCGGTCTCGATGTGCTTGCCCAACTACGCGCCTCCGGCGGGCGCGCACCGGTCCTGTTGCTGACCGCCCGCGACGAAGTCGGCGACCGCATTGCCGGTCTCGACGCCGGCGCCGACGACTATCTCGGCAAGCCCTTCGATCTCGACGAACTGGCCGCGCGTCTGCGCGCCATCATCCGCCGGGCGCAAGGACGGGCTGAAAGCCGGCCGCAATGGCGTGGTGTCACCCTCGATCCGGCGCGCATGAGCGCCGAGCAGGACGGCCGGACCGTGCCGCTGTCCCGGCGGGAATTCGCCATCCTGCAGGCCTTGATGGACAATCCCGGCACGATCCAGTCCAAGACGGCGCTGGAGCAAAAGCTCTATGGCTGGCAGGAGGACGTCGAGAGCAACACGGTCGAGGTCCACGTACACAAGATCCGCGCCAAGCTCGGGGCCGAACTGATCGAAACCGTCCGCGGCATCGGCTACCGGCTGAAGGACGAAGCGCCATGACATCGATCCGCCTCAGGCTTTTCGCCATCCTGCTCGCCACCACCGGTGCGGTCTGGCTCTTCGCAGTAATCTGGACCTACGTGAATACCCAGGCCGAGGTCGAGCGGGTGCTCGATGCCCGCCTGACCGAAGCCGCACGCATGGTGAGTTCCCTGATCACCGACCACCATATCGATGTGGCTGCCGCCGTGGATGCCGCCAATGCGCGGAAAGCCAGCGGAGTGTTCGAGCAGGGGGAAGGATATAGCCGCCAGTTGTCTTGCCAGATCTGGTCCTTGCAGGGAACGCTTGTCAGCCGGTCCGAAAGCGCGCCAGCCACCTCCCTCGCCGATCACCGGGAAGGTTTCGCCGAAACCGAGATCAACGGAGAGCGTTGGCGGGTCTTTGCAGTGATCAATCCGACGCTCGGGGTCCGCGTCCTGGTCGGTGACAGCCTCGAAATCCGCGAACGGCTGGTGGGCGACGTGATCAAGGGTCTGCTGCTTCCGGCCCTGGTGATCCTGCCTATGCTGGCATTGCTCATCTGGTTGAGCGTCGGTCGCGGACTTGCCCCGCTGAACCGCATCGCGGCCAGTCTCTCATCTCGATCCGCGATCGAGCTTCATCCCCTCCCCGAGGCCCCCGCGCCCCGCGAGATCCGGCCGATGATAGCCGCCTTGAACAACCTTTTCCGGCGCGTCGAAGATGCGCGTACGAGGGAAAGTGACTTCACCGCCTACGCTGCCCATGAACTGAAAACGCCGCTGGCGGGCCTCAGGACCCAGGCGCAGATCGCCATGCGCAGTGAGGATCCAGACACCCGCCGCCAGGCGCTCGGCCAGATTCTCAGCAGCGTGGACCGCACAAGCCGCATGGTGCGCCAGTTGATCGACATGGCGCGCGTCGATGCGCGGGAAGATGTCGTCACGTGCGACCAGGTCGACGTGCCGCGACTGCTAGAGGAGCTTTCGACAGAATTGTCGCCGGTGGCAGTTCAGCGTGACGTGCAGATCACGGTGCGGCCGGATGTCGAGCAGGGCACGTTGCGTATTGCGACCGATCGGACCCTGTTGCGGCTGGTCTTGCGAAATCTGCTGGAAAATGCGCTCCAGCACGCGCCTGCGGGAACGGAGGCCACCTGCACGGTGTGCGTCGCGGACAATTGCCTGACGATCGAAATCAGCGATGTAGGACCCGGCATGTCCGCAGCCGAGCAAAATCGGGCGGTCGATCGCTTCTACCGGGGGCCGTTAAGCGCACCGTCAGGGAGCGGCCTTGGACTATCCATCGTCCAGATGGCGATCGACCGCCTCGACGGACACCTTGATTTCAGCAATCGCGCACAGGGCGGCTTGTCAGTGGCGGTGACGCTGAAACGGTGTGTTGCCTAGGCGCGAGCTTCACGGGTGTAATAACAGGACGAGCGTCCTGGCCCTACCCTATTTCCCCAAATGGAAGGTCGATGTCCTCCCGGTTCTTCTTTGCGCCCTCGATCAGGACCGTTTCAAACCGCTCGGCATCTTGTGTCGGCAGCATCCCCGCCCCGCTTCGAATGCCTTCCTGCCACGCAGGCCCCCGGGGTCCCCCCTTCATTGTAGACGAGCGCCAAATCGGCAGATCTCCTCGTTTGCTGCAGGACTTCGAAGAGGAGTGCCGCTTGCCGGACATCCTTCTCCCGCTTCGCGGGCCCCTGCCCGTCAGTGTGCCGGCGGCTGGCGACGATAGGCTTGTGGATCGCATACCGGGACGGATCAGGGACGACGACTGGGACACCGCTTCGGTGGAGCAGCATTGTCCTGACTGGTTCCCTGATGAGGAAGTCGAGAAAGCGCAATGGGTCCGCGCTGGCGCCGCCGAGGGCGGGCATCTTCGCCGGCTGGTCGATATGGTCGTCCGAACCACGGTTCGACGTCAGGAATTCAACCCGATAGCCGTCGGCATTCTGAAACACTGACGAGGCCGCGGGTCCTGATCGATGGGGAACTGGCCGGAAGCTGGCGTCGACGCCCTGCAGCAGTTCAATGATCGGAGGCAGGCTGTCTTCAACCTCCCGGCTGATGGCATAGTCTTGGGCGATGTCCGCATCGCCGGTCAGGATCGCTGCCATGGGAAGGCGGACGCCGAGCAGTCCCGAATCGCACTGAAAGGGACCGTGCCGATGAGAACACTCCGGAGCCGAAAGAGACCACCATCGGCAAGAGCCTCGACGATGTCGCCCGACATGGCGTCAGGGGCGGTCATCCCGACTTCGCGGGTCAGGGTGCTGACCATGCGCCTGCGAGCGCGTAGGTCGTCTTTGTCCCGCTGATGATCAGCTATCCGCCGCGCGATATCCGGATCATCAGCGGGACCGACGTAACGACGTTTCGTACCACCATGTCCATCCGGGATGTCGAAGTACCAGTACTTGCGCCCCTCGATGTTCGCCGGGGTGAACCGTCCCTCGGGAGGGAAATCGGCCGTCCAAGCGGCGTCAAGCGCTTACCCAGCTCGACAAGCATCGTCTGATACATGAGGTCAATGGACTTCATTAGGTCAACTCCAGGTTATACTGTCTTTCAAAAACAGTATAACCTGGAGAACAGGTCACAAGAAGGGACGCGCTCTATACGCTCTTTGTTGATTTGCACCGAGAATTGGCTCTGACTCACATTTG
>NZ_BJZP01000018.1 GCF_007992095.1 Paenirhizobium naphthalenivorans
CAGATTCGAAGACTTCGGAGGGTATCCGCAGGTTGTTGAACGTGCGCGTGAGCTCATTACGACACAGTTCGAGAACCGGGCTCGTCTTTTGGCCATCGGTGCCAAACCGATCAAAGGCATTCTCTTCACTGGATCGCCTGGGACAGGTAAAACCTATCTGGCGCGCATCATCGCGAACGAAACCGATGCCGATTTTTACCTCATCAGTGGCCCCTCGATCGTCAGCAAGTGGGTGGGAGACACAGAGGCAAGGCTTCGAAAGCTGTTCGAGGCCGCGGCCAGAAGCCAAAGCGGCCGCGCGATCATCTTTTTCGACGAAATTGACAGTATAGCGGAAAGGCGCACGGAGGACTCCCATGAAGCCTCTAAGCGATTGGTCGCACAATTGCTGACCCTAATGGACGGTTTCAAGAACGAGCAGAACATCGTCGTGATCGCATCCACAAACCGCGTCGATTCTCTTGATCCCGCGCTGACGCGACCCGGTCGGTTCGATTGGGAAATTGAGTTCGGCATGCCAACCTACGAGGACCGGCTTTCAATTCTGAGGGTGGGCGCACGTGGATTGCAGACAATAGGGGACCTCCCTCTCAAAGAGATTGCCAAGCAATCCGAGGGATGGTCTGCCGCTGAGCTTACTGCACTATGGTCCGAGGCGGCATTGATGACCGCATCGGATGGACGCGGCAAGATCAATCCGGAAGATGTGGCGATTGCATTTGAGAGGGTTTCCTCACGTCCGCGGCGTGAGATTTCCATAGAGGAGGCACGGTAGAAATGTTGTCATGGTACCGTCGGCTCCGCACCAAGCGCACCATTCACCCGGTAGTGGCCGAAGTAACCGCGCGCCCTGAGCCTTTGCGAGAATTCGTCTATCTCGATGAGGTCAGTCTCCGCAGCCTTCTTTCGTCTCAGGCGGGTGGAGTTACAGATACGACGTCGGAGCAGAAGGTTGCCGCCGATCTGGGTGAGTTGCAGGCCAAGCTCGGTTCTGACGCGCTGATTGGGAAGGCGGAGATCAGTTCCCGCTTTCAGACCAGCAATAGCAGCACGCTCCAAACACAGCGCAAGGCGACCGTTCAATCCTGGTTTAGGGAGTTCTACAACAAGCCTGGCCTGCGCATCATGGACTTGATCGACAAGGTGGATGCCTTTGTCGATCTGGAAGATTTGAGACGCTGCGACAAGGCTTCAATTGCCGTCGATTCTAATGCGCTAAAGCGCGGATTGCTCGCAGAATTCAGGGTCAATCTATCGGCCGACAAGGTATTCCATGTAGACACGTTGGTCTCCGAATTCGTCGGTATGGCCAAAGACTATCCTCGGATGTTCGAGGCTGGGAACACGGTCGTCGACATGGGAGAAATAGAAGCTATTGGCAAACTGCTGCAACGCCTCCTTGCTGGCCTGATTCCCATCCGTGGGGTGGCGGTAGACTACTGCGTGCTGGATATCGACGGCACCGAGTACGTCGTCCACAAAAAGGCGATAGCGAACCTTGATGTCGATACGAAGCCGCTTGTGATAGTTGGGGTTACCGAGCACCTCGCCTACTGGAAAGATATCCGTCGCGTACTGTTCTCTGAGGCTGAGTTTACAATCCTGTGTAGGTTCTCAAAGACTGGTTTCCAAGAAAGTTGGCTCCCGGTAAAACTCGCCGACTTGATGAGGGACTTCGCGCCCGATATTGCCGATCAGCTCAATTCCGCGAGCCGCATGACTTTTGATCGCACGCCAGCCATCCGAAACGAAAGCAACAGCGAACGTGAGTTCGGTGTTGCTCTACATCAATACGCATTTGAATTGCTGGCCACCCTTCAAAAAACGGTTGAGGACGTGAATTTCAACGCCATCAGCGACATGATCGTATCGCTGAAGCAGAGGGGAGATACTGCCTCAGGGCAACGAAGCGCCTTCGCGGCTATCAGGGCGAAAGTAGCGGCGATGGTCGGGCAGGACGTTGACGCCGAAATCGATGCAGCACTGAGGGAAACTGCGAGGAACGCGAGCGGTCTTTCACTTTTCCCATCTCAGGCCAAGGCAATGGGTACTCCATCAGATCGAACCACGGCACCGAAGCTTTCAGTGTCCGATGAAAGGCTGTTGGACGTTGAGATCGTTGCGATGTACTGGTGATGCATCATGTGCCTTTGAGGCATTGACCGGATATCACTGAGCCGGTCGGAGGACTACGGTCGTCGCGACCCGGCGGCTCGAGAGGTCTGCTTGGGTTCGAGGGCCTGCACGCAAAGTTTCATTGAGCGTTCGTCCAGGCAAACATCTATCGGTCGCCTAGAGCCTAAGCTCGGATGACTAGATTTCAGCCACAGTTCTGCTCGTTCTGGCGACCTGAAGAACCTGTGAGCGTACTCTGTCAGTTCCATCTGGTATCGTTCTTGGACTTTCCGCGCCTCAGCAAGTCTTCCCAGTCTATCGGCTTCGTCGAAAAGAGCCGACACTGCCTTCGCCATCGAGGCTTCAGACTCATCGGCCATTTCCGTTGGTGTTTTTTCGCCATGCGTGCCGATCTTGGATGCCAGCCATTCGTCTGCACCGAAATGCAGATGTTGCCGAGCAAGGTCGCTAATGCGCCGACGACGGGCGTCGCGTTCTAAGTGAAGCTGTTGTTGGCGAAGTTCTGCCTTTCGTGCCTCTTCTTGCAGGTAGGTTTCCATCAGTCGTTCAAAGACGCCGCCGAGCGGTAACCCTTCCAGGTTTTGCGGTTTGAGAGGCGGTTTCCGACCCAGTGAACTGGCTATCTGCTCGACAGAAGCATGAAAGCTCTCCCAGGCCGTTGAGCCATGTTCCAGAAGGGTATCGACTGCAACATTGTAACGAGCTGCGCAAAGATCGAGCCAAATTTCGAAATCGAGTTCTCCGCCCTCCTCAGGGCGGACCGTCTCCATTATGCGCTGGAACGTTTGAAGGAGTTTCGCCTTGCGCTTTGGCCCCACTTCCCTCTCGAAAAGAACATCATGGACCTTCTGGACGATGCGGACCCTGATCGCGAATGTCGACTTGCCTGTCTTGAAGCACGCCTCGTTCACAACAAGGCGGTTTAGGTAGCTTAGAACCTCGTCATAAGGCAGGCGAAAATCAGGATCGGTTTCGGCTAGGGTGCGCGCCTGCTCTCGATCAATCCACCGAAGTCCAGGCTTCACCCATCCTCGACTACTGATGCGCTCAACAATGTCGAGGCATTTCAAACCGCTTCGCTCGTCCTCATCGATCAGCCACATTAGGATGACCGACTGCCACAATTTTCTTGTCACCGTGAAAGCGGACGGGAGCGCATCATCCAACTCCAAAAGTTCGCCGAGACCGAACCCATGCAGTTCATGGAATGTCTGTATAGCCACCTGATCGGTTAATGATCCCGGTTTGCGATATTCAACGATTTTGGACTGGGCTTCGGCGGCGAGGCGCGCCTCCGCGATTATCCGCTCCTTCTCCGCCACAAGACGGTCTTCCTCGATCTTCTTCTTTGCGAGTGAAATCGCAGGGCTTTGTATCAGGTACCTTGGCGCTTCTTGCAAAACGATATCAGTCAGGTCATCGAGATCAACGTGCCGGTACCGAGAGAGGTCAATCTCCATAACCGAGACGTCCATCAGTGCGAGTTTGTCCAGTTTCGATTGTGGGCAGCCATGTGTGTTCTTTATCTCGATGAACATCCTGAAAGTCTTCAAACCCACTCGGTGTATGCCGACGATATCCGGCACCACATCGCCGTCGCGATACTCAAGGAGGACCTCTTCAAACTGAACGATCTTGCCCGCTGTTTGTGTGATTATCCCGTCGATGACCGTCACCCGGGGAACCGTCACCATACCAGCCCGTTCGATGATCTCCTTGCCTCGGCGGTGAAGCTCGGTTTCGCCCGCCGAGGCACAACCGCTTCCGCCACTACCGCTCTTGTGAGCGAAGGAATGCCCATTGACGTCGCCTTGGCGTGCAATCAAGTCCTCTTCGCAAGTCACGCATTTGCATCGGCAACTGAGACCCCTTGGAACGGCGTCAACATGGCGAAGACGTCCGTCATCTTTGCTGACTGCAAAAACGACGGTTCCGTCCTCGCGAGCATCTAGGTCAGAAAGCGTAATGCCGCATCCCATTCATCGATCTCCGATGGAATCGGAAGGAGATTACCGCGGTTGTACGATATGGGACAGCGTCCAAATAGCTTCAGTACGCGCGCGCGCGTAATCGAGATAGCTCGAAAGCCATGCCTTATTCAGCCAAGACCGCAATCGCTCTAAGTACAAGGTCCGTGATAACCGGTGGCAGGTCGAAAACTCTCATGCTCTATGCATTTCGACCGCTGTCCAACTCTGCCTGTTTCATGCGCCTATATGCGGCCACAAGCTCGGGAGGTGGATTTTCTCGCAGTCGGGTCGCTTCGTAGACAAGACGTCGCAGGTCGTCAGGGGCTTTAATCAAGTCGCGTTCAAGCTCCGCGCGATGTTTCGCGATATCATTTTTGACTTCGCGGATCGCCTGAGGATCGGTCGGAATATTGGCGTTGAATACGAACTTATGCTCGACCGACTTCGACCACTTTCTGAGCTTTTCTTGCATGGTTGGGCCGAACCCAGGGATATTCGTAATCCGCCTGGACTTCACATCCCACGCAGTTTCCACTCCAAAGGAGGCGAGTGTTGCTTTACGGCCGGGGCCGATACCAGCGACCTTCGCCCGATCGAGCAGATGCGATTCCAGATGCTTGCGCATTTGCAGATCGCGCTTCTTACGTTCGAGTTCAGCAAGCTTCTCCTTCTCTCGCTGGGGAAGTCCGGCGTGAGCTGACGCGAGCCTAAGGTAGTGGGCTTTCTTTTCCTCGAACTGCTCTGGCCCAGCGCGTTTTTCCCATATCTGCCGCTGATTGTTCCACTCGGTCGTACTTGCCTTCAGTTCCGCTGCAAACGGTCCCTCGTCGCCCTTCACGGAGAAGAAATACATGAGAGACGCCCCGGCGATGATGATACCGACTAGCCCTTGAAATGTCGCGGCCACATAGAGACCGACGCCACACCCGGCGAGCGCGGCAACCATGCTCATCGCTCGGCCGCTCTTCTTCGATTTGGCAGCGTCAGAGACCTTCAGATCGCGCATCGACGGCATGATGTTCTCGGCGCTGGGTGGACGAGGCGGTGAACTTATCCGACTGATCTGGGCGATGATCTCGCCAATGTTGGCCATAGAGGTCGGGGTGACCAACTGTGCGGCAAACAGCGATCGGCCAATTCCTTGTTCCAGCTTGCACCAAGGACAGCTGGCCTTGCTTTTGTGGTAGTGGTGCGAGCGATCAATGCCGCATATGACGAGGTTCGACTGCAGGCGATCGATGACACCGACCCAGTCTACTGGCGAAGGCCTCCCGTTGCCCGCCTCGGCTTTGCGGGAGAACGCGAGTTCAAATGCGTCTCGCACCTCGTCGCCGAAGTCATCCAGCGCGGGGACGTATGGTGGCGGTTCCATTCGCGTTTCCGAGCGTCTGGCGCTGTACGCAAAGCGCCTCTGCGAAATGGCTGTCTTGATGTCCATATCCCCGCCACCAAGGTAGCGCCCGGAATAGGGGTGTCGGCCGAGGAACAGGAGTTGGAAAAGCAATAGGGCCAACCCGAAGGCATCATGATTGGTCGTGCGATCTGTGTTCTCGAACGATACGCCTTGCAGTTCTGCCGGGGTGTACTCGGCAACCCCGACCAACGAACGGTATGTGCGGCTATTGCTTCTGAACTGGAAGGAGTCGCTGTCGATGAGAGTGACAAGCGCCTGGGTGGAAACCAGAATGCCGGAATGGTTGATGTCGCCGACCACACACCCCGACTTATGGATGCTGGCCAGCGCGGCGGACAGGTTGTACGCGGCGCGGACAAGGAAACGGACATCTGCCGTTGGGAATTCTGCGCGGCGGCTCCCTGGTCCATAAAGGTCATGAACCGTTTTGAAGCCTGCGGCCTTCTTCATCGTGAAGCCAGCGAACTTTCCATTCTGCTTGGTCACGACCTCCAGCGGATATGCTACATGGGCACTTGTCTTGGATAGCCCCGCGGCTACCATTGCCACGATCTTCTCGTGACGTTCAGGTGCCTTCCCATCATTGTAAATTTTGACGGCGATGTCCGAGCTGCCTGAAATGTTGTAGACGGCACCTTCGCCACCTTTTCCGAGCAAAGGCCCGAGGATCATCTTCTTCCCGTTGGCGAAAAAGGTGTCGCTCACAGACGGGCTCCGAGGATCAGTGTTTTGTCGTCATCGGTCCTCTCACAAACCGCTGGGCTGGACAGATAGCTCTGGAGGGCTTTCGACAGATCGACATCCCTACCTGGGTTCGATAGCGCCATCACGGGCTTCACCATTCTCTCGAAGAAGGGGGCATGCGGCGTACGATTCGCAAAATCGAGAACCATGCGTTCAATCCCGTCCGAGAAGACCGCAAATGCCGAGACCGGATCATCCATCACCACGAAGTCGAGCCTGGGTTGGGGATCATCCGTGATGAAGCTGGTCGTAGAAGCGTATTCGCCTTGATACGGCCAGGATGGGACGGACCATGTCTCGCTATTGGTCGCTTTGATCGCAACGGCTCCATCACCCACGTGGATGATCGTTACGCCCGAGTTATCGGCAATGATCGCGATGACGGTGGCGGCGAAGTCCCTCGGCTTAAGACTGACGCGCTCGGCTTCGGCGTTGATCCTGTCTCGGATGGCGTCCAGCCACTCCCATGTCGTTTCCTCGCCGAGTTCCGAACGCGGTGACCGACGAAGGAAGTGTTGGGCCATCCGCAACATTGTGATCGATGCGATCTTTGAGCCGACATCCGCACGGAGTGCGCTGCCTGCGCCATCGGAAACCACGGCTATGAAAACGGGGCCGACGGGACCGTCGACCTCATTGGCACATCCGTAGTCCTGACAGGGCAGCCCTGCTTTCTCGTGCGAGGTGCCTTTCGATCTAGCACCCGCCCAACGCCACGCACCTGTCATGCAATCGAGGCCCACCCGTCAGGAGCCGCTGGGTTGGATAAAGGTACCGCATCGCCTGGATTCGACTGAGAGACCGAGCTCAACGAACTGGACAACCAGCTAAACAGGTCGCGGAAGCGCATCTCTTTGAGGACAAGAGGTTGGCGAACGCTGATCTGGGAGAGGATTTCGAAGTTCGCCCCCTCGACGCCGACAGCAAAGAAACTGAAGGCCTTCTCGGCCTCACCAGACTTCACAGCCTGTGCGGCGTTCTGCCAGCTATCGGTCGGGCCACCGTCCGTGATCAGGAACACCCATGGGCGGTAATACGAAATGCCGTTCTGTCTATAAGAGTTCTTGCGCTCTCGGAGCATGTTCAACCCCTCCTCGATCGCACGTCCCATTGGCGTATCACCCTGATCGCGCAGTTCGGGTGCTATCCAGCTCTGTACGCCCGTGAAGTCGTTCACGACGGTGACAGGACCGAAGGTGACCAGGCCGACTTCCACCCGTTTCGCCGCGAGGGCATCGGCGAAAAGCTCATCACGGAACTGGGTAAGGCCTTCGTTCAGTTCCCGGATAGGCTTGCCCCGCATCGAACCTGACACGTCCAGGATCAAGAGGCACGGGCACCTCGGTTCAGGATTGTCGATGAATTCCGCGCCGTCGAAGGGTTGCTGTTCGAATGGATTGCTCATGACTCACTCCCGATTTCTATTAGTCAATTCATGATTGTAGGCCTCCCGAAAAACAAGTGTGTTCATCATCACGCGACGAAAATCCGTCGGTTTGGGCACAACAACGGCCGCCGTCTTCACGCCAGCCCTTCATTGTTGTTTTCTGAATCTCCTCTCTTGAAACGATAGGATCATGCTTTTACATTGGCGATGCTTCCGGCAGAAGCACGCCACCCGTCAGTTGCGAGGCTGTAGACAGCGCTGCCCTGAATGTTTGATGACCCGTTCATGTCTCTTGTTCGGGCTCACGAGGTGGTTGACGGGTGACGCTTCTCACGGGTCCGGGAGAAAGAAACATGTCTACGGCAAACATCACCCCTACCACCATTGACGGCATCAAGCGCCTTGCCAAAACGATATCCAAGCGGGACGGCGTGCCTCACGCTGTCGGTTTGGACCGCGCATCTATTCGTGCGGGATATTCGAATTACACGAATGCTCGACGTGTCCTGATGTCATCCACTACATCCACGCGACCGAATTTTAAGACCTTCATCAGCGTTTGGTGGCGAGACCCCAAGACGAAGGCGCGTGGAACAGAGATCGTTGAAGTCTCACTTCCGAAGCCTCTGGATGAAATCGTCGAGACAAGACACTTCAAGAATGCGCGCGGCCTGTGGAACTTCAAGCGCTGGGCACCTGACTTGATCGTTTGCCAGACCAATCCTCAAAGCGAGGACGGAGCCATTTCTGCTGCATGCACTGCCGCTCGTACCCTGCAATTCATGGCCGCGACAGGTTTGAAGCCGTCGAAGAGTGACGCTTTGCCTGGTGGCGGCGGTACTGGACGTCTGCCAGGCCGTGACCATTGTAGCTCATGGTTCGACCCGGCCACGAAGAAGAAGGTCATCCTTGACGAGCCATATGCCGCAGCGGTTTCCGATCGCCAGCTAGAGCGCGACGCCTGGGCGGACCGCAACAACTGGCAGATTGTCAAGTCGGCATGGGGTGGGATTTACTTCCCAGACGGTGGCAGCGAGCTCTACCTTCTTTCCGATCGCAAAAAAGGAACTGCTTTGGAGCCCATTGAAGCAGTCTTGTCTGCATTGGGTGCGCCGGTGGTTCCCGAAAATTGCAGGCGAGTTGCTACGACCGATGCTGAGCCGTTCCGCACACCTGGTGAAATTCAGATGGAAGCTGAGAAGGCGGCGAAAGCATTGATCCCGAAAACGGCGCGGGTTGCGGGTAAAGCCTCGACCACGGTTCCGTACAAGATGCTCTTCGCCTCGGGTACGCGGCCGAAGACAAAGATGCCCGTCGAGAAGCACTCGGAGGTCGGGAAGCTTCTCAAGGAAGTGCTTACGGCCACCCGTGGCAGGGCGGGCGTTACCAAGCGTGTCGATCAGGTTAGGTCCGAACTCGATAACTGGGCGCAACTCGAATATGATCGCAAAACCCTGCCAGATGGCGAGTTTTTCGATCTCTATTATCATGAGAGGGTTGAGGTGCCTGAGGCCGAGCGGGGCGTTGTGGGTCGTGCCCATCACGTCGAACGGCTGCAGAGTGCCAAGGCTATCCTCGTCAGCGCATACCCGGACTCGAAGCCGCTTCGTGACCTGATCAAGAAGATCGATTTGGCGATCAAGTCGTTGGAAGCCTGGCGCTAGAGCCTTGATCTGTGACACGGGAGCTTTCTGTCGCGAAGCTCGCAAGGTCGAGGATATGAAATTGGAGTTAGAGATAATTGGCGACCCCACGTAGGGTCGCCAATTATCTCAGGGGTCGGTTTTCAAAATTGTCTTGATGCTTTTGTTGTGGCCGACGGCGACATGGACGCCTAAGATTTCGTGACCTAACGTCAGGTCTTTGCCGCCTTATCTCGTACGCTGAGTTTTCGAGAAACAGGGAAATTTGGCTGGTTAACCTTGGGGACAGACCTATTGAAGCGCTAGGGACATATCAGCGCTCTTGGAGACAAACCTTTTGAGCGATTCCACCTTCTGGCGACAGATCCAGCGCTTCATTCAGGGAATGGCTATGGTGATCCCGACGCGATTCGAACGCGTGACCCCCAGATTAGGAATCTGGTGCTCTATCCTGCTGAGCTACGGGACCACTGCTGAACTCCATACAAAAGCGCGGCCGCGAAGCCAAGCGTTTTCGCGGGCAAAGGCCGTGCGGCATGAACAGCCGGGCCTCAGCGGCGCTCGGTATGCCCGAGCGCGCCCTCGGGCCTCCTCAGTCCGTCAAACGTTGCTCAGCCAGTCGGACCCAGTAAGAAATGCCATAGGGGAGGACTTCGTCGTTGAAGTCATAGGCGGGATTGTGCAGGCCGGGCGTGTCGCCGTGGCCGATCATGATGTAGGCACCAGGACGGGCCTGCAGCATGAAGGCGAAATCCTCGCCGGCCATGGAGGGGTCGACTTCGGTGTTCACCTGGTCCTTGCCGACGATATCCATGGCGGCAAGTGCCGCATGGTCCGTCTCGGCCGGATGGTTGACGGTGACGGGGCAGGCGCGTTCATAGACCACGTCGGCTTCGGCGCCATTGGCGGCGGCTATTCCCTGGGCAATTTCGCGGATACGGGTTTCGGCCAGGTCGCGCACCGTTTCGTCGAGCGAACGCACGGTGCCGGCAAGCTGCGCCTCTGCCGGAATGATGTTATGGGTCGTGCCGGCATTGAAGCGGGTCACCGAGACGACAACGGAGCGTAGCGGATTGGCGTTGCGCGCCGCGATCAGTTGCAGGTTGGTGACGATCTGTGCGCCGATGGCGATCGGGTCGACCGCCTTATGCGGTTCGGCGGCATGGCTCCCACGGCCCTTGATCGTGATGAAGAACTTGTCGGGCGCGGCCATGATGCCGCCCTTGCGAATCGAGAACGTGCCGACCGGCTGGCCTGGCATATTGTGCATGCCGTAGACCTCCTCGATGGCGAAACGCTCCATCAGTCCGTCCTCGACCATGGCAAGCGCCCCGGCGCCACCTTCCTCGGCTGGTTGGAAGATCACGACGACGCGACCGTTGAAATTGCGCGTCTCAGCCAGATACCGGGCGGCGCCGAGCAGCATGGCGGTATGGCCGTCATGGCCGCAGGCGTGCATGCGGCCGGGCACTTTTGATGTCCAGGGCTTGCCGCTGATTTCCTCCAGCGGCAAGGCGTCCATGTCGGCGCGTAGGCCGATGGCGCGGGTGCTCGTGCCACGGCCATGGATCACGCCGACGACGCCGGTTCGGCCAATGCCTGTAACGATCTCGTCAACGCCGAATTCCGCGAGCTTGGCGGCGACGAAGGCCGCTGTCTCCTGGACGTCGTAGAGAATTTCCGGATTGGCATGAAGATGGCGGCGCCATTCGCTGACCTCCGCCTGAAGTTCGGCGGCGCGGTTCAATATCGGCATGTTGCTGTCCTGCTCGTCTATTTCAGCTATCTCGTGAGAGCCGGCGCAGAATGTGCGCCTTGAGATTGACGTAATCAATGGCTCTTGCCATTGCTTTCATTCATAGGCCAATTATCTAGCCTTTGCGAGACAGATCCGCGTCGAAGAGGTTTTCACCGTGCCGTCGAAAAATTCCTGCATGTCGCCGAAGACGCACCGCACGCGCCGCCTTGCGGTGCTGGTCTGCGTAATCGCGGCTTGCCTGCCGAACCTGGCAATGGCCAATCCGCAGATTGTTGTCGACGTCAACAGTGGGCAGGTGATCGCGCATGAGGAGGCCTTCCGCAAGTGGTACCCGGCCTCCCTCACCAAGCTGATGACGGCTTATACCACGTTCAAGGCAATCCGTGCCGGCGAGCTGTCGCTTTCCAGTGTTGTGGTGATGAGCGAGAAGGCCGCCGCCCAGCCGGCGAGCAAGATGTATTACAAGCCGGGCTCGCAACTAACGCTCGACAGCGCGCTGAAGATCCTGCTCGTCAAGTCCGCCAATGACATCGCTGTGGCCATCGGCGAGCGGGTCGGCGGCACGCTCGACAATTTCGTGGCCCGCATGAACGCTGACGCGCAGGCGCTCGGCATGACGTCATCCCGCTTTGTCAATCCGAACGGTCTGCCAGGCACCGGGCAATATACGACGGCGCGTGACCTTGCAGTGCTCGCTGTCGCCTTGCGGCGGGAATTTCCGCAATATGCCGGTTATTTCGCCCTGGAGGGCATCAATACCGGCAAGAAGGAATATCCGAACTACAATCTCCTGATTGGCCGCTTTGACGGTGCCGATGGCATGAAGACCGGTTATATCTGCGCGTCCGGCTTCAACCAGGTGTCGTCAGCGACCCGCAACGGCCGCACGGTGGTGTCCGTGGTGCTCGGAGCCGACAGCCTGGGTGCGCGGGCCGACATGTCGGCGGACCTGCTGCAGAAGGCTCTGACTTCGCCGCGTAGCGCCGGCCGAAGTCTTGGCAGCCTTGCCCCCTATGGCCCCGGACGTGACGCGGTTGCCGACATCAGTGCCGAGATCTGCAACCCGCAGGCGCGCAAGGTGCGCAGCGAAGGTCGCGACGAGGCCGGCCGCATGAAGCTGCTGTCGCCCTATATCCACGAGATGGGCCGGCCGCCGCGGACGGTCTTTGCCGGTCTGATCCCCGGGTCGGAGCCGCAGCCGGCGAAACAGAACGGAGCGGCCGGCGTGATTGCCAACGTGCCGATCCCCACGCCCCGCCCGACCTTTTGACCCCGGAGCAAACCATGTCTGACAGCAACGGCCGGATCCCCGTGTCGATCATTACCGGCTTCCTCGGGGCGGGGAAATCGACGCTGCTAAACCGCATCCTCAAGGATCCGGCGATGAAGGATGCCGCGGTCATCATCAACGAGTTCGGCGAGGTCGGCATCGATCACATGCTGGTTGAAGCGTCGAACGATTCGATCGTCGAACTGGCCGATGGTTGCCTGTGCTGCACGGTGCGCGGCGAGCTCGTCGACACGCTGGCCGAACTCATCGATGGCATTCAGACCGGCAGATTGAAGCGGCTGTCGCGTGTCGTGATCGAGACCACCGGGCTGGCCGATCCGGCACCCGTCATGCAGTCGGTCATTGGCCATCCGGCGCTCGCCCAATCCTTCGATCTCGATGGTGTCGTCACCGTGGTGGACATGGTGCACGGCCTGTCGACGCTCGACACTTACCCGGAGGCCGTCCGCCAGGTGGCGGTCGCCGACCGGCTGGTCCTCACCAAGGCGAGCCTTGCCGATCCGGCCGCTCGCGAGGCGCTTCTCGAACGGTTGCGCATGCTGAATCCGCTCTCCGAGATGACCGATGGTGACACGGCGGAAGTCGGCACTGCCGCCATTCTGGCCAATGGCCTCTATGACCCGACGAGCAAGATCGCCGATGTTGACCGTTGGTTGAAGGACGAAGCGCGCGCCGATCACGACCACCATCATCATGGTCACGACCATGATCACCATCATGCACATGACCCACACTGCGAGCAGTGCGACCACGAGGGGCATACCCCTGACCGTGACGGGCATCACCATGAGCACCATCATCACGACCATGGTCATGACGTGAACCGGCATGACGACCGGATCCGTTCCTACTCGATTGTCCACGATCGGCCAATCGAGCCGATGGCGCTCGATATGTTTATCGACATCCTGCGCTCCAGCCAGGGCGAGAAACTGTTGCGCATGAAGGCCGTTGTGGCACTGACCGATCGCCCCAACCAGCCTCTCGTGCTGCACGGTGTGCAGTCTGTCTTTCATCCGCCGGTCCGGCTGCCCGCCTGGCCGGATCCCGAGGATCGTCGCACCCGACTGGTGCTGATCACACGCGACCTTGACGAAAGCTATGTGCGCGAATTGTTCGACGCCTTCACCGGGCGGCCGCAGATCGATCGCCCTGATCGTCTGGCGCTCGAAGACAATCCGCTCGCCATTCCCGGCATGAAGATGTGATCAAGGGCTAGTCCCTCAGCCTTTGCGGATGCGGAAACGGTGTCCGTTGTCGAGCTTCACGGTCTCTATGAGTTGGTGGCCGTCCTCGTTGCAAAAATGCGGGACATCAATCACGGCCAAGGGGTCGGTCGTTTCGACACTCAGTTCTTCGCCCCGCTGCATGGTCGCCAGACGGCGCCGGGTCTTGAGAACCGGCAAGGGGCACTTCAGCCCCTTGAGATCATAGAGGGTGATGTCGCTCATTGCGACGACCAGATCTTCCAGAAGGGCTTCTTTTCCGTTTCCGCGGTCTGTACCGGCGCCGGAACCGCGAGCGGGTTCGGCTGTGGTACGGGCACGGCGGCGGGCTGAGCGGGCGTGGAGACTGCGGCGGTTACCGGCGCGGACGCGGGTGTCGGCGCGGCTGATGCCGCCGGAGGTTTCTGGCGCTGCTCGGCAAGCTGGTCGAGCGCCGCCGTTGCACTGGCGTTCGGCGTGGACTGGTTCGCCACGTCATCGATCTTCAGAAGCTTACCGGCCTTCAACGCGGAGCCGGTCGGGGCATAGGCCAGGTCGTGGCCCTTGCGCCGGTTGGCGACCAGCGCCTTGCGCTCGGCCTCGGATGGGTCATACCAGATCTTGCCGTCGAACTTCTGTAATGCCTTTGCATAGTCCTTGGCATAGGCGGCATTGTAGGAAGCCAGTGCCGTCTGAAGGGCGGGCGGGGCCGACATCGGCGGGCAGGGCGCCGCCGCGCTCAAGGTCTTGCCGTCTGCAACCTGCTGGTTAAAGACATACTTCCTGTCGCAGACGGCCACTTCCGGCGGTCTCTTGGTCACTTCAAAATTGTCGTAGCCGACCTTCAGCATCTCCCAGAAGGGATAGTGCTCGCTATGGCGGTGGCGGGCCATGTTCTCCGCGGTCATGCGGAAGGGGAAGGCCTGCAACTGGATGGTCTGCTGGCCGCCCTTGAAGGCGTCGCGGGCGAAGGCATAGATTTCGAGGATCTGCGCATCGGTCATCGAATAGCAGCCCGACGACGAGCATGCGCCGTGGATCATCAGGTTGGACCCGTTGCGGTTGTTCGATTGGTCGAAACGGTTCGGATAACCCGTGTTGATCGCCAGATAGTATTTGGAGTTCGGGTTCAGATTATGGGGCGAGAGCGGATAGAAGCCCTCCGGTGCCTGCCTGTCGCCTTCCTTGACCTTCGGCCCGAGGCGGCCAGACCAGGCGCATATCTCGTATTCCTTGATCTTTTCGAAGCGTCCGTTGGTCTTCGCTTTCCAGATCTCCAGCAGACCCTCTTCCTTGAGGATGCGGATGGCGATTGGCGAGTTGCGGTCCATGCCCTTGGCCTTCATCTCGGCCAGGATTTTCGACGGCAGCGGCTGCTCCACCTTGTTCGAAACAGAGGCCGGGTCAAAGCTGTCCAGCGTGTCATTGCAGCCGGTCAGGGCGGCGGCAGCGAAAATCAGGGCAAGAGCGGTCGATTTCCAACGCATTGCGAAAGGCTCATCTTGAACAGAACAGGACTGCTTTCGTCAGAAAGCGGACCTTTCCAATTTATGACCAGATCGTTCACAAATCATAAACCAAAGGCACGTTTCAAGCCGAACGGACCTGCGCCATAGCGTGAGAAAACAGCAGCATTGTGACGCGCCCGCAGTCCCCTAGAGATTGCGACCGATGTTCAGGAACTTCTGACGACGCTCCGAGCGCAGCTGGTCGCCCGGCTTGGGCGAGAGCTCGGCGAGTGCCGAGGCGATCACGTCACCGGCTGCCCTGATTACCGTTTGCGGAGCGCGGTGTGCGCCGCCGACGGGTTCGGGAATAATACCGTCGATGATGCCGAACCCCTTCAGGTCCTCGGCCGTGATCTTCATATTGGTTGCCGCTTCCTTGGCGCGGGTGGAATCGCGCCACAGGATGGACGCGGCGCCTTCCGGTGAGATGACGGAATAGATGGCGTGTTCCAGCATGTAGACCCGGTTGCCAGTGGCGATCGCGATTGCGCCACCCGAACCGCCTTCGCCGATGACGATGGAGACCATCGGCACCTTGAGGCCCAGGCATGTCTCCGTGGAGCGGGCGATGGCTTCCGCCTGACCACGTTCTTCCGCACCCACGCCTGGATAGGCGCCGGCGGTGTCGATCAGGGTGACGACCGGCAGACCGAAGCGGTCGGCCATTTCCATTACGCGGATCGCCTTGCGATAGCCTTCCGGACGCGGACTGCCGAAATTGTGCTTCAGGCGTGACTTGGTGTCATTGCCCTTTTCCTGGCCGATCACCGCGACCGGCTGGCCGCGGAAACGGGCAAGCCCGGCCTGGATCGCGGCATCCTCGGAAAATTTGCGATCACCCGCAAGCGGCGTGAATTCGGTGAAAAGCTCGGCTGCATAGTCGACGAAATGCGGACGCTGCGGATGGCGGGCGACCTGCGTTTTTTGCCAGGGGTTCAGCTTGGAATAGATCTCTTCCATTGCTTCGCGGGCGCGGGCTTCCAGTCGGCCGATCTCCTCGGACGTATCGATGCTTTCGTCCTCTTCCGCGAGCTTCTTCAGCTCGTGGATCTTAGCTTCGAGGTCGGAGATAGGCTTTTCGAAGTCGAGATAATTATGCATGAAATCGGGTTCCGATCGTTTTGCACTATGCCGTTCGGGCGCATGGCACCGGTGTTGACGGCTCTAATCAAGGTTTTTGGCCGTTTTTGCAAGAGGGTGATGCGTCTGCACCAGCTCCCGCAGCCTTTCGTCGAGTACATGAGTATAGATTTGTGTCGTCGAAATGTCGCTGTGGCCCAACAGTTCCTGCACCACGCGCAGGTCCGCGCCATTTGCCAAAAGGTGGCTGGCGAAGGCGTGACGCAGGACATGTGGCGATACGCTGGCGGGCGGCAGGCCGGCGCGAATCGCCAGATCCTTGAGGTCGCGAGCAAACACCTGTCGCGGCAGATGCCCCTCCTTGCTGGCGGCGGGAAACAGGAAGCTGCTCGGTTCGCGTTCGCCCCGCTCGTCCGTCATTGCGGTGCCGTAGCGGGCAAGCGCGTCAATCGAAGCCTTGGACAGCGGCACCAGCCGTTCCTTATTGCCCTTGCCGCGAACCACCAGAAAGCGGCCCTCCTGGGTCAGCACCTTGGCGGGCAGGGAAACCAGTTCGCTCACCCGCATGCCGGTTGCATAGAGCAATTCGAGCAGGGCGAGCAGGCGCAGGCGTGACAGTCGGCCCGGACCTGGCCGGTTCGTTTCCTGTTCGGCCAGCGACAGCAGTTTGCCAACCTGCTCGACGCTGAGGAATTTCGGCAAGGGGCGGGCCTTCTTCGGGGAGTCGAGGGTCGCCGTGGGATCGTCGCCGCGCAGGCCCTCGGCATAAAGGAACTTGTAGAATTGCCGCATGGTGGAAAGATGCCGGGCCTGCGACGTCGGCTGGAAGCCGCGTCTGGCGAGGTCGGTGAGATAGGCCGACAGATCGCCGGTCTCCGCTGCGCCGAGGCTCACCTTGCGTTCATTCAGGAAGGAGAAGAGGTCGTCGAGGTCGCGCTCATAGGACGACAGCGTGTTGACGGCGGCGCCGCGCTCAGCACTCATCATCTCCAGGAAGGCCTCAATGCGGGCCTGGCTCAGGTCGGCCAAGATTATCTCTCCTCGGTTACTGACCGGCGGGTTCCTCAGGCGGGTTGACCTGATCCGACGGAATCCGCACGGTTATCTCCCGCTCGTGCGGTTCGACGAAGACAACGAGCGACCACATGGTCAGATAGATCATCCCAGCGACCGTGGCGCAGAAGAAGAGAAAACGAAAGAGCGTCGGCATCGTGATGTCCCGAAGACTGGGGCGGCGCCCCTTTGGGCCGGCGCCGAAGGCTTTGCAAGGCGTGATGCCATCGCATTCATTCCAGCGTATGGCTTGACGCTCGGCGCTCATTTGTCAATACCGTTGGGAAACGGATGCGAACAGGTCGATGAACGAAACCATATTTCCCGTTGCCCCGACATTGGGCGAACGCGCGCGGGCCGCGCTGGGACGGCGCAATCTCGTCTTCGTCGGACTGATGGGAGCGGGTAAGTCGGCGATCGGTCGCATGACCGCCTCTCAGCTTGGGCTCTCCTTCATCGATACCGACAATGAGATCGAGCGCGTCTCGCGCATGACCATCAGCGAGCTTTTCGCCGCCTATGGCGAAGAGGAGTTCCGGGCGCTTGAGACCAGGGTGATCAAGCGGCTGTTGCGCACCGGCCCGCGGGTCATCTCGACCGGTGGCGGTGCCTTCATCAATGACAAGACCCGCAAGCAGATCGAGCGGGGCGGCGTCTCGCTCTGGTTGAAGGCAGATCTCGATGTGCTGTGGGAGCGGGTCAACAAGCGTGATCATCGACCACTGCTCAAGACTGAAAATCCCCGGCAGACGCTGGAAAACCTGATGAACCAGCGCTATCCGGTCTATGCGCTTGCCGACATGACGATCCAGTCGCGCGACGAGCGCAAGGAGACGATCGTCAAGGAAGTGCTGGAAGCAGTCATCGAATACATGGGTAAAGGCAGCAGACATGAGCAAGACTGAAACCGAAGAACGGCTGGTCCATGTGCCGCTCGGCGAGCGCGCCTACGATATTCTGATCGGTCCGGGTCTGATCGGTCGCGCCGGCGGCGAGATCTCTACCCGCATCAAGGGCCGCAAGGCCGCGATCATCACCGACGAGAATGTCGGCGCGATCTATCTGGATCAGCTGATGGACAGTCTGCAGACCGATGGCATCGAAGCCGTGTCGCTGTCGTTGCCCCCGGGTGAGAAGACAAAGAGTTTCGATCATCTGACCAAAGTCTGCGATGTCCTGCTTGAGGCTCGAATCGAGCGCAACGACGCCGTGATCGCGCTTGGTGGCGGCGTGATTGGCGACCTGACCGGTTTTGCCGCCGGCATCGTGCGGCGTGGCGTGCGCTTCGTCCAGATCCCGACTTCGCTTCTGTCGCAGGTCGACAGCTCCGTCGGCGGCAAGACTGGGATCAATACCCGCCACGGCAAGAACCTTGTTGGGATCTTCAACCAGCCGGATCTGGTGCTCGCCGACACCGATGTCCTCAATTCGCTGAGCGAACGCGAATTCCGCGCCGGCTATGCCGAGGTTGCAAAGTACGGGCTGATCGACAAGCCGGACTTTTTCGCTTGGCTCGAGCGTAACTGGCAGGACGTCTTTTCTGGTGGTGCCGCACGGATAGAGGCAATCGCCACGAGCTGCCAAGCCAAGGCTGACGTGGTGGTCGCCGACGAGCGCGAGAACGGTCGACGCGCGCTGCTCAATCTCGGCCATACCTTTGGTCATGCTCTGGAGGCGGCGACTGAATATGACAGCAAGCGCCTGGTCCACGGCGAAGGTGTGGCGATCGGCATGGTGCTAGCCCATCGTTTCTCCAACCGGCTCAACCTGCTGGGCGTGGAAGATGTCGCCCGCGTCGAGGCGCATCTGAAGACCGTCGGTCTGCCGACCTCGATGGACCAGATCCCGGGTGAGTTGCCGTCAACCGGGTTTCTGATGGAGGCGATCGGTCAGGACAAGAAGGTCAAGGGCGGCAAGCTCACCTTTATCCTCACCCGTGGCATCGGCCAGTCCTTCGTCGCCGACGACGTACCGGCTTCGGAAGTCTTCGCCTTCCTGGAGGAAGTTCGGGGGGCATGACGATGGAAAGCCTGCTCTCTGCGCTTGAGCAATACTGGCCGCTGATCCTGGCGATCGTGGCATTGATCGCTTCGTCTGCTTTTTTTTCCGGGTCTGAGACGGCTCTGACGGCAGCCTCACGTGCGCGCATGCATAGTCTGTCCAATCAGGGGGATGCGCGCGCCGTCCTGGTCAGTGAGCTGATCGAACGGCGCGACCGGCTGATCGGGGCGCTGCTGATCGGCAACAACCTCGTCAACATCCTCGCCTCGTCGTTGACGACGAGCCTGTTCCTCGGGCTTTTCGGCGACTCGGGCGTCGCAATCGCCACCTTGGTAATGACCGTTGTGCTGGTCATCTTCTCGGAAGTCCTGCCGAAGAGTTGGGCGATCTCCTCGCCTGACCGCTTCGCCCTGACTGTCGCCCCGTTCGTCCGGGCCTTTGTCGCGGTTGTCGGCCCCCTGTCTAGCCTGGTCAATTACATCGTTCGCGGCATGCTTGCCATCTTCGGGCTGTCTCTGTCGAAGGAGGCGCCGATGCTGTCGGCGCAGGAAGAATTGCGCGGCGCCGTCGATTTGCTCCATCGCGAGGGCTCGGTGGTCAAGGCTGACAGGGACAGGTTGGGCGGCGTGCTCGATCTCGGCGATCTCGAAGTCTCCGACATCATGATCCACCGGACGTCGATGCGGGCCATCAATGCCGACGACCCGCCGGAGGTGACTGTGCGGGCCGTGCTGGAAAGTCCGTTTACGCGCATGCCTCTGTGGCGCGGTTCGACCGACAACATCATCGGCGTGGTTCATGCCAAGGATCTGTTGAGGGCGCTCGCTGAGCCCAATGTCGAGCCACGCAATCTCGATATCATCAAGATCGCCCAGAAGCCTTGGTTCGTGCCGGATACCACCAACCTGAAGGATCAGCTTGCGGCGTTTCTACGGAGGAAGGTGCATTTCGCTGTCGTGGTCGACGAATATGGCGAGGTGCAGGGGTTGGTGACGCTGGAGGATATTATCGAGGAGATCGTCGGGGATATTTCCGACGAGCACGACCTCGAAATCCAGGGCGTGCGCCAGGAGGCCGATGGCTCGATCGTGGTCGATGGCGCTGTGCCGATTCGCGACCTCAACCGCGCGCTCGATTGGAACCTGCCGGACGAGGAGGCGACGACGGTCGCCGGGCTGGTCATCCATGAGTCGAAGTCGATCCCGGAAGAGCGTCAGGCCTTCACCTTCTACGGCAAGCGCTTCATCGTGATGAAACGGGAGAAGAACCGCATTACCAAACTGCGCATCCGTCCTGCCGAGGAGGCCGACAAACACGGTTAGGCCGCTTGCCTCGTTCAACAAGGCAGCGGTCATGAATCCTTCGGTGTCATGCAGGCACGCTCTTCGACAGCCGTCCTACCAGCGGGTTTCCTCGCCCGGTGCGGCAGGCTCGATCGCCAGCGCATGAAGGCCCTCATCCAGTTCTGGCTGCAACAGTTCGGTAATCGCCCGGTGGCGCGCGAGTCGTGTCATACCGGCGAAAGTCGCCGCGACGATTCGCACCCGCATGTGGGTTCCTTCAGCGCCTGCAAAACCAGCCTGGTGTCCGGCATGCTGGGCGCTTTCATCGATGACGAAAAGGCGCTCGGGCGAAAACGCCTCGCGCAGTTTTGCCTCAATTCGCGTGCTTAGAGACATGGATTTCCTCGCGCTTTGCCGTCCGGGCAAAGCCTCACAAAGCCCAGAACAATCCCATTTGTCAATTCTTGTTGTCGGATGCTGGAGGCACCATAATTACGAGATGAAACTCGACTCAAAATACTTCGATGGAATCCGCACGCGCCGCCGGCGCGAGCCGGAGGTGGAGAAAGCTTCGCCGACCTGCCAATGGGACGGCTGCGACAAGCCCGGTGTTCATCGCGCTCCCGTCGGCCGCAATGCCGAGGGGCAGTTCTTTTTGTTCTGCTTCGAGCACGTCAAGGAATACAACAAGGGCTACAATTACTTCTCCGGTCTGTCCGACACCGAGATCGCCCGGTATCAAAAGGAGGCGGTGACCGGCCATCGACCGACCTGGACGGTTGGCGTCAACAAGGCGGCCAAGGCCAGTCCACTGCAATCGACGGCGCGGTCAGGATCGGCGGCCTCGCAGGCTCGTGTGAAGGACCCCTTCGGATTCGTCAAACAGGGCGGGGGCAGTCGCGCCCAACCCCAGGCCCGCAAACTCAAGAGCCTTGAGGCCAAGGCGCTTGATACGTTGGGCCTTGCGGCGAATTGTAGCGCTCAGGAAATCAAGAGCCGCTACAAGGAGCTTGTAAAAAAACACCATCCGGATGCAAATGGCGGAGACAGGGGCTCGGAAGAGCGTTTTCGTGCTGTCATTCAGGCGTATCAATTGTTAAAGCAGGCGGGTTTCTGTTAATCGAAGTGCTTGCAGCGCTATATTTGGAAGGCCGGTCGGTGGCGCCCGGCATGGAGACACGATGAGCAAAATTGAACTGGATATTTCCAATCTCCCCGACACCACCGTATCTGTGCGCGAGGTTTTCGGCATCGACAGCGACTTGCGCGTCCCGGCCTATTCGAAGGGCGACGCCTATGTGCCTGATCTCGATCCGGACTATCTGTTCGACCGGGATACCACGCTGGCCATCCTCGCCGGCTTTGCCCATAACCGTCGCGTCATGGTCTCCGGCTTTCATGGTACCGGCAAGTCGACCCATATCGAGCAGGTGGCTGCGCGGCTGAACTGGCCTTGCGTGCGCGTCAACCTCGACAGTCATGTCAGCCGTATCGATCTCGTCGGCAAGGACGCCATCGTCCTGAAGGACGGCAAGCAGATCACTGAATTCAAGGACGGTATTCTGCCCTGGGCCTACCAGCATAACGTCGCTCTGGTTTTCGACGAATATGACGCGGGTCGCCCGGATGTCATGTTCGTCATTCAGCGTGTGCTGGAATCCTCCGGCCGCCTGACGCTGCTCGACCAGAGCCGCGTCATCCGTCCTCACCCGGCTTTCCGCTTGTTTGCGACCGCCAACACCGTCGGCCTGGGTGACACGACCGGCCTTTACCACGGCACGCAGCAGATCAACCAGGCGCAGATGGACCGTTGGTCGATCGTCACGACGCTCAACTATCTGCCGCATCAGAAGGAAGTCGACATCGTTCTCGCCAAGGTCAAGAGCTTCGCCAAGACCGAGCAGGGGCGCGACACCGTATCGCGTATGGTCCGACTCGCGGACCTGACGCGTTCGGCCTTCGTCAACGGCGACCTGTCGACCGTGATGAGCCCGCGTACCGTCATTACCTGGGCGGAAAACGCCGAGATCTTTGGCGATGTCGCTTTCGCCTTCCGCGTTACCTTCCTCAATAAGTGCGATGAACTCGAGCGTACGCTGGTGGCCGAGCAGTATCAGCGGGCCTTCGGTGTTGAGCTAAAGGAGAGCGCTGCCAATATCGTGCTGAGCGCCTGAGGGGGCGGATCGGATGGCAGGTCGAGGCGACAATACGAGAGCGAAGCCCAGTGTTGGGGCTGATGTCGAGCCGCTTCGGCGGGCGATAACCGGTTGCGTGCGCTCGATTGCGGGGAGTCCCGACGTCGAGGTTGTGTTCGCCAACGAGCGACCCGGCATCGCCGGTGAGCGGGTTCGGCTGCCGGAACTGTCGAAGAAGCCGACCGCGCATGAACTCGCGGTGACACGAGGCCTTGGTGATTCCATGGCTCTGCGCATTGCCTGTCACGACCAAAAGATCCATGCGGCCATGGCGCCGCAGGGTCAGGATGCGCGTCTGGTGTTCGATGCCGTCGAGCAGGCTCGTGTTGAATCGATCGGTACGCTCAGGATGAGCGGGATGGGCGACAACATCAGCGCGATGAATGCGGAAAAATACGCCAAGGCGAATTTTTCCGGCATCAATCGCCAGGAGGACGCGCCGATCCAAGAGGCCGTCGCCATGCTGGTGCGCGAGAAGTTGACCGGCGAAAAACCGCCGGAATCGGCCGGCAAGGTGCTCGACCTCTGGCGCCCCTTCATCGAGGAAAAGGCTGGAGGTGATCTCGACACCCTCTCGTCTGCGATCAACGACCAGCAGGCCTTCGCCCGTGTGATCCGCCACATGCTCTCCGCCATGGAAATGGCCGAGGATGTGGGTGACGATACCGAGCAGAGCGACGAGGAAAGCTCGACCGACGAGGATCAACCGCGCTCCAACGAGGAGGATCAGGAGAGCGCCGAGGAGGAGGCCGGTTCCGAACAGGCCCCTGCCGAGGAGAGCGAAGCCTCTCAGGAGCAGATGGACGACGGCGAGATGGATGGCGCCGAGATCTCTGACGACGACATGATGGAAGAGGGCGAGGAGGATAGCGAAACGCCCGGCGAAATGCGCCGTCCGGCAAGCCCGTTCGACGATTTCAACGAGAAGGTCGATTACAAGATCTTCACCCAGGAATTCGATGAGGTCGTCACCGCGGAAGAGCTCTGCGATGAGGCTGAGCTGGAGCGCTTGCGCGCTTTCCTCGATAAGCAGCTCGCCCATCTGCAAGGCGCGGTTGGACGGCTCGCCAACCGTATGCAGCGCCGCCTGATGGCGCAGCAGAACCGTTCCTGGGAGTTCGACCTGGAGGAGGGGTATCTCGATCCAGCGCGCCTGACGCGTCTGGTGATCGATCCCATGCAGCCCCTCTCGTTCAAGCGCGAGCGTGACACCAAGTTCCGCGACACGGTGGTGACGCTGGTTATCGACAATTCCGGTTCCATGCGCGGTCGCCCGATCACGGTCGCTGCCACCTGTGCCGACATTCTCGCTCGCACGCTGGAGCGTTGCGGCGTCAAGGTCGAGATCCTTGGCTTTACCACCAAGGCGTGGAAAGGTGGCCAGAGCCGCGAAAAGTGGCTGGCTGGTGGCAAGCCGCCGACGCCTGGCCGGCTCAACGACCTGCGCCACATCATTTATAAGTCGGCCGACGCGCCTTGGCGCCGCTCGCGCCGCAATCTCGGTCTGATGATGCGTGAGGGCCTGCTCAAGGAAAACATCGATGGTGAGGCCTTGATGTGGGCGCATAGCCGTCTGTCGGCCCGCCCCGAGCAGCGCAAGATCCTGATGATGATCTCGGACGGCGCGCCGGTTGATGATTCGACGCTTTCAGTCAATCCGGGCAATTATCTTGAGCGGCACCTGCGTGCTGTGATCGAGCAGATTGAGATGCGTTCGTCCGTCGAGCTCTTGGCGATCGGCATCGGACACGATGTGACGCGCTATTATCGCAAGGCCGTGACCATCGTTGACGCTGACGAACTGGCGGGGGCGATGACCGAGCAGCTTGCGGCTTTGTTCGAGGATCAGGCGGCCACCGGCAAGCGCGGCGGTCGTGGACGCCGCGCAGGCTGACAGTCAGGGTTCGGGGCCATCAGGCTTCGGCGCCGGCTTGGTTAGGTTCTGCCGTGTCGGCAGACGTAGCGCCCTTGTCGATGCCTAGCAGGCTCTTGATGCGTTCGGCGATTTCCTCCTCGATGGCCTTGCGGGCCTCGGGGTCCATGGCCGCCAGTGATTCCTCGGTCAGGCCATTGTCCTCAAGATATTTCGCGCGGATCATTTCGGCGACGTCCATGTGGGCCCATTTGGAAAATTCCGCGAGCAAGTCCTTGGCGCTCGTGCGCTCTTCCTTGTCGATCGACGTGTCGTAGGAGACTGTATTTTCGTCTTCAAGCGAGAAGGTCGAGCCCCCGCCATAGGACAGTAGGGCTTGAGAAAAGCCATCGTCTGCTGCCATGTTCCCCCGGCCTGAACGGCCTGACGGGGACACATATTGTATGTCATTAGAAATGCCGATCATTCGGGGCTCCTCAGTACTTCTTTTCAAGGCAATGCCGACAGTCTGCATGCGGAGCTTGCGTCGGACTTGGCGCCGACCGGGTCGAGACTTCCGCTCGGCGAGCAGTTTGCCCTGCGGTTTGATCATGGCATAAGGGGCAACTGGCTCTTCCGATAATTCAAGGTCAAGAAATTGCGTTCCTGCTTCTTCCTCGTCGTGCTGTGTGGCCTGGCCGCCGGAATTTTGTCGCCGGATCGCGCCCAGGCTGAGATGGTCTCTGTCCCGGCGCCTGTCACGGCCAACGCAATCCCAGCCTTTCACCCGGGGTCGTCTGAAACCCGGTTCGGTGGGTTGGAGTTTCTCGGCGGACTGGAGCTCTCCTCCTCCGAGCCTCTGTTCGGCGCCTGGTCGGCCATTCGTATTTTGCCGGACGGCGAACACTTTCTCGGCGTGCTCGACACCGGGCACTGGCTTTCGGGCAGGATCACCCGGGATGCGCAAGGCAGGCTCTCGGGTCTCGCCGATGTTGAGATCGCCGCGATGCTTGATGTCGATGGACGTGGAGATCAGCGCAAGCGTGATGTCGATGCCGAGAGCCTGGCGATCCGCGGCGAAGATGTGCTCGTCGGCTACGAACAGCGCCATCGCGTAACCGGTTACCGGCCGCTATCGGCGATCGAGACTGCGCGGCCGTTCCGCATGTCTTTCCCCTTGCCGTTTCCCGTCAGCGAACTGCGCAACAATGGCGGACTAGAAACCCTGGCGGTTTCACCGGAGGAAAGCCCGCTCCGGGGGGCGGTGGTCACGGTGGCGGAAAAGAGCGTCGACGGAAATGGCAACCTGTTCGCCGGTATTCTCGATGGCCCGTTGCAGGGGGCGTTCCGGGTGGTGGCCCGCGACGGCTTTGACGTCACTGACGGCGATTTCTTACCCGATGGCGACCTGTTGTTGCTCGAGCGTCGGTTCACCTTCGCTAGCGGCGTCGGGCTGCGTATTCGCCGGATCGACGGTGCGAGCATCAGGCCGGGCGCTGTGGTTGATGGGGAGATCATCCTTCAGGCAGGGATGGTTGAGGAGATCGACAATATGGAGGGGCTGGATGTTGTGACCGGCGCTGACGGCTCGACCCGGCTAATCCTCGTGTCGGATGACAATCACTCGATCCTGCAGCGGACCCTGATGCTGGAATTCCGGCTCGTCGACTGAGAAAACGGCGGCGAGCCGGCAGAGTTGTCAGCGCGTGGCAGGTGCCGGCACAACGGCCGGCATCGGCCGCAGCACGCTCATCAGCGCGCCATAGGGCAGGAGCATCACCACGCCGACCAGCATCTTGACGCTGAAATCTCCGATCGCCCAGGAGGTCCAACGCGGCGCATCGGTCGCGAGAATTCCGAGGATCGGGGCCCATTCAATGGCGAAGTCGTCGTTCGGGCCAATCATGGTGAAGATCGGGGCGAAGGCCAGCGAGAAGAAGATCACGGTGTCGAGAACCGAACCGAAGACCGAGCCAAGTAGGGGAGCCTTCCACCAGGATAGACGGCGCAGACGGTTGAATACCGTGATGTCGAGCAATTGACCGGCCAGATAGGCTGAGCCGGAGGCGACGGCGATACGCGGTGAGGAGGTCACGAAGGATAGAGCGACGCCGACGACGAAGCCGATGAACACGACCTTTCGGGCGGTCCGCGGGCCGAACTGGCGATTGGTGAGGTCGGTGACCAGGAAGGCGATAGGATAGGTGAAGGCGCCGTAGGTCAGGAGATCGCCGAGGGCGATGCCGGCCAGTTGCCCCGAGAGCGGGTACTGCACGAGGACGTTCGAGGCGACCACGATGGCCGTCATGAGCAGGCTGTAGGCGAGGATATAGCGCATGTTCAGCATTTTTTTATCCTGGGTGATGCCACCAGTTAGAGTAACGATGTGTCGAAAAGGAAAAGGCTTGTCCGGGCGTACCCGTTCAAGCCTTGATACCTTGTCGAAGAGTGAGGAAGTCGCTTACGCGGCTTCTGCGGTCTTCTTGACGATCTGACGACGCAGCAGGCGGGCGCGCATCGAAAGTTCGGTTTCGCTGGCCTTCAGAAGGAAAGCGTCGAGGCCGCCGCGATGCTCGACCGTACGGAGAGCCGCTGCGGAAACGCGCAGACGATAGCGCTGGCCAAGAGCGTCCGAGATCAGCGTGACATCGCACAGGTTCGGGAGGAACTTGCGCTTGGTCCGATTGTTCGCGTGGCTCACATTGTTGCCCGACTGGACGCCCTTGCCGGTCAATTCGCAACTGCGGGACATGATACACCTATTTTTTTCTTGTCCGTCACATCGCTGTCGGGCAAATGCCGACAAGGCGATCCAACGGTGTTTGATTGGAAAGTTGCGGTTCTATAGTCAGACTGGCCGGGCACGTCAAGCCAAACCTTGGATTTTCCCGCCAGTGCGGGAGAGATCTGCTGTTTTATTGCCATAGTCACAGTCAATTATGGACACCGTCATCGTCAGGCTCAAGGACGAGATCGGATTAGGGGGATCTGGCTTTGCGTTTTTCTGGCCTTGTCATGTGCCTGCTGGGCATTGCTGTTTCTTCCGCACAAGCGGAGAGCGTTACTTATCGCACCGACTACAAGATAACGCTGGGTGCGCTGCCGATCGCGCGCGCCTCCTTCGTCACGGAAATCAACCAGAAGAACTACACCATCACCGGCCGCTTCAATTCCTCGGCAATCGTCGACATCGTCACCAAGATCTCCGCCGAGACAAATGTGTCGGGCACGGTGAGCGGGGATCGCATGCAGGCCGACCGATACACGTTGATCTATCAAAGCGGCAAGAAAAAGCACACGTATGACGTTCACTACCATAACGGCAATGTCACCGAGACGACCGTCGATCCGCAGCCCAAGCGGCGGCCGCGGAACTGGATCGCTGTCGGGCCGGAAGATCTGAGGGCGGTGCTCGATCCGATTAGCGGCCTGATCATTCCTGAGGGGGAGGCTGCCTGTCCGCGAATCCTGCCGATCTATGATGGCGAGAGCCGGATGGACCTCGTGCTTACCTCCAAGGGTCGGAAAACCTTCAAGGCCGATGGGGTCGAGACAGAGGCGATCGTCTGTTCCATCCGCTATGTGCCGAAGTCCGGTTTCCGCCAGGGGCGCAAGGATATTGAATTTCTGCGCAAGGCGAACGGCATGGAGATCTGGTTTGCCAAGACAGCCACTCGGAAGGTATATGCTCCAGTCCATGCACGCGTTCCGACGCAGATGGGGACAATCTATGTATCGGCCATCGACGTCGACGGCTGAAGAAGCGCGGGTCTAATCCCCGCAAGGGGAGCCGACGTGAAGACCAGGGCGACGCTTATCGGGTTCACGGCCATTCTGATGTGGTCGTTCCTCGCACTCATGACAGCTGCATCCGGCAAGATGCCGCCCTTCCAGCTCTCCGCCATCACCTTCGCGATTGGCAGCCTGCCCGGCATCATCACTTTCGTGCTGAGGCCGCAGCGCATCCGTCAGTTGCGCCAGCCCGCCAAGGTCTGGCTGACCGGCGTGTTCGGCCTGTTTGGCTATCACTTCCTCTACTTCACGGCGCTGCGCAACGCGCCAGCGGTCGAGGCTGGCCTGATCGCTTACCTCTGGCCGTTGCTCATCGTTGTCGGCTCGGCCCTGCTGCCGGGCGAAAAGCTGCGGTGGTACCATGTGGTCGGCGCGCTCGCGGGTCTCGCCGGCACCGTGCTGATCGTGGCCAAAAACGGTGTCGCCTTCGATCCCGCCTTTGGTTTCGGTTATTTTGCCGCCTTCCTTTGCGCCTTCACCTGGTCCGGTTATTCGTTGATCACCCGCAGGTTCGAGGCCGTTTCGACCGATGTGGTGACTGGCTTTTGCCTCGCGACTTCGATCCTGTCGGCGCTGTGCCACCTCGGTCTTGAAACCACCGTCTGGCCCGAAGACCTGTCGCAATGGGCGGCTGTCGTCGGTCTCGGCGTTTTCCCGGTAGGGCTTGCCTTCTATGCTTGGGATCATGGTGTGAAGAATGGTGACATACAGATCCTCGGGGCGTCTAGCTATGCCGCGCCGCTACTGTCGACGTTGATCCTGACCCTGTTCGGCTTCGCCGAGCCAAGCCTCAGGATCGGCGTTGCCTGCGTGCTGATCACCGGTGGCGCCATGCTCGCGGCGCAGGATATGATCCGTAGGCCTAAAAAGACCGAGGCCTGACTGTCGTGAGGAGGAGGCTATGGAAGAAGTTCTGGCAGCGATCACCTTGGCTCTCGCGGCTCTTGCCGGACTGACCTACTTTGCAATTCTTCCAAAGCCTTCGGGCCACGTCCGCGCCGTCTGGAAGACGCTGCCGGTCTCGATGCTGGCGCTTTACGCATTCTTGATGAATGCGCCCAGTCCTCTGGTTATGGCGCTTGTGTTGAGCGCACTTGGCGATGCCTTCCTTGCCTATGACGGCAAGCACAATTTCGCGGCCGCGCTCGTGTCCTTCCTGATCGCCCATGTGGCTTACGGTTGGTTGTTTTTCATGTTCGGTGATCGTGCGCTTGTGGTGGCCGAAATCTGGCGGCTGGGCGCGGCCATCGTTTCTGTCGCCCTTGTCATCGCTCTGGTCGCCTATCTCTGGCGTTCTGCGGCAAGTCTCGCGCCGGCGGTGCTGGCCTATGCGACGGCCATTGCCAGCATGGCGGTACTGTCGCTTAGCATGCCATCGCTCGTGGTCTTCGCCGGAGTGGCGCTTTTCCTGTCGTCCGATGCGGTACTTTCGGTCCAGACCTTCAAGATGGAGAGGACGGATCCGCTTTGGCCGTTTGCCGCTTTTTACGTCTGGGCAAGCTATTTTGGCGCCCAGGTTGGGCTGACGATCGCCCTCGTAGCGCTCACGGCGTAGTTTTCGCCAGGTTCACGATTGTCTGTCCTAACCGGGCGACCATCCGGGCGGCGCCATTTCGAAACTGGCATAGTCGAAGCCGGGTGCCACGGTGCAGCCGACGAGTGTGTAGGCGCCGAGGCTTTCGGCCGCCTGCCAGCCATTGGCCGGAATGACGGCCTGCGCCCGCTCGCCACGCAGAAAATTGGCACCCAGCACGATTATCTCGACCGCCGTCCCGTCAGGCGCGCTGTAGAGCGCGAGCGGCGCGCCGGCATGGTAGTGCCAGACCTCGACGGCGTCGCGAACCCTGTGCCAGTGCGAACGCTCTCCGGCTTTCAGCAGGTAGTAGATCGCGGTTGAATGACCGCGCGGACCGCCGGCCGGATCGCGAAACGTCTCGACGAATCAGCCGCCCTCTGGATGGGGCTCGAGCCCAAGCGCCTCGATCACTGCTTCCGCATGCATCAGAAGTGGTCCTTGCGCTTCCGGATCTCAGCGAAGACTTCCTCGTCGGTCGCCCCCTCCATCAAGAGATTGCGGCGGATCGAAGGGTCGCTGGCACGCAGAAAGGGATTGGTCTCCTTTTCCAGCCCGATCGTCGTCGGGATGGTGAACTCGCCGCGCTGCCGTTTGTCTTCGATCTCGGCGGCGCGAACCTTCAGCCTCTCGTTTTCTGGGTCGATTGTCAGCGCGAAGCGGGCGTTCGACAGCGTGTATTCATGGCCGAAATAGACGGCCGTCTCGTCGGGCAGGGCGGCGAGTTTCTGCAATGAATGCCACATATCGGCCGCCGGCCGCTCGAACAGCCGACCGCAGCCAAGCGCAAACAGCGTATCGGCGGAAAACAGTAGCTTGTCGTCGGGCAGATGGTAGCAAACATGGCCAGCTGTGTGTCCGGGTGTCTCGATCACGCGCACGGTGTGACCGCCGAACTCGAATGTGTCGCCGTCGCCGACCGCTTGGTCAAGGCCGGGGATCGCCACCGCTTCCTCGCGCGGTCCGATAATTTCACAATCGTATTTTTCCTTGAGCGCTAGGTTCGCCTCGACATGGTCGCCATGGTGATGGGTGGTGAAAACATGGGTGATCTTCCAGCCGCGCCGCTCGGCGGCCGCGGCGATCGCGTCCAGTTCCGGTGCGTCGATTGAGGCGGTGAGCCCGCTTTCCGGGCAGTGGACGAGGACGCCGAAATTGTCGCTTCGGCAGGGAAAGACGTCGAGATCGAGGGGTTTCATCAGGTCGGTGTCCCTTCTGCTGCTTTCGCCGAAATGTAGCGCCTTGTGCCTTGAAGTCCATCCACTGCCTGCTATCAATGACGCCATGCATGTCGATATCGTCGATCTCCGCCAGTTCTATCATTCCATGCTGGGCCGCATGGCAGAGCAGTCGATCGCCGTGGCGCTGTCGTCGCTTTGGGCGCGCCTGCCGCAGGAACGGCTGGTTGGCATCGGTTATGCCGTCCCCTTTCTCGACCGTTTTCGCGCCGATACCGAACGCACCTTCGCCTTCATGCCGGCGGGTCAGGGTGCGGTGAACTGGCCGGTCGGCGAGCCTTCGGCCACGGCCCTGGTGTTTGATGAGGAATTGCCACTGCCGGATGCCTCGATCGACCGGGTGCTGATGGTTCATTCGCTGGAATTCGCCGAAAACCCGCGTGAAACGCTGAAGGAGATCTGGCGTGTGCTGGCGCCCGGTGGCCGGCTGGTGATCGTCGTGCCGAACCGGCGTGGGGTCTGGGCGCGCATGGAGCACACACCGTTTGGCTCCGGACGACCCTATTCGCGTGGCCAGCTGACGGCGCTCCTGCGCGAAACCAATTTCACGCCCGGAGCCAGCGCCGAAGCGCTGTTCTTTCCACCGTCGAAGATCCGCGCCGTGCTGAAATTGCGCCGCAGCTTCGAGCGGCTGGGACGCATTTTTTGGCCGGCCTTTTCCGGCGTGATCGTCGTCGAGGCGCAGAAGCGGCTTTATCAGGGCTTGCCGGTTGCCGCGCGCGCCTCGCGTCGGGTCTTCGCCCCGGTTCTCGCGCCGCAGGGCGTGCCGACGGCGCGGGTCGCCGTGCAGCGCAAGGCCTGACTTGCTTGCGGCTGCGATCACGGCCGCCCTCGACAAAAACGCCATTCCGTTTTAATGGCTGAGCACCGATAGCGTCGGGCGTCCGCCCGCATTTTCAACGACAGAAAGTCACATCGATGAGCAGCGAAACCATGAAGCCCACTCCGCGCCCGGGTATCCTCGACATTGCCGCCTACGTGCCCGGCAAGGAGCATGCCCCCGGTGTCGCAAGGGTCTTCAAGCTGTCGTCGAACGAAACGCCGATGGGCCCGAGTCCCAAGGCGGTTGACGCCTTCAAGCAGAGCGCCGGCCATCTTGAGATCTATCCGGACGGCCAGGCCATGGCGCTGCGCGAGGCTATCGCCGAAGTGCACGGGCTCAACAAGGCCAATATCCTGTGCGGCAACGGCTCGGACGAACTACTCGGTCTGCTCTGCCATGTTTATCTCGGCGCGGGCGATGAGGGCATCATCACCGAGCACGGTTTCCTGGTCTACAAGATCCAGATCATGGGCGCCGGCGCCACGCCGGTGGTTGTCAAGGAGAAGGACTGCGTCATTGATGTCGACGCGATCCTTGCCGCCGTCACCGAGAAAACCAAGATCGTCTTCCTCGCCAATCCGGGCAATCCGACCGGTACCTATGTCCCGGTGAGCGAGATCCGCCGTCTGCATGCCGGTCTGCCGGGTAATGTCATCCTGGTGCTCGATGCGGCCTATGCCGAATACGTCAAGCGCAACGACTACCAGGCCGGCATTGAGCTCGTCTCCGGCAGCAGGAACGTCGTCATGACCCGCACCTTCTCCAAGGTCTACGGTTTGGCGGCGCTCCGGGTCGGCTGGGCTTATGCGCCGCTCGAGATCATCGATGCGCTGGACCGTGTGCGTGGTCCGTTCAACATGAACGCTCCGGCACAGGCTGCGGGTGCGGCAGCCGTGCGCGACCAGGATTTCGTTGCCATGGCGGTTGAGCACAACCTTGTCTGGGTGGAGAAGGTCACCACCGCGCTTACGGCGCTTGGCCTGAAGGTCACGCCCTCGGTCGCCAATTTCGTGCTGATTCACTTCCCCGACGTTGACGGCAAGCGTGCCGCCGAGGCCGACGATTTCCTCACCAGCCGAGGTTATATCCTGCGCGCTGTGCGCGGCTATGGCTTTGCCAATTCGCTGCGCATGACGATCGGCAGCGAGGAGGCCAATCGCGGAGTCATCGAAGCGCTCACTGAGTTCTTGGGACGGTCCTGATGGCTCAACTGTTCGACCGGATCGCGCTGATCGGCATCGGCCTGATCGGCTCCTCGATCGCCCGCGACGTCAAGCAACTCGGTCTGGCCAGGGAGGTCGTCGTCTCGACCCGCAGTCCCGAGACGCTGAAGCGTGCCGAGGAGCTGGAGCTGGGAACCTCTTACAAGCTCTCGGCGGCCGATGCCGTCGAAGGGGCCGATCTGGTCATCGTCTCTGTTCCGGTCGGCGCGTCCGAAGCGGTCGCAAAGCAGATCGCTCCGCACCTGAAACCCGGTGCGATCGTCACCGATGTCGGCTCGACCAAGGCTTCGGTCATCGCGCAGATGGCTCCGCACATGCCGAAGACCGTGCATTTCATTCCCGGTCATCCGCTGGCGGGTACCGAAAAATCCGGCCCGGATGCCGGCTTCGCCGGCTTGTTCCACGGTCGTTGGTGCATCTTCACGCCGCTACCGGGAACGGATGCGGACGCGCTTGCCAAGCTCAAGGCCTTCTGGGAAGCGCTCGGTTCGAAGATCGACGAGATGGACCCGGAGCACCATGACAAGGTGCTCGCTATCGTGTCGCATTTGCCGCACATCATTGCCTACAACATCGTCGGCACGGCGGATGATCTGGAAACCGTAACGCAGTCGGAAGTGATCAAGTATTCGGCCTCCGGGTTCCGCGACTTCACCCGTCTCGCCGCCTCTGACCCGACCATGTGGCGCGACGTCTGCCTGCACAACAAGGATGCGATCCTTGAAATGCTGGCGCGCTTTTCGGAAGATCTCGCCTATTTGCAGCGGGCGATCCGCTGGGGCGAGGGAGACAAGCTTTTCGAACTGTTCACCCGCACCCGCGACGTGCGCCGCTCCATCATTGAAGCCGGCCAGGACGTCGATGTGCCGGATTTCGGCCGCCACTCGCTCGACAAGAAGGTCTGATCACCTTTTCAGAGCGGCGGCAGGACGGCGATCGGGAATATGCCAAGCGACACCACGCCGTCCGTCACCGTCAGGTCGGCCTTGCCCTTGTCCTTGCCGCCAAAGATTGCGCCGAGCACGTCGGCGGCGTTGTCGATCGTCTTGCGCTCTTCGGGAAAAGAGGTGCGAAGAGCTGTCCGCCAAGCCTTTATGCCTTCGACCTCGACATGCAATTGACCCGAGAGCATCCCATCCGTGCCGACTGATATTGGGCCGGAGAGCGTTAGTACCCGGCCTTCGCCCATGTCGGCGACAAACCTGCGGATTTCGGCCTGGCTGCCGTAGAGCCCTTCACCGCGATCCCCTTCAAGATCCAGATATTTGGCTTTGCCGATCAGGGTCATGTCGACGCTTGCCGACAGTGGCGGTAGCAAGGGAGGCTGACCCCGCCAGAACATCACTGCATCCCTGGCAAGTACTGCCAGATCCAGATCGTCGCCCGAGCGGCGCACATGCGCCTCCGCGTGCGGGGCCTTCGTCTCGATCGTCTCGCCATCGACCCTTGCCGTCATCAAGGTCTGCAGGTCCTTTACCTCGATCGAGCTACGGGCGAGGCCGGACAGGCCGGCGCTCAGGCTGGAGTGCAGCTGCGTCCATTGCAGCGCAAGCGAGAAGCCGAGGCTGGAGCGTACCTGTGCTGGCCCTTCGAGTTCCCACAGAACATGACCCGGCGCATAAAACTGGGCGGCGGAGCGGAAGGCGCCGAAGGTGGCTGACAGGCCGTGGAAATGGTCGTCCACGGTGAGCTGGGCGCAGGTGACACCGAGGCGGAAGGGAAACCCGCCAACTGTCCTGTCGGTGCAGGCGGCTTCGATCGCCGCCGGATTGTCGCCGGAGAGAATTTCACCGAGTTTCTTTTCGATCGCCCCTGCCGCGGCGAACCACAGGCCGCTATAGACGAGGATGGCGACGGCGATTGCGACGGCGAGTCGCGCGACCTTGCGGCTGGCGGTACTGCGGTTTTTCTCACGCGACGTTGCCATCAGGCGCTCCAAACGTAAAATAGTGAACCGGCAATCCGGCCGGTGTTTTGGAATGACCTGCGATATGGACGAATTTTGGGTGTTTGGCTACGGATCACTGATGTGGAACCCGGGCTTCTCCTATGAGGAGCGGATGCAGGGCCGCATGATCGGCTATCGGCGGTCCCTCTGCGTCCGTTCCTGGCATCATCGTGGTACGCAGGATAGGCCGGGTCTGGTGCTCGGCCTCGATCGTGGCGGATCCTGTCGCGGCGTGGCCTTCAAGGTTGCCTTGCGCGATCGTGCCGAGACGATCGAATATCTGCGGGAGCGCGAACTGGTGACGCATGTCTATCTGGAGCGACAGCTGGCTGTGCGGCTCGATGACGGCCGCAAGGTGCAGGCTCTGACCTATGTGGTGGATCGCGCCCATCGTCAATATGGCGGGGCTGTTACGGTCGAAGAGGCCGCGCGCATCGTCAACCAGGCGGTCGGTGTGTCGGGTCCCAACCCGGTCTATGTGGCCAATACCGTCTCCCACTTGCGCGAAATGGGCATACACGACCACTGGCTGGAACAGGTTGTCACCGAGATCGAGCGCCTCGAAGGGGTTGATTGACGGCCTAAGCCGATTTGCCCTCGATCTGCAGTTCCTTCAGGCGCTGCACGGCCGTCGGCGGTAGCGGCACATGCGGATTGTCGCGCACCGTTTCCACCAACAACTCATCGCTCGCCTTTTCCAGCCGCGCGATCAATGTCTCATAGAATACGTCGGGGTCGAGGCCGGCTTCGATCGGCGGCAGGATCCTGACCTTGAAGTGACCAGGGAAACGCAGGAACTTGCGGCGTGGCCAGAACAGGCCGGGATGCATGGCGACGGGCACGACAGGAACGTCGAGGTCGCGGTAGATGCGCGCGATGCCGTATTTATAGGCGGGTTCGGCGCCAGCCGGGCGGCGCGTTCCTTCCGGATAAATGATCAACTGGCGGCCACTGGCCACCTCCTTCTTCGTTCGTTCCATCACGGCGACCATCGCCTTGCCGCGGGCCCCGCGATTGACCGGGATCATCCGCTGCTTGGCGACGTACCAGCCGAAGATCGGGATCCACATCAACTCACGCTTGAGGATATAGACCGGATCGTTGAGCCAGGGCAGCAGGGCATAAGTGTCCCAGAAGGACTGGTGCTTGGGCGCCAGGATATAGCCGTCTTGCGGGATATTCTCCAATCCTTCGATCGTGAAGGTCGTGCCGACGATCTTCTCCATCAGCCAATGGTTGGAGCGTGCCCAGTTCTTCGGGACGATGAAGGCCGTCTTGCGGGGCGCCAGGAAATAGAAGGGCGACAACACGATCATCTGAAGCACCAGATTGGTGTAGAAGAGTGTGTTGAACAGGATGGAACGCAATATGATCATCGGACGCATTTTTCCTCGGCGGACGTACAGTCGTCCCTATCGCATATCGGTGAGGATAAAAAGCGTTGTTGCTGGAATTCCTGAGGCTTCTCAGCTTGAGGTCTTGACCGCTCTCGCCGTTGAGCGCAGGCCGTCGCTGCCCCAGCCGATCAGGCCACGGGCATAGGCGACGAGTGTCTTTCCATATTCCGACAGCAGCGTGCGCAGGACGTCGGGTTGGCTATACCAGTCGGTGTGTTTGAGATCGGAATTGACGACCGGATAAGGGATGTATTGCGTCGCCCTGTCTTTGCGGCGCAGCTCCATCAGGCTGCGCGGCATGTGATAGTTGTTGGTCACCACCAGTACCGAACCATAGCCATGGTCGTGGATCCACTGCGAGATCTCGTTGGCATTGCCGATCGTGTCGAGCGCTTCATAGCCGACGTCGACACAGCAGTCGAAAAGATCGGGTGAGCTCTGGGTCATCTTGCGGATCTGCGTCGGGGACGTGGTCGGATGGGCGCCTGAAATCAGCAACCGTTGGCCGGAGCCGCGTCTCAGCAGTTCGACGGCTTGGTCGATCCTTTGATAGCCGCCGGTCAGGACGACGATCGCATCAGCCTTCGCTTGTGCCGGCGGCACCAGCGTGGTCACAGAGTCGGCGTACCACAGGAAACCGGCGAGGATCATCGCTACGCAGAAAATGACAGCAAGGCCACCATAGTGCAGAACGCGACGCAAACGGCCCCGGCGGGCGAAAATGCCACCCGCGCTACGCCGCGGCTGTCGCTCGCGTAATGCTCTGTCGCGACTCATCTGACCCATCGTCATGTCTTTTGCATAGCGCGCTTCTGTCATAGGGAACAGGCGGCTTTGTGGCATTCAACAGGCATTCGTCCCCTCAATCGCCGAGCAGCCCGTCGGTTCGAGCCGGGTCAGAGCGAATGAGGTCGATCTCGTAGATGGTGCGGATCACAGTCAGTCGCGCCGTCACAGTGGTCAAGAGGGCGATGACGATCATGGTGGCGAAAATGCCGAGATAGCCGAGATAGCCGATCGAGAAAGTACCGAACAGTGCCGCTGCCTGGTCACTCTGAGGGGTGGCGAGCGAGCGGCTCTGCCAGTAGCTGGCTATCGCAAACAGCGCTGCCGCAAGCAATCCGCCGGTCGCCGCCCCCTTGAGGCTGATCTTCAGGAAGTGCATCTGGAATTCCTGGGCGACGAAGGAGCCCTCCGCGCCGACGAAGTGCAGCACTTCGATAATATGCCGGTTGCCGGAGAGCGCGCCGCGGGTAGCGAATACCACCGTTAGTACCATGGCGGTGAAAACCAGGATGAGCACGCCCGAGCCGATCAGCACGGTGGTCCGGGCCATCTGCACGAGGCGATCGACCCAGGTGCGGTGATCATCAAGGAAGGCCTGAGGCACCTCGGTTTTCAAAAGCGCGCGCATGGCGGCGAAATCGGGTGGGTTGGCTTCGTCTATCGTGATGATCACAAGACGCGGCACGGGCAGTTCGTTGAGATCGAGGCCCGTTCCGAGCCAGGGTTCGAGCAGGCGCGCTGTCGCTTCGTCGTCCATGATCCGACCGTCCTTGGTGCCGACGAAAGTCAGGGCCAGGTCGCGCGCCTTGATGAGCGCCTGGCTCATGTCGAGGCCGTCTTCCGGTTTGATCTGGATCGTGATCTCACGGGCGATCTGGCTTTGCCAGCCGGCGGCGGTGGTGCGCACCATGCTGACGGCCCCAAGCGTCAGGCAGGCGAGGAAGGCCATGATGGCGATCACCACCATTAGCGCATTGCCCTGGATGTTGGAGGGCGGCAGGATCGCTCCGGTCGGCCTGACCGTCATTGCGGTCCGGCGTGCCTTTGGGGGTTGGGCGGTGGCGTTTCGGTCGAACTCATTCATAGATGTCGAGCCGCCCGTCTGTGAGGATCATGCGTCGTGCGTCGACCTGGTCCATCAGCGCCAGGTCATGCGTGGCGATCACGACGGCTGTGCCGAGACGGTTGAGTTCGAGGAAAAGGCTGAGCAGGCGTCGGGCCATCGGAGGATCGACATTGCCGGTCGGTTCGTCGGCCAGCAGAATTTCCGGCCGGTCGATCAAGGCGCGGGCGATTGCCACGCGCTGCTTCTCGCCGCCCGACAGGACCGGTGGCAGCACGTTAATCCGCTCGCCGAGGCCGACCCATTTTAGTAGTTCTAGCACGTCGTTACGATAGCTCGTCTCGTCTTTTCCGCGCACCCGCAAGGGAAGGGCGACGTTCTCGTAGGTGGTGAGATGGTCGAGTAGCTGGAAATCCTGGAAGACGATGCCGACGCGGCGGCGCAGCATGGGCAGCTCAGAGCGCGGAATCTTGGTGATGTCTCGGCCGAAGCTGCGAATCAGCCCGCGGGTTGGTTGCAGCGACATGAAAAGAAGGCGCAGCAGCGTCGTCTTGCCGGCACCGGATGGACCAGTGAGGAACTGGAAGGAGCGCTTCGGAATGTCGAAGGTCAGGTCGCGGAGGATCTCCGGTCCCATTCCATAACGCAAGCCGACATTTTCAAAGTGGATCAAGAGCTCAGCCAGTCTGACAGATCGCAGGGGTCTGCACCATGTTAACGAAGCGGGTTAACAACCGGTAAATGTTGCCCGCAAATTGGCAGCTTTCACCGTCTCTTTCCGAAACATTAACCATTTGAATTTACGTCTGGAGGGGATTCGTTTCAATGCCCAGATTTGGCCGGTCTGTGGGTGCACGCGAGAGGTGCCGGAAAGATGAACGCATTCCGCTCTAGACGGCCCCCGGCTCAGCCGGAGATCGACCTTCTGCCGCCGGAGCGTCCGCGGCGGCCCTTGAGATCCGGCCTCCATGCAGCTGCCGACGTGGTTGATGCGCACTATGTTGCAGTCGATGACGCGCCGCGCCGCGCGCAGGCCAGCGGTGGTTTGAACGATAACCGCCGGCGCGCGCCTGCCGAACGCCGGGCTTTCGACACCAGCCACTGGGTCGGCCTTGCCGGCGGCTCGTTGCGCAGCACAGAGAGGGTCCTGCAAACCTTTTCCGAGCGAGGCTTTGCCTTGTTCGTCGCGCTCGCCTTCGTCGTCACTTTCGCCTTCGCCGGACTGATCGTGCGTGCGCCGGATGCGGAAGCGTATGTCCGTCCGCTCGACATCACTCATGTCAGCCTGACCCCGCGCGACGCCGACGGCATGCGTATTCTTCAGGTCAATGCCATCATCGAGAACCGCAGCGCGGCGAGGAGCCATGTTCCGAAGCTGCGAGCGGATCTGATCGCCGGTGGCCAGATCATTGCCAGCACTTATATCGCCACGCCGGTCGACGAGATCGATGCCGGACACAGTCGCGGCATCACGGCGCGTTTGCTGCATCCCGGTGGAAAAACGCCGGAACTCCGGCTTTCCTTCGAGGAAACGGGTGCCTGACGCAGCCGACTGTGCTATCGGCCACAACTTTCCAGGGCCGGCATTTGCGATCGGCCATGCAGCAGCGCTCAAAGGAGTAGGCCATGCCCGTCGTCCGCGGAAAGAATATCGAACCGCTCTATACCGCGTCGCAGATCAACGAGCGTAACCACCAGCTTGCCGCCGAGATTGCCAAGGGACCGTCGCGCGACCTTCTGGTAATCGCGGTGCTCAAAGGTTCGTTCGTCTTCGCCGCTGATCTCATCCGCGCCCTGCACGATGTCGGGTTGGCGCCGGAGGTGGAGTTCATCACCCTGTCCAGCTATGGCGCGGGCACGGTCTCGCAAGGGGTCAGGATCGTCAAGGACATCGATAGCGACGTGCATGGTCGTGACGTACTCCTGATTGACGACATCCTCGAATCCGGACGCACGCTCAAGTTCGCCAAGGAACTGCTCTATGAGCGCGGCGCCTCCAATGTCTCCCTGGCCGTCCTGCTGGATAAAAAAGTGAAGCGCCAGGAACAGCTTGAGGCGGATTATGTGGGCTTCGAGTGTCCCGATTATTTTGTCGTCGGCTATGGCATGGATGTCGCTTACGCCTTTCGGGAGTTGCCTTTCGTCGGCGTCGTCACCGGCGATGCGACGGACGCCTGAGGCGCGGCACCGGGCGAAGTCTCGCCCCGCGCCGAAGACCGGTTGTTAACCATGGAAGCCGCCCATCCTCGTTTCGTTTACCTATCGCAAAGGAAACTCTGGTGATTTCGCTCCTGGCAATGAATGGACCGGGAGCAAATCGATCATGGCGAGAATTCTCATTACCGAAGACGAGGATTCGTTACGCTCCTTTGTGGCGCGCGCGCTCCGTCTTGACGGTCACGAGACGTACGAGGCCGCCGACGGTGCCGAAGGTCTGGAACGTCTTGAGGAGGGAGCTTTCGACTTGCTGCTTTCCGATATACGGATGCCCGTCATGGACGGCATCGAACTGGCGCACCGAGCGGCTTCGTCTTTTCCCGATCTCAAGATCCTGCTGATGACTGGTTATGCCGAACAGCGCGAGCGGGCCGACGACCTTGCCGCGAAGATCATCGATGTCGTGCCGAAACCTTTCGCTCTTCCGGAAATCCGCGAGGCGGTCGCCAAGGCGCTTGCCAGCTGACGCAGCGGTCTCTGCCTCTGCGCGTCCTCGGTCCGGCCTACTGGATGTCGAGCAGCCGTTCGAGATAGCGGCGCTCCAGTTCGGGGCCGCCATTGTCGCCGAGCTTCTTGCGGATCGCTTCAAGGATTTCCCGTGCTCGTTGCACGTCGATCTCATCGGGCACATTGACCCGCTCGCCGAAGTCCGGGCCTGACGTGGCGCGCGGGCGACCCAGCGGATCGCGGCCGTTCTGTCCACTTTGCTGCTGTCCCTGCTGGCCGCGCATCGCCTGTGTCATCTGGTTCATCATGTCGCGCGCACCTTGGCGCAGAGCTTCGAGCGCCTTGCCCTGACCTTCCACCGCCCGGTCGCCCTGGCTCTGGCCCAGCGCCTCGCCGGCGCCACGCATTTCCCGCTTGGCCTGACCGAAGCTCTCGCCGGGCTTGACGCCGAGATCGCTCAATCCCTTCTCCAGCTCGCCCAGTTTCTTGCCGAGCGCGTCCTGCTGGGCACGCAGGTTTTTCAGCGCCTCGCGTAGTTCGTCGGCCGTCATCCGGTCGGTGGGAGAGCCCTGTTGTCCTCGCTGATCCTGATCGCCGTTCTGGCCTTGGGGTGGCCGGTCAAGGAATTCGCCGTCCTCGCCGTAACCGGGATCGCCGCGTTGCATGCGATCCTTCAACGCCTGATCGAGGCGGAAGGTCTCGTCCATCAGCTTCTGCTGGTCCTGCATGACTTCGCCTAGCTTGTCGATCTGCTGGCGTGCCTGGCTGTTCTCCTGCTGCTGGCCGCCGCGTTGCGGCCGGCCGGCCTGCAGGTTGTTCATCATGCGCTGTAGCTCGGATAGCATCTGGCGGGCCGCGTCACGATTGCCGGAACGGGCCAGATTTTCGATCTGGTTCATCATGTTTTCCAGGTCGCGCTGGCGCAGCATGTTCTGCGCTGACGGCTGCTGGCCCTCGGCATTCGGCTGGCGCTCCGCCATGGCGTCGATGAAGCCCTGCATAGCGGCGCGCAATTCGTCCATCAGCTTCTTGATCTCTTCGTCGGGCGCATTGCGCTCTAGCGCGTCGGCGAGCGCTTGCTGAGCGTCTCTCAGCTTGCGTTCTGCGAGCGATATGTCGCCGCCGTCGATGCCGAGCGCGATCTCCCAGAGATAGTCGGCGGTATCCTTCAGCTGTTCCGTCGAGCGGGCGAGTTTCATCCGTGCCTGCGCCGACTGGATCAGCAGATAGTGCGTCATGTTAGGAATTGTCTCGTCGGCACGCAGCGATAGCGCCTCGTTGAGGGCGATAGCTTGGCGTAGCTCGCGAATGTCGAGGGCGAAGACCTGGCGCTCCTCGGCTACGGCCGCCGCCAGCGGTTCGATGAAGGCGCGGGCGGGTAACACCATGTCATACGGCTGGCTGCGCCCCGTCTGTCCCGCGCCGTCGGTTGCGACGAGCGTGATCCTGACCTTGCGGCCGGACAGCGGATGTTCGGTGATGTTGCGGCTCGACAGGCCTTTTGCGTCACGGGCATTGTGACGCGGCAGGTCGAGCTTGTACTCTGGCAGGGCATAAAGTGGAATGGCATCCGCCTTTTCTGCCAGTGGTTCGATCTCGGCGTAGGCCTTGGCGAGTCCGTAATCGTCCTTCGCTTTGAAACCGATCTCGAGCGCGCCGTTGGCGCTGCGGCGCGGTAGTCCGTCGAAGGTGATTTCCGGTGCCTTGTCTGGAACAACGTCGATTGCCCATTGTCGACCGCCGACTAGAAGCGTGCCGCTGGTTTCGAGCTGCCATTCGTGGACACCGGCCGCGGATGTGGCGGGCTTGGTTTTGCCATCCGGCGGCAGGCCACCTTGAGCAGTAGCTGCCGCGTTCCTGGCGATGTCGATCACCGTGCCATCGTCCGCCCGGCGAAACAGCACTTTTTCGTCGGCGGTGCCGCCGCTGATCCTAACGGTTGCCAGCGCGTTCTGCGGCACGCGCGCGTTGCCGGGCGATGTGGCGGTTGCGTTTCCGTCAGGCTGACCGTCGCGGCCCGAAAGGAACACCGGCGCTTGCCCGGTATAGGCGGGCGGGGTGATCCAGGCGTCGATCCTGAGGCCAGGCGTCTCGCTGGTCGTTGGCTGCTGGCGAAAGGCGTCTGAAATCACGCCGGCGCCGTTCGAGCCGGAATAGGCAAGAGCTGTAACGAACAGCAGAGCGGGAACGGCGCGCAGGGCATGGCGGTCGAAGCGGGCGATGTCGGGTCGCGGCAGGCCGGCGTCGAGGGCAGCGATCGTCTCGGCCATACGACGTTGGTGCTCGACCCACAGGGCGCGGGCGAAGGGGGTGTCGAAGGCCGGTTCGTCGTCTTGCACTGCGACAGGCTGGTGGGCGAGGTGATTGCGCTCCTCAAGCAGTCGGTCGGCCTCCTCACCGGCCGGCCAGCGCAGCCGGGCAAAGGGCAGGAGGCTTGCGACGACGCCGAAGGTGAGGACGAAGACGAGGCCAAGGCGGATAAGATCCGGTAATTGGCGATAGACGCCCAGCCAAGCGAGGGAGACGAAGATTGCGGCGATGCCGGCCAGCGGCAGGAAGAGTGGCAGCAACCGTTCGGCAAACAGAACGAGACGGGCGAGGAATCGCTTGACCGCCACCCGCCGCGCCAGCGCTGGATCGGTGCCAAATGCACCTGTTCTCTTGCCGCCGGGCTGAAGGGGCATGCCTCGGGTCTCCGTTTTTCCCGCAAGCCGCATCCTGCGCGACAAGGCGTGGGCGTGCTAGCCTCGAGCTGAAAGGATAGCATTGTTTATGGCGAAGACGAGGGCGCAGGACCGATCCGGTACGCTTTTTCCCCGGGCCGTTGAAAATTGAACGATGCCCGGGGTGTGGCGATCAGTCCAGCCAGGCCGGTACCGAATCGAGCGCGATCATGTCCTCATAGCTCGGGCGCGGGCGAATCACGTGGAATTCGTCGCCTTTGACCAGCACTTCGGGGACCAGGCGACGGCTGTTGTAGGTGCCTGCCTGCACAGCGCCATAGGCTCCGGCCGATCCGACCGACAGCAGGTCGCCGGGCCTGGGCATGGCCATTTCGCGGTCGAGCGCCAGATAGTCGCCAGTCTCGCAGACCGGACCGACGACATCGGCGCGAATGCGCGGTGCGCTGGCGGCTGAAATCACCACCGGGCGGATCTCGTGATACGCCTCGTAGAGCGTCGGGCGGATCAGGTCGTTCATCGCCGCGTCGACGATGACGAAGGTCTTGTTGCCGCCGTCCTTCACGTAAATCACCTCGGTTACCAGAATGCCGGCATTGCCGACGATCAGGCGGCCGGGCTCCACGATGATCTTGCAGTTTAGGCCAGCCAGTTGCTCCAACACCATCTTGGCGTAGACTTCGGGTTCCGGCGGCGGGTTGTTGTCATCCTTGTAGGGGATACCGAGGCCGCCGCCGATGTCGACATGGTCGATCGCGTGGCCGTCGCCGCGCAGCGCCTCGACCAGTTCGCGCAACAGCTTGAAGGCGTCCTCGAAGGGTTGCATCTCGGTGATCTGGCTGCCGATATGCATGTCGATGCCACTGACCTTGATACCGGGAAGATCCGCCGCGCGGGCGTAGACGGCGCGGGCACGGTCGAAGGAAATGCCGAACTTGTTTTCCTTCTTGCCGGTGGAGATCTTGGCGTGGGTCTTGGCGTCGACGTCCGGATTGACGCGGAATGAGACGTGCGCCTTGCAGCCGGCCTTCTCCGCTCGCTGGTTGAGTACTTCCAATTCTGGCTCGGATTCGACGTTGAAGCAGTAGATGCCCGCCTCAAGCGCCAAGTCCATCTCGTGGACGGTCTTGCCGACGCCGGAGAACACGATGCGGTTTGCCGGAATGCCGGCGGCCAGCGCCCGGCGCAGTTCGCCTTCGGAAACAACGTCCATCCCTGCGCCAAGCCTGGCCAGCGTCTTCAGCACAGCCTGGTTCGAATTGGCCTTCATCGCGTAGCAGACCATCGAGTCGACGCTGGAGAAGGCCTGGGAAAACACCTTGTAGTGCCGCTCCAGCGTCGCCGTCGAATAGCAGTAGAAGGGTGTGCCGACGGCTTTGGCGATCTCGGGTACGGAGACATCTTCGGCATAGAGTACGCCGTCGCGATAGTCGAAGTGGTTCACGGGCTTTGACCTGTCAGAGAAGGGGGTCGAGGACGAAGGGCTTGTCCGGCACGGTCTGTTTGACCGGTTTTTCGCCGGGGGCTTGCAGCTTGTTCTGCTGTTCGACCGGCATGCTTGGCGGATCAAGGTCGGCCTTGCGGCCGCAGCCGGTCAGCACAAGGGTGGCCATCGCCAGGAGACCGGCTGCCATTGTCGCACGGGAAAGCGTCTTCACCATCACCTATCCACCGAAAATCTTGTCCCCTTAGCCTCTAGCGAAAATCGGGGCGCTTGTGCACCCTCATTCTCGTGATGGCTTGCGAAAGGATCGTGATCAGTTGCGGGCCCGCCACCAGGCGATCTGCTTTTTGACTTCCGAAGGTGCAGTGCCGCCGAAGCTCTTGCGGCTGGCGACGGAGGCCTCGACGGTCAGCACATCGAAAATACCCGCAGTGATCGCCGGATTGATCGACTGCAACTCTTCCAGCGTGAGGTCCGACAGGTCGCAGGCCTTGGCTTCGGCCATGGCAACCGCCTTGCCGGTCGCATGATGCGCGTCGCGGAAGGGCAGGCCGGCTTCCCGGACGAGCCAGTCGGCGAGATCGGTTGCGGTCGAGTAGCCGGAACCGGCCGCCGCCTTCATCTTGTCGGCGCGAATGGTCATGTCGCTGACCATGCCAGTCATCGCGGCGATCGCCAGTTCCAGGCTCTCTGCGGAATCGAAGACCTGTTCCTTGTCTTCCTGCATGTCCTTGGAATAGGCGAGCGGCAAGCCCTTCATCACCGTCAGCAGCGCCACCAGCGAGCCGTTGATCCGTCCGGTCTTGGCACGCACCAGTTCGGCGGCATCCGGGTTCTTTTTCTGCGGCATGATCGATGAGCCGGTCGAAAAGGCGTCCGAAAGGCGGATGAAGCCGAATTGCGGCGTCGACCAGATGACGATCTCCTCGGCGAGCCGCGACAGATGCGTGGCGCAGATCGACGCGATCGACAGGAACTCCAGCGCGAAGTCGCGGTCGGACACGGTGTCGATCGAGTTGCGGGTCGGCTCGCGGAAGCCAAGCGCCCTGGCGGTCATCTGGCGGTCGATGGGAAAGCCGGTGCCGGCAAGGGCGGCTGCACCGATCGGGCTTTCGTCCATATGCTCAATCGCATGGCGAACGCGCTGGCGGTCACGACCGAACATTTCGACATAGGCCATGCAGTGGTGCCCGAAGGTGACCGGCTGGGCGGTCTGCAGGTGGGTGAAGCCGGGCATGACGGTTTCTGCGTGTTCCTCAGCGCGATCAAGGAAGGCGGCGATCAGGGTGGTCAGTGATGCCTCGACCTTTTGCAGTTCTTCTTTGACCCAGAGGCGGAAGTCGAGCGCAACTTGGTCGTTGCGCGAGCGTGCGGTGTGCAGGCGTCCTGCGGCCGGGCCGATCAGCTCGGCCAGACGCGCCTCGATGTTCATGTGGATGTCTTCGAGCTTGCGTGAGAAGGTGAAACGGCCCTCCTCGATCTCTGACAGGATCGTGTTCAATCCGTGAACGATCTTGTCTTTGTCTTCGGCTGATATAATGCCTTGATGCGCGAGCATAGTCGCATGCGCGATTGAGCCGCGGATATCCTGGGCATAAAGCTTCTTGTCGAAACCGATCGAGGCATTTATCTCCTCCATGATGGCCGAAGGCCCTGAAGCGAAGCGACCGCCCCACATCTGGTTGGAGGATTTCATGTTCTTGGTGTCCTCGGCCATGCCTTGCCCATCCTGGAGACTGCGATGACAGAAAAAAGACCGCTCGGACTTCCTTCCGCCAAGCTCGTTGCGTTTGCGGCGGTCGCCGGGATCGTTGCCGGCGCGGCAGCGGTATACGTGAAGCAGGCCGGGTCTGGCAATGGCGGCGATACAGCCGATGTCGGGCAGTGCGCCGCTTCTGTCGAAAAAGCGACTTCGCTCAAGCCCTTCACCACCGGCGAGGTCGCGGCCATGGTCGCGGCGACCCAGCCGCGCGTCATCGGCGGTCTCTCGTTCAAGGATCAGGGGGACAAGGATCTGACGCTTGCCGATTTCTCCGGCAAGACCATACTTCTCAATCTCTGGGCGACCTGGTGTGTGCCGTGCCGGGAAGAAATGCCGGCGCTCAACGCGCTGCAGAAGGCTCACGGCAACGACCGGTTCCAGGTGCTTGCAATCAACATTGACACCGGGGCGTCCGACAAGCCGAAGGCGTTTCTCGACGAGATAGGCGTCGATGCCCTTGGGCTCTATCGCGACGCCAGCATGGGTGTGTTCAATTCGATGAAGCGGGAAGGGCTCGCCTTTGGTTTGCCGGCCACACTGCTGATCGACGACAAGGGTTGCCTGCTCGGCGCGATGAACGGTCCCGCCGCCTGGGATGGCAAGGACGCTTCGGCGCTGATCAAGGCCGCCGTCGGCGGTTGAACCCTCCCGGCCCGTCTTGTCTTCGGCGTTGCCGCTTGTGGACTGCGACAACTTGCCATAGGCCTAAGGTCCGGCTATGAAGAGCCCAATCACTTGGACCCGGTGAAAATCCGGGTGGCTCTTCCGGCCGCCGATCCGCCGGACAACCCACGAGACTTGAAGCCTTTTGGCCGGCGCCTCCCACCGGCCCTTCAGATTTGCGGGAAATTCTCATGTTCTCCACTTTCGATCTTGCCCGATACCGGGCGGAATGGTTCGGCAATGTCCGCGCCGATCTTCTTTCCGGCCTCGTCGTGGCGCTCGCCCTTATTCCGGAAGCCATCGCATTCTCCATTATCGCTGGTGTTGACCCGAAAGTCGGCCTTTATGCCTCCTTCTCGATCGCGGTCCTGATCGCCTTCGTCGGCGGGCGCTCCGGCATGATCTCGGCCGCGACCGCCGCGACCGCCGTGTTGATGACGCCGCTCGTCAAGCAGTATGGGCTGGAGTACCTGCTGGCGGCCACCGTGCTGGCGGGTGTCATTCAGATCGCCGCCGGCTTTCTGAAACTCGGAATGGTCATGCGCTTCGTGTCGAGATCGGTGATGACCGGCTTCGTCAATGCTCTGGCGATCCTGATTTTCATGGCGCAATTGCCCGAACTCATCGGCGTTACGCCGGTAACCTATGTGCTGGTCGCTGTCGCCCTCGCCATCATCTACATCCTGCCGCGGTTCACTCGCGCCGTTCCCTCGCCGCTGGTGGCGATCATCGGCTTGACGGCGGTGGCGATCTATTTCGGCATCGATGTCCGCACGGTGTCCGACATGGGCGAGCTTCCCTCCGCCTTCCCTACGTTTCATCTGCCGATGGTGCCGTTCACCCTTGAGACGCTTCGGATCATCGCCCCCTATTCGTTGGGGGTTGCGGTCGTTGGTCTGCTGGAGTCCTTGATGACGGCGCAGTTGATCGATGACATCACCGATACGCGCAGTAACCGTCACCAGGAATCGATTGGTCAGGGTATCGCCAACGGCGTGACCGGCTTCATCGGCGGCATGGCCGGCTGCGCGATGATTGGCCAGTCGATGATTAATATTCGCAGCGGTGGGCGTGGGCGCCTGTCGACCTTCGCGGCTGGTGTGTTGTTGCTGATTCTTTGCGTGGTGCTTGGTGATTGGGTCAGTCTCATTCCCATGCCGGCCCTGGTCGCGGTGATGATCATGGTGTCGGTCGGCACGTTCAGCTGGAAATCGATCGACAACCTGCGCCACCATCCGGGCTCGTCGTCGATCGTCATGCTGGCGACCGTCGTCACTGTGGTCGGCACGCACAATCTGGCGATCGGCGTTCTGGTCGGCGTACTGCTCTCGGGCATTTTCTTCGCTTGGAAGATCTCGAAGATCTTCGATGTGTCATCGGATCTCTCGGCTGATGGGCGTACCCGGACCTACCGGGTCGGAGGACAGTTGTTCTTTGCCTCTGTCGAGGATTTCAGCCAGTCTTTCGACTTTCACGAATTCCTCGACAAGGTGGTGATCGATGTCAGTCAGGCACATATCTGGGATATTTCCAGCGTTGCGGCGCTTGACTCCGTCGTGCTGAAGTTCCGTCGCCGCGGCGCGGATGTCGAGCTCGTCGGCTTCAACGAGGCGAGTCGGACAATTGTCGACCGGTTGGGCACCCATGACCGGCCTGATGTGGCGGATCCATCGACGGCGCACTGAGGCGTCCGTTGTGTTCTCCGGCGCGCTGGCCTCAGCGCGTCGGGATCGGCACTTCGCCGCGATAGTCGTAGAAGCCGCGTCCGGCCTTGCGGCCGAGCCAGCCGGCCTCGACATATTTGACCAGTAGCGGACAGGGGCGATACTTGCTGTCAGACAGGCCGTCGTGCAGCACCTGCATGATCGACAGGCAGGTGTCGAGGCCGATGAAGTCGGCCAGCTGCAACGGACCCATCGGATGGTTGGCGCCGAGTCGCATCGCCGTGTCGATCGCCTCGACCGAGCCGACGCCCTCATAGAGCGTGTAGATCGCCTCATTGATCATTGGCAGCAGGATGCGGTTGACGATAAAGGCGGGGAAGTCCTCGGCGACGGTGATCGTCTTGTCGAGGGATTTGACGAAGGTTTTCGCCGTGTCGAAGGTGGTTTCGTCGGTGGCGATACCGCGCACCAGCTCGACCAGTTTCATCACCGGCACCGGGTTCATGAAATGGATGCCCATGAATCGTTCCGGCCGGTCGGTCGCGGCGGCGAGCCGGGTGATGGAGAGTGAAGAGGTGTTCGTGGCGAGCAGGGCTTCCGGTTTCAGCACCGGACACAGCTGGGCGAAGATCTTGCGCTTGACCGTCTCGTCCTCGGTCGCTGCCTCGACCACCAGATCCATTGGCGCCATGTCATTGATGTCGGCGGTGCCGCTGATGCGCGATAGCGCGGCCTTGCGGTCGTCGTCGGAGAGCTTGCCGTTCGTTACCTGGCGAGCAAGATTGCCGTTGATGGTGGCGAGGCCCGCCTCGATCCGATCCTTCGACAGGTCGTAGATCGTCACCTTGTAGCCGGCGAGTGCTGCGACATGGGCGATACCGCAGCCCATTTGACCCGCGCCCACGATCCCGACATTGCTGATAACCGTCTCCATTGCGCTCTCCTCGCCACTCCGCAGTCTTACTTTACAAAAATGCCGGGCCAACGGAAGCCGGCCCGGCAAATTGATAGACCCGAAAGGGTCGTTTTTCCAGTCACTTTCGCGGTTGCGAAAGGAGCGTGCCTCAGAGCGCCTTTTCGAGTTCCGGCAGGGCCTCGAAGAGATCGGCGACGAGGCCGTAGTCGGCGACCTGGAAGATCGGTGCCTCTTCGTCCTTGTTGATCGCGACGATGACCTTGGAGTCCTTCATTCCGGCGAGGTGCTGGATCGCGCCGGAGATGCCGCAGGCGATATAGAGCTGCGGTGCCACGACCTTGCCGGTCTGGCCGACCTGCCAGTCGTTCGGGGCGTAGCCAGCATCGACGGCGGCGCGCGAGGCGCCAACGGCGGCGCCGAGCTTGTCGGCGACCGGCAGGATCACTTCGTTGAACTTCTCGGCGGAGCCGAGCGCACGTCCGCCCGAGATGATGATCTTGGCTGAGGTCAGTTCCGGACGGTCAGAAGTTGACAGCGCGTCGCTGACGAAGGTGGAGACGCCGGGGTTGGCGGCGGCCGAGATGGCCTCGACGGTCGCCGAGCCACCTTCACCAGCAGCGGCGAAGGATGCCGTGCGCACCGTGATGACCTTCTTGGCGTCGGTCGACTGGACGGTCTGGATGGCGTTGCCGGCGTAGATCGGACGCTTGAAGGTGTCGGCGGCGACGATCTCGATGATTTCCGAAACCTGCATGACATCAAGCAGTGCTGCAACGCGCGGCATGACGTTCTTGGCCGAGGAGGTCGCGGCGGCGATGATGGTGTCATAGGCACCGGCCAGCGAAACGATCAGGGCCGCGAGCGGTTCGGCGAGGTCGTTGGCAAGGCTGGCGTCGTCGGCAAGCAGCACTTTGGAAACGCCCGAGAGCCTGGCAGCGGCGTCAGCCGCGGCCTTGGCGCCCGCACCTGCGACCAGCACATGAATGTCGCCACCGATCTGGGCGGCGGCCGTCAGCGCCTTGGCGGTCTGGTCGGAAAGGGTCGTATTGTCGTGTTCTGCCAGAAGAAGAATGGCCATATCTTTTGTCTCCTATCCCGATCCGATTAAAGCACGCCGGCTTCGTTCTTGAGTTTGTCGACCAGTTCGGCCACCGACTTGACCTTGACGCCTGCCTTACGACCGCCGGGCTCCTCGGTCTTCAGCACCTTGAGGCGGGCGGTGGTGTCGACGCCGAGGTCCGCTGGGGTCTTCTTGTCGAGCGGCTTCTTCTTGGCCTTCATGATATTCGGCAGCGAAGCATAGCGCGGCTCGTTGAGGCGCAGGTCGGTGGTGATGATCGCCGGGAGCTTGACGTCGATGGTCTGCAGGCCGCCGTCCACTTCGCGCGTGACGGTCGCCTTGTCGGCGCCGAGTTCAACCTTCGATGCGAAGGTCGCCTGACCCCAACCGAGCAGGGCGGCGAGCATCTGGCCGGTCTGGTTCGAGTCGTCGTCGATCGCCTGCTTGCCGGTGATGACGAGGCCCGGGGCTTCCGCCTCGATCACGCCCTTCAGCAACTTGGCGACAGCGAGTGGCTCGACAGCGTCGTCGGTCTCAACCAGCACGGCGCGGTCGGCGCCCATGGCAAGCGCGGTACGCAGGGTTTCTTCGGCTTTGGCCGGTCCAATCGAAACGACGACAACCTCTTCGGCCTTGCCGGCTTCCTTCAGCCGCAAGGCCTCTTCGACAGCGATTTCGTCGAACGGGTTCATCGACATCTTGACATTGGCCAGCTCGACGCCGGTCCCGTCGGCCTTTACGCGGATCTTCACGTTGTAGTCCACGACCCGCTTAACGGTCACGAGTATCTTCATGGTTTCCTTCCTTCACTGCTCCCGCGGGAAAATGCGCCCGAAAGCGGTCCGCCGATTGTCGAATGGCGACATCGATACGCATTTTTCATCCAATTACAACGCTCCTGCGAAGGGCGTTACGCTTTTGCCGCAGGAATAATTGACGCTTACGTGCGCGTCAATATTCGTTCCTGGAAATTCCATCAGCGGCCCCAGTGAATCGGGCCTTTTGTCTCGGCCGCTGCTGGCAGGACAGCGCGTGGAGCGGGCTCGAGGTGGTGGTGGACGGCGACCGGGGTGACGATCGTCCGATCGAACAGCGGCACCCCGCGCCGGCGCATGACGAGCACCAGCAGGGCACCGGCAAGGATGCCGCCGACATGGGCGCCCCAGGAGACGGTGCTCTCGCCATCGGTGGCGAGCATGACGAATTGCTGGCCGATCCAGAACAGCAGTGGCACGAAAGCCGGTAACGGCAAGGGAAAACGAAACAACACCAGCACCCAGACCCGCACCTTCGGATGCAGCATGAGATAGGCGGACACCACGCCGGAAACGGCACCTGAAGCGCCGATCAGCGGGGCTTGCGACAGCGGTGTGACGAAGCCGTGGAAAAGCGCACCGGCGGCCGCACAGGCGAGGTAGAAAACGAGGAAGCGCAGGTGGCCGAGCGCATCCTCAACATTGTCGCCGAATACCCAGAGGAACAGCATATTGGAGCCGAGATGAAACGCGTCCACATGCAGAAAGGAATAGGTAAGATAGGTCGCATCCGGCGGCACGATGACCAGAGACGGATCGAGCACGGCGTTGTCGAACGCCACGGCCGGAATGAAGCCAAGCCCTAAGACATTGGCCTCTGCGACTGATTCCGGGGTCAGAAAAACCGTGAGTGCGAAGGTGATGATATTGGCGACTATGAGCCCGAAGGTCACGTATTGTCGCCGGATATGCCTGAGGGCATTGCGGTCGTGCAGCGGAATGAACACTTGCGCCCCCTTGGCCTAGCGGCTGCTCAACGGTTCTTGCCCGGCACCCAGAGAATATCGGCCTTGCCGCAGTCATTGGCGAAGCGGGCGGCAACGAAGAGGAAGTCGGACAGGCGATTGATGTACTTCAGCGCCGGTTCATTGATCGTTTCACCCTCGAAGCGTGACAGTTCGACCATGATCCGCTCGGCGCGACGCGCGACTGTGCGAGCCAGATGCAGATGCGCGGCGGCTGGCGATCCGCCGGGCAGGATAAAGGATTTCAGCGGGTTGAGATCGGCATTGAGCTGGTCGATCTCGGTTTCGATGCGCGTTACCTGCGCTTCGATGACCCGCAGGGGTTCGTAAGTCAGCGCTTCTCCCGTCTCCGGTGCGGCGAGATCCGCGCCAAGGTCGAACAGGTCGTTCTGGATGCGCAGCAACATAGCATCGAGTTCCGGCATCTCGGCGGTGTGCAGCCGGGCGACACCGATTGTCGAGTTGGTTTCGTCGATCGTGCCGTAGGCGTCGACGCGCAAGTCGTGCTTCAGTCGGCGAGGGCCAGTGACAAGCGCGGTTGTGCCGTCGTCTCCGGTGCGGGTGTAGATCTTGTTGAGCCTGACCATTTCTAGCCCCTTCTTAGCGGCCGCCGCCGGTCAGCCACAGCGTCAGCATGATGAGCGCGATTGCCACCGCCTGCAGCACTAAGCGCATTTGCATGAGCTTGTTGGACGTGTTGCCGCTGCCGCCCTTCAACATGTTGAACAGTCCCCGGATGAGGACGAGGACCACAAGCCCCATGACGATCAGGGTGAGCACGGTGGTGAAGGTGGACATCGTTTATGTCTGCTTTCTCGATAAGGGGTCAATCCAGCTTCCGCATCAGCCGATAGAAGAGATCGGCCGGTAGGAGTCGCTTCAGCAGGATGCCCCGCCGGGCTGGTACGGTTACGGGATAATGTGGGCGGGGGCGGGGGGCGGTCAAGGCATGTTTCAGCACTTTGTAGACGGCCTCGGGGCCGAGCTTGTAGCGGTTGACCGGGCCGGTGCCGTCGAGCCGGGCCAGTTGGCGCTTGTACTCCTCGGAATGGGCGGAGTTCTCGAGATCGACGTTTGCCTCGATCATCTTCAGTGCATTGGCGGTGAAACGGCTTTCGATCGGGCCGGGCTCGATCAGGCTGACATGGATGCCGGAGCCTTGGAGTTCCATGCGCAGCGTGACGCTCAGGCCTTCGAGCGCATATTTGGAGGCGGTATAGGCCCCGCGATAGCGGTAGGGCAGCAGCCCGAGGATAGACGAGCACTGGACAATTCGTCCTTCGCCCCTTGTTCGCATCAGCGGGATCACCCGACGGGTCAGTTCGTGCCAACCGAAGAAATTCGCCTCGAACTGGCGGCGCAGCACGTCGGTCGACAGATCCTCGACAGCGCCCGGCTGGCCGTAGGCGCCGTTGTTGAACAGCGCATCGATCCGACCGCCGGTCCGCTCGGCAACGGCCTCGACCAGTGCGGCGATACTGCCTTCATCGGTATAGTCCATTTGCAACGTCTCGATACCATCGGCCTCGAGCGGTAAACGGTTGTCCGGCCGCCTCACTGTGGCGAAGACGCGCCACCCGTCGGTGGCGAGCGCCCTTGCGCAATGGGCGCCGATCCCGGTCGAGCAGCCGGTGACGATGATGGTCGGGCGTTCGGTCATCGATTGTTTCCTGTACAAACAGGTCCGGTTTCCCATATTCGTTCGCGGGTGACAATCGGTCCGTCGAACACGTGGCCCGCCGAATGCAAGGAGATGGAATGCCGGCGTTCTTGCGCATGCTCTACAAGGTCGGCTTCGACGCGCTCAAGCATTTCGCCGAGGACGACGGCTGGGCGATGGCAAGCCATGTGGCGCTATCCGCGCTGCTTGCCGTCTTCCCCTTCCTGATCTTCGGAACGGCGCTGGCGAGTTTTCTTGGCGCAGACAGCTTTGCCGAAACCGCGGTGCATCTGATCTTCGACACCTGGCCGGAGGCGATCGCCAAGCCCTTGTCTGATCAGGTGGTCGAGGTGTTGACCATTCCGCGTGGCGGCCTGCTCACCGTTTCGGTGCTGGCCGCGGCCTATTTCGCCTCGAACGGAGTGGAAGCACTGCGCGCGTCGCTGAACCGCGCCTACCGCGTCACCGAGACGCGCCCGTGGTACATCACACGTCTCGTCAGTTTCGCTTATGTGATCGGTGCGGTCATCGCGCTCGCCGCCATAAGCGCGCTGCTGGTCGTTGTGCCGGTGGCACTTGCCTTTGCGGAGAAATGGTTCCCGTTTCTCGAGGACTTCCTTGCCACTGTGTCCAACTGGCGTGTCTACGGCACGCTCGCCGTTCTCATCTTCGGACTGGTGGCTTTTCATCTCGGTCTGCCGGATGGCCATCGCCGGTTCCGTGACGTCATTCCGGGCGTGCTCCTCACGCTTGTTCTCTGGCTGGCAGGTGCGCTGATCTTCGCCTATTACCTCGCGAGCTTCGCCAACTATGCGGCGACCTATGCGGGTCTCGCTTCGATTATGGTCGTGCTGGTTTTTCTCTATATGATCGGGGCGATCTTCATCATCGGTGCGGAATTCAATGCAGCGCTGTTGAAGTTCGAGGTGCTCAGCGGCAAGGGAGGCGAGAGTGTGCCGTCTGCCTCACAATCCGACAAGTCGACGGATGTCGGCTGACGTCTGGCCGTGCCGACGCAGCTCCTGAAGGCCGGTATCCCCTTCGCTCTTCGACAGTTTGCGCCCGTCGGGTCCGAGGATCAGGCGGTGATGATGATAGATCGGCGCTGGCAGGCCCAGCAGCGTCTGCAACAATCGGTGCACCGAGGTCGCATGGAAAAGGTCGAGCCCGCGAACGACATGGGTGATCCCCTGGCCAGCATCATCGACCGTGACCGACAAATGATAGCTCGACGGCGCATCGGAGCGCCACAGGACCACGTCCCCCCAGTCCTGCGGATCGGCGGCAATCTCGCCGGTATCGCCGTCGCCAGTTTCCGTCCAGTACAAGGGTTTGCCGCATTGTTTGATCGCCCGGCCCATGTCGAGACGCCAGGCGTGGCGGGAGCCGGCTTCCATCCGCTTTCGTCGCTCGTCGCCGGTCAAGACGCGATCGACCGGCGGATAGAGCGGCGCGCCGTCGGGGTCACGCGGCCAGGGAGACCCGTTTGCCTCTTGCCGTGCGACATGCGCCTTGACCTCGCCGCGCGTCATGAAGGCCGGATAAGCGAGGTCCCGTTCGATCAGGCTGTCGAGGGCCGTGCGATAATCGCCGAGATGATCCGATTGCCGGCGCACCGGGCGTTCCCAGTCAAGCCCGAGCCAGTCGAGGTCCTGGTAGATCGCCTGTTCGAATTCGGGTGTGCAGCGGGTGAGATCGATGTCCTCCATGCGCAGCAGGAAGCGACCGCCGAGCGCTTTGGCCATGTCGGCGTTCAGGAGGGCCGAGAGCGCGTGGCCGAGATGAAGCAGGCCGTTCGGGCTTGGCGCAAAACGCAACGCCGGTCTTTGACGGGTGGGCGGGATCATGCTTCCATCTCGCACGAAATGCGGATTGTCGAAAGAGCGGGATGAGGCTGAAATGATCATCACCACTGCGGACCATGTGGCGCTCGGGCTCTTGCAGCTCGTTGCGATCGATCCACGCCTCGAGCCGCTCGCCCATCGCCATGCGCCACTGCCGCTACGACTTACCGAACCCGGCTTTGCCGGGCTCGCCCACATCATCGTCTCGCAGATGGTGTCGCGCGCCAGCGCCGAGGCGATCTGGAGCCGCATTCTTGAGGCAACGGGCGAGGCTCCTAGCGCGCAAACCTATCTGGCGCTCGATGCCGCCGTCGTCGCCGGTCTCGGCCTGTCGCGCGCCAAGGCATCCACGCTGGAGGGTGTCGCTCGCGCAGTCGCCTCTAATGCTCTCGACCTTTCCGTCATCTCGAGCCTTGACGCCGATGAGGCGATCACCCGGCTGACGGCGCTCAAGGGCATCGGTCTGTGGACGGCGGAGGTCTATCTGATGTTCTGCTGTGGTCATCCCGACGTCTTTCCCGCCGGCGACGTGGCGCTTCGTGCCGCCGTCGGCGACGCCTTCGGCCATGAGGCTCGCCCCGACATTCGGACGGTGGCGGAGCTTGCCGAGGCGTGGCGGCCCTGGCGGTCGATCGCGGCGCGGCTTTTCTGGGCGTACTATGCCGCTCGCACCGGCCGGGAGGCCGCTCCCGCGGGAGCCTGAGGTGCCCGAATGGTCGGCTTTGAAAGGGGGGCTTCACAAGGCTGTCATAACGGACCTAATATAAAAGGGTAGGTGCCGAATCGATCAGGAGAATGCCTTGACGATTGCAGTCTCACCCCAGTCCTTGCCGGCGCTCGTCTTGAATGCCGACTACAGGCCGCTGAGTTACTATCCCTTGTCGTTGTGGTCCTGGCAGGACGCGATCAAGGCGGTCTTCCTTGACCGTGTGAACATTATCGCCGAATACGACCACTCCGTCTGTTCGCCGAGCTTTTCCATGCGGCTGCCGAGCGTCGTCAGCCTCAAGACCTATGTGCAGCCGACCCGCAATCCGGCGTTCACCCGCTTCAATGTCTTCCTGCGCGACAGGTTCCAGTGTCAGTATTGCAGCTCTGACGAGGATCTGACCTTCGATCATGTGATCCCGCGGGCGCATGGTGGCGAGACGACCTGGGAGAATGTCGTGGCGGCCTGCTCGCCCTGCAATCTGCGCAAGGGCAGCAAACTGCCGAAACAGGCGCAGATGTTCCCGCATCAGAAGCCCTATCGCCCGACCGTGCAGGACCTGCACAACAACGGACGGCTATTCCCCCCCAATCACTTGCATGAGAGCTGGGTCGACTATCTCTACTGGGATTCCGAACTGCAGCCGTGAGGAACTGCTCGGGCCGATCGTGCGCGGCTACGCCGGACGTTTGCGGAATGTTGCCCACAGTGCGATGGCGGCCAACGCCGCGCTGGTCAGCACGTTCCAACCGGCAAAGGACAGTCCGAGCACGCGCAGCGTGGCGTCGGTGCAGGACGGTGCCTTGGTCGAATTCAGCGCTTCCAGCACATTGACCGGCGCTTCCGCACTCGTTGCGCCGATCGTGCAGCTGGCGGGACCTTCCCAGAACTTCCACTCGACACCGGCGTGATAGGTGCCGAGCCCTATGCTGACGATCATAAGGACGGCGATGACGGCGATCAGGCCGCGCGTGACGATCGGCGGCAGCTTGAACAGTGACGACAACACGGCCAGCGCGCCGACGCCGACGCCGATATAGTAAGGATTGCGCTGCAACAGGCAGAGCGCACAGGGAATATATCCGCCGATATGCTCGAAGCCGAGCGCCGAGCCGACGACCACCGCCATGCCAAGCGTGAGGACTGCGGCGACAGTGGTATCGGATTTCAGGAGGGCGTCTGGAAGGTTCATTGTCTCGCTCTCGTCAGAATACGAACTTGATCAGGTAGAAGCCGCCGATGAGCAGCACTATGAACAGGGTGAAAAGAAGGCTGAGATATTTCTCGATGAAGATCCGGATCGGCTCTCCATAGTGTCCAAGCAGCCAGGAGACGAGGAAGAAGCGTGCGGCTCTGCCGACGATGCTGACCACGGTGAAGACGAAGAAATTGAGGCCGGTCGCTCCGGAAAAAATCGTCAGAACCTTGTAGGGAAAGGGCGTTACGGCAGCGAAAAGCACGCCCCAGCCACCCCATTTGTTATACCAGGCGACCACCTGCTCGAAGGCGTCCTCCTTGCCGTAGAAGGCGAGGATCGGCCGGCCGACGGTTTCGTAGAGGAACATACCGATCGCATAACCAAGGAAGGCGCCGAGCACCGAGGCAATCGTGCAAATCAGCGCCAGCCTGATCCAGTTTGCCGGCTTGGCGAGTGTCATGGGAATCAGCAGCACATCCGGCGGAATCGGGAAAAACGAGCTTTCGGCGAAGGAGACGCCGAACAGCGCTTTTTCGGCGTGACGCGTTCCCGCCAGTGACATGGTCCAGTTATAGAGCCGACGCAGCATGGCGTTTATCCTGATCTTTAAGGTCGAGCGGTTTTATTCAAGCGCCGCGCGACTGTAAATGGTTCACGCTGCGACGCATCATTCCGGTCGAAAAAAATCGCGTGAACGGGGATCGGGTGAAAAAGGCGGTTGACCGGGTCGGCGTGCTTCGTATAGTCCGGCGCTGTCCTACCGACATATGACGCTTCTGTGCCCCATTGGCGGAACTGGTAGACGCGCTCGACTCAAAATCGAGTTCCGAAAGGAGTGCTGGTTCGATTCCGGCATGGGGCACCATGCGATCATTTTCCCGTTCCTTGATCGATCACACGGCGATTCCCTTTGCCGTCGCTCCGCTCTTGCGTCCGGCAGCCTCGGCCGGGCATACGGTGGTCGGGCCCAGGTTCAGGCAGGAACAGATAATGTAATACCGCCGCGTTCGACGACTGAACATATGAGCGTGGCCATGTCGGGGCGGCGGCTCACGGCAGGGTGGTAGTGTCGCACCCGTCGGGCTGGGATCCAGCACCGACCGGGTCCTCAAGGCCTTCACCCCTTGGTGCTGGTCTCTTTATCCAGATGCGCCAGCAGCGTCTTTAATTCGCCGGCGCGCACCATCTGGGCCGGAGTCCGGTCGCCGAGTTCGGCGAGGTGCTGGCTGCGATACCATTTTTCCGCGGCGTCCATCGACCCCAGGTGTCTGATCACGCGCCCGAGGATCAGCCGCTTGGCTTCCGCCGCCGGCATTTCGCCGCCTTCGATGGCGGCGCCAACCTGCATCAGCGTCGATCGCATCGCCCGCTGTTTCATGGCCTGGCGGTTGGCCGCCACAGCTGGATGTACGGGCGCGAAAATATTGACCTTGGCCGTTGTCGGTCGATCCTCGACTGGCTGGTCACGTTTCGCGTTGAGCTTCTTCGGTAGCAGCCCCGCATCCACGGTCACTTGCTTGACGGGTTGAACCAGACGGGTGTTCTTGCCGGGGGATTTCATGGGATGTTCTTTGCCAACTCTATAAGGAATTCATGGTGATGCGGCGCTTCAGGGTGGGGGCGTCATGTGCTGCCTGCCAGCCTCGGCCTTCGCTGGAAGGTTAGCATGCCGCTCCAAAGGGTGTCCAGCAGCGCTCTCCGCTCTCCGTAGCCCGACCCCGTGCATTATGCGTGTCCATTGTGCAATTGCGAAATGGATGGTAGCAAAATGGCAAAGTGAAACGGAAAACCGGCATGTTTCTGCCCGAAAGCAGCTCCTACGATCGCATTTTTCGCGATTTCTCGTGGGAAATACCTGAGAACTTCAATATAGGCCGCGTCGTCAGCGACGACTGGGCAAGGCGCGATCCGGACCGCATCTGCCTTGAGCATTTCTCGGCGGACGGCAATCATCTGTCGATGACCTACGGCACACTTGCGGCCAGGTCGGCGGGATTCGCAAATTCGCTGACTGCGCTGGGCGTTCAGCCGGGCGACCGCGTCGCGCTTCTCCTGCCGCAATCGTTCGAGACGGTGATTGCCCATGTGGCAATTTACAAGATGGGCGCGGTCGCCCTGCCTCTTGCCCTGCTGTTCGGTGCCGAGGCGCTCGAATACCGACTGGTCGCTGCGAGCGCCAAGGCAATCGTCACCAATGATTTCGGTCTCTCGCGACTCGAGGAAATCCGGTCGCGCCTGCCTGCCCTTGAACACGTGATCTCGACCGCCGCCGCCGCGGGCGAGGTGCACTCCTTTGCCGCCCTGGTCGACGCCCAGCCACCGGTCTTTGCGGTCGCCGACACCGGACCCGACACGCCGGCGTTGATGATCTTTACTTCGGGCACCACCGGTCCCCCGAAGGGCGCGCTGCACGGCCACCGGGTCCTGCCTGGCCATATTCCTGGTTTCCAGATGGTGCATGATTTCCTGCCCAGGGACGGCGACAAGATGTGGACGCCATCAGACTGGGCCTGGGCGGGCGGTCTCCTCAATGCGTTGCTTCCGGCACTGATGCTCGGCGTGCCGGTCGTCTCGTCGCCGGCGCAAAAATTCGATCCCCATACGGCATTCCGAATCATGTCTGAGATGAAGGTCCGGAACGCCTTCATTCCGCCGACTGCGTTGCGCCTTCTGAAGTCGGTCGACCGGCCGCTGGAGAAATACGATCTCGTGCTTCGCAGTATCGGCTCGGCCGGGGAATCGCTCGGCCGCGAGACCTATGAATGGGTCAAGGCGACGCTCGGCATCGTGCCCAACGAATTTTACGGCCAGACCGAGTGCAATTTCGTGCTCGGCTCGGCTGCCCGTCTCGGCGTCACCAGGGCCGGTGCCATCGGACGCGCGGTTCCGGGCCATCGCGTGGCGATCATCGACGACGAGGGCCGCGAGGTCCCTTCAGGGGAGACCGGCGAGGTGGCGATCGCACGGCCCGATCCGGTGATGTTTCTCGGCTACTGGAACGACGAGGACGCGACGGCGCGCAAGTTCGTCGGCGACTGGATGAAGACCGGCGACCTCGGTCGCCAGGATGAGAACGGTTATGTGGAATTCTTCGGCCGCGACGACGACGTGATCACGTCGGCCGGTTACCGTATCGGCCCGGCCGAGATCGAGGACTGTCTAGCCGGTCATCCGGCCGTCAGACTCGCTGCGGCCGTCGGCAAACCCGATCCGCTGCGCACTGAAATCGTCAAAGCCTTCATCGTTGTCGCGGACGGTTATGTGCCCAGCCCGGCGCTTGCCGACGAGATCAGCGAGTGGGTCAAACAGCGGCTTTCCATGCACGAGTATCCGCGCGAGGTGGAGTTCATCGATGAGATGCCACTGACGACGAGCGGAAAGGTGATCCGTCGCCTGCTGCGCGATCGCGAACTCGCTATCGCTGCCGAATAGGTTCACAGCGACCCTATTCGGTGAAGCGGCGCGACAGAATCTTCTCGCGCAGGATGCGGGCAAGATTGCGGGTGTTACGGTACATGTGCAACTGGGTCGCGGCCTGGCGAACGTCGCGGTCGGCATTCGGCTTGAGGCCGATCAGCAACGTTCCCATCTCCTCGCGCTCCTTCCAGAAGCGGCTCATGATCGAATGGTCCGGCATGGTGCAACTGTCGGTGCGCTCGATATTAGGGTCGTCAAGGTGCCACTCGGTCAGATCCGCGACCAGCAGCTTGCCGGGCGAGAAGCGCGCATAGCGTTCGTCAAAGGCCGTTTTCCACGTATAGGCATCTCCAGCCATGATGAACACCACCATCGAGGCGATGGCCCGGCCGTCGAGGTCGAGTGTGTGGATGCGGACGGCGTCGACTTCCGCAAGGTTGGTGATTGCCTCGCGGGCAAAGGCGGCATGGAAACGGTCCATGACCATGGCTGAACGCTTGCGGCCCTTCCAGCCGCTCGCTTCGAGCGCGAGGAATTCTTCCATCCGCATGCGGATTTCCCCGGGTTGGCGGGCAACGTTGTAGGTGACGTAGCCCTCGCCGCCGAGCAGGCGCAACTGACGGCGCATTTCACGCAGATGAGACTTGGAGATGGTCCCTTTCAGATAGGTGACGCCATCTTCCTTACTCTCCAGCATCGGCCGGGCGAAAGTGTTGGTCACGGTCAGCGGCAAGTCGCGGCCAATCGCAACCGCCTTGATCAATTGGGCAAAGCGGCCGTTGAGGCGCAGATCCGGCAATACCAGAACACTTGGCAGCTTGGCCTCGGGGCGGGAAAGCACCTCGAGCAGATTGTCGATCGTTTCGGCGGCGTCCTCTGCGTCCACCAGCGGCGTGCCCAGCGGTCCGAACGGGTTTGACCACACGCGCAGGATCGAGGGGCCGACGGAGAACCCCGGCTTCTCGATTGAGAACGGCATCATCATCCGGACGCGACTGCGATGTTCGTTCTCATCGCGGATGACGGCGAGCCGGATCTGTCGGTCATCGAGCCGTGGCATAGCAGGCGCGAGGAAGCGCGGGGCGAAGAAGATATTGGCTTCCATCACCCGATAGGTCAGAAAGTCGAGTTCTTCCTGCAGGTCATAACCGACCCGACCCGGATAGAGGCTGAGCTGTCGTCCGGGTCGGCCGATGTCAAGACGCAAATCAGCAACGGGGCGGCCATCGGCCTCGCGTGCCCGATTGTCGGCCAGTGGGTTGGCGTTTTTGTTCGAGTTTTCATTGTAGATCGGTGGTTGCACCATGATCAGGACGCCCTCGTCTTGTTCAGGATCGCCAGCGGGTCGGCAAAGGCGAAGAGTACTATGCCGAGCGAGAAACGCACAGCGACATGCAGGAGAAGTGCCTCGACCATCATCGCCGCTGCCGTGGCTGTGGCGGCGCCGGTCAGCCCGTAAAGTGGTATGAGTGTTACACTGAGGCAGATATTGGTGGCGAGTGCTCCGACATAGAGAAACACGCAAAGCTGCTGCTTGCCGGCCATGGTGAGGAGCATTTCTCCGGGCCCTACCATCGCCTTCGATAGGCTGCCGGCGAACAGGATTGCCATCAACCAGTAGCCGGAGGTGAAGGACTTGCCGAAAAGAGATAGAAGCATGTTGCCGGCAATCAGAACACTGGTGCCGACCACGAGCGAGGGCCAGAAGCTCCACCGTGCGGTGGCGCCGGCGAACTCGGCGAGCGGACGCATATCGTCGTTGGCCATCATGGCCGAGTAGCGTGGGGCTGCTGCTGCCTTGACGGCGAAGAGGACGAATTGCACCAGCGCCATGGTCTTGGCAGCCGCGAAGTAGATCGCCACCTGGTCCGGCTCAAGAAAGAGTCCGACCACCACGACGTCGGAATTGGTGAGGAGAAAGCTAAAGCCTTCGATCAGGAAGATCGGTATCGCCACCTTGAACCAGGCAAGAAAATCGATCTTGCGCGGTCCGGTGACGTAGCGTTTCTGCAGCCGACGGTCGATCGCGAAGAACTGGCCGATGCTCGTCACATAGGTTGCGGCCAGCGCGGCCAACATCGCCGTCGTTGCGGTCCGTGGTGCTCCGAAGACGACTGCGGCCAACATGAAGCCAAGGATCAGTATCGGTCGGATGATATAGGTCGGGCTCAGTGCGGTGACCGGCCAGTTGTTGGCTCGTGCTGTGCCGTCGAGCACATCGCCGAGTGCGATCATCGGCAATGTGAACAGGCCGAGAAACAGCGGAATGATATAATAGGCGTCAATCGTGTCGCCGAAGAAGTGCAGAAAGGCAACGCCGAAAAGCGCCAGAAGGCTCGCCGAACAGATGGCGAAGATTCGTGCGGTGCTGGTCAGTCCGCGGATCTCGTCACGCTCATTGCGGGCATCATATTGGGGCAGGAAACGGATGACGGCGGTGTTAAAGCCGAGGCAGGAAAGGTTGCCGACCAGCACGACCAATACCCAGACGAAGACGAAGACGCCGTATTCGAACTCACCCATTAGCCGCGCCTGGATGATCTGCGAACCGAAGGCGATTGCTGCGGAGACGACGCGGATGGCGAAGGCGGTCAGGGCCATGCGCTGGGCGCGCGCTGTCTCGTCGTCGTTGGTCAACGCGGAGACGAGCCTGTGCAACGCCGGTTGGAGGCCGGGCGGCAGTAGCTTTTCCGCTGTCTGGATGACCGCCATGACTGACATGTACTGCCCACTTGATACGCTAGAACAACAGCGGGAACCCTGTCAGATCACGGTTAAGAAACGGTTCCGTCGCTGCAATAGAGTACGTCGGTGCATTCAGTAAAGAAAGGTGCCGCGAAGCCACCTTTGCACAGTCGTCTGAACAGAGCGCCCGCCATCAGGCGGTTTCGTAAGCGCCGTGGCAGTGCTTGTACTTTTTGCCCGACCCACAGGGGCAGGCGTCGTTGCGACCGACCCGGCCCCAAGTCGAGGGATCGTTGGGGTCGCGGTTCTCCGGCGCGACAAAAGGCGTGACTGCGGCATTCGATTCTTCGCCGAAATCGTCTTCCCCGGTCGTAGCATCGACGTGATGGCCCTGCATTTCCGGTACTGCCGGAACGGGTTGAGCTTCACGAACCAGCTCGACCCGCATCATCTGCGTGGTGACGGCGTCGCGCAGATTGGCGAGCAACGCCTGGAACAGTTCGAAGGCCTCTGCTTTGTACTCCTGCAGCGGGTCGCGCTGGGCATAGCCACGGAAACCGACAACCGAGCGCAAATGGTCGAGGTTGACGATGTGCTCGCGCCACAGGTTATCGATCGTCTGTAGAACGATCGAGCGCTCGACATAGGACATGACCTCCGGGCCGAAGCGCTCCGCCTTTTCGGCGATCGCCTTGTCAGCCGCCTCAGTGATGCGGTCGACCATATCGTCCTCGGCAATGCCTTCCTCGGCGGCCCAGGCCTCGATCGGCAGGTCGAGATTGAGGGAGATGGCTACCTGCTGCTTGAGTCCGGCCACGTCCCACTGCTCGACATAGGCGCGCTCTGGGATATGCGTGCGCACCATGGTCTCGATAACTTCGTGGCGCATGTCCTCGATGGTGGCGGAGACGTCGATCGCATCCATCAGCTCGATGCGCTGCTCGAAGATCACCTTGCGCTGGTCGTTCAGCACGTCGTCATACTTCAGAAGGTTCTTGCGGATGTCGAAGTTGCGCGCCTCGACCTTCTTCTGGGCGCGTTCCAGCGCCTTGTTGATCCAGGGATGAACGATCGCCTCGCCTTCCTTCAGGCCCAGCTTCTGCAGCATCGAATCCATGCGGTCCGAGCCGAAGATGCGCATCAGGTCGTCCTGCAGCGAAAGGTAGAACTTCGACCGGCCTGGGTCGCCCTGACGGCCGGAGCGACCGCGCAACTGATTGTCGATGCGCCGGCTTTCGTGGCGTTCAGTGGCGATGACGTAGAGGCCACCGGCGGCGAGTGCCTTGGCCTTCAGTTCCTGGACCTCGGCCTTGATCGCCGCTGCTTTCGCGTCACGTTCGGCGCCTGGTTCCATGCCCTCGAGTTCGCGTTCGAGGCGCATGTCGATATTGCCGCCGAGCTGGATATCGGTGCCTCGACCGGCCATGTTGGTGGCGATCGTCACGGCGCCCGGAACACCGGCCTGGGAAACGATATAGGCTTCCTGCTCGTGATAGCGGGCGTTCAGGACGGCGAAATTGTCGAAACCGCTCTGCTTCAGCATAGCAGCGAGCAGTTCGGACTTCTCGATCGAAGTGGTGCCGACGAGCACCGGCTGGCTGCGGCTATGCGCGTCCTTGATCTCCTCGATGATCGCCTTGAACTTCTCTTCCGTGGTCCGGTAGACCTCGTCGTCCTCGTCGATACGCTTGATCGGCAGGTTGGTCGGCACTTCGATCACTTCGAGGCCGTAGATGTTACTGAACTCCTCGGCTTCGGTCGAAGCCGTACCGGTCATGCCGGCGAGTTTGCCGTACATGCGGAAATAGTTCTGGAAGGTGATCGAGGCGAGCGTCTGGTTCTCGGGCTGGATCTGCACCTTCTCCTTGGCTTCAAGTGCCTGGTGCTGGCCTTCCGAATAGCGGCGACCCGGCATCATGCGGCCGGTGAACTCATCAATGATGACGATCTCGTCGTTGCGGACGATGTAGTCCTTGTCACGCGAGAAGAGCTTGTGGGCCTTCAGCGCATTGTTGATATGGTGAACGATGGCAACGTTCTCGACGTCGTAGAGCGAGGCGCCCTTCAAGAGGTTTGCGTCGCGCAGCAGGTTCTCAAGCTTCTCGGTGCCGACCTCCGAGAAATTGGCCGAGCGCTGCTTTTCGTCGATTTCGTAATCTTCCTCGCTCAGCAGCGGGATGAAGGCGTCGATCGTGGTGTAGAGGTCGGATCGGTCGTCAAGCGGGCCGGAAATAATCAGGGGCGTGCGTGCCTCGTCGATCAGGATCGAGTCCACTTCGTCGACGATCGCGTAGTTGTGGCCGCGCTGAACCATCTGGCCGCGCTCGTACTTCATGTTGTCGCGCAGATAGTCAAAGCCGAGTTCGTTATTGGTGGCGTAGGTGATGTCGCAGGCATAGGCAGCCCGGCGCTCCTCATCCGTAATGCCATGGACAATCACGCCGGTCGTCAACCCGAGGAAGCTGTAAAGCTTGTCCATGGTCATCGAGTCGCGCTTGGCGAGGTAGTCGTTGACGGTTACCACGTGGACGCCCTTGCCGGCGAGCGCGTTGAGGTAAACGGCAAGCGTCGCCACCAGCGTCTTACCTTCACCAGTCTTCATCTCGGCGATGGCATTGTCGTTGAGGATCATGGCGCCGACCAGCTGCACGTCGAAGGGGCGCATGCCGAGGGCACGGCGCGCGGCTTCGCGGGCAACGGCAAAGGCCGGGACGAGCAGGTCATCGAGCTTCTTGCCCTCGGCGAGTTGTTTGCGGAACTCTTGCGTCTTGCCGGCGAGAGCCTCGTCGGACAGCGCCTTCATGCTCTCTTCGAGAGCGTTGATGGCGGCGACCTTCGGCTGGTAGGAGCGAACGCGGCGTTCGTTGGCCGATCCGAAGAGTTTGCGGGCGAGCCCACCGAGACTGACCATTCGACGGTCCTTTCTGACCTTCGTCATATTCGTTGCACGTCCCGACCGACCGTCGATTTTCGACGATTGGGCGCGGAGCTGCGGGAAACGGCTCTGGACGCGCGGTTGCGTGACAGATAAGAGGGGGGTCGAATGATGTCAACGCCACAGGGTGGTCGGAAAAGCCTGCCTTGCCGTGCGTTTGACAATTTTTCGCCCGATTCGAGCGGTCTTGAAACGGTTCATCTTCCGAAAGGTTTCTTAATGCTTCGCCTTCATAAAATTGCCCTTGCGGCTTGCGTGGTGTTCATCGGGCTGCAGGGCCAGGTTCTCGCCCAGGATGCCGATGCTGTCGTTGCCAAGGTCGGCAAGCTGGAGATCACCCAGTCCGATCTGGATCTGGCGATCGCCAATCTCGACCCTCAACTCGCCCAACTGCCCGACGAGCAGAAGAAGGTCGCGGCTCTTTCCGGCGCGATCGACGTCAAGCTGCTCGCCGGCGCTGCCGATAGCGAGGGACTGAGGGACGATGCCGAGTTCAAGAAGCGGATGGCCTTCATCGCCGACCGCGAGCTGCACAACACCTATTTCAAAAAGCACGTCGTCGACGCCGTCACCGAGGACGAAGTCAAGGCGCGCTACGAGAAGGAAGTCGCCGCCCTGCCGAAACAGGTGGAGATCAGCGCCCGTCATATCCTGGTGAAGACCGAGGAAGAGGCCAAGGCGATTATCGCTGAACTTGATGCCGGCAAGGACTTTATCGAACTGGCCAAGGAAAAGTCGACCGATCCGAACAAGTCGGAAGGTGGCGACCTCGGCTACTTCACCAAGGGCCGCATGGTTCCGGAGTTCGAAGAAGCCGCCTTTGCGATGGAGAAGGGCAGCTACTCCAAGACCCCGGTCAAGACCCAGTTCGGCTTTCATGTCATCAAGGTCGAAGACAAGCGCGATGCCGCTCCGCCGGCCTATGATACCGTCGCCCAGCAGGTTCGCCAGTTGGTGATGCGCGACAAGTATCTCGAGATCATCGAGAAGGCCAAGGCTGAGCAGACGGTCGAAGTTCTCGACGAGGCTCTTCGCAAGGATTATGAGGACGTCAACAAGCCGCAGCAATGAGCGGTAGAACTTCCGATTGAAACACGGGCCCGCACTCAGGCGGGCCCTCCCATTCCAGGCAGTGAAGATGTCCGCAACCGTTTCTCCCCTTGCCCCGAAGTCTTACCCGGACATGCCGTCAATCCGGGGCGTCCGCATGGCGACAGCCGCCGCCGGCATCAAGTACAAGAACCGAACCGACGTGCTGCTGATGGCGTTTGATCGTCCGGCCGTGGTGGCCGGTGTCTTCACCAAATCGAAATGTCCCTCGGCCCCGGTCGATCATTGCCGCGCCAGCCTCGGTCATGGTGTCGCGCGCGGCGTCGTGGTCAATTCAGGCAACGCGAACGCCTTCACAGGCAAAAAGGGCAAGGAAGCGACCGCGCTGACGGCGAAGTCGGCTGCTGCGGCGCTGGGCTGCGACGAGAACGAGATCTATCTCGCTTCGACCGGCGTCATCGGCGAGCCGCTGGATGCGACCAAGTTCTCCGGCGTGCTGGGCGACATGGCAACGGGCGCCACGGGCGACTTCTGGCTGGAAGCCGCCAAGGCGATCATGACCACCGACACATATCCGAAGGTGGCGACGCGCACCGCCGAGATCGGCGGCATCAAGGTGACGATCAATGGCATCGCCAAGGGCGCGGGGATGATCGCGCCCGACATGGCGACTATGCTGTCCTTCGTCGTCACCGACGCTGACATCGCCGCGCGGGCACTGCAGGGCCTGCTTTCGGCCGGGGTCGAGCCGAGCTTCAACGCGATCACCGTCGACAGCGACACCTCGACGTCCGACACCTTGTTGCTGTTCGCTACCGGGGCTGCGTCCGCGGACGGCCAGAAGACGGTCGAAACGGCCGATGATCCGGCGCTTTCCGGCTTCAAGCTGGCGCTTAATGATCTTCTCATGGATCTGGCGCTCCAGGTCGTGCGTGACGGCGAAGGTGCCCGCAAGATGGTCGAGATCACCGTGACCGGCGCCGAGAGCGATGCTGCCGCCAAGAAAATCGCGCTGTCGATCGCCAATTCGCCGCTGGTCAAGACCGCGGTTGCCGGCGAGGACGCCAATTGGGGCCGTATCGTCATGGCCGTCGGCAAGTCCGGCGAAATGGCCGATCGTGACCGGCTGGCAATCTGGTTCGGCGATGTTCGCGTCGCCGTCGGCGGCGAGCGCGATCCAGCCTATTCCGAGGACGCGACCACCGCGGTCATGCAGAAACAGGATATTCCGGTCCGTGTCGACATCGGCCTCGGTGAGGGCAAGGCGACGGTCTGGACCTGCGATCTCACCAAGGAATATGTGGCGATCAACGGCGACTACCGGAGTTGATTGTCGCGATGCCCTCTGCCTCCACCGATCAGAACCTGCCCCTCGTCCGGCGTCTCGAAGCCGTCGGTTTCAGGGCCTGGCCCGCGACGTCGGTGCAATATGACGGAAGCTGGCAGATCCGCCTTTCCGGCGGCCACCCTTCGAAGCGGCTAAACTGCGTCGTCGCCCTTGATCCGTCCGATAGCCGCGACATCGCCGTCCGGCTCGAAAAGGCAGCGCGCAAGTTTGAGGCGCATGGTCGACCGATCCTCGTGCGCGAGACGCCGCTGACACCGAAGCCGCTCATCGACCGGATGAGAGCCGATGGCTGGGAGCGCTTCGAGGAGGTGATGACCCTTACCTGCGACCTCACCGCGATCGAACTGCCGGAAGATACGCTCGACCATCTGCCAAGCCACGATGTCGGACGCTATGTCGACGCCGATCTTATCGTGCACGGTAGTGATCCGGCGCTGAAGCCGGCACTGGCCGAAGTGGTGAGTGCGATCAAGCCGCCCAGTGGGCTTTTCGTCATCGAGGATCCAGCCGAAGGGCCTGTGGCCGTAGCGCTGTGCGTTCAGGACAATGACCTTGCCAGCATTATGTCGCTGGCGGTCAAGGCCGATCACCGCCAGCGTGGACTCGGTCTCGAAATCCTGACGGCTGCGCTTCGCTGGGCGCGGATGCGGGGAGCGAGAACCGCTTGGCTGCAAGTCGTCGCGGACAATGCTCCGGCGCTTGCTCTCTATGCTAAGCTCGGTTTTGTCGAGGCCTACCGCTACGCCTACTGGCGTAAGGGAGCGAACGCATGAGCCGCGACGGCAAGCCCATTCTTCTCGTTACGGCCTGCGCGCTGGTCGACAGCGATAATCGCATCCTTTTGGCGCAGCGCCCCGAGGGCAAGGCGCTTGCCGGCCTGTGGGAGTTTCCAGGCGGTAAGGTCGAACCGGGCGAGACGCCGGAAGAGACGCTCATTCGCGAACTCGAAGAGGAACTCGGCATTGTCACCAAGGTGCCGTGCCTGGCTCCACTGACCTTTGCCAGCCACACCTATGAGACCTTCCACCTGCTGATGCCGCTCTATATCTGTCGGCGTTACGAGGGGATTGCCCATGGTCGCGAGGGGCAGGCGGTGAAGTGGGTGAGAGCCAAGGCCCTGCGCGACTATCCTATGCCTCCGGCCGACGAACCGCTCATCCCGTTCCTCCAGGATCTTCTTTAGCCTTTTCTGTGATTTGCCAACGTTCTTAACGCAAAGTTTACGGCCGTGAGGCAAACCTCAGGGCTGTTGTTCATGCGTTCGAAGCGTGTGTGTGGAGCGTATCATGGCAAACGACGATTTCTGGAAGACCGTCAGGTCGAGAGAACGGTCTTCGCGACTGTCCGGGAAGACCGGTGTACTCAACATCGCGCTATTGTTCGGAATGGCGGCGATCGCGCTTTCGCTCGTGCTTACGCCTATGCTTGCCGACCGGACCGAAAAGCGCAGCCTTGCCTTTCAGCCGGATCAGGTCGACATGATGAGCACCGGCTCGATCGGCCGATCGGATGGCGGCAAGCGCTATACAATCCGCCGCAGTGTGTTGCAGGAAACTCCCGGGTCGGTCTGCATCGTCGGCGACGGTTGCTGAGCTTGGCAGGGGGCGTCAAACAGTGTGTCATCGGCAGCGGATGAACCGGGAGAAGCAATGGGTCTCGTACGAAAATTCATTGCCGACCGTGACGCGGCCACCGCAATCGAATACGGGCTGATCGCGGCTATCATGGGGCTGGCGCTGATCCTTGGTTTCGGTGCCTTTTCCGATTCGTTGGCCAGCATGTTCCAAGTGATCAGCACGACGATTGACGACGCCTGGAAGCGGTAAAAGCACTCCCCTCTTTCAGCCATTGCCCTTGTTTGCTGGCGCAATGCCCTTGGTCGGGTCGAGCGCGTCGGCCAGCCGCATCTTGGCAGACCCAGGCTTGAGTGGCTTCTGCTGACTTTCGTGCGGCGCCCAGCCGGAGACATAGACGATCGAGAAGGTTGCGCGGATGCGCCCGTCCGGGTCGGCATAGCGCTCGGCATAGAGCTCAGCCGCCTTCAGGAAGAATTTCCGCCCGACCGGCTTGCGACTGCGGCCGTTCAGTGGATTGGCCATGCCCATGGCCTTGAGGTCACGCATAAGGGCGAACAGACTGTCGTAACGGACCGTGTAGCTCTCTTCGTCGATCACCGGCAGGGTGAAGCCGGCGCGTTGCATCAGCGCGCCAATGTCGCGGATGTCGGCAAAGGGAATGACGCGTGGGCTCGCCCCGCCGTAAAGTTCGATCTCTGTGGTGAGCAGGATGTCGCGCAGTTCGCCAAGCGTTCCGGCTCCGGGGATGGCGGCGAGGAAAAGGCCGTCAGGTTTCAGGGCACGGCGGATTTGCACCAGTACGCCGGGGATGTCGTTGGCAAGATGCAAGGCCAGCGGCGAGAGTACGAGATTGACCGACTGCGGCTCGAGCGGCACGGATTCAAACGGGGCTTCGATCAGCGGTTCACCCGCGTCGGAGAAGTCCGCATGGGCTTCTATGCGCTCAAGGGTGTCGATCTTGCCCGTCTGAAGCGCCAGCCGGGCCGTGGCGCCGGTTGCGCCATGCAGTTCGATGGCTTTCTCAAAACGGCGCTCGACAATGGCGAGCCGCTCGGCCAGTTCGCGCGCGGCTATATCCAGCAGGAAGTCATTGCCGGGTTTCAGCCGGCGTTTGGCGCGCAGCCGGTTCGCCGCCACCAGATCCTGATCGAAAATCCGCTCCATCCGCATCCACTCCCGTCAAAACTCGGTCTGGCAAAGGCGCCGGCAAGCGCCTAAAGTCAACCGCATGTCGGGTCAGATAGTGCAAAAAGCCGTATCCGTCAGCACCGCCGTGCCGATCGGCATCGCGGTATTTTTGCGCGACATCGTCTTTCCGCCGCGTTGCGCCCACTGCCATTGTCTGACCGGCCGGCATGGGGGACTGTGCCCGCCATGCTGGTCGACCATGCGTTTCATCGAGCGGCCGTTCTGCGAGGTGCTCGGCACGCCGTTCAGCCATGATCTGGGTCCCGGCATGCTGTCGGCCGAGGCGATCGCCCATCCGCCGGTGTTTGACCGGTTACGCAGCGTCGCGATCCACGAGGGGATTGCGCGCGATCTGGTGCATGATCTGAAATACCGCGACCGGACCGATCTGGCGCCGATGATGGCCGGCTGGATGGTCCGGGCGGCGGCGCAAGCGCTCGAGGACTGTGACATGGTCGTCGCTGTGCCGCTGCACCGGACGCGGCTGTTTGCCCGCAAGTTCAACCAATCGGCCGAACTGGCAAGGCATGTGGCCCGGCTCTCGGGGAGGCCCTTCGGGCCGCTCGCGCTCACACGCAACAAAAGAACCGCCCAGCAGGTCGGGCTGACGGCGAACGCCAGAGCGCTCAACGTACGCGGCGCCTTTAACGTGCCGGAGGGTCATTCGCCGCAGGTCTTCGGCCGGCGCATCGTGCTCGTCGACGACGTGTTCACCACCGGGGCGACTGTCAGCGCCGCGACCAGGGCGCTCAAGAGAGCGGGTGCGTTCGACGTGACCGTTTTGACCTTTGCAAGGGCGGTTTCCGGTCCTATATGACGGAGATACTCATATCCTTTCCGGCCCTTGCCGGCCTCATCCGACCGGAGAACAATATGGCATCCGTCACCATCTACACCCGCCAGGGCTGCGGCTATTGCTCGCGTGCTAAGGCGTTGCTCGAATCCAAGGGCGTTTCCTATATCGAGCACGACGCGACCGGCAATCCGGAAATGCGCCAGGAGATGATCGCCAAGTCCAACGGCGGTATGACCTTCCCACAGATCTTCATCGGCGAGAAGCATGTCGGCGGGTGTGATGACCTGCATGCACTTGACCGTGCCGGTAAGCTCGATGCCCTTCTGGCCGCCTGAGGAGACGAATCCATGACCTTCAAGGTTGCCGCCGTTCAGATGTGTTCGGGTGTAGACCCGGAAAAGAATGCCGCTTCCATGGCCCGCCTCGTGCGTGAAGCGGCCAGCCATGGGGCTATCTATATCCAGACACCCGAGATGACCGGTGCCGTGCAGAAGGACCGTCAGGGACTGATGGCCGTCCTGCGCGACGAGGAACATGATATCATCGTCAAAACCGCAGGGGATCTTGCGCGGGAACTTTCGATCTATCTTCATGTCGGATCGACCGCGATCCTGCTTTCCGACGGCAAGATCGCCAACCGCGCTTTCCTGTTCGGACCGGATGGCAAGAAGATTTGCTCCTACGACAAGATCCACATGTTCGATGTCGATCTCGACAATGGCGAGAGCTGGCGCGAGAGCGCGGTCTACCGGCCGGGTGACAGTGCCGTGGTCGCAGACCTGCCGTTCGCCAAGATCGGTTTCGGCATCTGCTACGACGTGCGTTTCCCGCAGCTGTTTCGTGCCGAAGCGGTTGCCGGCGCGCAGATCCTGACGACGCCGGCGGCCTTTACCCGCCAGACAGGTGAAGCGCACTGGGAAGTGCTGCTCAGGGCCCGAGCGATCGAGAACGGTGCCTTCGTCATTTCCGCCGCGCAGGGCGGCGTGCACGAGGACGATCGAGAGACTTTCGGTCACTCGATGATCGTCGACCCCTGGGGCAAGGTGCTGGCAAGTGCCGGCGGCACTGGCGAAGCGATCGTGCTTGCCGACATTGACGTTGGGGCGGTTGCGGCGGCGCGCGCCAAGATCCCGAACCTCAAGAATGCCCGCGACTTTGACCTCAGCATACTGCCCGAGCTCGCGAAGGGGGGCATCACCGTTTGATCCGTTATTCGCTCAGCTGCGAAAAGGGGCATGACTTCGAGGGATGGTTCTCGGAGAGCGCCGACTTCGACCGTCAGTTAGCGGGTGGCTTACTGACTTGCCCGGTCTGTGGCTCGCTGCAGGTGACGAAGGTGCTGATGGCGCCTTCGGTCTCGACCGCGCGGGGCAAGGAGGCGGTACATGCGCTGGCGGTCAGCGAGGCGCAGAAGGTTGCTGTGGCGACGCTGAAGCAAGCGGTCGCCTCTATCCGGGCCAATAGCGAGGATGTCGGGGAGCGCTTTCCCGAGGAGGCCCGCAAGATCCACTATGGCGAGACGGAGGCCCGCGGCATCATCGGGGAAGCTTCGCTTGCGGAGGTGAAGGCACTGGTCGACGAGGGAATCGAGATCGCTCCGCTGCCAGTGCTGCCGGACGACGTCAATTGAGCTGTGGCCACCATCTCGCGATTTATAATTTCGGCATTCATGTCGCCCCCTATGGCGACCCGGCCGTAGACGGCTTCATACAGCGCGAGCCGCTGAATTTCGAGGCGGCGAGACGCGCCATCGGCTACGTCGGCCGCTCGGGCTATCGTGGCGAACCGGGGCCGACGAGCTGGGGTGAGCAGGTATTCCCCCGTTTTCTCAACGGCAGCGGCCATGATACAGGACCGTCTTCTTTGTCGCTCTGGGAGGACGTCGAGAGCCTGATGGCCTTCTCCTATTCCGGCGTCCACGCCGAAGCGTTGAAGAACGCACGAAACTGGAACGTGAGACAGGAATGGCCGGCGCTGGTGTTGTTCTGGGTTGAAGCTGGCCAGCACCCGGTCTGGGTGGAGGCGGTCCGCCGTTTCGAGCGGTTGGCGGACGACGGCCCATCGGCGGCGGCCTTCACCTTCAAACAGCCCTATGATCCGGAGGGGCGGCCTTACGCCATCGACCGGGCGCGGGTGAAGGCGATTTCCGCCGCGAATGCCGAAGGGCAGGCGGACCTCATGCAACTCGTGCGCGGCTTGCCGGCTTGACCCCATCATTTCTCCGGCTTGGTCGACCGCGCTTTATCCCTTGAAACCGCCGCCGTCGAGATAGGCCTGTTCGGCGGATGTCGTTTCGCGGCCAAGCGCCGCGTTTCGATGAGGGAAGCGGCCGAAGTTTGCGATGATATCGCGATGTTCGACTGCCCAGCGCAGGCTTTCCGTATCGCCGGTTTCGTCTCTATGAGCGGTAAAGAGTTGCATGCTGAGCGCCTGGTCGGCCTGGTCTTCAGAGTGCTCGAAGGGCAGGTAGAGAAATGGGCGAAGTTCTGGCGCGACGGCGCGATCAAATCCTCGTTCGAGCGCCTTGCGGGCGATCATCCGTGCGAGAGGGTCGGTGGCAAACGCGTGACCGCTGCCGCGGAATAGATTGCGGGGGAACTGGTCGAGCAGGATGAGCAGGGCGAGGCTGCCCTCGGCCGTCTGCTGCCAATCGGCCAGATCGCCGCGGGCCGCGGCGAAATGGGTATCGAGAAAGCCGTCGCGGATGGCCAGATCGAAGCCGTCATCCTTGGCGAACCATTTTTGCGGTCCAGCCTCAAGCCAGAAGGAAACGACGTTCGCGGGGCCCGTCATGCGGCCGAGCCGGAGGTTGCCGGGCGGCGCGCCAGAACCATGTAGTTGACATCGATGTCGGACGAGAGATTCCACTGGTTTTGCAGCGGATTGAAGAACACACCCTTCATCTCGACGATCTCCATGTCGCTCGTCTTCAGCGGGGTTTCGAGCTCCTCCGGGCGGACCAGTTTCTCGTACTGGTGGGTGCCGCGCGGCAGCCAGCCGAGCACATATTCGGCGCCGACGATGGCAAGGGCCGCTGCCTTCAAGGTGCGGTTTATGGTGGAGACCAGCATGAGGCCACCGGGGCGCACCATGGAGGCGCAGGTGGTGATGAAGAAATCGACGTCAGCGACGTGTTCGACGACTTCCATATTGAGGACCACGTCGAAGGTCTCTCCGGCCGCAGCGAGCGATTCCGCGGTCACGGCGCGATAGTCGACGACAACGCCGGTCTGGGCGGCATGGGTGCTGGCAATGCCGATGTTGCGTTCAGACGCATCGGCGCCGAGCACCTCGGCACCCATTTTGGCGACCGGTTCGGACAGCAGGCCACCGCCGCAACCGATGTCGAGGACGCGCAGACCCTCAAGTGGGCGATGGGCTTTCGGATCACGACCGAAATGGGCGCAGACCTGGTCGCGGATATAGGCGAGACGTACCGGATTGATCTTGTGCAGCGGCTTGAACTTGCCGGTTGGATCCCACCATTCCGCCGCCATGGCGGAAAAGCGGTCGACTTCGGCCTGGTCGATGGTGGTGCGTGCCTCAGCGCTCATTGTGGGATCCTCTCTGCACGGATGTCGGGATTCAAGTCGGCCGATCGGGCGCCAAAGTCAAGGGTGCGGTTCGCCACGGGACAATCTGACCTGCTGGCGTAGCCAACGGCGATTCGGCCTGAAAAGGGTGAGGTCCTTTCCGGCTGCTTGCCAATTCAGCAATTCTTCCTGCTGTGCGGGAATACCCTTCTCGCGGACGATCTCCAATTGCCTGTCATCGAGATTCAACATGCACAGCGGCAAGCAGGCGACCGATGCTCCGCTCATACCGCGCTCCCGCTCCCTGGCGATCGCAGGACCCTGGCGAGGGGTGGCGATCATCGGGCCGCAGCAGAACAGATCGCGGTGGCATTTTCGATGGCGGCAAAAGGGCTTGCTGCCGGCTTCCCTTTGGAAATAGAGCAGGGAGGTCGCGGTCGTCCGCCAAAGCAGCTCATGCTGCTTTTCCCGCAGGATCTCGAGATGGGTCGTGTCAGGCTTCGCCATTGCATCGGTCCTTTCCGAGGGCATGATTGATCGTTCACGCGGGCCAAAACCCCGTGGTTTGCGCATTCTTCATTTCTTCCGACCAGTCGGCCGGGGCGCCCGGCATGCCGGACAGACTTAAAACAGTGACACGCAGGGCGCCCCGTTTCGATGTTCTTTGCCGCCCAGTTCCTTTCCCTCTACGGCGCCGAGGACCGGCGCTTTGGGTGCCGCACAGGCACGTCCCTTGTTCAGGGAGGGGGATCGACTTAGGGCAGCCTGCGACATCCTCCGGCGTTTCAGAAGGATGACCGCAGCACCGTCCCCACCTCGCCGGCAACGCTATCCGGTGTATCCGCGGCAGGGCAGGAACGAGTATCTCACGGGTTTGTCAGGCGGGGAAAACGTGAAGTAAAAAAAATCTGAGGGCGGGAACAACAAGGTCGACGCCCACGTTCATGAGCGGTTCATTCGCAAAGGCCTAAATGTGGCGGATAACGGAGCACCGAGGAGATACCCTTATGAATTATCTCAGAAAATTCGCCCTTGCCGCGGTCTTTACCGCTGCGCTTCCAGGCTTGGCGGCTGCAGCAAATGCCTATTCGACGGCCAATGTTAACATGCGTTCCGGGCCGAGCACGCAATATCCTGCCGTGATTATTATCCCCGCCGGAAGTCGCGTCGACATCCAGGGCTGTATGCAGTCGGTCAACTGGTGCGATGTCGCCTATGCCGGCTATCGCGGCTGGGTGTCGGGCAGCTACCTCCAGACCAGTTATTCGCAGCGACGGGTTTATGTCGACCCGCAATACTATCGTCCGCTCGGCATTCCAACGATTACCTTCTCGCTCGGCAACTATTGGGATCGCCATTACCGAGGCCGCGATTTCTATCGCGACCGTGACCGCTGGACCGATGGCAACTATCGCCCGCGTCCACCGGCACGCGACCCTGATATCCGCCGCCCGCCGGCATGGGATCCTGACGTCCGCCGTCCGCCGGCATGGGACCCTGACATTCGCCGTCCGCCGACGCGTGACCCTGACATTCGCCGCCCGCCGATACGCGACCCTGACATTCGTCGTCCGCCGACGCGCGATCCTGACGTTCGCCGTCCTCCGACGCGCGACCCTGACATTCGTCGTCCGCCGACGCGCGATCCTGACGTTCGCCACCCTCCGAGGCGCGACCCGGATGCCGGTCGTCCGCCGAAGGACAACGGCAAACCAAAGTCCGGGAGCTCGATAATCATCTGCCCTCCGGGACAGGACTGTGGCAAAAGGTATAAATAGATTTGACGACGAGTGGCGGCCGTAAGGCCGCCACTTCTTTTTTGTGGTTTCGACTGAACCTTGCCCGATCTGCTGGCGGCCGGATTCGGTTGTTCAAACAAGTGCCAAAGGTTCAGCTGTGGGGGCTTTGCCCCTCCCCGTCGCATTCCCAGATCAAGACATTTGGCGTGCAGGTCCAGCCCCGTTCAACGGGGGCCGGCTGATTTTCCGGGGTCAGTTGGCGAGGCGCTTTGTCAAGCCGTCGACAATCCGCTGCGTGAGTGCTTGGTAGTCGCCATCGAAATGGTGGCCGCCCGATAGCTCGATCGCTTCCACTTTGCCTGCCTTGAGGTCGCGGCAGGCGTCATCTTCCTCGTCCTCGCCGTAGAAGCACTGCACCAGAGACGGATCGATCTTGCCGATGTCGTTAAGTGGATCGCCGGCACTATTCCCGTCGGTCGCGCCAAGCCAGCCAGCCACCGAGATCTCATAATCGACCTGATGCGAAAGGGCCATGAGCGAGATCTGGGCGACACGCGACTTCACCTTGTCTGGAAGGCTCCGATAAGCAGCCGGCAAGACATCGGCGCCGAAGGAGTAGCCGACCAGTAGCACATGGCGAACATTCCAGCGTTTCTCGTACGCTTTGATGATTTTCTCAAGGTCGGCCGCCGTCTCGGCCGGGGTCCGCTCGGACCAGAAGTAGCGAAGGGAATCCAGGCCGACGACCGGGATGCCATCCTTTTGCAGATAGCCCGCAACTTCGCGGTCGAGATCGCGCCAGCCTCCGTCCCCGGAATAGACGATGGCCATGGTGTCGTGGGCCGGCTCCGTATCCAGGATCGAAAGCGGAAGGCCGAGCGGCATGTCGCTGGAGCTTTCGGCGGCAACCAGTTCATCGATTGCACCTGAGAAGGCCGTGGCGCCGTTGTCCGGCAGCTCGCGGATATCGATCTCGGAGTGGGCGGAGGCGAGCGACGCGACGTGCTCACGACCGTCCGCGGAGGCCGCCGGTGTCAGCAGCACGGTCGCCGGATCGGGGAGATCGCCGTCCGTCAGGGCGTAGACCGTGCGGTCGCCCGTAATGATCTTGGTGGCCGGGGTGCAGAAGGGCTTGAGCAGCGGGATGCCGGCTTCGGGATCGAGCGCCAAGGTCTGGCCGATCGTCGCCTTAGGGGTCTGGGCGAGGATCGCCAGCGCCAGCGCAGCACCTTCGCCGCGCCCGGCGATGATCGGCTGCAGCACCGTGGTGCTTTGCGCCTTGCGCTGCAGCTGATGGCTCATTTCCTCGATGTCGGAGACGGTGTAGATGCAGTCGCCTGTGTCGCGCGAAAGGGCATCTATGTATTTCGGCGTGTCGATGCCCATGACGATGGCGCCATTCGCTTTGAGGCGCTCGGCTTCCTTCTGATCGGGGCCCTGCCAGCCGTCCTTGTCAGACAGCAAGACGACGATGGCCTGCGGAGTGTCGTCCGGCAAGAGAATGACAGGCGAGGGGATCATGCCGCTGTCCAATTCGGCGTCTTCGGCAAGCGCCGCGCTACCAAGCGTCGTGGCCAGCGCAAGAATGGCCGTCATGTGTATCATTTTCATCTCTTCACCACGCCTTTCAAACCGCCGCCAATCAGGAGCGTTGCGTCAAGCAACGCTATGATCGGGCTTTGCCCGCCGGAGACGGCGAGATAGCGCGGCTGCCATTCGGGATGAAACTTCGACTTGAAGGCTCGAAGTCCCTTGAAATTATAGTAGCGCTCGCCGTGTTCGAAAAAGGTGTTGGCGATGCGGTCCCAGACAGGTGCGACCTCGCGTCGAGACAGGCCGGAGAGCGGTGCCATGCCGAGATTGAAATTCCGGTAGCCCTCACGGCGCAGGTAAGTCAGCAGACTGACGAAGAGGAAATCCATCGCGCCCTTCGGGGCATCGGGGGCGAAGCGCATCAGGTCGATCGACGCCTCTTCCTTGGTATCCGTCAGCAGAATGTTGGCGAGGGCAACGATGCGCCCGCCGAAGCGGAGCAGCGCGACGGGTTGGCTTAGCATGTAGTCATCGGTGAAAGCGCCGAGCGAAAACCCCTTTTCCCGGGTGTTGTGTTCATCAAGCCAGGCATCAGAGACGGCGCGCAGGTCCCCCAGAATCGAGGAAACCTGGTCGACGGGGACGATCTCGAACGCGAGACCATCGCGCTCGGCGCGGGTGGCTGCCTGGCGAAGGTTCGCCCAGCGGCCACCCTTCAGGTCGAACTGAGCCAGATCGACATGGGCGCTTTCGCCCAGCTTGAGGGCCTTCATGCCGACATCGGCAAGGGCAGGAAGGAGCGCCGGAGACGCCTGATAGAAGACGGCACGGCAGCCGGCGGTGCGTGCCGTTTCGACGAACTGCCAGACGAGTTCGGCGCGAGCCGCTCGCGGTCCGACTGGGTCGAGGAAGGCGATGAGGGAGCGCCCCTGCTTGCCATACATGATGAAGGCGTCGCCATCGGGCGAGAACATCACCGATTTGTCGCCGGTGCGCACCAGGTTGGCATCGGCGACGTCCTGCGCGGCGACAATCGTCGCGGCCTTGCGCAGGGCCTCCTCTTGGGGCGGGGCGACAGGGAGAGAGGCCGGACGCAAGAGACTGAAGACCGCGATCGCCGAGGAGACGATGGTCAGGCCCAACATGGCGCGCAGCGAGCGCGGGGCCTCCGCCTCGAATTCGAACTGCCACCACAGATCATGGCTGTACTCGACATCGCGATAGACGAACAGCATGACGACCATGGTGCCGATGAAAAGCACGGCGATGGCCAGCAACCAACTGGTGTTCAATGTCTGGCGAAACAGCGAGGCGGGGCGCACAAAGAGGCGACGGCTGACGAACAGGCCGACCAGCAGCACAGCGAGCATCGATGCCTCGCCAAGGGCGACCGCCTTCAAGATCGACAGTACGAGGGCGGCGGCTGCCGCAAACATGGTCGTCCACCATGCGCCGTCCAAGCGCTGGGATATGCCGCGGGCGGCAATCACCAGCAGCAGGCCGAGAAGGCTGGCGATGAAATGGGCGCCTTCGATGATGGGCAGCGGAAACAGGGTCGAAAGGAAAGCGATGTTGTCGCTGGGCGTGGGCGTCACGCTGGAGAGCACCAGCATGACGCCGAGGATCAGCGTCAGCGTCGCGAGGAGGAGAGGGGCGATGCGCGAGGCCGTGCGCACCATGCCAGACGGCAGGGGGTGTGCAGCGACCTGGCGCAGCTCGGCAAGGGAGACGAGGACGATCGCCACCAACAGCGGCAGAACATAGTAGATCAGGCGGTAGGCGACGAGAGCCGCGAGGATCTGGTCGGTGCCAACCTGGTCGCCGAGGGCGGCAATGATCACCGCTTCGAAAACTCCGACGCCGCCGGGCACGTGACTGACGATGCCAAGGCCGATCGCCACGGCATAGACGGCGAAGAAGGCCGGCCACGAAATGGCTGCGCCTGCCGGCAAAAGCGCGTAGGCAACCGACGAGGAAAAGGCGATGTCGAGCACCGTCACCAGGAACTGACGTGACAGCAAGCGGCTGTCGACAAAGCGCAGCCCCTGGATGTTGCCGGCGCGGATGCGGCGGCGCGCGATAAAGTAAAGGGCGGCAAGGCCGGCGAGGATGAGCATCGCAACAGCTCGCAGCCATACCGGATCGATGCCGATCAGCGGGCCGATCTCGGGAGACATCGGAATGAGCGCGACTGACGTGATGATTGTCAGGCCGAGAGAGAATGACAGGGTCACGAAGGCAATGATGCGGCCGATCTCGTCGGGTGCAAGGCCGGCGCGCGAATAGGCGCGATAACGGATGGCGCCGCCGGAGAGCGCGCCGAAGCCTGCCACATTGCCGACGGCATAGGCGCTGAAGGCAGTCAAGGCCACTTCGCCGAACGGTTTTTTGCGGCCGATGAAGGCCAGCGCATTCCAGTCGTAGAAACAGAGCGTGGCGAAGCTCAGCACGGTGAAGAAGACGGCCAGCAGGATGGACGAGGGGCTGGTATCGACAAGGCTTCGTACGACGTCGTCGTAACTGACTTCTTCGGTCAACCGATAGATGGCATAGCCGACGAAGGAGAAGACCACCACCGTCAGTATGGCGGCCAAGGGTTTGCCATAACGGGCGAGAAACCCGAAACGAGGGGTCAGGTCTTTGGTAAAGGGATCGGGTGGGAGGATCGTTTCATCGTGGTTTTGAGGCGAACTCATGCTTGCGGTTCCGATGCTCGGGCAACGTCCTAGATTAAAACCGGCGGAAACTCCGGCGAGTGGCATGCTTGGCGCTGAAATCCGCGCCAAATTATGGCGTCCTTTCGGCGGGCGCCAGTGTCTCTTTACGGTCCGACAATCAACCATCCCCGGTGGGCGGAAACGGGCGTTGCGTGCGCCGCGCTAATTCGCTAAAAGCGCCGCAATCAAAGAGCCTTTCGAGGCGCAACACTTATCCGCCGACCCCGTCGGCGCACGGGCAAAGGCATACGGTCAAGGCAATGGCACGCATCGTGATGAAATTTGGCGGAACCTCCGTCGCCAATCTCGAACGCATCTACAACGTTGCCCGGCACGTCAAACGCGAGGTCGATGCCGGCCACGAGGTCGCCGTCGTCGTCTCGGCCATGTCCGGCAAGACCAACGAGCTGGTCGACTGGGTGCAAACCATGCCGAAAGTCGCCGGTGCCGACTCGCCGTTCTACGACGCGCGCGAGTATGATGCCGTGGTCGCCTCGGGCGAGCAAGTCACCTCGGGCCTTCTGGCGATCGCGCTTCAGTCGATGGGTGTCAATGCCCGCTCCTGGCAGGGCTGGCAGATCCCGATCAAGACCGACAACGCCCATGGAGCCGCCCGCATCCAGGAAATCGACGGTGAGGACATCATTCGCCGGATGGGCGAGGGCCAGGTGGCGGTTGTCGCCGGTTTTCAGGGTATCGGCCCGGACAACCGTATCGCGACGCTCGGCCGTGGCGGTTCCGACACGAGCGCGGTGGCGATTGCGGCCGGCGTGAAGGCCGACCGTTGCGATATTTATACCGACGTCGACGGCGTCTACACGACCGACCCGCGCATCGAGCCGAAGGCGCGGCGGCTGAAGAAGATCGCTTTCGAGGAAATGCTGGAAATGGCCTCGCTGGGCGCCAAGGTGCTGCAGGTCCGCTCGGTCGAGCTCGCCATGGTCCACAAGGTGCGCACCTTCGTGCGCTCGAGCTTCGAGGATCCCGATGCGCCGGGCATGGGCGACCTCATGAATCCGCCCGGTACGTTGATTTGCGATGAGGAAGAGATCGTGGAACAGGAAGTAGTCACCGGCATTGCCTATGCCAAGGATGAAGCGCAGATCTCGCTGCGTCGGCTTGCCGACCGGCCGGGCGTTTCCGCCGCGATCTTCGGGCCGCTGGCCGAAGCCCATATAAATGTCGACATGATCGTCCAGAACATTTCCGAGGACGGCACCCGCACCGACATGACCTTCACCGTTCCGTCGGGCGACGTCGACAAGGCGCTTGCCGTGCTGGGCGAGAACAAGGACACGATCGGCTACGATGTGCTCCAGAGCGAGAAGGGCCTAGTCAAGGTTTCGGTCATCGGCATCGGCATGCGCAGTCATGCCGGCGTCGCCGCCACCGCGTTTCGCGCCCTGGCAGAGAAGGGCATCAACATCAAGGCGATCACCACGTCCGAAATCAAGATCTCGATCCTGATCGACGGCCCCTATGCCGAACTCGCCGTTCGGACTTTGCATTCCTGTTACGGGCTCGATAAGAATTGATTCTCTAAAGCGGAATTCGCCATCCTCGTCGTTTGGGACACGGGCGGCGAGGCCGCCCGACCAATGACGTATTCGGGAGCAGCTACGCGATGAGAGACCTTTCCGCGGGTCCACGCGTCCTTCTCAAGCGGTTGCGCGAGTTGATGGCGGAACCGCTTGAGCCACAGGAGCGCCTTGACCAGATCGTTCGCCAGATCGCGAGCAACATGGTCGCCGAAGTGTGTTCGGTCTACGTGCTGCGCGCCGACAGCGTGCTCGAACTCTACGCCACCGAGGGTCTCAACAAGGATGCGGTCCACCTTGCCCAGCTAAAAATGGGCCAAGGTCTTGTTGGTACGATCGCGGCCTCCGCCCAGTCGCTCAATCTCTCCGATGCCCAGGCCCATCCCGCCTTCCGCTACCTGCCGGAAACGGGTGAGGAGATCTATCATTCCTTCCTCGGTGTGCCGATCTTGAGAGCCGGCCGCAGTTTGGGCGTTCTCGTCGTGCAGAACAAGGCGCAGCGCAACTATCGGGAGGAAGAGCTTGAAGCGCTCGAAACCACAGCCATGGTGTTGGCAGAGATAATCGCGACCGGCGAGTTGAAGAAGATCACTCGGCCGGGTCTCGAACTCGACCTGACGCGGGCGGTAACGATCGATGGCGACGGCTATAACGAAGGCATCGGCCTCGGTTATGTCGTGCTGCACGAACCGCGCATCGTCGTCACCAATCTCCTAAATGAAGACACGGAGACGGAAATCCGTCGGCTTGCCGACGCGCTCGGTTCGCTCAGGATCTCGATCGATGACATGTTGTCGAGGCGTGAAGTCTCGATGGAAGGCGAACACCGCGAGGTGCTCGAGACCTATCGCATGTTCGCTCATGACCAGGGCTGGGTTCGCCGCATGGAAGAGGCGATCCACAACGGTCTGACGGCAGAGGCCGCTGTCGAGAAGGTGCAGAGCGACACGAAAGCGCGGATGATCCGTCTGATGGATCCCTATCTGCGTGAGCGGATGCATGACTTCGATGATCTCGCCAATCGGTTGCTGCGCCAGCTGACCGGCTTTTCGTCGCAGAGCCAGGCCGAGGGCTTTCCGGCCGACGCGATCATCTTCGCCCGTGCCATGGGAGCGGCCGAGCTTCTGGACTATCCGCGCACCAACCTGCGCGGCCTGGTGCTGGAGGAAGGCGCCGTGACGAGCCATGTGGTGATCGTCGCCCGCGCCATGGGCATTGCCGTGGTTGGGCAGGCGGCAGGCGCTGTCGCTCTGGCCGAAAACGGTGATCCGGTGATCATCGACGGCGACGACGGCCAGGTGCATGTCCGGCCGATGGCCGACTTGCAAAAAGCCTATGAGGAAAAGGTCAAGCTCAGGGCCCGCCGCCAGGAGCAGTTCAGGGCTCTGCGGGATGTCGAACCGCTGACCAAGGACGGCAAGCGGATCATGCTGCAGATGAACGCCGGGCTTCTGGTCGACCTGCCACAGCTTGCCGAATCGGGCGCTCAGGGTATCGGACTGTTTCGCACGGAACTGCAGTTCATGATTTCCTCGACCATGCCGAAAGGGGAGGAGCAGGAGGCTTTCTATCGCAGTGTGCTGCGTCAGGCCGGCGGCCGACCGGTGACTTTCCGCACTCTCGATATTGGCGGCGACAAGGTCGTCTCCTACTTTCGCGGCCACGAAGAGGAAAATCCGGCTCTCGGTTGGCGGGCGATCCGGCTCTCGCTCGACCGGCCGGGTTTGCTACGCACGCAATTGCGCGCTCTTTTGAAGGCGGCCGCCGGCGCCGAACTCAAGATGATGCTGCCAATGGTGACGGAGGTTGCCGAGATCCGGGCTGTGCGCGAGCTGATGCAGAAGGAGGTGCAGCACCTCTCGAAGTTCGGCCATCCTCTGCCCAAAAAGCTCCAGTTCGGGGCGATGCTGGAAGTCCCGGCGCTGCTCTGGCAGCTCGAAGAGCTGATGGAGGAGGTCGACTTCGTCTCGGTCGGATCGAATGACCTGTTCCAATTCACCATGGCGGTCGACCGCGGAAATGCGCGCGTCGCCGACCGCTTCGACGTCTTGGGGCGCCCGTTCCTCAGGATTTTGCGCGACATCGTGCGTGCGGCCGACAAGCATGAAACCCCTGTGACGCTGTGCGGCGAGATGGCGGGCAGGCCGCTTTCCGCCATGGCCCTGCTTGGCATAGGCTTTCGCTCGATCTCCATGTCGCCGACGGCGATCGGTCCGGTCAAGGCCATGCTGCTCGGGTTGGACGTGGATCAACTCAGTCGCGATCTCAACGCGGCGCTGGATGATCACCATTCGCATCTGCCGCTTCGGGACATTCTGGTCGGCTTTGCCGAAGACAATAATATTCCCCTGTGACCGAATTCTACGTGGAGTAAAGGGTGGCAAAGCTTCCTGTCGAGAAAATGCGCGAACTCGAACGCCGTTTCGGCGAGATAGAAGCGCGCATGTCGGCGGGGCCGGCGGCCGACGTCTATGTCAAGCTCGCCTCGGAATATTCCGAGCTTGAACCCGTAGTGAAGAAGATCCGCGAGTATGAGGCGGCGCTCAAGGAAATCGAGGGGCTGAAGGCGTTGCTCTCCGACAAGGGCACGGACCGCGACATGCGCGAGCTTGCCGAGATGGAGTTGCCCGATATAGAGGAGCGGCTGGAAGGGCTGGAAAAGGACATGCAGATCCTGCTCCTGCCCAAGGACGCCGCCGACGAGAAGAGCGCCATCGTTGAAATCCGTGCGGGCACGGGCGGTTCTGAGGCTGCGCTTTTTGCCGGCGACCTGTTCCGCATGTACGAACGCTTCGCCTCCACCCACGGGTGGAAGGTGGAGGTGCTCTCGGCTAGCGAAGGCGACGCCGGAGGGTACAAGGAAATCATCGCGACGATCACCGGGCGCGGTGTGTTTTCCAAGCTGAAATTCGAATCCGGGGTGCATCGGGTGCAGCGCGTGCCGGATACCGAGGCGAGCGGGCGCATTCATACGTCCGCGGCGACCGTCGCCGTACTGCCCGAGGCCGAGGAGATCGACATAGAGATCCGGCCGGAAGACATCCGCATCGATACGATGCGCTCGTCAGGGGCCGGTGGGCAGCATGTCAATACGACCGACTCGGCGGTGCGTATCACCCACCTGCCGACCGGTCTTATTGTCACCTCGTCGGAGAAGTCCCAGCATCAGAACCGCGCCAAGGCGATGCAGGTGCTGCGATCGCGCCTCTACGACATCGAACGACAGAAGGTCGACAGTGAGCGATCGGCCGATCGCAAGAGCCAGGTCGGCTCCGGCGACCGTTCGGAGCGCATCCGTACTTATAATTTTCCGCAGGGTCGCGTGACCGATCACCGGATCAATCTGACGCTTTACAAGCTGGACCGGATGATGGAGGGCGAGATCGACGAAATGGTCGATGCGTTGATCGCCGACTATCAGGCCGGTCAGTTGGCGCAGCTCGGCGAGCGGTCATGAGCGGAGCATCGCGCCTCGGTGCTGTCGTCGCCGCGACGCGGAACACTCTTGCCGAGGCCGGCTTCGTCGATGCCGCGATTGAAACGCGTATTCTGCTTGGCGGCTTGCTTGGACTGTCGACGACTGAGGTCTTCACTCAGGCCGATCGGCCGGTGACGGAGGCAGAGCGGGCGCTGATTCTGGATGCTGTCGCCAGGCGGCTGCGGCACGAGCCGGTTCACCGGATTCTCGGATACCGCGAGTTCCACGGGCTCGACCTTCGGCTGTCGCCGGAGACACTCGAGCCGCGCCCTGACACAGAAATCCTAGTCGATTGCCTGCTGCCGCATCTGAAGAGAATCGCGGCCGAAAACGGTAGTGTCAGCCTTCTCGACATGGGCACCGGCACCGGTGCGATCGCGCTGGCCCTGTTGAAGGAATGCCCGCAGGCGCGGGCGCTCGGCAGCGATATTGCGCTGGGAGCCCTTGAAACAGCCGCGAACAATGCCGATCTTAACGGCTTGGCGGACAGGTTCGAGACCCGTCGGAGTGCGTGGTTCGAAGCAATTGACGGGCGCTTTGACATCATCGTGTCAAATCCGCCCTATATACCCACCGACGTGGTCGAGGCGCTTGACCCTGAGGTTCGGGATTATGATCCCCGGGCGGCGCTGGACGGCGGTGGAGATGGGCTTGTCGCCTATCGCGCCATTGCGGAAAATGCAGCGCAGCACCTTCTTTCTCATGGTTTGATCGGCGTCGAAATCGGCTACGATCAAAGGGAAAGCGTGACGCAACTCTTTGAAAGAAAAGGCTTCTCTCTGATTGAATGGCACCGCGATCTCGGCGGTAACGATCGGGTGTTGCTGTTTTCACGAGATGGGTAGTCACTAATTTGTTACGTATGCTAAGGATAATTGGTCTTTTGAAAGAAAATGCTTGGTTTTCCTTAGGAAGCGTAATAGTTTGCGGGCACGCAACGGGCAGCAGGAAGGAACGGAATTCGTTCCGATCTGGATTTGCCATGATTTCGGCTCGTGACCGGGCTTCACGGGATGAACAGGTCCCGGTGCGTTACTCAGTAAAGTTGACTATCACCAGCGGCACGAAAGCGATGGCGCAGTTTGCCTGCGGCTCGCATAGCCTTGGTTCGGTCCAAGCGAGAACCAACAGCGTTGCCAACTATCAGCACAACAGAAGAATTCAGGTGAATTATCGATGAGGCCAGGACAGCAGCAGAACAAGCGTGGTCGCGGGCGTAACAGCGGCGGCGGCGGTGGCGGTGGCGGCAATTTCAACCGCAAGGGTGCCAATCCACTGACCCGCACCTATGACAGCTCTGGTCCCGACGTGAAAATCCGCGGCACGGCCCAGCATATTGCCGAGAAATACTCGACCCTTGCGCGTGACGCCCAAAGCGCCGGCGACCGGGTCATGGCGGAGAACTACCTGCAGCACGCTGAGCACTACTACCGCATCATTGCCGCCGCTCAGGCGCAGATGCAGGAGCGCTTCCAGCGTGACGAACGTGACGACCGCGATGAGCGGGACGACCGCAACGACTACAATGATCGCGATGGCGACGACATGGACGGCATGGACGAACCGACTGTCGGTTCTCAGGTCGCGCAGTCGCAGCAACAGCCGCGACCCCAGCCACAGCCACAGCCACAAGCGCAGCAGCAGCGGCCTCAGCGTCAGCCGCGGCGTGAGGTGGAAGTTGCCGGTTCCGGCCCGCAGCCGGTACTGGAGGATATGCCGGCTGAAGCCGTCGCCGCTGCCGCCGAAAGCGCGGTGGAGGAAGCGGGCGAGCGGCAGCCACGTCGTCGCAGCGCCGCCCGTCCGCGCCGCCAGCCGCGCCGCACCAACACCGAGGAAGGCCAGGAGAGCGGCGACGCCCAGTCTTCCGACGAGGCTGCGGCTTTGGTCGTCGCTTCCGAATAGTCGCATCGGTGACGATCCGATCGAAAACCCCTTCTTCCGCATGGAAGGAGGGGTTTTTGTATATTGGGCACCCTATTCCGCCACCGGCGCAGGCTCATGCACGATCCTGGCTTGCCGATCGTCTAATGTTTCAGATTTTGCTCTAAGCTGCTCTTTAAAGGCCGAAATCCGTCCCCATATCTCGTTTGAAGGGATGGGGACATCCCGGAGGGCCCGCCTTCCCAGGGGGCCTCATCTCAACCGCCGTGTTGTGCCGAATGGGCAGTGCGGCTACCGGAGACAAACACAAATGAACATTGAAAAATATTCCGAGCGCGTCCGCGGCTTCCTGCAATCCGCCCAGACCCACGCACTTTCCGAAGGCCATCAGCAATTCACCCCCGAGCATGTACTGAAGGTACTGCTTGATGACGATCAGGGCATGGCCTCCGCCCTGATTTCGCGTGCCGGGGGCGACCCTAAGGAAGCGCGCATCGCCAATGACGTGGCGCTCGCCAAGCTGCCGAAGGTTTCCGGCGGCGGCGGTCAGGTCTACTTGTCGCAACCGCTTGCCAAGGTCTTCTCCACGGCGGAAGACGCCGCCAAGAAGGCCGGTGATAGCTTCGTCACCGTCGAGCGCCTGTTGCTGGCGTTGGCGATCGAGACCTCCGCCTCGACCTCGGCGACGCTGAAAAAGGCCGGCGTGACCGCTCAGGCACTCAACCAGGTGATCAACGAGGTGCGCAAGGGGCGTACGGCCGACAGCGCCAATGCGGAAGCCGGCTTCGACGCGCTGAAGAAATACGCCCGCGACCTGACGGCGGAAGCGCGCGAGGGCAAGCTTGATCCGGTGATTGGTCGTGATGATGAAATCCGCCGCACCATTCAGGTCCTGTCGCGCCGCACCAAGAACAATCCGGTTCTGATCGGTGAACCCGGCGTCGGCAAGACGGCGATCGCCGAGGGGCTGGCGCTTCGGATCGTCAATGGCGACGTGCCGGAAAGCCTGAAGGACAAGAGGCTGATGGCGCTCGACATGGGCTCGCTGATCGCCGGCGCCAAGTATCGCGGCGAGTTCGAGGAACGGCTGAAGGCGGTCCTCAACGAGGTGCAGTCGGAAAACGGCGAGATCATCCTGTTCATCGACGAGATGCACACACTGGTCGGGGCCGGCAAGGCCGATGGCGCCATGGATGCGTCCAACCTGCTGAAGCCCGCGCTGGCGCGCGGTGAACTTCACTGCGTCGGCGCGACCACGCTGGACGAATATCGCAAGCATGTCGAAAAGGACCCGGCGCTTGCACGCCGCTTCCAGCCGGTTATGGTTGATGAGCCCACGGTCGAGGACACGGTTTCGATCCTGCGCGGGTTGAAGGAAAAGTACGAGCAGCATCATAAGGTGCGGATTTCGGACTCGGCGCTGGTGGCGGCCGCTGTCCTGTCGAACCGCTATATCTCCGACCGCTTCCTGCCGGACAAGGCAATCGACCTGATGGACGAGGCCGCATCGCGGCTGAGGATGCAGGTGGACAGCAAGCCCGAGGAACTCGACGAGCTTGATCGCCGGATCATGCAGCTGAAGATCGAGCGCGAGGCTCTCAAGCGGGAGACCGATGTCGCTTCGGCCGACCGTCTGAAGCGGCTTGAACTCGAACTCGCCTCGATCGAGGAAGATGCCGATGCATTGACGGCGCGCTGGCAGGCGGAAAAGAGCAAGCTTGGTCTTGCCGCCGACCTGAAGAAGCAGCTCGACGATGCCCGCAACGAGTTGGCGATCGCGCAACGCAAGGGCGAATTCCAGCGAGCCGGCGAGCTTGCCTATGGCGAGATCCCGAAGCTCGAAAAGGAGCTGACGGATGCGGAAGCCCACGACGGCAGCGCAGCCGACAGCATGGTCCAGGAAGTGGTGACGCCCGACAACATCGCCCATATCGTCTCGCGCTGGACCGGAATTCCGGTCGACAAGATGCTCGAAGGCGAGCGGGAGAAGCTGCTCAGCATGGAAGATGAGCTGTCGAAGTCGGTCGTCGGCCAGGGCGATGCGGTGCAGGCCGTCTCGCGCGCGGTTCGCCGCTCGCGTGCCGGGCTTCAGGATCCGAACCGGCCGATCGGCTCGTTCATCTTCCTTGGGCCCACCGGCGTCGGCAAGACCGAGCTTACCAAGTCGCTCGCTCGCTTCCTGTTCGACGATGAGACGGCGATGGTCCGCATCGACATGTCGGAATTCATGGAGAAGCACTCCGTGGCCCGGTTGATCGGTGCGCCTCCCGGCTATGTCGGCTATGAGGAAGGTGGCGCGCTGACCGAAGCGATCCGCCGCAAGCCCTATCAGGTGGTGTTGTTCGACGAAATCGAGAAGGCCCATCCGGACGTGTTCAACGTTCTCCTGCAGGTGCTCGACGACGGGCGTCTGACGGATGGGCAGGGTCGTACCGTGGACTTCAAGAACACGATGATCATCATGACCTCGAATCTTGGCGCTGAATATCTGACGAACCTGCCGGAAGGTCAGGATGTCGACAGTGTTCGCGATCAGGTGATGGATGTGGTCAAGGCGTCGTTCCGGCCGGAATTCCTCAACCGCGTCGACGAGATCATCCTGTTCCATCGACTGAAGCGCGAGGAGATGGGGGCGATCGTCGACATCCAGATGAAACGTCTGGTCTCGCTGCTCGCCGAGCGCAAGATCATCATCGATCTGCAACCCGAGGCCCGCGAATGGCTGGCCGACAAGGGCTATGACCCGGTCTATGGCGCCCGTCCGCTGAAGCGGGTGATCCAGAAGTTCGTCCAGGATCCGATGGCCGAACAGATCCTGTCGGGCGCGATCGCTGACGGTTCGACCGTTACCGTCCGTGCCGGGTCGGACCGGCTGCTGTTCTCGACGACGAAGACGATCAGCGAAGCCGCCTGATCACGGTAATCGCGAATCAAGACAATGAAGGCGGTCCCGCAAGGGGCCGCCTTTTTGCTGTGTGTTGTCGAACTTGGCTGCGCTTACGGCGCTTCGTGCCGCATGCAAAGACCGCGAGGTCAGTTACTGGCGACGTCGGCCGATTTTCCGCCGCCTTGCAGAAGGGCGTCGATGCGTTGGCGCTCGGCTTCGAATTTGGCGAGTGGCTCGCCTTCAAGCGACTTGCCGCCGGGCAGACGTACTCGCAAGGGGTCGACCTTGGTGCCGTTGACGATCAGTTCGTAGTGCAGGTGCGGTCCGGTCGATAAGCCGGTCGTACCGACATAACCGATCACCTGGCCCTGGCGCACCTTGGCACCCGGCGTGACACCCTTGGCGATGGCGCTCTGGTGATTGTAGGAGGTGACGTAACCGTTGGCATGGCGGATCAGTGTCTGATTGCCATAGCCGCCAGTGTCCCAGCCGGCCTTTTCCACCGTGCCATTGCCCGAGGCGATGATCGGCGTACCGCGCGGGGCCGCCCAGTCGGTGCCGGTATGCATGCGCGAATAGCCGAGGATCGGATGGCGGCGCATGCCGAAGCCCGATTTGAAGACTCCGTTTGGCACGGGATTGCGCAGCAGGAACTGGCGGATGCTCTTGCCGTTCTCGTCGAAATAGTCGACCGAATTGTCTTCCGGGTTCTGGAAGCGGTAGAAGGTCGTCACCGTGTCGCCGAAACGAGCCCGGACATAGAGCAGTTCGCTCTCCTCGGTCGCCTGACCGTCCTGGTCTTCGACCGAAAAGAAGGCCTCGAGCGTATCGGTCGGCTTGAGCTGCGCCTGAAAGTCGACATTGGCTGCGAGCAACTTGACGACCAGCGCGGTCATGTCGCGGTTCATGCCGTAGGATAGTGCCGCTCGGTATATGCCGTCATAGACGCGCGGCAGGTCGCGGGCCGAACTCTCCATTTGCGGCGCGTTCTCGTCGAAGGCGCTGGCGATGGCGTCGAGCGGCGGTGGCTCCTCGCCCTTCACCAGCCGGCCCTGATCATTGACCGCGAGTGTCACGACATGGTTCGTCCGGCGATAAAGGCTGATGCGCACGACACGCGCTTCCTCGCCGCGCTGGATGATGCCGATGCGCAGTACGTCGCCGGCGGACAGTTCGTTCGAACCGGCATATGGCTCGAGCGCTCGGGCGATGTCGCCGGCCTTCGATTTCGGATAGCCGGCCGCCATGACGACGGCGTCGATCGCCTGCGGGCGGCGCACGGGCAGCACGTCGTCGGCATATTCCGGCGTATCCGGCGTGATGATTTCCGGTTCGGCGACGCTCATGTTCTGTTCGACGACGCGGGCAGCGAGCCCTGCGCCAATGTCGACGGCAGCATCGCTGTCGAAACGCTGCGGGTCGATGTAATAGAGGGCGGTGAGCTGGGTCGAGCCGTCCGTCAGCACGGAGCCATTGGTGCGGACATTCTCCTCGACCTCGTCGAAGGACATGGAGCCGGCATAGGGCCGCGTATTGCCGGAGAGCGGGAAGGCGGTGGTCTTGAGGCTGACCTCGGACTCGACATCCGAACCGTAGATCGTGCCGGCGCGACCGGAGGCTCCCGCCGCTTTTTCGTCGGCCGCAAAGATCTCCAGGGGATCGAAGGCTGGATAGCTGTCCTGGGTTTTGTAGTTCATCGCCAGCCGCATCTTCACATGAGCGAAGGGCTGGCGGCGCACCACCTCACGCTCGCCGTCATGGGTGACGGTGGAGACCTCGAGGATCGCCTTGTCGACTGGCCTCGCGGCGATCTTCGGCCCGAGCAGGCGGCCGCCGCGGGTCGCTTCCTCGGTGCCAAGCCGCGCGGTTTCGCCGATTGCCGCATAGGCCTCCGCAGGGATCGCCAGTTGTTGGCGCCCGTCGAGCGCGGCAAACAGCGCCACGCCCATCAGGACGCAGGAGGTGATGCCGGTGAGAAAGGTCCCCGACAGCCAGCGCAGGGAAATCTCGCGACGGTCGGGCGCACGATGGCCATCCGCCAGGATCGGCGGCTCGGTTCCGAGCGATCGTACCATGCTGCGGTCCGTGATCATCCGTCCGTCTTCGTCCCTTTGTTCAAGACACCTGTGGTTTAGGGCATGCGTGCCGTCTCATGCTGTGCGGGCCATACTCAGCATGTTTCGGCCCGGCCCGTCAAATTCGCACACCGCATCCGCTCGTTCGGTGCGTCGCGCGCGACAGGTGAAATGCCTGTTAGGCGCCAATTGTGGAGTTCCCGCGACGGAAGAATGGCAGAGCTAAGGCTAAGGCGGTGTTCCTGACGGTCATTGGTTTGTGGTTTTGGTTTGTGGCTTTGGTTTGGTCTGGGGGGGGTGGG
>NZ_BJZP01000019.1 GCF_007992095.1 Paenirhizobium naphthalenivorans
ACTTTTTCATCTGCGCCGCTTGTGCGGGGTTGGGGCTTGGCCTATCCCTTGCCGTGCCGGGTTTCCGGCATTCGTTCTCAGGGCGGGGTGAAAGTCCCCACCGGCGGTAGGGAGGTATTCTCCGAGCCCGCGAGCGCTTTTCATGGTGGCCCGCGCCGCCTCGGAAAGGTCAGCAGATCCGGTTGAATTCCGGAGCCGACGGTCACAGTCCGGATGAAAGAGAATGAGGCAAGGGGCATGCACCGTATTCCCGGAGGCGATCCGGGAGTGGGGAGGCCTCGCTCCAGTGTGTCGTCGGTCTCGATCGCACGGCATTCAGGTGTGGCAGACCGCATGCGCGGCTGGCTGCGCACTTGCCCTCATGCGTCCTGATTTGTGTTGGTCCTTTGTGAAGGAAAGAAACATGAATCAGAGCTCCCTTACGCTCTCCCGTTCTCGGGCTTTTGTCGGCGCTTCCTACATGGTGCTGGCGGGTATTGCCTTTGCAATTCTCAATGTCGCCACGCAATGGCTGGCAATGACACTCGCCTTTTCACCCGCCTCGGCTGCCTTTTGGCAGTATGGCTTCGCCCTCGTGCTTTCAGTACCCTTGCTCTTTAGGCTTGGCCTTGGCGCCATGCGTACGCGCTATCCTGGACGCCATCTTCTGCGCGTGCTGCTTGCTGCGCTTGGCGTGCAGGCCTGGGTCGCCGGTCTCGCCACCGTGCCGATCTGGCAGGCGATCGCGCTGGTGATGACCTCGCCCTTCTTTATCATCATCGGCGCCAGGCTGTTTCTTGGCGAGGAGGTCGGGCGAACCCGTTGGGCCGCGACGCTTGTCGGCTTTGCCGGGGCGATGATCATCCTGCAACCCTGGTCGGAGAGTTTTGCGCCGGCAGCGCTGCTGCCGATCCTCTCTGCGTTGCTATGGGGCGGCTCGTCGCTGCTGATGAAGAACCTGACGGCTTTCGAGCCGCCTGAGACCGTTACTGTCTGGCTGCTGGTGCTTTTGACGCCGATCAACGCTGGTCTGGCCCTGGCTTCCGGCTTCGTGGTGCCATCCGGGTTGGCACTGGTGCTGCTGCTCTCTGCCGGTTTGCTGACGGTCGTCGGCCAGTATCTGCTGACGCTTGCCTATAAGGCGGCCGACGCCGCCTATGTTCAGCCCTTCGATGATCTGAAGCTGCCGCTCAACGTGCTCGCCGGCTGGCTGGTCTTCGGCTACGCGCCCGCCGGCTATCTCTGGCTCGGCGCGGCTCTGATCCTCGGCGGCTCGCTGTTCCTGATGACGGTGGAAATGCGCAAGGAACGGGCCGCAGCCTGACACGAGGCGCCGACAGAGGAATGTCTCCTTTGTCATCCGCTTGTCATCGCCATGACGCAAAAGGCTCCCTGTCCCTTTTCACGGAAACAGGAGGTTTCCCCATGACATATGGTCTTTCCCGCGCAGCGCTGACCGCGGCGTTGCTGGCATCCGTTGCCGTTCCGGCCAGTGCCGAACAGGTATTCAATCGCATCGCGTCCTTCCCTGTCGCCGCCAACATGCCGGCCGACAAGGACGTGAAGTCCGTTTCTTCCGCTGAAATCATTGCGGCCAGCGAAGATGGTATGACGCTCGTCTATTCCGATAGCCCGCTTGGCGCGATCGGATTCGTTGACATTTCGGACGCCAGGGCTCCAAAGGCCGGCGGCGCGCTGATGATGGGTGGCGAACCGACTTCGGTCGGTATCGCGGGCGGTAAAGCCCTCGTCGCCGTCAATACCTCCGAAAGCTATGTGAAGCCTTCGGGCAAGCTCGATGTTGTCGATCTCGCTACCAAGACGGTTGAGGCCTCTTGTGACCTCGGCGGTCAGCCAGATTCGGTCGCCATTTCCCCGGACAAGACCTTCGCCGCGATCGCCATCGAGAACGAGCGCGACGAAGAGTTGAACGACGGAGCCCTGCCGCAGATGCCGGCCGGCGACCTGATCATCGTTTCGCTCAAGGACGGCGTGGCTGATTGCGCAACGATCAAGCATGTCGACGTGACCGGTCTGGCCGAAATCGCCCCGGAAGATCCTGAACCGGAATTCGTTTCGATCAACAGTCTTGGCGAAATCGCGCTGACGATGCAGGAGAACAACCACATCGTCATCATCGATGGCAAGACGGGTGAAGTGAAGTCGCACTTCTCCGCCGGCGCGGTCGACATTGCCGGTATTGACACCAAGACTGATGGCGCGCTGAAATTCACTGGCAAGCTGGAAGGCGTCAAACGCGAACCCGACGCCGTCAAGTGGCTCGACGACAACCGAATCGTCATCGCCAATGAGGGTGACTATGAGGGCGGTTCGCGCAGCTTCACGATCTTCGACAAGACCGGCAAGGAACTGTTCGAATCGGGGCCGTCGCTTGAGCTGGAAATCGCCCGTCTCGGCCATTTCCCTGACAAGCGCGCCAAGAAGAAGGGTGTCGAACTCGAAGGCCTGGAAACGGCAACCTTTGGCGACCAGAGGTATTTCTTCGTTCTGTCCGAGCGCGCCTCCGTCGCCGCGGTTTACAAGGACACAGGCGCCGAGCCTGAACTGATGCAGATCCTGCCGTCGGGCATTTCGCCTGAAGGCGTCGTCGCCATTCCGGGCCGCAACCTGCTTGCCACCGCCAACGAGGTGGACCTGGTCGAGGATGGAGGCGCCCGTTCGCATGTCATGCTTTATGAACTGGCTGAAGGCGAGAAGGCCTATCCGATGATCCAGTCGGATATGGTCGATGATTCGCCGATCGGTTGGGGCGCGCTTTCCGGTCTCGTCGGCGATGCTGAAAAGGCTGGCCAGCTCTACGCGGTCAACGACAGCTTCTATAGCATGCAGCCGACAATCTTCACCATCGACGCCACTGCCAAGCCGGCCAGGATCGTGTCTGCCCTGCCGGTCACCCGCGGCGGCCAGGCAGCGCAGAAACTCGACATGGAGGGCATTACGCTTGACGGCAAGGGCGGCTTCTGGCTGGCTTCCGAAGGTAATTCGGACAAGCTTACACCGCATGCACTCTACCATGTCAGCAACAAGGGCGAGATTAAGGAAGAGATCGCGCTTCCTGCCGATCTGCTGAAGAACGAGATCCGCTTCGGTTTCGAGGGTGTCACCATGATCGGTTCGGGCGATGATGCGACGCTGTGGATGGCTGTTCAGCGCGAGTGGAAGGACGACGAGAAGGGGACGGTCAAGCTCGTCTCCTACAATCCGAAGTCCAAGGAGTGGGGCGCTGTGCGCTATCCGCTGGACAAGGGTGAAGCCGGTTGGGTCGGCCTCTCGGAAATCTCCGCCCATGGCGACTACGTCTACATCATCGAACGCGACAACCAGATCGGCGATGCGGCCAAGATCAAGAAGCTCTACCGCGTGGCGCTTGCCGATCTGAAGCCGGCCAAGATCGGTGGCGAGCTGCCGCTGGTCAAGAAGGAGGAGGTCCACGACTTCCTGCCGGACCTCAAAGCCGCCACCAATGGCTATGTTGTCGACAAGCTCGAAGGCTTTACCTTCGATGCGTCAGGCCAGGCCTATGCCGTGACCGACAATGACGGTGTCGATGATTCGTCGGGCGAGACCCTGTTTTTCCCGGTCGACCTCAAGGGCACCAACTAAGCTTCGTCCTCCCAAGACGACTGGAGGCCGGGTGAGCGATCTTCCGGCCTCCGCCATTTGCTGTGCTGGTTCCGTTTGCGCAGTTGTCCTACCAGCGCTGGTGCACGTGCGGTGCGATCAGTCGGTCGTAGATCTCCTTTGCCGCCGCCATGACATCGGCCGAAATAGCCGGCAAGTCGGACACTGCTGCGTTCGCTTTCGCTTGGGCCTCGTTGCGCGCGCCGGGGATCACGACGGTGACCGCCTCGTGCATCAGGATCCAGCGCAGCGCAAACGCCGCCATCGCCGTGCCTGCGGGCACAAGCTTGCGTACTTCCTCTACCGCCTGCAGCCCCGTTTCGAACGGCACGCCGGCAAAGGTCTCACCGACATCGAAGGCCTCGCCGTGGCGATTGAAGCTACGGTGGTCTTCCGCTGCGAACTTCGTTGCCGCCGTGATTTTGCCCGACAGAAGGCCGCTCGCCAGCGGTACGCGCGCGATTACCGCGACATTGCGGCGTTTCGCTTCCTGAAAGAACAGGCCGGCCGGGCGCTGGCGGAACATGTTGAAGATGATCTGCACGCTGACGACGCCCGGATATTCGATGGCCTTCAACCCTTCCTCGACCTTTTCGACACTCACGCCATAATTGGCGATCTTGCCGGCGCGCTTGAGCTGCTCCAGTGCCTCGAAGACCTCAGGCCGATAGTAGACGTCTGTCGGCGGGCAGTGCAGCTGGACGAGATCGAGACGCTCGACCGCCAGGTTTTTCAACGACCTGTCGATGAAACCTTCGAGATTGACCTTGGTATAGCCGTCGGCGACGTGCGGATCGAGGCGCCGTCCGGCCTTGGTCGCCACCATCGGGCGAGCCCCGCCGCGGGTTTTCAGGACGTCGGCGATGATTCGCTCCGAGCGGCCATCGCCGTAGACGTCCGCAGTATCGACGAAAGTCACGCCAGCGTCGAGCGCGGCATTGAGCGCCGCCCGTCCGTCGGCTTCGGAGACCTCGCCCCAGGAACCGCCGATCTGCCAAGCGCCGAAGCCGATGTCGCTGACAGTGAAGTCCGTTCTTCCGAATGAATGCAGGCGCATGGGTGATCCTCCATAGGTCATTTTCTGTATTGTTGCGGTTACCAAGCGGTGCCCACCCGGGCAAGGCTGGATGCGTCTGGTTGCCGGACATGCTCGGCCGCCCATTGCCCATGCACGCCGCAAAAACACCGTGAATTAAGCATAACATAACGCCGTGACACGGATATTGACGCTGCTCAAGGTTCTGCGTTTTGTCTCGCTGCTGGCCGCAGGGCTTGCAGTGTGGAATTCCGCGACCGTCGTATACAGCGCCGGCGCAGCCTTGGGGTTGGTGGATCCTGCCGCGCTGGCCGGGTTCCGCCTCTACATGGCCTCGACCCAGGCGTTTGTTACAGAAATCGAGCAGGCCATTGCCGACGGCGACCATGCCTATGCGACAGCGCTTTGCGATCTCGCCATCCGCCACGGCCACGAGCTTCCGCCGGCCTTGCGCGACCGTGCCCAGGGAACGTTGCTTGGGCGCGCCTATCAGTCGGGCCGCCGGGCGGCGAAAGGTTTCGTTTTCGGTTCGCTTGACAGTGGCGCGGAAATCGCCGGTTCGGTGGCGAGTGACCTGATCGGTGTCGGCGACCTGCGCGACTTTTCGGTCCAGGGTTTTCGTTATCTCTCAAACGATGGATACGATCCGATTCTGCTGGGTCTTTCTGCGGTCGGACTCGGCTTGACGGTATCGGCCTACGGTAGTGCCGGTGCTACAGTCGTACCCGATGCCGGTCTCTCCGTCCTGAAGAGTGCTTACCGGAGCCGGAAGCTCTCGGCTCCTCTCACCGCCTACTTGTCGAAGAACGTCGCGAAGATCGTCGACACCCGGCTGCTGAAGGCGGAATTCACGGCCGCTGCGGACGAAGGTGCGCTTGGTCTTTCTCGGCTGCGCACGGCTGCCGTTCGCTCAGTTGACGACACTGCAGCCCGTGCGCTGATCGATGACGCCACTGTTCTTGGTGAGATTTCAACGAAAGGCGGCATGCGAAGCTCGGTTGCAGCCCTGTCGCTCGCTGAGAGCCCGAAGGAACTGCGCAAGCTGCAAAAGGTCGCGACTCACTTCGGCGACGGGACGCACGCGGTGATGAAATTCCTGGGACGCTCGATTCTGGAGGTCGGCGCGATGCTCTATGCCGTCGCATCCGCGCTCGCGGGTCTGTCGCTTGTGATCGGCGCCTTCGTGCTCAAACGGTTGCTCAAGCTTGTGCTATGGCCATTGCGCCGCGCGGGCCTGGCCCAGTCGCCGGCGTTGCCGGTTTTGCTGAGGATCGCGCGGTTTGCCTGACGGTAAAGCCGCGCCGCGATTCGTGTCTCGCAGGGCTGATTCGTGCCGATCCCAAGGTATAGGCCGGCCCGGCCTTGCTCTGTCCGCAGTGGGCTGCGAGACGAAGAAGCTGATCAACGGAATGGCTCTTGGCGGGGCGGAAATGCCGGCACATCGATGTTGTCCGGGTCCAATCCCGCTTTGCGGCGCTCGACCATCATGCGGTAGCCGCGTTCCAAATGGCGAGTGAACCGCTCTGTATCAAAAAGAGGAGCGGAGAATCGATTATCCAGCAGGCGCTGCCGCAGGCTTTTCAGGAGACTTTGGTTCTTGGCCAGTTCGCAAGCGAGTGCGACATATTCATCGGTGCTTTCGGAAACCAGTTCAGGCACCCCAGCCGCAACTAAAAGGCTCTCGGACACTCTTGACGCAAAGTTACTTCCCTTGGTTGTCAATACCGGCAAGCCTGCCCACAGGCAGTCTGATGTTGTCGTATGTCCGTTGCACGGAAAAGTGTCTAGGCATAAATCTGCGGCCTGCAATCTGGCGATATGAGCTTCGTAACCAATCGGTCTTGCAAAAATCACTCTGTCGGGCGCCACTGATTGCGCGTCTAAGTAGCGCAGAAGGTTTTCTTGCGCTATTTCATTGTCGCACATCATCCAGAGAATGCTATCGGGGCAATTCCTTAGTATGCTGGCCCAAGCGCCGATGGTTTCAGGAGAGATCTTCTTGACGTTGTTAAACGATGCGAAAATCATTCTGTCTGTCGGAATGCCAGCGTCTTGGCGCCTCATGGGCGGAGGCAGCGGCCGCCTTTTGTTGTCATTCGCCTGATAGCACTCTGGCAGTCGGCAGAATTTTTCATGATAAAACGGTTTGCTGGTGTCAGGGGTGACGGTAGGGTCGCCAATTACATAGTCACAATCGATCCCGGTTACACTGCCAGGAAAGCCGAGCCACGAAACTTGGATGGGGGCGGGGCCTGAGTTTATCAGCCCGATACGAGCGCCACTCGTGTGCCCTTTAAGATCGACCAGAATGTCGATCCCGTCATCGCGGATTCGAGCATGTGCCTCCGCATCTGTGAGATCTCTGATGCTGACCAGTTTACCGACCTCTTGTCGGAAACCCGCGTCATTGGCGATGAGCGAGTCGGGAGTGTTGCAATAGAGCGTGATCTCGAAGTCATTGCGGTCGTGACACTCAAGGACGCCGCGCATCAAAATGATGGTAGCGTGGGCGCTGGAGAAGTCCGCTGAGAAATATCCGATCCTGATCTTACGTGCGAACTGATGCGGTTGAGCGCGGCGCCTTTTGCGGTCGTCACTTGAGAAAAGGGGGGCTCTGAGGTCGCGAATCCGGGAGTTGATGCCTTCGTCCCCGCACCACATGAGGTTATTAAATGGCAATTCGCAGGATCTTATGAATTCATCATTTGCTGTGATGCCAGCCATCGCCTGCTTGTTAGCCTCTAACAATTCCTCAGTGAGGAGAAAATCAAAGAGGTGGTGGCGGCGAAAGGCGGCCGCGGTATGGTCGCGCGGTGATCGCTTCAGAATCGCGTCTGCTGCTTGCAGTGCCTTCCATGTATTTCCGGCCTTGCGAAATAGCTCAAACGCCAAATTGCAAAACTTGAGTGAAGCGGGCGAATCTATATTCGCTGCTCTGACGAAAACTTCGGCCGCCGATTCGTATTTATCCTGATAGTAGTAACTCTGGGCGACCATTGCTAAAGAAGCACAGTCATTAATGGAATTCTTCTGTTCGATTACTTTGAATATATCAACTACAGATTGAAAATCTCTATCAATATATTTTAATCTTATTAATGATATTCTGTGTTTCATTTCGTAAATATATTTGTAATTTTAGGTTGAAAACTACATGATTTTTAAAGTCGTATTGTGATTTTGGCTGTTGCCATTTGGAAATTTCTTTTGTTGTTCGTTTGTTTTTTTTGTCTTGTTCCATTTCTCGGCGGTCTAAGGGGTAGGATAGTGGGCGCCATGCAATTGATCTAGGGGGGGGGTGCTTCTCGCGCGGCCTTGCCGGTGCTTGTGAATGAAAGGCGCACTTTCACTCTCGTAATCTGACTGCTGATTATGGGGGAGGGCCTCCTGCGCAATCTCTTTGGTGTGGCCTGCGAGGTTGTCGCTCCCGTTGATATTCGCGTCGATGCCGATCTCGATATGCGTGAACGGTTGTTTTGCAACGTTATGCGGCTTGTTGTGCGTGCTGGTAATTCCGTGGCATCCGCTGTTTTTCCCGGTGGGTGTGTGCGGCGGGACAGAGGCGCGCACGACTGGAAAATAGCATGCTGAGCAAGTCAAAGGCCTGCTCTAACGGTTCGATGATTAAATCCGCAGCAAATGCATCAAAAAATGGGAATGGTGGGCGATGAGAGACTCGAACTCCCGACATCCTCGGTGTAAACGAGGCGCTCTACCAACTGAGCTAATCGCCCTTCCGCGACATCGGGCTCGGCCCGCCGCGTCGGTGGCCGTCATCTATGCGGATCAGGAAAAATCCGCAAGAGTGTTTGTGAAGATTTTTTGTTTTTTTTGTTGGTCGGTCGGTGCGTTTTGCTGCCGGGCCCTGGATTTCCGGGCTTTTCGCTGGGGAGGGAGAGGGGCGTTGTCCGTGGGTTCGTGGGGATCGATCCTGATGCGGTGAACAAAATTCGGTCCGTCATGGAATTGTCTTCGATCGCGCTTGACACCAATAACCGAACCCCTTAGTTAGCCGCTCATCGGACGGCCTAGCCGAACGTGACGAAGCGGAAACGCTTCTGTTTGAGAAATGCGCGGGTGTAGCTCAGTTGGTTAGAGTGCCGGCCTGTCACGCCGGAGGTCGCGGGTTCGAGCCCCGTCACTCGCGCCATTCTTTCCCTCCCATTTTTAGACTTTTGTTGCGCCGCAGCGCCATAATATACCGAATTGGCGCGACACGGTTTTTACCGGCTGGTAAAGTCCTCGCTGTATCGGGTGAAAAGCCCTCGGTCGGTCTTGCGCAAGCGGGCAGGCTGCGCTAACCACGGCTCGTTGCAACACTCTTTTCGGCTTGTTGGCCATCGGCCCGAGATGCCGCCAGGCACTCGATACAAGCAGGGATGGACATGATGACTGAACTGATCAGTTCCTACCTTCCGATTGCTATTTTCATCGGTATTGCCTTGGTAATCGGCCTGGCGCTGTTGATCGCGCCGTTTGCCGTCGCCTTCAAGGCGCCCGATTCGGAAAAGCTTTCGGCATACGAATGCGGCTTCAACGCTTTCGACGATGCGCGCATGAAATTCGACATCCGTTTCTACCTGGTGTCGATCCTCTTCATCATCTTCGACCTCGAAGTCGCTTTCCTTTTTCCCTGGGCGGTATCCTTCGGTGAAATCGGTTGGTTCGGCTTCTGGTCCATGATGGTGTTCCTCGGCGTGCTGACCATCGGCTTTATTTATGAATGGAAGAAGGGGGCGCTCGAATGGGAGTGATCCAGTCCAACTCGACGCTGGTTGCGCCGCAGGCCACAGGGGTCATCGACCCCAATACCGGAAAGCCGATTGGTAGTGACGACGCTTTTTTCGGCGAGATCAACAATGAACTCGCAGACAAGGGTTTTCTCGTCACGTCGACCGACGAGCTGATCAACTGGGCGCGCACCGGCTCGCTGATGTGGATGACCTTCGGTCTTGCCTGCTGCGCGGTCGAGATGATGCAGCTCTCTATGCCGCGCTATGACGTCGAGCGTTTCGGTTTCGCGCCGCGCGCTTCTCCGCGCCAGTCTGACGTCATGATCGTTGCTGGTACGCTTACCAACAAGATGGCACCCGCTCTGCGCAAGGTCTACGATCAGATGCCTGAGCCGCGCTATGTGATCTCGATGGGGTCGTGCGCCAACGGCGGTGGCTATTACCACTATTCCTATTCGGTCGTGCGCGGCTGTGACCGGGTCGTGCCGGTCGATATATACGTGCCGGGCTGTCCGCCCACGGCGGAGGCGCTGCTCTATGGCGTGCTTCTGCTGCAAAAGAAGATCCGCCGCACCGGCACCATCGAGCGGTAAGGCGAAGGGACGAGACAAATGAGTGAAGCCCTGAACGAGCTTGCATCCTATCTCGCCGAGGTGCGCGGTGCGCTCATCGCCTCATCCGAGTCGCGCTTTGGCGAGCTGACCCTGACGGCGAGGCCCGACACAATCATCGCGCTGCTGACTTTCCTGCGCGACGATGTGCAGTGTGGGTTCGTCAATCTGGTCGATATCTGTGGCGTCGACTACCCGCAGCGTGAAGATCGCTTCGATGTGGTCTACCACCTGCTGTCGCCGCGCCAGAATCTGCGCATCCGCGTCAAGGTCGCGACCAACGAGGACAAGCCGGTTCCTTCGGCCTGTTCCGTCTTTCCAGGCGCCGACTGGTTCGAGCGCGAGGCCTGGGATATGTACGGCATCATGTTTACCGATCACCCGGATCTGCGCCGCATCCTGACCGACTACGGTTTTGAGGGGCATCCGCTGCGCAAGGACTTCCCGACCACCGGTTTTGTCGAAGTGCGCTATGACGACAACGCCAAGCGCGTCGTTTACGAGCCGGTGGAGCTGAAGCAGGAATTCCGCAATTTCGACTTTCTCTCGCCATGGGAAGGCACGGACTACGTGCTGCCTGGCGACGAGAAGGCGGCGAAGTAAGGACGGAAGGTTAGCGTTATGACGGAACACAACGTCCGCAATTTCAACATCAACTTTGGTCCGCAGCATCCGGCGGCGCATGGCGTTCTGCGTCTCGTGCTGGAACTCGACGGGGAAATCGTAGAGCGCGTCGATCCGCATATCGGCCTGTTGCACCGTGGCACCGAAAAACTGATCGAAACCAAGACCTATCTGCAGGCCGTTCCCTATTTCGATCGTCTCGACTACGTCGCGCCGATGAACCAGGAACATGCCTACGCGATGGCTGTCGAGAAGCTGCTCGGGGTCGAGATCCCGATTCGCGGCCAGTTGATCCGTGTGCTCTACTCGGAAATCGGTCGTATCCTGTCGCACCTCCTGAATGTCACGACCCAGGCCATGGACGTCGGTGCTCTGACGCCGCCACTCTGGGGCTTCGAGGAGCGCGAGAAGCTCATGGTGTTCTATGAGCGCGCCTGCGGCGCGCGCATGCACTCGGCCTATATCCGTCCGGGCGGTGTTCATCAGGACTTGCCGCACGAACTGGTCGAGGACATCGGCAAGTGGTGCGACCAGTTCCCGGCCAAGCTTGACGACATTGACGCACTTTTGACCGGCAACCGCATCTTCAAGCAACGTAACGTCGACATCGGCGTTGTCAGCCTTGAGGATTGCTGGGCCTGGGGCTTCTCCGGCGTCATGGTGCGCGGCTCTGGCGCTGCTTGGGATCTGCGCAAGTCTCAGCCCTATGAGTGCTATGCCGATCTCGACTTCGACATCATGGTTGGTAAGAACGGTGACTGCTACGACCGTTACCTGATCCGTATGTTCGAAATGCACCAATCGGTGAAGATCATGAAGCAGTGCGTCAACCGCCTGCTGGGGGATGCGAAGACCGGTCCGATCTCTTCGATCGACGGCAAGGTGGTTCCGCCGAAGCGGGGCGAGATGAAGCGGTCGATGGAAGCGCTCATCCACCATTTCAAGCTATACACCGAAGGCTACCACGTACCAGAGGGCGAAGTTTACGCGGCGGTCGAGGCGCCGAAGGGCGAATTCGGCGTCTTTCTCGTATCGGACGGCACCAACAAGCCGTACCGCTGCAAGATCCGCGCTCCGGGCTATGCGCATCTCCAGGCGATGGACTACATCTGCCGCGGCCACCAGCTCGCTGACATCTCGGCGATCCTCGGTTCGCTCGACATCGTGTTCGGTGAGGTGGACCGCTGATGCCGCGGACGCTGCTGACGATCGCAGTCATGCTCTTCGCCGCGAATGCGCAGGCGCAGAGCTCGGCGCTATCGTCCAGCAGCTCGACGACATCAATGGGAGACCTCATCAAGCAGGGCTACGAGATCAAGTCCACCGTTTCCAACGGTGCCAAGTTGATCGTATTCCTGCAGAAAGACAATTCGGCCTACGCCTGTGAATTCACGTCTTTGACGAGTTCGCGGTGTGGATCCATAAACTGAGACAAGGCGTGAGGAAGTAATGTCCGTTCGTCGACTAGCCGAAGATCAATTCCAGCCGACAGGCTTTTCCTTCAACGAGGAGAATGCCATTTGGGCCGAGGCAACGATTGCCAAGTATCCCGAGGGCCGGCAGCAGTCGGCGGTGATCCCGCTCTTGATGCGTGCCCAGGAGCAAGACGGATGGGTTACCCGAGCGGCGATCGAATTCGTCGCCGACAAGCTCGCCATGCCCTATATCCGGGTTCTGGAGGTTGCGACCTTTTACACCCAATTCCAGCTGAAGCCGGTTGGGACGCGCGCTCATGTTCAGGTCTGCGGCACGACCCCGTGCATGCTGCGCGGTGCAGAAGACCTGATCAATGTGTGCAAGAAGAAGATCCATCAAGATCCCTTCGAGTTGAACGCCGATGGTACCCTGTCGTGGGAAGAGGTCGAGTGTCAGGGCGCATGCGTTAACGCGCCGATGGTCATGATTTTCAAGGACTCCTACGAAGATCTGACGCCGACCCAGCTTGAGCACATCATCGATCGCTTTGAAGCGGGCAAGGGGAGCGACATCACGCCTGGCCCGCAGATCGATCGCGTCTATTCTGCTCCGGTCGGTGGCCCGACGACGCTCATCGAGGTGGAAGGCAAGACTTCGCCAAAGAGCGCCAAGCCAGCAACCAATGATGTCAAGGAAACGGTGGCCGAGGCCCCAGTCGTTGAGAAGGCGACCGCTTCTGCTCAGCCGGCACTCGACGACAAGAACCGTCCGTCCGCTGTCGAAAAGCCGGCTACGCCGGATGATTTGAAGATGATTTCCGGCGTCGGCCCGAAGATCGAAGGCATTCTGAACGGTCTCGGCATTTACACCTTCGCCCAGGTCGCTGGGTGGAAAAAGGCCGAGCGGGAATGGGTGGACGGCTATCTGAAGTTCGCCGGCCGCATCGAGCGAGATGACTGGGTCAAGCAGGCCAAGGCGCTCGCCAAGGGCGGCGAGGCCGAATACATCAAGGTCTTCGGCAAGAAGCCGCGGTAAGGGGTTAGGATATGTTGAGAGATCAGGACCGCATCTTTACCAATATCTACGGCCTCAAGGACAAGTCCCTGAAGGGCGCCATGAGCCGTGGTCATTGGGATGGCACCAAGCAGCTGCTCGAGAAGGGCCGCGACTGGATCGTCAACGAGGTCAAGGCTTCCGGTCTGCGCGGCCGTGGCGGCGCTGGCTTCCCCACCGGCCTCAAGTGGTCGTTCATGCCGAAGGAAAGTGATGGACGTCCCCATTATCTGGTCGTCAACGCTGACGAGTCGGAACCGGGCACCTGCAAGGACCGCGATATTCTGCGCCACGATCCGCATACGCTGATCGAAGGCTGCGTGATCGCCTCCTTCGCCATGGGTGCGAATCACGCCTTCATCTATGTGCGCGGCGAGTTCATGCGCGAGCGTGAAGCCCTTCAGGCTGCGATCGACGAGTGCTACGAATACGGGCTGCTCGGCAAGAACAACAAGCTCGGCTATGACATCGACATCATCGTTCATCACGGTGCCGGTGCTTATATCTGCGGCGAGGAAACCGCGCTGCTCGAAAGCCTGGAAGGCAAGAAGGGCCAGCCGCGCCTGAAGCCGCCGTTCCCTGCCAACATGGGTCTCTACGGCTGCCCGACCACCGTCAATAACGTCGAGTCGATTGCCGTGACGCCGACGATCTTGCGCCGGGGTGCCGGCTGGTTCTCCAGCTTTGGCCGTCCGAACAATGTCGGCACCAAGCTTTTCATGATCTCGGGCCACGTCAACCGGCCCTGCACGGTCGAGGAGAGCATGGGCGTGACCTTCCGTGAGATGATCGAGAAGCACGCTGGTGGTATCCGTGGCGGCTGGGACAATCTTCTTGCCGTTATCCCGGGCGGTGCATCGTGCCCGGTCGTCAAGGCCGAGGACATGATGGACGTCGTTCTGGACTTCGACGGTCTGCGCGAGGTCAAGTCGTCGTTCGGTACCGGCGGCATGATCGTCATGGACAAGTCGACCGACATCATCAAGGCTATCTGGCGCATCGCCGCTTTCTTTAAGCACGAGAGTTGCGGCCAGTGCACGCCGTGCCGGGAAGGCACCGGCTGGATGATGCGCGTTATGGAGCGCATGGTGAAGGGCAATGCCCAGAAGCGTGAAATCGATATGCTGTTCCAAGTGACCAAGCAGATTGAAGGTCATACGATCTGCGCGCTCGGCGACGCTGCGGCCTGGCCGATCCAGGGGCTCATTCGCAATTTCCGGCCGGAGATCGAAGCGCGGATTGATCAGTATACCCGCAACGCCATGGCGCATGGGGTTGTACTGGAAGCGGCTGAGTAAGGAACGAGCGTCAATGGCCAAGGCACCGGACAAGACAGCAGAAGGACAGGCGGGCGAGCCCGCTGACTTCAGCCATCTCGCCGATGCGCTGAAGGACATGCCGCATGTGCCGCTCCACCCTCTGATGGCGCATCCGACGGCCGCGTTTGCGGCTGCGACCGCGATTGGTTTCGGCTTGGCGACGCACATGACGAGCATGTTTCTTGGATCATTGCAGGGTGCTGTCGAGGCGACCAACAAGCTGGCTCGAAAGCTTGAGGAAAAAGAGGCAGACACCTCCGGTTCCATCCAGGCCGAGCCGGTAGGGAATGATCCGGCGGAGGCTCCGGTCGCAGCCAAGGTGGTAAAAACAGTCAAGGCAACGAAGCCGAAGCCAGCGACGGTGAAAGCGGCAAAGTCTGTGGCATCCAAGCCGGTTGCGAACAAGTCGACGGCGGCGAGGTCAGCGATGGTCAAGCCTTCGGCGGCAAAGGCTAAGGCGGCCTCGGCCGAGACCGAAGCGCCTGTTAAGGATGCCAAGCCTGCCAGACCGCCAAGAGCGACTGGCAGAGCCGACGATCTGAAGAGGATCGAAGGCATCGGTCCGAAGCTGGAGCAGGTGCTGAATGGCAAGGGCATTTTGCGCTTCGCCGATCTCGCTGCGCTCGATGGGGAAGGGCTCGCCGCGCTTGATCAGGCGATCGGGCTCGACGGCCGGGCGGTCCGGGATGACTGGGCAGGTCAGGCTCGCAATCTGGCGGGTGGCAAGAAATAGGGATCGCGGTGTGCCTCTCAGGGGCTCTCGTGGTCGGCAAAGGACAAGGATGTCCAGCTTCGCGGGGCGCGGGGCCAGGACGAGGGAATAATCGGCGAGTACGTGCCAATGCAAGAATTGGTCGGTCTCGTCTGCTGCAGCGTGAGCTGTGGTGCAATGCGCACTGTGCGTGAGGCAGGAAGGCGAATATGGCAAAGCTGAAGATCGACGGTAAAGAGATCGAGGTTCCGGATCATTTCACGCTGTTGCAGGCGTGTGAGGAAGCCGGCGCTGAGGTCCCGCGCTTTTGTTTCCATGAACGGCTGTCGGTCGCTGGCAATTGCCGTATGTGTCTCGTCGAGGTGAAGGGTGGCCCGCCGAAGCCGGCAGCCTCCTGCGCCATGGGCGTACGCGACATCCGTGGTGGCCCGAACGGCGAGTTGCCGGAAGTTTACACCAACACGCCGATGGTCAAGAAGGCCCGCGAAGGCGTGATGGAGTTCCTGCTGATCAATCACCCGCTGGATTGCCCGATCTGCGACCAGGGCGGTGAATGCGACCTGCAGGACCAGGCCATGGCTTTCGGTATCGACAGTTCGCGATACACCGAGAACAAGCGGGCCGTCGAAGACAAGTATATCGGTCCGCTGGTCAAGACCGTGATGAACCGCTGCATTCACTGCACACGCTGCGTCCGCTTCACCACGGAAGTCGCTGGCATTGCCGAACTCGGCCTGATCGGTCGGGGTGAAGATGCTGAGATCACCACCTACCTCGAGCAGGCGATGACCTCCGAGCTGCAGGGTAACGTTGTCGACCTTTGCCCGGTCGGCGCGCTGACCTCGAAGCCCTTCGCCTTCACCGCTCGTCCGTGGGAGTTGAACAAGACCGAATCGATCGACGTCATGGACGCACTGGGTTCGGCGATCCGTGTCGACACGCGCGGCCGCGAAGTCATGCGCGTCATGCCGCGCGTCAACGATGCCATCAACGAAGAGTGGATCTCCGACAAGAGCCGCTTCATCTGGGACGGACTGAAGACCCAGCGCCTCGACCGGCCCTACGTGCGCCGCGACGGTCGCCTGCAGGTTGCGACCTGGGGTGAGGCTTTCGCCGCCATCAAGTCGGCGGTTTCGTCGACTTCGGGCGCCAAGATCGGCGCGATCGCCGGCGACCTTGCCTCGGTCGAGGAAATGTATGCGCTGAAAGCGCTGATCGGCTCGCTCGGCTCGGCTAACATTGATTGTCGCCAGGATGGGACGGGACTTGATCCGTCGTACGGCCGCGCAAGCTACCTCTTCAACGCGACCATAGAAGGTATCGAATCGGCGGATGCGATCCTCATCGTCGGCGCCAACCCGCGCTACGAAGCGGCCGTCCTCAACGCCCGCATCCGCAAGCGCTGGCGCCGTGGCGGCCTGCCGATCGGCGTAATCGGTGAAGGCGGCGAACTGCGCTATCCGTATGAATACCTCGGCGCCGGCACGGAAACTTTGGCCGATCTGGTTGCCGGCAAGAACGGCTTCGTCGACAAGCTGAAGGCCGCCAAGAACCCGCTGATCATCGTTGGCCAGGGTGCGCTCGCTGGCGCTGAAGGTGCTGCTGTTCTCGCCAATGCGGCCGCTCTCGCCAATACCGTGGGCGCCGTCTCCGACGAGTGGAACGGCTTTTCCGTCTTGCATACCGCCGCTTCGCGCGTCGGTGGCCTCGATCTCGGCTTCGTGCCGGGCGAGGGCGGTGTTACCGCCGCGGATATGCTGACCTCGATGGACGTGCTCTTCCTGCTTGGTGCGGATGAACTGGACTTCACCAAGAAGTCGGCCAAATTCACCGTCTACATTGGTAGCCATGGCGACAACGGCGCACACCATGCCGACGTCATCCTGCCGGGCGCGACCTACACTGAGAAGTCGGGCACTTGGGTCAACACCGAAGGGCGCGTGCAGATGGGCAATCGCGCAGCCTTTGCGCCGGGCGACGCCCGTGAGGACTGGGCTATCATTCGTGCCCTTTCCGACGTGCTCGGCAAGAAACTGCCGTTTGATTCGCTCGGTGCTCTTCGCGCCAAGCTCTATGCCGACCACCCGCATTTCGCCGATCTCGACGAGATCGCGCCGGGCGCCGGTGCTGAAATTGCCGCACTTGCGAAAAAAGCCGGGGCGATGACCAAATCCGCGTTTGCGTCGCCGGTCAAAGACTTCTATTTGACGAACCCGATCGCACGCGCTTCGGCCGTCATGGCCGAGTGCTCGGCGTTGGCCCGCAACAATTTCCAGGCTGCGGCAGAATAAGGCAGGGGATCATGGATAGTTTCGTTTCCACTTATGTCTGGCCGGCGGCCATCATGATCGGCCAGTCGCTTCTGCTGCTGGTCGCCCTCCTGCTGTTCATCGCCTATATCCTTCTGGCCGACCGCAAGATCTGGGCAGCCGTGCAGATGCGCCGCGGTCCGAACGTCGTCGGTCCCTGGGGTCTGTTCCAGTCGTTTGCCGACCTTTTGAAGTTCGTCTTCAAGGAGCCGGTCATTCCGGCCGGCGCCAACAAGGGCGTCTTCCTTCTGGCCCCGCTGGTCGCCGTGACGCTGGCGCTCGCCACCTGGGCCGTCGTGCCGCTTGCCGACGGCTGGGTGATCGCCAACATCAATGTCGGTGTCCTCTACATTTTCGCCATCTCCTCGCTCGAGGTTTACGGCATCATCATGGGCGGTTGGGCTTCGAACTCGAAGTACCCGTTCCTCGGTGCGCTCCGCTCGGCGGCGCAGATGGTGTCCTATGAAGTCTCAATTGGCTTCGTTATCGTCACAGTCTTGCTTTGCGTCGGCTCGCTGAACCTCACCGACATCGTCTATGCGCAGAAGGACGGCCTCGGCACCATGCTCGGTCTGCCGAACTCCTTCCTCGACTGGCACTGGCTGTCGCTTTTCCCGATGTTCGTGATCTTCTTCATCTCGGCATTGGCGGAAACCAACCGTCCGCCCTTCGACCTTCCGGAAGCGGAATCCGAACTCGTCGCCGGCTTCATGGTCGAATATGGCTCGACCCCGTACATGATGTTCATGCTCGGCGAATACGCCGCGATCTGCCTGATGTGCGCGCTCACCACCATCCTCTTCCTCGGTGGCTGGTTGCCGCCGGTCGATGTGTGGTTCCTGAACTGGGTACCGGGCATCATCTGGTTCATTCTCAAGGCGTCGATGGTGTTCTTCATGTTCGCCATGGTGAAGGCCTTCGTGCCGCGCTATCGCTATGACCAGCTGATGCGGCTCGGTTGGAAGGTTTTCCTTCCGCTGTCGCTCGCCATGGTCGTCATTGTTGCATTCGTGCTGAAGTTCATGGGGTGGGCATAACCATGGCCATCCATTCATTCGGCAGATTTGGAGGTTGAGATGGCTGGTCTTTCCCAGGCTATCAGTTCCCTGTTCCTGAAAGAGTTCGTCGGCGCCTTCTTCCTGTCGATGCGCTATTTCTTCGCGCCCAAGTCGACAATCAACTATCCGTTCGAGAAGGGACCGGTCTCACCGCGCTTCCGCGGTGAGCATGCCTTGCGCCGGTATCCGAACGGAGAAGAGCGCTGCATCGCCTGCAAGCTGTGTGAGGCGATCTGTCCCGCCCAGGCGATTACGATCGAGGCCGGCCCGCGCCGCAACGACGGGACCCGTCGTACGGTCCGCTACGACATCGACATGGTGAAGTGCATTTATTGCGGCTTCTGCCAGGAGGCATGCCCGGTCGATGCAATCGTCGAAGGCCCGAACTTCGAGTTCGCGACTGAGACCCGTGAGGAACTGTATTTCGACAAGGCCCGGCTGCTCGACAATGGCGATCGCTGGGAACGCGAAATTGCGCGCAACATCGCAATGGATGCGCCGTACCGCTGATCGCGGTATGACGACGCCGCGGCGGGGGGCTTTGTGGTTCACCGCCGAGGCACAGGTTTTTGAAACGGGGCGTTTCAGCCGGTCGGGATATCGGCGGCGCTTCATCGGGCGGCAGGGCAGGGGTCCGCGCCCGGGGGAAGATGAAAAGGCACCAACATGGGTCTTCAGGCTCTCTTTTTCTATCTCTTCGCCTTTGTCGCTGTGGCTTCGGCGTTTATGGTCATTTCCGCGCGGAACCCGGTCCATTCGGTCCTGTTCCTGATCCTCACCTTCGTCAACGCGGCGGCCCTTTTCATCCTGATCGGCGCCGAGTTCCTCGGGATGATCCTTCTGGTCGTCTATGTCGGCGCGGTCGCGGTTCTCTTCCTTTTCGTCGTTATGATGCTCGACATCGACTTTGCCGAGTTGCGGTCGGGTGTGCTGAAATACGCCCCGATCGGCGCCTTGGTTGGTCTGGTGGTTGCGGCCGAGCTCATCGTCGTCGTCGGTGGCAGCGCGCTTTCTCCGGAGGCCATTAAGGCGATCACCATGCCGATCCCGGCCTTCTCCGACCGGAGCAACACGGCTGCCCTCGGCGACGTGCTCTATACAAACTATGTCTATTTCTTCCAGATCGCCGGCCTGGTGCTTCTGGTGGCGATGATCGGCGCGATCGTGCTGACCTTGCGTCATCGTGAAAACATCAAGCGACAGGACATCTCCCGCCAGGTCGCCCGCACGCCCGAGACTGCCGTCAAGGTGGTCAAGGTCAAGCCGGGCCAGGGCATCTGAGGCAGCTGAAAGGTCAAGGAACAAGAATTATGGAAATCGGTCTTTCCCACTACCTGACAGTCAGCGCTATGCTCTTCATGCTCGGCGTCTTCGGTATCTTCCTCAACCGTAAGAACGTGATCGTCATCTTGATGTCCATCGAGCTCATCCTGCTCGCCGTCAACGTCAATATGGTGTCCTTCTCGGTCTTCCTGAACGACATGGTCGGCCAGGTCTTCGCGCTGTTCATCCTCACGGTGGCTGCGGCGGAAGCTGCGATCGGTCTCGCCATCCTCGTGGTCTTCTATCGTAATCGCGGCTCCATCGCCGTCGAAGACGTCAATGTGATGAAGGGCTGATACGGCTATGCTCATCTATAAGGCTATCGTCTTTCTTCCTCTGATCGGCGCGCTCATTGCCGGCCTTTTCGGCCGCCAGATCGGCGCCAAGGCTTCGGAATATGTCACCAGCGGCTTGATGATCGTCGTCGCCCTGCTGTCCTGGGTCGTCTTCATCAATGTCGGCCTTGGTCAGGGCGAAGGCCATGAAGTGATCAAGGTGTCGCTTTTGCGCTGGATCCAGTCCGGCGGCATCGACGTCGAATGGTCGCTGCGTATCGACACGCTGACGGCGGTCATGCTGGTGGTCGTCAACACCGTCTCGACGCTGGTTCATATCTACTCGATCGGCTACATGCACCACGATCCACATCGGCCGCGGTTCTTTGCTTATCTGTCGCTGTTCACCTTCGCCATGTTGATGTTGGTGACCTCCGACAATCTGCTGCAGATGTTCTTTGGTTGGGAAGGCGTGGGACTTGCCTCGTATCTGCTGATCGGTTTCTGGTTCAAGAAGCCTGCCGCCTGTGCCGCAGCCATGAAGGCCTTCATCGTCAACCGTGTCGGTGACTTCGGGTTCATCCTCGGCATGGCGGGCATCTTCGTGCTGTTCGGTTCGATCAACTTCGAGACGATTTTCGCCGCCACCCAGACCTACCTGCCGGCCGAAGGTGCTGAGAGCACCGAAGCTGTGATCAACTTCCTCGGCATGAGCCTCGACAAGGGGCACGCGATCACCGCCGTCTGCCTGCTGCTGTTCATGGGTGCCATGGGTAAGTCGGCGCAGTTCCTGCTACACACCTGGCTGCCGGATGCGATGGAAGGCCCGACCCCGGTCTCGGCCCTCATCCACGCAGCAACCATGGTTACCGCCGGGGTCTTTCTCGTCGCCCGCATGTCGCCTTTGTTCGAGCTGTCGCCCGACGCACTGACCTTCGTCACGCTGATCGGCGCGATCACGGCCTTCTTCGCCGCGACCGTCGGGCTGGTGCAGAACGACATCAAGCGCGTCATCGCCTATTCGACCTGTTCGCAGCTCGGCTACATGTTCGTGGCGCTTGGCGTCGGTGCCTATGGCGCAGCCGTGTTCCATCTTTTCACGCACGCCTTCTTTAAGGCTCTGCTGTTCCTAGGAGCTGGCTCGGTTATCCATGCCGTCGATGGAGAGCAGGATATGCGCTATATGGGCGGGCTGCGTAAACACATCCCTTATACGTTCTGGGCCATGACGATCGGTACGCTGGCGCTGACCGGCGTCGGTATCCCGGGCACGATGATCGGCTTTGCCGGCTTCTTCTCCAAGGATGTGATCATCGAGTCCGCCTTTGCCTCGAATTCGGCGGTTGCCGGCTTCGCCTTCACGCTGCTGGTCGTCGCTGCGCTGTTCACCAGCTTCTATTCGTGGCGCCTGGCGTTCATGACCTTCTTCGGCAAGCCGCGCGCTTCGGCCGACGTCATGCACCACGTGCATGAATCGCCGATGGTTATGCTGTTGCCGCTCGTGGTTCTGGCGGTCGGAGCAATCTTCGCAGGTGTCGCGTTCGAGGGGCACTTCTTCGGCCTCGAATATGCCGAATTCTGGAAGGGGGCGCTGTTCACCGGGGCTGAAAACGAGATCCTGAATGAGTTCCACCATGTCCCGACTTGGGTGAAGTGGAGTCCGTTCGTGGCCATGATCACTGGCTTCATTACGGCCTGGTTCATGTACATCAAGTCGCCTTCCACTCCGAAGGTGCTCGCAACGCAGCATCGCGTGCTCTACGAGTTCCTGCTCAACAAGTGGTACTTCGACGAACTCTACGACTTCCTGTTCGTACGCTCCGCCAAGGCGCTTGGCCGGTTCCTGTGGAAGAGGGGTGACATTGGCGTCATCGACGCCTATGGCCCCAACGGCGTTGCCGCCGGTGTTGCCGAACTTACCCAAAGGGCCGTCCGTCTGCAGTCGGGCTACCTTTATCACTATGCCTTCGCGATGCTGATCGGTGTCGCGGCCCTCGTTACCTGGATGATGCTCGGGAGTTCCTTCTGATGACCGATTGGCCAATTCTCTCGACGGTCACCTTTCTGCCGCTGGTCGGCGTGGCGCTGTTGCTTCTGACGCGCCAGGATACCAGCCTTGGCCGCCGCAACATCCTCAACGTTTCGCTGCTGACGACTGTCTTCACCTTCGTCGTATCGCTTTTTGTCTGGATCGGCTTTGACAACGCGAATGCTGGCTTCCAGATGGTCGAGAAGCATGAATGGCTCGGCACCGGGATCGCCTATCATCTCGGCGTCGACGGCATTTCGATGCTGTTCGTCATCCTCACGACGCTGCTCATGCCCTTTTGCATTCTCGCCAGCTGGGTCTCGGTCGAGAAGCGTCTGAAGGAATACATGATCGCCTTCCTGATCCTCGAAACGCTGATGATCGGTGTCTTCGTCTCGCTCGACATCGTGCTCTTCTATGTGTTCTTTGAGGCCGGCCTGATCCCGATGTTCATCATTATCGGCGTCTGGGGCGGCAAGGATCGCGTCTACGCCTCCTACAAGTTCTTCCTCTACACGCTGCTCGGCTCCGTGCTGATGCTGCTCGCCATCATGGCCATGTACTGGAATGCCGGCACCACCGACATCAGCCTGCTGTTGAACCACAAGTTCCCGGCTGAGATGCAGACGTGGTTGTGGCTCGCCTTCTTCGCCTCCTTCGCGGTGAAGATACCGATGTGGCCGGTCCACACCTGGCTGCCGGACGCCCACGTTCAGGCACCGACCGCCGGTTCGATGATCCTTGCGGGTATTCTGCTGAAGCTCGGCGGATACGGTCTGCTGCGGTTCTCGCTACCGATGTTCCCGCTGGCTTCCGATTTCTTCGCGCCGCTCGTCTTCACGATGTCCGTCATCGCCATCATCTACACCTCGCTGGTGGCGCTGGTGCAGAGCGACATGAAGAAGGTCATCGCCTATTCGTCCATCGCCCACATGGGTTACGTGACCATGGGGACCTTTGCCGCCAATACCCAGGGTGTGCAGGGTGCGATCTTCCAGATGATCAGCCACGGCTTCGTCTCTGCCGCACTGTTCTTCTGCGTCGGTGTCATCTATGACCGCATGCACACCCGCGAGATCGCCGCCTATGGCGGTCTGGCCAACAACATGCCGAAATATGCGACCGCCTTCATGGTCTTCACCATGGCCAATATCGGACTTCCCGGAACCTCGGGTTTCATCGGTGAATTCCTGACCCTGATCGGCGCCTTCCGCGCCAACACCTGGGTCGCACTTTTTGCCGCCACCGGCGTCATCCTCTCCGCCGCCTATGCGCTCTGGCTCTACCGCCGGGTCGTGTTCGGCGCGCTCGAAAAGGAAAGCCTGAAGGGTCTTCTCGATCTTTCGCTGCGGGAGAAGTTCATTCTCTATCCGCTGATCGCACTGACGATCTTCTTCGGCGTCTACCCGGCTCCGATCTTCGACGCCACGGCCGCATCGGTCGACCTTCTCGTGAACAACTACGAAGCCGCACTGCAGGCAGCGCAATCCGTTGCGCTCATCGCGAACTGACGACAGGATCCTTTGGACATGACCGCTGAAACACTCCTCGCTAGTCTGCATCTGGTCACGCCGGAACTGATCCTCGCGGTCGGTGCTCTGGTGTTGCTGATGATCGGCGTCTTCTCCGGTGAGAAGTCGGCGACGACCGTCATGGGCCTCGCCGTCGCGTTGCTGATCGCGTCGGGCCTGTGGATGATCCTGGTTCCCGCGGAGGGCGTAGCCTTCGGCGGCGCCTACAAGGCGGATGGCTTCGCCCGCTTCATGAAGGCTTTGGCGCTGATCGGCTCGATCACCGCGATGATCATGGCCGTCGGCCATGCCCGGCGTGACCATCTCGACAAGTTCGAGTTCCCGGTTCTCTTGGTGCTCGCGACCCTCGGCATCATGCTGATGATCTCGGCCAATAACCTGATATCGCTCTATCTTTCGCTGGAATTGCAATCGCTGGCGCTCTATGTCGTCGCTGCGATCAACCGCGACAGCCTGCGTTCGACGGAAGCCGGCCTCAAGTACTTCGTTCTCGGTTCGCTGTCTTCCGGCATGCTGCTTTATGGCATGTCGCTGGTTTACGGCTTCACCGGCAATATCGGTTTCGACGAGATCACTGCCGTACTGGCCGCCGGCCACGTCGGCCTCGGCCTGATCTTCGGCCTGGTCTTCATCCTCGCTGGGCTGGCGTTCAAGATCTCGGCGGTGCCGTTCCACATGTGGACGCCGGACGTCTATGAGGGCGCGCCGACCCCGGTCACCGCGTTCCTGGCCGCCGCACCGAAGATCGGCGCCATGGCGATCGTCGTGCGCGTCGTCATCGACGCCTTCCTTCCGGTCTTTGCCGAATGGCAGCAGATCATCGTCTTTATCTCGATCGCCTCCATGCTGCTCGGTTCCTTCGCCGCAATCGGTCAGCGCAACATCAAGCGATTGATGGCCTATTCGTCGATCGGCCATATGGGTTATGCTCTGGTTGGTCTGGCCGCGGGAACAGAAACCGGCGTAACCGGCGTCATCACCTACATGCTGATCTACCTGATCATGACGCTCGGCACCTTCGCCTGCATCATGGCCATGCGCGATAAGGAAGGCGGCAATGTCGAGAACATCGACGACCTCGCCGGATTGTCCACGACCAAGCCGTTCATGGCCATAGTGCTTACCGCGCTGATGTTTTCGCTCGCCGGTATTCCGCCGCTCGCCGGCTTCTTCGGGAAGTACTTCGTGTTCGTCGCCGCTATCGAAGCCAAGCTCTATGCGCTGGCCATCATCGGCGTGCTCGCATCGGTCGTCGGCGCCTTCTACTACCTGCGTGTCGTGAAGGTGATGTGGTTCGACGAAGCCAAGGGCGAATTCGCCCGCATCACCGGTGAACTGCGCCTTGTCTTCGGCCTTTCCGGTCTGTTCGTTGTCGGCTACGTGCTGGTGGGTGGTCCGCTCGGAACGGCAGCCGAAGCTGCGGCCAAGACGCTGTTTAATTGAGCGGGCGTCAAGGACAGCGCCGGATTTCGCTTGACGTTTTCCGGCATGAGGCGCTCGGCGCGGTGGCGTCGACCAACAGTGAATGTCTCGCCCGCGCTCGCGCGGGCGATTTCGGTTTTCTCTGGATCACCGCCGATACGCAAACGGGCGGTCGCGGTCGGCGTGGCCGTGCCTGGAGTTCCCAACCCGGCAATCTCTACGCTTCGCTTCTGCTGATCGATCCGGCGCCGATGGAGCGCTTGCCCTCGCTTCCTCTTGCTGTCGCCCTTGCTGTGCACGGGGCGATCCGGCCGGTCCTGCCGTTAGACGCGCCGGCGCTCGAGGTGAAGTGGCCAAATGATATCCTGATCGGCCGCAAGAAGACCTGTGGCATTCTGCTTGAGGCCGAGCGCCTAGCCGACGGGCGCAACGCGCTGGTGATCGGCATTGGGATCAACATCACGGCGAAGCCGGGTGAGACCGCCTATCCGGTCACCAGCCTTGCCGAGAATGGGGCTACGGTTTCGCCGCCGGAGCTTTTCGCCCACTTGTTCGCCAGCATGGCGGATATTCTGGCGCTCTGGGATGAGGGCAAGGGAGTCAGCCGGATCGTCGATCTTTGGCGCGCGGCGGCCTGCGGGATTGGTGAAAAAATAACGGTCAATCTGCCCGACCGGTCGATTTCCGGTTATTTTTCCGGAATCGATGATAAAGGCATGCTGATACTCGATCGCGGCGCTGAAGGCCGCATGACGATCGCTGCTGGCGACGTTTTCTTCGGGTGAACTGGATCAAGGAAAGAATGGCAAAGAACGAAGAACTGGTGTTCGTGCCGCTGGGCGGCGTCGGCGAAATCGGCATGAACCTCGCGCTTTACGGCTACGGTGCGCCGTCGAATCGTGAATGGATCATGGTCGATTGCGGCGTGACCTTCCCGGGCCCCGATCTGCCGGGTGTCGATCTGGTGCTTGCCGATGTCAGCTTCATCGCGGAGCGGAAGAACAAGCTCAAGGCTATCATCATTACCCATGCCCATGAAGACCATTACGGCGGGCTGAACGACATCTGGCCCGGACTGAACGTCCCGGTCTATGCCTCCGGCTTCACCGCCGGCATGTTGGAAGCCAAGCGTGAATACGAGGGAAGCCGGGCGGAAATCCCGGTCACGCCCTTCAAGCAGGGCGACGTGATCAATGTCGGCCCGTTCTCGGTCGAGGCCGTCGGCGTCAATCACTCGATTCCCCAGCCGATGTCGCTGGTCATCCGCACGCCGCTCGGCAGCGTCATTCATACTGGCGACTGGAAGATTGATCACCATCCGTCGCTTGGCCCCCTAACCGACGAGGCGCGCTTCCGCGCGCTTGGCGATGAGGGCGTGCTCGCGGTGATGTGCGACAGCACCAACTCCATGCGCGACGGCGTTTCCCCATCGGAGGAGCAGGTCTCGGAAGGGCTTCGCCAGATCATCGAGGCGGCGGAGGGGCGCGTGGCGATCACCACCTTCTCTTCGAACGTCGGCCGTATCCGCTCGATCGCCCAGGCGGCCGAAGCGGCCGGTCGCGAGGTACTGTTGCTCGGCAGTTCGCTGAAGCGCGTCTGTGCGGTGGCCGGCGACCTCGGGATCATGGAAGGGCTGAAGCCCTTCATCGCCGAGGACGAGTTCGGTTTCATCCCCCGCGACAAGGTCGTGATCATTCTCACCGGCAGCCAGGGCGAACCACGCGCGGCACTTGCCAAGATCTCTCGTGACGAGATGCGCAATGTGGCGCTGACGGCCGGCGATACGGTGGTGTTTTCCTCGCGCACCATTCCCGGCAACGAGAAGGCTATCATCGAGATCAAGAATGGCCTGATGGAGCAGGGCGTCCATATCATTACCGATAGTGAGGCGCTGGTCCATGTCTCGGGGCATCCGCGGCGTAACGAACTGCTGCAGATGTACGAGTGGACGCGTCCGCAGATCCTGGTGCCGGTGCATGGCGAAGCTGCCCATCTGATTTCCCAGGCGGAACTTGCCGAGCAGGCCGGGATCAAGAGCGTGCCGCGGGTTCGCAACGGTGATATGCTGCGTCTCGCGCCAGGCCCGGCCGAAGTGATCGACCAAGTGCCGCACGGCCGTATCTACAAGGATGGGAAGCTGCTGGGCGATCTCGAGGAGATGGGCATCGGCAATCGCCGCAAGCTCTCCTACGTCGGCCATGTCGCCATCAATGTCCTGCTGGACAGCCGCCTGGAATTCCTCGGCGACCCGGAAGTTGTTGCCATTGGCCTGCCGCAATACGATCTGGAAGGCGAGGCGATGGAGGATACGCTCTATGACGCCGTGCTTGGTGCGGTCGAAAGCATCCCCCGCACACGCCGCAAGGACTTGCCGATGGTGCGTGAGAGCATCCGGCGGGCCGTGCGCGGCACGGCAAATGACGCTTGGGGTAAAAAGCCGATTGTCACGGTGTTCGTGACCAAAGTCTGAATAACCTTTGCGGCGAAGCTGGTATAGCTTCGCCGCCTATCGTCTTCGAGGGAGTTTGTCATGCTTGGACGCGTCAATCATATCGCCATCGCCGTTCCGGATCTTGTCTCCGCTACCACATCCTACCGCGATACGCTGGGCGCCCATGTGTCGCAGGCGCAGGCTCTGCCGGAACACGGCGTGACGGTGGTCTTTGTCGAGTTGCCGAACACAAAGATCGAGCTGCTCGAGCCGCTTGGTGCCGATTCGCCGATCGCTGCCTTCCTCGCCAAGAACCCGGCCGGCGGCATGCATCACATTTGCTATGAGGTCGAAGACATCATCGCGGCGCGTGACCAATTGGCAAGCGGTGGCGCACGGGTTCTGGGGAGCGGAGAGCCGAAAACCGGCGCCCATGGCAAACCGGTGCTCTTCCTGCACCCCAAGGACTTCCACGGCACCTTGATCGAGCTCGAGCAGGTCTGACCTCACACCACTTGCGATTTGCGCCAGGCGGACGGTGACCCTATAAGAGCTCCGAGCTTGGCGCGTTGCTGCGCCGGTCAGCCGGAGGAGCCCCAAAGATGCCCATTCTTTCCTTTTTCGCGATCTATTTTGTCATTTGGTGGCTCACGCTCTTTGCCGTTCTGCCGATCGGCATGAAGACCCAGGCCGAGGCGGAAGAGGTTGTTCCGGGCAGCATCGAGAGCGCGCCGGCGCGCTTTCGCGGCGGCAGGGTCGTGTTCATCACCACTCTCATTTCCGCCATCATCTACGGCGGGTGGTATGTCGCCACCGGCTACCTTGGCATCGGCCTTGACAGCCTCCCCAATTTTGTTCCGAAATTCGACTGAGACGCCGCGGACGGGAGGCGGAAAGCATTGGCGCTGCGCCTGAATCTGTTTCTGCGGCAGTCTCTTCAAGATATTGTTTTTTGATGGAAATCTTGATGTCCCGGCGCTGCGCTGGAAGACTTCGGAAAGCAAAAAAAAACAAGGTCCGAAGACCTTGTTCAATTATCGCGTGATCCTTCACCAATTAAGGGGCTGCGAACGAGCGCGCCTAAGATCTGATCCTCCCAAGACTTGACCGCGAATTCGACAAGAATTTGAGCTCCTTGCCTCTTTTGTGGGCCGAAGTTAGCCCAACTTGTGCGCTTTGTCACCCCATTTTTTGCATATATGCTACAGTCTCTCCAAAAAAATCACGTGGTTCCAAATGTCGCAGGCGAGGCGATGCGGCCGGCGTGTGGCTGTCGCTGCGCCACGTTCCGCCGTGCCATGCGACGCGCCTGTGGGTGATCAACTGGCCGGGCGCAGGCGGGTTTTCTTCGCGCAGGGAAACCGCTATGAACGCTTCGAGAAAACACCTTCGTCACGGCTGATTCCGCTGCTCTCGCGGAATCCACAACTGTTGGAACCTGTTATGCGTCTTTCGCGCTATTTCATGCCGATCCTCAAGGAAAATCCCAAGGAAGCGGAGATCGTCTCCCACCGTCTGATGCTGCGTGCGGGTATGATCCGCCAGCAGTCGCAGGGGATCTATTCCTGGCTGCCACTCGGCAAACGCGTGCTTGACAAGGTCAATGGCATCATCCGCGAAGAGCAGAACCGGGCTGGCGCGATAGAACTCTCGATGCCGACCATACAGTCCGCCGAGCTATGGCAGGAAAGCGGCCGTTATGAAGACTACGGCAAGGAAATGCTGCGTATCAAGGACCGTCAGGACCGGCCCATGCTCTATGGTCCGACGAATGAGGAAATGATCACCGACATTTTCCGTTCGTCCGTCAAGTCCTACAAGAGCCTGCCGCTCAACCTCTACCACATTCAGCTGAAGTTCCGCGATGAGATCCGTCCGCGTTTCGGCACGATGCGCTCGCGGGAATTCATGATGAAGGATGCCTATTCCTTCGATCTGACGCAAGCGGATGCGATCCACTCCTACAACAAGATGTTCGCCGCTTATCTGCGCACTTTCGCCCGTCTTGGCCTGCGCGCCATACCGATGCGTGCCGACACCGGCCCGATCGGCGGCAACCACAGCCATGAGTTCATTATCCTGGCCGAAACCGGCGAGTCGGAAGTCTTCAGCCACAAGAGCTTTGTCGATTTCGACATTCCGTCCGCAGATACAGATTTCGACGACGTCGCAGGTCTCCAGGCGATCTTCGATAAGTGGACGTCGGTCTATGCGGCAACCTCGGAAATGCATGACGAGGCGGCCTTCGACGCCATTCCCGAAGCCGATCGCCTCTCTGCCCGCGGTATCGAGGTCGGTCACATCTTTTATTTCGGGACGAAATACTCAGAGCCCATGGGCGCCAAGGTCCAAGGTCCGGACGGCAAGGAGCACCTTGTCCACATGGGATCCTACGGCATCGGCCCGACCCGCCTTGTTCCCGCCATCATCGAAGCCTCGCATGACGAGAATGGAATCATCTGGCCGGATTCGGTCGCACCGTTCGACTGCGTCATCATCAACATGAAGGCGGGGGATGCGGCTTGCGACGCCGCTTGCGATCGGCTGTACGCTGCACTGACCAAGGCCGGCAAGGACGTGCTCTACGACGACACGGACGACCGTGCCGGCACCAAGTTCGCCACCGCAGACCTGATCGGTGTTCCGATGCAGGTCATCGCCGGTCCCCGGTCGGTCGCCAGCGGCGAAATCGAGATCAAGGACCGTAAGACCGGTGCTCGCGAGACGATGACGATCGAGGCTGCCATCAACAAGCTGGTCGGGTAATTTCCCGAGCGAGGAGACAAAATGACGAATGCAGCCTCCGCCAACGAGACGGCCGCACCGGACGCCGGCAAGGCCGCCCGGCCGTTCTCCGCATTCGAGCGCATGGTCGCCTGGCGCTATCTGCGCGCTCGGCGGAAGGAGGCATTCATCTCGGTCATCGCCGGTTTCTCCTTCGTTGGCATCATGCTCGGTGTGGCGACGCTGATCATCGTCATGGCGGTGATGAACGGCTTTCGTACCGAACTCATCACGCGAATCCTTGGCATCAACGGTCATATGATCGTCCAGCCCGTCGATGGTCCGCTGGACAATTACGCGGAGCTGGCGACGAAGTTCTCTGCCGTTCCCGGTGTTACCATGGCGCTGCCGCTCGTCGAGGGGCAGACGCTGGCCTCCGGCAGGGCGGGCGCGGGAACCGGCGCACTGGTGCGCGGCATCCGCTCCGAGGATCTGACCAAGTTAACGACCGTTTCGAACAATATTCGCGCCGGTGACCTGGTCGGCTTTGCCGCCGGGCAGGGGGTTCTGATTGGCTCGCGCATGGCGGCGGATCTTGGTATCACGGCCGGCGATATGATCACCCTCGTTTCGCCGGAAGGCGACGTCACCCCGCTTGGCGTCAATCCGCGCGTCAAGGCCTATCCTGTCTCGGGTGTGTTCGAGATCGGCATGTCGGAATATGACGCGTCGATCATCTATATGCCGCTGGAGGAAGCGCAGCTCTATTTCAACGCCGAAGGACTGGTACAGTCGATCGAGCTGTTCGTCTCCGATCCAGATGCGATCGATGAGATGCGGCCGAAGATTGAGGAAGCTGCCGGCCGGCAGATCTTCATCACCGACTGGCGCCAGCGCAACCAGACCTTCTTCTCCGCTCTGCAGGTGGAGCGCAATGTCATGTTCATGATCCTGACGCTGATCGTGCTGGTCGCCGCGCTGAACATCATTTCCGGGCTCATTATGCTGGTGAAGGACAAGTCGAGCGATATTGCGATCCTGCGCACCATGGGAGCCAGTGCCAATGCCATCATGCGCATCTTCTTCATGACGGGGGCGGCAATCGGTACGGCCGGGACCTTCACCGGCGTCTTGCTCGGGGTCATCGTCTGCATCAACATCGAATCGATCCGCAGTTTCTTCTCCTGGGTTTCGGGCACTGTTCTGTTCGACCCGCAACTCTACTTCCTCAGCAAATTGCCCGCCGACATGAACCTCGGCGAGACGGTGTCCGTCGTCGTCATGGCGCTCGGCCTTTCCTTCCTGGCGACGATCTTCCCGGCCTGGCGTGCTTCGCGCCTCGATCCAGTCCAGGCCCTGCGCTACGAATAAGGACACCGCTTCATGTCTTCTGATACCGTACTTTCGCTTTCGGGCATCGACCGCCGCTATGGCCAGGGTGAGACGCTGCTTGCGATTCTCAAGGGCGCCAATTTCAGTCTCAGGAGCGGCGAGACCGTCGCTCTGGTCGCACCTTCCGGCACGGGGAAATCCACGCTGCTGCATATCGCAGGTCTACTGGAGCACCCGGATGCCGGCGAGGTAACGCTCGGCGGGCAGGCCTGTCAGGATCTTTCCGACGAGCGCCGCACGGCGATCCGTCGGAATTCTGTCGGCTTCGTCTACCAGTTCCACCACTTGCTGCCGGAATTCTCAGCGCTGGAAAATATCATGATGCCGCAGCTCATTGCCGGCCTGTCGCGCGAGGAGGCTCGTGAGCGGGCCGCCCAATTGCTCGACTATATGCGCATCGGCCACCGCGGGGAGCATCGTCCGGCGGAGCTTTCCGGCGGCGAGCAGCAGCGCGTTGCAATCGCCCGCGCGGTGGCCAATGCGCCACTTGTGCTGCTAGCTGATGAGCCGACCGGCAATCTCGATCCAGAGACGGCCTCCTATGTTTTCTCTGCACTGGAGGCCCTTGTGCGCCAGTCGGGTCTTGCGGCGCTGATCGCCACCCATAACCACGACATCGCGCGGCGGATGGATCGCTGCGTGACGCTGGTCGACGGGCAGATCGTGGATTATCAGATCTGAATTAGAGCGTTTCCAGCAAAAGTGTGTAGCGGTTTTCGCCGGTCTAGGTGGATGGCGTAGGCCTACTCAAGACCACCGGGTTTGTCGCCGATGTCGTCGGTCCAGCCCTCGACGGTCACCGATCTTGGGTCGACGCCGCGGGACGCGTCGTTTCTCTTCATCTTGCCGGTCGTTAGATTGTAGTCACAACTGCCTCCGGCCTCGGGTCGGGTGTGTCGTAGAAGGAATAGGTGTAGCCAGCGGCGATGAAGCGACCCTCGCCACAGGTGAGCGTCGGCGTCTGTTCCCAGCGGTTCCTGCCGATGCCGAAGTTCTGCGACGTTACCGCGATTGAGCCGTTTGCCAAGGCGCGGATCGCTGGGCCTGACCGGAGGTGCCGATGTCCGCATCATCGCCGACGGCTGCGGCAAGCGGCGCCAGATCCTGTTCCTGTCACCGGACGCAGCCGAGGTCATCCGCCGGCGGGAAGTCCTCCGCCGCGAATGGCACCGCCGGCGTTGCCGTCCGTATTACCAGAAATTCCAGCCTTGCGACTGTGCGGCACTTCCAATCGAACTTGGTTGGTCAGCGTGTATCAATTGGACCTGGATGTCACCACTATACCCAAACCAAATTTGGTGTTGACGATAGAACAAAAATAGAACATAAAGGATACATAACGAGTAGGGAGATAGCCATGACCGAAATTCTTCGTGACGTTGCAGCATTCGCCTCGATTTCCATGTTCGTCGCCAGCCTCTCGGTGATCATGCTGGCACTCTGACTTGCGCCAAACGCGGCCTCCGCTCTCTGCAAAACTGTAGAGATTGCGACAGCTGCCCAAACTGTTCTGGACTTCCCCTCCCGCACGGTGGAAAATCGCATGCGATTCAGATGCGTGACGGGGATTGAGTTCGATGGCAGAGATGATCGAAGGCGGGGGCGAGGCGGAGCAGCCGGGCAAGGGGCCTGGTTTTGTCCACCTGCGTTTGCATTCCGCCTTTTCGTTGCTCGAAGGGGCTCTGCCGCTCAAGAAGATCCTCGGCAAGGCGGTTGCCGACGATCAGCCGGCGATTGCCATTACCGACACCAATAATCTCTTTGTTGCGCTCGAGTTTTCACAGAAGGCGCTGGGCGACGGGTTGCAACCGATCATCGGTTGTCAGCTATCGATCGATATGGAGGATGGAGGGACGGAAAAGCGGGCCGGCCAATCCTTCGTGAGCGCCTATCCGGCGATCGTGCTTCTGGCCGCCGATGCTGATGGCTACGAGCGGCTGGTCGACCTGGTCAGTCGTGCCTATCTCGGTGGAGATTCAAGTCAGGCGGTGCATATCGCCATGTCCTGGCTTGATGAACTGGGCACCGGCGGTCTGATCGCGCTTACCGGTGCTGCGAAAGGTCCGATCGATGTGGCGCTCAAGGAGGGGCACCGCGCCCAGGCCGAGACGCGGCTCTTGGAGCTCAAGCGGCTGTTTGGCGATCGGCTTTATGTCGAACTGCAGCGTCATGGCGACTATGACCGTCCCCACGAGCGACGCATGGTGCAGATGGCCTATGAGCACGACGTGCCGCTGGTCGCGACCAATGAGGCTTTTTTTCCCTCACGCGCCGATTATGAAGCGCACGACGCGCTGATGGCGGTCGCCCATAACGCGATCGTCTCCGACGACACCCGCTTTCGCCTGACGCCGGATCACTATCTCAAGAGCCGTCAGGAAATGCAGGCGCTGTTTGCCGATCTGCCCGAAGCTCTGGCCAACACGGTCGAGATCGCGCGCCGCTGTGCCTTCGTACTGGATACCCGCAAGCCTATCCTGCCGCGTTTCACCGGCGGCGCCAGTGATCCCCTTGAAGCCGAGCGCGCCGAAGCACTCGAACTGCGTCGTCAGGCGGAGGAGGGGCTGGACGGCCGGCTGGCGGCGCTGGGCATGGCGCCGGGCTACACGGAGAAGGACTATCGCGAGCGGCTGGAGTTCGAACTCTCGATCATCGAGCGCATGAAGTTCCCCGGCTACTTCCTGATCGTTTCCGACTTCATCAAATGGGCCAAGAGCCAGGATATTCCGGTCGGTCCGGGTCGTGGTTCGGGTGCGGGTTCGCTGGTTGCCTACGCGCTGACGATCACCGACGTCGATCCCTTGCGTTTCTCGCTGCTGTTCGAGCGCTTCCTCAATCCGGAACGCGTGTCGATGCCTGACTTCGACATCGACTTTTGCCAGGATCGTCGCGAGGAAGTGATCCGTTACGTGCAGCGCAAGTATGGCCGCGAGCAGGTGGCGCAGATCATCACCTTCGGTTCGTTGCAGGCCCGTGCGGCGCTGCGCGACGTCGGGCGTGTGCTGGAGATGTCCTACGGGCAGGTCGACAAGATCTGCAAGTTGGTTCCGAACAACCCGGCCAATCCGACTCCGCTGTCCAAGGCGATCGAGGAAGAGCCCAAGCTGCGGGAGGCGGCCGAAGAGGAGCCGGTCGTCGCGCGCCTGCTCGACATCGCGCAGAAGATCGAGGGGCTCTATCGTCACGCCTCGACCCATGCCGCCGGCATCGTCATCGGCGATCGCCCGCTTTCCAAGCTGGTGCCTATGTATCGTGATCCGCGATCCGACATGCCGGTCACCCAGTTCAACATGAAGTGGGTCGAGCAGGCGGGCCTTGTCAAGTTCGACTTTCTCGGGCTGAAGACGCTGACGGTGCTGAAGACAGCCGTCGATTTTGTCCGGGAGCAGCGCGGTATCAAGGTCGATCTGGCGGCTATCCCGCTTGATGACAAGCCGACCTACGACATGCTGTCCCGCGGTGAGACCGTCGGCGTGTTCCAGGTGGAAAGTGCCGGTATGCGCAAGGCGCTGATCGGCATGCGGCCGGACTGCATCGAGGATATCATCGCGCTGGTCGCGCTCTACCGCCCGGGCCCAATGGAGAACATCCCGGTCTACAACGCCCGCAAGCACGGTGAGGAGGAGATCGAGTCGATCCATCCGATGATCGACTACCTGCTCAAGGAGACGCAGGGCGTTATTGTCTACCAGGAGCAGGTCATGCAGATCGCTCAGGTTCTGTCGGGCTACTCGCTCGGCGAGGCCGACCTTCTGCGCCGCGCAATGGGCAAGAAGATCAAAGAGGAGATGGACAAGCAGCGCGCCCGCTTTGTCGAAGGCGCCGTCAAGAACGGCGTATCCAAACCTCAGTCCGATAATATCTTCGATCTGCTCGCCAAATTCGCCAACTACGGTTTTAACAAATCGCATGCGGCCGCCTATGCCATTGTCTCCTATCAGACCGCCTATATGAAGGCGCACTATCCGACCGAGTTCCTTGCCGCGTCGATGACGCTCGATATGGCGAATACGGAAAAACTCAATGATTTCCGGCAGGATGCCAACCGTCTTGATATCGAGGTCGTGCCGCCCTCGGTGCAGACTTCATTCCGCCATTTCCAGGCAGGACCGAGCCGTATCTATTATGCGCTCGCAGCGCTCAAGGGTGTCGGCGATTCCGCAGTCCAGCACATCGTCGAGGTGAGGGGGGACAAGCCGTTTGAATCGATCGAGGACTTCTGCCTTCGCATCGATCCGAAGCAGGTGAACCGCCGTGTTTTCGAAAGTCTTATTTTCGCCGGCGCTTTCGATTGCTTCGGGCGAGATCGAGCCGAACTGGTGGGTGGCCTTGACCGGATTCTTGGTTATGCTCAGCGCGCCCAGGAGAACGCGGTCAGCGGACAGTCCGACATGTTCGGTTCGGGCGCGGCAAGCGGCCCGGAACGCATTTCGTTCCCGACCTATTCGGCTTGGTTGCCATCGGAAAAGCTGATGCGCGAATTCCAGGTTCTGGGCTTCTACCTGACCGCCCATCCGCTTGATTCCTATCGCTCGCTGCTCGACAAGATGCGGGTGCAGAACTTTGCCGATTTTTCCCAGTCGGTGCGCCAGGGGGCGACGGCGGGCCGGCTCGCCGGCACGGTGATCGCACGGCAGGAGCGCAAGACGCGTACCGGCAACAAGATGGGAATCGTCACCTTTTCCGACGCTTCCGGCCAGTATGAGGCGGTACTGTTCTCCGAAGGTCTGAACCAATACCGCGATCTGCTCGAATCCGGCAAGTCGCTGGTCATCACGGTGGCTGCGGAAGAACGGCCGGAAGGGATTGGCTTGCGCATCCAGACCGCACAGTCATTGGAGGAAAAGTCGGTTCAGATGCAGAAGGCGCTGCGCGTCTATGTGCGCGATTCCGGTCCGCTGAAGACGGTCGCCGCTCATTTGAACACGCGCGGCGACGGCCTGGTTTCCTTCATTGTCATCAAGGATGACGGCCAGCGGGAGATTGAGGTCGAACTCACCGAGAAATACCGGATCTCGCCGGAAATCGCCGCCGCCATGCGCTCGGCGCCGGGTGTGATCGACGTCGAGCTGGTCTGATCGGTCGCCGGAGCGACCGTCAGGCCTTCGGCTTGCTGTGGGTGATGGTGATGAAGTCCGTGCCGGCGCCCGTCTCGGGGCCCATTCCGGTATCGGAGATCGTCAGAGATGTGCCTTCGCTCATCAGTGTTTCAATCCGGTGCCGAACGTCGTCGGGAATCGTGATCCGGTCAAGCGCGGTGGCTGCGTCGTAGGTGGTGGTGTCGTCTGCCTGCGTGGTGATGCCGAGACGCTTGGCAGTCGCGCTGGAGAGATGGTTTTCCAGCGTCAGTGCCTGCCAGGATGCCTTGCCGCCGTAGCGATCGACATTCACAGCTTCGATGAAATGGGTGCCGAGTGCGATCTGCGGATCGGCGATGCCGACCGGTGCCTCGAACAGCGGCTTGAACTTCTGTCGTACCAGAATCTGGCCAAGCGGTGGTTCACCCCTGCCAGCGCTCTTGTAGAGCGCACCGAGAAACCCTTGCGTGATCAGATCGCCCCGGGTGCTGAGACCTTTCCAGCGCTTGAAGCCATTGACCGCTGCGATCGTCATCTTGCCGATATGGCCGTCCGGGGTACCGGCATCGAAGCCGAGTTCGCCGAGCAGCGCCTGCGCGTCGATCAGCGTCTCGCGCTGGCTGCGGCGGGTGATCAGGATGCGTAGCGGCGGCTGTTCCTCAAGTACAACCTTGGCCTGCGCACCGGCCTTCGGCAATACGTCTGCCATGGCGACTTCGACGGACTTCAGTGAGGCGTCGATTGTGCTCGGGCGCAATTCGGCATCTGACAGCAACTGGCCTTCCGGTTGCGGAACGCGCGGGCTGAACAAGGTCGCATGTTCAAAGGGCAGGGGCGTGACCTTATTGTCGGTGATGATCACGTGCACACCGCGTTCAGTCATGCCGTAGAGTTGTTTGGCGAAGCTCCGGGGAAGCCGGATGCAGCCGTGCGACGCCGGATAGCGCGGGACGCTGTTTGATTCGTGCAGGGCGATGCCGGACCAGGTCAGCCGCTGCATCCACGGCATGGGCGCGCTCGAGTAGAGATTGGATTCGTGATACCTGCTCTTCTCGAGGATGGAGAAAATGCCGGAAGGCGTGGTGTGGCCCGGCTTGCCGGTCGATACCCGCGATGTGGCCACCACTTGGTCTCCGTCATAGACAACGAGAGACTGTTCGGCCTTTGAAACGATGATCTGGTAGGCGGCGTTTCCACCAGCGAGCGCTGGCGCCGCGAGAACGGTCGCGGAGAGAAGGCCAAGAGAAGCGGCCAGCGACTTGAGCATGATACGGGATCCCTTACGCAATACGAGTTTCAGCAGACTATAATTTGATGCTTAAGGAAAGTTTGAGGAAAATTCGATATTCACGAACTCGTGTAGGTGGCGGGGGATGTTATAAGTATAACCTAGCGCTTCCGAGTATTCTCGGCACTTGGGAACGTGTATCCCGTTTGAACGCTTGCCTTGCCGAATTTGTCCCGGAGTTTGTCCATGGCAGCCTCCGCGGCGGCGCGACGTCGCGCCGTCTCGTCGACGAGGTCGGGCGGGTCGGCGAACGCCTCGTCCTGAAGATCCGTTACGCCGATGCCGATCAGACGGAAGCGCGTCCCGTCGGCTTCCTTTTCCAGCAGCGTCAGCCCGATGCGGAAGATCCTGTCCGCCAGCTGGGTCGGGTCTTCAAGACGCCGGTTGCGCGTTCTTCCCTTGAAATCGGCCGTCTTGAGCTTGAGGACCACGGTCTGCCCGGCAATACCGCTCTTCTTCAGCCGCCAGGCAACCTTTTCGGACAGGACGCGCAGATGCGGCACGAGTTCCTCATGGCGCCCAATATCATCGAAGAATGTGGTTTCTGCTGAAACGCTCTTGGCTGCGTCGTTGAGGTGCACTTCCCGATCATCAAGGCCGCGCGACAGCCGATAGAGACGCTGCCCCATTGTGCCATAGCGCCGCATCAGGTCGTTTTCCTCCATCGTCTGCAACTGCCCCACGGTGCGGATGCCGTCTCGCTCCAGCGTAGCGGCAAAGGCCTTGCCGACGCCCCAGATGGTCGTCACCGGCCGCGGCGCGAGGAAGCTCAGGGCCTCGGCCTCTCCGATCACGGAAAAGCCACGCGGCTTCTGAAGGTCGGAGGCCACCTTGGCGAGGAACTTGCAGTAGGAAAGGCCGATCGAAACGCTAATACCGACCTCCTGCTCGACGCGGCGGGCAAATCTGGCCAGAACCCGTGCCGGCGGGTCGTGGTGCATGCGCTCCGTGCCCTTCAGCTCGAGAAATGCCTCATCGATCGAGAGAGGCTGCACGAGTGGCGTCAACTCTTCCATCATCGAGCGGACCTGTCGCCCGACGCGGGCGTATTTCTCCATGTCTGGCTTTATCACCACGGCGCAAGGACAGGCCTCCAGCGCCTTGAACATCGGCATGGCCGAACGGACGCCATGAACGCGTGCGATATAGCAGGCAGTGGAGACAACGCCGCGCTTGCCCCCACCGATAATAACCGGCTTGTCGACAAGATCGGGATTGTCGCGCTTTTCGATGGAGGCATAGAAGGCATCGCAGTCGATATGCGCAAGCGTCAGTCGATAAAGCTCAGGATGGTAGACAAGGCGAGGGCTACCGCAGGCTCGGCAGCGTGACCGCCCCTCCGGCTGCCCTGTCAGGCAGTCGCGACAAAAGCCGGGAGAGGGGATCGCATCATCTGACATGGTCGGAACAAAGATTGAACATCATAAGATTAGGCGCTCGCCTTTCCTAAGGCAAGGGAGTGGGTCTGTGTTGTTCGAAGGTATTTTCCGCTGTCCTCAGTGTCGCCTATTGTCAGCTTGTGCGAACCAGTCACCCCAGAGCGATCCCAGCAAAAATGTGTAGCGGTTTTGTGGTTTCACTTGAGGATAGACAAATAGATAGAGCGTCGCAGGCGACTCGGTTTTCACCGGTGGTGCTCCAGCGGCGACATGCACATGCCGTTTGCTGGCAATCGCCTCCCTCCCGGTAAAATCACGGATCAGGACAGGATATGAGCGATGATCAGCGTTTCCGCTTCTGTCCAATTCTGCACCCGGTGGACATGGCCAGCGGCGACGGGTGCGAACTTGTGTATAGCGACAGACGGAGGCAGGTGAATGAGCAGACTGTCCGGTACATGCTCGCCCACCGAATGCAGGTTATGTACCATATCGTCGACGAAAGCGACGGGGAGGGGGCGGTCGTTGTGAAGGCGTTGGACGACGGGCCCTTTCGGTTCCTCCAAGGCGATCAGCGGATAGTTGAGCCCGAAACGCTCAAGCAGCTGTCTGCGCGCTTTTGCGTGACGCGGCGGCATTGCGGTCAGGAACACCAGGTCGGCCTCCTTGGCAAGGCGTTGCAGCGTCTCGGGCACGCCGACGAACGGCTTCTGCCACGCCTCCTGCGCGGCGAAAAAGGAATCGATCAGCCCGCTGACGCTCCTGTCGTCGACCATCGTTTCGGCTTTCTTGTCGATGATGTTGCCGTGCAGTCGGAAGGATCGGGACAACAGCCGGTGACCACGGCTTTCGAGGAACGCCTGGAAGGGAGTGACGAATTCCAGCACAACGTCATCGACGTCGCACATCACGAGTGGTCGTTCTCCCAGCCGGATTGTGCCGCGCCCGTCCGTCATTCAGTATTCGCCCGAACCAAGCGTCGGGCCGGTATAATGATGCGCCGCGTTGACCACCGCCTCGGGCTCGATGTCGGTCGCTGAGCAGAAGGCCATGAGGGTCGGTTCGTGTGCCATCAGGAAATCGAGCATTCCTGCCATGAAAGCCGGGTCGCGAATCGATTGGCGCAATTGGTCAGGTCGCGTACCCGACAGTGCGAGAAAGCGCCCCAGCATGTCGGGTTCATTCGCCAGCCAGCCGAGCACGGCGATGGCGGTTTCGTCGGCAGAGGCAGGTATGCTGCTGTTTTTCATTGGTCTTCCGTATTCGCGACAGAGTTACCGATTTCTCAACCAAATAACCTTAGCATGACATGGCACTTGATGTGCATACTGTCGAAGCGCGGCCATCTGCGACTGCCCGGCGGGATAGGGGAACGGGATTTATGCCGAAGAAGGTAATGATTGTCGAAGACAATGAGCTTAATATGAAGCTCTTCCGCGATCTTATCGAGGCTTCGGGCTATGAGACGATCCAAACTCGCAACGGTATGGAGGCGCTTGATCTGGCCCGCAAATACCATCCGGATCTCATTCTGATGGATATTCAACTCCCAGAGGTTTCAGGGCTTGAGGTAACGCGTTGGTTGAAGGATGATGCGGAACTGCATGTGATCCCGGTTATCGCTGTCACGGCGTTTGCGATGAAGGGTGACGAAGAGCGCATTCGCCAAGGCGGTTGCGAGGCCTATGTCTCCAAACCGATTTCGGTGCCGAAGTTCATCGAGACAATCAAGACCTATCTGGGCGACGCGTGAGGGGAAGGGGCTGATGACCGCGAGAATTTTGATTGTCGACGATATTCCGGCCAATGTGAAGCTCCTTGAGGCGCGCCTGATTGCGGAATATTTCGAGGTGCTGACGGCTGACAATGGTCCGGACGCCCTCGATATCTGCGATCGCACCCAGGTTGACGTTATTCTGCTCGACATCATGATGCCGGGCATGGACGGTTTCGAGGTCTGCGAGCGTCTCAAGGCCAATCCGCGCACCTCCCATATTCCAGTGGTCATGGTGACCGCCCTCGACCAGTCGTCCGACCGCGTGCGCGGCCTCAAGTCAGGCGCCGACGACTTTCTCACCAAGCCAGTCAACGACCTGCAACTGGTCTCGCGGGTCAAGAGTCTGGTCCGTTTGAAGACACTGAGCGACGAATTGCGAATCCGCTCCGACACGGCGCAGTCGATTGGCATCGACGATCCGTTTCGTTTGAGCCAAGGCCGCCTTGAAGAAGGGGGGCAGGTGCTCCTGGTCGACAGCCGCGGCAGTTCGCAGGAGCGGATCATCAAAACGCTGAAGCCGGTGGCCACAGTGACTGCCATGTCCGATCCGCAGGCTGCTGTATTCGATGCGGCGGAGAACGCTTTCGACTTGGTGATCGTCAACAGCAATCTCGATGATTACGATCCGTTGCGGCTTTGCTCGCAGCTGCGCTCCCTGGAGCGTACTAGGCTTATTCCGATCCTGCTGATCACCGAGCATGGCGACGATCAGGCGATCGTGCGTGCTCTCGATCTCGGCGTGAACGACTACATCGTTCGCCCCCTGGACGCGAATGAGCTTGTGGCGCGCACCTTGACCCAGATCCGGCGCAAACGCTTCAACGACCTGTTGCGTAACAGCGTCAACCACACGATCGAACTCGCCGTCACCGATGCTCTGACAGGGCTTCACAATCGTCGCTATCTTGACAGTCATCTGAGGATGCTTTTTTCCCGGGCCCAACTGCGGGAGAGGTCGCTTTCAGTGTGCATTACCGACATAGACCGCTTCAAGCAGGTCAATGATTCTTATGGTCATGATGCCGGTGATGAAGTGTTGAAGGAATTTGCCACGCGAATCCGCTCGACCGTGCGTGGTGCCGACCTTGCCTGTCGCTACGGGGGCGAGGAGTTCGTTGTGGTCATGCCGGACACGACACCGGGCGATGCTGTCCTCATTGCCGAGCGATTGCGCGGCATCATCGAATCCAAGCCCTTCGTGTTGCGCGGCTCTGGCGTGTCGCTCGACATCACCGCATCGATGGGAATTGCGACGATCGGCCAGAGCATGGACACACCGGAGCAATTGATGAAGCAGGCCGACGTAGCGCTCTATCAGGCCAAGAATACCGGGCGTAATCGGGTCGTTGCCGCTGCGGCCTGACAGTGGACGGGCGGATTGGCTCACCAGTTATGCCGGCCTTGGACGAGTTTAATGGAATTCCTCACGTCAATGCCAATGCACCGGATCGGGGGATTGCACGGTTACCCCTCTGATGGCAATGGCTTGGATTTCGTAATGTGTTCGCGTGCCTGGAGAGATTCAGCAATGCGGCGCATTGGGTGGGTCGTGCATTTTAAAGCAGTTTTTGAAGACTGTCTTGATGTGTCGATACTTTTTAATATTGCCATTGGTGGATTGAAGTAAAAAATCCTTCTCTGGCTGTATATCTTTCTGATGATATTTTTTTAAAATATTTATATTTGATTGCGCTAGGGACGTAGCTTTATTCAGCTACCGTTTTGGAATTCTGCTCGTTTCCCGTATTGAGATTAATGCTCTCTTAATGTTCTCTATTGTCGTAAGTAAAGATAAGTTTTTTGAACGTAGAAAATGCTCTAAGCTGTCCTACTGCTTGCCATTTTAACCATAGGCAAAAGCAAAATGTGGAAGATTTAAGAGGCTATTGATTTTCCTCCTTGGTTGAGCGAAGTTGAACCCAACGGAAAGAACGCCTCTACAAAGAGGCCTGCCGATACCCCATGATGCTCAGGTCCGCCGCATCTCCTGGGTCGTGGGGTCGGTCGGTCGGTATACAAGTGATAGCGGTTCCTCGTGCCGTATTTGTGTACTGACCGACCCCCGTTTCCAAGAGAAATGGCACCGCTGCCGGACAGGCGCGGTGCCTTTCTTGTTTTTTTGCGGCTTTGCCTGCACAAGGCCGGTGTTTGGGCAATATTGACCTGGGTCGGCGGACAGAAAGCGACAACAAAAAAAGGCGCGCTGCCTAGGGCAACGCGCCTGATTTTCCGGAAAAAGATCAAGCCTTACTTGATCTTGGTTTCCTTGAATTCGACGTGCTTGCGCGCGATCGGATCGTACTTCGTCTTCGTCATCTTATCCGTCATCGTGCGGCTGTTCTTCGTGGTGACGTAGAAGAAACCCGTGTCGGCTGTCGACAGCAGCTTGATCTTGATTGTTGTAGCCTTGGCCATGGTCGTCCTGCCTCTAATAAACGAAGCCGTGGACGACCGAACGAAGCCCACGGCAAATCTGGCGCGAAACTACAAATCGCGCCGGAAAAGTCAAGTCTGTTTCCCCCTGAAAAGCAGCCGGCCCACCGAAAGCGCCACGTAAAGACCGAAGAAAGCGGCAATTGCCCAGGCAAAACCGTGATTGCCGGAAATGTCGATGGCAGCGCCGATGGCCTGCGGGCCGGCAACGGTGCCGACAGCGTAACAGAAAACGAAGGCCGCATTGGCGGCGGCGAGGTCCGAACCGGTCAACCGTGAGCCGAGATGACCAAGGCCGATGGTGTAAAGGCCGGATACACTACCGCCCCAGAAGAGCAGTACAACCGCCATCAGCAGCCAGTTTTGGGAGAGCCAGGGCAGGGCCAGCGAGCCGGCAAGGCCGATCACGGCCATGGCGGTGAGCAGTACTCTGCGGTCTTTTATGTGGTCGGACAGCATGCCGAGCGGAATCTGGAAGATCATGTTGCCGATGCCCATCACCGTCAGCAACAGCGCGGCCTGCGATTCGCCGAAGCCGATTCGCGTCGCATAGACCGGAAAGAGAGAAAGGCCGCCGGCTTCGACCGCGCCGAAGACGAAGACTGCGGCGGTCGCAGTTGGCACCAGGAAGATGTAGCGCAGGAAATGATTGCCCGGCTTCTCGTCGAGTTGTGGACTTTCTTTGCGCGCGACATAAATTGGCACGGCCGCCAGCAGGATGGCGACGCCGCCTATGGCAAACGGCAGGATGCCCTCACTGCCGATCAGAGAGAAGATCAGGGGCCCAGAGGCGAAGCCCAGCGACAGGACGGTGGCATAGATGCCAAGCACGAGCCCGCGCCGGGACGGAGGGGCGGCGGCATTGATCCAGAATTCCGACAGGATGAAGAGCGTCGTCGTCGCCCCGTGAAAAACGAGCCTGAGCGGAAACCACATCCAGAACTGTTCGGCATAGTAGAAGCCGAGGCCGCTTGCCGCAGACAGCACGATTGCCCAGAGCATGGTTCGCGCCACGCCGAACCGGTGCGCAATTTTGGTCGTGAGTGGGGCGGCGACCATGGCCGCTATGCCGGCCATGGCTGAATTCAAACCGATCAGCGTCGACGACATGCCACGCTTTTCGAGAATGATGCTAAGCAGCGGCAGGCCGAGGCCGATTGCAATGCCGACGGCGGTGATCGCCGATATGGCGGCGACGAGCGAAGGCCAGTGAATGTCTTCGCGGTGACCGTTGGCGCCGTTCCCCGGATTTGTCATCGGGCAGTCCTCAGATAACTTCGCGGAAGAAGCGACCGCGTCGAGAGAAGTAGAACGGCACGCTGGTGCCGAACGGCAAGGAGGGGTCGACGGTCATCTGGGCCTTCACGTCATTAAGTATGGTCTTGGTAATGCTGGGCATGTTCAGACCGGAAAGGTCGTGCATGTCAAGCCAACGAAGGTCGTGCAACTCGGTCGAATCGCTGATCGCTGTCGGGTCGACCCCGGCCTCGTCCGTGAACGTCAGGAAGAAGCGGGTGTCGAAGCGCCGGACATTGCCAGGCGGCGTGATGGCGCGCGCGACATAGCGCAGGCTGCCCAGATCGGCGCGCAGGCGAGGGATGCGATCGCGGCCGAGATCCCGCTGCCCGATGACGAGCCCGGTTTCCTCCTCAAGCTCGCGCAGGGCCGCAAGGGCCAACCCGCGTCCACGGGTGAGGGATGTCGAATTGTCGAGATCACCGCAGAGTTTCGCCAGGACGAGAGGGTCGAGATCGCGCATGAAGGGCTGCCGGCTGTCGCCACGATCGCGCCGACCACCGGGGAAGACATAGAGGTTGGGCATAAAAGCGTGGCCGCTGCCGCGTTTGCCGACCAGAACCCTTGGTGCGGTCGCAGATCGATCTATGAGCAGCAGCGAGGCGGCGTCGCGCGGCCGCAATCTCGCAGGCGCCTGAGAGGCGCGATCCTGTTCCTCGAAGGGATGGCTGGTCATGGATTGGTCTTCGAGCCGAGGTCTTCGCCTTCGTCGCTCTCGCCGCCGAAGCCGTGCATGCGCAACGCCCATTGCAGACCGATCACGCCTCCCTTGATTGGCTGGATGGTGGCGAGTGCCGTGACCAGCCCAAGTGGTGCCCAGATCGCGAGGTGGATCCACTCCGACGCCGGGAAAATAAGATCAGTCATCATGAAGCCGCCGAGCAGTACATGGCCGAGCACTATGATCACCAGATAGGGCGGAAGGTCGTCGGAGCGGTGATGGAAGATCTCTTCACCACAGGCGGCGCAAGTATCGACGGGCTTCAGATAGGCCCGAAACAGCTTGCCGCTGCCGCAGGCCGGGCACTGGTTAAGCAGTCCGCGCATAATTGAGCGTCCCAGTGGTCGCTCGGCTTCAGCCTCTCCACCAAAGCGTATGGCTTCCTGATTCTGGCTCGTGGTCATCTGGTTTCTCTCCTCCATGTGCGTGCTCAACGTCTCGGTCGCTTGGGCCGCGTCCCTGGCGTCTTGAGCGCGCCCCGTCGGCCAGATTTGTGGAACGAGCGCGTCGCGGCCGGCATCGGACGCCCCTCGCTCAGCATTTCAAACCGCAATGCGCCTGCGAGCGGTATGGCCTCTGCCAGCTTGACCTGAATCGAATCACCGAGCCGGTATCCCAATCCGGTTTTCTCACCGGAAAGCGCCTGATGCACTTCGTCATATATATAGTAATCGCGGCCGAGCGTCGAAACAGGAACGAAGCCGTCTGCGCCGAACTGCGGAAGCGTGACGAACAGGCCGGCTTTGGTGACGCCGGAAATCTGCCCGTCGAACTCATCGCCGATCCGGCCCGCCAAATGATGGGCGATCAGCCGGTTGATGGTGTCGCGCTCGGCCGCCATGGCGCGCCGCTCGAAGGTCGAGATTTCCGCCGCGATGTCGTCGAGCGCCGCCTCTTCCTCCCGCGTGATACCGCCTTCACCAAGTCCGAGCGAGCCGACCAGGGCACGGTGTACGATCAGGTCAGCATAGCGCCGGATCGGTGAGGTGAAGTGGGCGTATTTCAACAGGTTCAGGCCGAAGTGCCCGATGTTTTCCGGGCTGTAGATCGCCTGGCTCTGGCTGCGCAGCACCATTTCGTTGACCATGGTCTGGTGTGGCGTGTCGAGTGCCTTGGCGAGAATGCCATTGAATGAATTGGAACGCAGACTGCCGCCCTTGGCAAGGGTCAGGCCGATTGTCGCGAGGAACTCGCGCAAGGTCTCCTGCTTCGAGAGTTTCGGCGCGTCGTGGACCCGGTAAACCAGCGGCTGACGCTTCAGCTCCAGCGTCTCGGCGGCGGCGACATTCGCCTGGATCATCATTTCCTCGATCAGCTTGTGGGCGTCGAGCCGTTCCGGCACGTGGACCCGGTCCACGGTGCCGTCGGGCTTGAGGATGATCTTGCGCTCGGGCATGTCGAGTTCGAGCGGCTGGCGCCGGTCGCGGCCGCGTTTCAGCACGTCATAGGCATGCCACAGCGGCTTCAGGATCGGTTCGAGCAGCGGCCCGGCCTTATCGTCGGGCTTGCCGTCGATCGCCGCTTGCGCTTGCTGGTAGGAGAGCTTTGCGGCGCTCTTCATCATGACGCGGTGGAAGGTGTGGCCCGCCTTGCGGCCTTCCTTGGAAAACGTCATGCGCACCGCGAGCGCTGGGCGATCGACGCCTTCTCGCAAGGAGCAAAGATCGTTGGAGATTCTCTCCGGCAGCATGGGCACGACGCGGTCGGGGAAATAGACCGAGTTGCCGCGCTTCACCGCCTCGCGGTCCAGCGCCGATTTCGGCCGGACATACCATGAGACGTCGGCGATCGCCACGGTGACGATCACGCCGTCAGGATTGTCGGGCGAGGGGTCGCGCTCGGCATAGACCGCGTCGTCATGGTCCTTGGCGTCGTGCGGATCGATGGTGATCAGTGGCACATGGCGCCAGTCCTCCCGATGCGACATGGAGGCCGGGGTGGCCGCCTCCGCCTCGGCGATGACCGACTGCGGAAAGATGTGCGGGATGCCATGGGCATGGATGGCTATCATGGAGATCGCTTTTTCCGAGGCGACCGAACCGATGACGGAGAGCACGCGTGCCTGCGTCAGCCCAAGGCGGCCGGTACGGGCAATCTCGACCTCGACCAAGTCGCCGTCCTTGGCCTCGCCCAGATCGCTGGCGGCAATCTGCATTTCTTCGCCGCGCCGCTCGATCGGCATCAACCGACCGCCGCCGCCGGGCATTTCACGGAAAACACCGAGAAGCGCATTGCGATGCCGGTCGATGACCTTGATAATACGAGCGGTATAGGCCGGTCCGGCCCGGTCCTTCGAGGGGAAGATCTTGGCAAGAACCCGGTCGCCCAGCCCGCCGACGGGCGCCTTGCCCTTGGCGCGGTCGGCGCTCGACTGACGGATGGCTACCGCAGGTGCGACGCCCAATTCCTCGTTCCATTCCGCCGGACGGCCAATCAGTTCTCCGTCCTTGTCGCGGGTGGTGATGTCGAGCACCGTGACCGGCGGAAGGGCGCCAGGTCGCTTCAGTGACTTACGATCCTTCTGCACCAGGCCGTCGTCCTCCAGCGCGCGCAAGACATCCTTGAGCTCGACCCTTTGCTCGCCCTTCAGCCCGAAGGCCTTGGCGATCTCGCGCTTGGAGGCCCGGTCCGGGTTGTCGGCGATGAACTCCAGGAGCACTTCGCGCGGCGGAATTTCGCCATGGATGATGGTCGGCGTCTTGCCTTTCGCGCCAGCGACCTCCGCGCGCCGGCTCCTGCGGTTGCCGGAGGCGGGATCGGGAGAGCGGTCGCGCGGGGTCTTGCTCAATTCTAACTCTTTTTCGCTTTCGGTGCCGCCTTGGCCTTCGGCTTGGCAGCGGTTGTTTTCTTTGGCTTGGTCTTGTCCGCATCAGCGTCCGCAGCCTTTGCCTTGGTTGCCTTGGGTTTCGCGGTGGCCTTGGCCGGCGCCTTCTTTGCCGCCGTCTTCTTGGTCCCGCTCTTGCCCGCCTTCTCGGCGATCAGGGCGAGTGCCTCTTCCATCGTCACCGATTGCGGATCCTTGCCCTTCGGCAGCGTGGCATTGACCTTGCCCCAATTAATATAGGGTCCGTATTTGCCATCGCGAACAGTAATCGCACCGCCGTCCGGATGTTCCCCCATTTCCTTGAGCGCCACGGCGGCAGCCCGCCCGCGACCAGGCCCCTTGCTCTGCTTTTCCGCCAATACAGCGACGGCACGGTTGAGGCCGATCGAGAACACGTCTTCAATGCTTTCCAGATTGGCATAAGTGCCGTCGTGCAGGACGAACGGTCCGTAGCGACCGAGGCCGGCCGTAATCATCTTGCCGGTCTCGGGGTGTGGGCCGACCTCGCGCGGCAGCGCAAGAAGCGATAGCGCCTTTTCGAAATCCACTGTTGCTGGTGTCCAGCCCTTGGGCAGGGACGAACGCTTGGCCTCCTTGCCTTCGCCGCGCTGGACATAGGGGCCGAAGCGGCCGCTGCGCAGGGTGATTTCCTCGTCGGTTGCCGGGTCCTTGCCCAGTGCCTTCGGTTCGTTGGAACCGGACGCCTCCGCATCCGCACCGCCTTCGGAGGAGAGCTGGCGTGTGTAATTGCATTCTGGATAGTTCGAGCAGCCGACGAAGGCGCCGTACTTGCCGAGCTTGAGCGACAGGTTACCGGTGCCGCAAACCTGGCAGATGCGCGGGTCGGAGCCGTCCTCGCGCTTGGGAAAGACGAGCGGAGCCAGAGCCTCGTTCAGCGCGTCGAGCACATTGGTGACGCGCAGTTCCTTGGTGACCTCGATCTGGGCGAAGAAACTCGTCCAGAACTCGCGCAGGACGTCCTTCCAGTTCAACTCTCCGGCGGAGATCTGGTCAAGCTTTTCCTCAAGGTCAGCCGTGAAATCGTACTCGACATAGCGCGTGAAGAAATTCTCGAGAAAGGCAGTCACCAGCCGCCCCTTGGAATGGGGAATCAGCTTGCGCTTGTCCATCGTGACATATTCGCGGTCGCTCAGGGTCTTCAGGGTCGCGGCGTAGGTCGAGGGGCGGCCGATGCCGAGTTCTTCCATCTTCTTGATAAGCGTCGCTTCCGAATAGCGCGGTGGCGGTTCGGTAAAGTGCTGGCTGGCGTTGATCTTCTGCTTGGCGAGCGCCTCACGCGCATTGATCTCCGGCAGGCGGCCCTCGTCGTCGCCGTCCTCGCTCGGTTCGCCTTCTTCCTTCTGGTCGGTATAGGCGGCGATGAAGCCGTCGAAGCGGATAACCGAGCCGACGGCACGCAGGCCAGCCTTATCGCCATTATTGTCGGCGAGGATCTCGACCGTTGTCCGTTCGATCTCGGCCGACGCCATCTGGCTGGCGATGCCGCGTTTCCAGATCAGGTCGTAAAGACGCAGTTGGTCGGCGTCGAGGAAGCGGCGCACCTTGTCGGGCGAACGGTTGAAGTCGGTCGGGCGGATCGCCTCGTGGGCTTCCTGGGCGTTTTTCGCTTTGGTCGAGTAGAAACGCGGCTTCTCCGGCACGTAACGAGGACCGAACTGATCGGCGACGGCGGCGCGCGCCGCGTCGATCGCCTCCGGTGCCATCTGCACGCCGTCGGTACGCATATAGGTAATGAGACCGACCGTCTCGCCGCCGATGTCTATGCCTTCATAAAGTCTCTGGGCGACCTGCATCGTGCGGGACGCCGAGAAACCGAGTTTCGAGGAGGCCGCCTGTTGCAGCGTCGAGGTGGTGAAGGGCGGGCCGGGATTGCGTTTGACGGGTTTGGCCTCGACGCTGTCGACGACATATTTCGCGCCTTCGAGCAGTGTCTTGATGCCGTTGGCCTGTTCGCCATTGGTCACCGAATTGCGCTGGATGCGCTTGCCGAGATGCGAGACGAGCTTCGCCTCGAAATCATCACCACGCGGCGTCTTCAGCAGCGCAGAGATGTTCCAGTATTCCTCGGCGACGAAGCGTTCGATTTCGTCCTCACGGTCGCAGACGAGCCGCAGCGCCACCGACTGGACACGACCGGCCGAGCGGGCGCCCGGCAGCTTGCGCCACAGCACCGGCGAAAGGTTGAAGCCGACAAGGTAATCGAGAGCACGGCGAGCCAGATAGGCGTCGACCAGCGCACCGTCGATATCGCGCGGGTTGGCCATCGCGTCGAGCACGGCCTTCTTGGTGATGGCGTTGAAGACGACGCGCTTGACGGGCTTGTCGCCGATCACCTTTTTCTTTTTCAACAGATCAAGGACGTGCCAGGAGATCGCTTCACCTTCACGATCCGGGTCGGTCGCGAGGATGAGGCCGTCGGCGCCCTTCATGGCGTCGGATATCTCTTTCATCCTCTTGGCCGACGCGCTGTCGACTTCCCAGTCCATGGCAAAGTCGTCGTCCGGGCGGACCGAACCGTCCTTGGCCGGCAAATCGCGCACATGCCCGAAGGATGCGAGCACCTTGTACCCGGAACCCAGATACTTGTTGATCGTCTTGGCCTTGGCCGGGGATTCTACGACTACGACATCCATTGCGTTTCTCTGTACTGCGGAAAGGGCGTCCCTCAGGGCCGACGGCGGCGTGGTCCCGAAAACCGGTTCCCCGACATGGAGGGGGATTCGGCCGCGGTCAAGGGGGAAGGCGTATTTTCTGCTGGCTGCAACGTAGTGCAACCTTTGATAGAGTTGCGAGTTATTGCAATTTAAAATAAATGGCCCTATCGTTTTCGTAATTGGGTTGCAGTCGCATTGCGCGACAAATCTGGATGGAAAGCATGGTCGTGAAAACGATGGGCGGTAACGAGTCGCGCACGCGGGAAAACATAGCCTTCATACGGCAGATGCTCGGCGAGTTGCGCGCGGTTGCCGAGAGTGAGGGGGCGGAAATGCTCTGTTACCTGATCGAAATGGCCTATGTCGAGGCGGGAGACCTGCAGATGGGGCGTCGCGCGCTGTCAATCCATCATGGCAATGGAGACAAGCCCTCCCGGATGCCGCAGTAGTCGTCCGGCTATGTCCAGTTCGAGGAGTATGAGATAGACTGCGGCCGGCGCAAGCCCGGTATGTCTGACAATGTCGTCGATCTCGACCGGTGTCGGACCAAGCGCATCGGTGATGCGGGAACGATCGCTGTCGCTTGGTGGCAAGGCCAGCGAACGGTCCTCGTCGCCTGGTTCCTTCGCCTCGTGGCCGGAGAAGATATCAATCCGGGAGAGCGGGGCCAGCGCCTGCAAGACATCGTCCGGCCGCGTGGTGACGGTTGCTCCATCCTTCAGCAGTCCATTGGTGCCTTCGCAGCGCGGATCAAGGGGCGATCCGGGGACAGCAAAGACGAGCCGGCCGTAATCGCCGGCGAGCCGCGCTGTGATCAGAGAGCCCGAGCGCGCCGCCGCTTCGATGACGACCACCCCGAGGGCGACGCCGGCGATCAGCCGATTACGGCGAGGGAAGTCGCGGGCGCGGGCCTCCCAGCCGAATGGCATCTCCGAGATCGCCAGCCCCCGCCCGTCACAGATCTCGTGCAGGAGGTCGGTATTTTCCGGTGGGTAGGGCTTGTCGAGTCCGCCTGCCATGGCGGCGATCGTGCCGGTCTCCAGACTGGCTCGATGAGCGGCCGTGTCGATGCCGCGGGCGAGACCTGAAATGATCGCATAACCGGCCCGGCCAATGTCGCGGGCCATCAGGGCGGCGAATTTCGCCCCACTGATCGAGGCATTGCGTGAGCCGACGACGCCGACGGCCGGCATACTTGCCGCCGAAAGGTCGCCTTTCACCGCAAGGAGCGGCGGCGCGCCGTCGATCTGTCGCAAGGCCAGTGGGTAGTCGGGCTCGCCTATGCCGAGGAAGCACGCGCCGAAGCGGGCGGCCGTCTCCAGTTCCTGCTCGGCTTCGGCCTCGGTGGCGATCCGGATGGCGCGCGTCGATCCACCGCGCCGGGAGAGCTCCGGTAGCATGGCAAGGGCGGTTTCCGCCGTGCCGAAATGATTGATGAGATCGCGAAAGGTCGCGGGGCCTACATTGTCGCTGCGGATCAGTCTGAGCCAGTTGATTCTCTGCCGGTCGGTCAGCGCAATTCCGGTTCGACCTGCGCTTGCCTCCGGCATGACCTCATCCCTTTTTGCCGATCTTGCTTTCGGTTCCGGCGATCAGCCGTTCGATATTGGCCTTGTGCCGCCAGTAGGTGACGGCCGTCATCACGGCTGTGACCAGGGCCGCGTCACGGATGCCCAGTATCCACAACACAACCGGAATGACAAGGGTTGCAACCAGAGCGGACAGTGAGGAGTAGCGGGTCACGAAAGCCAGCGTCAGCCAGACCACGGCGAAGACAGGGACCATCAGCGGCGCGACGCCGAGCAGGGTGCCGATATAGGTCGCCACGCCCTTGCCGCCCTTGAACCCGAGCCAGATCGGAAAAAGGTGGCCGATGAAGGCGGCAAACCCAGCGAGCAAGCCGGCATTCCCACCGAATATGGCCTGGGCGGTCACAGCGGCGGCGGTCGCCTTCAGCGCGTCGAGTAGAAGGGTCGCGGCTGCCAGTTTCTTGTTTCCGGTGCGCAGAACGTTGGTCGCGCCGATATTGCCCGAGCCGATCAAGCGCAGGTCACCATGGCCGGCCATGCGGGTGAGCAGCAGGCCGAACGGGATCGAGCCCAGCAGATAGCCGAGGCTCAGCACGGCGATCAGCGCTGGCCAACCTATTGCAAGAAAACTGGTGCTGGCCATTTAGCTCCCCCTTTGGCTGTCTTACAGAGAATGCACGCACTTGCCGGCGACATAGGTCGCAACGGCCCGGCCCGAGAACCGTGCGTCCTCGAACGGTGTGTTCTTCGACCGCGACAGGAGCAATTCTTTTGAAACGAGCCACGGCTCGTCAAGGTCGATCAGCGTGATGTCGGCCTTTGAACCGGGCCGGAGAGAACCGGCTTCGAGCCCGAAGATTTCGGCCGGCCGGGTCGACATGGCATCGATCAGCCGCATCAGCGGCACATGGCCATTGTGATGCAGGCGAAGGGCGGCTGACAGAAGGGTCTCGAGCCCGACCGCTCCGTCCGCCGCATCGGCAAAGGGCAGACGCTTGGTATCGACGTCCTGCGGATCGTGCGACGAGACGATGATGTCGACGGTGCCGTCGGCAATCGCCTGGACCATGGCCATGCGGTCATCTTCGGCGCGCAGTGGAGGCGTGAGCTTGAAGAAGGTCCGATACTCGCCGATGTCGTTCTCGTTCAGCGCCAGATGGTTGATCGATATGCCGCAAGTGACCTTCGCGCCGCGCCCGCGTGCCAACCGGATCGCTTCCGCCGATTCAGGCACCGAGATCTTCGCGGCATGAAATTTGGCCCGCGTTAGGCCGGCGATCCTGAGATCGCGCTCCAGCGGGATGATTTCGGCCTCTCGCGGCACGCCCGACAGGCCGAGCCAGCTGGCGAACAGCCCTTCGTTCATCACGCCGTTGCCCAGGTATTTTTCCCGCGGCTCAAGATCTATCACGGCGTCGAACTCGCGCGCATAGGTCATGACCCGTCGCAGCAGCTGGCTGTCGGACAATCCATGCCGGCCATTGGTGAAGGCCACGGCACCGGCGTTCTGCAGGAGTCCGATCTCGGTCATCTCCTCGCCGGCGAGCCTCTTGGTGAGGGCCGCTGCCGGATAGACGTTGACCATCGCCGCGTCGCGCGCCGTCTTCTTGACGAATTCGACCAGCGCAATGTCGTCTATCACCGGATCTGTGTCCGGCATCATGATAAAGGAGGTAATGCCGCCAGCCGCCGCCGCGCGACTTGCCGAAGCGATCGTCTCGCGGTGCTCTGCGCCCGGTTCACCAACGAAGACGCGGGCATCGACCAGACCCGGTATGGCGGTCAGACCGAAGCAATCGCGAACCTCGGCACCATCCGGCGCACCCTGGTTCTGCGCATCGGCGCCGGCCGCCAGCACGCGACCGTCTTCGCCGACAATGATGGTGGCGACCGTGTCGAGCTGGCGCGACGGATCGACGATGCGGACATTCTTCAGGACGAGAGGCCGGTTCATGCGCCCATTCCTTCGCTACGCGGACCCTGGTTTTGCGAGACCAGCAGGGTCTCCATGACGGCCATGCGCACAGCGACCCCCATTTCCACCTGTTGTTCGATCACGCTCTGCGGGCCATCGGCCACTTCCGAGGCGATTTCCACGCCGCGGTTCATCGGGCCCGGATGCATGACGAGCGCGTCCTCTTTGGCCACCTTGAGCTTTTCGGCGTCGAGTCCCCAGAAGTGGAAATATTCCCGCACCGATGGCACGAAGGCGCCGGACATGCGCTCGCGCTGCAACCGCAGCATCATCACCACATCGGCGCCCTTCAGGCCTTCCTTCATGTCATGGAAGACCTCCACGCCCATGTCGGCAATGCCCCTCGGCAGGAGCGTCGCGGGCGCGACGACCCTGACCCGCGCACCCATGGCGTTCAGCAGAAGGATGTTGGAGCGCGCGACGCGCGAATGCAGCACGTCACCGCAGATCGCCACGATGATGCGCGACAATTTGCCCTTGGCGCGCCGGATCGTCAGCGCGTCGAGCAGGGCCTGGGTAGGGTGCTCGTGCTGACCGTCGCCGGCGTTGACCACCGAACAGGCGACCTTCTGGGCGAGCAGTGCGGCGGCACCAGCCGACGAATGGCGCACCACCAGCACGTCCGGCCGCATGGCGTTCAACGTCATCGCGGTGTCGATGAGCGTCTCGCCCTTCTTCACCGACGAATTGCCGACCGACATGTTCATTACGTCGGCGCCGAGTCGTTTTCCGGCCAGCTCGAACGAGGATTGCGTTCGGGTCGATGCCTCGAAAAAAAGATTGATCTGTGTGAGACCGCGCAGCGTGGAGGTTTTCTTCTCCCGCTGACGGCTGATTTTGACGGCTTCGTCCGCCTTATCGAGCAGATAGGTAATATCCTGCTCGGTCAGGCCTTTGATGCCGATGAGATGGCGATGGGGAAAGAAGACCATGGACGTCCTCCTGAGATGTCACGCGGTCTATAAAGAAGCCGGGGCCGGGGGGCAAGCACATGCAGTGTGGATAGAAGCGCGGTCCCCATGTAAAACGAATCGATTTCCGCTAGAGGATCGGCATGACCCCAATGAACCGGACTGAAGAAAAACTCGCCGAACTGAACCAGCCCAAGCCCTGGTCCGGTATCAATGCCTATCGCTCCGATCCGCTGGTGGTAGACCTGAGTGCCGGTCTTTCGCGTGGCCTGCGCGAAGAATACGATGTCATCGGCAAGTATGTGACCTCGCACGAGGCACAGGAACTGGCGCGTATGGCGAACCAGAGCCCACCGCAATTGCGCACCCATGGGGTTCGCGGCGAGCGGCTGGACGTCGTCGAGTTTCATCCGGCATGGCATGCCCTGATGCGCCGGTCGATGTCGGTCGGGCTTCATTCGTCGGTATGGGAGAATCAGCCGGACGCCCGCGGACACGAGCATCTGGCCCGCGCCGTTCGCTTCTTCCTGACCGCGCAGCTCGAATGCGGGCATCTTTGCCCTCTGACCATGACCAGCGCCTCGGTTGCAGCCCTCGTCGCCTCGCCGCATGTGCAGAAGGAGTGGGCGCCGAAGATCCTGTCACGCAAATACGATTCGTCCAACAAGCCTGCCATGCAGAAGACCGCGGTGACGATCGGCATGGGCATGACGGAAAAGCAGGGTGGCACGGATGTGCGCGCCAATATTTCGTCGGGCGAGCGCGTGGGCGAGGGGATTTATCGCCTGTCCGGCCACAAGTGGTTCATGTCTGCGCCGATGAGCGATGCCTTCGTCATGCTCGCCCAGACCAAGGACGGTATGGGGTGCTTCCTGGTGCCGCGCCTGCTTGAGGACGGTTCGGCTAACGGCTTGGAGTTCCAGCGCCTCAAGGACAAGATAGGCAATCGCTCGAATGCCTCCTCCGAGGTCGAGTTTTCTGACACTTTCGGTTTCCTGCTCGGCACACCGGGCGACGGAATTCACACCATCCTCGATATGGTGACGTTGACGCGCCTCGATTGCGCGCTTGCTTCGGCCGGCATCATGCGTGCCTCGATGGCCGAAGCCGTGCATCACGTGCGCGGTCGCTCGGTCTTCGGCAAGAAACTGATCGACCAGCCGATCATGACGCGCGTGCTTGCCGACATGGCGCTCGACGTTGCGGCCGCGACAGCGCTCGCCTTCAGGTTGGCCGACAGTTTCGATCGAGCCCGCGAAAACCCGGTTGACGCCGCCTATGCCCGGGTAATGACTCCGGTGGTCAAATACTGGGTCTGCAAGATCGCTCCATCTCTTATCTATGAGGCCATGGAGTGCATCGGAGGCAGCGGCTACATTGAGGAGCGTCCGATCGCCCGGCACTATCGCGAGGCCCCGGTCAACGCGATCTGGGAGGGCTCCGGCAATGTTATGGCGCTCGATCTGCTGCGGGTTCTGAGTCGTGGCAAGGATCTGTTCGAGACGATCTTTGCCGGCCTCGAGCGCGATCTCGGTGTTTCCGGCAAGAAGACGGTCGAGGTCTTGCGCGCCGCAACCGCTCTTGCCGAGCGTGACGAGGGGGCCGCCCGTCTGCTGATCGAGCAATTGGCGCTCGCCGCCGCTGCCGCCGAACTCTACAAGCTGGGCGCCGGCAAGATCGCTGACGCCTTCCTGGAATCGCGCCTCGCCGGCGGCTGGCGTCACACCTATGGCGTACTCGACGCCCGGTTTGATGCGCGTTACGTCCTCGACCTGCTCTATCCGGCGGCGAGCTGACCGACGAGATAGAGGACGATAGGAATGGTGAAGACAGCGGCGATCGTCTGTACGGTCGCCGTTGCCGCGTAAAGCGGGGCGTCGCCGCCCATCTGCTTGGCGAGAAGATAGCCGTTCATTGCCGTCGGCACCGCCGCGCTGAGTGCCAGCATCGCCAGCACTTCTCCCTCGACACCGAACAGGACGGCAACACTCGTCATCACCGCAGGAAACACCAGGAGTTTGAGCGCCGTTCCGATGAGGACGTTCGGGTGCGGTCGCAAGGCATCCATGATTCTTAGCCCTGCCCCGACCATGAGTAGCCCGAGGCCGAGCGAGGACCGGGCGACGAGATCGACGGCCGTCATCAGCGGTTCGTAGACCGGAATGCCGGCGACATTGACCACCACGCCGCTTGCCGCGCCGAGAATGATCGGGTTCGAGACGATTTTCAGCACGAAGTCGCGTAACGACCGCCCATTGCCGGAAAACCAGATCATAACGCCGACATTGAGGACATTGAGCGGAATGATGATGGTCGCCATGATGACGGCGACGATGGTCAGCCCGACCGGGCCGGAGAGCTTGTCGGCGATGGCAAGCGCCATGAAGCCGTTCCAACGGGTGGCGGTCTGAAAGATCGAGGTGAAGGCCGGTCCTTCGAGACCCAGCCGGTTTAGCGGACGCCACAGTGCCAGCACAAGCGCCGACATGATCCCCACGGAAAGCAATGCCACCACGCTGACGGCGCCCATGTCCATGGTCGAGAAGTCGGCGCGCGAGAGCGTTTCGAACAGAAGGGCAGGGAAGAGCACGTAATAGCCAAGCTGCTCCAGCCCGCCCCACAGGTTTTCATTGATCAGCGGCCAACGTTTGAGGAGTACCCCCAAAAGAACGAGCAGGAATATCGGCAGAATGCTCTCAAGAATCGGCAGCATGATCGACTTTCGTGGGATGCGTCGGAGAATTGTACGACGTTGACTAACAGGGCGCGGCCGGTTGAGGCAATCGCTCGACACGCAGTCAGCGCTTGGTTGGTTGGAGTTGTGGCACGGCTTTGCCTTGGGTTATCCCCAATGCCCGTTAACCTTAACAAAGGGTTTACATTGCGACCGGACGGTCAACGGGCCAGTTTCTCGGGGAACAAAGCAGATGAATCGGGACGGTGGTGATGGGAACCGGAATGGCAAGGGTGATGTTGACAACCGCCATGGCGGCGTTCTTTGCCGGCCTGGCGCTCGACATCGCGGTTCCGGCCGTGGTGCTCAGCATGATGGCGGCATCGAACTGGCTGGTGCAGTGCTGGCCCGAGCCTCGGCCTGAGTCTCGAATGGCCTCCGCCTGGCTGCTTCAGTATCGGAAGGGGAGGCCCGCATGAAGGTGTTTCTGGTCTTGTGGGGAATGCCGATCGTGCTGCTCGGCAGCTGGTACGGGCTTTCCTATTACGACATGAACTTCGGCTTCTTCATGTTGACACGGCAGGCGCATGAGCTGGTTTTTGCGGTCTATGGCAATGCGCTCGGCTTGCCGCCGGAAACGATCCCCCCACTTGTGGCTCGCGCCATCGTGTTCGACAGCCTGATGGTCTTCTCCATCATCGCTTTCCGCCGTCGCAAGAAGATCGCGGCCTGGTGGGCGGCGCGTCAGACCTCTTCGGAATTACGGCCTGCGCCGGTTCCAAGGGCCGACAGCCTGTCCAAGGCGCCCTGAAGAATGAAGCTCGCGGCGGCGGAATCGATCCGTTCGCTGCGTTTCGCCCGTGATACATCCATTTCCAGCAAGGCCCGTTCGGCAGCGACCGTCGATAGCCGCTCGTCCCAGTAGACGAAGGGGATGTCCGTTTTTTCCGTCATAGAGCGGACGAAGGCGCGGGTCGCCTGCACACGCGGCCCGGCCGAACCGTCCATGTTCATCGGCAGTCCGATGACGAAGGCGGCGACCTTCTCCTTTGCGGCGAAGGTCAGCAGCGTCTCGGCATCCTTGGTGAACTTAACGCGTTTGATGACCGTTCGGGGTGTTGCGAACCGCCGGCCGAGATCCGACATGGATAGGCCGATGGTCTTGGTGCCGAGATCCAGTCCGGCGACCGGCTGGTTCGGCTGCAGCATGTCCGCGAGTTCTTCGATGGTAAGCGTCGACATGCGGCAGCCTCCGTGTCTTTAGCGCTTGCGCACGAACTCGGTGCGCAGGACAAGCCCCTTGATGGTGTCGTGGCGGCAGTCGATCTCCTCGGGATCTTCTGTCAGCCGAATCGACTTGATCACGGTCCCTTGCTTCAGGGTCGTGTTGGCGCCCTTGACCTTCAGGTCCTTGATGAGCGTGACGGAATCTCCGTCTGCCAGAACATTGCCGGCAGAATCCTTGGTGATCGGCTGGCCATTGGCGGCAGCTGCTGCCACTTCCGAAGCCGGGCGCCATTCGCCGGTTGCTTCGTCGTATACATATTCGTCATCTGCGGCCATTCTGGTCTCCCTGTCGTAAGCGTTTATACTCGGCCGGACGTCCGGAGCGATATGGGCGGCCTTGTCGGTCCTTGGGCCGGAAGTTGCGGCTTATCTTACCCCCGGCCAAGGTGCAACACGATGGCCCCGCCGTTTCGGGACGAACACGGTTGCCGACGACACGACTTCGCATATATTCCCGGCAACACACCGAAGGGAGACCACCATGAAGATCACTTGGCTCGGCCATTCCGCATTTCGCCTCGATACCGCCAAGGCGAGCATCCTGATCGACCCATTTTTCACAGGAAATCCGGCCTTTGCCGGGCTTGATGCCAAGGAAAGCGCCTCTGGCGTCACCCATATTCTCCTGACACATGGCCACGGCGACCATGTCGGAGATACGGTGAGGCTCGCCGAGGAGACCGGGGCCACGGTTCTGGCCAATGCCGATCTCGCCGCCTGGCTTGGTTCCAGGGGCGTCGCCAAGATTGAGGCTGGCAACACCGGCGGCACGATCGCCTTTGACGGTTTCAGCGTCACCTTCACCAATGCCCTGCATTCGTCGGCGCAGATCACCGAAGACGGCGTCTCCCATGCGCTCGGCAATGCCAATGGGCTGATGCTGCATATCGAAGGCGACGCCTCGTTGCTGCACATGGGCGATACCGACATATTCTCCGACATGAAGCTGATCCACGAGTTGCACCAGCCGGACATCGGCCTTGTGCCGATCGGCGACCGCTTCACCATGGGCGGCGCGGTGGCGGCACTCGCCTGCCAGCGTTTCTTCGATTTCAAGATGGCGATCCCCTGCCACTACGGTTCCTTCGGCATCATCGACCAGACCCCGGAGAAATTCGTGCTCGGCATGGAAGGAACCCGCACCCGGGTCATTACACCCGCGGCTGGCGATAGCGTGGACGTCTGACAAATCCCCCGTTGCGCCGCAGCTTTGCGGCGATTATAGCGAAGGAAACAGAAGACCTGGAGAATACCGATGTCCGTTGATCTCAAGACCGTCAAGCGCGTCGCGCATCTGGCCCGCATCGCTCTGAGCGAAGAAGAAGCCGAGCGGATGATGGGCGAGCTCAATGGGATTCTCGGCTTCGTCGCGCAACTGTCCGAGGTTGATGTGACCGGCGTCGAGCCGATGACTTCGGTTATGCCGATGGCGATGAAGAAGCGCAAGGATGTGGTTAACGACGGCAATATCGCCGACGACATCGTCGCCAATGCGCCGGAAACCGATCGCAATTTCTTCCTGGTGCCGAAGGTGGTCGAGTAAAGGCAAGGGCGCCCGCCGCCTTTGCCGTTCCGCCCCGCCGATCCCGATTTAGCTGCGCTTGCGCCAAGCGCCGATTTTCTGAAGTGAACCGACATCATGAGCGAACTGACCAGCCTCACCATTGCCGAAGCCCGCGCCAAACTGGCGGCGAAGGAGATTACGGCCGTCGAACTGACGGACGCCTATATCGGGGCGATCGAGGCCGCCAATGACGTGATCAACGCCTATGTGACGGTGACGGGCGACAAGGCGCGCGACATGGCCAAGGCCTCCGACGCGCGGATCGCCGAAGGCAAGGCGGGTGCGCTTGAGGGCATCCCGCTCGGGATCAAGGACCTGTTTTCCACTCGCGACGTCCACACCCAGGCCTGCTCGGCCATCCTGAACCGCTTCAAGCCAAAGTACGAATCGACCGTCACGCAGAACCTTTGGGACGACGGCGCCATCATGCTTGGCAAACTGAACATGGATGAATTCGCTATGGGTTCGTCCAACGAGACCTCGCATTACGGACCTGTCATCAACCCGTGGAAGGCGAGCGGCTCAAATGCGCAGCTCGTGCCGGGCGGTTCGTCCGGCGGTTCAGCCGCAGCCGTTGCGGCGCATCTGTGCGCCGGCGCCACCGCCACCGACACCGGCGGCTCGATCCGCCAGCCAGCCGCATTGACCGGTACAGTCGGCATCAAGCCGACCTATGGCCGCTGCTCGCGCTGGGGCGTCGTCGCTTTCGCGTCGTCGCTCGATCAGGCAGGCCCGATCGCCCGCGACGTGCGCGACACGGCCATTCTGCTGAAATCGATGGCAAGCGTGGACGCCAAGGACACGACCTCCGTGGACCTGCCGGTCCCGGACTACGAAGCCTCGCTTGGTCAGTCGCTCAAGGGCATGCGTATCGGCATTCCCAAGGAATACCGCGTCGATGGCATGTCGGATGAAATCGAGAAGCTCTGGAGTCAGGGCATTGCCTGGCTGAAGGACGCCGGCGCCGAGATCGTCGACATCTCCCTGCCGCATACCAAATACGCGCTGCCGGCCTATTACATCGTAGCGCCGGCCGAAGCCTCGTCGAACCTCGCCCGTTACGACGGCGTGCGCTACGGCTTGCGCGTCGATGGCAAGGACATTGCCGATATGTATGAAAAGACCCGCGCCGCCGGTTTCGGCGCAGAGGTCAAGCGCCGCATCATGATCGGCACCTACGTGCTTTCGGCAGGCTACTACGACGCCTATTACCTGCAGGCGCAGAAAGTTCGGACGCTGATCAAGCGGGATTTCGAACTGGCTTTCAACGATGTCGATGCCATTCTGACCCCGGCAACCCCGTCTTCGGCCTTCGCCATCGGCGACGAGGCGCTGGCCGCCGACCCGGTGGCGATGTACATGCAAGACATCTTCACCGTGACGGTCAACATGGCCGGCCTGCCGGGCCTGTCGGTTCCCGCCGGCCTCGACGCCAAGGGCCTGCCGCTCGGCCTGCAGTTGATCGGCCGTCCGTTCGAGGAGAGCACGCTGTTCAAGACCGCCCACGTCATTGAACAGGCCGCCGGTAAGTTCACGCCGGCGAAGTGGTGGTAGGCAGACTGACAATCAGAAAGCTGACGGCCGCTGATTACGAGGCGGTCGGCCGGATTGGCTTTGCCGCATGGAGATCCAGCGGCGAGGGGGAACCGGCATTTGATCAGTCGGATGTCGTCGAGGCCGCGCGGAGTGCCTTTTTCAGCTATCCCGCTACCGCTAAGGGGGATGTCGTCGTGGCCGAGTTTGGTAGTCGCGTGGTCGGATGGGCAGCGCGGGAAGACGAGCCCAACTATATCTCCGACATATGGGTCGATCCAGACTTTCAGGGGCAAGGCGTTGGGTCAGCGCTGCTGATGTGCCTCGTGGATCACATTCTTGGCGAGGGGTGTGCAGCGGCACGGATTGACACGCGCGCCTCCAATTTCAAGGCTATTCAAACCTACGAGCGTCATGGATTCGAGGTATTCTGGCGAGGCGAACAGTTTGATAGTAGTCTCGGTGTAAGTCTTGAAAAGGTGCATCTGGCAAAGTCGCTGCGCTGACAGGACAACCTGCGTTATCGAACCGGGCACCGGCAAGTTCACGTTGGCAACCTGGCGGTAGGTGCGATACCGTCGCGCGCAGTTACTCCTTTATCTTCGCCATCTGTTCGCGATGGATATTGACCTCCACCGGCGTCTTCATGATCACCTCGCGGTGCGGGAACGGGATGTTGATACCCGCTTCCTGGAAGGCGTCCCATAACGCCAGCAGGACTTGGCCGCGTACATTGGTCAGTCCGTTGGCCGGATCCGAAATCCAGAAGCGCAGCTTGAAATCGAGCGAGGAGGCGCCGAATGCCGTCATCCAGCAAACCGGCGCCCGATAATCCGTAACGCGGTCAATCCCCTTCGCGGTTTTTATGGCAATGCGCGTCACCTCATGCGGATCGCTCGTATAAGCAACGCCGAAATCCACGTCGATACGCACATATTCGCTCGAGAATGACCAGTTGATCACCTGCTGGGTGATGAAGTCCTCATTAGGGATTAGGTATTCGCGTCCGTCGCGGGTGATGACCGAGACGAAGCGCGCACGAAGTTCACGAATCCAGCCAAAAGTATCGCCAAGCGAAATCGTGTCGCCCGGTTTGATCGACTTGTCGATGATGATGATGATGCCGGAGATGAAGTTCGACATGACTTTCTGCAGGCCGAAACCGATGCCGACACCAATCGCGCCGGAAAAGACGGTCAGAGCCGTGAGGTCGATGCCGGTGGCCGACAGGGCAATGGCGCAAGCGAGAAGGATCAGCGCGATCTTGATGAGCTTGCCCAGCAACACTCGGAAGGCGGGTGATATATCGTCAAGCCGATCCACCCGGTTTACGATGACGTTGCCGAGTAGCACAGCTGTCCATATCAGGGCGGTGATAACGGCCAACCCCTTGAAAGCCGAGAACAGCGACAGACGCACCGACCCGATGTTCAGCGCCAGAGAATCGAGCGCCGACATGAAGGCATGGTCGAAGCCGAGTATGTATAGGGCGATGGAACCCCAGGTGACAGTCGCCACGAACAGCGCGATGGTCCTGTTGCGGATCAGCCGGGTCAGCACGGCGACGACAAACCATGCCGTGACAAGTGTCAGCACCATGGACAGGAGCCAGGAGTGGCTTGGCCAGGTGAGGTGGCGCATGATGACGGTCGCGGCCCAAAGCCATATGATGAGGAACAGCCACTTCAGTCGTCGCATGAAGGCGACGATAATCCGCAGCAGGTCGGGATTGCTGTTGATCTCTCTGGCGCGTGCCTCAAGCGTCGGCTCGATCCGTCTGGCCAGGAATACGGCGATCAGATAGCCCGCCGCCATGATCGCGATCTGGTAGGCACCCCAGCGATTGAGCATGAGGGCGTTGAGCCCGTCATGGGCCTTGTTGATGAATACTTGGAAATCCAAAGGCATTCTCCAGGCACCTTCGGCGTCGGGACGCCTCGGTTGTCTTCTCTCACCGGGCTACACTTTCGCGGAATTGGCGCTTGTGACAAGAAAAATAGCTGGAGAGCGGCATTGAGGGCGTGGTGGACGCGCGCGAGCGCACGCGTCCACAGGTTGTCTACCGGTTGTCTGGCTGTGCTCTTACCAGCACCAGTCCGCGTTCGGTGATGCGGTAAGGGCGGCCTCCGGAGGATTTGATAGCCTTCTTTTGCTTCAGCTTGCGGAAGGCGATGATGTCCAGGCCACCGAACACCCAGCCTTCGCGGGTGAAGAGCTGGATCTTCTCGATCTTTCGATTTTCGTCACGGGTGAGTTCGATGCGCCCGCCCTGGGCGAGCAGGTGAAGGATGCGCTGTTCGGCGCGGGAAATGTCCATGGTGTCGATCCGGATAAGCGCTCTGAGGCGAGCGCACAAAAACGATACCGGCGCCGCAAGGGCGTCGGGGCTTCGCTTTTTTTCGGGCCCGAGCGCGCGGATCAGGATGATCGCGGGCAGGGGCCTTTACCGGGTCTCGGACGAACCGAACATCCACACTCCATTGGTTACATCCCCAAAATGGGTGCATCGGGCCTTCAGGTCAAGCGGTGCGCGCTGCGGCATCACGTCCTCTCCGGGCGCGTGTCGAATCGGTCACAGCAAGGTTTTGTCGGTAATTGGTGATCCGATATGCCCGGCCTGATTCAGGCATCTGGATGCAAGCCTATGAAAACAAGAGGGAATATGTAATTCACTTGTGGCGGTCGGTGGCAGGCTGGAAAAACCGCCGGTCCGATGGTCTACTGCCATTGAAGGATGAGAGGCCGATGATCACCATACGCAATGCGCGCCGCGACGAGGCGCAACTACTCGCCGACATTGGCTTTCGCGCCTGGGAAAAGGCGATGATCCCGGTCGGCGAGACAAAGGCCATGGTCGAGAACGCCCGGGCGGCTTTCCGCAACTTCACAAGTTCCGGATGGTTGACGATCTCGGTGATCGAATTGAACGGCCAGCCCGCCGGATGGGCGGCGCGCGAGGAGCTTGACGAAGACATCACCGACTTCTGGATTGATCCGGAATTTCAGGGGATGGGGTTGGGCACCGCTTTGCTCGAGGAGCTTGAGAAGGAGATCCTTCGTCAGGGGTTTGACAAGGCGAGCCTTCAGACCCATGCGAGGAACGAGGAGGCGGTGCATTTCTTTGAAAAGCGCGGCTATTCCGTCCATTGGCTGACCATCGCTTATAATCCGAAGCTCGATCGCGACGTCCAGTCGGTTGGTTTGTCGAAGCAACTGGCCGCGCCGGTCGTTCCCGGCTACGGCCAGGAGTTCTAGGTCGCGGCCACGGACGGAATAAGGGTCTGGAGGACGGCGAGGACGTTTTCCATTCCGAAAAGCGCTGCCGTCGCCATGAGGATCTGCACGACAAACAGTGCCGGAAGTACGACCTTGAAGGGCGGCTTTCGTGTTTTGTGGCGCAGCAGTCGCTGGGCGAGAAGGGCGCCGATTCCGCCGCCGAGCATGGCGAGCCAGAGCAGGCTGGATTCCCGCACGCGCCAGTCACCCTTCCGCGCCGCCAGCTTGTCCCAAGCGTACACGCAGAAAACGATCACATTGTAGAGCGCGGCAATGGCCGCAAGCATGAGCATATCTGCGGAGGTCATTCCGCAAGAGTTTACCAGCTGCCATTTAACGCTTTGTGAGCGCCGCCGCCGGCCGTGCGTGACCTCACGCCTTGCGCCACCGCCGCATTTGTTCTACCTCACGAGCTTGAAAAATCCACGCATGACACGAGCATCCGATGACCCTAGTTGACACGCGCACGCCCGATCCGAAACGCTTCATTCCCGGTGCCACCGGCGACTGGGAAATCGTCATCGGCATGGAAGTTCACGCCCAGGTGACGAGCCAGTCAAAGCTGTTTTCCGGTGCCTCGACGACCTTCGGTAATGCGCCTAACGCCAACGTCTCGCTGGTCGATGCCGCCATGCCCGGCATGCTGCCGGTGATCAACGAGGAATGCGTCGCTCAAGCGGTGCGCACCGGTCTCGGCCTGAAGGCGCAGATCAACAATCGCTCGATCTTTGACCGCAAGAACTACTTCTATCCGGACCTGCCGCAGGGCTACCAGATCTCGCAGTTCAAGGATCCGATTGTCGGTGAGGGCAAGATCATCATCTCGCTCGGCCCCGACCGTCAGGGCAACTTTGAGGACATCGAGATTGGAATCGAGCGCTTGCATCTGGAACAGGATGCCGGCAAGTCGATGCACGACCAGCATCCGACCATGTCTTACGTCGACCTGAACCGGTCAGGCGTGGCGCTGATGGAAATCGTGTCAAAGCCCGACATGCGCTCCTCCGACGAAGCCAAGGCCTATATGACCAAGCTTCGCTCGATTGTGCGCTATCTCGGCACCTGCGACGGCAACATGGACGAAGGTTCGATGCGCGCCGATGTCAACGTTTCGGTGCGCAAGCCCGGCGGAGAATTCGGTACGCGTTGCGAGATCAAGAACGTCAACTCGATCCGCTTCATCGGCCAGGCGATCGAATACGAGGCGCGCCGCCAGATCGCCATCCTGGAAGACGGGGGTTCGATCGATCAGGAAACCCGCCTGTTCGATCCGGGCAAGGGCGAGACGCGTTCGATGCGCTCCAAGGAAGATGCGCATGACTATCGCTACTTCCCTGACCCGGACCTTCTTCCGCTCGAATTCGATGACGCCTTCGTCGAGGCGCTGAGGAAGGACCTGCCGGAACTGCCGGACGACAAGAAAGCCCGCTTCGTGGCCGATCTCGGCCTCTCGGTTTACGACGCGTCTGTGCTTGTCTCGGAAAAGGCGATCGCTGACTATTTCGAGGCGGTGGCCGAGGGCCGCGATGGCAAAACGGCTGCCAACTGGGTCATCAACGACCTGCTGGGTGCCTTGAACAAAGCCGGCAAAGCCATTGAAACGACTCCTGTCTCTCCCGCCCAGCTTGGCGGCATTATCGACCTCATCAAGGCCGAGACCATCTCTGGCAAGATCGCCAAGGACCTGTTCGAAATCGTCTTCAACGAGGGCGGAGACCCGGCCGAAATCGTCGAAACCCGCGGCATGAAGCAGGTGACCGACACCGGCGCGATCGAAAAGGCTGTCGACGAGATCATTGCCGCCAATCCGGATCAGGTCGCCAAGGTTCTGGCCAAGCCGACGCTGGCCGGCTGGTTCGTCGGCCAGGTGATGAAGGCGACCGGCGGCAAGGCCAACCCCCAGGCCGTGCAGGCGCTGGTCAAGGCCAAGCTCGGCATCGTCGAGGAATAAAACGTTGTTCTTCGTCCGCACCGCCGGCCCGCAGGATGTGGAAGCGCTCCGCACCCTGCTGTCGGAGACCTTCCACGCCACCTATGACCCGTTCTACGGCGAGGCGAAGGTGCGCGAGCTGGTCGACGCCTGGCATTCGCTGCCGGCGCTAAACGCCCGAATCGCCAAGAAGGGCGGCGAGTTCCTCGTGGCGGACGACGGCAGACAGCTCGGCGGCATGGCCTATGCGGCCATGTCGACGAAGATGGCCAAGACCGCCTTCCTGCACCAGCTCTATGTCAGGCCCTCGTGCCAGCGCATGGGCATCGGCCGCGATCTCTTCGCCGAGCTTGAGACCTGCTTTCCCGATGCCGAGATCATGCGGCTCGAGGTCGAGCCGCGCAACACGGCGGCGGTTGCCTTTTATCAGGAGCACGGCTTCGTCGAGGTCGACCGCACGACGAGCTGTGGCGGGCCGGACAGCGGTTTGCCGGCCATCGTCATGGAAAAACGGCTCGGCTGACTGCCATCTTCGTCATTCAGCACTGGAGCGCATTCAATCAGATAAGGCCACCTGATATTGTCGCGGGCAACCTTTACCGCGCCAATCCGTTTTCTCGTGTCCCTGCCACAGCGGTATTCGTGCCCGGTGCGACCGTTCCGGCGGCTGCATGAAGATGTCGACGCTGACGCGTGCCGACGGTCGTGAGTGCGATCACGAAAATAGTCGTGCAAAACCCTCTCGCTGTCATACTGTCCTCCTGAATTCGCCCTAAACCTCGCCATGAGCAACGCGCGGAGGGGTAAACTATGCAGGCGTCGACCATCGCCATCCGCCAGGCCCGCGAAGACGACGTGCAGGCCATAGTGGCGATTCTGGCGTCGGATGATGTCGGCGGCCACTGTGATACGACCGACGCGGCTGCCTATGCGGACTATCTGGATGCCTTCCGGACGCTGCAACAGACGCCGCGCGAGACACTCTACGTCGCCGAGCGCGACGGCGTAGTGGTCGGGACCTTCCAGACACTGTTGACGACGACCTTGTCTGGCCGGGGATCCACCTCGATGATTATCGAGGCGGTGCATACGAGCCCCGATTACAGGGGGCAGGGTATCGGCAGCGCGATGATCGGCTTCTGCCTTGATGAGGCCAGGAGGCTCGGCCTGCGTCAGGTCCAATTGACCTCGAATGCTAAGCGCACCGATGCGCATCGCTTTTACGAACGCCTTGGCTTCGCCAAGAGTCATTTTGGCTTCAAGTACAAGCTGAAATGAATGCCGCGGCGCGGCGAATCACTGGACAATCGCCCCCCGAGGCGGCATAAGCGGAAGACGATGACAAGCCGGTGGCCGTAACGGCCCGGAGCCAAGGACGAGACATGAAGCAGCTTCTGTTGGAACTTTTCACCTGGTGGAACGGTCAGACCATGGGCACGCGTTTCTTTACCTGGCGCAAGGGCACAAAGGTTGGCGAAGACGAGTTCGGCAACATCTATTACGAAGGCGGCACCACCACCTTCGGTCTGCCGCGCCGCTGGGTCATCTACAAGGGCTATGCCGACGCCTCGAGCATTCCGGCCGGCTGGCACGGCTGGATGCACCACCGCACGGATGTTCCACCGTCCAAGGAAGACTACAAGGCTGCGGAATGGCAGAAGCCGCATCGCGCCAATGCCACGGGCACGCCGAAGGCCTACCGTCCCCCGGGCTCTATCGCCGTGCCCGGCGAGCGTCCTACCGTTACTGGCGACTACGACGCCTGGACCCCCGGTAACTGATACCCGATTTGGCCACATTTCGGATCTAGGGCCTCTATCGGCGCCCGCGCTGAAAGAAGTGCTCATGGATTTGAAGGCTGGAGAATGGCAGACATGAAGCGTATCGGGCATGGCTCAACCTTTGCTGTAATGGGCATGGCGGCTCTGGTCGCATCCATAGGCACCTTGGTTGGGGTGACTCCGGTACATGCCGAGCGGATCGCCAATCCGGTTGCCGAGTTCGCGGGCATCGACAAGATCACCGGCCGCATCACCTCCTTCGACGTCTATATCGATGAGACGGTTCAGTTTGGGGCTCTTCAGGTCACACCGCGGGTTTGCTATTCGCGTGACGAGACGGAGGCGCAAAAGATCGACGCGTTTGTCGAGGTCGACGAAATCACCCTCGACCGCAAGATCCGCCGCATCTTTTCCGGTTGGATGTTCGCCGCCAGCCCGGCGCTCAACGCTGTCGAACATGCGATCTATGATGTCTGGTTGACGGGCTGCAAGCAATCTTCCGATGTGCCTGCCCCAAAGGGCGCCAAGGCTGCTCATCCTGCTCCTGTGCCTGTCAGTGAGTCCCGGAAGCCGGCCGAGACGCCGCAACCTGCCGAAAATGGGCAACCCAAGTCGACCGGCGGGCAGGATCAAGCTGCCCCTGCCGGGACAGCGCCTGTCGCCGTGCCCGAACTTGATGCGCCGCGAGAAATACCGGAGGATGTGACCGGCAACGGCGTGCCGCCGCTCGGCCTCCCCGAAGGGGGCGAAGACGTGCCGCAGGAGCAGCCTAAACCGCCGGCACCGGTGATAAAGCCGGGAAGTGTGGGGCTGTTCTGAAGTCATGAGCCGAATGGTGCGGTAGACGAAGGCGACGTTCGGCGCCGCCACTGCCTTTTCCAGAAAGCGCGCAAAGGCCAATTAAATCACATATTTCTGCAGTTCGTATCATCCGCACGAGGCAATGAGACGCGGTGCTTGACATTGTCTGCGGATGGGAACATTAAGGGAACGAAAAGGAGTTGCGGCCATGGCCTTATCCGAAAAATTCATCGTTCTGCCGTTCAAGAAAAATCGCGGGAATCTGGTTCCGGGCGAAATGCGCCAAGCCTCCAATGCTGCATCAGCTGAAAAGATCGCAACCGCCATGTCCGCCCGCCACATTGGCGTTGCGGCCTATTCCGTGCAGGTGGATGAGGAAAGCGGCGACATGACCAGTCCGCGGCTGCTGATTCAGTTCGGCGAGACAGCCGATCTCAACGCTGCATAACGACCATCAGCTTGTGTCAGGCGCTTGAGGCGCCGCTCAGAACGTCAGCGACTCGCTGTCCATCGCCTTGTCGAGCAGCTTCATATAGTCGTCCTTCGGAACGTCGATGGCGCCGAAGGTCTTTAGGTGCTCGGTGGTGAATTGTGTGTCGAGCAAGGTGAAGCCGCGGATCTTCAACCGTTCCACCAAATGCACGAGGCAGATCTTCGAGGCGTTGGTGCGCCGGGAGAACATACTCTCGCCGAAGAAGGCCGATCCCAGAGACACGCCATAGAGCCCGCCGACCAGTTCATCGCCTTCCCAAGCCTCGACCGAATGCGCATGGCCCAGACTGTGCAGGGCGCTGTAGAGTTCCCTGATCGTCTGGTTAATCCAGGTCGTTGGCCGGTCATCAGCTTCCTCGGCGCATTTGGCCACCACGGCGTCGAAGTCCGTGTCGAAGCGGATGTCGAAGGGGGCCTTGCGGACCGCCTTGGCGAGGCTTTTCGAAATGTGGAAAGCGTCAAGCGGCAGAATGCCGCGTATCTCCGGTTCGACCCAGAAGATCTCCGGATCGTCGGCCGCGTCCGACATAGGAAAGAGGCCGATGGAATAGGCGCGCAGCAGAAGTTCGGGGGTGATCCTCTGGTCCCTGCTGCGGCGCCCTGCCATGTCGTTCTTACCTCACGCGGAGGTCCTGGCCAGGTAGTCCTCCAGCCAGTGGATGTCGTAGTCGCCGTTGGCGATGTCCTGGTTGGCGACAAGGTCTTGGAACAACGGTAGCGTCGTCTTGATGCCGTCCACGACGAACTCGTCGAGCACGCGACGCAGACGCATCATGCATTCGACGCGGGTGCGCCCATGGACGATCAGCTTGCCGATCAGGCTGTCATAGTAGGGGGGGATCTTGTAGCCGGCATAAGCGCCGGAATCGACGCGGACGCCAAGGCCGCCAGGCGCGTGGAAATGCGTAATCGTGCCGGGCGAGGGAACGAAGGTTCGCGGATCCTCGGCATTGATACGGCATTCGATCGCATGACCGGAGAAGACGATCTCGTCCTGGGTGACAGACAGGCCAGCGCCGGACGCGACGCGGATCTGCTCGTGTACTAGGTCGATACCGGTGATGGCCTCCGTGATCGGATGCTCCACCTGCAGGCGGGTATTCATTTCGATGAAATAGAATTCGCCGTTTTCGTAAAGGAACTCGATCGTACCGGCACCGCGGTACTTCATCTTCTTCATGGCGTCGGCGCAGATCTGGCCGATCTTCATGCGCTGCTCGACGTTGAGGGCGGGGGAGTTGGCTTCTTCCCAGACCTTCTGGTGGCGACGCTGCAAGGAGCAGTCGCGTTCGCCGAGATGGACCGCATTGCCTTCGCCGTCACCGACGACCTGGAATTCGATATGGCGCGGGTGGCCGAGATACTTTTCCATGTAGACGGCCGGATTGCCAAACGCCGCCGCCGCTTCGGAGCGAGCCGTGTTGAATGCGTCTTCCAACTCGTCCTCGGTCTTGGCCACCTTCATGCCGCGCCCGCCGCCGCCGGCGGTTGCCTTGATCAGAACCGGGAAGCCGATACGGCGCGCCGTCGCCATCAAGTTCTCGGCAGTCACCTCGCCGTCGGAACCCGGAACGACCGGAATACCAAGTTCAACAGCCGTCAGCTTGGCGGTGATCTTGTCACCCATCAGGCGGATATGTTCGGCGGTCGGGCCGATGAAGGTGATGCCGTGGGCATCGAGAATGTCGGCGAACTTGGCATTCTCCGACAGGAAGCCATAGCCGGGATGGACGGCGTCGGCGCCGGTAATCTCACAGGCGGCAACGATCTGGTGAATGTTCAGATAGCTATCACGCGACGGCGGCGGTCCGATGCAGACGCTCTCGTCGGCGAGGCGGACATGCATCGCGTCGGCGTCAGCCGTCGAGTGCACGGCAACGGTGGCGATACCAAGCTCCTTGCAGGCGCGAAGCACCCGGAGCGCGATTTCGCCGCGATTGGCGATGAGGATCTTGGAAATTGTCATCGGCTTACTCGATGACGATCAGAGGCTCGCCGTACTCGACCGGGCGACCGTCTTCGATAATGATTTCGACGACCTTGCCGGAACGAGGGGCGGGGATCTGGTTCATGGTCTTCATCGCCTCAATGATCAGAAGCGTCTGGCCTTCCTTGACGATCGAGCCGACCTCGACGAAGGGGCGCGAGCCTGGCGCCGGCGCGAGGTAAACGGTGCCGACCATCGGTGCGGTTACGGTATTGGCGAGGTTGCGCGCAGGTTCGGCTGCGACGACCGGGGCCGCGACGGGTGCTGCTGCCGGAGCCGGGGCGGCGAACTGCTGGTAGGCCATCTGCGGCATCGCCATCATCTGCGGCGCGGCGCGCGAGACCCGGATGCGCAGATCGTCCTGCTCGACTTCGATCTCGCTGAGATCCGTCTCGTTGAGGATGTTTGCCAGATCACGGATCAAAGCCTGATCGATTCCCGATTTCTTGTCAGCCATGGAAAGGGGTCCTGTATTCTTGTTATTGCGTGATGGTTTTCAGCGCCTGAAGCGCCAGGATGTAGCTTTGGGGTCCGAAACCGCAGATCATGCCCTTTGTCGCGGACGCGATCATCGATTTGTGGCGGAACTCTTCGCGCGCATGGATGTTGGAGATATGCACTTCGACGACCGGAACGCCAATCGCGCGAATGGCATCGTGCAGCGCGATCGATGTATGCGTATAGGCGCCGGCATTGATCGCCACGCCGGCCGCCTTTTCGCCTGCCTCATGTAGCCAGTCGACGAGCACGCCCTCGTGGTTGGATTGGCGGAAATCGATCACAAGGCCGAGATCCGCACCGGCTGCCTTGCAATCGGCTTCGATGCCCGCAAGTGTCTTGCCGCCGTAGATCCCCGGTTCACGCTTTCCCAGCATGTTGAGATTTGGGCCGTTCAGGACGAAAATTGTGTTGCTCATCTGCGGTTCCGTCGACTTTCAACCGCCTCCTATAGACTGGAGGGGCCGCAAGGGAAAGCCCTTTGCGGCCCGGTGATCGCTCGTTCCCCGGAAAATGAAGCTAAGGTTAAGGCGCCAGCTTGCCGATCAGCAGGTTGTTTGGCCGCAGCTGCGGACATTGGCGAGCTTCTGGCCGATTGCCTCGGCGCCAATCGCGCCGAACACCGCCTCGTCGCCGACGATATAGGAGGGGGTGCCGGTGATGCCGAGGCTGGTCGCTAGCTGGTAGGTCTCCTTCACGGACGCGTCATTCGGGCTTTCGGCCATCATCTTGCGGATCTGCTCTTCGCTCACGCCGAGGGACTCGGCAACCTCAAGCGCGCTTCCTTCGTCGGCACGCCCTTGGGCGCCCAACAGGGCGCGATGGAAGTCGCCGTATTTTTCGGGAGCGATCTTGCGGAAGGCATCAGAGACCTTGTGGGCAGCTGCGGATTCCGGCCCGAGGATCGGGAATTCCTTGAGCACGAAGCGGACATTCTTGTCCTTTGCCAGGATGTCCTCCATGTCGGAAAGCGCACGCTTGCAGTAGCCGCAATTGTAGTCGAAGAATTCGACGATCGTCACGTCACCGTTCGGATTGCCCAGTGCAATGTCATGAGAGGAGGAAAACAACGCATCCTTGTTTTCCTTTACCGCCATGGACGCCTGCTGTAGGCGGGCGTCCCGCTGCTTCTGCTCCAGCGCATCTTGCACGTCGAGCATGATCTCCGGGTTGGCGATCAGATATTCCTTGATGAAGGCGCCGAACTCCTTCTTCTGCGCATCGTCCAGCGCGCCGGCCGTGGTTGGCAGCGCCACCGACAGGAGCATCAGGGCGGTCGCGGCAAGCTTACTGAATTTCAACGCCATATCTTCCTCTTGTGAATTTTCCGCGGCGAAAGCCGTTGTCCGTCTGAGCCAAGCCATCCGAACCTGTTGATTTTTTTGTAGCGTATCGCCAGCGAACGACAAGTGGAATTGGAAAAATGGCCGCAGTGGATCGCTCTCACCATTGTGATGACCGCAATAATGCGGCAATTGTCGGGCGTCCCTCATCGACCGGAGAGAGTTGTTCGTGGTTTCCCTTTCAAAACGCAGCGCAGTTGAGCCCTTTCACGCCATGGATCTTCTGGCGGAAGCGACGCGGCGGCGCAATGCCGGGCGGCCGGTCATCTCGATGGCGGTCGGCCAGCCGGGGCACCCTGCGCCAGAGGCCGCCCTTGCCGCGGCGCGCGAGGCGCTCGCGCATGGCCGGATCGGCTACACGGATGCGCTCGGCCTGGCTGAACTCAGGGCGCAGCTCGCCGACTACTATCGCCGCCGACACTGCCTGACGATCGACGCCGCGCGCATCGTCGTCACCACCGGTTCCTCGGCCGGCTTCAATCTTGCCTTCTTGGCCCTGTTCGACCCCGGCGATGCCGTGGCGATCGCCCGGCCAGGCTATCCGGCCTACCGCGCCATTCTTTCCGCGCTCGGCCTCAAGGTCGTCGAAGTGCCGGTCAATGCCGATACGCACTTCACCCTGACGCCGGAGAGTCTTGAGGCCGCGCAGGTTCGGGCAGGCGTCAAGCTGAAGGGCGTGCTTCTGGCAAGTCCGGCCAACCCGACCGGCACAGTGACCGGCAAGGCACAGCTGAAGGCTGTCTACGACTATTGCAAGGGGCAGGGGATCACGCTGATCTCCGACGAGATCTATCACGGGCTGACCTATGCCGGGGAGGAGGCGACGGCGCTGGAGATCGGCGGCGAGGCGATCGTCATCAATTCCTTTTCAAAGTATTATTGCATGACCGGTTGGCGGATCGGCTGGATGGTCGTGCCGGATAACATCGTCCGCCCGCTCGAATGCCTGGCGCAAAGCCTCTACATCTCCGCGCCAGAACTCTCCCAGATCGCGGCGATCGCCGCACTCGGGGCGGAGGAGGAGCTGGAGCACTACAAGGCAAGCTGCCGACGTAATCGTGACTTCCTGATGTCGCGCCTGCCGGAACTTGGCCTGCCGCTGCTCTCGCCGATGGACGGTGCCTTCTACGCCTATGTCGATGCCAGCCGCTACACCAATGACAGCATGGCGTTTGCCAGGCGAATGCTGGCGGAGATCGATGTGGCGACGACGCCCGGCATGGATTTCGATCCGGTTGAGGGCGATCGCGCGCTGCGCATTTCCTACGCGGGAACCTATGCCGAGATGGTCGAAGCGACCGATCGCATGGCGCGCTGGCTACCCTAAAAACGATTCCGGAACAATGTGCTGGCGGCGTTTCCGGAATCGATCTGATAAAGCGTTGAATCAGAATGTGAACTGACTTCGGGCAGGAGGGGCCAAGCCGAGAAAGGACAATCATGAGCCGAATTCTCGTGAAGTCACCGGCGCGCGGCGCACCCGAGTTGCTGACTCGGCGAACGCGGATGCGGGGGCACCGAATAGAAGATTTCGATGCGATGCAGCGAATGTGGAGCGACGAGCGCATTGTTCCATTTCCGGCAAACCCTTGAGGCATGGCGAAACCTGGGCGCGGTTGCTTCACTATATAGGCCATTGGCAAGCGCTTTCTTTCGGCTACTGGGTGGTCGAGGCTCTTGAGAGTGGGCGTTTTGGGGCAGGTCGGTTTTGCCGATCACAAGCGTGATCTCCAACCGAGCCTCGACGGGACGCCGGAGGCTGGCTGGCTCATCGCCCCGGACATGCAAGGGGTGGGGTTGGCAACAGAAGCGCTCGGAGCTGCCCTTGCCTGGGCGGACGAAAATTTCTTGCAAGTCGGCACCGCCTGCATCATCGCCCCGCAACACGAGGTGTCGATCCGCGTGGCAACCAAATGTGGCTTTCTGGAACAGGGTTTCGTCACATTTCGGAACGAGCAAACCTTGTTGATGCGAAGAAACCGCTCGCAAACCTGATTGCAGGCAGCATTGCACGGATAATAAAAAAGGCCGCGTCGAACGCGGCCTTTTTGTCATTCAGACTGGAGAATTTCTCAGAAGAAGCCGCGTTTCTGCCACCAGCCACCCTTTTTGGGCTTCGTCGGCTCATCGTCTCCGTCAGTCGAAGTCTTGACCGAGGTCACGACCGGCTCGGAGGAGGAAACGTTGGATGCGCGGTTGGCGCGAACGGGCTTTGCCTCTTGATCGGCTTCAGCCTCAGCCGGAACCACAGCTTCCGCTTCCACCGGAGCCACCGGTTCGGAAACAGCGGCAACCTCTTCTGCGACAGGCTCAGCGGCGGCGGCAGGTGTCTCAGTTTCTGCCTCAGGTGTAGGCTCGGCGGCGATCACCGGCTCCTCGACCGGAGATACGGCAACGGCAACCTTTGCCTTGCGGCTCCGGCGCGGTTTTGGCGCCACGACCTCTTCAGCCGATTCGACCGCTGCCATGGCTGCCGGTTCCTCGGCCACTGCCTCCTCGGCGATGCCTTCGATCAAGGCAGCTTCGGTGTCGCTGTCATCACTCTCGCCACTACCGCTCGCGGCCTCGGCGCCGTTTTCTGCGCCTTCCTCATCCGGACGGCCGCGGCGACCACCGCGCTTGCCGCGCCGGCGGCGCTTGCGCTTCTGGCTGTCGTCGCCTTCCGCATCACCGTTCGGCGCACGCGCTTGCGCTTCGCTCGATGCCTCGCTGGCGTCTTCTTCCTCACCCTCGTCGCTTTCGTTCTCGTCGCCCTCGACGTCACCTTCGGCGCCGGCCTGCATGTCGCTGCCATTGCCGTTCTTGTTGCGACGCCGGCGGCGACGCTTGCGCTTGCGGTTCTGTTCGTCGCCATTGGCGGAGGGAGCCGCCTGTGTGGCCGGTGCGACGGCGATGATTTCCTCGTCTTCTTCGTCTTCCTCCGGCTCGGGAATGTAGTCGTCTTCCTCGATCGCCGGCAGCATCTGCATCAGGCTTTCGATCTTCACCGGATTGGCGACGGCCTCGCCACGGTCGATGCCAAAGTGCTGCGAACCGACCGAATCATCGCTGTCGATGGTGATCGCCACACCGAAGCGTTGCTCGTAGTCGACAATCGTGCCGCGCTTCTGGTTGAGGATGTAGAGCGCGGTCTCCGGCGTGGTGCGCACGGTAATGTCGTGGGTCGTGTTTTTCAGAAGGTACTCTTCGATACCGCGCAGGACGTGCAGGGCAACGGAGGACTGTGAGCGGATGAGGCCCGTGCCGCCGCAATGCGGGCAGAGTTGGGTCGTCGATTCCAGAACCGAGGCGCGGATGCGCTGGCGCGACATCTCGAGCAGGCCGAAATGCGAGATCCGGCCGACCTGGATGCGGGCGCGGTCATTCTTCAGGCAATCCTTCAGCTTCTTCTCAACAGCGCGGTTGTTGCGCTTCTCCTCCATGTCGATGAAGTCGATGACGATCAGGCCGGCAAGGTCGCGCAGGCGAAGCTGGCGAGCGACTTCTTCGGCGGCTTCCAGATTGGTCTGGAGCGCGGTGTCCTCGATCGAGTATTCGCGGGTCGAGCGGCCGGAGTTGACGTCGATGGCAACCAGCGCTTCGGTCTGGTTGATGATTATGTAGCCGCCGGACTTCAGCGTCACCTGCGGTTGCAGCATCTTGTCGAGCTGACCTTCGATGCCGGAACGCGAGAAGATCGGATGCAGGTCGCGATAGGGCTGAACCACCTTGGCGTGGCTCGGCATCAGCATCTTCATGAAGTCTTTCGCTTCACGATAGCCTTCCTCGCCGGCGACGACGATTTCCGAGATATCCTTGTTGTAGAGGTCGCGAATTGACCGCTTGATCAGCGAGCCTTCCTCATAGACGAGACAGGGGGCTGTGGAGCTGAGTGTGAGAGTACGGACGTTCTCCCACAGGCGCATCAGGTATTCGAAGTCGCGCTTGATCTCGACTTTGGTACGGTTGGCACCGGCGGTACGCAGGATCACGCCCATGCCGAGCGGCACTTCGAGACCACGGGCGATTTCCTTCAGGCGCTTGCGGTCGGCCGGGTTGGTGATCTTTCGGGAAATGCCGCCGCCGCGTGCCGTGTTCGGCATCAGTACCGAATAGCGGCCGGCGAGCGACAGATAAGTCGTAAGAGCCGCGCCCTTGTTGCCCCGCTCTTCCTTGGCGACCTGCACCAACAGGATCTGACGGCGCTTGATGACTTCCTGGATGCGGTACTGCTTGCGCGGCTTGCGAACGACGCGGTCCGGAACCTCTTCCATGGCGTCTTCGGCGCCGACGGATTCAATTTCTTCCTTCTCTTCGACATGGTCGTCATCGTCATCATCGAAGTCGTCGTCGCGGCCGCGACGGCCGCCGGCATCCTCGGAGATTTCGTCGTCGGTCTCGACCATGGCGGCCATGTCGCCCTTGCCGTCATCGTCGACAGTGTCGATCACTTCCGCTGCCGGTTCTTCGGTCGCTGCCACCTTCTTGGCGCGCGGCTTGCGGGCCCGCTTCGGCTTGGCCTTCGGGGCTTCGGCCTCGACCAAAACCTCTTCCGTGATCACCGTCTCCTCAGTCGGCGCCTCGGCGACCACTTCAGCTTCTGCGACTTCTACCTCGACCTTGGCCTCGGTTTCCGGCGCGACAACCGCAGCGGTCGCGATGCCGACGTCGGGTTGGTCCTGCTGCGAAGGATCGACGCCAGGCGCTTCGTCTCCGTCCGCCTCGTCTTCGCGGCGGTGCTCTTCGGCCTCTGCGTTTAGAAGTGCCTGCCGGTCGGCATACGGGATCTGGTAATAATCTGGATGAATTTCAGCGAAGGCGAGGAACCCGTGGCGATTGCCGCCGTAGTCTACGAAGGCCGCCTGAAGCGAAGGTTCGACACGCGTCACCTTCGCCAGATAGATATTGCCGCGGATTTGCTTCTTGTGTTGGGACTCGAAATCGAATTCTTCGATACGGTTACCGCGTACGACAACAACGCGCGTCTCTTCTTCGTGAGACGCGTCGATCAACATTCTGTCTGCCATTTAAGCTGTGCTCCTCGGCGCTGCCGGGAAGGGGGTCACTCGCTCGCTCTACTCTGGTGCGGGTGATGCCTTGCGGGCGTGGCGCCGAATATGAATGTTCCCGTCCGGCGGGGTGCGCTAGCAGTGATTGAACAGCTGCCGGGATGCTTGAAAAGCCCGATCCGACAAATGTGCTCAAGATTAACTGCGATGACATCAAAGACCGAACGAAAACGACAATGACTTAGGCCCCAGGGGACCCGATGAGTGCTCGTCAGAGCATGTGGTGGAAACCACCAGTTGCATTTGCCGGCAGAGCCGGCGTGTTAAACCAGTTTCAGGAAAAAAAGCGGAGACGGCGGATGAAGATCCGACAAATTAGGCGCCAAGTCCTTGAAGAGGTTGGCAGCCGTTGCGGTCATTCTATCCCGTTGGCACTTTTAACCCTCACTTGCCTTGTATGTTTTCTCTGTGACAATAGCAAGGGGAAACGAAATTATGCCATAATATCGATTGATTAGCGGGGTTTAAGGTCTGACGATCGGTACTGGTACGAAAAATGTGGTTGTGCCGATTTGGTACATGCGAGCCGCCTCGGTGGGGCCAATCTGGGTGGGAATGAGATTGATTTTAATCAGGATCAAGCTGGCGCTGGCGGCATATGGGCGTTTGGATGCGATCCGACACGGGGAAACGATTTGGGCATGAGAGGGGCTGATCTGGTTCAACCGGCGCGCTTCAAGCGCCTTGCCTGGCGAATCGCTGCAGTCGCACTGGCATTGATCTCGGGCCTGGTCGGCACGGCGACCTTCGCCGGGCAGGTGGCAACCGGGGATCCGCTTGCAGCCTACGCCGCCCGCATCGTCGGCGATCGTGCCCGCACCCGCATCGTCATGGAATTCGACCGTAAACCCGAGGTCGCCATTCGCTACATCGGCAAACCCGACCGTATTGTCGTCGACATGCCGTCGACGCTCTTCACCTTTCCCGAGGCGGACCTTCGGGCGAGGGGGCTGTTTCGCGACATCCGTTATGGTTCCATGGGGGCTGGCTCGGCCCGGTTGGTGCTGACCGCCGAACGGCCTGCGCGGCTCGTCGCGAGCGAGGTCATGGCCAATGAAGGCGGCGAGGGCTATCGGCTCGTGCTCGACGCGGAAATGGTATCGCAGCAGGATTTCGATGCACTGGTGAGCGACCAAACCTGGATGTCGGCGAGTGCCGAAGCAGCGACGAGCGCTCAGCGTGGCGACCGTATCGCGGCGACGGAGCCGGCCGTCCCGGGCGCTTTCGTCATCGCGATTGATGCGGGGCACGGCGGCATCGATGCCGGTGCGGCTGGTGCGACGACGAAGACGCCGGAAAAGGAGATCACGCTGGCCTTTGCCAAGGCTCTTCTCGAGCGACTGAAGGGGGAGCCCGGTATCGAAGCCTTCCTGGTGCGGGAGGGTGATGAATTCCTTTCGCTATCCGAGCGCGTCACCATTGCTCGGCAGCGGGATGCGAACCTGCTCATTTCCTTTCATGCTGATACACTGCGCCAGAACAATATCCGCGGCGCCACAGTCTATACGATCTCGGACAAGGCATCCGACCGCATGGCGGCTGACCTCGCCGAACGCGAGAACCTGTCCGATGCGGTGGGCGGTGTGAGTCTCTCCAGCGAGCCGGCCGAGGTTTCGGACATCCTGCTCGACTTGACGCGCCGCGAAACGCAGGCCTTCTCGATTTCCTTGGCCGATGCGGTGGTGCGGTCCTTCGACGGACAGGTGGCGCTGATCAACAATCCGCACCGCTATGCGGGCTTTCGTGTATTGCAGGCCCACGATGTTCCCTCAATCCTGTTGGAACTGGGCTTCCTGTCAAACAAGGAAGATGAGAAGCTCCTGCTCGATCCCGCGTGGCGGACCAAGATCGCAGACCTGCTGGCGATTGCCGTCAAACGCTACCGCCTTCCTGTTGTCGCCAACGGGGGCTGACGCGTTGGGGATCGGACCGCTTGGGTGCTGCTTTAGCGAGGAATGGCCCTATTTTCCTCACATTCGGGCGGTTACTCCGAAGTGGGTCGCTTGCGTCTTGCCAATGAGTGCATGACGTGCATAACGCCACGAGGTGTGCGATGTTTGTCCATTGTGCGCTGAACCGAAAGCATTGCCGGTAGCTCAAATATGATCAGACTGATTGGTTATCTCTTCGGAATCGCCTCTGTCCTTGCCTTGGGCCTGGCGGGCGTGGTTGCCGTTTACCTGAACGGCGTCGCGAAGGATTTGCCGGATTACGCAGTGTTGTCGAGCTATGCGCCGCCGGTCACCACGCGCATTCACGCGGGCAATGGCGCGCTGATGGCTGAATATGCGCGCGAGCGGCGCCTTTTTCTGCCGATTCAGGCGATCCCGGATCGCGTAAAAGCGGCGTTCCTGTCGGCGGAAGACAAGAATTTCTACAACCACCCTGGTGTCGATGTTTACGGCCTCGGCCGCGCCATCCTGGTCAACTTGCAGAACCTTGGGTCCGGTCGTCGTCCGGTCGGCGCATCGACGATCACCCAGCAGGTGGCGAAGAACTTCCTGCTTTCCTCCGACCAGACGATGGACCGGAAGGTCAAGGAAGCGATCCTGTCCTTCCGCATTGAGCAGACCTATTCGAAGGATAAGATTCTCGAACTCTATCTGAATGAGATCTTCTTCGGCATGAATGCCTATGGCATCGCCGGGGCGGCACTCACTTATTTCGACAAGTCGGTGACTGAACTGACCATCGCCGAGACCGCCTATCTCGCCGCTCTTCCCAAGGGGCCGTCGAACTATCATCCCTTCCGTCATACCGAAGCTGCGATCGAGCGCCGTAACTGGGTTATTGACCGCATGGTCGAGAACGGTTTCGTGGCCAAGGCCGATGGCGAGGAAGCCAAGAAGCAGCCGCTGGGCGTCACTGGTCGTCGTTCGGGCTCCTATCTCTTCGCCTCCGACTTCTTCTCCGAGGAAGTGCGTCGCCAGATCATCGAGAAGTATGGCGACAAAGCGCTTTACGAAGGCGGTCTTTCGATCCGGACCTCGCTTGATCCGCAGATGCAGATTTATGCTCGCAAGGCCCTGCAGAATGGCTTGATGACCTATGACCAGCGTCGTGGCTATCGCGGCCCGGTGGCGCAGATCGAGGTCTCCGGCGACTGGGGTGCCGAACTTGCCAAGGTCAACGGACTGAGCGATGTGCCGGAATTTAAGCTGGCCGTCGTGCTTGCCGTCTCCTCGTCGCGTGTCGATATAGGTTTGCAGCCGGCCAAGGAGGCCGGTGGCAAGGTCGTGGCGGAACGACAGACGGGTCGCATCATGGCCGAGGACATGCAATGGGCCTACCGTGCCGCCAGCGGCGACCGCAAGACGGCGAAATCGCCGGAAGGCGTGCTGACGGTAGGGGACGTGGTATTCGTCGAGCCTGTTGCTGATGCCGAAGGCAGTTACAAGCTGCGCCAGCCGCCGAAGGTGCAGGGTGGCCTGGTTGCCATGGATCCGCATACCGGCCGCGTGCTCGCCCTGGTCGGTGGCTTCTCCTACGCTCAGTCGGAATTCAACCGTGCCACCCAGGCGATGCGGCAGCCGGGGTCGTCCTTCAAGCCCTTCGTTTACGCCGCCGCCCTCGACAATGGTTATACGCCGGCCTCGGTTATCATGGACGCGCCGATCGAATTCGTTTCCGGTGGACAGGTCTGGCGGCCGCAGAACTATGGCGGCGGTTCGGCAGGACCATCGACCCTGCGTCTGGGCATCGAAAAGTCTCGCAATCTGATGACGGTTCGGCTCGCCAATGACATGGGTATGAACTTGGTTGCCGAATATGCCGAGCGCTTCGGCATCTATGACAAGATGAACCCGGTCCTGGCCATGGCGCTCGGCTCGGGCGAAACCACGGTGCTGCGTCTGGTCTCCGCTTATGCCGTGCTGGCCAATGGCGGAAAGCAGATCAAGCCCACCTTGATCGACCGGATCCAGGACCGTTACGGCAAGACCATCTTCCGCCATGAGGAGCGCGTGTGCGAGGGCTGCAATGCCAACGTCTGGGAAGGCCAGGAGGAGCCGACTGTCGTGGACAACCGCGAGCAGGTGCTCGATCCGATGACCGCCTACCAGATTACCTCTATGATGGAAGGCGTGATCTTGCGCGGCACCGCCGCCGGCAAGGTCAAGCTCGACCGACCCGTCGCCGGCAAGACCGGTACCACCAACGACGAGAAGGACACCTGGTTCGTCGGCTATACGCCGGATCTCGTCGCCGGGCTTTATATCGGTTTTGATACCCCCGCACCTATGGGCCGTGGCGCCACGGGCGGCGGCCTTGCCGCCCCGGTTTTCAACGACTTCATGCAGGCCGCGGTCGCTGGCACGCCGCCGGGCAAGTTCCACCTGCCCGAGGGGATGAGCCTGATCCCGGTCAACCGCAAGACCGGCATGTATGCCGCCGAGGGCGATCCCGATACGATCATCGAGGCTTTCAAGCCCGGCACCGGCCCGGCCGATACTTTCTCGGTTATCGGTATGGAGAACTATGCTGCTCCGGAAGAGATTCTGCGGGAATCGCCGCAGGCCAATCAGGCTGTCACGTCCGGCGCCGGCGGCCTTTTCTGACACTGCATTGAGGTCCATTGCGTGCGGCCGCCCCTTTACATCGGGGGCGGCCGCATCTAATTCACGACCCAGTCAAACACCGAGGTGAAGATCTACCACGATGCGCAATGAGATTGAGAACGTAGTCGACGAAATCAAGCAGGCCATAAGCCTGCTGAGGAGGCATCTTTGACTGGGATCAGGCGGTAAGACGACTGGACTGGTTGAACAACAAGGCAGAGGACCCGAACCTCTGGAATGACGCAGGCGAAGCCCAGAAGTTGATGCGCGAGCGTCAGCAGCTTGATGAGAGCATCAATGGCGTCAAGCGGCTCGAACAGGAGCTGAACGACAACATCGAGCTCATTGAGATGGGCGAAGAGGAAGATGACGAGACCGTCGTCAATGACGCCGAGAATGCCCTCAAGGCGTTGAAAGCCGAGTCCGGGCGGCTTCAGGTCGAGGCCATGCTGTCGGGCGAAGCCGACGGCAATGACACCTATCTCGAAGTCCATTCCGGCGCCGGTGGCACCGAGAGCCAGGACTGGGCCAACATGCTCTTGCGCATGTATATCCGCTGGGCAGAGAAACAGGGATTCAAGGTCGAAGTGCTCGAAGTGCATGACGGCGAAGAGGCCGGCATCAAGTCCGCGACCATTCACGTCAAGGGCCACAATGCCTATGGCTGGCTGAAGACCGAATCGGGTGTGCATCGCCTGGTGCGAATCTCGCCCTATGATTCGAACGCGCGGCGCCATACCTCGTTTTCGTCGATCTGGGTCTATCCGGTCATCGATGATTCGATCCAGATCGACATCAACGAGAGTGACTGCCGTATCGACACCTACCGTTCGTCGGGCGCTGGCGGACAGCATGTCAACACGACAGACTCGGCGGTGCGTATTACGCATATCCCGACCGGCATTGCGGTCTCCTGCCAGCAGGAACGCTCGCAGCATAAGAACAAGGCCAAGGCCTGGGACATGCTGCGCTCGCGCCTGTACGAGGTTGAGCTTGAAAAGCGTGAGGCTGCGGCCAATGCCGAAGCGGCGTCCAAGAGCGATATTGGCTGGGGGCACCAGATCCGGTCCTACGTTCTGCAACCCTACCAGTTGGTCAAGGATCTGAGAACCGGTGTCGAGAGCACCGACCCGGACGGCGTGTTGAACGGGGACCTGAACGACTTCATGGAAGCCGCCTTGGCCCACCGAATCAGTGGCAAGGCAGACGCTGTCTCCGATATCGACTGATCGACTGTTCTCTGAACCGGAGAAAAGGAGCGGCGGGCATTTGCCCGCCGTTTCGCATGGTGATTTTCAGTTCGTCTCGCGCTCGACACGGATTTCGCCGAATTCGTCGATCAGCACCGTCCACCCCTCAGGCTCAACCTGGGCCGGGTCGGTTTTCAGGTAGACGGTGGCGAAAAAGCCCGGTTGGCGACTCACGCCGGTCGAATCCTCCGGCCGGATGTCGGTGACATAGGGGTGGATTCCCGTAAATTCCTCAAGCTCGATGCTTTCTTGAACTGCGGGCCCTGTTTCCGTAGACAGGATCCGCTGTAGATAGACTTTGGCGGTGCGGTCGGGTTGGCGGATCGAGATGAGCTTGTAATAGCCCCTGCGCGGGGCGGGTTCCTGCGCATCGTCTTCGTGCGCAACCGGTGTGGCGGTCGTTTCATCCCCAGCATCTCCTTCCCAGTAGCCTCCGCTGACGACGAAGGTCGCGGTTACGGGAAGTTGATCGATGTCGTCGGCAAACGCTGGACTGCCTGCGAGCAGGAGGCCAAGAAGGCTGGCGCGGATAAGCAGTGCAGTGCCCATGATCAGGTCTCTCTCAGTCAGAAAACTGCTCGGCGAGAATGCGGTCAGACCAAGAACGATCCGGATCGGAAAGAATGCGTGCGGTGGTGTCTTGCGACTGGGCGACATGCACTCTGATTACCGACTTCACCTCGGTGTGATCGGCCACCGCGTTAACCGGCCGTTTTTCCGGCTCCAGCACGATGATCTCGACACTGACCTTATCCGGCAAGAGCGCACCGCGCCAGCGGCGCGGACGGAACGGGCTGACAGGGGTCAGCGCGAGTAGCGGCGCCTCGAGCGGCAGGATCGGCCCATGGGCCGAGAGATTGTAGGCGGTCGACCCCACTGGCGTGGCGACCATCAGTCCGTCACAGATCAGTTCATCCAGCCGCACCTTGCCGTCGATCATCACACGCAGTTTGGCAGCCTGGTAGGATTGCCGCAGTAAGGACACTTCGTTGATTGCCAGCGCCACCGAGACCGTGCCATCGGCGTTGGTCGTCGTCATTTTCAGCGGATGAAACTCGTTCTCGACCGCTGCCGCGATGCGTTCATGCAGATTTTCAGTCGAGTAATCGTTCATCAGGAAGCCGACCGAGCCGCGGTTCATGCCATAGACCAGCTTGCCGGAGTTCATCGTGTCGTGCAGTGCCTGAAGCATGAAGCCGTCTCCCCCGAGGGCGACGATCACATCCGCCTCGGCGGGACTCACATTGCCATAAAGCGCCTCGAGTTCCCCGCGTGAGGCCTGGGCCTCGTCCGAATTGGAGGCGATGAAAGAGAGCGACTTGAACGAACGCGACATGGGCAGCCCTTTATGATCGGCGCTAGTGGTACATGATAAAGCGCGGGAACCACAAGCCGTTGCCCCGGCAAACGGTTCTGTCGTTGTTGCGATCCGATTTGAACGACACTGGTGACAGCGCGATATTTTGCTTTACCGCAATTCGTTTTCCCCTTATGGACGGTCCAACTGCCCTTGTAGCTCAGTTGGTAGAGCACCTGATTTGTAATCAGGGGGTCGCGGGTTCGAATCCTGCCGGGGGCACCACTTTTCCTGACAATCGAATGCAGACAAGAGCACGGTCGCGGCTATAGCCGCGGACCATTTTCGTCGCTGGTGCGAAGGGTGATGCCCGCGCTGGTGTCAGTCCTCGGAATCCTTGCGGACCGCCTCCTGAATTTCGTGAATGAGGTCTGGAAGGGCGCTTTGCACTCGGTTCCAGCTTGGCATGAACGGGGTGGCGTTCGGGTTGTCGAGGAACACATTTCCGGCCTCAATCAGATTGGCGGCGAATAGCTCGACAGCCTGTTCCTCCTTGTGTCGATCCGTGGTCAAGCCGTTCATCCGAGCGTCGTTGTGGTAGATTTCGACGAGATCCAGCGCGTTGCGGTAATAGGTGGCTTTCAGCGTCCGCAGGCTTTCCTGGCTGAAGGTTACACCGTCAGTCGCCAGCTTGCGCAAAAGCGACTTGGCGATATCGATGGACATGCGCGAGAGGCCGCTTGCGGCGTCGTCTGCGGACAGCGCTTGATGTTTGTGATCATAGCTGTCGGCGATGTCGACTTGGCAGATGGCGTTGTTCGAATAGTTGCGCCAAAGCTCCGACAGCACGCCGATTTCGAGGCCCCAGTCCGATGGGATGCGGATATCTGGCAACAGATGGGCTCGCATGGCGAATTCGCCGGCCAACGGATAACGGAATGCCTTCAGGTAGTCGATATAGGGGTGATGGCCGATCACATTCTCCAGGCTGAGCAGCAGTGGGGTCACCAGCAGACGGGTCACGCGGCCGTTCAAGGAACGGTCGGCGATGCGCGGATAATAGCCCTTGGCGAAAACATAGGGAAAGCCGGGATTGGTGACGGGGTAGACCAGGCGCGCCAGCATGTCTCGGGAATAGGTGGTGATATCGCAATCGTGCAGCGCGACGACGCCGGCGCTGCGCGCGCCGAGCACATAGCCAATGCAATACCAGACATTGCGGCCCTTGCCCGGCTGGTCAGGTGCAAGACTGGCTTGGTCGAGCTGCGCGTCGATGGCCTTGAGCCGTGGCCCGTCGTTCCACAGAATCACATGCTTCTGCGGCAGCCGAGAGAAATAGGTCTTGGCGTGTTCAAATTGTTCCCGGCTTGCCTGGTCTAGACCGATGACGATTTCCGAGATGTAGGGAACCTGGGCGAGTTCCGAGACGATATGTTCCAGCGCTGGCGCTTCAAGCTCCGAATAGAGAGAAGGCAGGATCAGCGTGATCGGTCGGGTAGCGGCAAAATGTTCGATTTCCCGTTCCATCCGCTCCAGCGACCGTTCTCGCAGGTTGTGCAGTGTCGCGACGACGCCGTTCTGATGAAAATCGGCCATTGGCTTTCCCCTTGTTGTCTATCCGGCGCGACCTCGGATTCGCGCCGCTGTTCATTTCGCTCCAACGATCCTCAGAATCATATCGTTCCAGCCCGCAGGCCCGGCTTTGTCTGACCGCAATATATGGCCCGTGCGCTCCCTCTCTGTGACAGGAAGCGCAAGATGCGCTGGATTGGCAATGATGACGCCCGTGTCAGCCGTTTGCAGCATCTCAAGGTCGTTCGGAGCATCGCCCAGCGCGATGATGTCGACCGGTGCGCCCGTTTCCGCGGCGTAATGCGCCGCAATTTCAGCCATCCGCTGCGCCTTCGACGTCTTGGGCATGACGGTGAAGAAGCGCCCGCCCTGTATCGCCTGGTACCCCTTGTCCGCGATCAAGCGAAGAAACTCGGCCTTTTCGTCCTGGCTGCCGGAAAAAAGTCCGGGCTCGGAAAACCGCCGATCCTTGGCCAGTCGCGCGTCTTCCAGCGCAAGTCCGGTCAGTTGCGCGACCTCTTGCTCCGTCCAGTCGCCAAAACCCCGGAACAGGTCGCACAGCGGTTCAGGCAGCGCGTGAAGCATTGCACGTAAGGCCTCGTAATGACTCCCACCTTCAGCAGCTGATTCGGTTTCGGGGTAGGCAATGCCTGCGCCATTTTCGACGATCAGCGGTTGATCGAGCCCCATCTCCCTGGCTATGGGGCGCATTTCCGCTTCTGTCTTGCTGCTGGCGAGAATCAGGGGAATGCCGCTCTCAGCCAGCAACCGCAGCGCTGGCCGAGCCGGTTCGAATGAATAGGTCTCGTGGTCGAGCAGTGTGCCGTCGAGGTCCGAGAAGACGACGATCATGCCGTCCGCTTCAGCAGGTGCTGTCGCGTTGCATAGAGCGCTATCGCCGCGGCATTCGAGACGTTGAGCGACTTGATGGCGCCCGGCATGTCGAGACGCGCGAGTGCATTGACCGTTTCGCGGGTCTTCTGCCGCAGACCCTTGCCTTCGGAGCCGAGCACGAGGGCGACCTTATCGCCGGAAAGCGTGCCTTCGAGCGGTGCCGGGCCCTCCGAATCAAGGCCGACCGAGAAAAAGCCGAGCTTGTGCAGCTCTCCGAGCGCATCTGACAGATTGGTGATCTGGATATAGGGGATGAGTTCGAGCGCGCCGGAAGCGGATTTGGCCAACACTCCGGATTCTGTCGGGCTGTGGCGCATGGTGGTGATCACCGCGCCGGCGCCGAAGGCCACGGCTGTTCGCATGATGGCGCCGACATTGTGCGGATCCGTCACCTGGTCCAACACCAGGAGCAGGGGGCTATCCTTCAGCGCTTCGAGCCGACGGACCGGAAGGGGGCGGGTCTCCAGCATGACGCCCTGATGGATGGCATCGGGGCCGAGCTGCTTGTCGAGCTCCTGCGGAGTGACGATCTCCACAGGAAATCCCAGCGTATCAACCGGTCCGATCTCAAGTCGCACCAGAGCATTCTGCGTCAGGCTCAGCTTGATCGGCTTGCGCTCAGGATTGTCGAGGGCAGCGCGGACTGTGTGCAGGCCGTAGAGGCGGACCTGATCGGGCGCGAGCTGCGGCGGCGTCCAGTCGGGGTCCCTCTGGCGCCCCTTGCGCGGCTCCGGCGTTGGGATTTCGCCGCGTTCGCGCTTGCCGTCGCGCACCTGTCGGCGCAGCGTTGCATAGTGGGTGTCCCGGGCGGTTTTGTCTATCTTCGTATCTTTTGCCATGCGATCTTATAACCGCACAGGCCCATCGGCGATAGACCTGCTGGGCCGCCTGGTTTTTTCCAAGCATCGAAAATTTTTCCGGAATTTTCCTCAAACATCGTGTTGACATGAGGGGCGAGGGCCGGCATATACCCGCCGCAGAAAGCGGGGCCAACGCCACCGCATTCACGACTGAAAAGCTTGGTCGCTTTGATCCGGACGAAAAACTGGAGAGATGCCCGAGTGGTTAAAGGGGACGGACTGTAAATCCGTTGGCTTCGCCTACGTTGGTTCAAATCCAACTCTCTCCACCATTCGTCCTCGGATCGAACCATCGCGGGTATAGCTCAATGGTAGAGCAGCAGCCTTCCAAGCTGAATACGCGGGTTCGATTCCCGCTACCCGCTCCAGCTCGTCTCTCTTGTTCTTGTAGTTGATATAGTCGGCCTGCCGGTCGCCATTTGAAATGGCTGCCGCATGCGATTCGGTCAGTCCTGGAGGGGTGAAATACGGCCATTTCCGGGCGATCCGCTGCCCAATCAATTAAGTCTTGCGCAATCCTCACGAAAGCCTTAAACGGCGGGACCAAACCGGTACGCCGGGTCAACCTCTTTCTCGATCACAGGAAGCATTC
>NZ_BJZP01000020.1 GCF_007992095.1 Paenirhizobium naphthalenivorans
CTTAGAGTGCCAACCACCAATCATACCATGTGAGGAACCATAATATTCATATAGAGTTCCTATAGCAAATCATTTACCATGATTTCAATGGCTTACGATCTAACGAAAATCAGCATGACAGCCCTGATGGACCCGGCTTTTCGCGCCGGTATCGCTCTGACGCGTTTGGACGAGCGCATCGCCCGCTCACCGGTTGGTCAGGGCTGGATTGAGCGCACCCATTTCGCCGACGCCTGCGCCTCGCTGTGGATCGACGGCGAACTTGTGCATCTCGAAGACCTCGTTCTCCACGACGCTACCCGCGATATTCGCACACCCACCCATGAGCTGACAATCTCCCGCGACGTGCTTCGCACCCGCCGGCGCATCGCCGCCCAACTCCCCGGCTGGGCACTTTCGGCCGAAGGCGTCCGCACTCTCAGAAAAACCGCGGAGATCACGTTGGCCGCCGCTGACGAGGCGGAGCCGGCAGCTGCCAACCGGCGCCCGGTCGCGACAGATCCGGAAGGGGAGGCAGAGGATGGCGATGACGTCGAAAATCTGCCTGGCGTCGACTATGCCGCCATCGATGCGGTGCTCGCCCGATCGGAGGCCGCGATCGAGAACGCGACACGGCCCGGTCGCGCCGGCGGCCAAGATAGAGATCCGATGATCTACGATCTCGATTGGGACGAAGATGCCAGGTTAGACGAGTGGCGCGGCGTGTTGCGGCAGGTTCAGGACCTGCCGGCTGTGCTGCAGGCGATCGTTGCCCTTGATGCCTGGAACGAATTGTCGGTGCTGCAGCATGCGCCCTGGCTCGGCCGGCTGCTGGCCGCTTCGATCCTACGGCAGGTCGGCATCACCACCGGTGCGCACCTCCCCGCTGTCAATCTCGGCCTGAAAACCATTCCCGTCGATCGGCGCCGGCATCGTGATCGGGAAACCCGCTTGCTCGCCATTGCTCACGGCCTGATCGCAGCCGCCGAGCTCGGTGTGAAAGAGCATGACCGGCTGTCGTTGGCGCGCACGATGTTCGAGCGGAAGCTGGAGGGTCGCCGGACGTCTTCGAAATTGCCGGAACTGATCGAGCTGGTGATGGCAAAGCCATTGGTGTCGGCCGGGATGGTGGCGAAGACGCTGGAGGTGACGCCGCAGGCGGCGCGGCGGATCGTTTTGGAACTCGGCCTGCGCGAGATGACGGGGAGGGGGAGGTTTCGAGCATGGGGGATAATTTGAGCCCGGCTCACCAATCTACTCTCTCGGAGCTATGATTTGCTGCATCGGGGAGGTATGGGTAACAGCGGTTTGCAGTCAACTTCGAACACTTCGATGCTGTAATGAGAGATGTATTGATCAGAGTTTTGTTTGAGATAATCGTATCCATAAAAGGGCGAGCTCCCAGCAATTTTTCAGGCATAGGCATATTGATGTCGGACGACATAGCTTCGCTGCCACTTTTTCCTCTTCGAACCGCATCCCCACTACTAAATTACGATAACACCGTTGATGCTCTGCTAGAAATCTCGCAACTGTCGTCCGACTACCACGATGGATTTCATGTCATTTCCTCAAGCGGAGCTTTGATGCGTGTTGCGCAGTATTTTTCTCCACCGATTGTGGAAGATGTAACCATCGACCGAACGAAGAAATTTGGTGGTCGGTATCTCGCAGCAGCTTTTGGATCGGCGCTGCCGTCTGTGATTGCCACTGGCATCATCGGTATTGATTTAAGCGAGTCAATTTTTACCAGCGGTATAGATGTGACGGCCAAATACCTATGATTCAAATAGTCCCTCTCCCACGTTTAATAGGTATCATCGCAACCGTGTACGCGGTGTTTGTGGTCGTAATGTTTGCATCTACTAGAGCCTACAGTTCTGGCATCGATCTGCGAGGAGCTACTGAATTTGCATTCGCGTATGCGGCGGCCCTTCAAATAGCTCTTATGTGTTTTTTCTCATTTCTCTGGAAATGGCTCTGGCGGATTATTCCACCGCTCAACCAGATCTTCTTTCCGAATCTCGAGGGAAAGTGGCGGATGAAAATCGATTACATTCATGTTGACGGGAAATCGGGAACAACTTGTGCTGATGCAGTGATACGGCAATCATTTTACAAGATTAGCATGGAGGTATCTGCGAAAGACTCCTCCTCTGTGACGATCAGCGCTGACGCGCAAAAGCACCCGCAATCGGGGCGACCGACCCTGTTCTACATCTTTCGGGTTACTCCGAAGTCGAATACCGTTCTGTCACCCCAATCATATGATGGAGCAGCGTCTCTTCAACTATCAGATGACGATGTGTTGTCGGGAAACTATTTCACGGAGGCAAATACGAGGGGACATTACACACTAACGCGCGCCGAGGCTTGATACTTATCATTTGCTCTGCATGCCCGTGTCCTTACGTTTTATAACGGGAGTTAGAACAAACATTCATGCCAACCCCTCCCGGAAATCCAAAAGAGCCGGCCGATGATCTAGAAACGCCTTGAGCTGTGTTGACGCTGTAAAGCTCCTGTAGGAGCCTTCCGCGAGCCCAAGCAGTGTAGCGCGCCGTTTTTCATTGGCTATATCGAGCCCGAGATCGGATGTTTGTTCGCTTGAAGGCTCCCGGTCGATCCGGAGATAACGATCTTTGAGGTGATGAGTCATCATGAAGTGGACAAGCTGCTGCTGGCTTGTCATCACCGTGGAGAGAAGGCGGTCCTTTCGAAGCCATGCGAAGGCGCCAAGGTCCCTACCAAGCGAGTTCGGCAGTGAGAACTTGGAGGAGGTCGTGCCGACGCTGAGGATGTGGATGTTCTCGATTTCTTGTCCGCAAAAATGGATCGCTTCATGTAGCGCGCAGAGATCTGGCGCGTTCGCCACTATACCACCATCCACGTAGTTCGAATTTTTGATACTTGCCATGGGAAAGAAGTATGGGGCGGCGGAGGTTGCCATAGCCACATCCGCAGCTAGCAAATTCCTGTCCCACGTGAGCCGCTCGTGATGCGGCGTCTTAAACATCTGCACCTGCCCGTCGCTCATATTCACCGCAGGGATCAGCAAACGGGTCTGCGCGTCAGCGATAAGTGCGCGATCCCCGATCACTTCTTCAATCGCTTTGCGCAGTTCGCGGTTGCGGTACTTCGCTCCGAATGGTTTGCGAAGCCGTGACACGATTCTACCGAGCTTCCAGTTGCTGCGGGGGAATATGTCCTCTCCGCGCTTGAGGAATACCTGTTCGATGTCTTCCGCGGTTTTCCCGAGCGCAAGGCCGATCGCGATGATGCCGCCAATCGAGGTGCCTGCGATCATGTCGAAGCATTGGCCGATCGGGCGCCCCGCCTGCTGCTCGATATGCTTCAACACAGCTATCGTATACAGCCCGCGATATCCACCTCCGCTGAGCGCCAAAATTCTGAATTCCATACTTGAAGTCTCTTTTGGTGATAACTACATGATGTCAGATATGGCACAATAATTGTAAGTCGTATACTATATATAGTGATTTTCGACATCGCATCTCTGCCGACTGACCGGGGGACACGGGACACATGGCAAACGTATCCAAACTTCTATACTCGACTGTCGCCGACGTCTCCTTCCTGTTGGAGATCGAGCCCGAAGACGACGCGAAAGCTGATTTACTGGAGGCAAAAGAAAAAATACGCAACCGGCTCAGAGACGCATTCGCCGAAAAAAGCAAGGGTCTGTTCGGTACGTCCATCCGACCTAGATTCTTTACGCAGGGTAGCCACTCCTACAAGACGCTAAACGAACCCGCATGGCCACCCGAGCAGCAGATGGACCTTGACGATGGCTGCTATCTGCCGATGTCCTTTGTCAAAGGAGCCCGTCCGTCCCAAGCGTCCGCCCTTTTCTTCCAATTCGTCGACGGTGTGCTAAAAGGTCTCGCCGAAGAGGAAGGCTGGGAGTTCAAAGAAAAGGACACCTGCTGCCGCGTGGTCATCAGTTCCTTAGCTCACATAGACATTCCCCTTTACGCGATACCCGATGCCGAATTCGTGCTCCTCGAAAAGGCGCTGAGCGCTAACGCCACGTTCGCCGAAGATCGCCGCCGCGATACCTGGGATGCCTTGCCGTCGGATAGCGTCCTGCTCGCCCATCGCAGAGAAGATTGGAAGGTTTCGGACCCGCGCAAGATCAAGACGTGGTTTTTGGCAGCGGTCGAAGTCTTCGGCGAGAAACTGCGACGCATTTGCCGATATCTCAAAGCCTGGCGGGATCACCATAAACCTGAGCTGGATAGTGTGTCTTCCATCCTGTTGATGGTGTGTGCCTGGAAGGCATTCAACGAAATCAGGCGGCCGTTCATACCGGACCGTGAGGACCAAGCCTTGCTCGCTGTTCTCGAGAGACTTCCTGCCTATCTGGAAAGTGCCGTCGCAAATCCCACAGACCCGGACGAAGATATTAACCGCCTTTCGACCGAGGACAGGAAGATTGCCGCGAAGTGTGCACGTGAGTTCGCAGACAGCCTGCGCACGACGATCGCTACCGTTACCGATCCCGGTCATGCAGTTCTCAAAACGCAAGGCTCGCTCGGCCTGCGCGTGCCAGACAGGCCAGATCTCGTCAGCGTCGCGGAGACCGCCAAGGTCACCGTGCTTTCCCAACCCCAAAAAGAGGTCGCTGCCCCCGTCGTCGGAAGATCACAGAGTGGCTGATGTCGATGTCTCGGCAAGACGGCGGATCCATGACGCTCTAACGCAAAGAGGCTTCCAGCGCGATTGGTCCCGCGAGCGCGCAATATACTTTGGAGCGCTCGATCCGAACGCACTAAAGGTACCCGTCCGCATTGACGTCACTGATCTGGACTTCGTCCGGCCCCCGCCAATACGAGTTGACGAAGGCTATGACGTCAAGGGCCGCAGGCTTCCACATTTGCTCGATGAAGCGCGTTCGTTCTGCTACTACGCGGCCGGAACCGTCGTTCTCGATCGATATAATCCGGGCGGGACTGTTCTTCAGTGCCTCGAACAGGCGGACGACGTCATGCGCCAGGCTGTCCGCGGCAAGTCGAACGCCGATTTCGCGAACGAAATGCAAGCCTATTGGTCATCTTCGTTCGTGCTCGTAGACCTGCCTCCTGGGTTCACGGGAAGAATAAAAGTTCGATACCTTAACCTACGGGGCGGTGATGCGTCGACAGGTGCCCTCTGCGCAGACGGGTCGTGGCTACTGGCTGCGCATCGCGCCAACGGCACATCGATCCCCGAGGGTGAGGACTGCATTGTCGTTTCAACAGAGAAGGCGCTTACGCTCAATCCGGATGCCGACTGGCCTCCGACTAACTTGTCGGTTCTCAACGTTTGGCTCAAATGGCTGGATCCGGAGCTCGTCGGTGTTCTCGAAAGAAGTTTCGTCCTGGGAGAAGGGCAGACGAGATGGGTTGCCATAAAGGCTTCGAACGGAACATTTATTCTGAGCGCATCACTTCCAGCCATGCTGCGGAAGGATGAATTCCAGAAGTCACGGCGGACGAGCATCCCGGCCGCGCTCAATCGCTTTGCGAAAAAGACCGATATCGAACGGACGATCGGAATGTCAGCGGACACGGACTACATATTCAGCCGCAATTTAGGCTCTCAACCTAATCTTGCGGGAAAACGTATCCTGCTTATCGGCGCTGGTACGATCGGCGGCTTCCTCGCCCATCAGTTGGCGCAGTCCGGGGCGGGAGCAAATGGCGGTCGCCTGACGATCGTCGACACCGACGAGCTAAGAACCGCCAACCTCGGGCGTCATCTTCTCGGCCTGCCATATATTAACACCAACAAAGCAGAGGGATGCTGTGCCTTCATCAAACAGCAGCTTCCAATGCTCGATATCGATTTTTTGGCTGAGGACGCATTGAAGGTGATCGCGAGACAATTATTGCCGTACGACCTGATGATCGACGTCACGGGAGAAGAGGCGCTGTCGCTTGCAATCAACGAAAGGGCCATCCGGTCAGGCGATAACCGGCCCCCCGTTCTCTTCGGCTATCTTCTCGGGAACGGCGCCCTTGCCCAGGCCCTTTTTACGGACAGCCGCGAATATGCTTGCCTGAAATGTCTTAAGCCCGATCTTGCAAGAGCTGCCCGATTTCCATCCTTGAGGGTAGGAGTGGATGTGGTCCGGGAGCGGAACATGGAATGCGCCGACCCGCTCTATATACCTTACCCAGTGACCAGGTCGGTGATAGCGGCTTCTCTTGTCTGCGAAATGACGCTCGCTTGGGCCGCCGGATCGATAGGCCAGCGCTTTCGGTCCCACCTCTTTGACACCTCCCAAGCCTATCAAATCAGGGACGGGAACCCAGCACCCTCTCGAGAATGTCCAGCATGCACCCGGATTTGATCTTCTCGATAGGATCGAGCGCGTTTGTCTTACTTCCCGGCCCGGTCGTCGAAGTTATGCGGCGTTTCACTGTCGGTGACGAGGGGCGAGCGGAAGCGGGGGGTATTTTGATCGGCAGCCACCGTGGCGACCATATCGAAATCAGCGACTGCACCACACCTCTCCGCGGCGACGTCAGGAAGCCATATCTATTCGACCGAAAGGACCGCGGTCACCAGCTAGCCGCAATCACAGCTTGGACAAAGAGCCTCGGCAAGAGGACGTTCGTTGGAGAGTGGCATACCCACCCGGAAGATTTTCCGGTGCCGTCTGGTACTGACCGCGCAACCTGGCGAGACATCACCATGAAAAACACGGTTGCTTCGGTATTCATTATCTTTGGCCGTGAAGCGCTTTGGGCTGGAATAGGTCAAGCGGGCTCCGTGACCGCCATGAAGGTCGTTAGCTGAGTCGCACTCATCCCAGTCACCGAAATTGCGGTTGGGCTTGGAATTCCCCTGCCTCATGGTGTTGCGCGCTGTGGCGGCCTCGGTTGGAGACGCGCTCTCACTTGGTCATATAGCCGAAGCTCGCCCGGCATTTCGAGTGAAACCGCCAGTCCGAAGGGGACCGTCTCGTCCACCGGATTGCCCGGGTCGGGCTCTCGCTGGACCTTGAGAGTGATCGTCATGCCCTCAGCGACCACCGCCGCCCGATCGCCGCTCCATCGGCGGGTGAAGACGGTACCGCGATTGGTCTGGTTCAGGTCGGGTTGGCTACCGTGGCCCTTCACTGCCAGCTCGTCGAGATCGTCTGGTGCCAATATTTTCATTTTTACGCCGCGATAGGATTTGCGCCCTGGAAGGACGGGCGTGAACCAGGCGAGAGTCGCGCAAAATGAATGGGGACGTGCCTGGCCGCCCAAGACAGCGGGAATGGGAACCACCACGTCTACGCTGCGCTCCCGACCAAGTTCACCGACGCACCAGAATGTCGCACGGTCGGACGCGCAGGCGATTGCGTCGTCCGCGTCATACACACCGTATCCGAAAAATCTGCGGATATTGTCCTTCTGGCGAGAAGCCTGTCCTTGCCCAAATGGTCCAATCAACCTCTTGACCATAGCCGCCGCCTGTTCGGGCCACCGCGCCGGATGAACCAGGAGAGCCTTGATCAGTACCGCACGCGCTGTCCCAGGCAGTTGGAGAAACTCCTGTCCATAGGCGGCTTCCAATGCATCGTGAATCCGGTGCGCCGTACGCGAAGCAAGCGCAGTAGCAGCACTTGTTCCGTTGGTGAAAGCTTCACCGCCCTCTATCCCCGGCCGTGGTGGGGCTGCGACCTTCAACCCAGCCCCGCGGGCTGCGCCCGCCGGGCTGACGATAATGCCCCCTCCGCTCCCGATGACGCGAAGATGCTCGCGGGCCGCGGGCATAAGGATGTCGGGTTTGACGGAATCTGCAAAACCCGGACCCAGCGCACTTGAAGGATTGGCCGTATCCAGTTCGGTGAACGGGTTCACGTTGGTGCGGGCCGACGCCCTGTCCGCCTGCGAAACCCAATCGAGGTTCCGGCCACCAACCGTCAGACCATTCACCGTCTCCGACGGGGAGAGAAGCCGCCGATCGGCAACGATGGCCGCTATCGCACTCACGACACCTTCGGCACGGGTGCCATGAAGAGCGTCCTCGAACGCGGCGCGCGTATCGAATGCCGGAATGGGAAAGCTGGAGGTAACATTTCCTGCGCTGACCAAAAAAAGTATTCCGAACCGATAGGCCAGCCGGTCGAGAAGTCGCGCCCATGGAGATAGCTGACCATGAAACGGCCGCCTGACGTTTCCAAGCGAGATGTTGACGATAATGACCCACGGAGCCGATGGCTGCGCACCGCCACGCATCTGCAGCACCGCCTGGTAAATTAGGTCAACAATCAAGCGGTCGGATGGAAATCGGTCGTTGTTGCCCATGACCGGGATGCAATGGATCTGGCGAGGCAGCGGCGGTTCCGGCCGGTTGCGGTCACCGTGAACGATAAGGGAGGCCATTGCCGACCCATGCACCCGCTGCGCAACCAGAGCGTCGGGCTCGAGACCAAAATGGTCCTCGACCTTGAGGTGTCGCCTCAAAAGGGGATGACCCGCGACGGGCACTCCGTCTAGGAGTGCAAGAATCGATGCAGGGCTCACCTGCACCTCCGCGGCTGGCGCGGACGGCGGCAGGCTGTCATTGGCTTCGATGCCGGTCACGAGGCTCTGCGGTCTGATATGCATGATCGGCTCGACACCGGCCAAGCTGCCAGGTTGCCGAGTGATAACGCTCCGGATCGAAGCAACGGGTATTTCGGCGAGAATGGCGTGGTAGGCAATGTCGTCGATACGGGCACGATGGATGACACGTCCGCCCGCCTGGGCGACAGCATTCGAGACGGCGACTTCGCTCACAACACCGGCGTTCGTCGCCGAGCGGAAGATGAGCTCGATCTCGAGGGGAATCAGCTCGTCGTCGTCCCGCCCGTCGATTTCTTCCTCCAGGATCCCGGCATCCAAGGGCTGAACTCGATCGGCCGGTCCCCAGACGCGCAGGTCGCGAAGGCAGGCAAAAACGTCGCGCCATGGCGTATAGCCGGTTGGAAGCGTTCGTCCCGCAACCCAGTTGCGCCATAACGATTCGATCTGGCGCAGGGCGATGAGATCGGGAACAAGCAGGTAAGCGAAGGGCGACTTGTCTTCGTCGCTCGGAAGCTCTTCCTCATCGATCAATTCCAGACCGGGAATATTGTTGATGGCACGCGCAAAATTCGCGATGTCGCCTTTCACTTCGAAGACGAGAAGCCTTTCCGGAGCAAGCGCCGTGGGATCGGCGCGCAGGGAGAGCCCCGTTGGATCCCGTTGCAGGACCTCGGTCAGACGCCGGAACGTTGGAGTAAACTGCTGATCCTGTCGCTGCCTTGCGAAAGGCTCAGGTCTCTGGATGTTTGCCGGCCTGCCGATTTGTCTTGGAACCGCCGCGCTTGGACGCAGTCTCAGGATTGGTCTGGTCGGATCGCTCACCATTCAGAATTTCCGGTCCCACGCGTGTGGCCCAGAGGTCAAGCTCAGAACGCAAAGCGTCATCGACAGAAAGCTCCCCCAAGCCCAGTATCTGTCTTCTTCGCACGTTTTGGCAGAAATCCAAAGCCTCTGCAAAACTTACGGTACCCAGTTTCCCACTGATAGTCTTCGAAGTTGCTTTAGGAAGATCGGGCCATTGAGAAATGACCCGATTGAGAAATCCTTCAATACGCTGGCGGTCAGGAGCTGGAAAACCGAGCCGCATCTGGAAGCGGCGCCAGACCGCTCGGTCGAGCAATTCGGCATGATTGGTCGCGGCGATCACAACCACATAACTCGGAAGCTGGTCGAGCTGCATGAGCAGAAAGGAAACCACGCGCTTGATTTCGCCGGTCTCGTGCGTGTCACCTCGTTCTTTGCCTATAGCATCGAACTCATCGAAGAAGAGGACGCTAGGCCGTGTGCGCACATAGTCGAAAAGCTTGCGCAGGCGCGCGTTCGTCTCGCCAAGATAGCTACCAATTAGCGCGTCATACCTCACCACGAAAAATGGCAGACCCAGCGATTCGGCCACGGCTTCGGCAAACGAAGTCTTGCCGTTGCCGGGCGGTCCTGACAGAAGCACGCGGTGACGAGGCTCGTAACCATGAGCCCGCAGAACATCGGCGCGCGTATGTTCCTCGATCAGTTGCCTGCCGCCCTGTTCAACAGGCAGCGGCAGCATCAGCTCGCTCAGCTGGATGCGAGGCTCGAGTTCGAGAATGGTGTCCTTGCCAGAGCCGGCTTGCGAAGAATTTGACGTCAATGCCGGCGGTGTTACGCTTACCGCGGCCAGCGCACGCTCAAGTCGGTCCGCAACTCCGTGATGGTTTTTTGCGCGTTCTTCCGCGACCAGCGCCTCGGCTGCTGACTTCAGCGTCGCCCGATCGCCAGCTGCACCGGCCCTTACAAGGGAAATGAGAAGATCGCTACGGGCCATATCGTCGACTGACTTAGTGTTTCCTGTTTGTTCGCTTTTCGAATCTTAGCGCAAATAGTTTATAAAGTCTTCCTATGCCAGCCCCCGAGCGAAATCGCCGCGCGGTTATACATAAATTCGTGAGTGCCAATTGCGGCATGACAGCGACGCTTGACCCGCCAACGCTTCGGTTCCTTTCTCACGGCAGAGTGAAATAGAGACGATCCCTCACGTCGGGTCCAAGTTCGGTCGGTGAAAAATACACATCGGCTGACCATTCATCGACTTTGCGCAGAACCTGTTCGAGCAGTGCGCCGGGATTGTTCAATGTATCGTTTGAGATTGGACCAGCTCTCTCGCGGCTACCCGGACCTCTTTTGAAATCATCGCCGCCGGGAGCGCATATCTGCTGCACAAGCATTGGCAGAAGCCAAAACAGACCGACAATATGAGCCTGCCGCGTGCGGACCGCGGCATTCAAGGCGAGTTGCGGGTCCGATGCCTCGAATGTCGCGAGATCCCGGACCCCGGAATTGCGGCCGTTCCACTCACGCCACCAGGCATTGTTGCGGGGGAAGCCGGCCGTTGCGAAATGTCTAACGGGGTTGCGCAGGATCTTTCGTCGAGACGGCGCTGCCGATGCGGTATCTACTCGAACACGCTGCGCGCCGGTACGCTTGCCACGAAGAAAAAGCCGCGATGTTTCGGCAAAGATTTCGTGACCGTTGCGGTCATAGTCCCGTTGATGACCACCCCAGTCCAAATAGGCGGAGTAGAAGAAACCGGAAACCTTGTCATCGATGACGACATCTGCGCTATCATCGGCTATCCAGTCCTCCAATGCCGCGTCCGTTTCGTTAGCGAGGTTCACAAAGCCCGGATGCCCTTTGAGAAACTGATGCGGTGGATGGGTGGTGCCTTCCAACATCACATTCTTCGATTGGGTCGAGGCTACGGCCTGCATGGCGGCAACATAGCCCGGATCATAAAGGGTGTCCGCGTCAACCTGGATGATCAAAAGATTGTCGGCCTCGACGTTCTGCTCGCGCGCGATGTCCGCGGCAGCCGCTATCCCACGGGATCTTGCCGGCACATAGCCTTTGACTGGTTCTTCGCAGACGATGATTTCACCTGGTGCCGCGCGTTCCTTAATGGCACGCATCATGTCCAATGTGCCATCGGTCGAGCCATTGTCGACCAGGATGAAGATCGCATGCCCGCCGCCGTGCCCTCCGGACCCCAATCGGAGCGAGTCCAGCGAGGTCTCAAGTGTTCCTCGCTCGTTGAGACAGGGCATGACCACTGAAGTTAGCATCGGCGCGTCCTCCCACGAGAGTCAGGTTTCTTCCGCAAGACCTCCTTGGCCGTCGGATTTCCGGCGCCAAACCATCACTTTCTGACGTTCTTGCGGTGCTGTCGCATCGACAAAACCGGCTTGCTCGGCGGCTCGGGCCGAGGCGATGTTCGCCTTCTGCATATGAGCATAGATTGTGTCGTAGCGGCTGGCGCGTGCCGCCTTGGCATAGGCAATCTGTCCTATGTGCCGGCCCTGACTGGCCAAATTGAGATAGATCTGTAGTGAAGCATGCAGCCCCAGTTGCGGCGTGTCGATCAGATTGATGAACACGGTCCCGCAACGTTTGCCATCGACCTCGATGCGCCAGGCTTCGCCGTCACGTCCACCGCCTCGTCCTTTGGTTCCAGGTGTTCGCACGAGGGCGACTTGATTGGCAGCGACCGGCTCCCGGCTCGCGACCCGTGGTGACGGTCGCGGCGTCGCGCGCCGATTGGCCAGTTTTGCTCGCTGGTCGATTGTCCTAGCCATCGCTCAATCCCAGCCCGTCGACAAGGCGTCGATCAGCCTCCTGCCAGAACTCGGCCGGGAAGAAGCCGGGTGAAAAGGCGATCACGACGTCATCGATGCGGGCTGCAATATCGGGTGGGCTCAACACGCGTGTCAGCTCATCGATCCGTGCCATGATGACGTCTCGTGGGGGATCAAGCGGCGACGCGTGCAGCGACCAATCGCTGTCCCCATCATAACGATTGTTGAAATAGTCCAAGTCGATATGCAGAAGATAACGCCGATCCTGCGTGTCAGCGAGCCAGTCTTCGATGTTTGGGGTCAACAGATATGTCGACGGCCCGGTGCGCGGCTCCAAATCTCGGAGCGTCACGGACGGACGGCAGGCGAGCGGGTCAAGCAGGTTGTCGGAAACCAAGCCCGGCTCAATTCGGAAGATCTTGGTGGACTGAGCCTTCGGCGGCTGGCAGAGATGCCGAACCTCGCATCCGGGAAAGCGATGCAGGAAAGGGGTCATAAAACTTCCCATGCCGATCGCGCCGCTGGTGACGGCGTTCGTCACGGAAATGGGATCCGACAGAGTAACCGCGTTGCCGCCGATCATATCGGACCAGCCATCCATTTCGACCCGCAGGCGCGGTGATCCGAGGTCGCGATGATCGTCGATATGTAGGATGACAGGCTGCCGTTCGGGGTCGGACTGACGCGTCATCCATTCGCTCCAACTCGCCAGTGTCCAACTGTCATAGAGGCAACGCAAGAGCTTGCCGCTTCTGCGTTGTGCCGCGAACGTAGTCTCATACCGCACATCCCCGCCCCACCAGGCAAGACCGGCGGCGAGGGCGGGATCCACATGACGTTCCGGATCGGCCGGCCAGGCCAGGCTCAGCTCCCATCCGTCGCCGCAATCGATAGCGTGTGCATCAATATCACAGAAATAATCGCGAAGGGCGGCATGGCGCTTGCCGGGCTCGGAGGGAAGGGAGCCCAGCGCGATTCGCATGATCAGGCAGCGACCGGCGCCTGGTGGCTGACCGCCTCCAGGACATCAGTCAGGGCGCGCCCCAGTTCCGTCAGCTCGCATTGACGCAACGTCGCAACTCCGAGGTTGAGGTTGCGCTCGGTATCGCGCAGTTGTTTTGTTGCGCGCTCCTTCATATGGGCAGGCCCGTGGGCGAGGATGTGCTGCCATAGGCGATGCAGCTCAACGAAGACGAAGACAGCGTGAAGCAATCCTGACGGAGGCCGAAGGTCGGCCCGCCATGGAGAGACTACCCGAGGCGCAAAGCGGCTAACGGTGGGGCCTAAGCGTTCGAGCAGATAGAGCTTCTGATGGCGATGCTCGTGGACTAGCGAGTCGGCGAGATCGAAGGGATCGATCAGCTTTCCGTCCTGCATGACCGAGACGAACAGGGTTCCAGGCACGGAATCGTCGCTGAAGGAGACGATCTTTTCCGGATCCGCGGTCGGATCGCGGACAAACTGGACCGCCTGGCACGCTAGCAGCATTTCCTCGGCAAGAGCCGGACGCCAGCTGCGGACGATTTCGAAGGCTTCTTCAACCACTTTGCGAGCAACCGCTGCAACATTCTCACGTTCGAAAATGATCTGGTCTCCGAATGGCAGCTTGAGCCAGGCATCGTTCTGTGCGACGTCCCATTTGATAGCCGCGCTTGGGGCATAGGAATTCAGGACATCGACGAGATAGGCGATGTCGGCAAATATCGGCTTACCGTCGACGTCGTGTATCTGGCGGCCCCGCGCCTGCGCAAGAAACGCTTGGCTCCAGGCGACCATTCCGGGCCGTCTCGCAAGGCGTGCGAATGCATCTACGCCAAGCCCGGCGAGTTCGCGGGCGATCTCTGTTGCCTCAGGTCCGGTCTTTTCCAGCTCAGCCAACACCTGACGAAGTCGTTCGGTATAGGTCAGGTCGGCATCCGCTCGAAGGACTGCCATGGCCGGGCCGGCGGTCTCCGCCCGCTCGAATTCGCTGAGATTGAAGGTTTCCGAAAGGCGGTTCGACAGATCCTCTTCCTCGGCGGTCAGATCCTGCACGAGGCGCGCTTTGACATGTGAAATCAGCGCAAAGAGTTCCCCGCAGTAAGTCGAGGGGTTGTTGAATCCATCGGCGCTGAAGCGGTGAGGTACCGATCCACCTCCGCAGATGTCTACGACCTGGCAGCTGAGACAGCTTTCGCTGAGGCCCTCCTTGTTGAGAAGAGCTCGGTGCCGCTCGATTACCGGAGAGGCAGCTGCTGCGCTAATTGCCATATCCCGCACAGAGCCATGCAGATCGGAAATGCCATCGCCGACGATCTTCAATACATCCAGATCGTGATAGCCGCCGTCTGTCTCGATCGATAACAGATTGACGTCACCGAAGCCAAAGGCATCTGTCGCCGAGGGCAAGCCCGCCGCGGCGTCAAGGAGAGCTTCGAAGGTTCGGAGCGGTATGTGAGGATAGCGATCGAACCAGCAGTCGAACGCGCGGATGAGCCAATCTTTATAAATCTCAGGCTCGGCCTCCCGACCAGGCGGTGGACGCACATGATGAGCGTCTGGCAGCAGCAAATCGAGCTTCGGCGGGTTGATGTCGTTGAAAAAAGCGAGAAGGTTCTCCGGATCAGACTTTGCGTCGATCACCGCGATGACACCAGCGAAAATCTTGGGATGGGCCTCTAGTCGGTGATAGGCTTCCATTACCCTATCAAAGCTTGACCGCCCCTTGCGCGTGGAGCGATGCCGATCATTGTCGACCTTTGAGCCGTCAAGACTCAATGAGACCGAAATGTCGGCTGCGTCGAGCGCTGTCAGAACCGCGTCGGTGATGAGCAGACCGTTTGTCTGCATCGCGAAATCCAGTTTTACATCCGGGCCAACGGCATGACGCAACTGTTCAGCAAAGTCGGTAATGCTTCCGACTCCGGCCAACAGAGGTTCGCCACCATGAAAAATGATGACGGCTCGTCGCAGCCCCTCATCTTCCACGTATTCCGCCAGACGGTCGGCAAACGCCTGCTTTATATCAGGAGACATAGTTTTGGGCATGGATCTCCAGCTCTGATCGGCGTGGTGATACACGTAACAATAGTCACAATCGAGATTGCAGCGTGAGGCTATCTTGACCAGGAACGACGTAATGCGCGCGGTCACGGCACAGCCGCTCTACTAAGAACGATTATGCCGATGATGCATGCGGTCGTAGCTAGTGATGACTTCACTCGTCTCTGCATTGGCAAGGACGCGGCTACGTAAACGCTGAATAGCCGGGTTAAGCGATTCACTGCGCAAAACAGAGGCCTTCACAGCGTCGTCAGCGACTTTTTCTTCCTGCAGAACGTCAGACATCTTGGATCTCCGATTTGCAATAGATTCAAGGTATACGGTTCGCGCAAAGTTGCAATCCCTTCAAAGCACAATCCCGATCTGAAAATTATTGGATCGTCGCATTGGAAATAGTTGCAAGGAGGCGGCGCTAGCATTGGAGACATGGAAGCTAACGTTCATATACTTTGAACTTGTCGTGAAATCAGAAGTCAGTTCATTTCCGCAGCCTGCTATTATCACCCTTTTGATATTACTGAGTTTTGAGCGGCGCGGTAAGATGTTCTCGGTTCGATTCCGTTCAAGAGCCGACAGTTCCCGACGGATCGGTGCTTGTCGCTTACTCTGCGGGAACTCCGGCCACATCAATCAAACCGTTGCCTTGTTGCGGCGGCTCCGCGCGCTTGCGGCCATGCGTGGAATAGAGCGTCAGGCCAACAAAGGTAAGGCCCCCGACGAGATTGCCCACAACCGTGGGAATCTCATTCCAGATAAAATAGTCCATCATCGAGAATTTGCCGCCAAGCATCAGGCCGGATGGGAACAGGAACATGTTAACGATCGAATGCTCGAAGCCCATGTAGAAAAAGAGCATGATCGGCATCCACATGCCGATGACCTTCCCTGATACGGAAGTTGACATCATCGCAGCGACAACGCCTGTCGAAACCATCCAGTTGCAAAGCACGGCGCGGATGAAGAGCGTCAGCATGCCGGCCGCGCCGTGCGCCGCGTAGCCCAACGTGCGACCTTCACCGATATGGCCGATCTTCTGTCCAACCTCGTTGGGAGGCTCGCTGAAGCCGAAAGTAAAAATGATAGCCATCATAGCTGCCACCATGAATGCACCGGCAAAGTTACCGATGAAAACCAGCCACCAATTGCGCAGCACGCCGGCCGCTGTAACACCTTTTCGCTTATCGATGAGGGCAAGCGGCGCAAGCGTGAAGACGCCGGTCAAAAGGTCGAAACCCATCAGATAGAGGAGGCAGAAGCCAACCGGAAACAGTATGGCACCGGCCAACGGTTCCCCCGTCTGCACGGTGATCGTAACCGCAAAGGCCGCAGACAATGCGAGAATGGCGCCCGCCATGAAGGCCCGGATCAGTATGTCATGCGTGGACATGAATATCTTTGCCGTTCCGGCATCGATCATTTTCACCACGAACTCGGTTGGATTGACGTAGGACATTTCAGCTCGTCTCCCTGAACAAAGTCGTTGGATCGAGCGGAGCACGCTCTTCCGATTAGATCGAGTTAGAGATCATGGCGGTGATGCCCTCTCAAACCAGTAGGCATGTTGGCGTCGAACTCCCCTCGCGACGCGCCCGTTGTCAGGCCGCGTTCTCGGGGATACTCGTTGCCTCACTATCAATTACGGTCTGCCGTATGACGACTTTGGCAATCTTTCCGGTTGCTGTGTGAGGAAGCTCCGAGACGATATAGACGTCGTCTGGAATGGTCCACTTAGGAACTTTGCCGTCATAAAGAGGGGCCAGATCACCTCGCGTGAATTCCGATCCCGGCATGAGAACGGCAACCAAAACAGGTCGTTCGCCCCATACCTTATCCGGCCTGGCAACGACCGCCGCCTCCTTGATCGCTGGATGCCCTTGGGCAATATTCTCCAACTCAATTGAGCTGATCCACTCGCCGCCTGATTTTACGAGGTCTTTGGTGCGATCCACGATTTGCACGAACCCATCTGGATCCATCGTGACGACATCCCCAGTATCAAACCAGGCGTCCGCCGCGTGGCCGGCGCTTTCCGGAGCGTTGAAGTAGGACTTTGCTACCCAGGGGCCACGGACCTTCATCGAGCCGATATCTTTGCCGTCCTTGAGGATCTCACTTCCGTCCGAACCCTCAATACGGAATTCCATTCCGAACACCGGTCGGCCTTGCTTTATCTGCAGGTTTCGTTTGTCCGCGTCCGAAAGATAAGAATGCTTGCCTTTCAGCGTGGCCGATAGGCCAACTGGGCTCGTTTCTGTCATCCCCCATGCGTGGTGGACTTTAATTCCCTTGTCCTGCCACCGAGCAACCATGACAGGCGGTACCGCCGACCCACCGATTGCAACGCGTTCAAGCTTTGCGAACTTTTGATGTTGCGCGTCGGTCCAATCCAGTAGACTGAGCCAAACCGTCGGCACACCTGCCGCAAACGTCACCCCCTCTGCCTCAAAAAGAGAATACAGGCTGGCGGGGTCGAGCCGTGGTCCTGGAAGGACAAGCTTTGCGCCTACCATCGGCGCAGCATAGGGAAAGCCCCATGCGTTCACATGAAACATGGGAACAACGGGCGCTACAACATCACTGGCTGAGAAACCCAATACATCGGGGGCACAGATAGCCATTGCGTGAAGCACGGAAGATCGGTGGCTATACAGCACGCCCTTGGGGTCGCCGGTCGTGCCAGACGTATAGCAGAGACCGGAGGCTGTATTCTCGTCAAACACGGGCCAATCGAACGCCTCGGCACCCCCAGCCAAGAACGTTTCGTAACACATCACGGCAGGGAGCGCCGAAGACTTCGCCATGTGCTCTTCATCGGTCATCAGGACCACTGCCACCATCTTTTCGAGTTTGTGCGCAAGTTGCTCAAGAATTGGCAGGAAGGACGGATCGGCAAAGATCACCCGATCATCGCCGTGATCTACAATGTAGTCGATCTGGCGGATGAACAGGCGAGGATTAATTGTATGGCAGACAAAGCCGGAACCGGAGACGCCATAGTAGAGTTCCATATGCCGAAAGTCGTTCCATGCGAGCGTCCCCACCCTGTCGCCCTGCCTCAATCCCAAATTCACCAACGCGTTCGCAAGCGCTTGACTGCGACGGTGGAGGTCAGCGTAGGAATAGCGGTGGATACCTCCCTCGGGAGTGCGAGAAACGATTTCCGTGTCGCCATGATAGCTTGCGGCATGCCGCAGCACTGACGATAGCAGCAAGGGATAATCCATCATCAATCCGTGCACGTCGATCTCCTCCCCTAGCTCACTTATCGGCTCTGAGGACTGCAGATCGCTGCATCCGCCACATCATCGATTATCGAGAGAAGCTGTTTCGTTCCCGCAATCAATTCAGATTCCAGGATCGTCAGCGGCGGCATCAGTTTGATGACCTCGTCAAAGGGGCCGCACAATTCGACAATGAGCCGCTGCTGATAAGCTTCCACCTTGACTCGAGCAGCGAGCACGGGATCCTTGACGTCAATCCCCTGCATGAGGCCAGTTCCCTTCGGTTGGAATGGCCGGTTGTCGCAGTAGTCCGTCAGCAGGTCCAGCAAGAGGCGGCTCTTGCGCCGGACCTCGCTCTCGAACGCATCCTCACCCCAATAATGCTCGATCGCAGCAGCGGCAGTGACGAAAGCGTGGTTGTTGCCGCGGAATGTTCCGTTGTGTTCTCCCGGTTGCCAAACATCCAGGTGTGGTTTCAGAAGTACCAACGACATCGGCAATCCGAAACCCGACGCAGATTTCGCCATCGTGACAATGTCGGGGACGACGTCGTAGTCTTCGAAGCTGAAAAAACGTCCTAATCGTCCGCAGCCGGCCTGAATCTCGTCGACAATCAGTAAGGCACCATGTTCAGTCGCAATGGCTGCGATCTTCTGCAGCCACCCGCGACTTGCTACGTTCAGGCCGCCTTCTCCTTGGACAATCTCAAGGATGATCGCAGCCGGTTTGTCTACCCCACCTGAGGGGTCATCGAGCTGGCGTCTGAGAATGTCGGCGGTGTCGATATCTGGCCCAAGGTAGCCGTCGTAAAGCGCTCGATGAACTCCCGTCAGCAACGGAGCTGACGATCCTCGATTGTAGGAATTCGCTGTAAGCGCCAACGCTCCCAGGGAACAACCGTGAAATCCGTTTGTGAAGGCGATGACGTTGGTTCGTCCCGTCACCTTACGCGCAAGCTTTATCGCTGCTTCGACCGCATTTGCACCAGTCGGGCCGGGAAACTGCATGCGATAGGAAAGCGACCGAGGCACAAGGACCCGCTTGGCAAAGGCTTCCATAAACGCATTTTTCGCCGTTGTTTTGAGATCCAGCCCCAGCGTAATTCCGTCGGCAGCGAGATACTTCAAGAGGGCCGACTTCAGGATCGGATTGTTGTGTCCGTAATTAAGTGAGCCACATCCGGAGAGGAAGTCGAGATACTGCCCGCCTTCTTCCGTCACCAGGTGTGAGCCTCTCGCGGCTGAGAAGGTCGCCGGATAGGACCGGCAATAGCTACGAACTTCCGATTCTGCGCAATTCAACACCTGGTCCATCCCAGCCTCCCTTGATTGAAATTCCCAATTAGTGACTGCTCACTTCCCTTTCGCTAGCGCGATGCCTGATCCGACGACAATGGCGAGGCCAGCGAACACCCAGACGTCCGGCATGTCTGAGAAGACAAGGTATCCCAGCACGGCGCCCATAATAATTTCGGTATAGGTAAAGGGTGCGATCGTGCTCGCGCTTGCCCGCTCGAAAGACTTTATAATGAGGAGGTGCGCAACTGCCGCCACAATGCCGGTGGCAATCAGCAGAACCCATTGCCCAGGCAGCGGATTGGTCCAATAGGGGATAACTGCGAAGGAAGCGATCACCCCACCAACGAGCCCAGTATGATAGACGGAAACGACTGCCGGCACTTTTGTATCAATGAAGCGCGTCAAGAAGAGGAAAAGCGCATAAAAGAAACCGGCGAGCAATCCGACCAGGTACGCCCAATGCCATGCGACGAGCGTCGGCCGTGTGGCGACGAGGATCCCGATGAATCCAACCAGAACGGCCAGCCATTGATAGGACGATACCTTTTCCTTCAGGATCACAGCCGCCATCAAAGTCAGGATAAACGGTTCGACGAACCAAAGTGTCAGCGACGTCGTCAGCGGGAGATAGTGGATTGTCACATAAAACAATGCCACTGCGGCGAACAGTGCAGCGCTTCGCAACACCAACATCGCCGATAGAGTCGGCCTGAGGTATCGCGGACCGTAGACGACGGACGAATAAGCACCGGTAGCGATACAGTGGAAGAAAAATCGGCCCCAAATGACCTGAATGATTGGCAAGCCTAGCGAAAGATATTTGGCCATGATGTCGGAGAAGGGCAGAATTTGAAGTGCGGCGACAATCGTTAGAATGCCGACGATCTCCCCCGGTCGCTGGATGACTGCGGTGTTTCTTGTCTCAAGCATGGGCGTGCTCTTTCTCTATCGGTAGGCCGGTCAGACCAATTGCGTTCATGGTGTCCGATTGGATGACCGACCATTCGCCGATATCCAGGAGATATCGATTGAAGTTGTTTTGATTGGTGTAGATGTTCCGAAGCCAGGTCTTCGTGTCGATCGTGAGAATGACGCAGACCAAACCGTTCATGCTGTCGACGTAAGTGTCGCCAGTTTCGATGAAGCCCATCTGTTTCATGGACTTCAAAGGACTGATAGTCATATCGCGATGGCAATCGGCGAGGACCACATCGATACCATTGGCGATTGCATGATGGAGGCATGCCTTCACCATACAACCGTAGACGCCGAACGGTGCTCCCGGAAAACGTTTGTCCCTGAAGTCCGGCATAACCATCAGGCGCTGCACTTCGACGACCTTTGGCTGCCGGCTCGAAAGGGTGCGCACATCGACTGCGTCAGTAATGTGGAAGCCCATCTCATGCGCTTTGACAATGCGCATGGTGCCGATAGGGAGCGCGTCATTGAGCCACGCGACATAATAGGTCGAACGATCGTGGAAGCCGTCGTTGTACGGATCTGCTTGGGCGCTCAACCATCCAAACTCGTTTCCGTACACCGTGCGCCATAGAGAGGTGACCCCCAGCATATCTGCTTCAGTGTTCGCCAGCCGGGTTACAACAGAATCCTGGGACATGCCTTCTCCTATCTCGATTGTCATGGGGATCACCGTCTCGAAACGTAGAGAGAATTTAGGCCCGGAGACGTTCCGGTTCGAAGTTTTTGAAGTGCGTCTCGAATTCGTCTTCGTTGACGAATGCGCCATTGAACTCGTAGACCCCGCACTCCATCGTCGAAGCGTCCATCCAGAGATAGGAAGGCATCGGCGGTAATTCGGTGCAGTAGGGCGCTTTGTCGAGCCCCATAAGGATCAGGGCAGCGCGGGCCACGATCATGTATTGGCCAAGAGGAGGAGCGAGAGACAGGATGGGAACATTGCCCGTATCCCGCATGTAGTCGTAGATCGCATCCTTGCTGGGGAAGCGCGGCAAGAACGACGCCTGAAGCTTCACCAGCTTGTCGACCACCTCTTCGGTTTGTTCCGCGTCGGCCGGGATCCCGTAGAAATCCTCGAGCGTCAAACCATCTTGAGTGAAGTGGTAGACGTTTGCCCCCCACCCGACCACCGTGCCTGCAACACAGCTCTTGCAGGTTGGGCTTTCACGAAACGCCTTGTGCATGTCGTAACGCTGATCGACGAGGTAAAAGTCGACGCAGTCGACAAGGAGATCGCAGCCTTCGACGAACTCCTTCGCGACATGCTTCTGCATTCCCTCCGGAAAAATCTCGACAGTCACATCCGGCATTGTCTGATGAATGAGTTCGCCGACGACGATCGATTTATTGTGTCCAATCGTTTCGGGAGTCGCCCCGAGCTGACGGTTGATGTTCGTAACCTCGAAGCTATCGGGGTCACAGATTTTGATATGCCCCACGCCGAGACGTGCGAGCATCATGGCGAGGCCACCACCCAGTCCACCAGCACCTGCCACGCCGACCACAGCATTGGCAAGTTTCTGCTGCGAAAGCGTCATTTGTTCGCGACCAACGCCAAGGAACAGTTCGTTCCGCTTGGTCCGCTCCCGGTAGAATGCCGGGTCCTTCTTCCCTTCAAGCGTAATGATGCGCGGCTTCTTTTGCATGACTTCCTCCATTGTTGTCGTGTTCGTCGAGAAACAGTTTCGTGTAGCGGTGCACTGCGTGGCGGCATCGCTCGAACATCATCGAATGCGTTCCCTCAGGGAGCTGGAGATATAGTTTCTTCGGGCTTGAAACTCTCTCAAACATCCGCTGGCAGCTCGCGGCCGGCGTCAGATATTCATCCCACTCTCCGCGGATGATGAACGTCGGCATCGTCAGTCGGCTTTCGTCGAAATAGACGTCGTCCCAGGCACTGCTGATATCTACCGCAAAGCCCATAGGTGCCTTGATAGGCTCGCCAATCTTGCTCCGGTCGCCGTGCACACGCTCGCTGTAAACAGCAGCCCAATTGCGAACGAAGTCTTCTTCGAGCGGCGATGGCGTTCCGGCCGGCCGATCATCTCGCAGCAGGACGAACCTGTCCTCAGCACTTACCGCGAAGTGGGAGATCGGTGGCAGCGACGGTGTCCCGAAGTATTTCTGAACAACTGCCGCGCCCATACCGGATTGCCGTGTAATCGGGCCGTGAAAGGTGATGCTCTGCACCTTTTCGGGATACGCGGTCGCATAGTAGCCGGCGGGAATTGCCCCGCGTGAGATCGCTATAATGTGAACTTTTTCTGCGCCGTTTTCCGCCCGGATCAGGTCGACGACTGCGTCTATTTCAGGAACAAGCCTCTCGCCAGTTCCGAACTCGCGAGGATCAACGCCGGCGTCCTCGATAACTGGTGGGTATGGGTCAGACTCTCCGTAACCGAGGAGATCGATCCCGTAGATAGATCTTTCGGAGGCGGCCAACGCATCGAACCAGGATCGCCCATCGATGCGAAAGGCGGATGTCATCAATGTTGGAACGGTCGCACCATGAAAAAACAACACCGGTGTGCGCTCAAACCCAGGTTTATTAGAAGAATGCCGGACCAGCGCGAGGTTTGCTGCATGGAATACACTTGGGACTGGGGATACTATGCAGCCTGAAAGTTCATCGAAACGTTCTCGCACGCCGGCTCTCCTCAAGCGGATCTCGTTCTTTATGCTTTCACGTTAACTGGACAAATTTACTCATGGAAATTTAAACGACTGATAGTTGCATCAGCGCTTCTGATAGTCCCCCGCGATGTTACGCGGTTTTACAACTTGTAGAATGAGCGTAAGATGGCACTATGCCTGCGCCACCGGATGCAGCGGTGCTTAAGGGAGAGGTAAATGTTGCAAAATATCGAGACCAGCCTTCTTAGGACATTTGTCACGATAGCGAATACAGGAAGCTTCACACGTAGCGCCCAAATCCTCTTCCGTACCCAGTCCGCGATAACCATGCAAATGCAAAAGCTGGAGGAAATTCTGGGCTGCAAATTAACATACCGTTCCGGAAGATCGCTCAGCTTGACGGATGAAGGTGATGCCCTCCTACCGTACGCGGTTGAAATTCTACGGTTGAATGATGAGTTGCAGTCCGATCTCAAATCGATGAAGCAGCGAGAGGAGATCCGCGTGGGAACATCCGATGACTATGCTGTTATATTGCTTCCCGAAATCCTCAACGAGTTCTCGGCTGCACATCCGAATGTTACAATGACCGTGAACTGCTCGAACCGTGACCAAAACCTCGAAAAACTTAAAAAGGGCGAGATCGACATTCTTCTCACGCCAGTCATGGCGGACGAGCAAATGGGAGAAACTCTCCGAACGGAGAGATTGCTATGGGTAGGTTCCTCAGAAACCGAAATCAGCGATTCTGAACCGGTTCCCTTGACGGGTTTTCCGCTCGGGTGTGTTTGCCGCGACGTAATGATTCGGTCGCTGAATCAAAACAATCGGGAGTGGAAGTTCGTTTATTCAAGCAATAGCATCGTTTCCATCCACTCAGCGATCCTCTCTGGCCGAGTCGTATCCGCCGTCGAGGAAAGTACAATTCCACATGGAGGAAGCATCATAGATGGGAGGTTTGGATTGCCATCGCTGCCTCATGTGAAAATCTCGGCGCTACGCAATAAAGATCGCCAAAATAGGATTCATGATCGCTTTTACGAGCACATGAGGGAGAGTTTAAAACATCAGGCTCATGCCCCGACAGGGCGGAAAGGCGGCGGATATAGCTCAGCGCCTTTGCCTCAAATTGCAGGCCTCGCTGCAGCCCACGTTCCTCCGATAGCGTAGTCGTAAAGCCCCATGACACTGCCCTCGGTTCGTCGTGCTGAGGCCCGCGATTGTCGAAGGATTTCTCAGGTCTGTCCTACTCGATAGGTTGCCCAAAACTGCGCAGTGTCTTCAACGGATTCCTTAAAAAGCGGCGAGGCAAGGGCACCAGAGATTGAGCTTTTTGATCTTGCCGCGTTGATCTGCCGTTCTTCGGCTGAGGCGGACCCGCACTACTGCGCACACTGCTAGCAGCCCGACCGTAGCGCCGGACAGCATAAAGTCGATTATCAACCGGGTCGTCAGTTCCAATCCCATCAAGGCGTTGGGCTCTTTGCTGTCCGTACTGCACCGCAGGCAGTCCAGGCGAATTCTTCGATCCTAGGTTTAAAAGGCTTCAGGAAAAATCGTTTGCGCTGTATCATTCCGCAGAGTGCCGATAAACTGATAGGCAACTTGACTTTTTTCTAGGCAGGCGGTCGGTCAGCAGTCCAGTCCGCAGACCAAAGGCCACAACGGTTGAATAAACAATTCAACCCGCTGATAGGCGTAGAACCGCCCCACAATCGAAGAAGGCAGATCAATGGGCCAGTTGACGTCGGGCGAACGTAGTTTGGGCGCGGCCATTCTTATCATTATGGTCATTCTAGGCATTGCCATGGCTGCAGCAGGTCGCGCCGACACGATGGGTGTGCATGGTGCGATCGTCCTTTTCTACAGTTTGGGACTTCTGGTCCTGCTGATGTCGGGGAGCTTTGGGGCGGAGCCGGACCCGGCCAGATTTACGCGCTACTACGACGATCCTATCAAGGTCGGGGTCGGCTTAACTCTCGCCTGGGCGATTTTCGGAATGTTCATCGGCGTTTGGGCTGCCTCCCAGCTTGCCTGGCCAGCCTTGAATTTCGACACATCCTGGGCAAGTTTTGGACGTATACGCCCGGCCCACACCAATGGTGTCATATTTGGCTTTGGCGGCAATGCGCTGATCACCACGTCGTACCATGTGGTTCAGCGCACATCTCGCGCCCGTCTTGCCGGGCAGTTCTCGCCCTGGTTCGTGCTGTTCGGTTTCAACCTCTTCTGTCTCATTGCCGTGTCGGGTTATTTTCTCGGCGTGACGCAGTCCAAGGAATATGCCGAGGCCGAGTGGTATGCCGATATCTGGCTGGTGATCGTATGGGTGACTTACCTAGTGCTCTACGTGCGCACGCTGGCGCAACGCAAGGAGCCGCATATCTACGTGGCCAACTGGTATTATCTGGCGTTCATCCTCGTGGTTGCCATTCTCCACATCGTCAACAATCTGGCCGTGCCGATCTCCTTTGCCCATTCCAAGAGTTATACGATCTGGGCGGGTGTCCAGGATTCCATGGTTCAATGGTGGTATGGGCACAATGCCGTTGCGTTCTTCCTGACGGCCGGCTTTCTGGGAATGCTCTATTACTACCTGCCGAAGCGGGCGGATCGGCCTATTTTCTCGTATCGCCTGTCGATCCTAAGCTTCTGGGGCATCACCTTCTTCTACATGTGGGCTGGATCCCATCATCTGCACTACACGGCCTTGCCGCACTGGGTGCAGAATCTCGGGATGACCTTCTCTGTTATGCTCCTGGTCCCATCCTGGGCCTCGGCCGGCAACGCCCTGCTGACGCTTAACGGCGCCTGGCATAAGGTGCGCGACGACGCAACGCTGCGCTTCATCATGATGGCGGCGTTCTTCTATGGGCTATCGACCTTCGAAGGCTCGTTCCTGGCGATCCGCCCGGTCAATTCGCTGTCCCATTATACCGACTGGACCGTTGGCCATGTGCATTCGGGCGCTTTGGGATGGGTGGCGATGATCACGTTCGGTTCGCTCTATACGCTCGTTCCGGCAATCTGGAAGCGGGAACGGATGTACTCGGACACCCTTGTCGAGGTCCACTTCTGGCTCGCGCTGATCGGCACGCTGATCTACGTCTTTGCCATGTGGAATTCCGGAATTATCCAGGGACTGATGTGGCGGACTTATTCCCCGGACAACACGCTGGTCTACTCGTTCGTCGACAGCCTGGTCGAAATGTATCCCTACTATATCGCCCGTGCCTTCGGCGGCCTGCTCTTCCTGCTCGGCGCGATTGTTGCGTCCTACAATGTCTGGATGACGGTCAGGTTGCCTCGGGTGGTGTCGGATGACTCCCGGGAGGACCTGCCGCTTGGCGCTGGTCAATCAGACCATGTCGCCCACCCGGTTGCGGAGTAAATCATGTCAGACATGCACGGAAAGCTCGAACGATCGGCAATCGGTTTCATGCTGGCAATTATCGCAGCCGCCAGTGTTGGCGGCATCGTCGAAATCGCACCCCTCTTCACCATCGACGAAACCGTCGAAGATGTTGCCGACATGCGTCTCTACACGCCCCTGGAACTGTCGGGTCGCGACATCTATGTCCGCGAAGGCTGTTATGCCTGCCATAGCCAGATGATCCGCACCCTTCGCGACGAAGTGGAGCGGTATGGGCCCTATTCGCTTGCGGTCGAGTCCCAATATGATCACCCGATGCTGTGGGGGTCGAAGCGGACCGGACCCGATCTTGCCCGTATCGGCGGCAAATATTCTGATCTTTGGCATGTCGCGCATCTCAACAATCCGCGCGATGTCGTGCCGGAATCCAACATGCCTTCCTACCGTTGGTTGGGCACAACGCCGCTTAAGCTCGAGGATCTGCCGCTGAAGCTGCAGGCCCAACGAACTGTCGGCGTTCCCTATACCGAAGAGATGATCACCAACGCCGCAGCAGACGCCTATGGGCAGGCGATGCCAGACACCGATCAGGCGTCCGGGGTTTCGGAGCGCTACGGCGAGGCCACCCAGGTCTCTGCCTTCGATGGCGTTACGACGACCGTTACCGAGATGGACGCACTGGTCGCCTATCTGCAGGTGCTCGGCCAATTGACCAAGGCAGCCTACGAGAACACCGCCGCTCCGGAACAGATGCCCGATCCGACGAATTGAGGACGCAATGGATATCAATCATGATACTCTGGTCGAAACCGCCAAGACGTGGGGTCTGTTTTACCTGATCGGCTTTTCGATCTGCGTGATGATCTACACGTTTCTGCCGTCCAACAGGCAACGCTTCAAGAATGCCGAGGAGCAAGTTTTCGACAAGGAGGATCGGCCGTGGATCTGAAAGACGTCGATCCGGTCACCGGGCGAAAGACGACGGGCCATGTCTGGAACGGCATCCGCGAGTTGGACACGCCGATCCCCAAAGGCGTGCTGCTGTTCCTGATCGTCACCCATCTTTTCGCGGTTCTATGGTGGTTTCTGATGCCGTCCTGGCCCTTGGGTGCGACATACACCAAGGGCATTCTTGGAAAAGACCAGAGAACGACTGTCGAGGAAAGCTTGGTGGAGAGTGAAGCCGCCAGAGTGCCGTGGGTCACCAGGATCGATGCCATGTCCTTTGACGAAATTCGGGCCGATCAGCCGTTGATGGCCAAGGTTCGCTCCAATGGCCACCAGCTTTTCGGAGACAATTGTGCCGCCTGCCACGGACGAGACGGTAAGGGCGGCGCGAATTATCCCAATTTGACCGATGCCGACTGGATATGGGGCGGGACTGCCGAGCAGATTGCCCAGACCTTGATCGTTGGCATCAACTCGCGGCATCCCGACACGCGCATCGGGCAGATGCCGGCTTTCGGCCGCGATGAGATCCTTGATCGCCAGCAGGTGAGGGATGTTTCGCTCTATGTCAGGACGCTCAGTGATCCTGCTGCCTCGACAGCCGAGAATATAGGACAGGTAGACACCGGGCGCGCGGTGTTCCAGACGAATTGCGTTGCCTGCCATGGAGACGATGGCAGGGGCAATCTGGAACTCGGCGCGCCGAACCTTGCCGACCAGACATGGATCTATGGAGGCACCCCACAGACCATCATCGACACCATTCACGGCGGTCGGCAGGGCCATATGCCAACCTGGGACGAACGGCTGTCGCCGGTCGAGATCAAGGTTCTGGCGCTCTATGTGAACGCTCTCGGACCGATGGAGCCCTGAATGCTTCATCATGCGACTAAAGCGGTGACCCGGTTTCAGGCGATATGGTTGCTGGTCACGGTGGTCGTTGTGGTGCTGGTCGCTGCCAATGCCCATCTGGCCTATGTGGCCATTTCGAGCCAGCCGGATTGCGTCGCCCATCTGAAGGACAAGGGCGGTCAGCCGGGCCAGTTTCGTGCGGCCAAACCGGCATGTTGAAAAGGATACGATGATGACCGGCAAAGACCATGCGCCTGTCTTGATGTCCGAGGTTTCGGATATCGAGGAAACCCGCAACATTCAGTGGAAGCGCAATCTGTCCGCCGACGCTCCGTTGCGATGGCTATCGCGCGGCTGGAAGGATTTGTGGATCAGTCCCGTCCCCAGTCTTCTCTATGGTCTGCTCGTCTTCGTCGCATCAATCGTTTTTATCGCCTACATGTTCGATACCGGCCGCGATTATTTCCTGTTCCCGGCACTGGCAGGCTTCCTGATCGTCGGACCGATCATCGCATCCGGCCTGTACCTCAAGAGCCGCAGCATCGAACTGGGCGAGCCCTTCTCCCTGCGCACGATGGTGGCGGTTCGCCCAAAGGCGGGCGCCCAGGTATTTTTTACCGGCATGCTGCTCGTCATGCTCATCCTGCTGTGGATGCGCGCCGCCGTCCTGGTCTACGCACTGTTCTTTGGCATTCAGCCATTTCCAGGTCTTGACCAAGTCGCCAACATGCTGGTGACGACGCCCACGGGCTGGGCCATGCTCGCTGTGGGTGGCTTCATAGGCTCGCTCTTTGCCGGCTTTGCCTTCGCCATCAGCGTGTTTTCGATCCCCATGCTGCTTGATCGGCGCATTGACGCCTTCACCGCCATGGGCATCAGCACGACCATGGTGTGGAACAATCTTCGCGTCACTTTGACATGGGGCGCGATCGTCCTTGCGCTGTTCCTGGCCAGCCTCGCCACTGGTCTTCTCGGGCTGATCGTCATCTTCCCCTGGCTCGGCCATGCCACCTGGCACGCTTACCGGGAGATGCGATAATGGTTGTGTTTCGTGCGGAATGTTTGTGGGCGGGCACACTGCAGGACGGAGGTCTATCATGGCGCTGGTGATGCTGGTTCTGGTGTCCGTGACAATGGGTGCCGTGGGATTGCTTGCCTTCCTATGGTCGGTGCGTGCCAAGCAATATGACGATCTGGACGGTGCGGCGGTTCGAATTCTTCTCGACGACAATGATGAAATCGGCTGAGGCGCTCAACATGCTGCCGCAGATCTTGGAGGTAGAAATGCAAGCTGGAAAAATCACAGACACCGAAAGGCATGAAGGCCCACGGGCGCCGGCAGACGATCATCGAGTGATCGTCATCGATCCGTCCGATGCGGTGACCGGAATGGGATTCGTGTTCGGGGTTGTCGGCGCGCTCGTCGGCATTGCCGCCGCCGTTTACCTGGCGCCAAGCTTCAGCCTGGCGCTCGCTGGCTACTGCATTGTGGCTGCCTTTGCCGGTGGATCGGCCGGTATTGTCACGGGAGGGCTCGTCGGAGCCATCTTCGCTGTGGTGCGCGGCGTGACGGTGCGCGCCGATTGACGCGGACGACGATCCAGCAAACGGCAGAAAATCCGATCTGCGTGTCGAGAGCTAAGCAGGGTCGGCCAAAGTCCCAGACGACATCCAAGCTCATGGCGCCGTCGACCGCACGCTTTGATGATCTGCAAGGATGAAATCAAAAACGGGCTCGGGTTTGCCCAACGCACTCACCGACAGAACGGGCAGAGTGCGAGCAGTCGCTTCAGCAGCGTCGGCTATTGCTGACGGTTCCATGGCGAGTGCACGGACAAATCGCTCGTCCCGAGACGTTGTCAGCTCCCGAAGCAGACCCGCAGCACGTCCGGCATGGCGCATTGCCGGGGTATGTTTGCCTTCGCGTATTTTCACTCCGGCGGCAGAAAGAAGGATCAGCGCTTTCAATAAGGACCGCAGCCGACTGCCCTTGTCCGCAACCTGCCAAATCCCTTCCCATGCCTCGTGTGCTTCCCAGTAATAACCATGGTTGAACAGCTCGCATCCCCATGTGAACTCTTCAGAATCGATGTCCGCAGCAGGGTGAATAACCTCAACCTGATAACTATGGCCTGCAGGATGTCGAATGGGATGTGGCAACCTGCCTGGCAGATAGGCATAATTCGGAAAACGTCTCTGGGGTAATAAACGACGACGTTTCATATATTTACCTCCGCAATGGGTGGTCATACCATATGAGGTGTGGAGCGTCGTCAGAAACAATCTGCAGTGCAAAACAGAGGCTGTTGCTGCTCTGAAGCTGACACGGCTTCAACCGACCCTTTGAGAAATTCTTATTGGTCACGCTGTGCGCAAGTATGTCCTATGTGGGATCCGACACCGAACGATCTGGCCACAGGCTATTTGAACTCTTGTTATAGGATCTGGCCAAAGCGTGTGGCAGCTTAGCTTTGAAATAACCCCTCCGACAACCGGTGACGCTGCTCGATACGGCGTAGGATGTCGAAGCTCGCAACCGACGGCGATACATGCTCGCCCTGGATCCAGGACAGCAGCGTCTTGCTGTCAACAGTTCTCGATTAAACGACCACCGCGCGGTAAAGCTGCCAGTAATTAGCAGGGTTCGCGTCATGCCCTTCGCAAAGTCGCTGAACGCGCAACAGACCATCCCATCCCCGGCCGCACCCTGGGATGCATCGATGCGGAGAACAGGCTGGTCTTTGCCGGATCTGTCCCGCCAAGGCCTCAGGGCCATATGGATCGAGCTGCCGTCTAGCCGATCCTCTTGCGCAGCAACATCGGTCCGTACAGAACGGCAAAGCCCAGGAATGCGGTGATCCACAGCACGCCGGCAAGCGGCAGCAGCACCAACGTATAATCGGGAACGATTGCCGCAGCGAGCCGCGCCAGCGCCGCAGCCACGATCGGAATGAAGATCACCAGCACGTTGGAGGCCGGCGCGTGCAGCGACTGGCCGGCATGTCCCCGCGTCGCCCGGGCCATCACGGCAAGCGTCATGGTGCCGATCGCGCCGGAGGTCCAGGCATGGACGCCGGCCGTCCGCAGGCCGCCATCGTCCAGCAGCAGGGCAAGGCCGGTCAGCACAAAGCCGAGCGGCACGAAGACGAAGGCGACATGCAGGATCGTCAGCAAGGGTTCGGCCAGCGTGCGCTCTGGCGCCCAACGGCATTGGCGGATGAACTGGGCGATCCCCGCAACGACCATCAGCAGGCCGGCAAGCGGCGCCAGGCTTTCGACCCGCACCGTCACGGGCCATGCGACCAGCGCTGCGATCGACAGCGCCATCACGGCCTGATCGAAACCCGCAAACGGCCGCGGCATGCGTCCCGGATTGTTCTGCTGCAGCCAGTTCCCGGTGAAGGCCGGGATGATGCGGCCGCCGATGAGCGAGATCAGCAGGACAATGGTGGCAATGGCGATGCGGTCGGCGAGCTCGATTCGGCCGAAGCGGTTGAACTCGTAGTGAAAGACCATTTGCGCGGCAAAGAGCAGGCCAAGCACGGCGACGACCTTGTAGTTGCGCTGATTGCGGGCCGCGACCAGTTCCCGCAGGATCAGCACTGCCAGCACCGGAAGGAAGGCGCCGGCAATCACGACGGCGGTCGTAAGGCCGATATGCTCCGAGCACGAAATCGCCAGCCGTCCGGCAAGCCAGAGGGAGAACAACAGGCCGAGCGGCAGGCCGCGCAGCGGCTTGCGGCCGGTCCAGTTGGGCACTGCCGTCAGCAGGAAACCGGCGATGATCGCCGGCACATAGCCGAACAGCAGTTCGTGCTGATGCCAGGCAATCGGCGATAGCGCCGTCGGCACATGCAGGAGACCGAGAAACCACGGCACCCACAGGGCGATCATCAGCGCCGCCTGCAGCGCGCCGAACAGGAAGAAGGGACGAAACCCGCCGGAAAAGACATGGGCGAGCCAGGGTCTGGAGCCGTTTTGAAGAGCATGTGCCATTGTCAGCAGCTTTCGGTGTCGAGGGTCAGGGGCGACCATAGGAGCGGCAGGTAGGCCCTGAGCCAAAGGATGAGGGAAAAAGCCCAGCACAAGGCCGCGACGGCGTGCGGGCCGCCGGGCAGCGTCAAGTCGGGCAGGAATTCCGGTGCGATGCGCAGTATGACGGCAACCGCCATCAGCAGAAGGCCAAGCTTTGCGACCGCCGGGATACGCAAAGGCTGGCCGGTATGCAGCAACCCGGCAATGGAGAGCACGGCGAGCAGGCCGAGCCCCAGGCCGCCCATCGACATCATGTGCAGGGCGGCGATGAACGAGAGCGGCAGCCCGACCAGCGACAGTCCGCCGACGATGAGGCCGGCACCGGCAAACCCGCTCGACAGCGATAGGGTGGCAAGTTCTGCCCGCAGCGATTCTCGCCCGACAAAACCCTCGGCGACGCGATCGAGGAAGGCGGCGCCGGCCGCCACCATCAGATAGCCCCGCACCGGCCCGGACAGCCCGGCAATCTCCGCCACGAGCAGCAGACCGACGAGGCCCGGCGCAAGGTTGAGCCGGCCGGGATGCGGGCGATAGGGCGAGGTGACCTCGGTCGGATCCAGCACGAGATTGGTGACCGGGACGGTGATCCGCGACAGGGCGAGGCCGAGCAGGCCGAGAAAGGCGAAGGTGGCGAGCCGTATAGCAGTCTCGCCGATGTCGACATCGCCTTGCAGCATGGCGAGACGCAGCAACCCGGCGGCGACCGCCAGGGCGGACAGGAAGAGGATGAAACCGATCAGCCCGGCTGTCCGGCGGCGCCAGGAGAGATACAGCGCATAGGCGATGAGGAAGATCAGCCACGCCTGGTCGGCCAGTGCGGAGACGAGGATCAGCATCTCGGCTCCGGCAAGGCCGGCCAGGCGGGCTACGCCCCACAGTCCGGCAAGAACGACGAGCGGCCGGCCGTGAAGGCGCGGCGTATCTGTCCATTCGGGCAGGGCGGAGGTCAGGAAACCGATCAGCGCGGCGCCGAACGAGCCGATGATCATCTCCTGTGCGTGCCATTGAGCGGGCATCGTGGTGTTGGCAAAGGGCAGGTCGAAGCCCCAGACGACAGCCCAGAGCAAGGGCCAGAGTGCCGCATGCAGGGCGGCCAGCGGAAAGAACAGCCGCAAACCTTCGCCGGTCATGGCGTCGAGGCGACCGCGCCGGTCGATGGATGTTTCGAGAAGGGTGACCGTCACGCCAGGCTCCTTTCGTCGCAATCGTTGACATGGGCAAACAGCCGGTCCCCGGTCAGAAACGCCTGCACGGTTTCGAACACCATACGATCGTCGCGCATCCCTGGAGAGAGCGGCACCGTCCGGCTGCCGGCAATGCCACGGCCATGGCGCTCCAGCACGACAATGCGATGGGCGATGCGCACCGCCTCGGAGAGATCGTGCGTTATGAAGAGGCCCGATTGCCCGGTTGCCGCCACCGTGTCGATGACGATATCCTGCATCCGGCGCTTGAGCGCGACGTCAAGAGCCGTGAAGGGTTCGTCGAAAAAGACGAAATCCGGTTCCGCCACCAATGCGCGGGCGATGGCGGTGCGCTGGCGCATGCCGCCGGAAAGCTGCGAGGGGAATTTCTCCAGATCGCGGGCATCCAGAGCGACGCGGTCGGCGACGGCCAGAACCTTCTGCCGACAGACGGAACGTTTGAAATGGTGGCGCCTGAGCCCGAAGGCGATATTGTCGCCGGCCGTCGCCCACGGCATCAGCCGCGGCTCCTGGAAAATCACGGCATGGCCACGATAGCCGCGTGTGACATGCCCCTGGCGAGGTTCGAGAAGACCGGCAGCGATATGGGCAAGGGTGCTCTTGCCGGAACCGGACGGCCCGACCAGGGCGACGAGTTCACCGGCCTCGACCTCAAGAGCGATGGCGTCGAGCACCGTGCGCCCGAGAAAGGCATGACCGACATGATCGAGCCTCAACATGTTCACCGCTTCACTCCCCATGGCCGTGCGGCCTCGCGCCAGGTTTCAAATTCGGCCCGCAGCGGTTGCAGGATGCCATATTCGACGCTGATCAGGGCGGTGACGGATAACAGGATCCAGGCAAGGGCTGCCGCGACGTCGAGATTGGCGCGCGCCACCGCCAGTTCCTCGCCGACACCGCCGGCATTGGCGAGCAATTCGGCCATGATCGCCGCCTTGAACGCCGTGCCGAGAGCCATCACCAAGGCCGGAAACAGGGCGTGCAGCATCTGGCGCAAGGCGATCCGGATCAGGCGCGTCACCGGGTCGATGCCGGCGGCGCGGGCCATGTCGTCAAGGCCGCGGTCGCGACCGGCAATGCCTTCGGCAGCGCCGACGAAGACGATCGGCAGACAGGCGATCGCCGCTGTCGCGGTGACCGTGCCGGCGCCGTTGCCAAACCAGATCATCAATAGCACGATCCACGCGATCGGCGGCACGCCAAGCATCAGGGTGATCTGCGGGCGGGCGAGCCGCATCACGGCCGGATGATAGCCGGCCAGAACGCCGGCAAGCGTTCCGATCGTGGCGGCGGCACCAAATCCCATCAGCGCGCGGCCGGCCGTAGCGCCAACCAGCCACCAGGTCTGCGTGTCGGCCAGCAGGAGGGCCATGGTGGAAAGCGTCTCTGCCGGCGACGGCAGGATGAAGCTTCCATAGGCTTCATGGCCCAATTGCCAGGCTGCGGCGAAGACCGAAAGTCCGGCAAGGCCTGCCCAGGCCGACCAGAGGAAGCGTCCGGTCCGTCCCGCACGAACGGCAATCAGCGACATTGGCTTGTCCTCAGAGATAAAGCGTTTCGTCCGGCATCCTGCCGCCGATCATTTTCGGATTGTCCCGGGCTATGGCGAGAAACAAGGCGTCCAGGTCGGGTCGCGCGGCTTTTGCCCGTATGGCGACAAGATTGGAAAACGGAATTGCCTTTTCGATCACCGGCCAGGGCAGTTCCAGGGCGGAAGCGGCATGGCCTGCTGCCTCCGACGGATTAGCGATCACAGCGGCGGTGGCCTTTTCCAGGGCAATTAGCAGAGGTTCGACCTTGTCGGCGTGATCGGCGAGAAACCGTGCGTCGAGCGCAAGGCCTGCCTGCGGCATGACAGGGCCAAGACCGGTGACCTTGCCCCATTCGGGCTGCATGTCGATGGCCCGGAAAACGGTCTTGCCCGCGACCGCGGCTTTGACCATGGCCGCCGTGGCCGCCGGTTCCGGCACCAGCGCGATGTCGATGCGCCCGGTGAGCAGCATCTGGATAGCCTCGATCGGCGTGCCGGCCCGGTCGACCTCGACATCGGTGCCGGCCACCATGCCATAGTGGCCGAGCACGGCGTCGAACACCAGTTCCGGCGTATCGTTGGGGAAGGGCACGGTGATCTTGCGGCCCTTCAGATCGGCAATAGTCCGGATCGCCGGGTCGCTGGAAATGACGTAAAGAAGGCCGTTGGTCATTACACTGGCAAGCCTGACACCAAGCCCGCGGGTGTGCAGGTTGGCCGCCGCCGTCACCGGCATGACGACGACCTGCATCGACCCCGAGGTAAGGCCGGCCCGCATCTCGTCGGGCGTTCGCCACGCCTTGAAAGTGACCTTGTCGGCCACATCGCGTAGCAGACCGGCGCCGGCAGCGTAGGCAAGGGTGATCGAAGGTCCGGCCGGCGGGCCATAGAGGGTCAGTTCGGCAAGCGGTGCCGCCTCGGCGCGGCCGATCCAGGGAAGTGTCAGAGCGCCGGCCAGCCCCGCGCACACGGTGCGGCGCGACATCGTGGTGCCGGCGCCAAGGAGTGTCGACGGTCGGCGTGTGTCTCTGGTCATGATCCCATCCCCGCAATAAACATGATTTAATTGGTCATGTAATATGGTGGCAGCTGCCGTGCTTCTTTGCGCCAGAGCAAACAATCATGCGGACCGGTGGGGAAGACACGCCGGCATCGGCAGGGCTCAGGCAAGGATCTCCCGTCCTTCCGATTGGGCAGCCAGCAGTGCCTCGATCATCAGTTTTTCCGAGGAGACATGGCGGCGGACGCCTTCCAGGAAGCCGTGGAACATGTAGCGAAGGGTGTCGGCAGAAAGCTCGCACCGGTCCTCGGCGACAGCCATAAGCGTCTGGACCATTTCCTCGCAGGCCAGCGCATCGCAACGATGCTCCGCCTTCAGCCGCTCGATGACCATGGCGGCAAAGCGGGAACCGGCATTTCTGTCGAAGTCGGGAAACAGGACCTGCTCCTCAAGCAGATGGGCCTGCTTCAGCAGCGGGATCATGTCCCGTGCGACGTCGAGGCAATCGTCCTTGTCGACGTCGACGGGCAGGCTATCGGCAATCTCCTCGAGAGTGAGGCAAAGGCGCAGGAGCCCGTCGTGACTGCGCTCCAGCGTGGCAAGATTTCCGGCGTTCAGTTTTGCGTTCAAGGCAAGTCCTCCTTCAAGGCGGCAAAATCCCGGAATTGCCCGCTCCGCGGCAAAACCATGCCGCAGGTCGCAGCGCGTCTCTTTGCTCCGGCACAAACAATCCCGCGGCGCATCGATATCGGTGTGCCGCGGAACAAGGCGATGATCCGGCCGGGCCGCTTCAGAAGCGGCTTGTCACTCCGACATAGAAACCGCGGCCGTCTCCGGGAAGGAAGGCCGCCTGGTCTGGCGTTGCCTGATCGACGATCAGTGTCGACGAGGCATATCTCTCGTTGAACACATTGGTGATCTCGCCGAACAGCGACACATGATCGTTGATCCGGTATTCCGTCTTCAGATCGACCACCGCATAGGGATCGGCCCACAGCGTGTTCATGTTGTCGACCGGGGTCTTGTCCGGAACCCATTTCAGGCTGGTGCCAAGCGACCAGTCCTCGGTCGCCTGGTAGGAAAGGGAGGCATTGATGACGTGGCGAGGAGCGCCAGCCAGCTGGTTGTCGCCGCGCAATGGATCATCGCGGAACCGGAAATCCTGGTAGGTATAGGCAAGGCGTCCGGTCACGCCGTCGTAAAGGTCGGCCGTCAAGCCAAGCTCGATACCGAAATGCGTCGTCTGGTCGGCATTGATCGCACCCAGCGAGGCGCCCGTTGCGTCGCGCAGGCTGAGCAGTTCGTTGTCGATCCAGGCATAGTAGGTCGTGGCGTCCCAGCGCAGGACGCCATGGCTGCCCCGCCAGCCGACCTCTACCGTGGTGGCTGTCTGCGCCTCCAGATCCGGCGTCGAGAAGACCGCTGCCGGCAGGGTCGGATTGCCGGGCGCCGGGCGTCCGGGGCTGCTGTTCGGCGTGCCGTTGACGGTGGCGAGCAGATCGTCATGGGTCGGCGGCTCGAAACTCCGGCTGACGGCGGCAAACAGGATCTGGTCGGCGGCGGGCTCGAAGGTGAGCCCGAGGCTGGGGCTCCAGGCGTCGTAGCTGTAGTCGTAGTCGGTGCTGACCGTCGGAACGGCGCCGTCCGGCAGGCGGACCGTCGGATTGGCCGGATTGTAGGCGATCGTCGGCCGGGTCGCGGCCGAATAGGTGTCGTCGCTGCTGCGCGTCGCATGGGCATAGGATATCGCCGGCGACAGGGTCCAATTGGCCGAAAGCGGGATGTTGAAGCCGGAATGCAGTGAGAGCGTCGAGGCGTCGAGATCGTTCGAACCGAACAGGTCGCCGCGCGCGCCCGATTCGTTCAGGTAGTAGCGCCGCTCCGCCGAACCGATAGTGTACTGGGCTGTGGTTTCGAACAGCGGCAGCAGACGATCGGCATCCGGCGTATAGGCATACCGCAGCATCCCGGTGAGGTCGCCGCCAACCGTTTCGCGGATACCGGACGAGACGGGAAAGCGGAACGTGTCGTCGGTATAGGTATAGCCAAAGCCGATGTCGATCTGGTGGTCGCCGAGATCGACGGTGGTGCGCGAGCCGATGAGGTATTGGCTGGCATCGCGCCGCGGCCTGTCCCGCTCGACGTTCGGGCCGGGATTGATCACGCCGGCCGGCGTGACCAAGGGGCCCGAGGAGACCTGGGAAGGATCTTCTTCGAGTGCCTCTTTGTTGATCGGCCCGGAGACATCGAAGCCCAGATCCGTGTAGCTGAAGAACAGCCGCGTCGTCACCGCGTCGGACAGTTCCGCTTCAATATTGCCGCCGATCTCGACGCGGTCGGATGCGTTGTAATCGCGGAAACCGTCGCGGCGCGTCACATCGAAGTGAAGCGCGGCATCCAGGCCGTCGCCGTCATATCCCGTCCGACCCGACGTGCCGACCTGACCGAAACTGCCGGCGCCAACGGTGAGCTCGGTGCCCGGCATTGTCGCGGCCGTGGGAGACATGATGTTGATCGCCCCGCCCAGTACCATGGCGCCCAGCCGGTTTGCCATGTAGCCGCGATAGACCTCGATTGCCTCGGCAGCGCCCGGATTGGCAAAGCCGACGATATACGATCCGTCGGCCCTGTTGATCGGCAGGCCGTCGCGCAGCATCAGGATACCGCGCTCGACCGGATTCTGCTGCAGGCCTGAACCTCTGATCTGGACGCGCGGCTGGTCGTTCGCGCCGAAGAAATCCTGGACCACGACGCCGGGCACGCCTGCCAGGGCGTCCGACAGGGTCGGTGCGACCAGAGACCCGTAGTCCTGTTTCGACACCAGCGAGACACCGCCCGGCAGCAGCCAGAGCCGTTCTGCGATGACGCCGAGCGTTCCGTTCTCATCCGTCTGCACGACAATGGGGTCGAGCATCGTCGTGGCGCCGGGCGCTGCCGACTGAGCGAATGCCACACTGAGCGCCGTCGAAGACATCAAGACGGCGGTCGCCAGGAGTTTTTCAAGATGTGCGCGATGATCCGATCGCGGCCGGAACCTGGTCCGCCGCATGCCGTTACCCCATCTCCGAAACATTACGGGTTCCTTTCCCCCAAAGCAGTTATGGCGATGTCGCACTGACCGCGGGGTGGAAAGGAAGGGGTCAAGACCGCGTCCTCAGGCCTCGGGCACCGGCGACCGCCGACAGAGGGGATAGAGCGACCGGAAAGGTCTCGCGGAGACGCACTTGGAGGTAAATCTGCATTTCATGCGTATCGCATAGCCTGCTTTTCGACCGCCTTCTTTGTGCCAAGACAAATAGGATCCACCTAGAGTATCCGTATTTTTCAGAATCGGATCAGATTGAACTAAGCTGTTGATTATCGGGTGAGATTGACCCATTTTTTCATTTCGCGGTGATCCAACATAAATCGAAATATTTGTTTATATTCAGCTTGTTACGTCGGTTTAGATGGTGTGACGCCAGGTGAAAAAAACGGGTCAAATCGTGCTGAAATTCAACAGCAGATCTCTGCGACAGACACGCCGTCATCGCCTGCTTCAAAATGAACGCCTTCTGGGCGTCCAAGAACTTCGATGCCTTCATGCTTCCGCTCCTTTTTCCAGCCGGGAAATTGCCGCGGAAAACTCTAATTATGAACGGTCCAGTTTTTGGGGATCAGAGCACTCATCAACTCCGATCGGCGAATAATCTCGGATCAGCTCCGCACGATATCGTGCTACGCCAAACCGAAGAGAATTGAAGAAGGGAGCGGCCCATGCCAACCTCTCGGCACGATACCCATCCGGGGCTGCCGAGTCGATCCGCCGCTTCTGACAGCGTAAAGTGACCGCAGCCATGCATCAGATCAATTTGAAATCGCACCTGTTCGACGCGCTCTTTGCTGTCTGGACCGCATTGTTCGCCTTGGGGGTGCCGGTCTTCTGGCTAGTTGGGTCGCCGGGGAAGGCAATTAGGGCTGCAACCCGTGTGTGGGTGCGGGGGGTACTGTTCGCGCTGAAGCATGTTGCAAGACTGGACTATGTCGAAACTGGTCGTGACCTGATTCCGGCAGAACCCTGTCTTATCGTCTGCAATCATCAATCCACTTGGGAAACGATCGCGTTTCTGGTTCTCTTCCCTGACGTTGCAATTGTTGCGAAGCAGGAACTGCTGCGGATTCCGATCGTCAGCTGGTACTTGCGAAAATCACCGATGATCATCATCGATCGGGAGACCGGGTCCAAGGCACTGAAGATAATGCTGAACCAAAGTTGTGAAGCGCTCGTCGGCGGTCGCTCGGTTCTCCTATTTCCAGAGGGCACACGCATGAAGGAGCTGGAACCAATTCAGTTCAAACGGGGGGTGGAGCTGCTCTATGCAAAGCTGGGGGTGCCCGTGCTGCCCGTCGTGGTGAACTCTGGCAAGTACTGGGGACCTGGCCGATCGGGCAAGCGTAGCGGGACAATCACCGTATCATATCTGCCTCCGATCCCACCTGGGATGCCAGCCGAGTTGTTCGTTCGCAAGGCCGAGGCGCAGATGGAGGCAGAGCGATCGAGATTGATCTAATCAGGCGCTTGTCTGGATCTGCTCCATAAAGCCGGACAGGATCAGACTTCTGTCTGAAGGTGTAAGAACTTTTGCGGGGACTCAACAGAGCATGGAGCCTGGGATATTGGCGTCTGATGTTGGCATGGAACGCCCGAAGATCCAATTCGCTGGATGTTTGTGCGAGACCCGGTCTTTTGCAGTGAGGGGCCACGTCGGGACTGCACCGGGGGTCTCACGCTAGCGACTTGGGCCACGAAGGCCGAACCAATCGGAGTTGAAATGGACCTCCCGGATTTCTTTGCGGATGTTCCGACCATAACGATGCGCGATCCCGTAGCGGTTTTCCTTGATGCCTGGGAAAGGGGGGTGATAGCCTACACGTATGCCGATGTCGTGAAGCTTGCCGGCCACTCCATCGCGATCCGCGACCGCATTATATTGATTTGTCGTCAGATAGAGGTGTCATGTTGAATGATCGCATGCGGAAACTTCTGATCGATCAGGCTCAGACCGGGAGCCCCATAATCTATAAGGAACTTGCAAGTCGTCTGGGGCTGGCTCCGCCACAGATGATTCACCGTGTGACGCAGGAACTTGAAATCCTCATGGCGGCTGATGTCGCAGCGACCCGGCCTTTGCTAGCAACACTGTGCGTAAGCAGGTTAAACCGGGGTCTGCCCGCGAGGGGCTTTTTCGCAGTAGCCGAGATGCTGGGCGTCTTTTCAGGCGATCCTGAAGGCCCGGAGGCCCGTGCGTTCTATAATCAAGAGTTTCAACGGGTGCTCATCTTCTATCGCCGATCAGACGCCGGTGCCTGCGCTGGTCGGTTTCAACAACCCGACCCTACCGATAAACATTGATGGCAACCGCACCGGCGACGGTCCCTTCCAGGGAAACGAACGTTGCTGGGCCTTTCGGCATTCAAGCGTGGGGCGGTTTTTGCCACCATCGACTCTGGAGTCGAAAAGAAGTATTCTAAATATTACTTTTAAAGCGAGATTCCGCCACTTGAAGGTGCAACAGCGTCGCAGGTCTCAAAGCCGTGGCGATGTTGATCGTGTCTGTGTGTCCAGCAGGTTGAGCGACTTGCTCACATGCCGACCCTGCAGGCGGCATGGAGGTTTGGCAGGGACGTATCCATTCACGGGCGGTTCGATGGCCTGCAGGATGGGTTATTTTCGAAACTGGACTGCACAGTGAGCGCAGGAGGTTTGAACATGCTGGTGCGGATCAAGCGCATCTATGACGAACCCGAAGCGGAGGATGGCGAGCGTATTCTTGTCGATCGCCTTTGGCCACGCGGCTGCCGCAAGGAGAAAGCCAAACTGGATGCGTGGATGAAGGATGTCGCTCCTTCGGCGGAACTGCGACGGTGGTTCGACCACAAACCGGAACGGTGGGCGAAGTTTAAGGAGCGCTACCAGGCGGAATTGAAGGATAACCCGGCCCTTGATGGCCTGAGAGAACGTGCGGCGACCAAGACCGTCACGCTACTCTACGGCTCGAGCAACCGGAACCTCAACCAGGCCGTGGTGCTTGCCGAGTTTTTGGCTGATCGTTGCTAGTCCGCTCCTGCCGCAGCAACACGCAAGCCCTCCCTCAGCCGCCGCAGAAGGGACGGATCAGCTTTCTCGGAAGAGACTAGATAGGCCGGATAGGCAAAGGCCGGACTGTCGGGAACGATCTGCAAACGTCCATCCTCGAGGTGCCGCCGTATGAAGCCCTCGCGAAAGTATCCGGCGCCGCCGACTGCAAGGACGTAGTCAAGTGCGAGCGGGCCGTATCCGATGGAGACGGCCGGGCTTACGCTTTCAGGAAAAGTGGCACGAAGACTTGCAGCAAAGTCGGCACCCCAGTCAATTCCGATGAATTCCTTGCTGCCTGTCTGAGCCGGCGTTTGTGCAAACACCAGACGCTCCTCAAACAGCAGTTCGGCGACCAGTCCGGGCCGGCGGGGAGCACCGTAGATGACGGCGGCGTCGAGCCCGCCCTCCTGCATCACCGCCAGCAGATGCTCGCCCGTGTCGATCGCGGTGCGCACGGCAATATCCGGGCATTCGCGGCGCATCCAGAGGAGCCACTGGGAGAGCAAGGGGCTCCACAGGCTGAGTTCTGCGCCGAGGCTCACCAGAACCGATCGGCCCGGTGGAAGCGCCACGACATCCCGGGCTGTTTCCCAGACGCGAACCAGGCTTGAGGCGAAGGGGAGGAATTTCTCGCCAGCCGAAGTGAGCCTGGCACCAGCCTTGTTACGCACAAATACAGGACGCTCCAGTTGTTCCTCCAGGACGCGGATACGAGCACTCACCGCCGTCTGCGAAATGTTGAGTGCCTCCGCGGCTCCGACAAAGGTGCCGGCTTTCACGACTTCCAGGAATGTACGAGCGATTGCATGGTCCATGAGCTCTTGTCCGACGGAAATAAAAGCAAGAAAATTGCGGTTAAACTGCAATAGATTTCATTTGTCACAACTAATCAATCCGACCATCATTGCGGCTAGAATATGAGGAGCAGCAATAATGTCCGAGCGAAGGCCGGCTGAATTCCACCCGGAAACGATCGCCGCGGCATATGGTGTTGCCAGCGATACCGCTTTTGGCGCGGTGGCGCCGCCTCTTTACCTTTCCAGCACCTACGAGTTTGCCGGTTTCGAGGAGCCCCGTACCTACGATTATGGCCGTGTCGGCAATCCCACCCGGGATCTCCTGGCCGAGGCGATCGCCAAACTGGAGGGTGGCGCGGGTGCGGTAGTGACACCGAGCGGCATGGCGGCGCTTGATCTTCTCATCGGTCGCCTCGCGGTTGGAAGCTTGGTCCTGGCGCCACACGATTGCTATGGCGGCACGATGCGGCTGTTGAACGCGCGCGCGCAACTCGGCCAGATCCGGCGCGCGCTGGTGGATCAGTCCGATATGGAGGCCTTTGAGGCGCAGCTTCGGGATCATCCGGCACTTGTCTTGATCGAGACCCCGAGCAACCCGCTTCTGCGGGTCGTTGATATCGCCATGCTTTCTGCCCGCGCAAGGAATGCAGGGGCGCGGGTGGTGGTCGACAATACCTTTCTGTCTCCTGCGCGGCAGCAACCACTGTCGCTTGGCGCGGATTATGTCCTGCACTCGACGACGAAATTTCTCAACGGCCATTCCGACGTGATTGCCGGTGCCGTGATTGCCGCAGAGGCGCAGGAGGTGAAGGCTTTGAAGCAGTGGGCCAATGTTACTGGTGCGATCGCCGCGCCGTTCGATTGTTGGTTGACGCTGCGGGGCCTTCGAACGCTATTCGCGCGCATGGCGGCTCAGGAACGCAATGCCATGCTGATCGCAGAACGGCTGCGGATCCATCCTGCGGTCGCTCGCGTGCATTATCCGGGTCTTGTCGATCATCCCGATCATGTCCTCGCCTGTCGGCAGCAGAGCGGTTTCGGCGCGATGATGAGCTTCGAGCTCGTGGGCGACGTTCCCGCCGTGAAGCGCTTCGTGCGCGCGGTGCGCGGTTTTACGCTGGCCGAGTCTCTTGGCGGTGTTGAGAGCCTGGTGGCCCATCCCGCGACGATGACCCATGCTGACATGGGGCCGGAAGCACGGGCCAATGCCGGCATTTGCGATGGACTTCTTCGGCTTTCGGTCGGCCTTGAACATATTGATGACCTTGTTGCGGGGCTTGAGGCCGGCCTGCAGGCAGCAGAAGGCTGATAGGAGGATGCTTGATGGTTGACGACGACGCTCCACGCTCCTTTGCCTCACCGGCTTGCTTCCTGCACGAGGTTGATCCTGTTTACGCGGGTTTGGCCAATCCACCGGACTTGACCGCCTGGGCAGACGTCAAGCTCTGGCGCACGAACGAGCGTCGCCGGTTGATTGCGGAGCGTCTGGCGGTCCCTGCCGAGGTTCGCATTGCGGCTGCAGAATCCATCGCGGCCTTGGTCCTAGCCGAGATCGGCAATGTCGAGGGCCGTATCGTCAGCGCCTATTGGCCATTCCGAGGGGAGCCTGACCTTCGTCCGCTGATGCAGGAGATCGTCAGGCAGGGAGGCCGTACGGCTTTGCCCGTGGTGATCGAAAAGGGACTACCGCTGGAATTCCATTTCTGGAAGGCGGGCCAGGCATTGTCGCGAGGGGTCTGGGGGATACCGGTTCCGGCCGAAAAGCGACCCTGCATTCCTGATGTGGTGATCGCGCCAGTCGTCGGCTACGATCATGGATGTTATCGGCTCGGCTATGGTGGAGGCTTCTTCGACAGGACCTTGGCTGCGACGCAAGCCAGGCCTCAAGTGGTCGGCGCCGGCTACAGCGCAGGCCGGCTTTCGACGATCTACCCGCAAAAGCATGACCTTCCCATGGACATGGTCGTGACGGAGTCTGGAATAGCGCGACGCTAGCTGGTCGTCTTTCCGATCGTGCCTATGCCAGCGGTCGCGTCAGAAGAAACGTGCCATTAGGGGGCGGATCGACGTGGCGGTCAACTGGCCAAGAAGTCGCTCCGACCGAACAACAACATACGAACCGTTGGTTCAATACGACGAACTTTAGGCAAGAGAGATGGCGAGATTGGGCCCCACCAGCGCGCTATTCATTGAGCGCCATCTCGTCCCGGAGCTTAAGGCCTGGCGGGGAGAGATGTCCTTGGCTGGTGTTTTCTGGGTCTATGGTATCTTTGTGAGCGCCGAGCTCGCGATGCTGCATGTGATCGCCCTCTATCTCGACCAACTCTGGGTTCAGCAAGCTGCTATCCTTGCTTTTGCGCTATATACGCCCTGGATCCTTGTCGCCATCTGGCGCTGCGCCGGAAATGCCGCACCCTTCTGGGCCACCATGGTCAGGTGGCTGAACGTGGCTTGGGCTCTGAACACCGCATTCATCTTGCTGTTTCTGCAGTTCGATCTGCTGTTGCGCTATGCGCAAGGATAGGCAGGTCACAGGGAAGGCCGCTGCCCCATGTTGGTCGAACCTGAAAATGTGGCCGTTTCAACTCGGGTGGCCTCTACAGCCAAGGGCGCGACTGCGTGAACGAGCTATCCCTTGCGCCATCTGTTCGGAGCGATCATTGTGCGGCATCGGAAACTCTGTCGATCTGATACACGATCGACATTGCGTATTGGCCCAAAGATCTGAGCGCAAGACAGGCATCGTAGCGTATAGTCCCCGTGACTAATGGCGCAGGAGTGGCGGAAATGGCAATGCAACACGTCCGGCCTGGTGAAGTTTTCGATCTGGCACCATCGAGTTCGAGCCCAGGGAATGAGTTCTCAGTCGCGATCGTCAAGACGAAGATGTTCGAAGCTGTGCGTCTCGTCGTTCTTTCCGGAACCTCTATAAAGGAACACAAGTTCGACGGTCCCATTATGCTGCAATGTCTGGAGGGACGTGTTTTGCTTGGCCTATCCGAGTGCACGCGCGAACTCTCGGATGGCCACTGGCTCTATCTTGACGGCGGCACCCCTCACTCGATCAGAGGAATTCAGGACGCGACTTTGCTGCTGACGATACTGTTCTCCCATCAGGACCGGACCATCGCCGGGCAAATCACCTGCTCACAAGACCGCAACCCGACGGTTACGGCGTCGTGACTGCGAGAATAGAACGCCAGGTGTCCCTTGGGCGAAGCACCAGGGAACTGGAAAAGGGAGGATGTATTGAGAGTTGACAGCATACTGCAAGTGGCGCAAGAGCGGCTCGCCACCATCGGTGACGATGCTCTGTTGATAGACGCCGCCAGATTGTTGAACGGTCCACAGTTCAATCTCGTTGTCGTCTGCGATGGCAGCGGGAAGGCGGTCGGTGTAATCACCAAGACCGACGTGGTCAGCAGGATCAGCTATTGCACTGGATGCAGTTGCTCAATGCCGGCGACCCAGGTGATGACGACGGACATTGTGTCTTGCCGACCAAGCGATCTACTGAGCGATGTATGGTCTGCACTTAAGGTGCGTGGCTTGAAAAACGTTCCGGTTTTGGATCACCAGTCGGCACCGATTGGTGTTGCAAATGCGAGGGACGTGCTTCAATCGCTACTGCAAGATGTCGAATATGAAGAGAAGATGCTTCATGATTACGTGATGGGTGTTGGGTATAGATAGAGGATATATGCCGCGTAGTCGGTGGTTCAAATGTTGGTCTGGATGTATCTCCGGGGCTCCCCGCTTTTTCGCTGAAGTCACTCCTGAGCCAGAGTCGGCCATATTGGCGCGCATCGCCGCGTCCTCTGCCGTAACCGCCTCCATCTGAGAACAATTGGCTGAACAACACGATGGGGTCAGCCGGCGCGCAACATGGTGATCGCAGCGGCTGCGCGGAGGATCAAAGAGGCGGATGTTGCGGCAATACTTTGTCTGGCTGTTCTGGCCGCCTTCAAACTCCAATGCTCGGTATTGCCCTCACTGCCGCTCAAGGATCAATGATGCTGGCGATATCGTGATCGCCGCAATTCGGCAGAATACGTCTGCGAGTTCTTCAGGAGATCGCTTCCCTCGGCGCATTCAGGCGGGATCCCCAGTCCTCCACCTCACCGCTTTGCAGACGGCGCTCGGCCAGATTGCGCCAGCTTTCCGGGAGCCCGGAAAGGGCGGCAAAAGCGGTCAGAGCCGGGCGATTGAGCTTGTCGTTGTAGAATAGATCGGTGACCCGCGTCAGTGGCCAGTCAGGTGCGGGACGTTCCTCAAGTGAAGCATGGTCGCCCGCCTTGATCTGGTCCGGTTCTACGACGCGGAAATACCAGCCGGTGCGACCAGTCGTCTGCACCCGACGCGCCATGTCGGGCACCTCAAAGCGTATATTCAGTTTCCAGCAGGGCTGCCTGCCTTGGGAGACTTCCAGCAGTGTTGACCCAATCCGCCAGCGGTCTCCCAGACAAAGGTCAGCCTCGGTCGCGCCTTCGACCACCAGGTTTTCTCCGAAGCCGCCGGTTCGGAATTGATCTGCGGCTTCCGGAAGGTCCTGCGCCCATTTGGGATAGTGTGTTGCGCTATAGGCATGGATTGCCTTATCTGCACCGCCGTGATGGCGAAGATCCGCCTGTTCGTCACCTACCAGACCTAGCGCACTTGCCAGCAGCGGAGTTGTGACGGAGTGTTTGTCGATCGCCGACCGTGCTGTTCCTGGTCCAAAGGGCTTCGCTCGACCTATTCTGACTTCAGCAATCGCAAACTGCCTTATCCGAGTGGGCAATTCCGTCTCTCCGGTCATGTGTAATCTCACAGTCGGTTTTGCAGAAACCTGCATTTGAGTTCTTTGCGTGAAGACAAAGACCCTGCTCTCAACTGCTGCATTGTAGCCGCTGACCTGTGGTAGGGAAACTAAAACAAATGACATCGGCAAATGGAAAGAAATCCGTCGTGGACGCATCTTCGGGTGAGCGCTGCTCTGACTGGGATCCCCGCAGCGCCGAGGTGCAGATCGACCAGATCCATGCCTATGATCATATGCGCAAAACCTGTCCGGTCGCCTACAGCGACTATCTCGGTTGGTCCCTTTTCCGCCATGCCGATATTTTGCAGGTTCTCACCGATCACGAAACGTTCAGCAATGTTGTTTCACAGCACCCCTCGGTGCCCAACGGCATGGATCCTCCGCAACACACCGTCTATCGGCGGATGATCGATCCCTATTTCACCCAGGAACGGGTCGAAGCCTTCGAGCCCGAGTGTCGGCGGATAGCCGGCGATCTTCTCAAGGCGCTCAGGGACGCCCCATCCTTCGAGGCAATTGGCCTCCTTGCCGAGCCCTATGCCGTCCGCATCCAATGTAGCTTTCTCGGCTGGCCGCCGTTGCTGTATGAACCATTGCTTCAATGGGTGCACAAGAATCGCGAAGCGATGCGCGCCCGCGATACTGATGTCATGGCAGCCATAGCCCTGGAGTTCGACGGGCATATCCGTTCCCAGCTAGAATGGCGGGAAGAGGCCGGTGACGCCGCGCCGGACGACATCACCACCAGCCTCGTCCGTCAGACGATAGACGGCAAGCGGCTCGAGCATGGCGAAATCGTGAGTATCCTGCGCAATTGGACGGTGGGTGAACTGGGTACCATTGCGGCTTGTGTGGGAATCGTCGTGCATTTTCTTGCCGAAAACCCTGAGATTCAGACCCGGCTGCGCTTCGACCGGTCTGACCTTTCGCTGGCCATCGAGGAAATCCTGCGTCTGCACGGACCGTTGATTTCGAATCGGCGAACGGCACTACGGCCCGTGATGATCCGCGGGCGTCGGATCGAAGCTGGGGAACGGATGACGGTGATCTGGGCTTCGGCCAATCGCGACGCCCGGGTCTTCGAGGCTGCCGATCAGTATTGCCCCGAACGCGACCAGACACCAAACCTGCTTTACGGCGCGGGCATCCACATTTGTCCGGGTGCTGCTCTGGCGAGAATGCAGCTGAGGGTCATGATCGATGAACTGCTGCGCGCGATTGGGCCATTTTCGCAGGTGGCCGGCGACGGGCCTTTGCGGGCCGTCTATCCCGCAAGTGGCTTCGTGTCGGTTCTCCTGCAGTTTGACAGCTAGGAGCGCGCGAAGGGTCGTGTTGCTTTGCCTGCTCTGGATCAAAAGCGGCGGGGATCTCGCTATGTTCAACCTGAAATATCTGCATAAGTGGAGAGAAAGATGGGTATCGTCAAAAGGGTCGCCGCGAGGCTGGAGCGGCAGTCGCATCTGATGAGCGTGATGATGGAACGGCTGGGGGTCCATCCAGAGTTGGCCGGACAGGAGCAGTTCGGACTGAGCTTGGCGCGAGCGGTGAGAACTTGCCTTTTCTGTCGCCGCAGCGACGCCTGTGAAGCATGGCTTTCGCATTGCGATGGCCTACCGAAAGCGGGACCGGAATTCTGTGGCAACCGGCGCTTCTTCGGCGCCCACAACTTAGGGATGCCCCAGAACAAGCGTGATCAAAGGTCAGCTCCCCTGGATTCTAGGCCGGGCACCGCCGCACCGCTGGCCCGAAACGGGACGCGAGACGGCGGCTAGTCAATGTCTCTCGCGTCCCGCAAGGGTTCTGCTACCGCTCGATGCCGCTATGCACACCGGCCTCGGCGAATGTTGCCATGCCGAGGTGGCATCTTAACGCTGCCCTTGCCATAAGGGCGGCCAGCACCGCGCCGGTTCCTTCGCCCAATCGCAAATCAAGATCGAGAAGCGGCCGCAATCCGAGATGGGCGAGAAGCCGCCGATGCCCGGGCTCCATCGAGCTGTGACCGACCATGCAGTGCGCCAGGCCTCCTGGTCCGCTGCAGTGGAGCGCGAGGGCGGCTGCCGAGCAGATGAAACCATCGAGCATGACAGGTACGCGAAGCAGGCGCGCCGCGACAATCGACCCGGCCATGGCGGCGATTTCGCGCCCGCCCAGAATCCGCAAGGCATCGAGCCCATCAACTATGGCGTTTTCATGCAGTCTGACAGCCTCGGAGACGACCTCGATCTTGCGCTCTAACATCCCGATCGGGATCCCGGACCCTCGACCACACCAGTCCGCCGGCTCGCCGCCCAAAAGTGCAAAGCATATGGCCGAGGCCGCAGTCGTGTTCCCGATTCCCATCTCACCTGGGCAAAGGATGCTTGCACCCGGTCGAACCGCAAGCATCCCGGATTGGAATGCACCAAGGAATTCTCTTTCGGACATGGCCGGGGCATGAAGGAAGTTGTTGACGGGGTGAGCCAACTCGAGCGGCACGACCGTCACCTTGGCACCGAGCTCGGCACTCAGCTGATTGATGGCCGCTCCGCCGCGCTCGAAGTTCTGCACCATCTGCTCTGTGACAACCGGAGGATAGGCCGACACACCGGCTTCGGCCACGCCGTGATTGCCCGCAAAGACACATACTTGCGGATCATCCATTACAGGGGGGTAGCGTCCTTGCCAGCGGGCCAGCCAGGCGACGATTTCCTCGAGCCTGCCGAGGCTGCCTGGCGGTTTGGTCAGGATCTCCTCCCGCGCTGCCGCTGTGCTTGCCGCATTTTCGTCTCCGGCCGGCAGTGCCTGCAGCGTTCGGCGCAGGGCTGAGAGGTCTTTTATGGGTGCAAAGAACTGTTGCCTTGAGAAAAGGCTGTTTAGATCAGACATACGGGTCCTCCACGTGACGCCGAAGCTCGAATGAGCAATCGCCCCGCCCTTTGCCATCGGGCGGTTTCAAGATCAGGCAACGCGTCTTCTGACTTCCAGCTTAACCGGGTGCAGGCACCTTCCCATCCGGGGAGCCGGACAGTGGCGGACAATGCCTCCTGACACTCGTATCTGGTTACAGCGGCGGGACCGTCCCGGAATTTCACCGGGTTCCGTTAGTTGCAGCAGGTTTCGTAGGGCATGCACTCCCGACCGACAATCTGAAAGGTGACTTTAATCAGGCGGCAGATGCCCTTTTCCGGCGAAAACTCACGAGTGCTTGCGCTGGCTCAAAGAAGTGAGAGTCGTGTCCACCTCCTATGAATGAAGATTAGGGCCAGTGGCCCCGACTGGTATTTCCGGCTTCCTGGTAACGATGCGGTTTTTCTGTCACTGAAGGTTTTCGACGATGAACTTGATGGTATCCCCAGAACACCGTTTGGTATCCCGGCCAATCGAGGGCGATCGGCGGAAAAGCGCGGCAGCAATGGAGATTTTCCCAATCGGCACGATACTCACGGCTACAGATAGCGCCGACGGACCAGTCTATCACATCCACGAGGGATGCATTGTGCTTAGCCGGCTGGTCGCCAACAGCGTTGCGCAGATCGTTGACGTCTATGGTCCGGGCCGTATCTTTGTCCATCCCAGCGCGCCGACCTTGGCCGAAGTGCGCATAGAATGCCGGTACGAGGTGCTCAGCCTTCGCAAGCACGCCCGCATGATTCACGAATCTCTCGTCGAAAACCTTGATCGTTCCCAGCGGCATGTCGCGCTCTTGTGCGGCAAGACGGCCGTTCAAAGGATCGCCACGGTCCTTATGGATCTCGCCCTGCAATTCGGTGTTGACCCGGTTTCATGCGGGACGCTGAGTCTGCCACTCACGCGGACCGAGATCGGCGATTGGCTCGGCTTGAGAGGTGAGACAGTCTCTCGCGTCTTCAGTCAGTTAGTCCAGCAGAGGGCTATTTCCCTTGATACGAATCGCCGCCTTTGCGTCAAAAACTGGCAAGCGCTTTCCCTCATTGCCGATGGTGTCGACCGGTGCACTGGGAGGGCGATGGCGATCTAGGTCATGTGACGGACACAATTGGTCGGCGCAATTCGACAGATCAGCTGGACGCGGAGGCTTGCCCGTGGTTACCCTTGGTGCGGCCATCGTGTCGCGCGTCACCTATGGTCGAAAAGCGATCCATAATATAGCCGACAATGTCATTGTCGCAGCACGCTGCCATGCATTCGTAAGCGTCACACCTCCAGTTACAGTCCGGGTCGTTCGCTCGGCAATCGGGGATACGTCCAGTAGATGGACGCAGACTGTCCATCCCAGTTCGGAACAGCCCCCCGACGGAGGGCTTGTATTCGCCGTTGCTCGTCACGGTTTTCTCCTTTGAACGACGTGGTCGGCGTCAGCCGGCGAAGCGAGGGAAAAGCACGTTGTTCTCCAAATGCATGTGCTCGACGAGATCTTCCGAGAACTTCTTCGCGCTGGTATAAAGGGCACGCCACGAATTGCAGGCACCATCCGGCAAGGTGAAGCCACGCGTGACATGTTCGAGTTCGGCCAGATACCCCGCCTCCACATCGTGCTCATGGCGTATCTGCGTGATCGCTTGCGTCGGCACAGCCTTTTCGTTCCGCTCCATCAACGGGAAGAGTACAGCCTCTTCGCGGCTCATATGGCCCTCGAGATCGGCCTGGATGCGCTCCAGGAGATCGACGAGGCCGACAGGGGCCTGAGGATGGGCACCATGCACACGCTCGACTTTCTGTGCGAGTGGGATCAGCCATGCCAGTTCACTGCGGTGTGTTTCGTGGTAGCGGCTGCGCAGGTGGTCGATCAATTCCGCCGTTCCCTCCGGAGCCTCCCGATGGCTGGCAAGCATCAGCGTCTGCAACTCCGTCAGCAGCGTGTCGGGCGAAAGGCCGGCTTTTTCTGCGGCCGTGTCGATCCGTTCAGCGCCGCCGCAACAGAAGCTTATCCCGTGGCGACGAAACAGATCGGCTGCTCCTGGTACGGTTGTTGCGATCTTTCCGACTGTCTGGCTGAAATCGATATCCGTCATGGCCGTTCCTTCATTCATGGACCTATCGAGCCTTCGGGCTCGATCATGTCGGTGAGCTTGCAAGCGTTTCCTCGTCTGGTCGTTGCGCTGTCGCAAACACGGCGCAACGACCAGACGGCACCAGCACGGTGCGGATCGACGACGGTCAGAGCGCGAAAGCGACATTCGTTGCCCGGGACATCCCTCTGACGCCTATCTCCCTTTGGTGGAAGCCGTGAAAGGCGGGGCAGCCGGTTGAGCTAGTTCGCCCATTACGGGGGACTGCGAATGATCATTCTACGGCCGGCCGCGCCCGCGCCTGGATGATGCGCACTAAAGTCAAATTCATTTATTGGAATGATTATAAGGAGATAAAAGTTGATAAAATGAATCATGTTTGATCTGGAGCAAATAACTCAACTTATTGCGCCGATAAACCCAAGAGGCACTTATCCTCATTGGCAGCCAAGCTGGGCCTATCGGTTCATGACAATAGACTTCGCACCGTATTTTGCTCACATCACCGATGACCCCTTGTCGAGGGCCTTCACAGCGAGAAGGGCGGTAATGCCGTTTCGTGGTAGGAAGCGAGTGGAAGCCGATATGGTGCCGCTGCGCTGGCAAGAGATGCTCTCAAATCCTGTTGCGGGGCCATCTCGGAGCGGCAGGCTCGCCTATGTCCACATACCCTTCTGCGCCAATCACTGCCTCTTCTGCGGCTTCTATCGCAATGCTTATACGTTGCTTGCGGCCGGCGAATATGTGGATCTCGTGATCCGCGACATCGAGCGCGAGGCGGAATACGCCGCCGCCACGAGCGAGGAGATCACGGCGATCTATCTCGGTGGAGGCACCCCGAGTGCGTTGACTGCGGCCGAATTGTCCCGACTGTTGCTGACCCTGCGTCGCCATCTGCCTGTTGCTGCCGACTGCGAGATAACAGTCGAGGGCCGGATCATTCATTTCGACGACGAGAAGGTTGTCGCATGCCTGGAGGCGGGGGCGAACCGTTTTTCCATCGGCGTCCAGAGCTTCGACACCGAGGTTCGTCGCCGCCAGGGACGGCGCGCGAGCAGGGAGGACGCGATTGCTTTTCTCGAGGGGCTGAAGCGGCATGACGGCGCGGCAATTGTGATCGACCTGATGTACGGTCTCCCCGGCCAAACGCTGGAGGTCTGGCAACGAGATCTCGCCACGGCGGCGGCAATCGCTCCTGATGGAATTGATCTCTACGGCCTCAACCTCATTCCTGGCACGCCGCTCTTCAGCGCGATCCAGGCTGGCAAATTCGCAACCGCGCCCGGCCTCGCCGATCTCGGACGATATTACCGCATCGGCAGCGATTTCCTGAACGAACGATCGTGGCGGCAGGTCAGCAACAATCATTGGGCCCGAACGTCGCTGGAACGCAATCGCTACAACCGGATGATCAAGGAAGCGGCGGATTGCCTGGCCTACGGCTCGGGCGCCGGAGGATCGCTGGGCAATCTGAGCTTTGGGCTCGCGGGAGATCTGCCGATGTTTTCCAAAGCTGTCCTGGCCGGCCAAAAGCCCATCGGCATACTTGCCTCATCTGATAGCCTGCGCCATCTCAGGGATCTGATTATCGGCAGCCTAGAGATGGGCAGGCTCGACCTGTTGGCGCTCGATCGGGCGGCAGGACAGGCGCTGAGCCTGGACCTGAGACCATTGCTGGAACAATGGTCTTCCGCCGGACTGCTGACCGTATCGGAAACGGCGATCGATCTCACCGTCGCCGGACGCTTCTGGTACGCCAACCTTATCACCGCTTTCCACGACATCATCGAGGCAAGGTTGCTGCCAGACAGCGCAGCCGCCTGACCCTCGTCCGCACACAGAAAGGATCGGACATGAACATGAAACAGCAAGCAACGGATGCGACGGAGGTCATAAGGAACGCGATCCTGGCGAAGCCCGACGGAATCCTGGAACATCTGGCCGAGGAACATCGCGTTTCGCTCAGGGCAGTCATCGATTGCCTGCCTGACGATAGCGCCACAGCAGTAGCCGGCGATCGTTTCATCGACGTCCTGAGCGATGTCGCCGCCTGGGGCGACATCACTTTCATCTGCCATTCGAAGGATGCCGTCGTCGAATTCTGCGGCCCGTTTCCGAAGGGGCGCATGGGCCATGGCATGTACAATCTTCAGGGTGCCAAGACGGGGCTGAGCGGTCATCTGCGGCCGGAGCGTTGCGCCGCGATCTACTTCGTTCGTCGACCGTTCATGGGCCTAGAAACAATGTCGATCCAGTTCTTCAACGCTGATGGCCAGGCCATGTTCAAGATCTATGTCGGCCGTGACGAGCAGCGTCAGTTGCGGGCCGATCAAGTGGAACATTTCGTGCGGCTGTGTGCAGAGATGGCGGCCGCTGATGCGTCATGAAACGTCGCCATTGATCATTGCCGGGGCAAGCCGGGGGGTCGGTTTCATACTTGCCCAACAGGAAAGCGCAATCGGGCGCCCGGTCATGGCCTTGGTGCGCCCTTCGTCCAATGACACCCAATTGCGGGATGCCGGCATTGCGATCGTGCCAGGAGACGCGTTGTCACCGGACGATGCGACCCGTCTCTTTGAGGAGTGCCGGAGCGATTGCGACGTCGTGTCGACGATCGGCGGCGTCTCCGCCGACGGACGCAGGGCAGACGACGAGGGAAACATCAACTTCATCAATGCAGCAGTCAAGGCGGGAATACGCGGACGGTTCCTGCTCGTCACATCGATCGGTTGCGGGGATATGGCGCCCTTCCGCTCAGAGCGGGCGATCGCAGCATTCGGGGCTGCAGTCGATGCGAAAACCCGGGCAGAAGACTATCTGCGCGTGAGCGGCCTTTCGTGGACGATCCTGCGTCCCGGCGGTCTGAGATCGGAGCCGGGCACCGGCCGAGGTGTTCTCTCGACGGATCCCGCACTACACGGATTCATCAGCCGGTTCGACGTCGCGCAGTTGGCGCAACGCATCCTACGGGATCCCGCCACTATCGGCAGGGCTTTCGCCGCAGTCGATCAGGACGCCGCGCACAGCGTCAATCCCCTTGACCCATTTCCACTCCAACTTTCGTAAGGCGTGCCATGCCAGCCAATATCCTGATGGTTATCCTGATCGCACTGCCTCAAGGCGGTGTGTCGGCCAGTTTCGTCAATGTCGACGCTCTTGAGGAATGCGAGTCGCGTTTGGGGCGGATTAGACCTGTCCTCGAACAGGAGAGCGACACGCTTTTGCATGCTGGCTGCCATTTGAGCACGGCCCAATTCTCGTTGTTCGATCACGATCCGCCGGTCGATGCGCCGCGGTTCCCTTACGAGATCACGATCAAGGGTGCATCCGCAGAGGTCCGGCGACTCGCGGGGGGCGATGATTGCGATAGCTCGGGCGCGAACCGAGGTGAGATGGCTTTCGCGCTTTGCGTCACCTCGACCCAAGAACTCATCTCAACCGAGCAATAATTCGGAAGTCGGCGATCTTTCAGCTTCGTTTTTCATCAAGGAGACATTTCATGAATTCTTCATGGACGCATCTAGACTTTGGGGCCCGAGGTAGAGGCGGATTGCGGGCCTGCTTCTTTTTAACCTGCTCCCTTCTGGCGTTGGAGCCGGCTTTGGCCGATGAGGACGACACGACTTGGCTCGACACCATCACCGTGGTGGGGACCAAGACTGCGCGATCCGTCAAGGACAATCCGCGATCCGTAACAGTTGTCACCGCCAAAGATATCGAACGTGAAACCACCAGCGGGATTGCCGAACTGCTCAGGGATGTCCCAGGCGTTGAGGTTGCGGACGATTCCGTTGCCGGGATGAAGCGGCTGAGAATTCGTGGCGAGAGCTCGCGTCGGGTGACGATCCTGGTGGACGGCCAGGAAATCACCGATCATAGTACCTATGGTACGCCCCTTCTGATCGACCCGGCGACCGTCGAGCGCATCGAGGTGGTTCGTGGTCCCTCGTCGGTTCTCTACGGCGCCAAGGCGATCGGTGGTGTGGTCAACATCACCACCAAGGGCGGCGCTGAAAAGCCATTCCAAGTCGAGGCTGGAGGCTCCTACTCCTCGGGTTCCGATGGTTGGCAGAGTTGGGCCGCGGTGTCGGGAAGCAAGAACGCCTTTGACTACCGATTGTCTGGTTCCCTCGATGAAAACGGCGACCGCGCGGTTCCCAAGGGGCAGTATTCCTCCACCGGGGAACTGGAGGGCTCCTCCTACAGCAGCGACAATCTTTACGGCCATATCGGCTATCGGTTCGGCGAGCAGGAAAACCACTATCTGGCACTGAAGTTCGAGCAGCATCGACTGGAGAGTGAGGGGTGGCCGGGCGAATTGTCGTCCTCTGTCGAGGCCTTCAAGATCGACCTGCCCAAGAGAGACAGGCGCAAGGTCGGGCTTTACTATGATGGCGACGATATTAGTGACACGATCGCCAAGATCCATGTAGATGTTTTCTATCAGACCATAGACCGCCTGTTTATCAATGACGTCACGACATCGGCCGGGGCGGGGCGAACGGTGGCGGTAAAATCGACATCCGACGATACGATCACGGATTATGGTCTCAACACGCAGATCGATCTCGACCTCATCGACGGTCATCACACAATCGTCGGATTGCAGTATCTCTCCGACAGTCTGGAAACGGACAAGACCTCCGATATTACGATGACCGGATATGCTCCCTTCCCGGTCACGGTAAGCAGCAGTTCCTTCGACAAGGCCCATATCGATACCTATTCCGTCTATGCGCAAGACGAATGGCAATTGACAGATACGGTAATGCTGACCGCGGGCACGCGACTTTATCACAGCCAAATTGGCCTGGATGAGACGACCGTGGCGGCCCGTAGTGATTTCGATGACCGAAGTGACACGCGCCTGTTGTCATCGCTCGGGGCGACCTGGAAGCCGGTCGAGACCACGACACTTCGCGCCAGCTATTCGCAGGGCTACATCACGCCGACGCTTCTGCAGATGTTTAGTTCGACGACCGCTGGCGGGCAAGGAACGACCTACGGCAATCCCGAACTGGATCCGGAACAGTCACAGAATTTCGAAATTGGCGCGCGCTATGAGGATGCTGGCCTCGCGCTAGACGCGGCTGCATTCTATTCCATGGCCAAGGACTACATCACAACGACGCGGTGCGTCACAGTTACGACCTATTGCCTGACCACGGGAACCACGTCGTCCCCGTCGTCCATCTACATCAACGCGGACAAGGCCAATACGTTCGGCATCGAATTGCTTGCCGAGTACGAGCTTCAAGACAGCGGCTTTACGCCTTATGTCAGCGGTACCTGGATCCGTCGAGAGCTAGAACATGCCGATTTTTCAACCTACAATAGCGACACGCCGATGCTTTCCGGTCGAGTCGGTATCCGGTATGAAGGCGAGTGGCAGGATCATCCGATCTGGGCTGATCTTTTTGTCCGAGCCGCGACCGAAGACAAGCAGACCTACCAGAGTGGAACAAGCCTGGTTACTGAAACGCTTCCCGGCTGGGGAACGCTGAACTTCGCCTTCGGCGGCAACATCGGCGAGGACAATAATGTGACCTATGCCGTTCGCTTCAACAACATTCTTGACAAGGAGTATCGGCCTTCGTTTGGGGAATTGCCCGGCTACGGTCGGAGCATCGAGGTGTCGGCGCGCGTGGCCTTCTGACACACGTACCAAACTGCGGCATCCCGAGTATTAGGTGGCTCGGGATGATCCTGCCGCGCGCCACGGACCCGGTGCTCCGCGGCATGTTTGATTGCGAGCAGGGGCGCTGGTGGAGTGCCATCAGAAATACCTTCAAATAATTGTCCAGATTTGCGCTGGCGCAAAGATCTCGACCACTGCAGTTGATAAGCATTCGCAACTGGCGTTTCGCGCCTGACGCGTCACGGCTGCCCCATTCAACGCAAGAGCATTTTCACAAAAGGAAACCGCCATGGTCATGCGCAAATCGGTCCTCGTACTTGTACTCTCATCGGCCCTGTCGGCGCCGTGCGCCGCCCTCGCGGCGGATAATGCGGAGAGCCGCGGTCTTGCGAATGTGAAGCAGTTCACGCTGGATCATAATCGCCGGCTGGTGGCTCAGGCGGAGTTGCTGGACGCCGCGCTGGCAGACTATGCCGGCGTGATCGCCGGTCATAGCGATGATTACGCGGCCGCCTGGGCGGCCGAGGGTGCGCGTCTCGCCAAGCAGGTCGCTGCCATTCGAACCCTGTGGCTTGAGGCATCGAACCAGTATGAGACGGTCGAGGGCATTGTCGCGGGCATCCCCTCGACGGCAAAGTATGACCTGATCCTCGACGCCGGTAATCCGGGTTCGGAAGCCGAGGACGTCGCCGAGTACGATCTCAAGCTGCCCGACGGGACCGTGCTTCAGCGCCCCGGCAACCTGTTCCACGGGATCACCGAGCCACTGTTCTGGGGTATGAACGAAGCGGACATCAAGCTTCCGGCGGATCTCGACGGTGATGGTAAGATCACCCGCGGCGAAATGCTGTTTGATGCCAATCTCGGCCAGGGTGCGGGTCAAGCACTCGTCCATTGGGCCAAGGCGCTCGAGACAGACATGGCCGCCTGGACTCCCAATCGCGAGGATGCCTTCACCTCCGTCGTCGTCATGACCCCGACGGTGGGTGACTATTTCGGCGAGTGGAAGGAATCGCAATTCATCACCGGTGAGATCGGCGCTTTCGTAGCCCAAAGCCGCCTGACGGATGTGCAGGGCATCATGAATGGTTGCCGCAAAATGTATTCCGAGGCGATTTCGCCGGTGGTTGCCGCCGGCGACGGTGATCTCGACGCGCGGATCAAGGCAGGTTTCGAGGAACTGCTGACGCTGGTCGACGACACGCATGCGCGGGAGGCGTCCGGCACCAAGTTTGGGGTCGAGGAGGCCGACGCGCTGGGCAACGAGGCGCAGGACATCGCCGACCGGATTGTCGCCATGATCCTGCAGGCTGCCGCGAAATCCGGCGTCAATATCAACGGATGACCACGGAATGGGCAATGCGCGGCCGGCCGGATGTGCCGGCCGCCGGGACTGGATGTCGATGACAAGACTCGGAACCTCGATGAAAGCAGACTGGCCGCGATCCGCAATGGTTCGCGGCGACAAACTGCCTGTCGTTCGCCATGCGTCGCTGTTGAGCCTGATGTTCGCGGTTCTGTTGGGCACGGGCGTGTACATCGAATTCCTCGCCGGCTGGAACTGGAACGCCGGGGAGGCGGTCCTCCTGCTTCACATCGTTCTGGGGCTCGTCTTCGCCGCTATGTTCCTGTTCTGGATCGGCGCGCATGTGCGGCGGGGACTGCCGAAAAGCCAGCGTCCTCTGTTCACATGGCTCAGTTGGATGCTCCTGGCTACCTACGCCCTCGTCGTTGTCACCGGGGTGGTTATGATCATTCCGTCGGCAATGTTTTTCGCCGGCTGGAGCTGGTTCTGGCGGTTCGAGACGACGCATCTCCTCACCCTGGTCCATCTCTGGAGCGCACTGGCCGCTACCGCCGGTCTCATCGCGCATCTCTATCTGCGGCACTGGCATAAGCCGGCTTCTGTGACGGGAGGGGCTTCGTCATGAAGTACCAGTTCAAGACCCATATGCCACTTCTGGCCCTTGGCCTGCTGAGCGGACTGCTGGTGATCGTCGGCGCTGAACTGCTGCGGCCGAAAAACGCGGAGCCGGGAGTGCCGCTCGCGGACATTCCCTTTTACCAACTGCCGTTCGGTCCGGACGATGCCGGCCAGCCGAGACCGTTCTGGCCCTCCCGGCTGCAAACAGAGAACGGCAGGATGATCGATCCCGCCGTCATTCCCTCGGCTGCGGAATGCGCCACCTGTCACCAGCGCGAATTCGAGGAATGGGCGCCATCCTTGCACGCCATCGCCGGGCGCGACACAGTGTACGAGCGGGCGGTCGAGGCTAACGAAGACCTGCACAAGGACGGCATCGAGAAAGCACGCTTCTGCGAGGGCTGTCATGCGCCCGGCGAGGTGCTGGCCGGGCGGACCAATCGCTTCAAGTCGGTCATGCCGTCGGCGGCTGAAACCGAAGGCATCACCTGCGTCATGTGCCATACGGCGACGCATGCCGATCCTGAAGAGGGCAATGGCGCGCTGACGCTGGCGGTCAATACCGGAGTTGACCAGCTTTCCAATGCCATGATCCTCGCCGCGCCGCGTGACCATGCCCGAGCCTATGGCGAGGCGGCGACGAATGCGTTGATCGCAAGCGGTGATTTCTGCGGCGCCTGCCACACCGAGGGCTATGACGCGTCAATGTCGAAGGCGGAAAGTCGGCAGCATGTCCAGACGACCTTCAGCGAATGGAAGGAGAGCTGGTATGGCCGCAACGACGTCACCTGCCAGGATTGCCATATGGCCCCGGATCCGGCCGCCTATGTCCGCCAGATCAGGAGCGGCGATCTGCGCAAGCCGGAGCGCTATGCGCACAACTTCGTCGGCGCCAACTACCTGATGTTTGATACCAGCCTCGGCACGAATCTCACCTTCTTGCGCGGCGGGATCGTGCCAGGTTTGTCGGATGCGAAAAATACCGAACTGATCGCCCGACAAGGGGAGGCGACGTGGGCGCTGTTGCGTTCGGCCGCCGGCCTTTCATTGCGCGGGACCACGATCGAAAAGGATCGTCTGCGCTTTGCCGTGGCCGTCCAGAATCTGGGGGCTGGCCACAATCTCCCGACCGGGGTGGTCGACCAGAAACACATGTGGCTGGAGGTCATCGTCAGGGATGGAGAAGGAACGGAAATCTATCATTCCGGTGCCTTCGACGGGGTGCGCGGCGAAACCGACCCCGACGCGGTGATCTGGCGCGAGGATTTCATCGATGCCGTGGGCAAGCGTATCCCCGACCACCTGACCTTCATTACCGCTGCCATATCGCATGTGCGTCCAGGCGTTCCGGCCAAGGGCGAGGACGTTGTCACCTACGAGACAAGGATCCCACCCCAGGTCGAGGGGCCATTCAGCCTTGAGGCCAAGCTCTGGTACCGCGTGGCCACGCAGGAATTCGCCTACAACACGCTGAAAACCGACCTTGTCATCCCTCCATTCGAACTGGCGTCAGGGACCTTTGTCCTGCCCGCAACAGAAGAGGCTCGCCCGTGAATATCCGCCGCTACTCCGCGATCGTGATTGCGATCACGCTATTGGCGCTCGTCGCCGGTTTTGCGCCACCGGCCGCGGCGGAGGTGCCATGGCATGATGCGGAAGCGCTTCGCAGCGAGAGCGCGTCGATTCAACGCCTATTGTTCCGCGCATCAGATGAGAATTTGCGGCGGGACATGTCGGCGAGGATCGATCGAGTGCGGCACTTGTGGAAGGACCGGCTGGAAGATGCCTACAGGCTTGGCGCACCGGATGCCGTTGCGCCGGTCGGCGATTCGATTGACGATTTCGCGACCGCCCTCGCCGAATGGAATGCCGGAGAGGCCGCGGCCGCGCGTGCGCGGATCTGGACGGCTTTGCTCGACGGCGCATTCAAAGCCACGCTGACGGCGCTGGACGAAGGACGATCCAACGACGCGGCGCAATGGCTGAATATCCGGGAATACGCGCGCACCTCCCGCGATACAGCCGGTTCGATCGCCATGCGGGAAGTTCTGGATCAGCGCCTGGCGCCGGTGAGGGCGCGGGAGGTCATAAGGGCCGAACTTCTCGGCGTTTATGCTGGCGAGCTGCGGCGGTCGATCACCGAAGCCCGGTCGCATCTCGCGTCGGGTTACCAAGTCCAGTTTTCCTATGCATTGGCGCGGGCGAGAGGACTGCACTACCTTCTGTCCGAAAACATCGTCGCACGGATCGGGCGTCCGCAAGCCGATGCAATCAAGACCGCTCTCGCCGAGGCGGAATCTCTCGCACCCACGGCGGTGGATCCAGTTCTGGCAAAACTGGAAACGAGCCTTGCGACCTATTCTCCGACCAGTCTGTCGCCCGAGGATCGCGAGCGGCGGGTCAGACTTTTGTCGCGGTTTGTTGGCCTGGTTCCGGTGGAATACGAGAAGGGCGTGCGCGATGGGCAAGTCACCATTCCGTTTGAATATTTCGAGGCTGGCTTGTTTCGTGACCGCGCTGAGATGTTGTTTGGCGATCTCGGTTCGGATCTCGCGGCTCGCTCGCCTCAATCCTTCGAACGGCTGGCCTCCATCCTGGCAGAGATGAAAATGATCATAGCTAGTAAGGGCGACGAAGAGCGGGTCTGGTCGCTGGCCGAAGAGGCAAAGCAGGCGATCTCGGACGTCTATGACGTATCCACGGAAGGGGGCTACAAACTCTCCCTTAGCATGCTGCCGGATCTTTTCGACGAGATCCTTCTGGTGGCCCAGGCAGGCGATTGGGAGGAGGCGGAGTTGAAGCGACTTGAGGCCTACGCGCTTTTTGATCCCGATATCGAGCAACGCCTCATGCCGCGGGCACCGGCACTTGCATTGAAGATGGAAGCTGGCTTCTGGGAAGGAAGTGCTTTCGAACCCGGTTTCGGACGTCTTATTGCGGACAAAGGCCCAGAAGAGGGGCTGACACAGGTCGCAGCACAGATGAAGGCATCAACCGCGCAGGCGGGACAGGTTCTTGACAGTCGACTCTCCTCTATCGGCGCCTTCCTGCAATCCCTTGCCATTCTCATGCGTGAAGGACTTGAGGCAGTTCTGGTGCTCGCCTGTATGATCGGTGCCCTAAAGGCGAGCGGAACGCCCGCCGGCGGGATGCAGGGGTGGCGTCTGCCGGTATCGAGCGGCGTTGTGACTGCTGTGGTCGCTTCATTTGCGCTTTGGCTAGCGGTTGGCCAACTGTTCGCCATGAGCACGCTTCAACGTGAATTTCTGGAGGGCGCGACGGCCCTGATCGCGGCAGGCGTGCTGGTCTATGTGACCCACTGGATGTTCCGCAAGGCCCATGTGGGGGACTGGGTTGCCGAAATCGGTCGGAGGACTAGCGCCGTCACAAGATCAGGCCAAATCACAAATATGTTTGGTGGTTTGACGGTCTTCGGACTAGCTTTCCTCGTGGTCTTCCGTGAGGGATTCGAGACAGTTCTTTTTTATGAAGCTCTCTTGGCGGATGCCCCGGCAATGCCGGTGCTTGGGGGACTTGTGCTCGGTGCCGTTCTGGCCATGACGTCCGCCTACCTCATACTTGGTCTGGAGAAGAGGTTGCCGGTGACGGCATTTTTCAGAGTTACCGGCGGATTGTTGGCGCTGATGAGTATCACGCTGGTTGGCAGTGGTATCCGTGGATTGCAGACGGCGGCCTTGATGCCGGCGACCCCTGTTCCGTGGTTTCCCGACCACGCCTGGCTTCAACTCTATCTGGGCCTCTATCCAGTCTCGGAGGCATTGTTGTCGCAGGCAATAGTAGCGGGGGGGCTACTACTATCAGCCGGATGGCTCTTGCGACGTCGTGCAAAGCCAGTGTCTCAGCCGGAGTTACCTTTGGGTTAGGCGGCTCTCATGCGGCGTGTGAGAACGATGATCCTGTAACGCATATATTGACGCGCTTGCTCAAAATGCCTCCGATGGCGTTGCTTGCCTATAATCGCATTGCCGAGGACATCAATTGCTCCGCAACACGTCGGATGCTAACCGGCGCAGTGATCCTGGAGGTCAGCGATCCAGTAAATGCCGTGCAAAAGGAGTGTCACGAAATCGCAGGCTGGCAGGTAGACCGCCTGGTTGACGGTCAGGATTGTCTGACGATGTTGATCGTCACGAGTTGATAGTTGAGCATTCGGACAGGAAACAGCATCGCCCAGACGAGCCGAAAGCATATTGTATGGTCGCTCAAACAGCGGCAACTGGTTCCCAGCCCCCGGCTCAACGGCTTAGAGATGCCTACCTGAAGCTCATTTCAGACAGGTTGCCTATCCCAAGCTTTGGCCACCTTAGCGCATACGATCGATCGAAAAACAAAGAGGATTTAAATGTCCGGGTAACCGCAGGCTTGACATTAGCGCCTGCGCCTCTTAGTTAGTTATTGATCACTAACTAAGAGGCGCATTCTGATGCGAAAGTCAGCGCAAGAGCGCAAGGCAGAGATACTGGCGACTGCGCTGCGGCTGGCGGACGAACTGGGCCCCGACCGGCTGACGACTGCCGCTATTGCTGAGGCAGTCGGCCTGACGCAGCCCGGGATCTTTCGCCATTTTCCGACCAAGCAGGCCCTGTGGCACGCGCTGGCGGCGGTCATCAGCGCTAGGCTGAAGGCCGCGTGGGACGAGGCGCTTGCCGCCAGCGCCTCGCCGGAAGGCAGGATCGCTGCGCTGGTTCAGACGCAACTGAATCTCATCGAAGCCCATCCTGCCATTCCGGCCATCCTGTTTTCCCGCGAACTGCGGGTCGAGAATGGTGCGCTTCGCCAGACCTTCGTCGGCTTGATGACGACGTTCCATGGCATCCTTGCCGGCGAGCTGGCGCGTGCGCGCGAAGCGGGCACCGTTCGCCCGGATCTCGATCCCGCGGACGGCGCCGTGCTGTTGATTTCGCTCGTTCAGGGGCTGGCGATGCGCTGGTCGCTGGGTGCGCGCGGATTTGCCCTGCAGCCGGAGGGCGTGCGGCTGCTGGCCGTGCAGATGGCTTTGTTTACGGGATCGGCGACAGAAGGGAAGCAGTCATGACGGGCGGAAAGATCCGGGTCCTTTTGGTGGCCGTGGGGGTCATCGCGGCAATTGCTCTTGCTTATGTGTTTCTCACCAAGCGGCCGGTCGCCGTTCCGGTTGCCGCAGTCGAACGGAATGTCGCGGTAAGGGTCTACGGCCTCGGCACGGTCGAGGCGCGGATCGTGTCGAAGATCGGGTTCGAGGTCGGCGGCGCGCTCTCCGACCTCTCGGTTGACAGCGGTGATGTCGTGACGCGCGGCCAGGTTCTGGCCCGCCTGCATCGCGATGCGCAACAGGCCCGGGTGGCCCGTGCACAGGCGGCGATCGTCGCGGCGGCCGCCAATACCCACAAGGCCGAGGCCAATGTCGAGAAGGCGGCGGCGGTGCTTGCGCAACGCCAGGCGGCCGATGCGCGCCAGCAGGAACTGGCCGGTCGAAATGCGATCTCTCGCCAGACTGCGGAGGAAGCGAAACGCGATGTCGAGGTTGCGGCCGCCGAACTCACCGTCGCGCAGACGGAGGTGGATGTTTTCAGATCGCAGGAGGTCGATGCCGGTGCGGCGCTGGATTACGAAACCGCCGTGCTGAAACAGCATGTTCTGGAAGCGCCGTTCGATGCGGTGGTCGTCGCGCGTCATGCGGAGGCGGGTGCCGTGGTGCGGGCCGGCGATGCGATCTACACCCTCATGGATCCCAAGACCGTGTGGACGCTGGCCTATATCGACGAGGAACGCGCCGGCGCACTGGCCGTCGGCCAGGCGACCGAGGTTCGGCTGCGGTCGATGCCGCATGACGTCTACGCGGGCAGGGTGGCGCGGATCGGCATCGAGAGCGACCGCGCCAACGAGGAGCGCCGCGTCTGGATCACCTGCGACAAGTGTCCGCCGCAGGTCTTTCTCGGGGAACAGGCCGAGGTGCGGATCACGGTCGACGAACTGCCGGAGGCGCTGCTGGTGCCGGAGGCGGCGATCAGCGGCTTCGACGGCCATGAGGGGCGGGTGTCCGTCGTCATGGACGGCAAGCTCGCGCAGGTGCCGGTGACGTTCGGCCATCGCACGGAAGATGCCCGCGTCGAGATCGTCGCAGGCTTGCCGGAGGGCGCCCGCGTCGTCACGGCCGCCGCCAAGGGCCTTGTCGAGGGACGTGCGGCGCGCATCGTTGAGGAGGCGAGGCCATGAACCTTGCCTATCGCGATGTCCGCCATAACCTGTTTCGCTTCGTGCTCACCTGTCTTGGCCTCAGCCTGCTGATGGCGGTGGTGCTGGCAATGATGGGCATCTACAACGGTCTGGTGGCCGATGCGCTGAACATCGTCAGGGCACCGCAGGCCGATCTCTGGGTGGTGGAAGCGGGCCGCCAGGGCCCCTTCGCCGAGTCCTCCAAGATCCCCGGCGAGACGCGCGATGCCGTGGCACGCCTGCACGGGGTGAGCGATGCCGGCAGCATCACCTACCAGACCGTCGAAGCCGCCTTTGCCGGCAAGACGCTTCGGCTCTACATCATCGGCTACGAGCGCGGCCATCCGGGTGGCCCGAATGCCGTCGTGGAGGGGCGCGGAATCGGGCGGAGCCACTTCGAGGCGGTCGCGGATCGCAAGTCCGGCCTCCAGGTCGGCGACCGGGTCGCGCTCGGCCGCAACCGGTTCGAAGTCGTCGGACTTGTCGAGGATGCGATGAACTCCGGCGGCGATCCCGTCCTCTACGTCACGCTTTCCGATGCGCAGACGCTGCAGTCGCAGCTCGCACCGCCTGCCGCCCGCGTGCAGTCGGCACGGGGCGCAACGGGTGAGAGCGCGGATACGGTGGCCGCGGTCATCGCCCGCGTCGACGCCAATGCCGATGTCGATTCCGTGGCGCGCACCGTGCGCCAGTGGAAACACCTCTCGGCCATGACGCAGGCCGAACAGGAAGACCTGCTGGTCCGCTCCGTCGTCGACCGGGCGCGCAGGCAGATCGGCCTGTTTCTCGGCATCCTGCTGACGGTCTCGGCCGTCGTCATCGCGCTCATCATCTACACCATGACCATGGAGAAGCTGAAACAGATCGCGACGTTGAAGCTGATCGGCGCGCCCGACCGCACCATTATCGGGCTGATCGTCCAGCAATCGATCGCGCTCGGCGCCGTCGGCTGGAGCTTCGGCCTGATGCTGATCCTGCTGATCAAGGACTATTTCCCCCGCCGTGTCCTGCTGGAGCCGATCAACGCGGTGGCTCTTGCCGGCATTATCCTGGTCGTTTGCATCCTGGCGAGCGGGCTCGGCATTCGCGCCGCGCTCAGGGTCGATCCAGCAACGGCGATCGGAGGCTGACGCCATGACCGATCCGCAAAGCCGCCTCATCATCGACCTCAAGGCAATCTCCAAGCACTATGGCGAGGGGGCGACGCGCGTCGATGCCCTGCGCGGCGTCGACCTCGAGGTGCGCGCCGGCGAGGTGGTGGCGCTGCTCGGGCCATCCGGATCGGGCAAGACCACGCTGCTCAACATCATCGGCTGCATCATCGATCCGACCGAGGGGCGGGTATGGCTGGACGGGGAGCCGGTCTACGAAAACCGCTGGCTGCGGGACGACCTCAGGCGCCTGCGGCTCGACAAGATCGGGTTCATCTTCCAGTTCCACAACCTGCTGCCCTTCCTCGACGCCAAGGACAATGTCGCCCTCGTGCTGCAACTGGCGGGCAAGTCGGCCGGGGAGGCAAGGCGCCGGGCGATCGAACTCTTGGACTATCTGGAAGTCGGAAACCGAAAGGACGCCATGCCGGCGCTGCTGTCGGGCGGCGAGGCGCAGCGCGTGGCGATTGCCCGGGCGCTCGCCAACAGCCCGCGCATCATTCTTGCCGACGAACCGACCGCGGCGCTCGATTCCAAGCGGGCCGGGATCGTCATGGACCTGCTGCGCAAGCTCGCCGCCGAGCAGGACGCCTGCATCGTGGCGGTGACCCATGACGAAAAGATCTACGACCGTTTCGATCGGCTTTTCCATCTGCGCGATGGTCGGCTGGAAGACCAGGAAGGGAGCAAGGCATGAACACGATTTTGCGAGGCGGCTGGGGGCTGAAGGCGGCAGGCGCGATCGGTCTGGTCTTTGGTCTGTTGACGATCTTCTCGGGAGGCATGGCGCTGTTCGGCGGCGAGGCCGCACGGGCGGCCGTCGGCAATGCCGTGCCTTTCGTATTGTGGTTTAATTTCATCGCCGGCTTTTTCTACGTTCTGGCCGGCATGGGGCTCCTGCTGAAACGGCGCTCGGCGGTCTGGCTGTCCGTGGCGATTGCTGTGGCGACGGCTCTGGTGCTTGCAGCCTTCGGTCTGCATGTCGCAGGCGGGGGCCTTTACGAGATGCGCACCGTCGGGGCGATGCTGTTGCGCTTGGCGGTATGGACGACCATCGCCACTGTGTCGTGGCGATCGATGCGTCCGTAGCCAAACTCGAGCAGCCGTCACTTAAGTTTGGGGCAATTGCGGTTCGCCGTCGTCGATCAGCGGCGAGGGCCGGGCATAGTCGGTTAGCTTGCCGATATCGACGATGTCGATCTGCAGTCCCTTGATGTTCACGCCATGGGCCGCCAAGGCCGAAAATCCGCGCGACAGGTTTTCCGCCGTCATGCCGAGATAGGCGGCCAGGATGCGCTTTTCGTACGGGATGGTCAGACGCCCTTCGCCACCCTGGCTGCGCTCCTCCCGGAGCAGCCAGTTGGCCAGCCGTTCCGTGCCGCTGCGCAGCTTCTGGTTCTTAAGTTCCTTGACCGTGCGCCGGTAGGCGCTGGCCAGTTCGAACACCACCGCCTTCATGAAATCGTGATCCTCTACCAGCAGTTCGCGAATGAGGTTGGCGGGGATCATCAGGATACGGGCAAGCGTCAGCGTTCTGGCGGACTGCAGACAGATGTCGTTGTTGAGTACGGCTGCAAGGATGAACAGATTTACAGGTCCGAGAATTTCAATTACCGTTTCGTCACCAGTTGCAGACGACGACATTTCTACTAGGTCCTGTTGACAAAGTATGGCAGCCATATCCTGGCTGCGGCCAGGGCGAGGAATGCGGAGAAGGATTTTCGTGTCTTGTCGTATCGGGTGGCGACACGTCGGAACTGTTTGAGGCGGTTGAACATCCGCTCGATGCGGTTCCTGTCCTTGTAAGCACGGAAGTCGCAGGCAGGCGGGTTCTTTCGGTTTGCTTTCGGCGGAATGACTGGTCTGATCCCGTGGATCAGGAGTTCCTCGCGCAGGAAGTCGCCGTCATAGCCTTTATCGGCAAGGAACAGCCTCGGCTTACTGACCGGTATCGCCAGCAGGTCCGGAACTGCGTTGTAGTCCGAAGCCTCCCCGCCCGTCAGGACGAAGCCAAGAGGGCGGCCCTGACCATCTGCTCGGGCGTGGATTTTCGTCGTAAAGCCGCCGCGTGATCGACCAAAAGCCTCCTGATAAGTCCCCCTTTAGCGCCCGCAGCCTGAGAGTGGCCGCGAACCGTGGTGCTATCGATCATGTGCTGCCAGTCATCCGTCAGCCCCAGTTCAACGAGGGTCTCAAGCAGAGCGTCCCAAACGCCCTGTTCGGCCCAACGGCGGAAGCGCACATAGACGGAATTCCACTTTCCGTAGCGCTCATGCATGTCGCGCCAGGGGCATCCGACCCGAAGAACATGAAACATGCCGTTCAGGTATCGTCGATTATCGTGCGAGGGCCGGGACTTCCTGCCACGTTCGCTGGGCAACAACCCCTCGATGATCTGCCATTCCATATCCGTCAGGTCGCCGCGAGCCAAAACCGCCTCCCAAAAGGCAGTCTTGAATCATGCTTCCGCTGATTTGGGAATCCACTTTGTCAACAGGACCTAGTCCATCGAGGACGATGTAAAGGAAATCTGCTGGCCTATTCTCCTCGAGGAGTATCGTTCCGGCAGGGAATGATTGCAGGAAGCTGGGGGCTATCGCCCGTTGGAAGGTGTTTTCCTTCACCCCCCTGAAGACGTTCAGACATTTCAGCTTTTCGATATCTTCGGCGCGCATTGCGTGGATCCTGCCTCGTTGCCGCGGATATCATTCCATGAGACGAAAAATGTCAAATGGACAGTCAACATAAGTAAAAACGAGGCGCGAAATAAGTAAGGATGAAATACTTCCAAAGACAAATGAGGAAAACATCGTAAAACAGCAATGCTGTTGACCCAGATCAATAAAAACAATCCGCGACTGGTCTCTTATTGTTTGCAAATACGTGTAATCCGAATCAGGAGCATGGCTATGCCAAACGCATTGGATGGCAACCCGCAGGGGCAGAAGACAGCTTTGGCGATGAGTACCGTCGCCTTCACCGTCTGTTTCGCCGTATGGACGATCTTCGCAATCATAGGCATCCAGATCCGCCAGGATCTGAGCCTCTCGGAAACCCAGTTCGGCCTGCTGGTCGGCACACCGATCCTCACCGGCTCGCTCATTCGCGTCGTGCTCGGCATCTGGACAGACAGGTACGGGGGTCGGGTGGTTTTCGTTGCCACCATGCTGGCGGCAGCCGTGGCAACCTTCCTCCTGACCTACGCCACCACCTATCCGCAGATGCTGATCGCAGCACTCGGCGTCGGCATCGCCGGCGGCTCGTTCGCGGTCGGCGTGGCCTATGTGTCGCGCTGGTATCCGCCCGAAAAACAGGGCACCGCGCTTGGCATCTTCGGCGCCGGCAATGTCGGTTCGGCCGTCACCAAGTTCCTCGCACCACTGGTGCTCGTCGCCTTCGGCTGGCACACCGTTGCCCAGGTCTGGGCCGGTGCCCTCGTGGTCATGGCGATCATCTTCTGGTTCACCACCAAGGATGATCCGGTTCTCGTTGAGCGGCGCCGCACCGGCGAAAAGCCGAAGAGCACCTGGATGGAGCTTGAGCCGCTGAAGAATGTCCAGGTCTGGCGCTTCTCGCTCTACTATTTCTTCGTCTTCGGCGCCTTCGTGGCCCTGGCGCTCTGGCTGCCGCAATACCTGATCAAGGTCTATGGCGTGGACATCCGCGCCGCCGGCATGATCGCCGCCTTCTTCTCTGTCCCCGCCAGCCTGTTCCGCGCCTATGGTGGCCATCTCTCCGACGTCTACGGCGCGCGCCGCGTCATGTACTGGACCTTCCTGGTGTCGGTCGTCGCGACCTTCATTCTTTCCTATCCGCCGACCGACTACGTCGTCCAGGGCGTGAACGGCCCGATCGCCTTCCATGCGGAGATGGGTGTGGTCGGGTTCACCGTCACGATCTTCATCCTCGGCTTCTTCATGGCGCTCGGCAAGGCCGCGGTGTTCAAACACATTCCGGTCTACTACCCCGGCAATGTCGGCTCCGTCGGCGGTCTGGTCGGCATGATCGGCGGTCTTGGCGGCTTCATCCTGCCGATCGTCTTCGGACTGTTGCTCGACCTGACCGGCCTGTGGACCAGCTGTTTCATGCTGCTGTTCCTGATCGCGCTCGGCTCGCTCACCTGGATGCATTTCGCCGTCCGTCAGATGGAGCAGGAGGCCGCCGGCGAGAAACTGGGCGAACTTCCGGCTTTCCCGGAACTGCAGGGCATGGAAAAGCGCAGCCGCAAGGCTGTGAAGCAAGGCGCCGCTATCCTCACCGACTGGCGCCCACAAGACCCGGTTTTCTGGGCGGAAAAGGGCCGCAAGATCGCTCGCCGCAATCTCTGGCTCTCGATCCCGGCGCTACTTCTATCCTTCGCCATCTGGCAGGTCTGGTCGGTCGTCGTCGCCAAGCTGCCGCTGGTCGGCTTCACCTTCACCACCGACCAGTTGTTCTGGCTGGCGGCACTGCCGGGCCTGTCGGGCGCGACGCTCAGGATCTTCTACTCCTTTATGGTGCCGGTCTTCGGCGGGCGCCTGTGGACGACGCTCACCACCTGGTCGCTGATCATCCCGGCGCTCGGCATCGGCTATGCGGTGCAGAATCCCGACACGCCCTATGCGATCCTGCTGCTGCTCGCGCTGCTGTGCGGTTTCGGCGGAGGCAACTTTGCCTCCTCGATGTCGAACATCTCCTTCTTCTTCCCGAAGGCGGAGAAGGGCAATGCGCTGGCACTCAATGCCGGTCTCGGCAACCTCGGCGTCAGCGTCGTGCAGTTCGTCGTGCCGCTTGCCATCACCGCCGGCATCTTCGGCAGTCTTGGCGGTGACCCTGCCATGGTTAAGTCCGCGACGGGCGAGGCTCCCCTCTGGCTGCAGAATGCCGGCTTCTTCTTCGTGCCCTTCATCATCCTTTCGGCGCTTGGCAACTGGTTCGGCATGAACGACATCGCCTCGGCCAAGGCGTCCTTTTCGGAGCAGGCCGTTATCTTCCAGCGCAAGCACAACTGGATCATGTGCTGGCTCTACACGGGCACCTTCGGTTCCTTCATCGGCTATTCCGCAGGCTTCCCGCTTTTGACCAAGACGCTGTTCCCGGACGTCAATGTGCTGCAGTTCGCCTTCCTCGGTCCGCTGGTCGGTGCGCTATCACGCTCCGGTACCGGCTGGCTGGCCGACAAGTACGGCGGGGCACGGGTCACTTTCTGGGCGTTTGTCCTGATGATGATCGGCGTCTCCGGTGTGCTTTGGTTCATCGGCATCAAGGAACAGCCGAATGCCTTCTGGGGTTTCTTCGCCTCCTTCCTGCTGCTGTTCTTCGCCACCGGCGTCGGCAATGCCTCCACCTTCCAGATGATCCCGGCGATCATGGGCAAGGAAATGGGGCGGCTGATGCCGCAGGCAACCCCGGAACAACGCCGCCTGCAGGCCGAGAAGGAATCGGCTGCCATCACCGGCTTCACATCGGCGATCGCTGCCTTCGGTGCCTTCTTCATCCCCAAGGGTTACGGCACTTCGATCGCCATGACCGGCGGACCGGACGCGGCACTCTGGGCCTTCCTGATCTTCTACGTCACCTGCCTGGCGATCACCTGGGCCGTCTACACCCGCAAGGGCGGACTGCTCCATGACGTCGAGCGAGGTCGGGCCAGCCCGGCCGCAGCCACAGCCTGAATTCGGAGGACAACATCATGAGCCATCTCCTCGATCGCCTGAACTTCCTGGCGCGCAAGAATGCCGATACCTTCTCGGACGGCCACGGCGTCACCACGACTGAGAACCGGGACTGGGAAGACGCCTATCGCAAGCGCTGGCAGCACGACAAGATCGTGCGCTCGACGCACGGCGTGAACTGCACGGGTTCCTGCTCGTGGAAAATTTATGTCAAGGGTGGGATCGTCACCTGGGAAACCCAACAGACCGACTATCCCCGCACCCGGCCGGACCTTCCCAACCATGAACCGCGCGGCTGCGCACGCGGGGCGAGCTATAGCTGGTACATGTATTCGGCCAACCGGGTGAAATATCCGCTGATCCGCTCGCGCCTGCTCAAGCTGTGGCGCAAGGAACGCACGATCAAGACCCCGGTCGGCGCCTGGGCGGCGATCCAGGAGAACCCGGAAAAACGTGCCGACTACATGAAGATGCGCGGCCTCGGCGGCTTCGTGCGCGCCACCTGGGACGAGGTCAACGAGATCATCGCGGCGGCGAACGCCTACACTGTCAAGACCTATGGCCCGGACCGTGTGGTCGGTTTCTCGCCGATTCCGGCCATGTCGATGGTCTCCTATGCGGCCGGTTCGCGTTACCTCTCGCTGCTCGGTGGGGTCTGTCTGTCGTTCTACGACTGGTACTGCGATCTGCCGCCGGCCTCGCCGATGACCTGGGGCGAGCAGACCGACGTTCCGGAATCGGCCGACTGGTACAATTCCGGCTTCCTGATCCTGTGGGGCTCCAACGTTCCGCAGACCCGCACGCCCGATGCTCATTTCTACACCGAGGCGCGTTACAAGGGTGCCAAGTCGGTCGTCATTTCGCCCGATTATTCGGAAGCCGCGAAATTCTCCGATCTCTGGCTGCATCCGAAGCAGGGCACCGACGCGGCACTCGCCATGGCCATGGGCCACGTCATCCTGCGCGAGTTCCATCTCGACCGCCAGGCCGACTATTTCGAGGACTACTGTCGTCGCTATACCGACATGCCGATGTTGGTCAAACTGGTCGGCAAGGATGGCCATTACATCGCTGATCGCTTCGTCCGCGCCTCGGACTTCACCGGCGGGCTCGACGAGACGAACAATCCGGAATGGAAGACGGTCGCCGTCGATGCCAAGACGAAGCAGTTCGTCTCGCCCGGTGGTTCGATCGGCTATCGCTGGGGCGAGCAGGGCAAGTGGAATCTCGAGGCGAAGGACGGCAAGGGCGCCGACGTCGATCTCGCCATGAGCTTTATCCTCGACGGCGAGCACGACACGATCGCCAATGTCGGCTTCCCATATTTCGGCAATCGCGAGCACGACTACTTTGAAGGCACGGATCATGCCAGCGTTCTGGTGCGCAAGGTGCCGGCCCGCAAGGTGAAGCTGGCCGACGGCGAGGCTCTTGTCGCCACCGTGTTCGACCTGTTCGTCGCCAATTACGGCCTCGATCGCGGGCTCGACGATCCGAACTCGGCCAAGTCCTACCAGGAAAACCTACCCTACACGCCGGCCTGGGCCGAGAAGATCACCGGCGTTCCGCGCGACCAGATCATCGCAGTCGCCCGCGAATTCGCCAGCAATGCCGAAAAGACCAATGGTCGTTCCATGGTCATCCTTGGTGCCGGTCTGAACCACTGGTACCACATGGACATGAACTATCGCGGCATCATCAACATGCTGGTGATGTGCGGTTGCGTCGGCAAGTCCGGAGGTGGCTGGAGCCACTATGTGGGGCAGGAGAAGCTCCGCCCGCAGACGGGTTGGACAGCGCTCGCCTTCGCGCTCGACTGGCACCGGCCGCCGCGCCATATGAACGGCACCTCATTCTTCTATGCCCATACCGACCAGTGGCGCTATGAGACGCTGAAGGTGGACGAGATCCTGTCGCCGACCGCGCCGGAAGGGCCTTGGGACGCGACACTGATTGACTACAACATCCGTGCCGAGCGCATGGGCTGGTTGCCGTCGGCGCCGCAGCTCAAGACCAATCCGCTGAAGGTGTCGAGGGATGCAGCCGCAGCAGGCAAGGAGGCCAAGGACTATGTCGCCGAGCAGTTGAAGGCCGGCACGCTGTCCATGTCCTGCGAGGACCCCGACGACAAGGCCAACTGGCCGCGCAACCTGTTCGTCTGGCGTTCCAACCTGCTCGGCTCGTCCGGCAAGGGGCATGAGTACTTCCTCAAGCACCTGCTCGGCACCAAGCACGGTTTGCTCGGCAAGGATCTCGGCGAGGAAGGTCGCCAGATCACCAAGGAAGCCGTCTGGCACGAAGAAGCGCCGGAAGGAAAGCTCGACCTGCTGGTCACGCTCGACTTCCGCATGTCGACCACCTGCGTCTATTCCGATATCGTGCTTCCGACGGCCACCTGGTACGAGAAGAACGACCTCAACACGTCCGACATGCATCCCTTCATCCATCCGCTGTCGAGTGCGGCGGATCCGGCCTGGGATGCGCGCAGCGACTGGGATATCTTCAAGGGCATTGCCAAGACGTTCTCCGAAGTGGCGCCGGAAGTCCTCGGCGTGGAGAAGGACATCGTCCTCGTGCCGACGCTGCACGACACGGCCGGAGAACTCGCCCAAGCGTTCGACGTCAAGGACTGGAAGAAGGGCGAGATCGAGCCCATTCCCGGCCGGACGATGCCGTCGGTCGCGGTGGTCGAGCGCGACTATCCCAACCTCTACAAGAAGTTCACCTCGGTCGGCACGCTGCTCGACACGCTCGGCAATGGCGGCAAGGGCATCGCCTGGAACACCGAGCACGAAGTCGACCTGCTCGCCCGCCTGAACGGCGTGGTGCAGGAGGAGGGCGTCACCAAGGGCCGGCCGCGGATCGAGACCGACATCGACGCGACCGAGGTCATCCTGTCGCTTGCCCCGGAAACCAACGGCGAGGTGGCGGTCAAGGCCTGGGCAGCGCTCTCCAAGTTCACCGGTCGCGACCACACCCATCTCGCCATCCCCAAGGAGGACGAGAAGATCCGCTTCCGCGACGTGGTCGCCCAGCCGCGCAAGATCATCTCCTCCCCAACCTGGTCGGGCATTGAATCGGACACGGTTTGCTACAATGCCGGCTATACCAACGTCCACGAGTTGATCCCGTGGCGCACCCTGACCGGCCGCCAGCAGCTCTATCAGGATCACCTGTGGATGCGGGCCTTCGGTGAAGGTTTCTGCGTCTATCGACCGCCGATCGACACCAAGACCGTCAATCCGGCGATCGAGGCCAAGTCGGACGGCAAACCGCATCTGATACTGAATTTTATCACACCGCACCAGAAGTGGGGCATCCACTCCACCTATAGCGACAACTTGATGATGCTGACGCTCAATCGCGGCGGCCCGGTGGTGTGGATTTCCGAGCCGGACGCTAAGAAGGCCGGCATTGCCGACAATGACTGGCTTGAGGTCTACAACGCCAACGGCGCCATCGTCGCCCGCGCAGTTGTTTCCCAGCGCATGAAGGACGGAACGATCTTCATGTATCACGCTCAGGAAAAGATCGTGAACACGCCCGGTTCGCCGATCACCGGCCAGCGTGGCGGCATCCACAACTCGGTCACGCGGGTGATCACCAAGCCGACCCACATGATCGGCGGCTACGCCCATCAGGCTTACGGTTTCAACTACTACGGCACGGTCGGCTCCAACCGGGACGAGTTCGTCGTGGTCCGCAAACTCGACAAGGTGGACTGGCTGGAAGGGCCGCACACCGAAAGCACCCCATACAACAAGGAGCCGGCAGAATGAAGATCCGCGCGCAAATCGGCATGGTCCTCAACCTCGACAAGTGCATCGGGTGTCATACCTGCTCGGTCACCTGCAAGAATGTCTGGACCAACCGCGAAGGCGTTGAATACGCCTGGTTCAACAATGTCGAGACCAAGCCCGGCATCGGTTTCCCCAAGGAATGGGAAAACCAGAAGAAGTGGAACGGCGGCTGGGTGAGGAAGTCGAACGGCAAGATCGAGCCGAAGATGGGCGCCAAGTGGCGCATCCTCGCCAAGATTTTCGCCAATCCGGACCTGCCGGAGATCGACGACTATTACGAGCCCTTCGACTTTGACTATGGCCACCTGCAGACAGCCGGCGAAAGCCGCGCCATGCCGACGGCACGGCCTCGCTCGATGATCACCGGCGAGCGGATGGAAAAGATCGAATGGGGTCCGAACTGGGAGGAGATCCTCGGCGGCGAGTTCGAAAAGCGCTCGAAGGACTACAATTTCGAGGGCATCCAGAAGGAGATCTACGGCCAATTCGAGAACACCTTCATGATGTACCTGCCGAGGCTGTGCGAGCACTGCCTCAACCCGACCTGTGCGGCGGCCTGCCCGTCGGGGGCGATCTACAAGCGCGAGGATGACGGCATCGTCCTGATCGACCAGGAAAAATGCCGGGGCTGGCGCATGTGCGTCTCCGGCTGTCCCTACAAGAAGATCTACTACAACTGGAGCTCGGGAAAATCCGAGAAGTGCATCTTCTGCTATCCTCGCATCGAGGCCGGCCATCCGACCGTTTGCTCGGAAACCTGCGTCGGGCGCATCCGCTATCTCGGCGTCATCCTTTACGATGCCGACCGGATCTCGGAGGCCGCATCCACGGCGAATGAGCAGGACCTATACGAGGAACAGCTCAAAATCTTCCTCGATCCCAACGATCCTGCCGTCATCGAGCAGGCGCGCAAGGATGGCATTCCGGATGCCTGGCTGGAAGCGGCGAAACGGTCGCCGGTCTACAAGATGGCGATGGACTGGAAGATCGCTTTCCCGCTCCACCCGGAATACCGCACGCTGCCGATGGTCTGGTACATCCCGCCGCTTTCGCCGCTGCAGTCGGCGGCCCAGTCGGGCAAACTCGGCATGGACGGCCCGCTGCCGGATGTGCGGTCGCTGCGCATCCCGGTTCGCTATCTCGCCAACCTGCTGACGGCCGGCAAGGAAGCCCCCGTGATCTCGGCACTGGAGCGCATGCTCGCCATGCGCGCCTACATGCGCTCGAAGACCATCGACGGCGTCATCGACACGTCGATCGCCGCCAAGGTTGGCATGAGTGCCGAGATGATCGAGGAAATGTATCACATCATGGCGATCGCCAACTACGAGGACCGCTTCGTCATTCCGACCACGCATCGCGAGGTGACCGAGGACGCCTATGACGTTCGTGGCTCCTGTGGCTTCTCCTTCGGCAATGGCTGCTCGGGCGGCACGTCGGACAGCGACCTCTTCGGTGCCAAGCGCCGCAAGGTGGTCCAGACCCCGACCGATCTCTTCAAGGAGCATGTCTGATGCACAAGGCACTGAAGGCAATATCGCTGTTGCTCAGCTATCCGACCGAGGAACTCATCGCGGGGGCGCCGGAGCTCAAGACGGCGCTTGACGCCGATGACGCGATCTCCCGGGAGGTCAGGCTGCTGCTTGGCCGCCTGATCGACGATCTCGCCGGACAGGACCTCTACGACGCTCAGGAGCGCTACGTGTACCTGTTCGACCGTAGCCGGTCGCTCTCGCTGAACTTGTTCGAGCACGTGCATGGCGAAAGCCGCGACCGTGGGCAGGCCATGGTCGACCTGAAGACCATGTACGAGGACCAGGGCTTCGAAATCGACGCAAAGGAATTGCCGGACTATCTGCCGCTGTTCCTCGAATTCCTTGCTACCCTGACAACGGAAGAGGTCGATGACCTCCTCGCCCAGACCGGCCATATCACGGCGGCGATCGGCGAGCGGCTGCGGAAACGGGAATCGGTCTATTCCAACGCCTTTGCTGCTCTCGGCCTCATATCGAAAGCCAAGCCGGACCAGAAGCTCCTGAAGGAGCTCCTGGACGGCGCCGAGGACGATCCGAACGACCTCGAAGCGATGGACCGCATCTGGGAGGACGAGGTCGTCACTTTCGGCGGCAATGCGGGTGACAACAGCTGCGGCCCTGACCGGCTGCGCACACAGATGAGGGCCGCGGCGCGCAAGCCGAACGATCCCTTGAACACGATACCGGTTTAGGAGGGCAGGACATGTCTGACTTTTTCAATTCACTCTTATTCGGCATCTACCCATACATCGCGCTCGTGGTGCTGATCCTCGGCTCGATCATCCGCTATGACCGCGAGCCCTATACATGGCGCTCGGGGTCGAGCCAGCTCTTGCGTCGCAGACAGCTAATCTGGGGCTCGGTGCTCTTCCATCTCGGCGTGCTGTTCATCTTCGCAGGCCACTTAGTCGGCCTGCTGACGCCGATCGTGATCTTCGACACCCTCGGCATCAGCCACAGCGCCAAGCAGACGCTGGCGGTGGTTGCCGGTGGCATTGCCGGTACCATGGCGATCGTCGGCGCGACGCTTCTCGTCCATCGCCGGCTATTCGATCCGCGCGTGAGGGCATCGTCGAGCACGACCGACACGCTGATCATCATCCTGCTTTGGGTCCAGCTCTTCCTTGGGCTCTCGACCATCCCGACCTCGCTTGCCCATCTCGACGGCCATGAAATGGTGAAGTTTATGAACTGGGCCCAGGGTATCTTCACCTTCAACCCGGAAGCAGCCTCCTACGTCGCCGACGCGGCGCTGGTGTTCAAGCTGCACCTCTTCCTCGGCCTGACGATCTTCCTGCTCTTCCCGTTCACCCGGCTGGTTCACATGCTGAGCGCGCCGGTGCGCTATCTCTGGCGCCCGGGCTATCAGGTCGTGCGGCAGCGGAACGGCAGTTCCGTCAATCGCGCTCCGGCGGAGTAAGCCCATGGTCACGCTCTTCAACAATACGGACAAGGGTTCGACCGCTTCCGAAGTATCCGGGAAGAAGGACAGCTATTCGACCTACCAGGAACCGGATACCCGCATTCCGCCCAAGGCCCGCCCGGTACTCGACGCTGTGTCAGTCAACGGCGTGGAAATCGCCGAAAGCGAGATCCTCGCCGAGGCGCAGAACCATCCGGCCGAAAACCCGGGGGAGGCACTTCTGGCGGCGGCAAGGGCGCTAGTCGTGCGTGAACTCCTTCTGCAACGGGCGGTCGAACTGAACCTTGCGCCTGTGCGAGAGGAAACGGCGGATGGGCGTCATGAAACCGACGAGGACGCAGCCATCCGAATTTTGATCGAGAGAGAGGTTACGATTCCATCGGCCACGGCGGAGGAGTGCCTGCGTTTCTACGAGAACAACCGGGCGAAGTTCCGCAGCGAGCCGATCTTCGAGGCGAGCCATATCCTGATCGCCGCCGATCCTGCGGACCAGCGCGCGCGGGATGCGGCCCGTAACGACGCGGAACGGCTGGCGGCTGTCCTCGTCGGGCACCCGAGCGAGTTTGCAACGATGGCGCGAACCCATTCGGCCTGTCCCTCGGCCACGCAGGGCGGCAATCTCGGCCAGTTGACCCATGGCAGCACGGTTGCGGAGTTCGAGCGTTGCCTTGCCCGGATGGAGGAGGGCCAGATTACCTCCGCACCGGTCGAAAGCCGGTTCGGCTTCCACATCATCCGGCTGGAACGGCGGATCGATGGTGAACAACTGCCGTTCGACTTCGTGCAGGACCGGATCGCCGGCTGGCTCGAAGCCTCTACCTGGTCGAAAGCCGTATCGCAGTTCATCGCCATCCTGGCCGCCGATGCCACCATCACCGGGATCGATGTGCTCGGTGCCGACGGACCGTTGATGCAGTGACGCAACGGCGATGACGGAAAGGAACGGCAAGGCGAAACGGGCATGTCCCGATTGTTTCTCCTTGCCGTACCGCCCGCAAGGGACGTCGGGCCTGGAGTACACCCATGCTTTCTGATCTCTTCGAACACAATGTCCGCTGGGCATCGGCGAAATGCGCCGAGGACCCACACTATTTCGACAGGCTGTCGGCATTGCAGCGGCCAGACTATCTGTGGATCGGATGTTCCGACAGCAGAGTTCCCGCCAATGTCATCACCGGGCTCGAGCCGGGTGAGGTCTTCGTCCATCGCAACGTCGCCAACCTCGTTCACCGGGCGGACCTCAACCTGCTGTCGGTGGTGGAATTTGCCGTGGAGACCCTCGAGGTCAAGCACATCATCGTCTGCGGGCACTATGGCTGCGGCGGGATCCGCGCCGCCATGGATGGGCAGCGGCACGGCATCATCGATCACTGGCTGCAGCCGATCCGCGACGTGGCGGAAGCGAACTGCGCGGAGCTATCGAGGATTGACGAGACGGAAGAGAAGCTGAATCGGCTCTGCGAACTGACGGTCGCCTCGCAGGTGGCCAGTCTGTCGCAGACACCGATCCTGCAATCAGCCTGGAGGCGGGGGCGTCCGCTCACGATCCACGGCTGGATCTATGGTCTGAAGGATGGTCTGCTCCGCGACCTTAAATGCGATTGCGACAGAAGCGTCGCTGCGTTTCGATGCGACGAGGCGAACGCGCCGGGCTTTGCGCGAGATGGAAAGGTGCCCAATGCCTGTCAATCCTAGAGCCGCCTGCAACTGTGACGTTCAGCCGTCCGGCCCAGACCTGATGTCGGTGGAGAGGGCTATCGAAGTCGCGGTCGGCATGGCAAGGCCGATCACCGGGGCGCAAGAAGTCGTCCTCCGGTTCGCCCGAGGCCGGATACTCGCGGCAGATCTGCACGCGCCACAGGCCATGCCGGCTTTCGACAATTCCGCCATGGACGGCTTCGCACTGCGACTTCAGGATATTCCGGGAACGGGGCCTTGGCGATTGCCGGTCGCTGGCACGATGACGGCCGGCTCTGCCCTGGGGCTGGCCGGAGCTGTTGTCGGCGCGGCCTTGCGTATCTTCACCGGCGCGCCGGTTCCCGCTATCTGTGATGCCGTGGTGATGCAGGAAAACTGCGACGATCAGGGCGAACACGTCCTGATTTTTAGCCGCCCGGCGATGGGCGAGAACATACGTCGCGCGGGCGAGGACATCGGCGCCGGCGCCCTTCTTGCAAGCCGCGGCACGATAATCGAGGCACGCCATATCGGGCTTCTCGCGGGCAATGGCCATGCTTCGGTCCAGGTAAGACGTCGACCGCGGATCGCAGTGCTGTCCACCGGCGATGAACTCGTCGATAGGGGCAAGGGCAGCGCAAGCATCCATGACACAAATCGGCCCATGCTGCTTGCATTGTGCGAAGGGCTCGGTGCGGAGGTCACGGATCTCGGTATCTGTGCCGACGATCTCGGCGCCATGACCGGACTGCTGCGCGCGAACGCGACGCAATATGACATGATCCTCACCTCGGGCGCAGCTTCGGTTGGAGGCCGGGACTTCGTTCGACCGGCCCTTTACGCGGCCGGCGGGTCCGTGGAAGCCTGCCGGGTGGCCCTGAAGCCCGGAAAGCCTGTCTTTTTCGGTCGACTCGGCGATGCCTTGCTGACCGGGCTGCCCGGCAATCCGCTGTCGGCCTATACGGGATTCCAGCTCTTTGTCGCCCGGCAGATCGCCGCGATGCTGGGCTTTTCGGGAGCGGAAATGTCAGTCGAGAAAGCGGTGGCCGGTTTCGGCTGGAAGCGGAAGGCAGGTCGCGCGGAATATCTGCCGGTGCGCATCGTCGCGCATGATGCTTCCGGCCGCCCGATCGTCGAGCGCCTCGGGCACGGCAGCTCCGCCTCGCTGATGCCGCTTTCCCAGGCCGACGGCGTCGCCGTTCTCGATGCGTCGTCAACCGAAGGCGCCTGCGGTACGCCCGTTTCCTGGTTCCCCTTTTGCAGGCGCAAATTCGCATGGAGGAGCATATGACCGATTTAGCGATACCGCTCCAGGCCGCCATTCGGGTCGAAAAGGACCGGCCGGTCGACGATATCTTCGAGGCGGTGGCCGAGCTGTTGCGGGCCGAAGGGCTGGTTGTCGCCGGCTTCCTTCAGTGGGAACGCACTGACGACGGCGCGTGCTGCGGCCGGATTGAGCTGGAGGATCTGGCCAGCGGTGAGCGGCACCAGATATCGCAGGCGCTCGGTCCGGGTGCGCGCGGTTGCCGGCTCGATCCGCAGGCCCTGGCCCACGTGGCTGGGCGCCTCCTGTCCGGTCTGGAGAACGATCCGGATCTTTTGATCCTCAACCGCTTCGGCAAAGGGGAGGCCGAGGGGCAGGGCTTTCGTGCTGTGATGGAGGAGGCTTGCGCGCGGGACATTCCGGTGCTGATCGCGGTGCGGGAAAGCTATGTCGAGGCCTGGGAGCGGTTTGCGGGAGATCTCGGGCTCCTCCTTCCACCCGACCGGGGCCCGGTCGTCGACTGGGTCCGTCGGGCGGTTGCGGCGGCCGGGAGACTTCGCGATGCGGCATGAACGACATATCGCGACCGGCACGGAAACAACGCTGCCTCCCCTGGTTGATCAGTTCGGCCGGCAGGTCACCTATCTTCGGCTTTCCGTGACGGATCGCTGCGATCTTCGCTGCACCTACTGCATGGCCGAACACATGACATTCCTGCCGCGCCAGGATGTCCTGTCCCTGGAGGAGCTGTACCGGCTGGCTCGAGTCTTCATCCGTGGGGGCGTGCGCAAGATCCGGTTGACCGGCGGAGAGCCGCTGGTGCGCAAGAATATCCTTCAGCTGTTCAGTCTGCTCGCGCCGCATCTCGACGGCGGCGAGCTCGATGAGGTGACGCTGACCACCAACGGGACGCTGCTCTCGCGTTATTCCGAAGCCCTGTTCGCAACAGGTGTGCGCCGTGTGAACGTCTCGCTCGACAGTCTCGACGCCGGCAGATATGCGCGGATAACACGGTGGGGCCGGCTGGATTCGGTTCTGAAGGGCATCGACGCGGCGCTTTCCGCCGGTCTCAAGGTCAAACTCAACGCGGTTGCCATGCGGGGCGACTTCGAAAGCGAAGTGGACGATCTCATTGGCTTCGCGCATGGGCGAGGCATGGACCTCACGTTGATCGAGGAGATGCCGCTTGGGCAGACGGGGCATGATCGCAGCCAGAGCTTCCTTCCCCTTGATCATCTGCGCCGGTCGCTTGCCGGGCGGTGGACGCTTGTTCCGATCGATGACCGGACCGGAGGTCCGGCCCGCTATGTTCGCGTTGCCGAGACCGGCGGGCGGCTCGGCTTCATCACGCCGCTATCTTGTGATTTCTGTGCAAACTGCAATCGGGTGCGGGTAAGCTGTACCGGCGGTCTCTTCACCTGCATGGGGAGCGAGGGCACGGTTGGGCTTCGCCAGGCGTTGCGCGGCGAGGATCCGGAGGCAAACGTTGGTAGCCTGATCCGGGATGCGCTTGGTCGCAAGCCGAAAGGACATTCGTTCGAAATTTCGCGTCAGGCCGTCAGCGGTATCGCGCGCCATATGTCTGTTCTAGGAGGCTAGAAATGCAGATTGCCATCGTTACCGTATCGGATCGCGCCAGCCGCGGAGAATATGACGATCTATCGGGTCCATTGATCGAGACATGGCTGGCGCGCGCGATCACGTCGCCCTACAAGCTGACGAAGCGGATCATCCCGGATGGATTCGTCTCCGTTCGCGATGAACTGATCGATCTCTGCGACCAGCATCGCTTCGACCTGATCCTGACGACCGGAGGCACGGGCCCGGCAGCACGGGACGAAACGCCGGAAGCCATGCGGGCAGTACTGATCAAGGAGCTACCGGGCTTCGGCGAGCTGCTGCGCCGCGTCAGCCTGGACCAGACGCCGACGGCCATCCTGTCGCGCCAGACGGCCGGGACAAGAGGACATTCGCTGATCATCAACCTACCGGGCAATCCGGCCTCGATCCGGGTCTGCCTCGACACCATATTCTCGGCGGTGCCCTACTGCCTCGATTTGATCGGAGCCGGTCGGATCGAGACGGATCCGAATATCATCAAGGCTCACCGACCGGCACGATAGGGCTTTGCGGTCTTGTCGAGCGGTTCGGTGTTGACTCAATCGTTACCAAGCGGTGCTCTCCAATCAGTGCGACAAATATTGATTTTTCGATCCCCCGCACCGGAAGTTCCATAAATTAGGTTACGCGATTTTCTCTAAGCGTATGAAAATAAGTGATAATATTAACTTGTCTTTGGATTGAATGCTGAGTTTTCCGCCATGCGAGTTAAGCGAGAATACTCATGTTCCGGTTTCTTTGATGATGGCTCGGACACCGCCGGGCGATACGGCGCAGGTGGCAGGCGGATGCCAAGCTATTGGTTGGTCGAGATCCGGTCAGAGCTTACTATGAGGCGCAACGACGCGCTTTCCGCAGTCGCTCCGAAGGCGACTTCCATGAGTATTGGCACTGGGCCAAGGTCGCCAGTGAAATCGCCCGTATAGAACCGCATGCCGAGATGGACTTCGATATCCTTAAGGTAGTGTCCGATCAGGAAAAGCCCCGTCGCCGCTGATCGATGGCTGATGAAACAAATGCTCGGCAACAAATGCTGAGCTGTCTTCCGTGAACGATCTGTGCCGAATATCCGATCGCCGACCGAAGCAAACCAATCCCGCTCTTTATGGATGGCGTCCTGGACCAGGCCCGGATCTCCGTCGATCAACCCACTATCGGGGTCGGCTAGCAAGCTGCCGCCGCTTGTCTTCGCCTGCGCGGTGATCGCGATCTGTCCTGATCCTTTCGAGGAGCCATCGAGCGGGAGCGGCCCGCTCCGGACGGAGGTTTCTCACATGGCACAGGATCTTGCACTCGCCCAAAGCCACGCATTTTCGCTTTCCCGCATCCTCATGGTTCCCGTCACCCTGTTCAAATCCGGCGACGAATTCGGCGTCCTTCCGTCCGACGAACTCGATGACGAAGACGATCTTGAGATCGTGCATGAATATTTCCCGCGCGGGTCTCATTGAGACCCGCATGTCCCTGCCGCTGGCGACCTGTTGGCCGCAAGGGAAGCTCCGCCGCGGCCGGTGCAAATCTGCACCTTGATTGCCGCGCCCTTGCCCCCTCCATTCTTCGCGGCGGAAACGAGGATGGCCGCAGGTATGCGGATTGGAAAAGAAGGACGATCGACAAGTGATCGGAAAACAATGAAGAGAGAAGAGTTGGAAGCGCTGCGCGCCAAGGTGAGTTGCGAAGCCGTGCTGGAACGAGCCGGTTATGAAATCGATCTCAAAGAAAGTTCGCGCCGCGCCGTCAAGTACCGGTGTGGCGGCAACATCGTCATTGTAACGCATGACGGACGCGGCTGGTTCGATCCGCTCAGCGACGAGAAAGGCGATGTATTCGGCCTTGCCATGTTCCTGGAAGGAATTCCATTCCCGTCCGCAACGGAAGCGGTCGCGTCAATTGTCGGGTATCAACTCTCCCGGCCGGAATGGAGGTCCTCGCGGTCTTCAGTGCCAGTGAAAGACATTGGCGACCGCTGGCGCAGCCGGCCCACGCCTTCGCCCGGATCCGGTGCCTGGCGCTATCTCTGCTGGGCGCGCCGGATCCCGACGGCCATCGCCCGGCAGGCTATTTGCGAGGGTGTCCTGCGGGAAGGACCCTTCGGCAGTATGTGGGCGGCCCATGTTGATGGCGAGGGTCGCGTTGTGGGTTGGGAGGAGCGCGGTCCGGACTGGCGTGGCTTTGCCACCGGGGGGTCGAAGGTTCTCTTCCGTTTTGGACCAAGCGATGCCTTTCGTCTCTGCGTTACCGAGGCCGCGATCGACGCAATGAGCCTTGCCGCACTCGAAGGTCCGCGCGAGCGAACTCTCTATCTCAGCACTGGCGGTGGGTGGTCTCCGGCGACAGATGCGGCGCTTGCCGAACTTGCTGTGCGGCCGGGACTGACACTGGTCGCGGCCACGGATGCCAATCCTCAAGGCGATGTCTATGCAGAACGATTGCGGGCGCTCGCTGAGGCGTCCGGCTGTGACTGGCAGAGGCTACGGCCGCCGGCGGAGGATTGGAACGAGGTTCTCCAAAACAGGGAGAGGGAAAAACGGGAAAGGAAGACCGAAGGGAATAACGAGGCCTGCCGCATGCGCGCCGGCCGCATCAAGGGAGGCTTCGCCCGGCATGCGCCGGCCCTTGACCCGGACGGACACGAGGCCGGCAGCGCGGAAGGGGTCATGAAGGACTGAAGAGAATGGCGAGGTCGAGACGACTTGTGCTGCCTTCGGTCCTAAACCCCGAAAGGACCAAGCTGATGACCTCGACAATCTTCCCTCGCAAAATCTTCCAGGGCGTGGCCAAGCGCGCCGACATGTTTCGGCTGTTCGATCGGCATCGTGATCGCCCCAACCGTTTCGACGGTGACCAGTCCGGAGTTTATGCCGGCGAATGGTTTGAGATCGACGAGATCTCCTACTCCTACATGCTCGACATTCTGCCGCCGCTCTGGATGCGTGGGCCGATCTTTGCGATGCGCGAGTTCATGACCGGTTCGGTGACCTCGGTGTTTTACGCGATCCGGATCGACGAAGCAGTCCGCTATTTCCACACCTACTGCGACCTCTCGGATCCGGCCTCTGTGGAAGCAATGCGGACCGCGATCATTGACCGCGAAACCCGACCAGTCCGGGCCATGAGCCGCGAAGAACGGCTTGAGCATATCTGGAGCACGACCACCGACGACTATCGAGGCTATGCCGGCGCGCGTTGGCCGACGGCGATGCAGGGCCATCGCACGGTGATGCTTTACGCTGGCAGTGAAGGCACGTTCCTGAAACTGCTCGACACCCTGTCTGACGACGAGATCGCGGCAAAGCTGCCGGTGCATCTACGCCACCTCCCCACATCGCTGGCCGCCTGAGCCAGATCACCTTTCGCAAATCTCGCGCCGAAAGCGGCCTTCTCGGTGGCCGAGTGACGGCGCACGCCCTCATTTAAAGGAGCTTTCCCATGAGCAACGATCCATTTACATCAGACATGTTCGGCTCGGGCGTGCTTGTCGCCGGCCTCGGGCTTGGCGTGACAGCGTTCGGCGGGTTCTCGCCTGATGCCGCTAATGACGACGATCCGGATCCCCTGCCGCCGGCACCAGCACTGCCCGTCGCTGCCACGCCTGTCCGGCGCGCGAGGCTTCGGGCAAACTTCTATCTCGACGGCGACCGCAAGCTGGCCGCCTCCTGGAAGGATCGCGCCCGCGCCAATGTCGCGGCGATCCTCGTCGCCGACGGCATTGCCAAGCAGGACCGGCCGGCGACGGCAAATGAACAGGCGCAGTTGATCCGCTTCACCGGCTTCGGCGCCAGCGAACTGGCCAACGGTATGTT